>NZ_JBIVQO010000004.1:0-273732 GCF_044755265.1 Streptomyces sp. NPDC092370 | reverse complement strand
TGCGTCGGAGTGGGTCCTTTTTCGCTCACCCGCCACCCCCCCGCCCCCTCGACTTTCGGGGGCGGGCGGGGGGGGGGGGGGGGGGCGGCGCCCCCCCCCCCCCCCCCCCCCACCACCGCCTTGTCCGCATACGTTCGTCCCGCTGCGAGCCGCCGGGCAACGGCGGCTCCCCATACGGGAGATCGGGGGTGCACTCGTGCGCATCGGACTGCTTACGGAGGGTGGGTATCCGTACGTGAGCGGTGACGCCAGGCTCTGGTGCGACCGGCTGGTGCACGGACTCGCCCAGCACGAGTTCGACGTCTACGCGCTCAGCCGCAGCCAGCACCAGGAGGACGAGGGCTGGATCCCGCTGCCACCCAACGTCCGGCGGGTGCGCACCGCACCGCTGTGGATGGTTGAGGACGACGAGGCGGTGCTCGGGCGCCGTGCGCGTCGGCGGTTCGCCGAGTGCTTCGGGGAACTGGCCGCCGTGCTGTGCGGGACGCCCGGGAGCGCCTCCGCCGGAGGGCTCTCCGGGGGTGCGTCGACCCCTGAGGCGGACCGTTTCGCCAGTGCTCTGTACGGGCTCGCGGAACTCGCCCGCGAGGAAGGGGGACTGGTGGGGGCCCTCCGTTCGGAGGCCGCTGTGCGCACCCTGGAACGCGCCTGTCGTGCGCCCGGCGCTCAGCGCGCGGCGCGTGAGGCGCGCGTACCGGATCTGCTCGCCGTCGCCGCCCATCTGGAACGCGCCCTGCGCCCCCTCTCCCTCGACTGGTACGAGAACGAGGGGCTCGGCGCGGTCGACCTCTGCCACGCCGCGTCCGGCGGCACGGCCGCCCTGTCCGGCTTGCTGGCCCGGCACTTCACCGGCGTACCCCTGATGGTGACCGAGTACGGCGTGCGCCTGCGGACGCACTACCTCACCACCCCGGACGCCCCACCCGCCGTACGGTCCCTGCCGGCGGCCTTCCAGAGCCGGCTCGCGGCCGAGGCCTACGGGCAGGCCGAGGTCGTCACCGCCGGCAACACGCACGCCCGCCGCTGGCAGGAGCGCTGCGGTGCCGATCGCGAGAAGCTGCGCACGGTCTATCCCGGCATGGACGCCCGGCCCTTCACCGAGGTCGGCGAGTCCCCGGACGGCGCCGACCCGGACACACTCGTCTGGGTCGGCCGCGTCGAGCCCGCCCGGGACCTGGTCTCGCTGCTGCACGCCTTCGCGGAGATCCGCAAGCAGGAACCGAGGACGCGCCTGCGCATCGTCGGCGCTCCCGCCGGCCCCGAGGGTGCGGCCTACCTCGGCCACTGCAGGACACTGGCCGCCCAGCTCTTCCCCGACGAGGCCGAGGGCCCGCACGCCGCCGGGGACAACCCGGTCTCCTTCGAGGAGGTCGGCGGCCCCGATCTGCCGGCCGCCGCCGACGCCTACGCCTCGGGCGCCGTGACCGTCCTCTCCAGCGTCGTCGAGGGCTTCCCCCTGAGTCTCGTCGAGGCCATGCTCTGCGGGCGCGCGACGGTGTCCACGGACGTCGGCGCGGTCGTGGAGGTCATCGGTGGCACGGGACTCGTCGTACCGCCGCGCAATCCGCGGGCGCTCGCCGAGGCGTGCGTGGCGCTGCTGCGCGACCCCGAGCGCCGTGCGCGGCTGGGTGCCGCCGCGCGCGCCCGTGCCCTCGAACTGTTCACGGTCGAGCAGAACATCGAGGCATTTCACGGCATTTACCTGGAGATCGTCTCCCGTGCTCCCGTCCGCCGCTGTCTCCTCGACGGAGCGGGAGAGCCGCTGCCGTTCGCGGTTCCCGCCGAGGCCCACGTGCCCGTCCGCTGGACCGCCGCGTCGCCCCGCCTCACCCGAGGTGGTCCCGGCTGGGCGGCGGGCAGCCCCGTACGCGCCACCACTCCCGCCCCGGCCCCGGAGGGCGCCCGATGAAGGACTTGGGCGCATTGGATCGTCCGGGAACCCCGTCCGGCTCCGGGGCGCCGGACGCCCGCACGGAGAAGGAACCGGATCCGGCGACCACGGGCTCGCCCGGTCCGGGTGCCGATACCGAGCGGGCGAAGGCCGCTGACGGTACGCCGCCTCCCGAACCAGGGCAGACCACCGGCCACGAGGCACGTGTGCCGCCCGAGTCGGTCACCGGCCGCAAGGCGTCCACCCCGGGCCGGGGGGCCGCCGACCCCGTGAAGGCGCTGATGCACCGCCACCGCGAGCTCTGCGCGCGGGCGGTGGACCCTCTTGAGATCGCCGCCGGCCTGGAGGCGCACGGCATCACCGACCGGACCGCCGCCCGCTTCCGCCACCGGGACGTCTTCTCCCTCGCGGAGGAGATGTACGCAAGGGTCTCCCGTGACGGAGACGCCCCCCTGCCCGCGGCGCCCGCCGCACCCCGGGTACGCGCCGACTGGGCTCTCCTGACCCTCCTGCCCGGGGCGCTGTGCGCGGCCGCCGTGACCGCCGTGCACCTCACCCACGGGCAGACGCGGCTGCTCGCGGCCACGGCCGGTGCCCTCGCCGTAGCCCTGGCCCTCCGCGCGGCCCTGCGCCGAGGTCCCCTGAGCAGGACCGGCGCGGACCGACCCGGACCGCGTCCCGGCGCTGCCAACGGCCGAACCGCCCCGTGGACCGTGTGGTTCGTCGCCTACTCCCTGCTGGGCAACGGCCTGCTCGCCGGCGCCCTCGCCGGAGGCCCCGACGCCCTGCCCACCGGAACGGCCGACAGCCCCTGGCCCGTCACCGCCGCCCCGGTCCTGGCCCTCGCCCTGGCTTGCGCGCCCGCCGCCTGGACCGCGCACCTCTTCACCGCGCGGGCCCGCCGCAGACTCGCCGCCAGCCGCGGCCTGGAGGACTTCGCCGCCGCCGTACGCCCCCTCCTGCTCGGCGCGATCGCCCTGTTCCTGGGGGCCCTGGGGGCCCTGCTCACCCTCTGCGCGGCCCTCCTCGACGAGCCCGCGGCCCATGCGGAGGCCCTCAGCCTGGGCGCCCTCCTCTTCCTGGCCCGCCTCCTCACCACGCACGGCTTCACCTATGCCCCCGCCGTGGTCCTCACCGCGACGGCCATGGCCGAGGCGGCCACCCTCGCCACCGTCTTCGCCTCACGCCTTCCCGGCTTCGGCTTCCTGGCCACCCCCGTCGAAACCCTCGTCACCACCTGGGGCGCCGACAGCGTCCCCACCCTCGCCTGCGGGGCGGCGGCCCTGGCCCTCCTGGTCCACACGACCCGCAAGCTGACCCGGGCCTCGGCCCACGCACCGCCGGAGCCCGCGCGGTGACCGCCGCGGGCGCCGGCCCCACCGGCGCAGGCAGCACCCGTCCCACCCTTTCCTTTCCGCCTCGAGGAGAACCCGCATGACCACCCACCCAGGAACCCCGGCGACAAGGGGAGCCGCGTGATGAGAGTCCTGTTGATCGGAGCCAACGGTTACATCGGCCGCTTCGTCGCCGACCGCCTGCTCGCCGACCCCGCCGTACAGCTCACCGCCCTCGGCCGCGGCGACGACGCCGACGTCCGCTTCGACCTCGCCTCCGGCAGCCCCGGCGCCCTCACCCGCTTCCTCGACGCGGTCCACCCGGGCGTCGTCGTCAACTGCGCCGGCGCCACCCGCGGCGGAGCCCGGGAACTGACTCGCCACAACACCATCGCCGTCGCCACCGTCTGCGAGGCCCTGCGCCGCAGCGGCTGCGGAGCCCGGCTGGTGCAGATCGGCTGCAGCGCCGAATACGGTCCGAGCCAGCCCGGCTCCTCCACGGCCGAGGACGCCGTACCCCGGCCCGGAGGTCCGTACGGCGTCAGCAAGCTCGCCGCCACCGAACTGGTCCTCGGCTCCGGCCTGGACGCCGTCGTCCTGCGCGTCTTCTCCCCGGCCGGACCCGGCACCCCCGCCGGCTCCCCGCTGGGCCGTCTCGCCGAGGCCATGCGCCGCGCCATGCAGTCCGGCGACGGCGAGCTGAAACTCGGCGGCCTCGGCGCACAGCGCGACTTCGTCGACGTCCGCGATGTGGCCCGTGCCGTCCACGCCGCCTCACTCTCCGCCGCGCAGGGCGTCATCAACATCGGCTCCGGCCGTGCCGTACGTCTGCGTGACGCCGCCGCGGTCCTCGCCCGCGTCGCCGGGTACGGCGGCGCCCTCCACGAACTCGACGGCCCGCCCGGTGGCCTGCGCCCGGCCATCGGCCACCCACGCCCCGACCCGGACCACGCGCCGCCCGTCGCGTACCCGTACCCGGACGGCTGCGGCAACTGGCAGCAGGCGGATGTGCGCACCGCGCGCGACCGGCTCGGCTGGCGTCCGCGCATCGGGCTGGAGGAGTCCCTCGCCGACATCTGGATGGAGGCGGCATGCCGCATCTGACCAGCACCCGTCGGCACACCTCGGGCACGGAACTCCGCCCGGGGGTCGGCGTCCCCGGTTACGCGCATCCCCTTCTCGCGCCCACCGAGTGGGGCGAACTGACCCGCCCCGGCACCCCGCTGCACTGGGTGGTCCTCAACGTGGCCGACGGCCCCGGAGCCCGCCCCGACCCGCACTGCCTGGAGGCGGCGGGCCGTCTGCGCAACGCGGGCATCCGCGTCCTCGGCCATCTCGACATCCGGTACGGCACACGGAACCTCGGCGAGCTGATCTCGGACGCCCACCGGTTCGTCGACTGGTACCAGGTCGACGGGTTCCTCCTGGAACGCTGCCCGGCGGACCACGCCGGGCTGCCCGAGGTCCGCCGCACGGTCGCCACGCTCCGCGTGATCCGTGACGCTGCCCACATCGTCCTGGGCCACGGCATCCACCCGCACCCCGGCTACGTCGAGCTCGCCGACCAGCTGGTCACCTTCTCCGGCCCCTGGAGCGACTACCGCTGGTCGCAGGTGGCCGAGTGGACCACGGACCATTCGCCCGGGCGCTTCTGCCACTTCGTCCACGGCGTACCCCGCCCCCACCTGGCGGAGGCACTGGACATCGCCCGGCGGCAGGGCGCGGGCACGGTCTGGATCACCGACCGCACGGACCAGGGCGGTCCCACCCACCCCTGGGAGGCGATGCCCGGCTACTGGGACGAATTCGTCTCGCGCCTCGGAACGGGTGTCTCGGAATGAAAAAGCGCATGGCACTGTTACGGGGAGAACAACCGTAGTGATTGACCGACCAACGGAGTCCCCGTGTCGCTGCCACCCCTGGTCGAGCCGGCTTCCGAGCTCACCGTAGACGAGGTCCGCAGGTACTCCCGCCACCTGATCATCCCCGACGTGGGGATGGACGGGCAGAAGCGGCTGAAGAACGCCAAGGTGCTGTGTGTGGGCGCCGGCGGCCTGGGCTCGCCGGCGCTGATGTACCTGGCCGCCGCGGGCGTCGGCACCCTCGGCATCGTGGAGTTCGACGAGGTCGACGAGTCGAACCTGCAGCGCCAGATCATCCACAGCCAGGCCGACATCGGCCGCTCCAAGGCGGAGTCCGCCCGCGACAGCGTCAAGGGCATCAACCCCTACGTGAACGTGATCCTTCACGAGGAGCGGCTCGAGGCCGACAACGTGATGGACATCTTCAGCCAGTACGACCTGATCGTCGACGGCACGGACAACTTCGCCACCCGCTACCTGGTCAATGACGCCTGCGTGCTGCTGAACAAGCCGTACGTGTGGGGCTCGATCTACCGCTTCGACGGCCAGGCGTCCGTCTTCTGGTCCGAGCACGGCCCCTGCTACCGCTGCCTGTACCCGGAGCCCCCGCCCCCCGGCATGGTCCCCTCCTGCGCCGAGGGCGGCGTCCTGGGTGTGCTGTGCGCGTCCATCGGCTCCATCCAGGTCAACGAGGCCATCAAGCTCCTCGCAGGCATCGGCGAGCCGCTGGTCGGCCGACTGATGATCTACGACGCCCTGGAGATGCAGTACCGCCAGGTCAAGGTCCGCAAGGACCCCAACTGCGCGGTCTGCGGTGAGAACCCGACCGTCACCGAGCTCATCGACTACGAGGCCTTCTGCGGCGTCGTCTCCGAAGAGGCCCAGGCGGCGGCCGCCGACTCCACGATCACTCCCAAGCAGCTCAAGGAGTGGATCGACGACGGCGAGAGCATCGACATCATCGACGTCCGTGAGCCGAACGAGTACGAGATCGTCTCCATTCCGGGCGCCCGGCTGATCCCGAAGAACGAGTTCCTCATGGGGACCGCCCTGGAGAGCCTCCCGCAGGACAAGAAGATCGTCCTACACTGCAAGACGGGTGTCCGCAGTGCGGAAGTCCTCGCGGTCCTGAAGTCCGCGGGCTTCTCGGACGCGGTCCACGTCGGCGGTGGCGTGATCGGCTGGGTCAACCAGATCGAGCCGTCCAAGCCGATCTACTGAGCCGCATCCGGCCTCCCTTTCCGAGCGGCGGGGGTTTCGCGCACCACGGGTGCTCGAAACCCCCGCCGTCGTCATGAGCAGACCGTGCCGTCCTTCGGCACCGAGCCGTCCAGCAGGTACGCGTTCACCGTGGAGTCGACGCAGTCGCTTCCACTGCCGTAGGCGCCATGCCCCTCGCCGCGCCAGGTGAGCATCACGCCGACGCCCTCGCCCAGCTCGTCGGCCATCCTGCGCGCGCCCTCGTAGGGGGTGGCGGGGTCGCCCGTATTGCCGACGACCAGGACCGGTGCCGCGCCGGGGGCGCTCACCTCCGGGGTGTCATGCTGTCCGGGCACCGGCCAGTCGTGACACCAGCCTGCCGTGTCCCAACCGAGGAACGTCCCGAAGACCGGGGAGATCTTCTCGAACCGGGGCAGCAGCTTCTTCGTCCGGGCCGGCGTCGGCCGCTGCCTGTCGTCCAGGCACGATATGACCCGCTGGGAGTGAGTCGTCGTGCCGTAGGTCCCCGACGGGTGGCGTTCGTTGTAGCGGTCGGCGAGGGCCAAGAGCTCCGAGCCGTCGCCCTTCTCGGCCGCGTCGAGGGCGCCGGTCAGGGTCGGCCAGCTGTCCTTGCCGTACAGCGGCAGGATGATGCCGGTGACCGCGAGGGCCTGCGTCAGCTTCCGTCCGGGCGTGCCCGTCGCCAGGGGCCGTTCGTCGATCCGCCGCAGCAGGCCGGTGATCTTGCGGGAGCCTTCCTGCGGGTCCTGGCCCGTGGATTCGAGGTAGCCGTTCAGCGCGCGCTGGAATCCCCGGGCCTGGTTCTGGGCGTGGCCCACGGTGTCGGCGGCGGGGTCGACGACCGCGTCCAGCGTCATGCGTCCCACGTGCTTCGGGAAGAGATGGGCATATGTGCCGCCCAGCTCGGTCCCGTAGGAGATGCCGAAGTAGTTCAGCCGGTTGTCGCCGAGGACCTTCCGGATGCGGTCCATGTCGCGGGCCGAGTCGGCGGTCGAGACATGCGCCATCAGCTTCCCGGCGTCCTTCTGGCATCCCTTGCCGAAGTCGGCGGCGTCCTCGAAGTACACCTTCTCCTCGGCGGGGGTGTCCGGGGTGAGGTCGACCGACTCGGCGGCCTGGATCTCCTCGTCGCCGCGACAGCGCACCCCTTCGCTGGCGCCCACACCCCGCGGGTCCCAGCTGACCAGGTCGTACCGCTCGCGGAGTGCGGAGACGGTCGGGGCGTACGACGGCATCATGGACACGCCCGAGGCGCCCGGGCCGCCGAAATTGAACAGCAGCGATCCGACGCGGTCGTCACCGCGGGCCTTGGCGCGGATGAGCGCCAGCCCGATCGTCTCGCCGTCCGGCTTGGACCAGTCCAGCGGCACCTTCAGCGTCGCGCACTGCCATTCGCTGCTCGGCGCGGGAGCGTCGGCGGTGGCCTTGCACCGGCCCCACGCGAGCCCGCTCTTGTCGTCGTCGGACGAACCGCCGCCGCAGCCGGCGGCCAGCAGGGCCGAGGCGGCCGCCAGAGCGGCCCACCGAACGAAGCGCGTCATTGCCCATCCCCCCTCGCAGGCCGTCCGCTCCGTGCCGCGGATGGCGGTCATGCCATGGTAGGCAGCTCCCGCGTCGACCGCTTCAGCCTGTGGATAACCTTCTGACCTGCGAATTCTCCGGGATCGCTGCTGGTGTCAGGAGCAGACGCTCCCCGTCTGCGGCACCTTTCCGTCCAGCAGGTAGCCGTTCACGGCGCCCTGCACGCACTTGTTCCCGCTCTCGTACGCGCCGTGTCCCTGGCCCCGGTACGTCAGCTCGACCCCGACCCCCTTGCCCAGCGCGTTCACCATCGCCCGCGCGCCCTCGTACGGCGTGGCCGGGTCACCGGTGTTGCCGACGACCAGAATGGGCGCCGAGCCCGCGGCGCTCACGTCCGGATGGTCGGCGGCGCCCGCCACGGCCCAGTCGGTGCAGCTGAGCATGGCCCATGCCATGTAGTCGCCGAACAGGTCGGACGCGGCCCGGAACTCGGGCAGCTTCCGCTCGATGTAGGCGGTGTCGTAGCGGGGTTTGTCGTCGGCGCAGTTGATGGCGACGTTGGCGGCGGTGATGTTGCTGTACTCGCCGTTCTCCCTGCGGCCGTTCATCGAGTCGGACAGCGACAGCAGGATCCTGCCGTCACCGTCGTAGGCGTTCTTCAGGCCCTCGGTGAGGTACTCCCAGAAGTCCTGGGAGTACAGCGCCTGCACGATGCCGCTGGTCGCCGCCGTCTGGGTCAGCAGGCGCGGGAAGATCCCCGGGATCGGATTGCGGTCGAGGTCGTTCAGCAGCTTGGCGATACGGTCCTTCACGTCCTGGGCACTGTCGCCGATCGGGCACTCCTCGGCCTTCGACGCGCAGTCTTCGGCGAAGTTGTCGAGTGCCAGCTGGAAGCCCTTGGCCTGCCCCAGCGACCCCTGCTCGGAGTTCTGCGTGGGATCGACGACGGCGTCGAACACGGCCCGGCCGACCCGCTCGGGGAACAGGTGGGCGTAGACCCCGCCCAGTTCGGTGCCGTAGGAGATGCCGAAGTAGTGGAGCTTGTCGTCGCCGAGGACCTGGCGCATCAGGTCCAGGTCGCGGGCCGCGTCGGTGGTGCGCAGGTGCGGCAGGATCTTTTCGGAGTTCCGCTCGCAGGCGTCGTTGAACTCCTTGGTGTCGTCCACGAGCTGGGTGCGTTCGGCGGCGTCGTCGGGCGTGGCGTCCTGCTGGAAGTAGGCGTCGAGCTGCTGGTCGTTCTCGCAGAGCACGGGGTCGCTGCGGCCGACTCCGCGCGGGTCGAAGCTGACCAGGTCGTAGCGGGTGCGCAAGGTCTCGTAGCCCTCCGCGAACGCGGGCAGCGAGGTGACGCCCGAGCCGCCGGGCCCGCCGAAGTTGAAGATGAGCGAGCCGATGCGTTCGTTCCCGGCGCCGGTCGTCCCGACGCGGATCAGCGCGAGGCCGATGGTGTCGCCTTTCGGGTCGCCCCAGTCGAGCGGAGCCTTCATGGTGGCGCACTGCCACTCACCGTCGTCCGGCAGCGGGGAGGGCGAGGCGCCCCCGCCCTGGGCCTCGTCCGGGGCCGGGCAGGCCTTCCAGCTCAGTTCCTGCCGCGTGAGGTCCTCGTCCTTGGCGTCGTCGCCGCAGCCCGCCAGCATGGTGGAGAGCAGCAGGGCGGAGGCGGTCAGGGCGGTGGCGCGCAGCCGGAGGAGGGTTGGCATGGCTCCATCCTGCGGCGGCACCGAGCGGGACGCGCGGGACGCGTGCCGTACGAGGTAAGAGGGTTTGACGAGGCCGGAGGGCCTGCTCGCCGGGCCGGCAGCGCGGCTGAGACCCGATTGTCCGGCCGGTGGTGCCGAAAGCTGCCGGGCCGGTGGTGACAAGGGCCACGCCGGTGGTGCCGAAGGCTGTCGGGCCGGTGGTGACAAAGGCCACGGCCGGTGGTGCCGAAGGCTGTCCGCCGGTGCTGCGGTGTGAAGGGCCCGCTTCCGCGACGATTGTTCCCGAGCACCCCGGACGGGGAGGCGCCGGCCGACCGGGCGCGGCCCGGGCGGGTCAGAGGGCCTGTTTGCGCGTGAGGTGGTTGAAGGCCAGCCAGCCCGGCAGAACGGGGAGCCACAGCGTCAGGAGGCGGAACAGCAGGACCGCCGGTGCCGCGACCTCCTTCGGCAGTCCGACGGCGATCAGACCGACCGTCAGGGTCGCCTCGACCGCGCCCACGCCGCCCGGTGTCGGCGCCGCGGACCCCAGGGCGTTGCCCGCGAGGAAGACGACCGCGACGCTGGCGATGCTGATCGAGGTGGACTCGTCCCCGAAGGCGCGGATCGACGCATCCAGGCACATCACGAAACAGGCGGTCAGCAGCAGCATGCCGCCGATGCCGGTGACCAGCTTCTGCGGCCGCTGGAGGACGTCCAGCATGCGCGGCACGACCCCCGCGAACAGCGACCGCACGCGCGTGACGACGAACTTCCGCAGGAACGGCACCGACGTCACCACGAGCACGAGCACCGCCACCGTCAGCAGACCGGCGATGACCGTCCGGGACGGCGACAACGACGGTGTCTTCTCGGTGCCGGTCAGATAGCCGAAGGACAGCAGCATCAGGATGTGACAGCCGAGCCCGAACAGCTGCGACGCGCCGACACTCGCCACCGCGAGCCCCGGCCGCACCCCGGCGCGCTGCAGGAAGCGCGTGTTCAACGCGACTCCGCCGACCGCCGCCGGGGCGACGATCTTCACGAACGATCCGGCGACCTGCGCCGCCACGGTCCGCACGAACGGCACCCGCTCGGGCACGAACCCCAGCAGGGCCATCGCCGCCGCGACGTAGCTGCACATCGAGAACAGCACGGCCGCGGCGACCCAGCCCCACTCGGCGTTCGAGATGAGCGGCCCGAACTCGATGTGCGTGAGCTGCGTCAGCAGGAAGTACGCGCCGATCGCGCCGGCGATGAAGCTCATCAGCGTGCGCGGCCGTACCCGCTCCAGCCGGGCCGGCTCGACGGGCGCCTGCGGCCTGATCCGCAGCACCGCGTGCCGGATCTGAGTGAGCAGGTCCTCCTCGCGAGCCTCCTCCAGGGCCTCGTCGATCGCCCGCTTCTCGGCCCGCTGCTCCGCCCGTACGGCCTTCTTGTCGGGCTTCTCCAGGACCGGCGCGGACTCGTCCGCGTTCTCCTCCAAGCGGGCCTGCTTGGCCTGCCGGGACGCCTCCAGCACCGCGTCCCGCTCGCGCTGCGCCCGCTCCCGGGCCAGTCTGCGCAGCGTCGCGCGCGTGGAGCGGCTGAGCGCGATGGGCTGGAGCATCGGCAGGCAGTCCGCCACCGCGTCGGGACCGAGCACGCCCACCGCCGATGCCACGGCCCGCTCGGCACCCACTCGGAGGCCGAGGGTCACGAGCAGCTGGGAGGTGTCCATGCGCAGCAGCAGATCGCCGGCCGCGATCTCGCCGACGCGCAGGTCGGTGAGGATCACCGTGCCGGAACGATCAACCAGAATCGCGTCACCCACCAGCCTGCGGTGCGCGATACGCCGGGACTGCAGGGACCTCACCTGATGCCAGGTGTCGCGCAGCAGGTCGTCGGTGATCTCCTCGTCCGACAATGAGTCGAGGGTGCGACCGCCGCTGTGCTCGTAGACGAGCATCACCGCGTCCGGGCCGAGCTCGGAGGTGGCGATCAGCTTGGGGGCGTTGGCGCCGGCCGCGATGGCCGCGTATGCCAGCAGCGCCTCCTGCTCCAGTGCCTGCCGCAGCGACTGGAGGCTGCTGCGGGTGGCGAAGCCGCGCAAGGTGAGATTGCGCCAGGCGCGGTAGAAGAAGCCCTGCGCCTGCTGCTCCCGGTCCACCACCGTCACGTCCAGGGGCGGGCCGTCCTCGAGGGTGACGAAGTAGCGTCGGCCCCGGTCTCCGGTGTCCGGGGTGTCCGAGGTGTCCTCGCGGGACGCGCTGACCGGGCGGAAGCCGACGGTCCGCAGACCGGCCATCAGGGTCTGCCCGGTGGGCCGGACGTTGGGCGAGCCGACCGCGTACAGGGTGCCGTAGGCCACGGTCCAGCCGATCAGCACCGTCAGGATGATCGAGAACGGGGTCGTGTAGCCGGTGACGAGCATGGAGAAGGCGTCGAGGAGCAGCACGACCCACAGCACCGCACGCCATCTCGGTCTGCGCGACATGCCGACGGCCGTCATATAGGCGATGACCGGGGCCAGATAGCCGTGCACGGGATCGGTCAGCGCGTGGATGTCGCCGGGAGAGGGCTGTGTGAGCGCCTCCTGGATCGAGTCGGGGGCGGCCCGGGCGACCCACAGGTCGGTGGCGAGGGTCACACCATGCGCCAAGACTGCCGCGAGGACGCCGTCGGCGATGCGGAGCCCGTCCCGTTTGATCAGCCGCTCGATGGCGAAGGCGACCGGCACCAGCAGGATGGCGATGCTGGAGGCCAGCCCCGCGATCTTGATGAGCAGGTCGGGGGCCTGCCCGGTGCCCTTGTTGATGTCCTGTTCGAGGCCCGAGGTGGTGCCGTGCGCGAACGCGGCGATGCCGATCAGGATCGCGACGGCGAGCACACCCACGAGCAGGCGCATCAGGTCGGACGGGCGGTGCACGCGCGCGGGGAGCAGCGGTTCGTCGCCCTCCACCTCGTCGATGTGCGCGACGTCGGGCTCCTCGGCGGCCGCCCGGGGCTTCTTCGCGGCCCCCTTCGGACGGTCCTTCGGAGTGCTCGGGCGCGACGAAGCGTCAGAGGTGCCCTCCGTGCCCTCGGGGTGCGCACCCTGCTGCTTCATCGTCTCTTCTTGGTCTCGTATCACCGATCACCGCCCGCACGATGGTGGCATGCCGCACCGGCACACGGGACAATCAGGGTGCACATGCGGGGGCGGACAGTCTGCCCGACGCGCTCTTGCCTCGTGAGGGAAATGCCCGGGATCGCGCCCGGCCCGTTGTCGGTGGGGTGGGGCAGGATGGGGCGGATGAGTGAGCAGAGCCCTGAGGGGGGCGGGTACGAGGACGGGCCCGCGCAAGAGCTCCCCGAGTACGCCGAGCGGGTCCTCGACGTCGCCGAACTGATCCCGCCGGGTCGTGTCATGACCTACGGGGATGTCGCCGAGTGGCTGGAGCAGGGCGGTCCGCGGCAGGTCGGCCGTGTGATGGCGCTCTACGGGGGAGCCGCGCCGTGGTGGCGGGTCGTCCGCGCGGACGGCGTCCTGCTGCCCGGGCACGAGCAGCGGGCGCTCGGGCACTACCGGGCGGAGGGCACACCCCTGAAGGAGGCGGGCCGCTCGGCCGAGGGCCACCTGCCGCGCATCGACATGAGACGGGCGCGGTGGGACGGCGGCGATCGCGCGGAGGGTCACACCTGACAGCTTCCGCCATCGGACGGCCTCTCGTGGGACCCGTGATCCGTACGGGGGAATCGGGGCACATCGAGGGCATGACGTACGTTCGAGAGGCGAGGGGCGCGAGTGCCACGAGCGCCGCGAGTGACCGACGGGAAGAAGGGGAAGCCCTGCTTCCGCCTCACTGGTCGGCGTAGCGTCGGCTCCGCGTGCCCACGTCACCCCGCGGTCACCGCCCGCCTCGTGCGGTGGCCCGCCACCCAGCACTTCCACCAGAACCGGCGAACCACGTGAGCTCCTCTTCCTTCACCAGCCGCCTGTCGCACCCCCGGGTGCGGCGGGGGAGTCGTGGCGCCTACCGACTGGTACGTACCCCTCCTGCTCGGGTGGACCCCCCTCACTTGGACGCCTCGCAGCGCTCCGTGGTTGACCACCCGGGGGGCCCGCTGCTCGTCCTCGCAGGTCCCGGCACAGGCAAGACCACCACGCTCGTGGAGTCGGTGGCCGAGCGCGTCGCCCGGGGCGGGGACCCCGAGCGTGTGCTGGTGCTCACGTTCAGCCGCCGGGCGGCCGTCGAACTGCGCGATCGCCTGGCCCTGCGGACCGGGGCGGCCCGCGCCCCCCAGGCGACCACCTTCCACTCGTTCTGTTACGCCCTGGTCCGCGCCCACCAGGACAGCGACCTGTTCGTGGAGCCGCTGCGGCTGCTGTCCGGCCCCGAGCAGGACGTCTCCGTGCGGGAGCTGCTCGCGGGCCAAGTCGATCTGGAACGGCTCGGACTCGCACACGTGCGCTGGCCGGACGAACTGCGCGCCTGCCTGACCACCCGCGGTTTCGCCGACGAGGTCCGCGCGGTACTCGCCCGCAGCCGCGAACTGGGCCTCGGCCCCGACGCCCTGGACGCCTTCGCCCGCCGCACGGGACGCCCCGACTGGCGCGCCGCGGCCGCCTTCCTCGCCGAGTACCTCGACGTGCTCGACCTGCAAGGCGTGATCGACTACGCCGAGCTCGTCCACCGCGCGGTGCTCCTCGCCCGCCGCCCCGAGGTCGCCGCGTGGCTCGCCGCCCGCTACGACGCCGTGTACGTCGACGAGTACCAGGACACGGACCCCGCTCAGGTGCGGCTGCTGGACGCCCTGGCCGGCGGCGGCCGCACCCTCGTGGCCTTCGGTGACCCCGACCAGTCGATCTACGCGTTCCGCGGCGCCGACGTGAACGGCATCCTGGACTTCCCGCACGTCTTCCCGCGCGCGGACGGCCGCCCCGCCCCCGTCTCGGTGCTGCGCACGTCCCGTCGCTCCGGCGCCGGCCTGCTGGCCGCCACCCGGCTGCTCACGCAGCGCATGCCGCTGACCCGCCTGCCCGCCGAGAAGGTGCGCGCCCATCGCGAACTCGCCCCCGATCGGGACGGCGGCCGTGTCGAGGCGTACACGTACCCGACGTCCGGGACCGAGCTGGACAACATCGCCGACATCCTCCGCAGGGCCCATCTGGAGGACGGCGTCCCGTGGAGCGACATGGCCGTCCTGGTGCGCGCCGGCTCCCGCACCATCCCCACGGTCCGCCGCGCCCTCACGGCGGCGGGCGTCCCCGTGGACGTCGACGGTGATGACGTGCCGCTGCGGCACGAACCGGCGGTGGCACCGTTGCTGACGGCGTTGCGGGCGGTCGCTGCGGCGGAGGCGGGATCCCCCGTGCCCCGGCAGCCCGAGGAGGTCCCTTACTCCCGGGAGTTCGAGGAGGCCCCATCCTCCGACGACGCCCCTTCCGCACGCCAGGACAGCTGCTGGCTCGACACCGAAACCGCCCTCACCCTCCTGACCTCCCCCCTCGCGAGCATGGACGCCGCCGACCTGCGCCGTCTCGGTCGCGCCCTGCGCGACGAGGAACGGGCCGCGGGCAACCCGCTGCCGCCCCCCTCCGACCTGCTGCTCGCGCAGGCGCTCGCCGAGCCGGAGCGTCTCGCCGTGCACGACCCCACGTACGCGCGGGGTGCCCAGCGCCTCGGCGCGCTGTTGCGCAAGGCCCGCGAGCGCCTGGCCGGCGGCGGGACCGCCGAGGAGGCGCTGTGGGACCTGTGGGAAGGCACGCCGTGGCCCGGCCGGCTGGAGCGGGCCGCCCGCCGGGGCGGCGCCGCCGGGCGCAACGCGGACCGCGACCTGGACGCCGTCTGCGCCCTGTTCGCCACCGCCGCCCGCGCCGAGGAGCGCACCGGCGGCCGGGGGGCCCTGAACTTCCTGGAGGAGATCGACGCCGAGGACATCGCCGCCGACACCCTCACACGGCGTGCCGTGCGCCCCGACGCCGTCCGCCTGATGACCGCGCACCGCTCCAAGGGTCTGGAGTGGCGCCTCGTGGTCGTCGCCGGCGTCCAGGAGGGCCTGTGGCCGGACCTGCGCCGCCGCGGCTCCCTCCTGGAGGCCGACCGCATCGGCCGCGACGGACTCGCCGAGCCCCTCGCCCCCGGCGCGCTGCTCGCCGAGGAACGCCGCCTCTTCTACGTGGCCGCCACGCGCGCGCGTGAACGCCTTGTCGTCACCGCGGTCAAGGCCCCCGCGGACGACGGCGACCAGCCCTCCCGCTTCCTGACCGAACTCGGCGTCGAACCCAAGGACGTCACGGGACGCCCCCGCCGCCCGCTGTCCGTCGCCGCACTCGTCGCAGAACTGCGCGCCACCACGGTCGACCCGCGCGTCTCCGACACCCTCCGGGAGGCCGCCGCCCACCGCCTGGCCCGGCTCGCCGCCCTCGCCGACGACGACGGACGCCCCCTGGTGCCGTCCGCCCACCCCTACCGCTGGTGGGGCATGTTCGAGCCCACCGAGTCCAAGGTGCCGCTGCGCGACCGGGACCAGCCCGTCGTGCTCTCCGGCAGCGCCCTCGACCAACTGGCCAACACCTGCGCCCTCCAGTGGTTCCTCGGCCGCGAGGTGAAGGCCGACGCGCCCGCGACGGCCGCCCAGGGCTTCGGCAACGTGGTGCACGTCCTCGCCGACGAGGTGGCTTCCGGGCGCACTCCGGCCGACCTCGGCGTCCTCATGGAACGCCTCGACTCCGTGTGGAACGCCCTGGCCTTCGACGCACCGTGGAAGTCGGCCCAGGAGAAGGACAACGCGCGCGTGGCGCTTGAACGGTTCCTTCAATGGCACGTCATGAACCGCACCGGGCGCACCCCGGTGGCCAGCGAGCACGATTTCGACGTCACCCTCGAAGCGGGCGACTACCAGGTACGCATCCGCGGCCAGATGGACCGGGTCGAGACGGACGGCGACGGCCGCGCCTACGTGGTCGACTTCAAGACCGGCAAGCAGGCGCCCAGTTCGAAGGAGGTGGAGCGCCACCCGCAGCTCGCCGTCTACCAGCTGGCCGTACGCGAGGGCGCCGTAGACGAGGCCTTCGACGGCGTACGCCCCGAGCCGGGCGGCGCCGAACTCGTCCACCTCCGGCAGGGGGCGGCCAAACGCGACGGCGGTGAGAGCCTGCCCAAGGTGCAGGCCCAGGAGCCCCTGGAGGGGGAGTGGGTCGGTGATCTGCTGGCCACCGCCGCCGGCAAGGTTCTCGACGAACGGTTCACACCGACCGCGGGGCAGCACTGCACGCACTGCGCGTTCCGGGCCTCGTGCAGCGCGCGGCAGGAGGGGCGTCACGTCGTCGAGTGAGCTATCGCACCACCTGGGCCGACCTGCGCTTCTTCCCTCACGGAGGCCGATCCGGTCACTCCTGTCAGTGGCCGCCGCTAGCCTTTCGCTGTGCCCGCCCGAATCACCGATCCCGAACAGCTCAAGGAGCTCCTCGGCATCCCGTTCACCCCGGAGCAGACGGCCTGCATCACCGCGCCGCCCGCCCCGCAGGTGATCGTGGCCGGAGCCGGCTCGGGCAAGACGACGGTGATGGCGGCCCGCGTGGTGTGGCTTGTCGGCACCGGCCAGGTCGCCCCCGAGCAGGTACTCGGCCTCACCTTCACCAACAAGGCCGCCGCCGAACTCGCCGAGCGCGTCCGCAAGGCGCTGGTCAAGGCCGGCGTCACCGACCCCGACGTCATCGACCCCGACAACCCGCCGGGCGAGCCGGTGATCTCCACGTACCACGCCTTCGCGGGCCGTCTGCTGACCGACCACGGCCTGCGCATCGGTCTCGAGCCCACGTCCCGGCTGCTCGCCGACGCCACCCGCTTCCAGCTCGCCGCGCGCGTCCTGCGCGAGGCGCCCGGGCCCTACCCGGCCCTGACGCGTTCCTTCCCGGACCTGGTCGGCGACCTCCTCGCCCTCGACGCCGAGCTCGCCGAGCACCTCGTACGCCCGGAGGCGCTGCGCGCGTACGACGCCGACCTGCTGCTGACGCTGCGGGGCGCCAAGCTCGGCAACGCCGACCTGCGCAAGGTCCCCGAGGCGGCCGCCGCCCGGCGGGAACTCGCCGAACTGGTCACCCGCTACCGGACCGCCAAGCGCGAGCGGGACCTGCTCGACTTCGGCGACCAGATCGCCCTGTCGGCCCGGCTCGCCGGGATCCCCGAGGTGGGCCGTGCCCTGCGCGACGAGTTCCGGGTGGTCCTGCTCGACGAGTACCAGGACACATCGGTCGCCCAACGCGTCCTCCTGGCAGGCCTGTTCGGCGAAGGCACCGGCCACCCCGTCACCGCCGTCGGCGACCCCTGCCAAGCGATCTACGGCTGGCGCGGCGCCTCCGTCGCCAACCTCGACGACTTTCCCGAGCACTTCGCCCACGCCGACGGCCGCCCCGCGACCCGTCAGGCCCTCAGCGAGAACCGCCGCAGCGGCGGCCGCCTCCTCGACCTCGCCAACGACCTCGCAGAGCCCCTGCGCGCCCTGCACGCGGGCGTGGAGGCCCTCCGTCCGGCCCCCGGCGCCGAACGCGACGGCATGGTCCGCTGCGCCCTGCTGCCCACCCACGCCGAGGAGATCGACTGGGCCGCCGACTCCGTCGCCCACCTCGTCCGGACCGGGACGGCACCCGGCGAGATCGCCGTCCTGTGCCGCACGGCGACCGACTTCGCCGAGATCCAGGGCGCCCTGGTCGCCAGGGACGTCCCCGTCGAGGTCGTCGGCCTGTCCGGGCTGCTGCACCTGCCGGAGATCGCCGACCTCGTCGCCGTCTGCGAGGTCCTCCAGGACCCCGGCGCCAACGCCTCGCTCGTGCGCCTGCTGACCGGCCCTCGCTGGCGCATCGGCCCGCGCGACCTCGCCCTGCTGGGGCGGCGCGCCCGGCTCCTCGTGGCGCACGCGCGCGTGACGGACGACGACGACCAGGACCGCCGCCTCGCCGAGGCCGTCGAGGGCGTCGACCCGTCCGAGGTGATCTCCCTCGCGGACGCCCTCGACACCTTCCTGGAGACCCCGCTGGACGGCCGCGGGGACGACGACGGCCTGCCGTTCTCGCCCGACGCGCGCGTGCGTTTCGCCCGGCTGGCCACGGAACTGCGCGAACTGCGCCGCTCCCTGGCCGACCCGCTGATGGATGTCCTGCACCGCGTCCTCGCCGTCACCGGCCTGGAAGTGGAGCTGTCGGCGTCCCCGCACGCCCTGGCCGCCCGCCGCCGCGAGACCCTGTCCAACTTCCTGGACGTCGCCGCCTCCTTCGCCGCCGGCGACAACGAGGCGTCCCTGCTCGCCTTCCTCGGCTTCCTGCGCACGGCCGCACAGTACGAGAAGGGGCTCGACAACGCCCTCCCCGGCGGCGAGAACACCGTCAAGGTGCTCACCGCCCACAAGTCCAAAGGGCTGGAGTGGGACGTCGTGGTCGTCCCCGGCCTGGTCACCGGCACCTTCCCCAGCAGCCAGGGCCGCGAGAAGTGGACCTCCCAGGGCAAGGTCCTGCCGCACGAGCTGCGCGGTGACGCCGACACCCTGCCCGACGTGACGTCCTGGGACGCCAGGGGACTGAAGGCCTTCCACGAGGCCATGAAGGAGCACCAGCACACCGAGGAGCTCCGCCTCGGTTACGTCACCTTCACCCGCCCCCGCTCGCTCCTCCTGGGCTCCGGCCACTGGTGGGGGCCCACTCAGAAGAAGCGCCGCGGACCCTCCGCGTTCCTCCAAGCCCTGCACGAGCACTGCGAAGCCGGGTACGGCGAGATCGAGGCCTGGGCGGACGAACCCGCCGAGGACGAGGAGAACCCGGCCCTGCACCGGACGACGGCGGACCAGGTGTGGCCACTGCCCCTGGACGAGACGGCCCTCGCCCGGCGCCGGGCGGCCGCCGAGACCGTCCTGGCCCACCTGGAGGACCTCGCGTCCCACGAGCACGGGCACCCCGCAGCCGTTCACGATCCCGACGCCCTCGACGACCCGGAGTGGCCGCCGCCCCCCGAGGACGACGAGCCTCCTTACGAAGGACCTCCTTACGAAGGACCTCCGTGCGACGAACCGGACCCGTTCGACGAGGACCCCCTCGAGGTGGGTTCCCCCGACGGGGACCCCTTCGGCGACGCCTACGGCGAAGACCCGGCGGACCGGAACACCCTCCCCGCCGGCCGCCCCACCGTCCCCCACCAGCTGCCCCCGGCCGCCCGCCCACACCCCGGTACCTCCGAGCACCCGGGCCCCCGGGGCCGGGAACACCGGCGCCTCACCCCGGAGGAAGCCCGCACCATCGCCTCCTGGGACCGCGACCTCGACGCCCTCACCGGCGAACTCCTGCGCGCTCGCGACAGCGTCACCGACGTCCCCCTCCCGGCGTCGCTCTCGGCGTCCCAGTTGCTGCGCCTGGCCGCCGACCCGGACGGCTTCGCCCAGGAGCTGGCCCGCCCCATGCCCCGCCCGCCCCAGCCCGCGGCCCGGCGCGGCACCCGCTTCCACGCCTGGATCGAGGCCCGCTTCGAAGAGCTCACGCTGCCCATGCTGGAGCCGGAGGAACTGCCCGGAAACGAGGCCGAGATCGCCGACGAACGGGACCTGGAGGCCCTCAAGGACGCCTTCGAGCGCACCGAGTACGCACACCGCACGCCCCACCGGGTGGAGGCTCCCTTCCAGCTCGAGATCGCCGGCCGGATCGTCCGGGGCCGCATCGACGCCGTCTACAAACAAGGCGACGGGGAGCATGCGACGTACGAGATCGTCGACTGGAAGACCAACCGCTCCCGCACCGCCGACCCCCTCCAGCTCGCCGTCTACCGCCTCGCCTGGGCCGAGCAGCAGGGCGTCCCACCCGAGTCGGTCACGGCCGCGTTCCTCTACGTGCGCAGCGGCGAGATCGTACGCCCGGCGGAGCTGCCGGACCGAGCCGCCCTGGAGCGATTGCTGCTGGAGGAGCCGTCCGGCGCGGAGAGCACAGCGGGGACCGGGGCCGGGCCCGGTGAGGAACCGCACTCCGAGGACGCCCGTGCGGGCCGATAGGCTCGTGACCATGAGCCAGACCCCGGACAGCGTCGTCCGTACGTACATTCAGCAGCACCGCGCCGCCTTCCTCGACGACCTCGCCGAGTGGCTGCGCATCCCGTCGGTGTCCGCCCAGCCGGACCACGCGCCCGACGTACGACGCAGCGCCGACTGGCTCGCCGCCAAGCTGAGGGAGACCGGCTTCCCGACGGCCGAGGTCTGGCCGACCCCGGGCGCGCCCGCCGTCTTCGCGGAGTGGCCCTGTGACGACCCGCAGGCGCCCACGGTGCTGGTCTACGGCCACCACGACGTGCAGCCCGCCGCCCGGGAGGACGGCTGGGACAGCGAGCCCTTCGAGCCGGTCGTGCGCGGGAACCGCCTCTACGCGCGGGGGGCGGCGGACGACAAGGGTCAGGTGTTCTTCCACACCCTCGGCGTCCGTGCCCACCTCGCCGCCACCGGCCGCACCACCCCGGCCGTGCACCTCAAGCTGATCGTCGAGGGCGAGGAGGAGTCCGGCTCGCCGCACTTCCGCGCCCTGGTCGAGCAGCACGCCGAGCGGCTCAGCGCCGACGCGGTGATCGTCTCCGACACCGGCATGTGGTCCGAGGACACCCCCACGGTGTGCACCGGCATGCGCGGCCTGGCCGAGTGCGAGATACGCCTGTACGGCCCCGACCAGGACATCCACTCCGGTTCCTTCGGCGGCGCGGTGCCCAACCCGGCGACGTCCGCCGCCCGCCTGGTCGCCGCCCTGCACGACGAGCACGCGCGCGTGGCGATCCCCGGCTTCTACGACGGCGTGGTCGAACTCACCGACCGCGAGCGTGAACTGCTCGCCGAACTGCCCTTCGACGAGCAGCGGTGGCTGCGCACGGCCAAGTCGCACGCCACGCAGGGAGAGGCCGGGTACACCACCCTGGAGCGGATCTGGGCCCGCCCCACCGCGGAGGTCAACGGCATCGGCGGCGGCTACCAGGGCCCCGGCAGCAAGACGATCATCCCCTCCTCCGCCGTGCTGAAGCTGTCCTTCCGCCTGGTCGCCGGCCAGGACCCCGACCATGTGGCGAAAGCCGTCCGCGCCTGGGCCGAGGAGCAGGTACCGCCCGGGATCCGCTGTGACATCACGTTCAGCGGCGCCACCCGCCCGTGCCTGACACCGCTGGACCACCCGGCCCTGCGCTCGGTCACCCGCGCCATGGGCCGTGCCTTCGAGAAGCCGGTCCGCTTCACGCGCGAGGGCGGCTCCGGTCCGGCGGCCGACCTCCAGGACGTCCTCGGCGCCCCGGTGCTGTTCCTGGGCATCTCCGTCCCCTCGGACGGCTGGCACGCCCCGAACGAGAAAGTCGAACTCGACCTGCTCCTCAAAGGCGTCGAGACCACCGCGTACCTGTGGGGTGACCTCGCCGAGAACTGGCGCCATGCACCCTGAGCGTCCCGAGCCGCCCGGACCGGCCACACGCGCGCGGCACACTGGAAGCACCGTCCCGCACCGCCCGAGCCCGCCGGAGCGGGTCGTCTCCCGCCGTACGTCCCGCTGAACCGCCTGCCGAACCCGACCGTCCCACCGGGGAGTTGGAAGCACCCGTGACCACCTGGACCGACCACAACGCCGACCGCCCCATCTCGCTCACCGCCCCGAGCGGCATCGACAGGGCCGCGCACCACCGGCTCGACGAGGCCTGGCTCGCGGCGGCGTGGAGCCACCCCACCACCCGCTGCTTCGTGGTCTCCGGCGGACAGGTCCTCATCGACGAGACAGCGGACGGGCGCACCGAACTCGTCATGACTCCCTCGTTCGAGGCCCCCCTGACCGAGGCACACCGCTACTTCCTCGGCATCGACGAGGACGGCGTCAGCTACTTCGCCCTCCAGAAGGACTCCCTGCCCGGGCGCATGGACCAGTCCGCGCGCCCGGCGGGCCTGCGCGAGGCGGGCGCGCTGCTGTCGGCACGCGACGTGGGCCTCATGGTGCACGCGGTGGGTCTGGAGAACTGGCAGCGCACCCACCGTTTCTGCTCGCGCTGCGGGGAGCGGACCGTCATCGCAGCCGCCGGGCACATCCGCCGTTGCCAGGCCTGCGGCGCGGAGCACTATCCGCGCACGGACCCCGCCGTGATCATGGCCGTGACCGACGAGGACGACCGCGTCCTGCTCGGCCGCCAGGTCCACTGGCCCGAGGGCCGCTTCTCGACGCTCGCCGGTTTCGTCGAGCCCGGTGAGTCCATCGAGGAGTCCGTGCGCCGCGAGGTCCACGAGGAGGTCGGCATCAGCGTCGGCCAGGTCGAGTACGTCGCCAGCCAGCCCTGGCCCTTCCCGTCCAGCCTCATGCTGGGGTTCATGGCCCGCGCCACCTCGACCGAGATCAATGTCGACGGCGACGAGATCCACGAAGCCCGCTGGTTCTCCCGCGACGAACTGCGCGCCGCCTTCGAGTCCGGTGAGGTGCTCCCGCCGTACGGCATCTCGATCGCGGCCCGCCTGATCGAGCTCTGGTACGGCAAGCCGCTCCCGACGCGGAGCGCCGCCTGACGGTGGCCGCCGCTGTGACCGGCCCGTACTGGAACCACAACGTCCATCACCACCCTGCCGTGCGGGGCGGCCTTGGACGCCGGCTGCGGCGACGGCCTGCTCACCCGCAAGCTCGCGGCCCGGGCGGCCTCCGCCACGGGGGTGGACCGCTCCCCGGAGATGATCAAGCTCGCCCGTGAGTTCGCGTACACCTACCGCACGGAGCTGACGAGCGACGTTACAGCGGTCCACGGCGGAGACGGTGGCGAGTCGGTGTGCGGAGGCTACGGCCACCTGCTGGCATGGCTGCCCCTGGCCACCGCCCATCGCAACCCATCCATGGCCGAGTTCGTGTACGGCCCGGAGGGCGAAGACCTCTTGAGGATTTCCCTGCTCGGCCTGTGTTCACGCTCTGAACCTGCGGCTTTGCCACCGCGCGCTCAGAGGTTCGGTTGGCGGCGGCTGCCAGGTGGAGCGCTCAGTCTCCGCGCCCTCCAGGGCGCTTCAGGGGGACGGCCTCGCATCCACGGCGGTGGTGCCGAGGGCGGGCCTTGTCCTGCCGCTGGGTCTGCCCGGGGGGACACAAACCCCCGATCAGCGTGAGGCCGGTCGGGGGTGTGCCGCGCGGGGGTCAGACGCCGAGCGCCTGCTTCACCTGGGCAAGGCTCGGGTTCGTCATCACGACCTCAGCGCCACCACTGGAGGGAACCACCTGAACGGTCGGCACCGTCTGGTTTCCGCCGTTCGCCTTCTCCACGAACGCGGCGGACTCCGGGTCCTGCTCGATGTTGATCTCGGTGTACGCGATGCCCTCGCGGTCCATCTGGCTCTTCAGCCGGCGGCAGTAGCCGCACCACGTGGTGCTGTACATCGTCACAGTGCCCAGCATGTCGCTCGTGCTCCTTCATTGGCTCGGGGCGGGTGGTCGCAGTGAGGGAACGTATGTGAAAGGTCCACCATTCCCGTGCCCCGGCACCGGCCCGACATGACGCCTGCCGCATTGGTACGACTATCAGTGCCCGCCTGTGGACAACCGGCGCGGCCGTCTCTCGCGACCTGGCAGCATGGCTGTGTGACAGCAGCAACGCACTCCACCCTGTTCCCGCAGGTACCGGACTCCGCCGACGCGGTGCTCGAAGGGCTCGACCCCGAGCAGCGTGAGGTGGCCACGGCCCTGCACGGTCCGGTGTGCGTCCTGGCGGGTGCGGGCACGGGCAAGACCCGGGCGATCACGCACCGTATCGCCTACGGTGTGCGCGCCGGCATCCTGCACCCGTCCAGCATCCTCGCCGTCACCTTCACCAACCGCGCCGCCGGCGAGATGCGCGGTCGGCTGCGCCAGCTCGGCGCCGGCGGCGTCCAGGCGCGAACGTTCCACTCGGCCGCCCTGCGCCAGCTCCAGTACTTCTGGCCGAAAGCGATCGGTGGCTCCATGCCCCGGCTCGTCGACCGCAAGATCCAGCTCGTCGCCGACGCGGCGGCCGCGTGCCGTATCCGGCTCGATCGGGGCGAGCTGCGGGACGTCACCGCAGAGATCGAATGGTCCAAGGTCACCCAGACCGTCCCCGCCGATTACGCGCCCGCCGCCGCCAAGGCCGGACGTGTGTCCCCCCGCGACCCCGCCGAGATCGCCCAGCTCTACGCCGCCTACGAGGACGTCAAGCGCGAGCGGTCCGTCATCGACTTCGAGGACGTGCTGCTGCTGACCGTGGCCGTCCTCCAGGACCGGCACGACATCGCCGAGCAGATCCGCACCCAGTACCAGCACTTCGTGGTCGACGAGTACCAGGACGTCAGCCCCCTCCAGCAGCGCCTGCTCGAACTGTGGCTGGGTGAGCGGGACAGCCTGTGTGTGGTCGGGGACGCCAGCCAGACGATCTACTCGTTCACCGGAGCGACCCCGGACCACCTGCTCGACTTCCGCACCCGCCACCCCGGTGCCACCGTCGTCAAACTGGTCCGCGACTACCGCTCCACCCCCCAGGTCGTCCACCTCGCCAACGGCCTGCTCGCCCAGGCCCGGGGCCGGGCCGCCGACCACCGCCTGGAGCTCGTCTCCCAACGCGCTCCGGGGCCCGAGCCGGTCTACGCCGAGTACACAGACGAGCCCGCGGAGGCGGAGGGCGCGGCCCGCCGGATCCGCGAGCTCATCGACTCGGGGATCCCGGCCTCCGAGATCGCCATCCTGTTCCGCACGAACGCCCAGTCCGAAACCTACGAGCAGGCCCTGGCCGACGCCGCGGTGCCCTACCAGCTGCGCGGCGCCGAGCGGTTCTTCGACCGCCCGGAGGTGCGCAAGGCGGGCATCGCCCTGCGCGGCGCGGCTCGCTTCGGCGGCAACGACTCCCTTCTCGACGATGTCGTCGACCTCCCCTCCCAGGTGCGCGCCGTGCTGTCGGGGGAGGGCTGGACGCCGCAACCACCGGCCGGCTCCGGTGCAGTGCGGGAGCGCTGGGAGTCCCTCGCCGCCCTGGTGAACCTCGCCCAGGACTTCGCCGCCGCCAAGTCGGGCGCCACGCTGGCCGACCTCGTCGCCGAGCTCGACGAACGGGCGAACGCCCAGCACGCGCCCACCGTGCAGGGCGTCACCCTCGCCTCGCTGCACTCGGCCAAGGGCCTGGAGTGGGACGTCGTCTTCCTGGTCGGCGTCGCCGAGGGCATGATGCCGATCACCTACGCGAAGACCGACGAGCAGATCGAGGAGGAGCGCCGCCTCCTGTATGTCGGGGTCACCCGGGCGCGCGAACACCTCCATGTCTCCTGGGCGCTCTCCCGCTCACCCGGCGGCCGTCCCAACCGCCGCCCCAGCCGCTTCCTCGACGGGCTGCGCCCCGGCTCGACGGCCACCACGGGCCGCACCACCATCGGCGGAGCTGGCGGGATCGAGCGTGGAATCCCCGGAACCAGGGGGTCCGCCCCGAGACGGACCCAGCGAGTCCCCGCCCGCTGCCGAGTCTGCGGACGCACGCTGACCGACCCGGGCGAGATGAAGCTGATGCGCTGCGACGACTGCCCCTCCGACATGAACGAGGGCCTCTACGAGCGGCTGCGGGAGTGGCGGGCCGACCAGGCCCGCAGCAGCGGTCAACCCGCGTTCTGCGTGTTCACGGACAGGACCCTGATGGCGATCGCCGAGACCGCTCCCGACGACGAGCGCGAGCTCGCCCGCATCCCGGGCGTCGGGACGCGCAAGCTCACCCGTTACGGGGCCGATGTCCTGGCCATCTGCGCAGGCCAGTCAGGCGCGGAGCACACAGATCAGGACTGACACGAACTCGTCGAAAAAATAGTTTGCGCATGCCCCAGCAATCCCCATAGGTTCTTAGGCACGAGAGCAGCGGCCTTCTCGGAGGCGCTGATTCCGTGTTGTACTTGCATATCCGTAGGACTGGTTCACCCAGTCCCCCGAGACGCCGAGAGGAGGCGAGTCCAGTGATCAGCATCAACACCAGCTCCGTCAGCATTGTGAAAATGACCGATCGCTCGGCCGTCTCCGCGTGCATGCTCGGCGTTTCGAACCTGGGCACCGGTCTGTCCGGCATTCGTGCCGCCCGTCCGGCGTCCTCCTCCGTTGCTCCCGCGGGCCTTCCCGTTCGTGAGCGCAATGAGCGACCGACCAAGGCACTGGAAGCGGCAGTAGAGGCACAGGCACAGGCCTATGCCTTTACGGCGACCGGTGCCGGATTCCGGAAGCAGACGACGCAGCACCACCAGATGTGGGCCTTCCGTGGGCCAGAACCCTGGAGTGATCCAGCCTGATCGTCGATCAGGCCGGCGCCTTCAGGGCCGCGGAACCCCATCCGGGATCCGCGGCCCTTCTGTTTGTCCCTGAACAGGGATGACGGACCGAAGGAGCCTCGGGACAAGAAAAGAACCCGGTACCACCACCCCCCCGGCCAACCGGCCGGAACGACCAGACGAGGAAGACGAACCGTGCAACTCGAAGCGCACGCCCCGTCCGTACCGCCTTCCGACACGATCCCCAAGCTCGGCTCCACGGAGGACCCCGCCTTGACCCCGCTCACCGCGCTCACCGCGCTCGATGACGCCATCGAGAACCTCGGCGTGCCCGTCCCGTGCCGCTCCTACGACCCGGAGGTCTTCTTCGCCGAGTCGCCCGCGGACGTCGAGTACGCCAAGTCCCTCTGCCGCACCTGCCCGCTGGTCGAGGCCTGCCTCGCCGGTGCCAAGGAGCGGCGTGAGCCCTGGGGCGTCTGGGGTGGCGAGCTGTTCGTCCAGGGTGTCGTCGTCGCCCGGAAGCGGCCGCGTGGCCGCCCGCGCAAGAACCCGGTCACGGCATGAACACCGCAGGAACGATCGACCGTCCCCTCACGCACGACCCCCAGAAGCAGGCCCCGATGAAGCCGTCCACTTACGATCCCGCAGGCTCCGCGAACCAAGACTTCACCATCAGCGGCGCGAAGGACTCGCGTCAGAACAGGACCCGAGAGATGCAACTCATTCCAGAAGCCATGGCTCGTGCGCATATGCGCGAGCGACTGCAGGAGGCGGAGCGAGACCGACAGGCCGTGCGCCTGGTGGCCGCCCGCCGGATGCAGCGCAGGGCGGAGCGCGCATCGCTGCGTGCTCGCCGGGCGCTCGCCATGGCGGTCATGCAGTAACCCGCCCCACTTGAAGCGGAGGCCTCCCGCCCAGGAGGCCGAGTACTCAACGCGGGGGCCGGTCCGTGCCGAACGGACCGGCCCCCGCAGTGCGTTGCACGACCAGGAGGGCTCACGGCAGCACCGAGCCGGAATGGTGCGCGCACCGAGGCCAGGGCGTCGCGCCGCCGAGCCCGGGTGTTGGGCCCGCCGCCACCGGGGCGTGGCGCCGGCACAGCGGGGATGTGCCCCACCCCGGCCCGGGGCGTTGTGGCCGCTGAGCCGGCTGGGCGCGGAGATGCGGAGATATCGTCTCCGGATGACGAGTCCTACCGGAGGCAGCGACGACTCCGCCGCGCAGGAGCGGCGCCTTGTCTGCGCCCGCTGCGGCACGACGGCCGACGCGCTCGATGGAGTGGGCCCAACACTCACCTGGACCTACTCCGTGGAGGACGGCGTCCGCCGCCACTACTGCCAGACGTGCTCCCGGGAAAACCTCAGGTCCATCGAAGGGCGCCTGGAATCTGACTGGTGGTGAGGCCCACGGCCGGGACTCACGCCTCCGCTGCCTCCTCGCCGTCCGCCGGATCCTCCGGGACGAACCCCGGCAGCCATCCCTCCAACTCCTCGCGCAGTCGCACCGTCGCCCCCAGCTGACACAGCACGCCGATCGTGCTCAGCGTCACCCGGTGAATCAGCAGATAGGACGGGGGCAGGTTGAGCTGCTTGCCGAGCTGGTAGGCAGGGGAGCGGGGGTCGGCGACCCGGGCCGCCTGGCTGCGCATCCAGCCCCGAGTGAAGGTGAACTCCTCGACCTGCGCCGGCTCGATGATCGGCAACAGGTAGTCCATGACCGCGTCCGGGTTCAGCTCTATCGTCTCCTTGACGAACCCTTCCGCACACAGCAGCTCGTAGACCGTCTCGGCCTCCCCGTCGAGGGTCATCCGCAGGGACTCGCCGATGGTGGCCGGCAGGCCACCCGGAAGACGGTCGACCGTGCCGAAGTCCAGGACGCCCAGCCGCCAGTCGTCCTCACCCGCCGGGCCGCCGGGCAGAAGCCGGAAATTGCCCGGGTGAGGATCGGCGTGCAGCAGGCCGGTGCGGGCGGGGCCGGAGAACAGGAAGCGGGCCAGGAGCTGACCGGCACGGTCGCGCTGCTCCTGGGTGCCGTCCGAGATGATCTCCGACAGCGGGATGCCGTCCATCCATTCGGTGACCAGAATCTGGTCGGACTGGTGGACCACCTGTGGCACGACCACGTCCGGATCGTCCGTGAACTCCTCCGCGTGGGCCTGCTGGGCCTGGGCTTCCAGGCCGTAGTCCAGCTCTTCCGAGACGCGGTCCTTCAGCTCCGCGATCAGCGGCTTGATGTCCATGCCGGGGATCAGCGGACCGAGCAGACGCGAGAAGCGGCTCAGCTGGTTCAGGTCCGACAGCAGCGCCTCGCCGGCGCCCGGGTACTGCACCTTGACCGCCACCTCGCGGCCGTCGTGCCAGACCCCTCGGTGGACCTGGCCGATCGAGGCGGCCGCGGCGGGCTTGTCCTCGAACTCCAGGAACAGCTCGTGCCAGCCCTCGCCGAGCCGCTCCTCGAGCACGGCGTGCACGGTCCGGGTCGGCATGGGCGGCGCCGCCTCCTGGAGTTTGGTCAGCGCGGCCCGGTAGGGGCCGGCCACCTCCTCGGGGAGCGCGGACTCGAAGACGGACAGGGCTTGGCCGAACTTCATCGCGCCGCCCTTGAGCTCGCCGAGCACCTTGAACAGCTGCTCCGCCGTGCGCTGCTGGAGTTCGCGGCCGACGAGCTCGGCGGATTCACCGACGATCCGCTTGCCCAATCCCCAGGTCGCCCGCCCGGCGATGCCGAGCGGGAGCGCGGCGAGCTTGGCGGTCCGGGTAACCGCCTTCCGGGGAAGATCAGACATGCGCCCTCCAAGTCCCAGCCGGCCGCTCCGCCTCTGCCTCACGGCATTGCTCCGACGGCCGTTGCACCGCCATTGTCTCGTGCGATGCCCCGTCCTCGGAGGGGTGCTCCCCTTTTCCTCTCTCCGCCGCCGCGCACGGGCATGCCGGATGTGCCCAGATCGGCCGCGCGTGCCAGTGCAGAGCAGGGGCGGAGACCTCCCAGCGTGCCCCAGCGCTGGAGGGGATCCGGCCGTCCAGGAAGGCGAGCGCGTGGGCGGCCGCCAGTCCGGCGACGGTCGTGGCCAGCGTCAGGTCGCAGGGGTGCACCTGACGCTGCCTGCCGGAACGCCACTGGGCGACCAGGCGCGGCCAGGCCGGGTCCCGCTGGGCGCGGCCCTCGTGCAGACATCCCGCGCAGCTCGTCTCCCCGGGGAGGACGAGAGGACCGACCACGCCGGTGCCCTCCACGACACCGGTGTACAGATGGGGTGTCCCGGAGGCCATCAGCGGCTCGGCGGCGGCCGGGTCGGGCGCGTGCACGGCGACATCGTCCCGCGGGGCGATGATCACCAGCGAGAACCCCGGGTCGCCTCCCTCCGAAGACGCCTGCCGCGTCCGGCGCGGAGGCCGATCCGGGGCCGCCCGGCGCACGGCACGGCGGGCCGACTCGTCCCTGCGGTCGCCGACGGCTTCCGCGGGATGTCCGCCCGGTGCCACGTCCCACGGCTCCACTCGGCCGGCGTCGAGCACGTCCACCCCGCCCACACCGGCCCCCGCCAGGAGCGAGGCCAGCACGGCACCCACCCGTCCCGCGCCGCGCACCTGCACGCGCTGCGAGCGTCGGGCGGCCAGTCGGCCCATCGCGTCGCCGGGAGCCGAGGTCGTCAAGGAGAGGGAGGCCAGGTCGGGCCGCAGCCGGTCGAGGACCTCCTTCTTCTTTCGCAGGGCGTCAGCGGCCGGACCGCCTCCCCGGGCGTCGTCCAGGAGCCCGGCTCGCGCGAGTCTCCGCACGAGCCCGTCGACATGACCGTCGGGCAGATCCATGCGGCGTCCCTCCTCGCGCAGCAGCTCCAGTCCTCGCGTGCCGTTCAGGAGGTCGAGGAAGCTGCCCGTCGCCAGGTCCATCGGACCGAGCGTCATCGCATGCGCCGGAGTCATTCCGAACTGCACGGTGTTGAGGTCGCGCCAGCCGCGCCTCAGCGCCGGTTTCACCATCGGATGCATGACAGGCCCCCGTATGTCATAGATCGTTCCCGTATGTCGGTGGAGCGAGTCGCAGCCCGGGCCCGTCGCGCCAAGGCCGGTCGCAGGCACAGCCCGTGAGTGGGCGGCCACCAGAGCGCAAGGCGGCCCCTGGTCCCGGGTCGGCCCAGTCATCGCTTCGCCGACGAGATCCAGCATGCCCAAACCCGCGGCCCGCTGCCGAAAGTTGTCCACAGGCCCGGGCATTCGTCGTACAAGTCCGGCATCGGGTGGTGGCCGACGGGAGCGAACCATCCCGGAGCCGGGACTTCCCCGTGTGCAGCGGGTAACGTCGGGGCGTGCCCGCCGACCCACTGCACCGCGCCGGAAAGTCACCGCGCAGCACGATGAGCCAGCTGCCGAGCGGCTCGCTGGCGAGCGCGATCGAGGTCCGCAGGAGCGCCCGCCGGCGCAGAACGGTCTCCGCGTACCGCGAGGGCGATCGCACCGTCGTGCTCATCCCCGCCCGGATGTCCGAGGCGGAGGAGCAGCGCTGGGTGCACGTCATGCTCGACAGGCTCGCCGCCCAGGAGAGCAAGCGGGCCTTGGGCGACGCAGAGCTGGCCGAGCGGGCCCGGCGCCTGTCGGACCAGTACTTCGACGGACGGGCCCGGCCGGCTTCGGTGCGCTGGGTGACGAACCAGAACACGCGCTGGGGCTCCTGCACCCCCTCCGAGGGCAGCATCCGCCTGTCGCACCGCCTGCAGGGCATGCCCGAGTACGTCGTCGACTACGTCCTCGTCCACGAACTCGCCCATTTGCTCGTACCCGGACACGGACCTCGCTTCTGGGCACTGCTGGAGGCCTATCCGCGCACGGAGCGGGCCCGCGGCTACCTCGAAGGAGTCGTCGCGGCCGGGAGGTTGCCCCACGTACCCCGGGCGCGGGGTGAGGACCCCGCGGGGTGACCGACCGCTTTCCGCGAGCGAACAGCGGATACGGCCGAGCGGGCGTTGTGTACCGGCTCTGTACCGACCTCGTCCAATGTCCGAGTTTGCCGTTAGCCTGGCGCGACGCACTCACGTTCTGGATGGGGGACGGTCGTTACGCATGGCCAGGGAATTCCAACGCGGCCACAAGGCCAGGATCAGTGACCTCACCGCGGGCACCGATCTGTACGTAGGTGTGCAGATCGCCGGCCCCGGGCTGAGCTTCGACATCAGCTGCTTCGGCCTCGACGCCGGCGAACGGCTCTCGGACGACCGGTACTTCGTCTTCTTCAACCAGCCGAAGTCCCCCGAGGAGTCCATTCAGCTCCTGGGCGCCCAGGCGGGCGACACGGAGTCCTTCCGGGTGACGCTCGACCGGATCCCGCCGCAGATCCAGAAACTGTCCTTCACGGCGACCATCGACGGTGCCGGGCAGATGTCGCAGATCACCTCCGGCTACATCCGCATCGTCGCGGGCGGCGAGGAGGTGGCGCGCTACTCCTTCACCGGCTCGGAGTTCTCCACCGAACGGGCCGTGATGCTGGGCGACTTCTACCTCAAGGACGTATGGCGGTTCGCCGCCGTCGGGCAGGGCTTCGACGGAGGACTGGACGCGCTGCTGAAGAACTTCGGCGGCGAGGTCGCCGAGGAGGAGACGCCCGCACCCGCGCCGCAGCAACCGCAGGCCGGTGCCGCCCCCGGCTTCGCCCCACCCGCGTTCGGTGTCCCCGGAACCTCGGAATCCGCCCCCGCACCGGCAGCGCCTCCGGCTCCCGCCCCCCGCCCCGCCCAGGGCTTCGCGCCCCCGCCCGGGCCCACTCCGCCTCCGGCGCCCGCACCCCCGGTGCACGCCGCCCCGACCGTCGTCGCGCCCTTGCACACCCCGCCCGGCAGCTCGCCGGTGCCGCCCCCGGCACCCGCGCCGTACGGCCAGCCGGGCCAGCAGCCGCCGCCGTACGGCCAGGTCCCGGGCCAGACGGCCCCGCCGCCCCCCGGCTACGGTCAGCCCCAGGCACCCCACCTGCCGCAGGCACCCCAGGCCCCCGCCCCGCCCCCCGGCTACGGTCAGCACACCCCGCCCCCCGGCTACGGTCAGCAGCCGCCCTTCGGACAGGCCCCCTACGGAGCTTCGCAGGGTGCTCCGCAAGGTGCCCCTCAGGGCGCCGGTGTGTCCGCCGCGCTCCAGCAGTTCAAGGAGACCCCCACGGGGCAGCGCTGGACACAGCAGAACAAGAAGCTCGTCCGCGTGGACCTCGGCATCGGGGGACAGCCCGTGCTGGCCCGGCAGGGCAGCATGGTGCTCTACCAGGGCAAGGTCGACTTCAGCTACAAGGGCGCCGGGTTCGCCGGCCGGATCGTGGGCAACGCGACCGGCCAGGAGATGCAGCTGATGCGCTGCACGGGCCAGGGGCAGGTGTTCCTCGCCGAGAACTCGACCATGCTCCATCCCTTGGAGCTCCAGGGGGACGCCGTCTGCGTCTCCGCAGAGAACGTCCTCGCCTTCGACGAGAGCCTCACCTACGAGGTCCGCCGCATCGAGGGCCACGGCATCCCCGGCGGCGCGCTGTTCACGATGCAGTTCCAGGGCACGGGCACCATCGTCGTGAAGACGCACGGCACACCCGTGGTGCTGCCCGTCACGCCCACCACCTTCGCCGACTGCAACGCAGTGGTCGCCTGGTCGGCCGCCGCCCAGGTCGTCGTGTCCAGCCAGGTAAGGATGCGCCGCAACGCCTATCCCGGTGACACGGGGGAGAGCGTCAACCTGCAGTTCCGGGGAGCGCCCGGGAACTTCATCGTCGTCCAGCCGTACGAGGTCTGAGGGAGCCCGTCATGACACAGCAGCTCGCGGGCCACGCCCCCGCACCCGTCACCGCCCGCATGGAGAACCACGGCAATCACATGCTGAAGGTCGCCATGCAGACCGGGAACGACCTCCTCGCGCGCGTGGGGTCGATGGTCGCCTACGAAGGGTTCGTGCAGTACGAGCCCAACCCGCCGGCCGTGCGCCAGATCGCCAAGGACTGGCTCACCGGGGAGGGCGCGCCCCTGATGAAGTGCTCCGGCGACGGCCTGCTCTACCTGGCCGACTACGGGGCGAACGTCGTCGTCATCAACCTCAACGGCGACGGCATCTCCGTCAACGCCACCAACCTGCTCGCCTTCGACGCCCACCTGACGTGGGGCGTGGAGCGGGTCAAGGGCCTGGCGAAGTTCGCCGGCCAGGGCCTGTGGAACACCAAGATCTCCGGACAGGGCTGGGTCGCGCTGACGTCCCGGGGCAAGCCCATCGTCGTCGACTGCGGAGGCGGCGAGGACGAGACCTACGTCGACCCCGACGCGCTCGTCGCCTGGTCACCGAACCTCAAGGTGAAGGGCAAGCGCAGTTTTCGGGCCCAGTCGCTGATCGGCCGCGGCAGCGGCGAGGCCTACCAGATGGCCTTCTCCGGTCAGGGCATCGTCGTCGTCCAGCCCAGCGAGGACAGCACCGACCGCCTCCGGTTCCGGGGCTGAGGGGGAGCCACACGCCATGCAGAGCCCGATTTTCGCCTACAACGAGCAGCAGACCCAGGAACGCTGGAGCCTGCAGAACAAGCAGATGCTGCGCGTCGCCCTGGAGGGCCACGAGGACATCCTGGCCCGCAAGGGCACCATGGTCGCCTACCAGGGCCTCGTCGAGTTTGACGCCGAGTACCAGAGCAACCAGCAGTCACGCGCGCGTGCGCAGACCGGGGAGGGCCTCGACCTGATGCGCTGCCACGGGCAGGGCACGGTCTACCTCGCCAACCTCAAGCAGCACGTCCACGTCATGGACGTGGACCAGGACGGCCTCACCGTCGACAGCAGCTATGTGCTGGCGATGGACTCCTCGCTGCACCACGAGGTCATCGCCGTGGACAGCCTGTACGGCATCTCCGGCTCCGGGAAGTACCAGCTCAACATCTCCGGCCGGGGCAAGGTCGCCCTGATGACATCCGGCATGCCGCTGCTGTTGCAGGTGACGCCCGACAGGTACGTCAACTGCGACGCCGACGCGATCGTCGCCTGGTCCACGGGCCTGCGGGTGCAGATGCAGGCCCAGACGCACTCCTCCGGGGTGTGGCGGCGGCGTGGCAGCACCGGGGAGGGCTGGGAGCTGAGCTTCATGGGCACCGGCTTCGCACTCGTCCAGCCGAGTGAACTGCTGCCGCCGCAGAACGCCCAGATCGGCTCGGGCCTCACCGCGCAGTACGGCATGGGCCAGCAGGGAGCGCGCGGGCAGAACCAGGGCAACGCCTGGAGCTGATCGCTCCGCGGGTTCGGCCGATCGTGGGCTGTCCGTCCCGCCTCGGGCTGCGGGCCGTCCGGGACTGTCGCGCAGTCCCCGTGCCCCGGGGGGCACCCCACGGTCAGGATCACATGTAAGGGGCGGCCGTTCCTGCGACCGCCCCTTACTTCCGCTCAGAGCGCGAGCCTCGCCCGCGTCGCCTCCAGCAGCCGGACGACCGACTCGTCCGCCACGTGCGGTACCTCGTCGTAGCCGAACCAGCGCACGTCGAGCGACTCGTCGCTGACCGCCTGCACGGCGCCCGGCGGTGCCAGGACGGCGTACTGGACGTCGAAGTGGCGGTGGCACGGCGGCGGGATCGGATGCCGGTCCAGGCGCACCGGGCCGCCGGGCAGCAGGGTGAGCCCCGGGACACCGGACTCCTCCGTCGCCTCACGCAGGGCCGCCCCCGCCAGGGACGCGTCGCCCTCCTCGCAGTGGCCGCCCGTCTGCAGCCACATCCGGAGCTTCTTGTGCAGGGTGAGCAGCACTCGGCCGCCCTCGGGGTCGATCACCAGGGCGCTCGCCGTGAGATGACCCGCGTGGCAGGCCTTCCACAGACCGTCCGGGTGCTGCGCCAGGTGGTCGAGATAGGCCTGGCGCAGCTCTGTCTGGTCCTCGTACCCCTTCAGCACGAGGACCGCGTCGTCGTACAGCCTCACCCGGCGTCGTCGCCCTTGTTCTCGTCCTCGCCCTGGTCCTTCTTCTTGAGGTCGGGCTTGTCCGCCGCCTCGCCGAGCATCTTGTCCCACTCGGAGAAGTCGATCTGCTCGCGGTGCACGAAGCCGTCCGGGTCGTCCAGATCGGTCGCCGTCGGCAGCATGTCCGGGTGGTGCCACAGGGCGTCCCGGCCGTCGACACCGCGCGCGTCCGTGAGCGAAGCCCACAGACGGGAGGCGTCCCGCAGACGGCGCGGGCGCAGCTCCAGGCCGATCAGCGTGGCGAACGTCTGCTCGGCCGGACCGCCCGAGGCGCGGCGGCGGCGCAGCGTCTCGCGCAGGGCGTCGGCCGATGCCAGGCGCGGCTTCGCGGCGGCGTGGACCACCGCGTCCACCCAACCCTCCACGAGCGCCAGAGCCGTCTCCAGACGGGCCAGGGCCGCCTTCTGCTCGGGCGTGTCCTCCGGCTGGAACATGCCCTGCTGGAGGGCCTCCTGCAACTGCTCCGGGTTCTGCGGGTCGAACTGCCCGACCACGTCCTCCAGCTTGGCCGTGTCGACCTTGATCCCGCGGGCGTAGCCGTCGACGGCACCGAACAGATGCGAGCGCAGCCACGGCACGTGCGCGAACAGGCGTTGGTGGGCGGCTTCGCGCAGGGCGAGATACAGGCGCACCTCCTCCTGGGGAACGCTCAGGTCCTTGCCGAACGTCTCGATGTTCACCGGCAGCAGGGCGGCCTTCCCGGCCGGGGCGAGCGGGAGGCCGATGTCGGACGAGCCGACGACCTCACCGGCGAGCACGCCGACGGCCTGCCCGATCTGCGTACCGAACATGGCGCCGCCCATCGAGCGCATCATGCCGATCAGCGGGCCGGCCATGGCCTGCATCTCCTCCGGCAGGACGTCGCCCATGGCGGTGCCCACGCGCTCGGCGACCGGGTCGACGAGCTCCTTCCAGGCGGGCAGGGTGGCCTCGACCCACTCCGCGCGGCTCCAGGCCACCGCCGAGGCGGCGCCGGACGGCAGGGAGGTGGCATCGTCGAGCCACAGGTCGGCCAGGCGGACGGCTTCGTCGACGGCCTTGCGATCGGCCGGGCCGACACTGGCGTCCTTGGTACCGTCAGGGCTGCCCTGGGAGACCGTCTGGCGGGCGATCTGCTTGGCCATGTCCCAGTTCACCGGTCCGCCCTCGTAGGAGAGCATCTGGCCGAGCTGCTGGAACGCGGCACCCAGGTCGGTGGGGTTCAGCGACCCGAACATGGCTGCGAACGGATTGTCCGCACCGGGGCCGCCGGGGCCGCCAGGGCCTCCGCCGAAGCCTCCGGCTCCGGGCAGGCCGCCGAAACCGAACGGGTTGGCCGGTCCCTGACCACCACCGCTCTGCTGGTCCTTCTTCTTGCCCTCGTCGCCGTCGTCCGGCTCCTCCGGCGGAAGGCCGAATCCGAATGGGGTGTCACTCACGGGATTCCTCGGCTGGTAGGGCCGCCGGTTCTTTCCGGCGGCACGGCTGCCCGACAACACCACCCAGCGTAGACACCTGGGGCGGATCGGGCCTCGGTGCTTCGCCGGCTGACGGCCTGCGGCAGGATGGATGCCACCTGGTACGCACGCGTCGGACGCGCTCGTACTGAAGACAACCGCTGGAGACGCCCGGTGAGTTCCCCAGATCCGCAGGTTCGCGCAGCGCGAAACCAGTCAACCAGTTCCGCGAGCTCCGCGGCGCGTGGGCCCGTCGTCGCGGTCACCGGCGCCGCCTACGGCGTAGGAGCCCTGCTCACGGAGCAGCTCGCGGCATCCGACGAGGTCAAGCAGGTCGTGGCCATCGACGAGCGGCGCGGCGAGTGCGCGGCGGCCCAGTGGCACATCCTGGACGTACGGGATCCGGCCATCGCTGACAAACTGCGTGGCGCCGACGTGGTGGTGCACCTGGCACTGGATCTCGATCTGGAAACCGACGCAGCCGCCCGAACGGCCTACAACGTACGGGGGACACAGACCGTCCTGACGGCTGCCGCGGCGGCCGGAGTGCACCGGGTCGTGCTGTGCACCTCGGCGATGGTCTACGGGGCGCTCCCCGACAACGAGCTGCCGCTGTCCGAGGACGCCGAGCTGCGGGCCACGGCGGAGGCGACGGGCGTCGGCGACCTGCTGGAGATCGAACGGCTGGCGCGGCGCGCGCCCCGGGCGCATCCCGGGCTCAATGTCACCGTGGTACGGCCGGCCGTACTGGTGGGCGGCACCGACACCGCCCTGACCAGGTACTTCGAGTCTCCCCGGCTGCTCGTCGTCGCCGGGTCGCGGCCCGCGTGGCAGTTCTGCCACGTCGAGGACCTGTGCAGCGCGCTGGAGTACGCCGTCCTGGAGAAGGTCGACGGGGAACTGACCGTCGGGTGCGACGGCTGGCTGGAGCAGGAAGAGGTCGAGGAGCTCAGCGGCATCCGGCGGATGGAGCTGCCCTCGGCGGTCGCGCTCGGCGCGGCGGCACGACTGCACCGGATCGGGCTGACGCCGTCCCCGGCCGGAGATCTGGCGTACACGATGTACCCCTGGGTGGTGAGCGGCAGCCGGCTGCACGACGCCGGGTGGCGGCCGCGGTACACCAACGAGGAGGTGCTGGCGGAACTCCTGGAGGAGGTCTCCGGGCGGCACACGGTCGCCGGGCGGCGGCTGGGCCGCAAGGACGCCACGGCCGCGGGTGCCGCGGGTGCGACGGTGGCCCTGCTGGGCGCGGCGGCGGTGGTACGGCGGGCGCGGAAGGCCCGGCGGCGGATCTGAGAGGGCCCCTGCAGGAGAGTTCGAACGCGACGCGCGCGTGCCGGCCGACAGCCTTGTTCCGCGCGGCCGGTCGCGTGCGGCACGATGGAGGCATGGCAACCACGAACGATCACCCCGGTGAGCAGGCCGCGCAGGACCCGATCAAGCTGATCGGGATCCGGGACACGGCCCTCTCGCTGGACGAGGTGTTCCGGGCGGTCGGGGACGACGCGGCCGGGGGCACCGCGCTCTTCGTGGGCACCGTGCGCAACCACGACGGTGGCGCCGACGTCGAGGAGCTGGGGTATTCCTGCCACCCCAGTGCCGAGGCGGAGATGCGGCGGATCGCCGGGAAGGTCGCCGCCGAGTTCCCGGTGCGGGCCCTGGCGGCCGTGCACCGCGTGGGGGACCTCCGGGTCGGGGACCTCGCCGTGGTCGTCGCCGTCTCCTGCCCGCATCGCGGGGAGGCCTTCGAGGCCTGCCGGAAGCTGATCGACGACCTCAAGCACGAGGTGCCCATCTGGAAGCACCAGAAGTTCTCCGACGGCACCGAGGAATGGGTCGGCGCCTGCTGATCCGCCAAGCCGCCTTCCGGTTGCGTAACCGCACCCCTGGCGTGAGCGTTGTCACTGCGGATGGTTAATCTGCTGATCAGTCAGTTGCGGACGCTCGAAGGGGTTGGAGGTCGGCATGGCGGCGCTCGCCTGGTTGCTGATTCCGCTTGTGGCTGCCATCGGCGCGGGGCTCTGGGGCAGTTGGGTCAACCGGACCCGCAAGGTACGCAACGACGGTCCGGAGCTCACCGGCTACGCCCGTTTCCGGGAGGCCATGGAGAAGCCCTGGCCGGGTGGCTGACGGTCGAAGAACAGCAGGTCACAGACGGTTGAGAGCGCAGGGCCGCCCGGACGGGCGGCCCTGACGGTGCGCTGACAGGGCCGTCCCGTAATGTCGAGTCATGCCACGCCGCACCGCGACGATGCTCGCCTCCACCCTGATGCTGATCGCGCTCCTGTGCGCGGGAGTGTTCATCCCCGTGCCCTATGCGGAGATGTCCCCGGGGCCGACGGTGAACACGCTGGGCGATCACGACGGTGAGCCGGTGCTGCAGATCGCGGGGAAGAAGACGTACGCGACCAGTGGCCACCTGAACATGACCACGGTCCGGGTCACGAGTGCCGACTACCGTATGAACCTGGTGGAAGCCGTCTACGGCTGGCTCGCGCACGACAACAAGGTCGTGCCGCACGAGACGCTCTACCCGGACGGCAAGACCGAGGAGCAGTCCACCCAGGAGAACGCCGAGGAGTTCAGCCAGTCCCAGGAGAGCGCCAAGGTCGCCGCCCTGAAGGAGCTGGACGTTCCGGTGAAGTCCTGGGTGATCGTCTCGACAGTCGTCAAGGGGTCCCCGGCCGAGGGCAAGCTGCACGCGGGGGACGTGATCAAGGCCGTCGACGGTACGACGGTGAAGGCGCCGGCCGACGTCGCGAAGCTCGTCACCAAGCACAAGCCGGGCCAGGAGGTCCGCTTCACGATCGTGCCGGCCAAGGAGCAGGCCGCCGCGGAGAAGGAGAAGCGGACGCCGACCAGGACACAGGTCATCACGATGACCACCGCGACGTCGGACGACGACGGTGAGAAGCGCGCCATCGTCGGGATCTCGGCGGGGACCGACCACACGTTCCCGTTCACCATCGACATCAAGCTGGCCGACGTCGGCGGGCCGAGCGCCGGGCTGATGTTCGCGCTCGGCATCTACGACAAGCTCACCCCGGGCAGCCTGACCGGCGGCACGTTCGTGGCCGGCACCGGCACGATCGACGACGCCGGCAAGGTCGGGCCGATCGGCGGCATCGAGATGAAGACCGTGGGTGCGCGGGCCAAGGGCGCGCAGTACTTCCTCACGCCCGCCGACAACTGCGCGGCCGCCGCCAAGGACACCCCCGACGGCCTCACCCTCGTCAAGGTGGGAACCATCCAGGACGCCCTCGGCGCGCTCAAGGACATCCGCAGCGGCGACACCGCGGCTCTGCCGAAGTGCGGTAAGTAGTCCGAGAAGCCGAGGGCCCGGCCGACCGGACCCTCCCGGGCCCCTCGGCCTATTCCTCGAACGTCGCAGCCAGCGCCTCCGCCAGCCCCGGGACCAGGTCGGAACCGGTCAGGACCTCGGTGGGGGAGTCCTTCTCGCGCAGCCGCAGGGCCGACTCACGTGTGCCGTCGCGCAGGACCCCGACCGTCATGCGGACCTCCTGGCGGTCGGGGTGGTCCGCCACCCATTTTGTGAGCGCGGCCTCGCTCAGACCCTGCGGAACCTGCGCCTCCGCGGACGGCGGCAGCATCAGTCGCTCCACGGCGAGGGCGCAGCCGACCACCGCGTCGGGCCAGGCGATGGTGGCGAGGAACTCGTCGAGCGGCTTGCCCGTTGGAACCTCGTCCTGCTCGATCGGGGTGAGGCCGGAGTTCTCCGGCTCGTCCCCCAGGCCGAGCCGGTCCGCGAGTGAGGGCTGTTCTGCCCGCAGCCGTGCGGTGTCGACGAGGGCGAAAAGGCGGGCTGACTGGTCCCAGCCGAGGCCGGAGACGTACTCGTCGATCTCGAGAACGGCCCGGGTGAGCGGGTTCGCAGCCATGGGAGTGTTGGACATGGTCACAATCCTGCCTCGTTCCCGGCCGGAATCGGGAACCGAGTAAACGGTGAGTAAGTTGCATAGGTGGGGGCCCACGATCACGGGGGCCACGCACGGCCCGTGAAGACGCGGGCCTGACGAATCAACAGCGAACTTCGAGGTGCGCACCTTGGCTTTCCAGATGCCGGACCGCGGCGGAGGCCCGACAGGGCCGCGGATGAGAGTGGGCCGCCCGTCCCGGCGTGTCCGGACCCTGCTCATGACGCTGGGCGTCCTGGCCGTTCTCGGCATGGCGTTCACCATGTTCGCGGGCTTTTGGACGGACTGGCTCTGGTACCGGTCGGTGAACTACTCCTCGGTCTTCACCACCACCCTGTGGACCAAGATCGGGCTTTTCTTCGTCTTCGGCCTGCTGATGGCCCTCGCCGTCGGCTTCAACATCTGGCTGGCGCACCGGCTGCGCCCGCCGCTGAGCGCCATGTCGATGGAGCAGCAGAACCTCGACCGCTACCGGATGGGCATCGCGCCCTACAAGAAGTGGCTGCTGTTCGGGATCACCGCCCTGGTGGGCCTCATCGCCGGCGCCTCCGCGTCCGGCCAGTGGCGCACCTGGCTCATGTGGGTCAACGGCGTGCCCTTCGGCCAGAAGGACCCCCAGTTCAAGCTGGACGTCTCCTTCTACGCCTTCGACCTGCCCTGGTACCGGTTCCTGCTCGGCTTCGGCTTCGCCGCCGCGATCCTGTCCGTGATCGCCGCCGCGCTGACGCACTACCTGTACGGCGGCCTGCGCGTCACCAGCCCCGGCGCCCGGGCCACGGCCGCGGCCACCGGGCACCTGTCGGTGCTGATCGGCGTCTTCGTGGCGCTGAAGGCGGTCGCGTACTGGCTCGACCGGTACGGACTCGCGGTGAAGTCCAGCGACTTCAGGGCGACCGACAACTGGACGGGCCTGAGGTACGTCGACGCCAACGCCTACCTGCCGGCCAAGACGATCCTGTTCTGCATCGCCGTCATCTGCGCGCTGCTGTTCTTCGCCACCCTGTGGCGGCGTACCTGGCAGCTGCCCGTGATCGGCTTCGGCCTGATGGTGCTCTCCGCGATCCTCATCGGCGGCCTCTACCCGGCGATCGTGCAGAAGTTCCAGGTCCAGCCGAACGAGCAGGCCAAGGAAGCGCCGTACGTCGAGAAGAATCTCGAGGCGACGCGCAAGGCCTACGGCATCGACGGCACCCAGGTCACCGACTACTCGGGTACGAGCAAGACCGAGGACAAGACCACGCTGCGCGACGACGTCGACTCCACGGCGAGCATCCGGATCGTGGACCCGAACATCGTCTCGCCGACCTTCCAGCAGCTCCAGCAGATCAGGAACTACTACGCGTTCCCGAACAACCTGGACGTCGACCGCTACACCAAGGATGGCAAGGACCAGGACACGGTCATCGGCCTGCGTGAGGTGAACCTGGCGGGTATCCCGAAGAAGAACTGGATCAACAACCACTTCCGTTACACGCACGGATACGGAGTGGTCGCCGCCGAGGGCACCAGCGCCGACGCTCAGGGCCGGCCGGTCTTCACGGAGTCCGACCTGCCTTCCAAGGGCAACCTCGGCACGTACGAGCAGCGGGTGTACTACGGCGAGAAGACGACCACGTACTCGATCGTCGGCGGTCCCCAGAAGGAGATCGACTACTCCGACGACAAGGGCGAGAAGACCACCAGCTACAAGGGTGACAGCGGGGTCAACCTCTCCAACCCGGTCAACCGCGCCGCGTACGCGGTGGCGTTCGGCGAGCCGCAGATCCTCTACTCCGGCGCCATCGGCGAGGGGTCGCGGGTCCTGTACAACCGAACACCCAAGGAGCGCGTCGAGGCGGTCGCCCCCTGGCTGACGATCGACGGCGACGCCTATCCGGCGGTCGTGAACGGTCAGATCCAGTGGATCGTCGACGCGTACACGACGACGAACGGATACCCGTACTCCTCTCGTACGACCCTCGGTGACACGACGGCCGACTCGTTGACCGCGACCAACGACAACCGCGCGGTGGTGGCCCAGCAGAATCAGGTCAACTACATCCGCAACTCGGTGAAGGCGACCGTCGACGCGTACACCGGCGAGGTCAAGCTCTACCAGTGGGACACCAAGGATCCGGTCCTGAAGACCTGGATGAAGGCCTTCCCCGACACGGTGGAGCCCAAGAGCGGCATCTCCAAGGACCTGATGGACCACCTGCGGTACCCGCAGGACCTGTTCAAGGTCCAGAGGGAGTTGCTCACCCGCTACCACGTGAAGGACGCGACGACGTTCCTCAGCGGCAGCGAGGTGTGGCAGGTGCCGGACGACCCGACGAACCGGTCGGGCAGCGCGGTGCCGCCGTACTACCTGAGCATGAAGATGCCCGACCAGAAGGCACAGGCGTTCTCGCTGACGACGACCTTCACGCCCAACGGCCGGGACAACCTCAGCGCGTTCATGGCGGTCGACGCCGAGGCGGGCACCAGTGACTACGGCAAGATCAGAATCCTGAAACTGCCGACCAACACCACGGTCAACGGACCCAAGCAGGTCCAGAGTCAGTTCAACTCCCAAGAGGACATCGCCGAGTCCATCAGGCTTCTGAGAGGCGGCGACTCCGAGGTCGAGTACGGCAACCTGCTGACGGTGCCGCTCGACGGAGGACTGCTGTACGTGGAGCCGGTCTACGTACGCGGTGGCGGACTGAAGTACCCGCTGCTGCGCAAGATCCTGGTCACCTACGGAGGCCAGACCGCCTTCGAGAACACCCTCGACGCGGCCCTCAACAAGGTCTTCGGAGCGGAGGGTCCGGCCACCGAGCCGCCGGACAAGGGCGATACGCCACCGCCGACGTCCGAGGACCCGTCGGTCCAACAGGCCCTGGAGGACGCCCAGAAGGCGTTCGACGCGGGTCAGGAGGCCCTGAAGAAGAACGACTGGGAGGCCTACGGCCGGGCGCAGAAGGACCTCGAGGAGGCCCTGCAGCGGGCCGAGGACGCGCAGGCCGAGGCGAGCCGGACGGGCGGCGCCGGAGGCGGCGAGAGCAAGCCCGGCGGCAAGCCGAGCAGCAGCCCGAGCCCCAAGCCGAGCAGTTAGGCCCCTGGCCTGGTCAAATGCCCGTCCCGCGCCGTGATACGGTTGTGAACACAACGGCGCGGGGTGGAGCAGCTCGGTAGCTCGCTGGGCTCATAACCCAGAGGTCGCAGGTTCAAATCCTGTCCCCGCTACTGAAGTCGCGATGTCCGAGTGGCAGAGTGACACCGAAGGCCCGGATTCCACACAGGAATCCGGGCCTTCGTGATGTGTGTGAACGCATGTGCTGGCGCAGACTGCGGCCGTGCCGCCGGGGGGAGTTGGGCAATCTGTGTTTGACTTGTCTCTCTGTGGGCATGTCGACAAAACGCTGAAGTGACCTCACTGGCTGCGGTATACCAGGTGTACCCAGGTTGCAGGTGGTGCGACGATGGACGTTATGGGGGACAAGGCAACTCTGTTCGAGACAGGGCGTTTTGTGCAGCCTTCCAGCCGGGAGGACACCGAGACCCCGGACGAGACCGGGGAGATCGCCGATGAGGCGGCCGAGGAGCTGCGTCAGCGGCTCGCTGCGGAGGCCGGCGACGTCGAGGCGATGAGTGTCCTCGGGGCCATGTTGCTGCGCCGTGGTGATCTCGACGGTGCCGAGCCTCATCTGCGTGCCGCCACAGCCGCGGGCGACCGGGCGGCCGCCAACAATCTGGGAGTCCTCCTGCATCAGCGGGGGTACGCCGACGAGGCCGCCGGATGGTGGCGGATCGCCGCCGTCGCCGGATCCACGGCGGCCGCGCACGCCCTCGGCCGGCACCACCGCGAGCGGGGCGACGAGCCCGCCGCCGAGTACTGGCTGCGCCAGTCCGCCGAGCAGGGCCACACCCTGGGCGCGTACGCGCTCGCCGATCTGCTGGAGCACCGCGGGGACGCCGCGGCCGAGCAGTGGATGCGGGTCGCGGCCGAGCGCGGGCACCGGGAGGCGGCGTACCGGCTGGCGCGGGCCCTGGACCGGAAGGCGACGCGGGAGGCCGACGGCGACAACGGTGTCCAGGGGGCCGACGAGGCCGAGCAGTGGTACCGGCAGGCCGCCGCGCGCGGCCACCGGCGGGCCGCGCTGCACCTCGGGACGATCCTGGAGAGGCGCGGCGAGCTCAAGGAGGCCGGGCGCTGGTACCTGACGTCCGCCAAGGACGGCGAGGCGCGGGCCGCCTGCGCGCTGGGCTTCCTGCTGCGGGACGCGGGCGACACCGAGAACGCCGCCGTCTGGTGGCTGCGGGCCGCCCAGGACGGTGACGGCAACGCGGCGAACGCGCTGGGCGCGCTGCACGCCGAGCGGGGCGAGACCCAGACCGCCGAGCGCTGGTACCGGGCCGCGATGGACGCGGGTGACGTCAACGGCGCGTACAACCTCGGCCTGCTCTGCGCCGAGCAGGGGCGCACCCCGCAGGCCGAGCAGTGGTACCGGCGCGCGGCCTACGCCGGGCACCGGGAGGCCGCGAACGCGCTGGCGATCCTGCTGCTGCGGGCCGGCGACGAGACGGGCGCGGAGCCCTGGTTCTCCAAGGCCGCGGAGGCGGGGAGCGTGGACGCCGCCTTCAACCTCGGCATCCTGCATGCCGGGCGGGGCGAGGAGCAGGCCGCGCTGCGCTGGTACGAGCGTGCCGCCGCGGCCGGGCACACCGAGGCGGCGCTCCAGGTCGGTATGGCGAGGCTGCGGGACGGCGACGAGCAGGAGGCCGAGCGGCACCTGCGGTGTGCGGCCGGGGGCGGGAGCGCCGAGGCCGCGTACCGGCTGGCGACCGTGCTCGACGCCCGTCGGCCACCGGAGCCCGCGCACGAGCTCGGGGAGCCCGTGCACCGGCGGAGTGAGTGTGAGGAGTGGTACGAGCGGGCGGCCTCCCAGGGGCATCGGCGGGCGCAGGTCCGGGTCGGCATGCTGGCGGCGGCCCGGGGCGACGTCGTCGAGGCGGCTCGGTGGTACCGGGAGGCGGCCGAGGCCGGGTCCCGCAACGGGGCGTTCAATCTGGGGCTGCTGCTGGCCCGGGAGGGGAGCGAGCCGGAGGCGGCGGTCTGGTGGACACGGGCGGCTGACGCGGGGCACGGGCGGGCCGCGTTGCGGCTTGCCCTGGTCTACGCGCGTCGGGGTGAGCTCGCGGAAGGGCAGCGCTGGGCGGACCGGGCCGTGTCACTGGGACCGGCGTCGGTCACCGAGAGGGCGGAGCGCTTGAGGGACGCGTTGCGGCAGGAACTGTCGGCTTGAGGCCGGACCGGGCCGAGTGGTGCTCGACGTCGGGTCAGGGGGTCGGGCTGTCCGGTGCCGGTGCGAGGGCCGGGCTGCGCGGTGCTCGACGGTCGGTACAGGGGACCGGGCTGTCCGGTGCCGGCGCAGCCGCCGCTGCATGGTGCCCGGCAGCACCCGTACCGATACCGGCGGCGGGTTGCGTGGCCCGATTCGCCGCGGGTGCCGCAGTCGGGCCGCTGTCCTCGCGGCGCCGCGAACCGCTCGCCGTGAAGCGATTTGCATCCGTCCTCGTCATTGACGTAACGTTGCATTCATCGACGCGGGGTGGAGCAGCTCGGTAGCTCGCTGGGCTCATAACCCAGAGGTCGCAGGTTCAAATCCTGTCCCCGCTACTGAAGGCCTGGGGCCGGAATCCGAAAGGGTTCCGGCCCCAGGTGTTTTCCGCAGTCGCGCCCCCGTTGCCGTCGCCCTGGAGGTCGCCGAGTCGGCGGGCAGCGCAAAGCCCCGGCACCCATCGGTGTCGGGGCTTGTCAGCCGGAGTGCTAGGCGGCCGCGCAGTTCGGGCAAACGCCGCGGTACGTCACCTCGACGTCCGAGACCGTGAAGCCGAAGCGCTCGGTGTCGGGGAGGTCCGCCAGCGGGTTGCCGATCGGGTGGACGTCCCGGATCGCGCCGCACCGGGCACAGACCAGGTGGTGGTGCGGCCGGTGGGCGTTCGGGTCGTACCGCTTGGCGCGCTGGTCGGTGGAGACCTCCAGCACCTCGCCGAGGGTCACGAGCTCACCGAGTGTGTTGTAGACGGTCGCCCGGGAGATTTCGGGGAGCTTGGCGACGGCCCGGGCGTGGACCTCGTCGGCCGTCAGATGGACGTGTTCGCCGTCGAGGACCTCGGCCACGACGCGCCGCTGCGCGGTCATCCGCCATCCGCGTCCGCGTAGGCGTTCCAGAAGGTCACTCATGGCCACCAGCCTAACAGCTAAGGGGACCAGGTCCCGAACAGGTGTGAGTTTAGAACCTAACTTTATTTAGACCTTGTCTATGATAGGGCCCGGCTTTGGCTCGGGGTGGGCTGGCCAGCCGCAGGCCACCCGGCTCGCCGGTGAACTGTGGCGGACGGGCCGGACCCCGAAGGAGGCCCGGCCCGTCCGCGCGGTCATGCCGGAACGCGCTGGCGTGCCGGTGCCCAGCAGCGAATGATGTCGCGGACCGAGACGATGCCGGCCGGTTCACCGCCCTCCAGCACGATGAGGTGCCGGAAGCCGCCGTGTGCCATGGCGCCCGCCGCCTCCTCCAGGGTCCAGGTCGGAGCGGCGAAGACGACGTCGGTGGTGGTGTGGGCGTGGGCGCGTTCGGTGTCCGGGTCCTGGCCCAGGCCGACGGAGTTGAGGATGTCGCGTTCGGTGAGGATGCCGATGCCGCCGGCGTCGGGGTCGTGGACCACGGCCGCCCCGATCTTGCGCGCGGACATCAGCGCGGCGGCCTGACGCAGCGTGTGGGTCGGGCCGATCGTGAGGACGACAGTGCTCATGGCGTCACGGACGAGCATGGATGGAGCCACCTCCTGGGAGTCTCCCCGCCGTTCGTTCAGGTTTCACAAATGCACAAGTGGGGGGACTCTCAGAGTGGCAGGCAGAGGGAGGGTCAACAAGGGGGCGCTCGGTAACAACGGGGGCTCAGTAGCGCTGGTTCTGATTGGCCTGGCCAGCCGAGTGCAGATGTCTCAGCCTGCCGCTAGCTGAGCTGCATCGTTGCGGTCGGCATTGGTCGTTGTGGGCCGTCGAAGCGCTTCCTCGGACGGCCCACAGACGGCCCAGAGGCTGGGGTGCGCTGAGGCGCAGCGCTGCCCCCCGTCCTTGTCAGCAGCTCTCCGGCCGCAAGCGGGCTTCCGCGGGCTCCTGGTTTTCCCGCTCACGCACCCCAGTCCATTCCCATACCTGGTCCCAAAAGGATTGGAAATCTTTTACTGAGGTAGGACCGTAGGGCGATTGACGCGCTCTTTGGTAAACCCACTGATTGGTTTCAGGACGACCCAGAAGATACTTTCAATAATCTTGAATAGTATCAGCCATAGACTCAAGACCAAGAATGGGACTATCAAGAATGCAACCGATGGCACCAGTACAATCAGCCACGAGGCAAACTCTGCTGGTCCTGTGTTGCGGAGAAGGCCTTGGGTTCGAACCGCACTCCACATCATCCATCTGCGCACAAATGGCACACCCAACTCCAGCATGGCGCACCGGAAAATATGATCAGCTTTGGAGCGGTTCATATCGGGTGGACGGTCCTCAGGGGGAGGCTTTTTGACGAGGTAGTCGTGCAGAATTGCTGCTTTGGTGTAACGGCCATATGTAGGGAAGAGCCACACGAAGTGTCGCGGAACTGAAGCGAGATCGGTTTTGAAGCCTTTTGGTACCGTGAACGTCCCGCTCTCGCTCGCGTGCCTAAGTGGAGAATCCAATTCCCAGCGCTGATCATCGACTTGCGTTATCGAGACCTCACCCGTGAACGGCATCTCGAACACCCCGCTGATTGGCCTGGTTTTTCTGTATGCCCCTGTACCATTATCCCTCAGGTCAAGGTGTTGCGCATCTTAGAGGATGTCCAAAGCGATGCACGTCGGTAGACCTCACGCGCCCTGGCCCAGTAGCTCGGTGCCGCAATCCGCAATGCCGAAGCTGTCCATCCCCGTAGAACTCACCGGCGCCATGTACTTCGCGATCGAATCACCTGTATGGGGAGGCGGTAGGGCCTTCTATGACCCGCACCCGAGCGAGCGTGTGTTGGCCAGGGCGCATCTGGTGACTGCGCAACAGTTTGCCGACACTGCGGCTCAGGAGATGACCGGAAACCGGGCACGGACCTTGATCTGGTTGGCGCGCTGACACAGGGACGTGCCGTGCTGGGGGAAGGTCGCTCTCCGTCGGTGTCGTCACGGCGCCTGTCGATGTACTTCGCTCGCTTTGGCGGCCGCCGCCGGAATTGGTGGCAGGGTGGACGGGAGAAGTGCGCGTGCACCGCGAGCCCTCCCCTTCTGTGGTGGACTTGGCCGGCGGGTGCGGCATGCGCCAAGGCGAGGTGCTCGGCCTGGCGGCCGAAGACGTGGACTTCGTCGAGGGCGTGGTTCACGTCGTCCGGCAGGTGAAGCTCATCGCCGGGCGACAGGTGTTCGCACTGCTGGGGAACCCACAAGTCAGAACGCAAACGCCATCAGTAGCGCTGGTTGAGAAATCCGAGCAGCTCGTCGTGCAGCAGGCCGTTCGACGCGGCCGCGTTACCGCTGTGCGGGCCCGGTCGGGCGTCGAGTCCGGTGAAGGTGCCGCCGGCCTCGGTGACGACGATCGCGGTAGCGGCCATGTCCCACAGGGACAACTCCGGCTCGGCACACATGTCGACGGCGCCTTCCGCGACCATCATGTACGGCCAGAAGTCGCCGTACGCGCGCGTGCGCCACACCTCGCGGGTGAGGTCCAGGAAGCCGTCCAGACGGCCCTGCTCCTCCCAGCCGCTGAGCGACGAGTACGCGAAGGAGGCGTCGGAGAGCTTGGAGACGCGCGAGACCTGCAGCCGGGAGGCCTTGGTGAGGCTGCGGCCGGAGAACGCGCCGTGGCCCTTGGCGGCCCACCAGCGGCGGCCCAGGGCGGGGGCGGAGACGACGCCGACCACGGGCTGGAAGCCGCCTTCGCCGGCCTCCATGAGCGAGATGAGCGTGGCCCAGACGGGGACGCCCCGCACGTAGTTCTTGGTGCCGTCGATCGGGTCGATCACCCAGCGGCGGGGGCCGGTGCCCTCCACTCCGTATTCCTCGCCGAGGATCGCGTCCCTGGGGCGGGCACGCTGGAGCTGGCCGCGGATGAGTTCCTCCGCGGCCTTGTCCGCCTCACTCACCGGGGTCATGTCCGGTTTGGTCTCGACCTTGAGGTCGAGGGCCTTGAACCGGTCCGTCGTCGCGGCGTCGGCGGCGTCGGCGAGGACGTGGGCGAGACGCAGATCGTCGAGGTAGTCGGGCATGCAACGAACCTATCTGCCGAGGTGGGGGTGGGGCTACAGGGGGTTGGTGAGGGTGGGGGAAGGGTGCGGCTCCGGCGCCGGGGCCGCGAGGGCCGATGATCCGGGCCCGCTCGGCGGTGCCGCCCGGCACCGTCTCGGGCCTGGCGTGAGCGACCTGGCCATCACGGCGAACCGGCTGCGGAAGTCCTGCAGCGACAAGACCGTCCGGGACGGCGTCCACCTGGCCGTCCCGGACGGAACGAACTTCTGCCCGCTCGGCCCGAACGCGCCGGGAAGACCACCATCGTCAAGATCTTTTCCTCCCTGGTCTCCCCGGGCCCCGCAAGCGCGAGATCCCCGTCGGCGGCCATGCCCTCACCCCGACCCGCAGGCCGCCGCGACCTAGCGCGAGGTCACCCGCACGACGACATGCTCGGCCTGCAGATCCCCAGCGACGGCAGCCAGGGCGCGCTGCGCCCCCTCCTCGACCGGCTCGGCACCGCCGGCATCGAAGCGGGCGGACTGACCGTCCACGCCCCCGACCTCGACGACGTGTTCTTCGCCCTGACCGGCAGCACCGACCAGCCGGGCAAGCCCCACCGGCCCAAGGCGACCACCCGATGAACTCCCTCGCCCTCGCCGTGCGACTCGGCCACACCATGCCGCGCCGCGACTCCAGCACGCCCGGCGCTGCACCTCTCCCGCTGAACCTGCTGCTCACACCGATCAACGGTTGCTGCTCTTCGTCCCGCTCGACGCGCTGGTCCTCGGCGATCGGCTGGAACCAGCCCGGCATCCCGCCGTGACCACGCGGGCCCCGCCGGCGCCCCACCCCGGGGCGGCGTACACCGGCATCCCGCCGGAGTGCGTGGCCGGTCCGCAGACACGGGCGAGGCACGGTGCATGGGTCAACAGGGCCGCGCGACAAGGCCGAAAACACGCCCCCGCGCCCACTCGCGAACCCTTGACAGCGGTGCCGCGCGCGTCAAATCTGGGCGCAGAGCCGCTCGCCCCAAGGGGAGGCGATGATGCCTGCAGCGCGGGAATCTCTACTGGACGCGGCGTACACGGCGCTGGCGCGCCGGTCGTGGTCCGCCGTACGGATGGTCGACGTGGCCGCGGCGGCCGGAGTGTCCCGGCAGACGCTCTACAACGAGTTCGGCAGTAAGGACGGCCTCGCCCGGGCGCTCGTGCGGCGAGAGGCCGACGGATATCTCGCCGGGGTGGAACGCGCTCTCGCCGGGTACAGCGATCCCCGCGAGTGTCTCACCGCCACCGCCGAGTGGACCACCTCCGCGGCCCGGGACAACCTCCTCGTGCGCGCCCTGCTCACCGGCTGCTGGAGTGAGCGGCTGCCCGCTCCCGCCCTGCTGTCCGTGGCATCCGCCTCCGCCGTACCGGCCCAGCGCCGCGCCGACGGGCCGCTGCCCTCACCCGGCGACTTCGTCGCCCTGGTGCGCGACCGGGCGGTCACCGTCCTGGCCGGACCCGGCACGCCCAAGTCCGACACCGCCGACCTGGCCCGCACCTGTGAACTCGCCGTGCGGCTCGCCCTGTCCTGCGTGGCTGCACCACCGGGCGAGGGCGGTGTGGCCGAACTGGTCCGCGGCGCCCTTCAGCGGCAGCCGGGCTGACAGGGGGTCAGTGCGCCGACCCCGACAACTGGAGCCCGATCACGCCGATGATGACGAGAGTGATCGACACGAGCTTCAGCGTAGACACCAGGTCACCCAGGAAGACCATGCCGTAGATCGCCGTCCCCGCCGCCCCGATGCCGGTCCACACCGCGTACGCGGGGCCCACGTCGAGTTTTCTCAGCGCGAGCGTCAGCAGCCCGAAGCTGCCGAGCGCGAAGACGCAGAACGCGATCGTGGGCCACAGACGGGTGAAGCCGTGCGAGAGCTTCAGACACACCGCGAAGCCGGTCTCGAGCAACCCGGCCACGATGACCAGCAGCCACGCCATGAGTCGTCCTCCCGTATCCCACGTTCAGTGACCGCTTCGTCAGTTTCACCGCGGGCACACCGATCTGACGCTCGTCCGGCTCGGCCGGGCCCGCATCCGGCTTGGGTGCGATTATGCACTTACCGTCCGCGCGCCAGGACAAACAACGCGGAGGTCAGTCGCCTTCCGTCCGCTCCCGCGTGGCCAGCAGTCGCCGCAGCGAGTACAGGCGCGCCGGATCCGCGTGCCCGGCGGCCACCCACGCGTCCAGCGCGCAGTCCTGCTCGTCGTGGCTGCACGCGCGCGGGCAGCCCTCGGTGCCCGGCTCCAGATCGGGGAAGGCGTGGATCACCTGGGACGGATCCACGTGGTGCAGTCCGAAGGACCGCAGGCCCGGGGTGTCGATCACCCAGCCGTCACCGCCCGACAGCGGCAGCGCCAGGGCCGAGGTGGTGGTGTGCCGGCCCCGGCCCGTCACCGCGTTCACGTGTCCCGTCGTACGGCGTCGTTCCTCCGGGACGAGTGCGTTGACCAGGGTCGTCTTGCCGACACCGGAGTGACCGACGCACGCCGTGATCTTCCCGTCGAGCTGTTCGCGCACACGGGCGACGGCGCTGCCGTTCTGCAGTTCCTCGCGGCTGGTGACGACATGCGGGATGTCGAGGTGGCCGTACAGCTCCAGGAGCTTGTCGGGCGGGGCGAGGTCCGACTTGGTCAGGACCAGCAGGGGGGCCAGGCCGCCGGCGTAGGCCGCGACCAGGCAGCGGTCGATCAGCCGGGGGCGGGGCTCCGGGTCGGCCAGGGCGGTGACGATCGCCAGCTGGTCGGCGTTGGCGACGATCACGCGCTCGTACGGGTCGTCGTCGTCCGCGGTGCGGCGCAGGACCGAGGTCCGCTCCTCGATGCGCACGATCCGCGCGAGCGTGTCCTTCTTGCCCGACATGTCACCCACGAGAGCCACCCGGTCGCCGACCACGGCCGCCTTGCGGCCCAGCTCACGGGCCTTCATCGCCATGACCACGCGGTCCTCGACGAGGCAGGTCAGGCGGCCCCGGTCGACGGTGAGGACGAGGCCCTCGGCGGCGTCCTCGTGCTTGGGGCGGAGGTTCGTCCGGGGCCGGGTGTTGCGGCGGCCGGGACGGGTGCGGATGTCGTCCTCGTCGGTGTGCTTGCCATAGCGGCGCATGACGTGATCCCCGCGTCCTACGCCCCGAGCATCCCGGTCCACAGGTCGGGGAAGTCCGGCAAGGTCTTGGCCGTCGTCGCCACGTTCTCGATCTGCACACCCTCGACCGCGAGGCCGATGATCGCGCCGGCCGTGGCCATGCGGTGGTCGTCGTAGGTGTGGAAGATCCCGCCGTGCAGCCGGCGAGGGCGGATGTGCAGACCGTCGGCGGTCTCCGTGACGTCGCCGCCGAGTTCGTTGATCTCCTTCGTCAGCGCGGCCAGCCGGTCCGTCTCGTGCAGCCGCAGGTGTGCCACGCCGCGCAGGGTCGACGGGGAGTCCGCGAGGGCCGCCACCGCGGCGATACCCGGCGTCAGCTCGCCGACCTCGCTCAGGTCGACGTCGATGCCGTGCACCGAGCCGGAGCCGGTGAACGTCAGACCGTACTCCGTCAGTTCGCAGGAGCCGCCCATCTCGGTGAAGATCTCGCGCAGCCGGTCACCGGGCTGCGTGGTGCGGGAGGGCCAGTCCGGGACGACGACCTTGCCGCCGGTCACCAGCGCCGCCGCCAGGAACGGCTGGGCGTTCGAAAGGTCCGGCTCGATGACCAGGTCCCGGCCGAGCAGGGCACCCGGCGAGACCCGCCAGACGTTCGGTTCGCCGCCCGACTCGGGCGTGTCCACCTGGGCGCCGACCGCGCGCAGCATGTCGACGGTCATGCGGATGTGCGGCATGGACGGCAGCGTGGCGCCGGTGTGGCGGACCTCGACGCCCTGGTTGAAGCGCGGGCCGGACAGCAGCAGGGCGCTCACGAACTGCGAGGAGGAGGAGGCGTCGACGGCGACCGTGCCGCCGTCCAGGGCGCCGCTGCCGTGCACGGTCATCGGCAACGCGCCGCGACCGTCGTCGTCGATGCGGGCGCCGAGCTGACGCAGCGCGTCGATGACGCCGTTCAGCGGTCGCTCGTAGGAACGAGGATCGCCGTCGAACCGGACGGAGCCGTCGGCCAGCGCGGCGACCGGCGGCAGGAACCGCATCACCGTGCCGGCGTTGCCGACGTCGATCCGGGCCGGGCCGCGCAGGTCCGTGGGGAGCACCCGCCAGGCCTCGCCGGTGCCGTCGGGGCCCACGCCTTCCTCGATCTCGATGCCCATCGCGCGCAGCGCCCCGGCCATCAGCAGGGTGTCGCGGGAGCGCAGGGGCCGGCGCAGCCAGCCGGGCTCGGAGGCAAGCGAGGCGAGGACCAGGGCGCGGTTGGTGACGGACTTGGACCCGGGCACGTGGACCGTCGCGTCGACGGCTCCGCTCGCGTGCGGGGCGGGCCAGAGGGCGGTGTCTGCGGTGTTCGGGGCCATGCCTTTACTTTATAAGCAGGCCGTGGTCCGGGTGCGGCGCCGTCGGGGCCGGTGGCGCCGCGAGCGCGCAGCCGCTCAAGAGGGAGGCCCCGCACCCCTCGGGCCGGCTGTCACAGACCCAGGAGCCAGCGGCCGCCACCGAGCAGCGAGCACAGCGACACCGCGTGGAACAGGAAGAACCACAGCGCCGCCGGTACGTGCGTCAACCGCGACAACTGGTCCGCGTCCGAGTCGCCGGCCCCGCCCCGGGCCCGCTTCGCCTGGAGTTCGAAGGCCGGGCGGACCCCGCCGAGCAGCAGGAACCACACCACCGCGTAAGCGAACGCCGCCTGCACCTGCGGACCGGCCAGCCAGGACACCACCACGAACAGACCACCGGTGACGAGCATGGTCAGGGCGCCGTAGGCGTTGCGGATCATCACCAGCATGGCGAGCAGCAGGGCCGTCGCCAGCCACAGCAGGAGCGTGATGCGGCCGGAGCCGAGCAGGGCGGCGCCGCCGAGGCCCAGCAGGGGCGGGGCGGTGTAGCCGGCGGCGGCGGTGAGGATCATGCCGATGCCGTGCGGCTTGCCGCGGCTGACGGTCAGGCCGCTGGTGTCCGAGTGCAGTCGTATGCCGGTGAGGGTGCGGCCGGTGAGCAGGGCCACGAGCCCGTGGCCGCCTTCGTGGGCGATGGTGATGGCGTTGCGGGAGATGCGCCACAGGCCGTGCGGGATCACCACGGCGAGCGCGGCGCCCAGGGTCGCGATCACCACCCACAGATCGGGGTCGGGCTGCGTGCCGGACACCTCGTCCCAGAGGGAGGGGAGCGAGGCGATTGCGGTGCTGTCCATGTGTGGCGTTGGCTCCCTGTGGTCGTACGGAATCTGGCAGTGTGGCACGTATGTGCGGACGGTATGCAGCGAGTCGTAGGCCAGAGGATCTCGCAGGAATCTTTGAGGTCGAGAAGTGGGAGCCCGAGGAGACCCTCGAGCCGGACTACAACGTGGCGCCCACCAAAGAGGTCTACGCCGTCCTCGACCGCCCCCTGAAAGACGCGGACGACCCGCGGCCGGTTCGGCAGCTGCGCACGCTGAAGTGGGGACTCGTCCCCTCCTGGTCGAAGACCCCCGAGGGGGGCGCCCGGATGATCAACGCCCGAGCGGAGACCGTCCACGAGAAGCCGTCCTACCGCCGGGCCTTCACCTCCCGGCGCTGCGTCCTGCCCGCCGACGGCTACTACGAGTGGGTCACCGGCAGCCAGGAGCGCGAGCTGGAGGTCGAGGGCAAGAAGAAGCGGCCCCGCAAGCAGCCGTACTTCGTGACGCCGGCGGACGGGTCGGTCTTCGCCATGGCCGGGCTGTACGAGTTCTGGCGGGACAAGACGCTGCCGGACGACCACCCGCGGTCCTGGTGGGTGACGTGCTCGGTCATCACCACGGAGGCCGAGCAGAGCCCGCTCGCGGTGTCCCCGGCCGAGGGCCCGCGGGCACTGGCCGACATCCACCCGCGGATGCCGCTGATGCTGACACCCGACCGCTGGGACGCCTGGCTGGACCCGTCCCGCACGGACGCCGACGAGCTGCGCGAACTGCTCGCCCCGCCGCCCGCCGGGCTGATGCGCGCCTACCCGGTCACCACGGCCGTCAGCAACGTCCGCAACAACGGGCCGGAGCTGCTGAAGGAGCTGGAAGGACCGGAAGAGGGCACACTCTTCTGACGTGACGAACGTGACGAAGGCGACCGGTGAGACGACCGGGACCGTCGAGACCGAGGCCGGAACCGCCCGCATCACCTGGCACCGGGCCAGAAAGGCCCGGCTCGTCCTCGCGGTCAGCCACGGCGCGGGCGGCGGCATCGAGGCCCGTGACCTGAAAGCCCTGGCCGAGGTCCTCCCCGCGCACGGTGTGACCGTGGCCCGGGTGGAGCAGCCCTGGCGGGTGGCCGGGAAGAAGCTGGCGCCCGCCCCCAAGACCCTGGACGCCGGCTGGCGCGGCATCTGGCCCGCGCTGGCCGCTCCCGGGCTGCCGGTCGTCGCCGGCGGGCGCAGCGCCGGGGCCCGGGTCGCCTGCCGTACCGCCACCGAGCTGGGGGCCCACGCCGTGCTCGCGCTCAGCTTCCCGCTCCATCCGCCGGGCAAGCCGGAGAAGTCCCGCGCCGACGAGTTGCTGGGCTCCGGGGTGCCGACCCTGGTCGTGCAGGGCGGCAACGACCCGTTCGGCAAGCCGGAGGAGTTCCCCGAGGGTGGGTACGAACTCGTGGAGATCCCGTACGGAGATCACGGCTTCGCCGTGCCGAAGCGTGCGGAGATCTCGCAGGACGCGGCCGTGGCCCTCATCACGGACGCGGTGGTGCGGTGGGCCGGGTCACTCGGGTAAAGCTTCGGGAATGCCGGGGCGGCGGTCACTGTTGTGCGGGGCGTACGTGCTGGAGACCAGCACCGACGTCGTAGGAGAGGAAGTCCGCCGCATGGGTTCGACCATCTGCCCGACCCGCAGCAGCCGCGCCGACCTGGACTGGACGGTGCTGCACGCGGCCAAGACCGCCCCTGTTCGGGCGGCGGGCGGACCGGATCGTCGTCTATCCTCCGATTCGGGTGAGACCGGTATCGGTCTCACGAGAACACTCGAGGAGGTGGGTCCGGTCACTGGGACCGACGCAGGGACCGAAAACGGCCAGGCGGAGCAGCCCGAGGGCCAGGGCGGCACGGGCGCGGAGACGGCCGCGGAGCGCAGTGCGCGCTTCGAGCGGGACGCGCTCGAGTTCCTCGACCAGATGTACTCGGCCGCGCTGCGCATGACGCGCAACCCGGCCGACGCCGAGGACCTGGTGCAGGAGACGTACGCCAAGGCTTACGCGTCCTTCCACCAGTTCCGCGAGGGCACCAACCTCAAGGCGTGGCTGTACCGGATCCTCACCAACACCTTCATCAACTCGTACCGCAAGAAGCAGCGTGAACCTCAGCGCTCCGCGGCCGAGGAGATCGAGGACTGGCAGCTCGCCCGTGCCGAGTCGCACATGTCGACGGGCTTGCGTTCCGCGGAGTCGCAGGCGCTCGACCACCTGCCCGACTCGGACGTGAAGCAGGCGCTCCAGGCCATACCCGAGGAGTTCCGCATCGCCGTGTACCTCGCGGACGTCGAGGGGTTTGCCTACAAGGAGATCGCCGACATCATGGGGACACCCATCGGTACGGTGATGTCCCGGCTGCACCGGGGCCGCCGTCAGCTGCGCGGCATGCTGGAGGACTACGCCCGTGAGCGCGGGATGGTTCCGGCCGGTGCCGGAGAGTCGAACGAAGCGAAAGGCTCGGGGTCATGAGCTGCGGAGAGCCGCACGAGACGGATTGCAGCGAAATCCTCGATCATCTCTACGAGTTCCTCGACCGTGAGATGCCGGACTCGGACTGCGTGAAGTTCGAGCACCACTTCGAGGAGTGCTCGCCCTGCCTCGAGAAGTACGGGCTCGAGCAGGCCGTGAAGAAGCTCGTCAAGCGCTGCTGCGGGCATGACGACGTGCCGGGCGACCTGCGGGACAAGGTCATGGGGCGGATCGAGCTGATCCGCTCCGGCCAGGCCGTCCCCGACCAGGACGTGACGGTCTCGCCCACCGCGCCCCAGGAGTCCTGACACTCCTGCGCTTTTCAACTACCCACCCTCCGCGTGGGTAGTCCCTTCGAACGCGTCACTCGAACGTGCTAACCGCGGGCTGTCCGCCCGCGGACCCCCCTGCCGCCGCCCTAGGCTCCGGGCCTGACGGACATGGCCGGGGAGGGGATCATGGAAGCGGTACCGGCACGGGCCCGTGTCTACATCGCCTGTGTCGCCGTGGCCGCGCTGCTCTGCCTGCTGCCGCCGCCGGGCGTCCGCACGCCTTGGGGGGCGGTCGCGCTGCTCGCCGCGCTGTACGCCGGCTGCGAGCGCGTCGCCCGGTCGAGGTTCGTCGGGCTCTCCCATCCGGCCGGGACGTTCTACCCCGTGCTGCTCGCCGGTGCCTTCCTGCTGCCGGCACCCGCCGCCGCGCTGGTGGCCGTCCCCGGGGCGCTGCTCTCGCAGGTCGAGCAGCGGCCCGTGGTGCTGCGGCGCACATGGCGGGCCGCCCAGCTCGTCCTGGGAGTGTGGGCCGCGGCCACGACGCACCGGCTGCTCGGCGGGCGCGACGCGGTCGTCGCGGGCGACGTCCCCTACGCCCTCGGGCCCGCCGGGGCGGCCGTGCTGATGTTCTGCCTGGTGCTGGCGTTGCTGGACGGCGGCATCCTGGCCGTGGCGGAGCGGGTTCCGGTGCGGCGGGCCTGGCGAGGACTGGTGGCGCGCTCCCTCGCGCCGATCGCCGTACACGGCCTCGCCGGGCTGATGATGGCCGTCCTGTGGCGCAGCCCGTACGGTCCCGTCGCCGCGCTGCTCGTGCTGCTGCCCATGTGCGTCTCGTGGTGGTCGTTCGCGCAGTACCACCGGGAACGTGCCGCCCACCAGGCGACCATCCGGGCGCTGGTCCAGGCCGTCGACATCAAGGACGGGTACACCCGCGGGCACAGCGAGCGTGTCGGCCAGGCCTCCCTGATGATCGCGCGTGAGCTGGGCATGGACGACGAACGCGTCGAGGTGCTCCGCTTCGCCGGGATCCTGCACGACGTGGGGAAACTGGGCGTGCCCACCCGGCTGCTCAGGAAGGACGGGCCGCTGACGCCCGAGGAGCGGCGGGTGATCGAACTGCACCCCGAGTACGGGCACGAGATGGTGCGCGGCATCGGCTTCCTCGGCGAGGCCCGCGCCGCCGTGCTGCACCACCACGAGCGACTGGACGGCAGCGGCTACCCCTACGGTCTGGTGGGTTGTCAGATTCCCGAGTCCGCACGGGTCGTGGCGGTGGCGGACGCCTTCGACGCCATGACCTCCACCCGGAGCTACAGCAGGGCCCGGCCCGTCTCCGTGGCCTTGGCGGAGCTGGAGCGGTGCGCGGGCAGCCAGTTCGACCCGGTGATGGTCACGGCCCTCGTCGAGGCCGTCGGGCGCCAGGGATGGCACCCTGCCGTGACCGCCGACGACGAGGAGACCCGCCCGGCCCGGGTGCCCCCGCCCGGCGCGCCCCTGTCCAGCCGCCCGGGGGCACACCGGTGAGCGCGGACCGGCCGCCACCGCTCCTCACCCTCGTCCACGCCTGCGCCGCCCTCCTCGCCGCCGCCTCCCTCGCCGCCACCCTCCACCAGGGGCTGGAGGAACGCCGGGTCGCCCTCGCCTTCGGCGTCCTCGTCACCGTCGGCGAGCTCACCCGCCGCAACGGCGCGCAGGTGCGCGAGCCGGCACCGCTCGGCGCCGCCGCGGCCCTGTCCTACGCGCTGCTCGGGGAAGCCGGTGGGCGGGCCACGCACCACGGCCCGGCCCAGGTCGTCGCCGTCGTGCTGGCCGCCTCACTGCTCGGCAGCGTGCCGCACATCGCTCGCGGGCAGGGGCCCACGCTCGACCACCTGGCGCGCCGTGTGCTCACCACCGGCTTCGTCTCCGTGTGCTTCCAGCCCCCCTACAACCGGGGCATGTTCGATGACTGGGGCGGCCCCGCCTATGCGCTGCTGCTGCTCGCCCTGCTGTCCCTGACCGCGCTGTGCGACGCGGTGCTCGCCGCCGCCCTGGCCCACACCCGCACCGGCTGGCCCTTCGGACCGGTGCTGCGGGACGAGTTGCGGGGCGTCTGCGGCATCGGGTCCGCGGTCATCGCCACGGGGGCGGTGATGGCGCTGGCGGTCGCCGTCGTGGGGCTGTGGGCGCTGCCCGTCTTCTCCGTGCCGCTGCTGCTCGCCCAGATGTCGTTCCGGCGTTACGCCGCGGTCCGGGCGACCTACCGGCAAACCATCGCCTCCCTCGCCCGGGCCACCGAGGTCGCCGGGTACACCCCGGCCGGGCATGCCCGGCGCGTCGCCGCGCTCAGCCAGGCCGTGGGGCGGGACCTGGGGATGACCGAACCCGAGCTGGACGTGCTGGAGTACGCCGCCCTCATGCACGACATCGGCCAGCTGAGCCTCGTCGACCCGGTGCCGGCGGGCGCCACCGCCGCGCTGCCCGCCGCCGAGCAGCGGCGGATCGCGCTGCTCGGGGGGGCCGTCGTACGGCAGACGGGCGTCGACGAAGGGGTGGCCGTGGTCGTGGAGCGGCAGGCCGACCCCTACACCGAGCAGCCGCTCGCCGCGCGAATCGTCCGGGCCGTGAACGCGTACGAGGAGAAGTCCCGGGAAGGAGGGCCCGGCGGGCCGCTGACGGCGCTGGAGGAACTCCGGCTCGCCACCTCCGGGACGTACGCCCCGGAGGTGGTGGAATCACTGGCCCGGGTACTGGCAAGGAGCAGTCTGACCCTGCCCGTGACTGGGTAACCCATGGGTAATGAGCGCCCTCGAGGCCGTACGTGGTTGGATGCGAAGGAGAAGGTGTCCGGGGGCTCGAAACACAGCTACGGCCAGCCCACCGCACGGAACTGGCAGGCGGGAATCGTGAGGATCTTCGGCAAGGGACGGCACCGGCCCTCCGCCTCCTGGCGGCAGGCCACAGACCGGGCGTTCACCCTCATCGGCGACGGCCGGTACGAGGACGCAGGCGCGCTGCTGACACGTGCCGCCGATCTGGAGCCCTGGCTTTCCGAGTCCTGGTTCAACCTCGCGCTGCTGCACAAGTTCCGGCACGACTGGGAGCAGGCGCGGGCGGCCGGACTGCGGGCCGTGGCGCTGCTCGACCGGGACGCCGGCGCGCCCGACTGGTGGAACGTGGGCATCGCCGCGACCGCGCTCCAGGACTGGCCGCTGGCCCGGCGCGCCTGGCAGGCCTACGGGCTGCGGGTGCCGGGGGCGGCCAACGACTCCGGTGAGCCCGTCGGCATGGACCTCGGCAGCGCGGCCGTAAGGCTGTCCCCGGAAGGGGAGGCCGAGGTCGTGTGGGGACGGCGGCTGGATCCCGCCCGGATCGAGGTGCTGTCCATTCCGCTGCCCTCGTCCGGACGCCGCTGGGGCGAGGTCGTCCTGCACGACGGTGTGCCGCACGGGGAGCGGACCACGGCCGCCGGGCACACGTATCCGGTGTTCGACGAGATCGAGCTGTGGGCGCCGTCGCCCGTGCCGACGTGGGTGGTGCTGCTGGAGGCCGCGACGGAGGCGGACCGGGACGCGCTGGAGCAGCTCGCCGGGGACGCCGGGTTCGCCGCGGAGGACTGGTCTTCTTCGGTGCGGCTGCTGTGCCGGATGTGCTCGGAGTCCCGCATGCCGTCCGACGAGGGCGACGGGGAGCATCTCGATCCGCACGATCACAGTGAGCCCGGGCACCCCGGGCCGCTGGGGCACCGCACGGACGGGCAGCTGTGGGTGCCGGAGCGGGAGTGCGGGTTGGCTGCGCCGGCTTCGCTGGTTCGAGGGCTGCTGGACGGGTGGGTGGCCGACAGTCCTGATTCTCGGGATTGGCGGGATTTGGAAGAAGTGTGCTGAGGCCGTCGTGTCGCTGCGGCGGCGTGGGGCTTGTCGCGTAGTTCTCCGCGCTCCGGAAGGGGCGCCTGCCCCGTACCCTGTATCAGCATCTCAGCCCGGTTAGGTTCAGGAAGGCGTACGTAACGTCATGGCTCAGCAGGACACCGATCAGCAGCGCTCGGGCGTGCTCCCCGTCGATGACGAGGGGTACGTGATCGACACGGAGGACTGCGAGGAGCGCGAGGCGGCTTGGCGGGAGCGGGGGACCTCGCGGCCGATCACCGTGGTCGGGAACCCGGTGCTGCACAAGGAGTGCAAGGACGTCACCGACTTCGGTGACGACTTCCAGCAGCTCGTCGCGGACATGTTCGCCAGCCAGCGGACCGCCGAGGGCGTGGGCCTTGCCGCGAACCAGATCGGGGTCGACGCGAAGGTCTTCGTCTACGACTGCCCGGACGACGAGGGCGTCCGGCACACCGGCGTGGTCTGCAACCCCAAGCTCGTCGAACTGCCCGCAGACAAGCGCCGCCTGGACGACAGCAACGAGGGCTGCCTGTCGGTGCCCACCGCGTACGCGCCGCTCGCCCGGCCCGACTACGCCGAGGTGACCGGGCAGGACGAGAAGGGCAACCCGATCAAGGTGCGCGGCACCGGATACTTCGCACGGTGTTTGCAGCACGAGACGGACCACCTGTACGGCTACCTGTACATCGACCGGCTCTCCAAGCGCGAGCGCAAGGACGCGCTGCGGCAGATGGCCGAGAACGAGCCCCGCTACCCCGTGGTGGCCAACGACTGAGATCTCAGCCTCACCAGGCGCACGGCGCCTGTTCGGGTTTCCCACCCCGAACAGGCGCCGTTCGTCTGTGCCGTTCGCCTGTCCGTCGCCTGTTCGATCGCTTCTGCTTCTCCTGTGATCCGCCGGCAGTCACACAGCGGGAGGTTCCCCGCACTGTGGGGTAGCGAATGAAGCAAATACGTTCCCAGACCGGTCAGTTGTAGTGCTGAATGGGATGAGCGGGGTATGCAACGGCGCACGCCCGGCACGAAGGGAGGGGCGCCCGCGCCAACTGGCGGCTGAGAGGGGTTAGTTCGTGCATGCTTTGTCACACGGCACCACACCGGCACCGGCCACGATCGCAGTTCCACCGTCGCTCTCCCTCCCGGTGATCGAGGCGGCGTTTCCCCGGCAACTCCACCCGTATTGGCCGAAGTGCCAGGAGAAGACCCGGGCCTGGCTGCTCGAAATGCGGCTCATGCCCGCGGACAAGGTGGAGGAATATGCCGACGGTCTTTGCTACACCGACCTCATGGCCGGGTACTACATCGGCGCCTCCGATGAGGTCATGCAGGCGATCGCCGACTACAGCGCATGGTTCTTCGTCTGGGACGACCGTCACGACCGCGACATCGTGCACGGCCGTCCCGCCGCCTGGCGGCTGCTGCGGAACCGGCTGCACTCGGCCCTCGACTCCCCGGGGGAGCACCTGCACCACGGGGACCCGCTGGTCGCCGGATTCGCGGACAGCGTGCTACGGCTGTACGGCTTCCTGCCCCAGACGTGGAACCTCCGGTTCGCCCGGCACTTCCACGCGGTGATCGACGCGTACGACCAGGAGTTCCACAATCGCACCCGGGGAATCGTGCCGACCGTCGAGGAATACCTCCGTTTGCGCCGACTCACCTTCGCGCACTGGATATGGACGGACCTGCTGGAGCCGACCGCGGGCTGTGAACTTCCCGAGGCCGTTCGGAAACACCCGGCATATCGGCGGGCGGCGTTGCTGAGCCAGGAATTCGCCGCCTGGTACAACGATCTGTGCTCGCTCCCGAAGGAGATAGCGGGCGACGAGGTGCACAATCTCGGAATCAGTCTCATCACCCATGAGGGGCTGACACTGGAACAGGCGGTCGTGGACGTGAGGGGCCGCGTCGAGAAAAGCATCACTGATTTCATCGATGCCGAGCGGGAAGCCTTACGGTTCGCCGAAGACCTCGCCGACGGCACCGTGCGGGGAAAGGAACTGAACACCGCCGTGCGGGCCTGTCTGAGCAATATGCGGAACTGGTTCAGTTCCGTCTACTGGTTCCACCACGAGTCCGGCCGGTACATGGTCGACAGCTGGGACGACCGGTCCACGCCCCCGTACGTCAACAACGAAGCGGCAGGTGAGAAATGACCGTCGAGTCTGTGAAGCCCGAGACCCCGCCGGCGGTGGAGCTGCGGGAACCGCCCCGGGCGGGCGGCGGGGTCCCCGTGCTCGGTCACGGCTGGAAGCTGGCGCGCGACCCGCTGGCGTTCATGTCCCGGCTGCGCGAGCACGGCGATGTCGTCCGTCTGAAGCTCGGGCCGAAGACGGTGTACGCGGTCACCACCCCGGACCTGACCGGCGCCCTGGCGCTGAGCAACGACTTCATCATCGCCGGGCCGCTGTGGGAGTCCCTGGAGGGCCTGCTCGGCAAGGAGGGCGTGGCCACGGCCAACGGCCCGCGGCACCGGCGCCAGCGGCGCACCATCCAGCCCGCCTTCCGGCTCGACGCCATCCCCGCCTACGGCCCGATCATGGAGGAGGAGGCGCACGCGCTCACCGAGCGCTGGAAGCCTGGTGAGACGATCGACTGCACCTCCGAGTCCTTCCGGGTGGCCGTGCGCATCGCGGCGCGCTGCCTGCTGCGCGGCGACTTCATGGACGAGCGGGCGGAGCGGCTGTGCGTCGCCCTCGCCACCGTCTTCCGCGGGATGTACCGGCGGATGGTGGTCCCGCTCGGGCCGCTCTACAGCCTGCCGTTCCCGGCCAACCGCGAATTCAACCGGGCATTGGCCGATTTGCATCTCCTGGTCGACGAGATCGTCGCCGAGCGCCGGGCATCCGGTCAAAAGCCGGACGATTTGCTGACGGCATTGCTGGAGGCGAAGGACGAGAACGGTGACCCGATCGGAGAACAGGAGATTCATGATCAGGTCGTCGCGATCCTCACCCCCGGCAGCGAAACCATCGCCTCCACGATCATGTGGCTGTTGCATATGCTCGCGGAGTACCCGGAACACGCCGACCGCGTGCGGGACGAAGTGCGGGCCGTCACCGGTGGGAGACCGGTGGCATTCGCAGACGTCCGAGGACTCAGGCACACCAACAATGTCGTCGTCGAGTCCATGCGTTTGAGTCCGGCCGTCTGGATTCTCACACGCCGGGCGGTACGGGACACGGAACTCGGCGGATACCGTATTCCGTCCGGGGCGGACATCGTCTACAGCCCGTACGCGATCCAGCGCGACCCGGAGTCCTATGAGCGGCACCTGGAGTTCGACCCCGACCGCTGGCTTCCGGACCGGGTCAAGGACGTCCCCAAGCACGCCATGAGCCCCTTCAGCGTGGGCAACCGCAAGTGCCCGAGCGACCACTTCTCGATGGCCCAGCTGACGCTGATCACGGCGGCGCTGGCGACCAGGTACCGCTTCGAGCAGGTGGCGGGGTCGAGGGACGACACACGGGTGGGGATCACGCTCCGGCCGTACGACCTGCGGGTGCGGCCGGTGGCGAGGTGAGAGCCCCCTGGCCTCAGGCCGCCTCGGGTCCCCTGAATGTCCGCCGGTAGGCGTGCGGGGTGGTCCCGACCGCCCGGACGAAGTGGTGGCGCAGTGCGGCCGCGTTGCCGAAGCCTGTTCGGCCGGCGATCGCGTCCATGGTCTCGTCCGTCGCCTCCAGCAGCCCCTGGGCCAGCAGCACGCGCTGGCGCAGGATCCAGCGGTAGGGAGTCGTGCCCGTCTCCTGCTGGAAGCGGCGGGCGAAGGTCCGCGGGGACATGTGGGCGCGCTCGGCCAGCTGCTCGACGGTGACCTCCTCGTCCAGGTGCCGTTCCATCCAGGCCAGGACCTCGCCGATCGTGTCGGCCTCGGAGTGCGGCAGCGGGCGCTCGATGTACTGGGCCTGGCCGCCGTCGCGGTGCGGCGGCACCACCATCCGCCGGGCGATCTTGTTGGCGACCTCGCTGCCCTGCTCCTTGCGCACCAGATGCAGGCAGGCGTCGATCCCGGCGGCCGTGCCGGCGGAGGTGATCACCGGGTCCTCGTCGACGTAGAGCACGTCGGGCTCGACGGTCACGCGCGGGTACTGACGGGCGAGGTCCGTCGCGTGCTTCCAGTGCACGGCGCAGCGGCGGTCGTCCAGCAGACCGGCGGCGGCCAGCACGAAAGCGCCGGAGCAGACGCTGAGGACCCGGGCGCCGCGGTCCACCCCGCGCCGCAGGGCGTCCAGCAGCTCGGGCGGAAACTCACGGGACGCATAGCTCTGCCCGGCCGGCACGGCGATCAGATCGGCACTCTCCAGCCGCTCCAGCCCGTGTTCGACGTGCAGCGAGAAGCCCGAGTTCATGCGCAGGACCGGGCCCTCGGCCGAGGCGACGGCGAAGTCGTACACGGGCAGACCGTCGTCACTGCGGTCGGTGCCGAAGACCTCGCACACCACGCCGAGTTCGAAGGGGTTCACGCCGTCGAGCAGGGCGACGGCCACGTTCTGCAGCATGGTTCCAGTGTGCCTCGCCGTTGGCAGTAATTCGAGGGTCTGCGGCAGTACTGCCACTGACGGTAAGGAGTATTCGGCGCGACAGTGGTGTCCATGGACACGAACCAGACGCAGACACTCATCGCAATGATCTTCGTACTCGGGATGCTGGTCCTCCTGGTCCTCCCGTCCGTGATCGGCCTGGTGCGCGAGCGGCGCATCGACCGTCAGATCAGGCAGGCCCAGGAGGCCCGGGAGAGCGAACCGGCTCAGAAGTCCTCGTCCAGGTCGACGGTCCCCTCGACCGCAACCTGGTACGCGGAGGGCCGCCGCTCGAAGAAGTTGGTCAGCTCCTGAACCCCCTGGAGCTCCATGAAGGAGAAGGGGTTCTCGGAGCCGTACACCGGGGCGAAGCCCAGGCGGGTGAGCCGCTGGTCGGCGACGCACTCCAGGTACTGCCGCATCGACTCGGTGTTCATGCCCGGGAGGCCGTCCCCGCACAGGTCACGCGCGAACTGCAGCTCCGCCTCGACGGCCTCCCGGAGCATGTCCGTCACCTCCTGCCGGAGCCGGTCGTCGAACAGGTCAGGCTCCTCCTTGCGGACGGTGTCGACCACGTCGAAGGCGAAGGACATGTGCATCGTCTCGTCGCGGAACACCCAGTTGGTGCCGGTGGCCAGGCCGTGGAGCAGGCCCCGGCTGCGGAACCAGTACACGTAGGCGAAGGCGCCGTAGAAGAACAGGCCCTCGATGCACGCGGCGAAGCAGATCAGGTTGAGCAGGAAACGCCGGCGGTCGGACCGGGTCTCCAGCCGGTCCATCTTCTCCACCGAGTCCATCCACTTGAAGCAGAACGAGGCCTTCTCGCGGATGGACGGGATGTTCTCCACCGCGGCGAAGGCCGCCGCACGGTCCTCCGGGTCGGGCAGATAGGTGTCGAGCAGGGTCAGGTAGAACTGGACGTGCACGGCCTCCTCGAAGAGCTGCCTGCTCAGATACAGCCGCGCCTCGGGGGAGTTGATGTGCTTGTACAGCGTCAGCACCAGGTTGTTCGCGACGATCGAGTCACCTGTCGCGAAGAAGGCGACCAGGCGGCCGATCAGGTGCTGCTCCGCGGGGGACAGCTTGGCGAGGTCGGCGACGTCCGAGTGGAGGTCGACCTCTTCCACGGTCCAGGTGTTCTTGATGGCGTCCCGGTAGCGCTCGTAGAAGTCCGGGTAGCGCATGGGGCGCAGGGTGAGCTCGAAGCCGGGGTCGAGAAGGTTCTGGGTGCTCATTACTGGCAGGCCTCGCAGGACTCGGGGTTTTCCAGCGAGCAGGCGACCGCTTCGGGATCCGCGGTGGCCTGCACGGGGACGGTGGCCTGGGCGGCGCGGGCGATACGGGTCGCCGGGCGCGAGCGCAGGTAGTAGGTCGTCTTCAGCCCGGACTTCCAGGCGTAGGCGTACATCGAGGAGAGCTTGCCGATGGTCGGCGTCTCCAGGAAGAGGTTCAAGGACTGGGACTGGTCCAGGAACGGGGTCCTGGCCGCCGCCATGTCGATCAGGCCGCGCTGCGGGATCTCCCACGCCGTGCGGTAGAGGGCGCGGACGTCCTCGGGGATCCAGGCGAAGTCCTGCACCGAGCCGTTGGCCTCGCGCAGGGCCTCCCTGCTGCGGGCGTCCCACACGCCGAGCCGCTTCAGCTCGTCCACCAGGTAGGAGTTGACCTGGAGGAACTCACCCGACAGTGTCTCGCGCTTGAACAGGTTGGACACCTGCGGCTCGATGCACTCGTACACGCCCGCGATCGAGGCGATCGTGGCCGTGGGCGCGATGGCGAGGAGCAGGGAGTTGCGCATGCCGGTCGTCGCGATCCGCTCGCGCAGGGCCGCCCAGCGCTCGGGCCAGGCCAGCTCCACGTCGTAGTGGTCGGGATGCAGCACGCCCCGGGCCGTCCGGGTCTTCTCCCAGGCCGGCAGCGGGCCGCTCCGCTCCGCGAGGTCGGCCGAAGCCTCGTAGGCGGCGAGCATGATGCGCTCGGCGACGCGGGTGGACAGCGCCTTGGCCTCGGGCGAGTCGAAGGGCAGGCGCAGCTTGAAGAAGACGTCCTGCAGCCCCATCGCGCCCAGGCCGACCGGACGCCAGCGGGCGTTGGAGCGGCCCGCCTGCTCGGTCGGGTAGAAGTTGATGTCGACGACCCGGTCGAGGAAGGTCACGGCCGTGCGGACGGTCTCGTCCAGGCGCTCCCAGTCGAGGTCCCCGTCGCTCACGAAGGCGCCGAGGTTGACCGAGCCCAGGTTGCAGACCGCCGTCTCCCCGTCGTCGGTCACCTCCAGGATCTCCGTGCAGAGGTTGGAGGAGTGGATGACGTGGCCCGGCTCGGCCGTCTGGTTGGCGGTGCGGTTGGCGGCGTCCTTGAAGGTCATCCAGCCGTTGCCGGTCTGCGCGAGGGTACGCATCATCCGGCCGTACAGCTCGCGTGCCGGCAGCGTCTTCTTCGCCAGGCCCTTCGCCTCGGCCGCCCGGTACGCGGCGTCGAACTCCTCGCCCCACAGGTCGACCAGCTCGGGCACGTCCGAGGGGGAGAACAGCGACCACTGCGCGTCTGCGTTCACACGCCGCATGAACTCGTCCGGCACCCAGTGCGCGAGGTTCAGGTTGTGCGTACGGCGGGCGTCCTCGCCGGTGTTGTCGCGCAGCTCCAGGAACTCCTCGATGTCGCAGTGCCAGGTCTCCAGGTAGACGGCGGCGGCGCCCTTGCGGCGGCCTCCCTGGTTCACGGCGGCGACCGAGGCGTCGAGGGTCTTCAGGAACGGGACGATGCCGTTGGAGTGCCCGTTGGTGCCGCGGATCAGCGAACCGCGGGCGCGGATGCGGGAGTAGGCCAGTCCGATGCCGCCGGCGTGCTTCGACAACCGGGCCACCTGGTGGTAGCGGTCGTAGATGGAGTCCAGCTCGTCCTTGGGGGAGTCGAGGAGGTAGCAGGACGACATCTGCGGGTGCCGGGTGCCCGAGTTGAAGAGGGTGGGGGAGGAGGGGAGGTAGTCGAGGCGGCTCATGAGGGTGTAGAGCGCGGCGACCTCGTCCACCGAGCGGCTGGTGTCGTCCTCGGCCAGGCCGGCGGCGACGCGCAGCATGAAGTGCTGGGGCGTCTCGACGACCTTGCGGGTGATCGGGTGCCGGAGCAGGTAGCGGCTGTGCAGGGTGCGCAGGCCGAAGTAGCCGAAGCGGTCGTCGGCGCCCGTGTCGATGAGCGCGTCGAGCCGGGCGGCGTGCAGCCGCACGAACTCGGCGGTGCGGTCGGCGATGAGGCCCTCGCGGTGACCGACCGCGACGGAATCGCTGAAGGAGGTGACGCCCTGCGAGGCGGCCTCGTCGCGGATGCCGATGGTCAGCAACCGGGCGGCCAGCCGGGAGTAAGCGGGGTCCTCGGAGATCAGACCGGCCGCGGCCTCCGTCGCCAGCTCCCGCAACTCCGTCTCGTCCGCCCGGGCGGACCGGCCGCGCAGCGCGGCGGCGGCGACCCGGCCGGGGTCGGTGTCGGGGAGGTCGGCGGTCAGCTCGGTCAGGGTCCGCAGCAACGCGGCTCCGGGAGCGTCCTGCACTTCTTCGGCGGCTGAGACCGGTTCGGCTGGCGCGATGGTCACGTGGGGCTCTCCCTCGCTCGGCACGGGGCCTCGTCGAGGGCAGGGGGCAGCACACGAGCGCACACGGCGTCGCGTCCACCGGCCCATTCCACGAGGCCCGGACGTCAGGCACACCGGCCGGGTGGCCGGGTGCGCTGTCGGCAGGTCCTCGGACTGACTCCTGCGCACGAAACATGCACAAGTACACCGTTGCGGGACAGTTCCGGATTCGCACCGGATTCCCCTGCGGCGACAGCGAGCATGAGCATACATCTTGTGCCGGGCGCGCATGGCACCCCCAGATGTTGTGTCGCACTGGTTTCAGAGCGTCAACTGGTAGGTCGGCAGAGTGATGTCCCGGAGCCGCATGGGGACCGCGGGAACCGCGCACGACAGCGGGCCACCGTGACGGTCGGTCACGGTGGCCCGCTGCGGCTGGTGTGCGCTGTCTCGTGCCCCTGACGTCAGTGGGCCGAACCGGCGGTGGCGGGCGGGAGCTCCACCTGGACCCCGGGATCGCCCGCGTCCGCCGTGTAGTCCTCCGGCCTGGTCTCGTCGACGCCGTCGGGGGCCTTCACGGCCTTCAGGACGAAGGTCAGGACGACCGTGACGACGACGTTCAGGACGAACGCCGTGAGACCGATGTAGCCGATCTCCCCGATGCCGGGGATCTCCTTCGCGGAGCCGCCGAAGTGCTTCTGGGTCGGAGAGGCCACACCGTACGCGGCGACCGTGCCGTAGATCATGCCGACCGCCCAGCCCGCGAGCAGCGCCCAGCGGTGGAACCAGCGGGTGAACAGGCCGCCGACCAGGGCCGGGAAGGTCTGCAGGATCCAGATGCCGCCCAGGAGCTGGAAGTTGATGGCGACCGTCTTGTCCATGGTGAGGACGAAGGCCAGGGCGCCCACCTTCACCAGCAGGGAGACCAGCTTGGAGACCTTCGTCTCCTGCGCCGGTGTGGCGTCCGGCTTGATGAAGTCCTTGTAGATGTTGCGGGTGAAGAGGTTCGCGGCCGCGATGGACATGATGGCCGCGGGCACCAGCGCGCCGATGCCGATCGCCGCGAACGCCACGCCCGCGAACCAGTCCGGGAACATCGTCTCGAACAGCTGCGGAATGGCCAGCTGCCCGTTCTGCACCTTGATGCCGGCCGCGATCGCCATGAACCCGAGCAGCGCGAGCAGGCCCAGCATCAGGGAGTACAGCGGCAGGATCGTGGTGTTGCGGCGGATCACCTCACGGCTCTTCGAGGACAGCGTCGCCGTGATCGAGTGCGGGTACATGAAGAGGGCCAGGGCGGAGCCCAGCGCCAGTGTGGCGTACGTCCACTGGCCCGCCTCCGCCGGCACCAGCGCACCGCGCGGCGCGCCCGTGGCCGGGTTGGTCTGGCTGTAGGCTTCGCCGGCTTTGGCGAAGATGTCGTCGAAGCCGCCCAGCTTGATCGGGATGTAGATGATCGCCACCGCGATGACGATGTAGATCAGCGTGTCCTTCACGAACGCGATGAGCGCGGGGGCCCGCAGACCCGACGAGTACGTGTACGCCGCCAGCACGCCGAACGCGATCAGCAGGGGCAGGTCCTTGATGAACCAGTTGGTGTTCTCGCCGCCGCCGACACCCATCACGTCCAGCACGGCCTGGATGCCGACCAGCTGGAGCGCGATGTACGGCATCGTCGCCAGGATGCCGGTGAGCGCCACCGCCAGCGACAGGCCCTTCGAGCCGAAGCGGCCGCGCACGAAGTCGGACGTCGTGACGTACCCGTGCTTGTGGGAGACCGACCACAGGCGGGGGAGGAACGTGAAGATCAGCGGATACACGAGGATCGTGTACGGCACCGCGAAGAAGCCGGCCGCGCCCGCCGCGTAGATCGCGGCCGGGACGGCGACGAAGGTGTACGCCGTGTACAGGTCGCCGCCGAGCAGGAACCACGTGATCCAGGTGCCGAACGAGCGGCCGCCCAGGCCCCATTCGTCGAGGCTGTGCTCGTTCTCGGCCTTGCGCCAGCGCGCGGCCAGGAAGCCCATGACCGTCACGGCCAGGAAGAAGAAGATGAAGACGCCGAGTGCGACGCCGTTCACGCCGTCCTTCACTGCGCAGCACCGCCCTTCGCGGCCGAGCGGGCGCGCTGGTCACGCTGCCACAGCTTGTAGGCGATCATCGTCAGGACGGTGGAGATGAGCACCCACGCCATCTGGTACCAGTAGAAGAATGGGATCCCGATGAAGACGGGGCCGGTCTTCGCGTACGAGCCGACCCACAGCATGGCCACGAACGGCGCTATGAGGCAGACGGCGATGACGACGCGCAAGGGCGTCAACACCGGCCCTCTGCTGCTGACTTCTGGGGCTTGCGACATCAGGCGGCTCCGTCCCCTTGGTGATCACCTGTGTAATGCGCAGGCAATCTAGGTCAGGGTGCGGCGACAGCGGAACCCCTCGTCCGCAATGCGGTACCCAACCGAAATCAGGTCCGGCAGCAGGCCCTCGGCCGGCGGCGAAGCCCCTGCCCGGGGCCGGAAGGGCCTGTCCGGCGGATCATGTGACCGTCGCGGTTTGGGGGCGGTTGGCATGAGGCTGGGGTGGGGAGACCAAACGGATGAGGAGTGGGCCCGGCTGAAACCCCACCTGCCGAAGTCCGGGCAGCACGTCGGCCGTTGGGCCAACCACCCACCGCAAGGTCATCAACGGTTATTGCGAACCGAAGAACCAGCGGGACAACCGACAACGCCGCGGTGGCAAGGGCGGCCGGCCTGTCGGCTTGGACAAGACGATCCACAAGCGAGGGAACGAAGCCGAGCGAACGATCACGCGCCGAAGAACTGCCGGGCCGTGGCCACGAGGTTCGACACGTGCGGTTGCGTCTTCCACGGCACCGTCACCGTCGCCTCGATCCGTCTCTGGCTCCGCCCATGACCTCCGCCGGAGCTAGCCGCCGGTCGTGCCGTCGAGCATCTCGCGCAGGATGTCCAGGTGGCCGTTGTGGCGGGCTGTCTCCTCGGTGAGGTGGAGGAGGATCCAGCGCAGGTCGACGTGGAGGCCGTCGCGGACGGCTCGTTCGGCCTTGTCGTCCAATCCGTTCCCGGCGACCAGTTCGCGGTAGCGGGCGCTCTGTTCGGCGTATTCGTCGAGCAACTGCGTCAGCGGGAAGTCGACGGCGATACGCATCTCGCGGTCGGGGTCCTCCTCGGTCCAGGGGCCCCGGTCCTCCTCGCCGAGGAAGACCACCTGGAACCAGTAGTACTCGACCCAGCGCAGGTGGTTGATCACTCCGCTCATGGTCATCAGCGGTGAGGCCGGCAGGAGCGCCTTGCGAGCGTTCTCCGCAGAGATGCCATCGCACTTGGCACGGGCGGTGTCACGTGTGTAGTCGAGAAACGTGGTGAGCTGGGTGCGCTCGTCCCACGCGGGCGGCGTGTCGTCGATTCTGGTCATCGCGCGAAGCGTCCCCGATCACCGGGACCGATGTCGAGGCATTTATCGATGGGTCCAACCCGCTCCACCCAGCTCCCTGCCCGGCGGGTAGCTACAGCGATTCAATGCCGGGGCCGGCCGGCCCGATCCGCCGGACGGGCCCTAGTCAGCCGGCCGCTTCAGCCGGGCCACGAACTTGTACCGGTCGCCCCGGTACACCGACCGCACCCACTCCACCGGCCGGCCGTCCCGGTCCAGCGAGTGCCGCGAGAGCATCAGCATCGGCAGGCCGACGTCCGTGCCGAGCAGGCCGGCCTCGCGCGGGGTGGCCAGGGACGTCTCGATGGTCTCCTCGGCCTCCGCGAGACGGACGTCGTAGACCTCGGCCAGCGCGGTGTACAGGGACGTGTACTTCACCAGGGAGCGGCGCAGGGCGGGGAAGCGCTTGGCGCTCAGGTGGGTGGTCTCGATGGCCATCGGCTCGCCGTTGGCCATGCGCAGCCGCTCGATGCGCAGCACGCGGCCGCCGGGCGTGATGTCGAGCAGCCCGGCCAGGCGGTCGTCGGCGGTGATGTAGCCGATGTCCAGCAGCTGGGACGTGGGTTCGAGGCCCTGGGCGCGCATGTCCTCGGTGTACGAGGTCAGTTGCAGCGCCTGCGAGACCTTCGGCTTGGCGACGAACGTGCCCTTGCCCTGGATGCGCTCCAGCCGGCCTTCGACGACCAGTTCCTGCAACGCCTGGCGCACGGTCGTGCGTGAGGTGTCGAACTCCGCCGCCAGCGTGCGCTCGGGCGGGACCGGTGTGCCGGGCGCCTGGGTTTCCGTCATGTCGAGCAGGTGCTTCTTCAGGCGGTAGTACTTGGGCACGCGCGCGGTACGGACGGGCACCCCGTTCTCGTTCTCCGCACTGCTGACGTCGGTGCTCATGCTCCGCCTTCCCGGCTCGGTCCGCCGACACGATCCCACTTGTATACCGGCGGCGCCACTTTTGGTCTAGTCCACCATTCCCTGTGGTCTACCCGCAGTATGCCGTGTGCACCCGGGTTTTCGTTGGCTTCTTACTTAAAGGTTCCTGCATATGTAGGTCGCATAACGGCTGGTCAGGGCTTTATCGGGAGCCTTGACAGGTCTGCTGGCCTGGTCCAAGCTCCCCGTACTGGTCTACACCATTGGTCCAGGCCCGGCCCCACGCTCACTGCGGGAGCCAGGGGGTTGTGGGATCCCTGAGGAGGGTGGCGTGAAGCGCAAGCTGACAGCCGCGATCGGTATCGCGGGCATGATGGTCTCCATCGCGGCGTGCGGCGGCGAGGGTGGCGGGGGTTCCGACAAGGGCGCGGACGCCAAGGAGCTGACCGTCTGGCTCACCGTCGATGCCCAGAACAACTGGCCGGAGCTGGTGAAGGCCGCCGACGCCGCGGTGAAGAAGAAGCACCCCGGCATCAAGATCAACCACGAGTACTACGGCTGGCCCGACAAGAACGCCAAGCTCGACGCCGTCCTCGCCACGGACAAGGCCCCCGACGTGGTCGAGATGGGCAACACCGAGATGCTCGGCTACATGGTCAAAGGCGCCTTCGCCCCCCTCGACCAGGGCGCGTTCGACAACGCGGACGCCTGGCTGGACGGCCTCAAGGCCTCCGTCACCTACGAGGGCAAGACCTACGGCGTCCCGTACTACGCCGGCGGCCGCGTCGCCAACTGGCGGCGGGACGTCGCCGCCTCGGTCGGGGTGAAATCCACGCCGAAGACGTACAAGGAACTGACCGACACCCTGGACAAGATCCAGAAGAAGCAGGGCGACAAGTACAGCGCCTGGTACCAGCCCACCCGCGACTGGTACGCCGCCATGTCCTTCGTCTACGACGCCGGCGGCGCCATCGCCACCGAGTCGGGCGGTCAGTGGAAGGCCTCCCTCTCCTCGCCCGAGTCACTCAAGGGCCTCACCGAGTTCAAGAACGTCGTCGACCGCTACATGCACGGCGACAAGACCAAGGACGAGTCCGACCGCTACATCGTCTACGGCCAGGGCAAATCCGCCATGATCTTCGCGGCCGCCTGGGAGGGCGCCACCGCCGAGGACCCGAAGAACGACAAGACCGGCAAGCTCAAGGGCAACCTCGAGAACTTCGTGATGCCCGGCCCGTCCGGCAAGAACATGCCCGTCTTCCTCGGCGGCTCCGACCTCGCCGTGCCGGTGAAGTCCGACGCGCAGGCCCTGGCCGCTGAGTGGATCAACGCGTTCACCGGTTCCTCCGGGCAGAAGGGCCTGATGGCCAAGGGCAACCTGCCCAACAACAAGACCGACCTCGCGACGCTCAAGAACGACCCGAAGACGGCGGTGCCCGCCACCGCGGCCGAGTCCAACTGGTTCGTCCCGATGGCTCCCGGCTGGGGGCAGGTGGAGAAGGCCCAGATCCTGCAGACCATGCTGCAGAGCATCGGCACCGGCAAGAAGTCCGTCGAGGCCGCCGCCAAGGACGCGGACGCGGCGATCGACAAGGTCATCAACACCAAGTGACCTGAGCACAGGGCCCCGTCGCCTCCCCGCAGTCCGGGACGGGGCCCTGATCCTCGTACGACCTGAGGGACCGCCAAGGAGCGCGCGATGAGTGCCGCAGACACCACCACCCCTGCCAAGGTGCCGCCACCGCGGCAGGTACCGCCGCCGCCCCCGAAGGACCGGCGGCCCGGCGGGCAGCGCACGTCCGGCGGGGCCTTCGCCCCCTGGCTGCTGCTCGCGCCCTGCCTGCTGATCCTCGCCCTGGTCATGGGCTATCCGCTGGTCCGGCTGGTCACCCTGTCCTTCCAGGAGTTCGGGCAGTCCCAGCTGTGGGGCTTCCAGCCGGCCGAGACGGTCGGGTTCGACAACTTCGCCAAGGTGCTGGGCGACGGCGAGTTCTGGGCCGTCGTCCTGCGCACGATCGTCTTCGCGGCCGGTGCCGTCGTCTTCACCATGGTGATCGGCATGGCGCTCGCCCTGCTGCTCCAGCGGGTCTCCGGCTGGCTGAAGATCCTCCTCAACATCGTGCTGGTGGCCAGCTGGGGCATGCCGGTGATCGTCGCGACCACGGTCTTCAAGTGGCTCTTCGACTCGGACTACGGCGTCTTCAACGCCCTGCTCAGCAAGCTGCCCGGCGTCGAGATGATCGGCCACAACTGGTTCGCGAGCGGCCCCGAGGGCCTGGTGGTGATCATGCTGCTGGTGATCTGGGGAGCCGTGCCGTTCGTGGTCATCACGCTCAGCGCCGGCCTCACCCAGGTCCCGAAGGAACTGGAGGAGGCCGCACGCCTGGACGGCGCCGGCTCCTGGGGCGTCTTCCGCTATGTCACCCTGCCCGTCCTCAAGCCGATCATCGTGATGCTCACGACCCTGTCGGTCATCTGGGACATGGGCGTCTTCCCCCAGGTGTTCGTCATGCGGGGCGGCCACCCCGAGCCGGAGTTCCAGGTCCTCAACACCTACTCCTACGACCGGGCGTTCGTGGTCAACGACTACGCCCAGGGCTCGGCCATCGCGCTGGTCACCGTCCTGCTGCTGCTCGGCGTCGTCGCCGTCTACATGCGGCAGATGCTGAAGATCGGAGAGGTCGAATGAGCACGCTCCCCGGAGCCGGCCGCCGGAAGCACGCGCGGCTCGGCTGGAACATCCTCGGCCTCCTCGTCTTCGTCACCGCGGGCTTCCCGCTCTACTGGATGCTCAACACGGCGTTCAAGCCCGCCGAGGACGCCATCGACGCGGATCCGAGCCTGCTGCCGACCGGCATCACCTTCGACAACTTCACCCGTGCGCTCGACATCGCCGACTTCTGGGGCCCGGTGGGCCGCAGCCTGGTGGTGTCGCTGGCCGTGGTCGTCATCGGCATGGTCGTGGGGCTGCTGGCCGCGCTCGCCATCTCCCGGTTCGCCTTCCGTGGCCGGAAAATCGTGATCGTGGGCATCCTCGCCGTGCAGATGGTCCCGCTGGTCGCCATGATCATCCCGGTGTTCCTGCTCCTCAACGACCTGGGCCAGTACGATCGGCTCACCGGCCTCATCCTCACGTACCTGACCTTCATCCTCCCGTTCACGGTGTGGACGCTGAGGGGCTTCATCGTCAACATCCCGAAGGAACTGGAGGAGGCGGCCATGGTCGACGGCTGCTCCCGCACCGGCGCCTTCCTGCGGGTCGTCTTCCCGCTCCTGGCCCCCGGCATGGTCGCCACCTCGGTCTACGGTTTCATCCAGGCCTGGAACGAGTACCTCTACGCCCTGATGCTGCTCAGCCAGAAGAACCAGACCGCGACCGTCTGGCTCGGCAACTTCACCACCAAACACGGCACCGAATACGCCCCGATGATGGCCGGCGCCACGATGATGGCCGTGCCGATCGTCGCCCTCTTCCTCCTCGTCCAGCGCAAGATGGCCGCGGGCCTGACCGCGGGCGCCGTGAAGGGATGACCTCACCCGATGACGACACTCGCCAGCGGCACCGACACACTCACCCGCGACGCCCTGACGGTCCTCCAGCCCGGCTTCACCGGCACCACCGCCCCCGACTGGCTGCTGCGGCGGCTCGGTGAGGGCCTCGCCTCCGTCGGACTGTTCGGCCGCAACATCGCCTCACCCGGCCAACTGGCCGCCCTCACCGCCCAGCTGCGGGCCGAGCGCGACGACGTCCTCGTCGCGATCGACGAGGAGGGGGGTGACGTGACCCGCCTGGAGGTGCGCAGCGGCTCCTCCTTCCCGGGCAACCACGCCCTCGGCGCGGTAGACGACGTGGAACTGACCCACCAGGTCGCCCACGAGCTGGGCCGCCGCCTCGCCGCCTGTGGCGTCAACCTCAACTGGGCCCCGTCCGCCGACGTGAACTCCGACCCGCGCAACCCGGTCATCGGCGTCCGCTCCTTCGGCGCCGACACCGCACTGGCCGCCCGGCACACCGCCGCCTACGTCACCGGCCTGCAGTCCGCCGGGGTCGCCGCCTGCACCAAGCACTTCCCGGGACACGGTGACACGGCCGTCGACTCCCATCACGCCCTGCCGCGCATCGACATCAGCGCCGACGTGCTGGCCGAGCGTGAACTGTCCCCGTTCCGCGCCGCCGTCGCCGCCGGCACCCGGGCCGTCATGAGCGCCCACATCCTGGTCCCCGCCCTCGACCCCGACCGCCCGGCCACCCTCTCCCACCGCATCCTCACCGGCCTGCTCCGCGGCGAGCTCGGCTACGACGGCCTCATCGTCACCGACGGCATGGAGATGCGCGCCATCGCCGGCACCTACGGCATCGAACGCGGCAGCGTCCTCGCCCTCGCCGCGGGCGCCGACGCGATCTGCGTGGGTGGCGGCCTGGCCGACGACGCGACCGTACTGCGCCTGCGCGACGCCCTCGTCGGAGCCGTGCGGGCCGGTGAACTCCCACAGGAGCGCCTGGCCGAGGCCGCCGACCGGGTACGCGCCCTGGCCCGCTGGGCGGGCACGACAGGCCGCCCGGCCGAGGACACCCAGGGCACCGAGGTCGGCCTGCACGCCGCCCGCCGCGCCCTGACCGTGACCGCCGCACCGGCCCTCGGCGGCCCCGGCGCCTTCGAGCCCCTCAGCGAACCGCCCTACGTCGCCGCCCTCACCCCCGTCGCCAACATCGCCGTGGGCGACGAGACACCGTGGGGCGTCGCCGCGGAACTCGTCCACCTCCTGCCGGGCACGGTGACGGGCAGCTTCTGCGCCGGGGACGGCCCGGGGAACGAGGCAGGGGAGAACGCCGGCAGGGCGGCCCTGCAGGCGGCCGGTCCCCGCCGTATCGTCGCCGTCGTCCGCGACGAACACCGTCACCCCTGGATGGCCTCCGCCCTCGACACCCTGCTGGCGGCCCGCCCCGACACCATCGTCGTCGAGATGGGCGTTCCTCAGGCCGCCCCGCGCGGCGCCCTGCACCTCGCCACCCACGGCGCGGCCCGCGTCTGCGGCCGGGCGGCGGCCGAGGTGATCGCCGGGATCACGGGGTGGTGAGAGCGCGCGGGTGACCCGGACGGGGCGCCGGCGACGCCCCGAGGCCGTGCCGCACCCCTCGTCCTCGCCGTCCACCGAGTGATGACCCTGTGGGTGGCCGGCCGGCGCGCCCACAACGAACCGGCCGAGGACGACGTACTGGAGGCGGAGGTACTCGGCCGCTGGGGTTCTCGGCCGCCAGACTGTCGTTCGGCTCGGGCGGCAGGGACGTGACGATACAGACCGGCTCGGCCGGGAGGCCCCTAGATCCCCTGCCACTCCGGCTTGTTGGCGTAGGTGTGCCGGAAGTAGTCCGCCAGCTTCAGCTTCGACGCGGCGGCCTCATCGACGACGACAGTCGCATGCGGGTGGAGCTGGAGCGCGGAGGCCGGGCACACCGCGGCGATCGGCCCCTCCACGGTCGCCGCGACCGCGTCGGCTTTGCCCTCGCCGGTGGCGAGCAGCACCAGATGCCGGGCCTCCAGGATGGTGCCGATGCCCTGTGTGATCACGTGATGCGGCACCTGGTCGATGTCGCCGTCGAAGAACCGCGCGTTGTCGATCCGGGTCTGCTCGGTCAGCGTCTTGATCCGGGTCCGCGACGCCAGCGACGAGCACGGCTCGTTGAACCCTATGTGCCCGTCGGTCCCGATCCCCAGCAGCTGAAGGTCCACACCTCCGGCGTCCGACAGCGCCTTGTCGTACGCCTCGCACGCCCCCTGCACATCCTCCGCCGTGCCGTCCGGGCCCGTGAACTGGTCCATCCCGATTCCCAGCGGCTCCAGCACCTCACGCCGCAGCACCGAGCGGTAGGACTCCGGGTGGTCGGCGGGCAGTCCCACGTACTCGTCGAGCTGCGCGATCCGCGCCCGCCCGACGTCCACGGCACCGGAGCGCACCTTCGCCGCCAGCGCCTCGTACACGGGCAGCGGCGTCGAGCCGGTGGCCACGCCGAGCAGGGCACCGGGCTTGCGCCGGAGCAGCTGGGCCATGGCCTCGGCGATGAGCTCGCCGCCCGACTTGGCGTCCGGAACGATGACAACTTCCACGCTGGGCCTGCCGATCTGAGAGGAGTGCCGATCTGGGGGAGAGCTCAACTGGGACTGGACCCGGGAGGGTCACGTGGTTTAGACCAATCTAACAGAGGAGGCCTGCCCCTCCCAGGGTCGGCACCGCCGCTCCCGCGCGGGCGACGCCGCCGTGCCGACCAGGTCACCACGGGGTGAACAGTGCCGCTCCGCATCGCCCTCGGAGGCATTGCCCTCGATGGAGGAGCGGAGGAGGCATCGAGGGCCCCGGGCGGGCACTGTCCGGCCCGAGGGAGTGGAATGGGGTCTGCAGTCGCCCCGCCCCCGGAAGGACACGCGGCGACGACGCCCACGCGATGAGCGCCGCCACATCGGACCACCTCAGCGAGCTCCCGGGCCGGGACCATGGCGCGGGAGGTGACCCACCCCTCCGCGCCTACGTGAGCGAACCCCCCGTCACATCCACCCAACTCCCCGTCATCCATCGCCCCCCGTCGGACACCAGGAACGCCACCACGTCGGCGACCTCGGCGGGCTCACCGACCCCGCCCAGTGCCGATATCGCCGCGGCCTTCGCCCAGCCGTCGGGGCTGCCGCGCAGCAGTTCCGCCGTGTTGTCCGTGTCGATGATGCCCGGGGCCACCGAGTTCACCGTGATGCCCCGGCGCCCCAGCACCTTGGACAGGTCCCGCGAGAAGACGTCCAGCGCGCCCTTCGTCATCGCGTACGCCATGTTGTCCGGCATCACCGCCGACCGGGCCAGCCCCGACGAGATGTTCACGACCCGGCCGCCGTCCCGCAGGCGCGTCATGCCGTGCTTGAGGATGAAGAACGGCGCCTTCACGTTCACCGCGAAGACCTCGTCGTACTCCTGCTCCTCCAACTGCCCGATCGGCCGCGTGTTACCGATCGCCGCGTTGTTCACCAGGATGTCCAGCCCGTCCGCGTGCCGGTCGAACTCCTCCCACAACGCCTCGGCGTCCCCCGGTACCCCCAGCTCCACGCCCACCGCGAACGCCGAGCCCCCGGCCCTCTCGATCGCCGCGACCGTCTCCTTCGCCGCCGTCTCGTTCCTGCCGTAGTGGACCGCGACCCGGGCGCCGTCACGTCCCAGTCGCTCGGCGATTCCTCGCCCGATGCCCCTGCTCGCGCCCGTGACCAGTGCCGTCCTGCCCGCGAGTACGCCCATGTCGGCGCCCCCCTCTCATTTGCATAGCGGTCGCTACAGAAATGACCGTACAGCAGACCGCCCACATTTCTCTAGTGTTCGCTATAAAATGCATCCCATGGTGAACGACGACGGAACCGCGAAGGCCTCGAAGCACTCCGGCGCCACGAGCGCGAGCGGCGCCGGGGATGGCAAGGCCAAGTCCAGGCCTCGCGGCCGTCCCCGCTCCTTCGATCGCGAGACCGCACTGGAAAAAGCCCTCCTGGCTTTCTGGGAGCACGGTTACGAGGCCACGTCCGTCTCCGACCTCACCCGTGTCATGGACATTGGCGCGCCCAGTCTCTACGCGGCTTTCGGGGACAAGCGCTCCCTCTTCGAAGAGGTCGTCCGCGTGTACGGCACGCGGCACGGATCCTTCACCGACCGCGCCCTCGCCGAGGAGCCCACCGCGCGGGCCGCCGTCGAGCGCATCCTGCGCGAAGCCGCCGTCGTCTACACCGAACCCGGCCACCCGCACGGCTGTCTCGTCGTCCACGCGGCCGCGAACTGCTCCAACCCCGAGGTGGAGCAATCGCTGCGGGACCGCCGCAACGCCAACATCGCCGCGTTCGAGAGCCGCATCAGGGCCGATGTCGCCGCCGGCGTGCTGTCCCCGGCCACCGATGCCGCCGCCCTGGCCCGCCACACCGGGGCGATGATCCAGGGCATGTCACAACAGGCGCGCGACGGGGCGAGCCGGGAGGAACTGGAGGCCGTCGCGGAAATTGCCCTGTCCATCTGGCCCCGCACAGGAACCCACACGGGTTAGGCTGCCTGCTGGGCGGCGTTGTGTCCGACGTGCCGCAGAAATGACAACAACGAACAGCCTCCCACGCATGGACACCCATAAGTGGTCTAGTCCACAATGCGTACGAGAGCGCGTGTGCAACGCGCACCAGCCTCCGTCTTCCCCGCACAGGAAGGCGGATCGAGGAACCGAGGCTCTCTGCCCTGACTGCCCCGGCTCCTCATCCTTCGGCCGACCGGGACCGCACACCCCACGGCCGATGTTGCTCCGGGCTGCGGTGCCGGGAGGGTTGAGGGTCCCTCTCAGGCGCCGCGGCCCGCGGGTGTTTCAGGGCTGTACGAACCCCCGGGTACGCTCGCACACGTGCCCTCCATGAACGAACTCGTACGCCAGCACACCGCCCTCGACGACACCGACCTCGAGTGGCTGCACCTGCTGGTCTCGGAGTGGCAGCTGCTCTCCGACCTCTCCTTCGCCGACCTGGTCCTGTGGGTCCCCACCAGCGACGGCGCCCGGTACGTCTCGGTCGCCCAGATGCGACCCAACACCGGCCCGACCTCGTACCAGGACGACATGGTGGGCCATCTGGTCCCGCGTGGCCGCCGTCCGATGCTGGACGTAGCTCTCGACGAGGGCCGCATCGTGCGCGAGGGCGACCCCGAGTGGCGCGAGGAGGTACCCGTCAGGGTCGAGTCGATCCCCGTACGGCGCGAAGGGCGCGTCCTCGGTGTCATCGCGCGCAATACCAACCTCCTCACCGTGCGCACCCCGAGCCGTCTGGAGCTCACCTATCTGCAGAGTGCGTCCGACCTCGCGCAGATGATCGCGGCCGGGGCATTCCCGTTCGCGAACCAACAGCTCGACATGGACGCCTCACCTCGGGTGGGCGACGGCCTGATCCGGCTCGACGCGGATGCCATCGTGCAGTACGCCTCCCCGAACGCTCTGTCCGCCTACCACCGGCTCGGCCTCGCCTCCGACCTCGTCGGACAGCACCTGGGCAAGACCACCGCCGAACTCGCCCCGACGAGGGGCCCGGTGGACGAGGCGCTCGCCAAGGTCGCCAGCGGCTGGGCGCCGCGCGAATTCGAGATCGAGGCGACAGACGGAGTCATCCAGTTCCGCGCCATCCCGCTCAAGCCGAAGGGCACCCGGATCGGTTCCCTCGTGCTGCTGCGTGATGTCACCGAACTGCGTCGCCGTGAGCGCGAGCTGATCACCAAGGACGCGACGATCCGGGAGATCCACCACCGGGTCAAGAACAACCTCCAGACGGTGGCGGCGCTGCTCCGCCTCCAGGCTCGACGCATCGAGTCCGACCGTGGGCGCGAGGCCCTCGAAGAGGCGGTGCGGCGCGTCGGATCGATTGCGATCGTGCACGAGACGCTCTCCCAGAACCTGGATGAGCGTGTCGAGTTCGACGACATCGCCGACCGTGTGCTGGCCATGGTCGCCGAGATCTCCCCGGGCAAGGTCGCAGGCCGGCGCACCGGCCGCTTCGGCATTCTCGACGCCGAGGTCGCCACCCCGCTGTCGATGGTGCTGACCGAGGTGCTGCAGAACGCACTGGAGCACGGTTTCCGAGAGGGCGACACCGGCACGGTGGAGGTCTCGGCGGTCCGCGGCGGCACGACCAAGGAAGCCCGGCTGCTGGTCACGGTCCAGGACGACGGGGTCGGCCTGCCGGAAGGGTTCGATCCGCACACCGCCGGCAATCTCGGCCTGCAGATCGTGCGAACCCTGGTGGAGGGCGAGTTGGGCGGCACCTTCGACATGGTCCCGGCCCCGGACCGCGGCACCCGCGTGATCCTTGACCTCCCCGTGCGAGCGCAGAAGTAGCGGAAACCACAGTCCTGGAAGAGGGGCCGAATAACGAAGAGGGGCCGGAAAGCAATGAGCCCCGGGCCACCAAGTGGCCCGGGGCTAAAGCTCGTTGCTGCTTAACTAAGCGCATCGGGGGAACTGCGCGCTGCGGCTCGGGGGCGGGAGATGCGTACTCGCTGTACGCGCCGCCAAGCTCAGGCTGTCAGCAGGGGTGGGTTGTCAGGCGGAGGCCTGACGGGCCCGGTTGCGGGCGGCGCGGCGCTTCATGGCGCGGCGCTCGTCCTCGCTGAGACCACCCCAGACGCCGGAGTCCTGGCCGGACTCGAGCGCCCACTGCAGACACTGCTCGATCACCGGGCAGCGACGGCAGACGGCCTTGGCTTCCTCGATCTGCAGCAGCGCAGGACCGGTGTTGCCGATGGGGAAGAAGAGCTCGGGGTCTTCCTCGCGGCAAACGGCGTTGTGACGCCAGTCCATGGCTGCTACCTCTCCTTGGTATTACGTGCAGGGTGTGCTTGTGAATGTGAACGCTTTCACGAATCCCTCAACAAGTGAAGGGCCGACTGCCAGGTTCCCCGGCGAAGGTCCTGTGATGTGAAGAGGGGTCTGGTGATCAGTGGAGGCCGGTGTTGCGGGCCGTCTCGATCGCCACGTAGAGACTCGCAAACCTCAGCGGCGGATACAACCCCTTCTGGAAAGTTTTTTTTGATTCTTCGGTGTCGACTAGGTCACAGCCGTACTTCCATGGGGTGGATCCTGGCCTAAACGTTCGAGTGAAAGGACTTTAGCCAGTTCTGCTCACACAATCACACGCAGTGCACGGCGTACGCCTGTGAACGTCACGCTTGTTCGCAGGCCCAGGTGGTCACCGTCCATCTGGAGGGGTAGCGGGACCTTCGAATGCAAGGTGAACTCTGTCAAGTCATGCAGAGAGGTGGCGTGCTTTCCGTGCGGTCCCCGCTCGGGGGACGAAGTGAGCAACTGGGTGCCATACCGGGCAACTGCCGCGGTGGACAGGCGGCTGAGGCCGAAGAGATCGAGCCCGGTATCGAACGAGGCTTTAGGTGCCGCGTAGATCGGGCGATTCCCCAGAAACGTCCAGGGGGAGGCGTTCGAGACTATGGACAGCACCAGATCGGTGATCGGGTCCTCGCCGGCCCGCTCCAGCGTGATCGTCCCGTTGCGGCGGTTCGGTTCGCCCAAGAGTTGGCGCACGACCTGGCGTACGTAAAGAGCATGTGTGGATTTCCGGCCGCGTTCGCGGTGCTGCTCCACACGACCCACCACACCCGCGTCGAAACCGAGGCCCGCGTTGAAGGTGAACCAGCGGGACGGCACTGCCTCGTCCTCCGTGCCCGGCGTGCCCGAGGTCAGACCCAGGCCCACGGTGCGTTCGCTGCCGTCACGCAGGGCGTCCAGCAAGGCGCCGGTGGCTTCCACGGCGTCGTTGGGCAGGCCCAGGGCGCGGGCGAAAACGTTCGTGGAACCGCCCGGGACCACGGCGAGGCCGGGCAGATGCCTCGGAGCAGGGCCGGCGTGCAGAAGGCCGTTGACCACCTCGTTGACCGTGCCGTCGCCGCCGAGGGCCACCACCAGGTCGATGTCGTCGCTGTCGGCCGCGTGCCGGCCGAGGTCGCGCGCATGGCCGCGGTACTCGGTGGTGACCGCCTCCAGCTTCATCTCGCTGGCGAGCGCATGGATCAGTACGTCGCGTGTGCGCGCACTTGTGGTGGTTGCCGCCGGATTGACCACGAGAAGTGCACGCATGACTGGCAGCGTACCTACTGGGTGGTACCTGGCCCATACCGAGGTAGGGATCGGGTAAGAGGACGGAGGTGAACCGCGCCACGGGGGGCGTGTACGACGAGGGCTACCCTTCAGGGGTGAGCAGCGAGCAGACCCCCGCCACCGAGGAAACCACCGGCCCCCGCCCCCGGCGTCTGACGTACGCCGCGCTGCTGGCCGCACTGGAGGGGCTCGCGCTGGTCGTCGGTGGCGTCTGGATTCTCGTCCTCGGTCTCACGGGGCATCCGGACGACCGGCAGCAGGCGGTCACGGGAGGCATCACGCTGGTCGTGCTCGCGCTGCTGCCATTGCTCGCGGCCCGCGGCCTGCTCGCGCTGCGCAGCTGGAGCCGCGGTCCGGCGGTGATCACCCAGCTCATGGCGCTGCCGGTGGCCTACAACCTGCTGCAGGCCGACAGCATGGCCATTCCGGCCGGGATCGCCCTCGCGGTCGTGGCCGTCGCCTCGCTCGTGCTGCTGGTGAACCCCGAGACGACCCGGGCCCTCGGAATCCGTGGGCCCGGCAACCCGGGCAACCTGGAGAAGTAGCCGTCACTCCTCGACGAGGAGCTTCTCCCGCAGCTGCGCCAGTGTGCGCGCCAGCAGCCGGGAGACGTGCATCTGTGAGATGCCGACCTCCTGCGCGATCTGCGACTGGGTCATATTGCCGAAGAACCGCAGCAGCAGGATCCGCTTCTCACGCGGCGGGAGATCCTCCAGCAGAGGCTTGAGGGACTCCCGGTACTCCACGCCCTCCAGCGCCTCGTCCTCGGCGCCGAGGGTGTCCGCGACCGCCGGGGACTCGTCGTCGGTGTCGGGGACGTCCAGGGACAGCGTGGAGTACGCGTTGGCGGACTCCAGGCCCTCCAGGACCTCCTCCTCCGAGATCGCCAGCTTCTCGGCGAGCTCGTGGACCGTGGGGGAGCGGCCGTGCATCTGCGAGAGCTCGGCCGTGGCCGTCGTCAGCGCCAGGCGCAGCTCCTGCAGCCGGCGCGGGACGCGCACCGCCCAGCCCTTGTCGCGGAAGTGCCGCTTGATCTCGCCGACGACCGTGGGGGTCGCGTACGTCGAGAACTCCACGCCGCGGTCCGGGTCGAAACGGTCCACCGACTTGATCAGGCCGATCGTGGCGACCTGGGTGAGGTCGTCCAGCGGCTCGCCGCGGTTGCGGAAGCGGCGCGCGAGATGCTCCACGAGCGGCAGATGCATCCGGACCAGCTGGTTGCGCAGCTCCGCGTACTCCGGGCTGCCACTGCTCAAGGTGCGCAGCTTGAGGAACATCTCGCGCGCCTCGCTGCGGTCCGGGGAGCCGTGGTGCGCATTCTGTGTGTGGTGCGTGCGCGGCGCCTGGTCCTCGGAGTGTCGCTCGTGCTCGCTCATCGTCCCGCCCGTCGCCCTTCCCCGAGCCCTCGCCTCCTCCGCCACTCTCGACTCCGCGGGAGTGGGGGGACCCCCCTGGGGCGGCGATGCGGCGATCCCCCCGCCCGGAGGCGCGTTCCGCACGGCACCGTCCCGGTCCCGCCCGCCGCCCGGGAGGACGGCTCCCGTGGAGTCGTCCTCGGGATGCGGGCGGGCCTGCTCGGGGATGCCGTCGATGCCGTCCGCCATGCGCCGGGCACTGCTCGGGCCGCTCGTGCCCGTGGCCTCGGCCGGCAGCTCTCGTGTGCCGCGATCTTCGTCCCGCACCGGCCCGTCCTCGCTCCTCACGCCGGCCCGGGTCCCGCGCCGCGCTGTTTGTAGAGGCTGATCGAAACGGTTTTGTCCTTGTCCACGGCGGAGGAGACCTTGCCCGCGAGAGCGGACAGGACGGTCCACGCGAAGGTGTCCCGCGAGGGGGCATGGCCATCCGTGGTCGGTGCCGAGACGGTGACCTCGAGCGAGTCGTCGACGAGGCGGAAAACACAGCTGAGCACCGAGCCGGGCACGGCCTGCTGAAGCAGGATCGCGCAGGCCTCGTCCACCGCGATGCGCAAGTCCTCGATCTCGTCGAGGGTGAAGTCCAAACGGGCCGCGAGACCGGCCGTGGCCGTACGCAGCACCGACAGGTAGGCACCCGCGGCCGGCAGCCGGACTTCGACGAAGTCCTGGGTCGCGGGCTCGCCTGCGATCTGGGACACCCTCACCTCCATGGTGGTACAAGCGTTTCAGGGCCGAGGGTCGCCCCCCGGGGTAACGCGATACGTGGTTCAGCGGTGACGCTATCGCGCTCTCGACGATCCTGTCCCCGGGACCCCAACCCCTGTCGTTACACACAGTAAACCTGTGAATACGCTCCGTGTCTAGGGGTTGGGCGGGCTCAAATGGGAAGAGCGCGCGCCGGGTTGACGTACCCAGACGTCAGAGGGTCGAACCGTCCGGCGCCAGGGGGCCGTCGCGTCAGACCAGGACATGGTCGACGAAGCACCAGCGCCAGGTCTCCCCGGGCTCGTGCGTCCGCATCACGGGGTGCCCCGACTTTCTATGATGCTCCGCCGCGTGCCGCCCCGGCGAGGAGTCGCAGCAGCCGACGTGACCGCAGCTGAGGCACAGCCGCAGCTGCACAGGATCCAGGCCCTCCGCCAAGCACTCCGGACACGTCTCGCTGAGCGGGCCGGGCTCGGGGTGCGGCAGCGCGTCGGCGTGCGTGCACTGTTTCATGATTGCCAGGTTACGACGGTCGGGCGGAAGACCGCGTCGAAAAATGAGGGTGGGCGAGAACGATGGACGTGATGCCACTGCTGCTGCTCGTCGCGGGCAGTGCGGTGATCGCCGCAGCCGCACGGCGCACCCCGGTGCCGGCGCCGCTGCTGCTGGTGGCCGTGGGGCTCGCGGTCAGCTACGTCCCCGGAGTGCCGGACTACGCGCTCGACCCGCACATCGTCCTGCCGCTCATCCTGCCTCCGCTGTTGCACACGGCCGCGACCGACAGCTCCTACCTCGACCTGCGGGCGCAACTGCGGCCGGTCGCGATGCTGTCCGTCGGGTACGTGCTGTTCGCGACCTTCGCCGTCGGCTGGGCCCTGTACGAGATCGTGCCGGACCTGCCGCTGACCGCGGCCCTGGTCTTCGGCGCGGTGGTGGCGCCGCCGGACGCGGTCGCGGCGACGGCCGTGGCCCGCCGGGTCGGGCTGCCGTCGCGGATCACCACGATCCTCCAGGGCGAGTCCCTGCTGAACGACGCCACCGCGATCACCGCCTACCGGGTGGCCCTGGCCGCCGCCGTCGGTGAAGGCGCGACCTGGGCCGAGGGCATCGGCGAGTTCCTGCTCGCGGCGGTCGGCGGCGTCGTGGTGGGCCTGCTGCTGATGGCTCCGATCCACTGGCTGCGCACGCACGTGAAGGAAGTGCTGCTGCAGAACACGCTGTCCCTGCTGATCCCGTTCGTGGCATACGCCGTCGCCGAGCAGGTGCACGCCTCCGGTGTCCTCGCGGTCGTGGTCGTCGCGCTCTACCTCGGACACCGCGCGTGGGAGGTCGATTTCGCCACGCGGCTCCAGGAGGAGGCGGTCTGGAAGATGGTCGCCTTCGTCCTGGAGTCGGCCGTGTTCGCACTGATCGGACTCCAGCTCCCGGTGGTCCTGAAGGGCCTCGGGGAGTTCGAGGGCGTCGAAGCCGCCTGGTACGCGGTCGCCGTGTTCCTGGTCGTCGTCGCCGTCCGGTTCGTCTGGGTGTACCCGGCGACCTTCCTGCCGCGGCTGCTGTCGGCCCGGGTCCGGGAACGGGAGGACAACCCGACCTGGAAGGGGCCGTTCGTCATCGCCTGGGCCGGGATGCGGGGCGTGGTCTCGCTGGCCATCGCCTTCTCGATCCCGCTCACCATGCACGACGGTGAAGAACCCTTCCCGCAGCGCAACCTCATCCTCTTCCTGACCTTCACGACGGTCATCGGGACCCTGGTCGTGCAGGGCCTGACCCTGCCCCCGCTGATCCGGCTGCTGAAGTTCCCCGGGCGGGACGCGCAGACCGAGACGCTCGCCGAGGCCAACGCCCAGGCGCAGGCCTCCCGGGCTGCCGAAAGGCGCCTGGACGAACTCCTCGCCGATGAGCGCAACGCCCTGCCCGCTCCGCTCGCCGACCGGCTGCGCACCGTCCTGGAACGCCGCCGCAACGCCGTCTGGGAACGGCTCGGGCAGGCCAACCCGATCACCGGGGAGTCCGTCGACGACACCTACCGGCGACTGGCGCGCGAGATGATCAGCGCCGAGCGTGAGGTGTTCGTCAGGCTCCGGGACGGCCGCCACATCGACGACGAGATGCTGCGGATCCTGCTGCGCAGGCTGGACCTGGAGGAGGCCGCGGCGTTCCGGGAAGCGGCGTGAAGGCGGAGCGCCGCCTCAGGGGAAGGGGCGCCCGGTGACCACGGCCGCGACCGCCGTCCCGCGCGGGAAGACGCCTTCGCCGGCCAGGGCGACGAGTCCGTACAGCAGCTTGGCGACATACAGGCGTTCGACGGGCAGGCCGTGCCGGTCCTCGAAGTCCGCCGCGAAGGCGTCGAGCTCGGCGGGCACGCGCGCGTAGCCGCCGCCATGGAAACGGTCGTCCAGGCTCCAGGTGCCGCGCCGGGCACCGAAGGCCTCACGCTGCAGAGCTTCCGTCTCGGCGGTCAGGAACCCGCCCTTGAGGACCGGCACGCCCAGGGCCCGCTGGCCGGTCGCGAGGCCGGCGGCCAGCCCCGCGAGCGTGCCGCCGGTGCCACAGGCCACCGCGACGACCTCGGCTCGGCCGCGCAGCTCGGCGCCGAGGGCCCGGCAGCCGCGTACGGCCTCGGCGTTGCTGCCGCCCTCGGGGACGACGTACGCCCCTTCCGCGTCCGCCGCGCCCAGGATGCCGGCCAGGGTCGGCGGCTCGGACTTGCGGCGGTACGTGGCCCTGTCGACGAAGTGCAGCCGCATGCCGTCGGCGGCGCAGCGGGCCAGTGACGGATTGAGAGGCCGGCCGGCCAGTTCGTCGCCGCGTACCACACCGACCGTGGGGATACCGAGCAGGCGGCCGGCCGCGGCCGTGGCGCGCAGGTGGTTGGACCAGGCGCCGCCGAAGGTGACGACGGTACGGCCGGCCGCCGCGGTCAGGTTCGGCGCGAGCTTGCGCCACTTGTTGCCGATCAGCTCCGGGTGGATCAGGTCGTCCCGCTTCAGCAGCAACCGCACGCCCCGGCGCTCGAACCGGTCGTCCACGACCTCCTGCACCGGCGAGGGCAGCCGGGGGCCGAGCGCGGCGAGTCCTGGGGTGTCGGGGCTGGTCACCGGGCCATTGTCACCCGTGAGGTGAGAGACGGAGGATCGGGGCTGACGCGCTTCTCGGCGGAAGGGCGCCCCGGCCGAGGCGTCAGGAAGCGTGCGCTGCCGAACCGAACAGGCCCCCTCTGCCCAGCCGGGCAAAGATCCATTCCCGCTCTTTCGGGTAATAGCACCACGACGCTGAGTGAGGAAGGCTTGCCCGTGCACATCGATGCCCGGGGCATATGGGCGTCGGTCACAACCGGGAGGGCAGTTCTCTATGTCGGTAGGCGAAGAGGTCCGCACGGAGCAGACCAAGCCGCAGCAGAGTCTCGGCACGGCGGCCGCGCGGAACCTGGCCACCACGACCAAGTCCGTGCCACAGATGCAGGAGATCAGCTCCCGCTGGCTGCTGCGGATGCTGCCGTGGGTCGACATCCAGGGTGGTACGTACCGGGTGAACCGACGGCTGACGTACGCCGTGGGCGACGGCCGGCTGACGTTCGTGAAGACGGGCGACCGCGTCGAGATCATCCCCGCGGAGCTGTGCGAGCTCCCGGCACTGCGGTCGTACGAGGACGAGGAGGTGCTCTTCGAGATCGCCCGCCGGTGCGAGCAGCGGGAGATCCCGGCGGGCGAGGTCATCGTCTCGTTCGGCAGCGCGTCCGACGAGGTGTACCTCCTGGCGCACGGCCGGGTGGAGAAGGTCGGCACGGGCCCGTACGGGGACGACGAGTCCCTCGGAGTGCTCGCCGACGGCGCCTACTTCGGCGACGACGCGCTGCTGAACGAGGACGCGATCTGGGAGTACACGGCCCGCGCGCTCACCGCGTGCACCGTGCTCGTGCTGCCCCGCCAGGAGTTCGAGCAGATCGCGGAGCGCTCCGACACCCTGCGCGAACACCTCCAGCAGCGCCGCTCCATCCCCTCGCAACGCTCCAACCGTTACGGCGAGAAGGAGATCGACCTCTCCTCCGGCCACTCCGGCGAGCCGGACATCCCGCACACCTTCGTCGACTACGACGCCCGGCCCCGTGAATACGAACTGAGCGTCGCCCAGACCGTGCTGCGCATCCACACGCGCGTGGCCGACCTCTACAACCAGCCCATGAACCAGACCGAGCAGCAGATCCGGCTGACGGTCGAGGCGCTGAAGGAGCGCCAGGAGCACGAGCTCGTCAACAATCGCGACTTCGGGCTCCTGCACAACTGCGAGTACGACCAGCGGATCCAGCCGCACGACAGCGTACCCGGCCCGGACGACATGGACGAACTGCTCAGCAGGCGCCGCGGCACCAAGATGCTCCTCGCGCACCCGCGCGCCATCTCCGCGTTCGGACGCGAGCTCAACAAGCGCGGACTGGTACCCGAGACCATCGACATGGGCGGCAACCGCATCCCCACCTGGCGAGGTGTGCCGATCTTCCCGTGCAACAAGATCCCGGTGTCGGACACCCGTACGACGTCCATCATCGCGCTGCGTACCGGCGAGGCCGACCAGGGTGTCATCGGCCTGCGCGCCTCCGGCATCCCGGACGAGATCGAGCCGAGCCTGTCGGTGCGCTTCATGGGCATCAACGAACAGGCCATCATCAAGTACCTGGTCACGGCGTACTACTCGGCCGCGGTGCTGGTACCGGACGCGCTCGGTGTCCTGGAGAACGTCGAGATCGGCCGCTGGCAGTGACGCTCCCGGTATGCCGGCCGTGTTCCCGCCCCTCAGGGCGGGTACATCCTCCGGGTGTGAGCCCAGCGGCAGCGGAAGCGCCACCGTCCGCTCCTTCTCCGAGGTGGTCCCATGAGTGAGTCCCTCACGGAGTCCAGGACGGAGACGACGCTGCCCATCCCCGGTGGACAGCGCGGCGCCGAGCCCCGGCAGGCGGCCGGGACGGAAGGACGGGGGGTCATCGGGACACAGCCGGACCGCGGGCCGGAGCCGGTCGAAGAGCACGAGGCGGTCATGCTGCTGGAGCAGGCCCGGGCGGAGGTCGGCCCGGTGCTGCGGGCCGCGCTCGGCTCGCTGCCCGGGCCGATGCGCCGGATCGCGCTCTACCACTTCGGCTGGGAGCAGGCCGACGGCACCCCCGCGGACGGAGGTTCGGGCAAAGCGATCCGGCCCGCGCTGGTGCTCGCCGCGGCAACCGCCCTCGGAGGGCCCGAAGCGCGGGCGGGGGCGGCTCGGGCGGCAGCGGCCGTGGAGCTGATCCACAACTTCACGCTGCTGCACGACGACGTGATGGACCGTGACACCACCCGCCGGCACCGGCCCACCGCCTGGACGGTGTTCGGCGACGCCGACGCCATCCTCGCGGGAGACACCCTGCAAGCGCTGGCCCTGCGGCTGCTCGCGCAGGACCCGCATCCGGCGTCTCCGGCCGCCGCCGCCCGGCTCGCGGACTGTGTGGTCGAACTGTGCGCCGGGCAGCACGCGGACACGGCCCTGGAACGGTGTGCCCCGAGCGAGGTCACACTCGACGAGGTGCTCGCCATGGCGGAGGCCAAGACAGGCGCCCTCCTCGGAGGTGCCTGTGCGATCGGCGGGCTGTACGCGGGTGCCTCGGACGCGGAAGTGGCGGCGCTGGACGCGTTCGGCCGGGAGGCCGGCCTCGCCTTCCAGCTCATCGACGACGTCATCGGCATATGGGGTGACCCGCGCCGTACCGGCAAGCCCGTCGGTGCCGACCTGGCCGCCCGCAAGAAGTCCCTGCCGGTGGTCGCGGCCTTCGCCTCCGGCACACCGGCGGCGGCCGAACTCGCCGAACTGTACGCACGGCCCAGCGAGAAGGAGGACCTGGACCACATGGCCCTGACCGTGGAGCGCGCGGGCGGCCGAGACTGGGCACAGGGTCAGGCGGCCGACCGGATGGCCCGGGCGATGCAGCAGCTGGCTCGCGCGGTGCCGGACCCGGAGGCGGCGGGTGGGCTGCTGGCCCTCGCCGAATTCGTGACCCGGCGCACCAGTTGACGACCGGTGACGCTGTTCGGGCGGCAGCGGTCGAGGGGCGCCGATGATGGCCGGCCGACCGGTTGTCGGGCGGTCGCAGGCGACGGCAGGCCGATGAGCGGCAGCATGTGACGGCCTTCGGGCGAGCCGAAGGCCCAAGAGCCCCGGAGTGCCGGGGCCGTGCGGCTCCTGACCCCGCACGGTCACCGGCCTCCGGTCGGTGGGTCCCGCACTGCCCCACGGTGTGCGGGACCCGCCCCTTTCCCGTACTGGTCGAGTTTGGGCAAATGTTCGATCGAATCCCGCCAAGATCCTGCGCGTACCCCTCCGCGTGGGCCAACCACCCTACGATCGACGCCCGTCGGGGCGAGCGAAGGGGCGGGGCATGGGCGTGGCCATCCGGACGGCGGGCGAAGGGGACAGGGAGCTGATCATCCAGCTTCTGGACGAGGCGTTCCAGGACGACCCCGTGAGCGGCTGGGTCTTCCCCGAGGCGGAGGACCGCCGTGCCAAACACCCCGGGCTGATGGCCGCTTTCACGGACATCGTGCTCGCGGCCGGCCGCATCGACGTCACCGAGGACGGCTCGGCCTGCGCATTGTGGCTCCCCGTGCCCGCGGGTGAGGACCACGGCAGTGACGCAGAGGACGCAGGCCCGTCCCAGGTGCGGGAGGCCGTCGACCCGGAGAACGAGCGCATCGAGGCGATCGGCCGGCTGACGGCCGCCGTCCATCCCACCGGGCGGGCGCACGAGTACCTGTGGATGATCGGCGTGGCCCCCGGCCGCCAGGGCGAGGGCCTCGGCACCGCTCTCATCCAGGAGGTCCTCGACCGCTGCGACCGCGAGGGTCTGCCCGCCTACCTGGAGGCCAGCAGCGCCCGCAGCCGGAAGCTGTACGAGCGCCTCGGGTTCGAGTCGGCCGGCCCGGCCCTCGGCCTCCCCGACGGCCCGGCCATGTGGCCCATGTGGCGCGAGCCCGGAGCGCACCGGCCCTCGTAGGCCCTGCCGGGAGAGGACGTATACCGCCCGGCGCCCCCTCTCGCCCCCGCCCCTCGGCCGCCGACGGCACTCTCGCAGCCGTGCCCGCCCCGAGCCCCCTGCGCCCCTGAGGTCTCGTCGTGGCCGGTCGCCCACCGGCAGTACCGTCGCCACGATCCGCTCCACCAGACCGTCGGGCACTCCCACCCCCGGCAGTACGCCCTCCAGTACGCCCTTCAGCACGCCGGGCAAGGTCATCTGCTCCAGGATCAGCCCGAGCATGGCCAGATACAGCACGGCGAGGGACTCGTCGCCACCCGGCAGCCCGGCAGCCCGGCAGCCCGGCAGCCCGGCCGTGCGGCCGTGCGGTGGAACTCCAGGCCGCCTCTTTCAGATCCTCGCGCACCGACTTGGTTCAGGAAGCGAGCAGTTCGGGGCGCCGGGTCGCCTCCAGGCGTGGCTCCATCAGGGCCAGACAGCCCGTGCGGTCGCGGGTCGCGCGGGCCATGAGGCCGTGGATGAAGGCCGTGACCAGCGAACGGTCCTTCGGCCGCGTCTCAGCCGGGCGGCCACGTCGGGGTCGGGCGCGAGCCGTGCGTGCAATCGGGTGTCGATCTGGCGCAGCAGGTCGGCGCGTCCGGTGACGTAGTTCGATGCGGTCCCGACGGGCTCCCGGGCCTTCACGTCCACGGTGCGGAAGGTCAGCCGCGCGCCGCCTCGCGTGCGAGTGCCTCGACACCTCGACACCTCGTCGACGAGCGCGGCCTGGCTCGCCCCGGGTTTGCCGACCATGCGGAGTTCCTTCTCCCACTTCCGATGATTCTCGGCTATCGGCTTGCAACCACTACAGTGAAAGTACTACAAGTGAAGTCGTTACCGTGTCAGCCCACGAAAAGAGACCCGGCTTGCGAAAGCTCACGTATGTCATCGCCTGCTCCATCGACGGCTTCATCGGCGACCCGAGCGGCGACGGGACGTCGATGATCCGTTTCGTCGACGAGGAGTTCCTCGCCTTCCTCAAGGCGGAACACCCGGAGACCCTGCCCACCCACCCCCGCCGGGCCCTCGGCATCGACGACCTGCCGAACAAGCGGTTCGACACCCTGATCCAGGGGCGGCGCAGCTACGACCTCGCCCTACGGGAAGGCATCACCAGCCCCTACGCCCACCTGCGCGAATACGTCGTCTCCAGCACCCTGGCCAAGTCGCCCGACCCGAACGTCGAGATCATCGCGGACGACCTGGTGGGCAAGGTCCGCGAACTGAAGGCGGAGGAGAACGAGTTCGGCATCTACCTGTGCGGCGGCTCGAAGGTCGCCGGTGAACTGCTCGACGAGATCGACGAAATCATCGTCAAGACCTACCCCATGGTGTACGGCTCGGGCATGCCGATGTTCGGCTCCGGGGTCATGATCTCGGACTTCACCCTGGAGTCCGTGCGCGCATTCGGCAACGGCGTGCTGGTCCGCACGTACAGCAGGAAGCGCTGAGCTCCCGACCGGCCTACCCTGGGGACATGGGCAGCGAACAACACGTCTGTCCGGCCTGCGGACAGCCAGTGGAAACAGTCGTCCGGCGCCACAAGACGCTGGGTACATGGGTCCCGCGATGGGTGGCGGGCCCATGCCGCAACCCCGAGTGCGGCGCCTCCGACACAGAGGGCGCCGACAGCGGCGGTACCGGCGAGGACACCCGGCCCGCCGACGGTCCTCAGCGGGCCGAGCCCGCACGGCCCGCCACTCCGCCCACCACGCCCCGGCCCGAAACCGCTCCCGGGGAAACCGTCCCGAAAAACTCCTGAGATGCGTGTCGAGATCTGCGGCCCGGCTTCGACGTCCCGCGTGAAGAGCCGCCCGGCAGGGCGGTGAGAGCCGAAGGAGCGGACCGATGAAGTACCTGGTCATGGTGCAGGGCACACAGGCGGACTACGAAGCCATGCGCGGCAGGACGTCGGCGAACTCCCCGGGCTGGAGCGAGGAGGAGCTCCAGACCATGTTCGCCTACATGGGCGCCATCAACGACGACCTGGCCGAGACGGGCGAGCTCGTCGACGGGCAGGGCTTGGCCGAGCCGGCGCAGACCCGGCACGTCACCCTCGGTGACGACGGCAAGGCTGTGATCACCGACGGGCCGTACAGCGAGACCGAGGAGCTGCTGGCCGGCTACTGGGTCCTGGAGTGCGAAAGCCTGGAGCGGGTCACGGAGATCGCCGCCCGTGTCGCCGGCTGCCCTCAGCCGGCCGGCGCCCCCGATTACCCCGTCGTGATCCGCCCGATCATGGACGGTTCCGGGGACATCTGAGAAACGGGCCGGCACCGACGGACACGCTGGTGAGGAACGCAGCCGAGATCGAGGACCTGCTGCCGGACGCCACACGCCGCAGGTTCTCGGCGCGCTGGTCAGGCGGTACGGGCACTTCGACGCGGCCGAGGACGCCGTACAGGAGGCGCTGCTCGCGGCGGCCGCGCAGTGGCCCTCGGCGGGCGTGCCCGGCAACCCTCGCGGCTGGCTGATCATGGTCGCCGCACGGCGGCTCACCGGCACCCCGCGCAGCGAGGGGACCCGGCGGCAGTGGGAGGAGCGCAACCTCCGGGCCCGGGCGGCACAGTCGATCGACTAGCGTGTGCGGCATGGGCGGACCGGGGGAGCGCCGCAGCGGGGTGTGGCGCATGGTGGTGATCGTGTGGGCGCTGATCGTGGCCGTCGCGGGCGGGCTGACGCTGTGGATGCAGGACTCCACGAAGCCCCGGGGACCGTACGTCTGGATGGAGACCGACCTCGACGAGCCACCGGACCTGCCGCCCTGTCCGAGGCGTGACGAGGGCCTGGCTGTCGACTGCGCCTACGGGGCCTACGAGGCCCCTTAGCCGTCCAGGCCGCCCGTCACCGGATTCCTGGTGGTCAGGCAGTACGTGCCGCCCGCCGGGTCGCGCATCACCGTCCAGCCGGAGAAGGCGGACACGAACGCGGCTCCGAGTTCCTCGTGCCGCGCCCGGGTCGCCGTGACGTCCGCGCAGGCGAGGTCGAGGTGGGCGGAGGCCGGACGTTCCTCCTCGAGCCGTTGCAGGAGCAGACGGACCGGAAGACCGGGCGGCGGCTTGACCACGTGGAACTCGGGCAGGGAGCCCGGCAGCGACTCCCAGCCGGCGAGCAGCGCGCTCCAGAAGGCGACTTCGGTGTCGTAGGCCGAGGGCGCGATGTCCACGCACACCTGGTCGAGCCGGCTGCCCCGCACCACGTCCGGGCGCGACGACTGCCCGCGCCAGGGATCCGCGCAGAACAACTGGCCGGTCGGCGAACGCAGCACGACGAGGGAACCGAGGTCCGCCACGACACTCGCGCCGAGCCGTACCGCAGCGGCGGCGAACTCCGGTACGTCGTCCACACAGAAGTCGATGTGCGCGCCGCCGGAACGCGGCCCGACCGCCTGTATCTTCACGCATGCGTCGGCGCCGTCGGACAGCAGGGTGACGAACTCGTCGTGGTCTCCGCGCAGTTCGGACAGTCGGGTGTCCGTGACCGCCGTCCAGAAGTCGCAGGCGGCGCCGAAGGCCTCACGCGGGCGGTCGATGAAGGCGTACGTCCAGCTGATCCTCATGGGCGCGATCGTAGAGGGCGCGCGCCACGGCCACCCGCGTGAACCTTGACCAGCCGTTGCGCACCGTTGCCCGTCCATTGGCCCGCGCTTGTTTGCATGCAGGAATGGACCACATCACGTTCCTCGTGGCGGTCGTCATCGTCACGGCACTCACCTTCGACTTCACCAACGGATTCCACGACACGGCGAACGCGATGGCCACGTCCATCGCCACCGGCGCGCTCGCTCCCCGTACGGCGGTCCTGATCAGCGGTGTCCTCAACGTCGTCGGTGCCTTCCTGTCCACGGAGGTCGCCAGGACCGTCTCGGGCGGCATCGTGGACGACACCCTCGTCTCCCCGGGCATGATCTTCGCGGGGCTCGTCGGCGCGATCCTTTGGAATCTGCTGACCTGGCTGGTCGGGCTGCCCTCGAGCTCCTCGCACGCCCTGTTCGGCGGGCTGATCGGGGCCGTGTGGGTCGGGGCGGGCAGCCACGGCGTCGACTTCGGCAAGGTCGTTGAGAAGGTGCTGGTGCCGGCGGTGGCCTCGCCGGTGGTGGCCGGTGTCGCCGCGCTGCTCGCCACCCACCTCGCCTACCGGCTGACCGACCGCGCCCGCGAGGACTCCGTCACCCGGGGCTTCCGTATCGGCCAGATCGCCTCCGCCTCGCTGGTCTCCCTCGCCCACGGCACCAACGACGCGCAGAAGACCATGGGCGTCATCACCCTCACGCTGATCTCGGTCGGTGCGCTCGGCCATGACGCGGGACCGCCGCTGTGGGTCATCGCGTCCGCGGGCCTCGCCATCGGCCTCGGCACCTACCTGGGCGGCTGGCGGATCATCCGCACCATGGGCAAGGGCCTCACCGAGATCCAGTCGCCCCAGGGCTTCGCGGCCGAGACGGCCTCCACGACCGTCATCCTGACCTCCGCCCACCTCGGCTTCGCCCTGTCCACCACCCAGGTGGCCTCGGGCAGCATCCTGGGCGCGGGCCTCGGTCGCAGACTCGCGGAGATCCGCTGGGGCGTGGCGGGGCGGATGGCGGTCGCCTGGACGGTCACCCTGCCCGCCGCCGCACTGGTCGGCGGCCTGATCGCCGCGGTCGTGCAGAACGGCGGGGACGCCGGCACGGCGGTCGTCGCGCTGGTCGGCACGGTCCTCGCCGCGGGCATGGTGGTCGTCTCGCGCCGTAACCCGGTGCACGCGCGCAACGTCAACGACGCGCACGAGGTCGGCATCCGCACCCAGCAGCCGGCCAAGGTCGGCACGGCCGCCTGAGAGACAGGGAGCCGGACATGCATCTGGACCGGACCGCGCTCGGCCGGGCCACCGCGGGTGAGCGTCGAGGCCTCCGTCACCGTGGTCGTCGTCTTCGTGCTCGGCGTCCGCGGCCTCGCCCGGCTGGAGGGCACCCGCGAGCAGCGGGGCGGCGCGTCCGCCCTCGGTCTCGCCCAGGCCACCCTGTGCTTCCTCGCCCGCACGGCCGTGGTGGCGTACGGGACACCTGATCGTCCCCCCCGGTAGGGCGCCACGACGAAGGGGCCCGGCCGGTTCTCGGTCGGGCCCCTTCGTCGTACGAGGCGGTCAGGCCTTCTTGGTCTCCCAGAAGATCTTGTCGATCTGGGCGATGTAGTCCAGCGCCTTCTGGCCGGTGGCCGGGTCGGTCGACGCCTTGGCGGCCGAGAGGGCCTTCAGGGTGTCGTTGACCAGCTGGTGCAGCTCCGGGTACTTCTCGAAGTGCGGAGGCTTGAAGTAGTCGCTCCACAGCACCGACACGTGGTGCTTGGCGAGCTCGGCGCGCTGCTCCTTGATGACGGTGGCGCGCGCCTGGAAGTGCGGGTCGTCGTTGGCGGCCATCTTCTCCTGCACGGCCTTCACCGACTCCGCCTCGATGCGGGCCTGGGCGGGGTCGTACACACCGCAGGGAAGGTCGCAGTGCGCACTGACCTTGACCTTGGGGGCAAACAGGCGGGAAAGCATGGAGCATTCCTTCCTCGTGATCGTCTTCTCACAGGGGACATTACTCCGTGAGGGACGGCTTTTGGCGGGTGCCCCCATGGGCTTAGGACAAAAGTCCGGGGTGAGACTGAGACTGGTGGACGAAGAACCGGGGAGGTGCCGGGTGATGCCGGAGCTGCCGCAGGAGTCCGAGCGGGGGAGGCCGGCCCCGCCCTTCGGGCTGGCCGAGGTGACCGGGCCGTCCATGGTGCCCACACTGCACCACGGGGACCGGCTCCTGGTGCACTACGGGGCCCGGGTCAGGCCCGGGGACGTCGTGGTGCTGCGGCACCCCTTCCAGCAGGACCTGCTGGTCGTCAAGCGGGTTGCCCAGCGGCGCGAGAGCGGCTGGTGGGTGCTCGGGGACAACGCGTACGCCGGCGGCGACAGCACCGACTACGGCGTCGTGCCCGACGAACTGGTCCTCGGGCGGGTCCGGTTCCGCTACCGGCCGCGCAGGCCGGACCGGCGGTCGCCGGGGGCGCTGCTGGGCTGGGCGCTGTCGGCGGCCAGGCCTGTCCTTTCGGGCAGGTCGGGCCGGGCGGCCTCCAGGCGTTTGCGGGCGCGGTAGGCCGCCACGTTGGCGCGGGTCGCACAGCGGTCGGAGCAGTAGCGCCGGGAGCGATTGGTGGAGGTGTCGAGGTAGGCGTTGCGGCAGGGGGCGGCCTCGCACAGGCCGAGGCGGTCCACGCCGTACTCGGTCAGGTGGAACGCCAGGCCCATCGCCGCGATCGCCGCATAGCCCGCGGTGGCGTTCGACGGGTGGTCCGCCAGGTGCATGTGCCACAGGGGGCGGCCGTCGTCGTCACGGACGTCGTGCCCGGAGATCTGCGGGCTCACCGGGAACTCCAGCAGCAGCGAGTTCAGCAGGTCGACGGCGAGCCTCTCGTCGCCCGAGTCGGCCGCCTCGAAGACCGCGCGCAGCCGGGCCCGGACCGAGCGGAAGCGGGTGACGTCCGCGTCGGTGGCGCGGCGGGCCGCGGACTGCTGGCCGCCGAACAGATCGCGGATGGCCTCGACCGACGTCAGGGCGTCCTTGCCCCGGGCCGGCTCCTCGGTGTTGACGAGGCGCACGGCGTAGTCCGAGTAATAGGCCAGTTCCACTTGGAGTCCTTACGGAGGGGCTTCATGGTCGTGGGTGCGCACTTGTAACAGCTGATGGTGCATCCAGGGTATTACGAAGGGCTCGGCGGCGGACGCCCGACAACCTGAGGCCACCGCCGGCCGGCCCCCCGGCAGAAGAACCGGGACCTGCGGCAGGCGCGATTCCCGATCGTGCTGCCGTACCTTCGCGGGCACCGCCCCGCGCGTCCTCGACCTCGCCGGCAGTGCCTTCATGAACGCGGAGCACATGATCGACGAGTCGACGCCCCGGATCAACCCGCCGGTGCGGGCGCGGCGGCGCGTTCGCGTGGATCGCGGATCCACGGCGCGGCGGGGCGTCCGCGCGGGTGGGGCCGAGTGGGGCGGCCTCCTCGACCGGACTGTGTGGTGGCAGCTCGCCGCGAGGGCCTGCTCCTCGCCGGATCCACGGCGCGGCGGGGCGTCCGCGCGGATCGGGCCGAGTGGGGCGGCCTCCTCGACCGGACTGTGTGGTGGCAGCTCGCCGCGAGGGCCTGCTCCTCGCCGGATCCACGGCCCGGCGCCAGCGCTCCACGGAGAGCACGCGGGCGGTGACATGTGGTCGGCCCGGCGTCGCGCGTGCGAGCGAGGAGGGGGTCGGCGAGGCCGGGCCGGTGCGGGGCTCGCCCTCGGACACCTGCTGCCGTCCGGGAAGCAGGCAGGCGAAAGGGGCGGTACGGACACCCCGTACCGCCCCTTCGCGTGCGTGACGTCAGAGCACCTTGGACAGGAACGACTTCGTCCGCTCGTGCTGCGGGTTCGTCAGCACCTCGCGCGGGTGACCGGATTCCACCACCACACCGCCGTCCATGAAGACCAGGCTGTCGCCCACCTCGCGGGCGAAACCCATCTCGTGGGTGACGACGATCATCGTCATTCCCGATTCGGCCAGGTCGCGCATGACGTCCAGGACGTCACCGACCAGCTCCGGGTCGAGTGCCGAGGTCGGCTCGTCGAACAGCATCAGCTTCGGGTCCATGGCGAGGGCCCGGGCGATGGCGACGCGCTGCTGCTGGCCGCCGGAGAGCTGCGAGGGGTAGTTGCCCGCCTTGTCGGCCAGGCCCACCCGGTCCAGCAGTTCCAGGGCGCGTTCCCTGGCCTTGGCCCTGCTCACGCCCTTGACCTGGATCGGCGCCTCCATGACGTTCTCCACGGACGTCATGTGCGGGAACAGGTTGAAGCGCTGGAAGACCATGCCGATGTCCCGGCGCTTGACGGCGACCTCGCTGTCCTTCAGCTCGTAGAGCTTGTCGCCCTTCTGCCGGTAGCCGACCAGCTCGCCGTCGACGTACAGGCGGCCGGCGTTGATCTTCTCCAGGTGGTTGATGCACCGGAGGAAGGTGGACTTGCCGGAGCCGGAGGGACCGATGAGGCAGAACACCTCGCCGGACTTCACCTCAAGGTCGATCCCCTTGAGGACTTCTACGGCGCCGAAGGACTTGTGGACGCCCTCGGCCTTGACCATGGCGGTCATGCGGTGCCTCCCGTCGACGCCGAGCGGTTGGACAGGGACAGCACGTTCGCCTTGATCTTCTGGAAGGGGGTGGCCGGCAGGGACCGGCTCGAACCACGCGCGTAGTACCGCTCCAGGTAGTACTGGCCGATGCTGAAGACCGAGGTCAGCAGCAGGTACCAGGCCGCCGCCAGGAACAGCATCTCGGCGGGGGCGCCGGAGGTCTGCCCGATGTCCTGAGCGGCACGGAGCAGCTCCGGATACTGGACGACCGAGACCAGCGAGGTCGTCTTCAGCATGTTGATGACCTCGTTGCCCGTCGGGGGCACGATCACGCGCATCGCCTGCGGGATGACGATCCGGCGCAGCGTCTTGGAGTGGCTCATGCCGAGGGCGTGCGACGCCTCGGTCTGGCCCTCGTCGACCGAGAGCAGGCCGGCACGGCAGATCTCCGCCATGTACGCGGCCTCGTTCAGGCCGAGGCCCAGCAGCGCCGTCAGGAACGGGGTCATGAAGTCCGACCACTCGTCCTTGTAGAACGGCCCGAGGTTGATGTACTCGAAGACCAGGCCCAGGTTGAACCAGACGATCAGCTGGACCAGGACCGGGGTGCCGCGGAAGAACCAGATGTAGAACCACGCGATCGACGAGGTCACCGGGTTCTTCGACAGGCGCATCACGGCCAGCAGGACGCCGCCGATGATGCCGATCGCCATGGACAGCACGGTCAGCAGGAGCGTCTTGCCGACGCCGTCGAGGATGCGGTCGTCGAAGAAGTAGTCCGGGATCGCGTCCCAGTTGATCTTGCCCTGGGCGAACGCGTAGACGACCCCGGCCAGCAGGGCGATGGCGACGGCGGCGGACACGTACCGCCCGTAGTGCCGGACCGGGATGGCCTTGATGGCCTCCGGCCCGGCCGGGGGCGTGTCGGCCGGGGTCTTGTCGATGTCAACAGTCACGGGTGTTGCCTTTCAGTGCCGCTGCGTCGCGGTCACTTGCCGCCGTTGATGGTGGCTTCCTCGATGGCGCCATCCGTGACGCCCCACTTCTTCATGATCTTCTCGTACTCGCCGTTCTCGATGACGGCGTCGAGGGCGGCCTTGAGGGCGTCCCGCAGCTGCGTCTGGTTCTTGGCGACCGCGATGCCGTACGGAGCGGCCTCCACCTGCTCGCCGACCAGCTGGAAGTCCTTGCCGCCGCCGGAGGTCTTCACGGCGTACGCGGCGACCGGGAAGTCGGACGAGCCGGCGTCGGCGCCGCCCGCGCGCAGCCGCGTCTGGGCCTGCTGGTCGTTGTCGAAGGACTCGATGGCGATCTTCTTGCCGCCCGGGCACTTCTTCGACTCCGCCTTGGCGAGGTCCTCGGAGACGGTGCCGCGCTGCAGCACGATCTTCTTGCCGCACAGGTCGGACCAGGTCTTGATGCCCTGGTCGTCGCCCTTCTTGGTGTAGATCGAGACACCGGCGGTGAAGTAGTCCACGAAGTCGACGCCCTCGCCGACCTTCTTGCCGGTGTCGGAGTCGATGCCCTCCTGGCGGTCCTTGGTGTCGGTCATCGCGGACATGGCGATGTCGTACCGCTTGGAGCGCAGACCCGTGATCAGCGTGTCGAAGGTGCCGTTCTCGAACTGGAACGTGACCCCGAGCTGCTTGCCCATGGCGGCGGCGAGGTCGGGGTCGATGCCGACGACCTTGCCGGAGCTGTCCTTGAACTCGACCGGGGCGTAGGCGATGTCGGAGCCGACCTTGATGACACCCTTGTCGCGGATGGCCTTGGGCAGCTTGTCGGCGAGCGGGGCCGAGGCCGCGGTGTCGCTCGAGCCGGTGTCCTTGGTCTGGTCACCGCATCCGGTGAGCATCAGCGCGCCTGCGACCGCGATCGCACCGACCGCTGCTAGCCGGGAGTGCGCGGCGGTCGTACGACGGGTGGAGCTTGCGGTCATGGTGGGTTCCTCCGGCGGATGGGTGGAGTTGCCGATGGGGCGGGCCGCTGCCGATGGGGTTCGACACGGCCGTGGCACGCCGAAGGTTTCGGCAGTGCCGTGGGTCGACGAGAGCACACGTCTTCGAGTGTCGCGACCTCGTGTGATTACGGCATCTTGCCATTCGGACTGCGCGATTCTGGGCGCCAGTCATGTCAAAATCGGATAACGGGCGACCCCCGAACCGCACCACTCCGGTACATCACGGCCGGACCTTCTACGGGAATCACCCCTTCCGGCCGGAAGAACTTCGGTAAATCCCGGGATGTCGACACGAGGGCCGCGGGCTTCGCCAGTGGTTGAGTGGTTGTATCGGGTTTGTCCAGGTCTTGTCCTGATTTTGGACGAAGAGTCAGAGCGCCGCCATGTGACCTTCGCGTTATGGACTCGTCCTCGATGCCGTCCGTCCGGTAAGAAGGGTCCTTACACCCCTCATCCGGGGCTCAGGGCGCGTGTGCGGCGCGCCCGTCGCGTACGCGCCCGTACGTATACACGTACAAGCACGACATGGGCCTACGCGGTGCCCGCCCACCCCTCACCAGGAGTGGCCACCCTCAAACCAATGAAGATTTAAGGGGTAAAACGAAGTGGCAGCGGAGATTGTCAATCCTCGCAGCGAGAGCAGGACCGGCGATACGGATCACGAGGGCGGTGCGGAGCCCCTCGACTCCTTCGACCCGGCGTTCGCGTTGCACCGCGGCGGCAAGATGGCCGTGCAGGCCACCGTGCCGGTCCGTGACAAGGACGATCTGTCCCTGGCGTACACGCCCGGCGTCGCGAAGGTGTGCAGCGCGATCGCGGAGCAGCCGGAGCTGGTGCACGACTACACGTGGAAGTCATCGGTCGTGGCCGTCGTGACGGACGGTACGGCCGTGCTGGGGCTCGGTGACATCGGCCCCGAGGCCTCCCTCCCGGTGATGGAGGGCAAGGCGATCCTGTTCAAGCAGTTCGGCGGCGTGGACGCGGTTCCCATCGCCCTGAACTGCACGGATGTCGACGAGATCGTCGAGACCGTGGTGCGGCTCGCGCCGTCGTTCGGCGGGGTCAACCTGGAGGACATCTCGGCGCCCCGGTGCTTCGAGGTGGAGCGGAAGCTGCAGGAGCGGCTGGACATCCCGGTCTTCCATGACGACCAGCACGGTACGGCCGTGGTGACGCTGGCCGCCCTGCGGAACGCCGCGCGGCTGAGCGGGCGGGCACTGGGCGAGCTGAGGGCCGTCATCTCCGGCGCCGGCGCGGCGGGTGTCGCCATCGCCAAGATGCTGGTCGAGGCGGGGATCGGGGATGTGGCGGTGGCCGACCGCAAGGGTGTCGTGTCGGCTGACCGTGACGACCTCACGCCGGTGAAGCAGGAACTGGCCGGGTTCACGAACAAGGCCGGCATCACCGGGTCGCTGGAGTCGGCGCTGAACGGGGCCGATGTGTTCATCGGCGTGTCCGGTGGGACGGTCCCGGAGTCCGCGGTGGCGACGATGGCCGAGGGCGCGTTCGTCTTCGCCATGGCGAACCCGAACCCCGAAGTGCACCCCGAGGTGGCGCACAAGTACGCGGCGGTCGTCGCGACCGGACGGTCGGACTTCCCGAACCAGATCAACAACGTGCTGGCGTTCCCCGGGATCTTCGCCGGGGCGCTGCAGGTGCGGGCCTCCCGGATCACCGAGGGGATGAAGCTGGCCGCCGCGGAGGCGCTGGCCGCTGTGGTCGGGGACGATCTCGCCGCCGACTACGTCATCCCGTCGCCGTTCGACGAGCGGGTCGCTCCGGCGGTCACCGCCGCGGTGGCGGCCGCGGCCCGGGCCGAGGGTGTGGCTCGGCGCTGAGGCCGACGCAGATGTGATGTGGCCCCGCCCGGGATCGGGCGGGGCCATTTCTTTGCGTTCGGGTGGGGCCGTTCGGGTGGTGTGCGGGTGCTCCGGCGGTGGGGGTGTGGGTGTCTCCGGCGGTGGAGTGCGGGTGTTTCCGGGTCGTGGGGTGCGGGGGTGCGGGGGTGCTTCGCCTGATTGCCGGTGGCGGGCCGGGGGGCGCGTCGGGTGGTGTCCTCCTCGGCACGGCGCGAGGGGGTCTCACGCCGACTGACTGGCCTTGACGCGCCAACCGGCCGCGGCCGGACACCCCCGACGCGTCCCCTCGCGTCGTCCGGTGGCTGTGGCTGCGGCTGCACGTCGGCGCGCCGGGTCCGGCCCGGCACCACACCGCCCGTCCCTGGCAAGAGGGCGTGTCTCACAGGGGCGGATGGTTCCTTCGGCCCCTCGCGGAACCTATCGTCAAGGTCATGTTCGCTGTCTACGCCGCCCGAATCGACCGCGACCAGCCGCTGTCCGGCCTGGAGTTGGGAGAGCGCCCGGCTCCCGAGGCCCGTCCCGGCTGGAGTACCGTCACGGTCAAGGCCGCATCCCTCAACCACCACGACCTCTGGTCCCTGCGTGGCGTGGGCCTCGCAGAGGACAAACTGCCGATGATCCTCGGCTGTGACGCCGCCGGCGTCGACGAGGACGGCAACGAAGTCGTCCTGCACTCCGTGATCGGACAGAGCGGGCACGGGGTCGGCCCGAAGGAACCCCGGTCCATCCTCACCGAGCGTTACCAGGGCACCTTCGCCGAGCAGGTCGCCGTGCCGACCTGGAACATCCTGCCCAAGCCCAAGGAGCTCTCCTTCGAGGAGGCCGCCTGTCTGCCCACGGCGTGGCTGACCGCGTACCGGATGCTGTTCACCAACGCGGGTGTCCGCCCCGGCGACTCCGTGCTGGTGCAGGGCGCCGGCGGTGGTGTCGCCACGGCCGCCATCGTGCTGGGCAAGGCCGCCGGTCTCCGGGTCTTCGCCACCAGCCGGGACGAGGCCAAGCGGAAGCGGGCCGTGGAGCTCGGGGCCGTGGAGGCGCTGGAGTCCGGAGCGCGGCTGCCGCAGCGGGTCGACGCCGTGATCGAGACCGTCGGGGCCGCCACCTGGTCGCATTCCGTGAAGTCACTGAAGCCCGGCGGCACGCTGGTGATCTCCGGTGCCACCAGCGGTGACCGGCCCTCGCACGCCGAGCTGACCCGGATCTTCTTCCTCGAACTCAAGGTCGTCGGGTCCACCATGGGCACCAAGGACGAACTGGAGGACTTGCTCGCCTTCTGTGCCGCCACCGGTGTGCGGCCCGTCATCGACGAGGTCATGCCCATGGATCGCGCGCGGGAGGGCTTCGAGCGGCTGGCTTCGGGTGAACAGTTCGGGAAGGTCGTGCTGACGAATCCCTGAGCACTGCTGAGGGTGCGTTGACGGTCGGTCCGAGCGGGCCGGCCGTTTTCGTATGTCAACTGGGGTTGACGCGAGCGGGGTGTCAACATAGGTTGACATCATGACCGAAGCAACGGATCTGGCCGAGCGCGCGGGTGACCGTGATCCTCGGGTCGGCCTGCGAGCCGTCGCCGCGCTGCGCCGGCTGCTGGAGCAGTTGGAGGCCGTGCAGGTGCGCAATGCGCGCAACCACGGCTGGTCCTGGCAGGAGATCGCCACCGAACTCGGTGTGAGCAGGCAGGCCGTGCACAAGAAGTACGGGAGGCATTGATGTTCGAGCGGTTCACGAAGGACGCCAGGGATGTGGTGAAGGACGCGTACGAGCATGTGGAGGGGAGCGGTGGGGGCGGGCAGTGTGTGGAGCCGGAGCATCTGCTGCTGGCACTGCTCGACCGGGAAGGCAGTCGCGGCTCCTTCGCGCTCACGGCTCTCGGGCTCGGTGAGCGGCGGGAGTCCGTGCGCGAGGCGCTGCGTGAAGCGCGGCGGCGGGCCGGGCTGACACAGGCCGACACCGATGCGCTGGCCGGGCTGGGGATCGACGTGAAGGAGATCGTCGCCCGGGTGGAGGATGTGCACGGAGTCGGCGCCCTGGCCGGCGACCGCAAGGACAAGCGGTGGTGGTCGGGGCGGGTCTCCTTCGGCCGGGGTGCCAAGGACGTGCTGGAGCGTTCGCTGCGGGTCGCTCTCGCCCAGCGGGACCGGCACATCGGGGACGAGCACATCCTGCTGGCCCTGACCCTGCGTCCCGATGTGCCGGCCGAGGTCCTCGCCGACCACGGGGTGACGTACGAGTCCCTGGTGCGGGTGCTGTACGGCAGTGGCGGCGAGGCCAAGGCCGGCTGAGGGCTGCGCCCCGGGCGCCTACTTCTTCTGCGTGCGCAGGAGGGCTCCGATGTGGGCCGCCGCCGTCGACAGGTGGCGGCGGGCGTCGCGGAGCTGGTCGGGGCGGACGCCGTGGTCGCGGGCCGCGTCCCGGATGTCGTCCCGGAAGCGGTCGAGGAGACGATCCAGGTCGCGCGCAGGGTCGCCGGTGGAGTCCGCGGCGTCCTCGTGGGCCCAGGCCGGTACGTAGGCGGCCGGGAAGTCTTCCGGGGGCTGTGATGAGGAGGTCGGCTCCGCCGGCTTGCCGGTGCCGGTCCAGTCGAAGCCGAAATCCTTGCCGAAGTCCTTGCCGTAGTCCTTTCCGAACTCGCCCACCTCCTTGACCAGCTCGCTCAGGCCCTCCCGCAGGCCCGTCGGCCAGTCGCCGCGGGCGAAGTGGTCCTGCACCTGCTCCTGGACGCGGCGGGTGATGCGCTGCACCTGCTCCTGGGCCTGGGCGCGGGCCTGCTCCTGGGCCTCCTTCGCCTGGCGGCGGGCGCGCTGGGCGTCCTCCCGGGCGCGGCGGCTCTCGTCCTTGGCGCGCCGGGCCTGTTCCTTCCACTCCTGCCGGGCGCGGCGCATCTCCTCCTTGGCGATGCGCCAGGCCTCCCCGTCGCCGTACTGCGAGAAGTCACCGTCAGGGGCACCCGCCGGGCCGTCGGTCCTGGTGCCGGTGTCCCGGCGGGCCTCGGTCGCCGCCGCGCGCATCTCGCGGCGCAGGTCACCGGCGGCTCCGCGCACATCGGCCCGGATCTCCGCGGCCAGCTCCGCCACGGACTCCCGGATCTCCAGCTCCAGGTCGGCCAGCTCACCTCTGCGGTCGGCCAGTTCGGCTCGGCCCGCGTCCGTGATCGAGTAGACCTTGCGGCCGCCCTCGGTGGTGTGGGTGACCAGGCCCTCGGCCTCCAGCTTGGCCAGGCGCGGGTAGACCGTGCCGGCCGACGGCGCGTACAGCCCCTGGAAGCGCTCTTCGAGGAGGCGGATCACCTCGTAGCCGTGGCGGGGGGCCTCGTCCAGCAACTTCAGCAGGTAGAGGCGGAGGCGGCCGTGGGCGAAGACGGGGGGCATGTCAGAGCACCTTCTTGTCGGTCGTGCCGTCGGCCGGGGCGGTGGTGGGGGCGCCGCCGGGGCCGGAGACGGAATTGTCTCCCGAGCCGCCCCGGGGATCGCCCGCCGGGTCCGCCGACGCGGCGCCGGGCCGCGTGTCCCACGGCTCCTCGTCCTCGTCCTCCCGGGCCGGGCGCCGCAGCAGGGCGATCGAGCCGGACACGGTGGTGGCCCGGAGTTTGCCGGTGCCCTCGCCGAGGCGGCCCGTGATCTTGTGGGCGCCCCACTGGCCGTGCACCCGCAGTCCGTCGAAGGCGTTGGAGACGGAGCCGCTCGCCGTGTTCGCCTCGACGTCCGCGTCCGCCGGGTACGGCAGCCGGATCGCGATCTCGCCCGAGACGCTGGTCAGCCGGACGTCCGTCGGGCCGTTCGGATCGAGGTCGACGATCATCGAGCCGCTGACCGACTCCGCCCGCACGGAGGGGCCGGAGCCCTCGACCACCGTGAGGTCGCCGGAGACCGATGTGAACCGCAGGTCGCCGGTCACGTCCTGGGCCTCCAGGTTCCCGGAGACCGTTTCGGCGCGGACCGGGCCGGAGAGGCCGACCAGGGTCGTGTCGCCGGTGACGCCCTTCACCACCGACGGGCCCTGGATCCCGGAGATCACGGCACCCGCGCCCACCACCCCGACCTCCACCCGGGTGCCGGCCGGGACGGCCAGGGAGACCACCGCGCTGCGGCGCCAGCCCTTGCGGTCCAGCCACTTGAGGAAGCCCTTCCACGGCAGGTCCTCGTAGGCCACCGTGAGGGTGCCGTCCTGGCGGCTCACCCTCAGGGGCGGCCCCTCGATCTCGGAGATCTCCAGGCGGGCGGAACCTTCGTCGGTGCCCACCACGTTCACCGTTCCGTTGACGAGACGTACGTGCAGATCGCTCACGGGCTCGTCGAAGGTGAGCTTCCTCGGTTCCGTGACGGACCACTCGGACATGGTGCAGACCTCCCACGAATCGACGCGCCATATCGCGTCCCCTCATAATCACGATATATCGCGGTCCTGGAAAGTCAAGGCACCCGTTCTGGCGACAGCCGAGTGCGCAAAAGTCTTCAAGGTGTGGCAAATCGCCCTAGCGTGTGAGCATGTCGACGGAAGCTGACCGCACCGGTCCCGCCCCCGGGGCGCTGCTGTTGTGCCGGGCGTCGCCCGCCTCCGTCGCCTCCGTCGCACATCTGCTGCGCGAACCGATGCAGCTCACCCGCGCGGGCGACGAATGGAGTGCTCTCGTCCCCGAGGGCCGTCCCTGGCGGGACGGCGCCGATCCCGTCGACCGGGTGGTCACCGGCTGGGCCACGGCCCTCGCCGTCGGCGCGCCCTGGCCCGTCCTCGCCCTGTGGTGGGACTCCGAGCACGCGGGATTCACGTTCGCGTCCGGCTTCCGCCGCCCGGTCGGCTTCGTATGGCTCGCGAGCGGCGTCCCGGCGGGGGAGGACGAGGCGATGCGCACCTTCGCGGCACGCCTGGGCCTCGACCCCGTCCTGGACGTCCAGGCCCTCGGGCAGCTGACCGAACCCGACTCCGCGGCCGACGCCGGCGCCCGCCTGCGCGGCCTGCTCGCGGTGCTCGCGCGCGTGGGGGTCTCCCTGCCCGCCGGACTCGCCCCCGGCGAACCCGCCGACCGGCTCCGGGAGGCCGCGGCTCGCCGGCCGGACTCCGTGCCCGTCGAGTGGCCGGGATGGCGTGAGGCGGTCGGGGCACGCGACACCGTCGACCACAGCCGCCTCGGCCCCTGGATGCCCTGGACGGGCGGTCCGAGGGCCCGCGCCCTGGCCATCGCCCAGGTGGCGGCGGGCATCCCGCTCATCGCCCGGGGCCTGAGACGGCGCAGCGGCGGCTGGGTCACGGCGGGAGCGCTGCTCCTCGCGCACGGCGCACTGGGCCTGGCGTACACCCTCACGCATCCGCCCGACTGACACCCTGACGCCTGACGCCTGACGCCTGACGCCTGACGCCTCGACGGCGGCGCGTGTCCTACTCGTCGTCCTCGTCGTCCAGCCGCGCCAGCCACGTCGCCAGCCGCTCCACCGGAACCTCGAAGTCGGGATTGAGATCGACGAACGTCCGCAGTTGCTCGGCGAGCCACTCGAAGGTGACTTCCTCCTCGCCGCGCCGCTTCTCCAGTTCCTCGATGCCACGGTCCGTGAAGTACATGCCCCCAAGGATAGGTGTGCGCAAACGGCCGGGCCGCATCCCCGAAGCGGGGATGCGGCCCGGTCACGCGGCACGTGCGAGGACGATTACGCCTCGAACACCTCGCGCACCAGCTGCTCCTGCTCGGCCTGGTGCCGCTTCGCGGAACCCACCGCCGGGGACGAGCCGTGCGGGCGCGAGATGCGCCGCAGCCGCTCGCCGTGCGGGACGTCCGCGCCGACCGCCAGGTCCAGGTGGTCGATCAGGTTGAGCGCGATGAACGGCCAGGCGCCCTGGTTCGCCGGCTCCTCCTGGGCCCACAGGTACTTCTCGGCGTTCGGGTACTTCTTGATCTCCGCCTGGAGCTCGGCACCCGCCAGCGGGTACAGGCGCTCGATGCGGATGATCGCCGTGTCCGTCACACCGCGCTTCTGACGCTCGGCCTCCAGGTCGTAGTAGACCTTGCCGGCGCAGAAGACGACCTTCTTCACCGCGGCCGGGTCGACCGACGCGTCACCGATGACCGGCTGGAACTGGCCCGTCGTGAACTCCTCCGCCTTGGCCGCCGCCGCCTTCAGGCGCAGCATCGACTTCGGCGTGAAGACCACCAGCGGCTTGTGGTGCGGGTTGTGCACCTGCCACCGCAGGAGGTGGAAGTAGTTCGACGGAGACGTCGGCATGGCGACCGTCATGTTGTTCTGGGCGCACATCTGGAGGAAGCGCTCCGGGCGGGCCGAGGAGTGGTCCGGGCCCTGGCCCTCGTAGCCGTGCGGCAGGAGCAGGACGACGCCGGACGTCTGGGCCCACTTCTGCTCGGCCGACGAGATGAACTCGTCCACGACCGTCTGCGCGCCGTTGACGAAGTCGCCGAACTGCGCCTCCCACATCACGAGCGCCTCGGGACGGGCCAGCGAGTAGCCGTACTCGAAGCCCATCGCCGCGTACTCGGAGAGGAGGGAGTTGTAGACGTTGAGCCGCGCCTGGTCCTCGGAGAGGTACTGAAGCGGCGTGTACTCCTCGCCGGTGCTGCGGTCGATGATGACCGCGTGGCGCTGGCCGAACGTACCGCGCTGCGAGTCCTGGCCCGCCAGGCGGACCGGGACGCCCTCCAGCAGGAGGGAGCCGATCGCGAGGGTCTCGCCCATGCCCCAGTCGATGGTGCCGTCCTCGACCATCGCCGCCCGGCGCTGCAGCTGCGGCAGCAGACGCGGGTGGACGGTGATGTGGTCGGGGATGTTGACCTGGGACTCGGCGATCCGCTTGACGACCTCCGTGGTCACCGCGGTGTTCACGGCGACCGGGAACTCGGCCTGCGGGTCCGAGGACTCGACCGTCGCCGGCTGGGACGTGGCCTCACGGACCTCCGTGAAGACCTTCTCCAGCTGGCCCTGGTAGTCCTGCAGCGCCTGCTCGGCCTCTTCCAGGGTGATGTCGCCGCGACCGATGAGGGACTCGGTGTAGAGCTTGCGCACCGAGCGCTTCTTGTCGATCAGGTCGTACATCAGCGGCTGGGTGAAGGCCGGGTTGTCCGACTCGTTGTGACCGCGGCGGCGGTAGCAGATGAGGTCGATCACCACGTCCTTGTTGAACGCCTGGCGGAACTCGAAGGCGAGCCGCGCGACGCGGACCACGGCCTCCGGGTCGTCGCCGTTCACGTGGAAGATCGGGGCCTCGATCATGCGGGCCACGTCCGTCGCGTACATGGAGGAACGCGAGGACTCGGGGGCCGCCGTGAAGCCGACCTGGTTGTTGATGACGATGTGGACCGTGCCGCCGGTGCGGTAGCCGCGCAGCTGCGACATGTTCAGGGTCTCGGCCACCACGCCCTGGCCCGCGAAGGCGGCGTCGCCGTGGATCGCGACCGGCAGCACCGTGAAGTCCGTGCCGCCCTTGTTGATGATGTCCTGCTTGGCGCGCGAGACGCCCTCCAGGACCGGGTCCACCGCCTCCAGGTGCGAGGGGTTCGCGACCAGGGAGACCTTGATCTGCTCGCCGTCGAGGCCGGTGAAGGTGCCCTCGGCGCCCAGGTGGTACTTCACGTCGCCGGAGCCGTGCATCGACTTCGGGTCGAGGTTGCCCTCGAACTCGCGGAAGATCTGCGCGTACGACTTGCCGACGATGTTGGCGAGGACGTTCAGCCGGCCGCGGTGGGCCATGCCGATGACGACCTCGTCCAGGCGGGACTCGGCGGCCGAGTCCAGCACGGCGTCCAGCAGCGGGATGACGGACTCGCCGCCCTCCAGGGAGAAGCGCTTCTGGCCGACGTACTTCGTCTGCAGGAAGGTCTCGAAGGCCTCGGCCGCGTTCAGCCGGCGCAGGATGCGCAGCTGCTCCTCGCGCTCCGGCTTGGAGTGCGGGCGCTCCACGCGGTCCTGGATCCACTTGCGCTGCTTCGGGTCCTGGATGTGCATGAACTCGATGCCGGTGGTGCGGCAGTACGAGTCACGCAGGACGCCGAGGATGTCGCGCAGCTTCATCATCGACTTGCCGGAGAAGCCGCCGACGGCGAACTCGCGCTCCAGGTCCCACAGGGTGAGCCCGTGCTCGGTGATGTCCAGGTCGGGGTGCTTGCGCTGCTGGTACTCCAGCGGGTCGGTGTCGGCCATGACGTGGCCGCGGACCCGGTAGGAGTGGATCAGCTCGAAGACGCGGGCGGCCTTGGTGACGTCGTCGTCGTGGGACGCGTCGATGTCCTTGAGCCAGCGGACCGGCTCGTAGGGGATGCGCAGCGCCTCGAAGACGTCGTCGTAGAAGCCGTTCTCACCGAGGAGGAGGTTCGCGACGATCCGCAGGAACTCGCCGGAGGCGGCGCCCTGGATGACCCGGTGGTCGTAGGTCGACGTGAGCGTCATGACCTTCGAGATGCCGAGCTTGTTCAGGGTGTCCTGGGAGGTGCCCTGGAACTCCGCCGGGTAGTCCATGGAGCCGACGCCCATGATCACCGACTGGCCGGGCATCAGACGCGGCACGGAGTGGACGGTGCCGAGGCCGCCGGGGTTGGTCAGGGAGACCGTCACGCCGGTGAAGTCGTCCATGCCGAGCTTGCCGTCGCGGGCGCGGCGGACGATGTCCTCGTAGGCCTGCCAGAACTCGAAGAAGTTCAGCGTCTCGGCCTTCTTGATGCCCGCGACCACGAGCTGACGGTCGCCGTTGGGCTTGACCAGGTCGATGGCGAGACCGAAGTTGATGTGCTCCGGCTTGACCAGGGTCGGCTTGCCGTCCTTCTCCATGAAGGAGTAGTTCATCGACGGCATGGCCTTGATGGCCTGCACCATGGCGTAGCCGATCAGGTGCGTGAAGGAGATCTTCCCGCCCCGGGCCCGCTTCAGGTGGTTGTTGATGACGATGCGGTTGTCGAAGAGCAGCTTCACCGGGACCGCGCGCACGGACGTGGCCGTGGGCACCTCCAGGGAGGCGTTCATGTTCTTCGCGACCGCGGCGGCGGGGCCGCGCAGCACGACCTGCTCGGGGCCCGAGGCGGCCTCCGCGGCGGGCTCGGCCTTCTTCGCGGCGGCGGGCTTGGCGGCGGGCTTGGCGGCCGGGGCGGCCTGCGCCGGAGCTGGGGCCTGGGCCTGGGCCTGGGCCGGGGCTGGGGCCTGGGCCTGCGCGGCGGGCTTCACCGGGGCCGGAGCCGGAGCCGGGGCGGGAGCCGGCGCGGCGGCGGGCTTCTCGGCCGCCGGGGCGGGGGCCTGGGCCGGAGCGGCCGGCTGAGCGGTGGTGGTCCCCGCGGCCCCCGCGGCCGCGGTACCCGCCGGAGCCGAGGCGGCGGCCGCCCCTGGCTTGTAGTCAGCGAAGAAGTCCCACCAGGCTCGGTCTACCGAATTCGGGTCCTGGAGGTACTGCTGATAGATCTCGTCGACGAGCCACTCGTTGGCACCGAACGACGCGGCAGGGTTCTTCCCCGCTTGGTCGGTGTCGGTCGAGATGCTCGAGTTACTGGGGGACTGTGGCGACACGGCGGCAACCGCCCTCTTCCGCTTCACAAGATGATGGACAGCGGGAATCAAGGCTACGCCCCCCGGACGGGGAAGGTCAGGCCGGGCCCGTTCAACGTCGTGCAAGTCACATCTGGAACCGTGTTTCGGGCCTTGAAATGGCGGGAAACAAGCGTGGTTCCGCGTCAGGAGGGAAGAGAGGGGCAGGGCCCCTGGCGCCGATGGCGCGGGCCTGTGCCTGATCACACGTGTCCGCCAGCGCGGACGTCCGTGGATCTTGTGGCTCCGCTTCGAACTTTACGTCAACTTGGCAGAGATGGCAGTCCCGGAAGGGTGACAAGAATCCGGCAACCGCGCTCGGATTCGGCCACTCCGATCCGGCCCCCGTGCAGGTCCACCGCCCAGCGGGCGATCGCCAGGCCGAGACCCGTGCCGCCGTCACTGCCCGGCCCCTGCGGCCGCTTGGCGCTGCCGCGGTTGAACCGTTCGAAGACGCGGTGCCACTCGGACTTCGGAATGCCGGGTCCTTCGTCCAGGACCTCCAGCTCCAGCGACTCCGGAAGGGCGCCGCGTCGCGCCTTGACCGTCACCCGGCCGTGCGGCGGGCTGTGCTTGACCGCGTTGTCGATGAGATTGGCGACGACCTGGTGGATGCGCTCCGGGTCCGCGTGCGCGGTCAACTCCGGCGGGTGGACGTCGAGGTGCAGATGGACGTCGGTACGGGTGTGACTGCCCGAGCCGGTGGCGATGCCCGCGCGCACCGAGGCCACCATGTTGGCCTCCTTCAGCACGCCGGACAGATACGGCCAGACCTCGAACCGCCGCTGTTTCAGCGGTACGACGCCGTTGTCCAGGCGGGACAGGTCCAGCAGTGTCTCCACCAGCCGCCCGAGCCGCTCGGTCTGTTTCAGTGCCGTGCGCATCGTCTCCGGGTCGGCCTGCGTGACGCCGTCGACGATGTTCTCCAGCACCGCGCGCAGGCCCGCGATGGGTGTGCGCAGCTCGTGCGAGACGTTCGCCACGAGTTCCTTGCGCTGGCTGTCCTGGGCCTCCAGCTCGTCGGCCATGGCGTTGATCGTCACGGCCAGGTCGCCCAGTTCGTCACGGCGGTTCTCCCGCGTCCTGCGGGTGTAGTCGCCCTGCGAGATGGAGCGGGCCACCGCCGTCATCTCGTCCAGTGGTGCGGTGAGCGAATGGGCCACGAACTGCGTGATGAGAAGTGTGGCGATCATCGAGAAGACCGTGATGAAGCGCAGCTCCGTCTTCGTGTGCACCGCGATCACCGACAGACCGGTGGTGATCAGCACCGAGATGACGACCAGTGCGCCCAGCTTGGTCTTGATCGAGAACGGGCTCACCCCGCCCCAGGGATCCGGCTCCCCGGGGTTTCTCCGTCCGGTCGGCCCGCCGCTCATGGCGTCGGCGTCTCCAGGGCGTAACCCACGCCGTGCACCGTGCGGATCCGCTCGGCGCCGATCTTCCGGCGCAGCGCCTTGATGTGGCTGTCGACCGTGCGGGTGCCGGAGGCGTCCGCCCAGTCCCAGACCTCGGCGAGCAGCTGCTCACGGGAGAGCACCGCGCGCGGGGTGTTCGCCAGGCACACCAGCAGGTCGAACTCGGTGGGCGTGAGGTGGACGTCCTCGCTGCGCACCCGGACCCGGCGCTGGGCGTGGTCGATCTCCAGCTCGCCCAGGCGCAGGATGCCGGATCGGGGGGTGGCCGCCGCGATGGCGGCCCGCTCCACCCGGCGCAGCAGGACGTGCACGCGCGCCGCCAGCTCCCGCATCGAGAACGGCTTGGTCATGTAGTCGTCGGCGCCGACGCCGAGCCCGACCAGCATGTCGGTCTCGTCGTCGCGCGCGGTGAGCATCATCACCGGCACCGGGCGGGCGGCCTGCACACGCCGGCAGACCTCCAGGCCGTCGAAGCCGGGCAGCATGATGTCGAGGATCAGCAGGTCGGGCTGCCACGCCTCGGCCGTGTCGACCGCGGCCGGACCGTCACCCGCCGTTTGCACGAGGAACCCCTCGGCCCGCAGGCGGGTCGCGATGGCGTCCACGATCGTCGCGTCGTCCTCGACCACCAGGACCCGGCGCTGTGCGCCCGGAGTAGCCGTCGCCGAACCGTTGTGGGAGGTCTGTGTCTGCTCCATCGCCCGCCCCTGGGGTGTGCTTTCCCGGAATCAGTGGGGTGATTCCTTCTGACTGGCTATGCCTGCGCATGGTTGCGATTGACGCTTGAATGATCGGCGTCAGGGGAGCAGCGTACGGGGAGTCAGTACACCTTTGCTATCCAGGGCTGATGGCGAGGTGCACGACGTCCGGAACGCCCCGGGCAACCGGGATCTCTTCGGTACGCACCTGCTGGAACCCGGCATTCCGCAAGGTTTCTTCGAATTCCGGAGACGGCTGGGCGGACCAGACGGCGAGAACCCCGCCGGGTCTCAACACCCTTGCGCAGCTTGCCAGTCCGGCCTCCCGGTAGAGATGTCCGTTGCCCTGGGTGACGGTCCAGTCCGGTCCGTTGTCGATGTCGAGGCACAGGGCGTCGTACGTGTCGGATGTCTCATTGACGTGTGCGACGAGATCGGCTTCGACGATGGTCGTGCGGGGGTCCGCCTGGGCTTGGGCGGAGATCGCGGAGAGCGGGCCGTCGAGGTGCCACTCGACGATCGCGTGCTCGCGTTCCACCACCGTGATCCCGCCCCAGCGGGGGTCCGCCGCGGCGTGCGCGAGGGAGAAGCCGACGCCGAGTCCACCGATCAGGACGTCGGGACGGTCCCGGCCGGCCAGGGCGTCGAGTGCCGCGTCGACCAGCCGCCGCTCCGAGCGGCCGTCGGAGGTGTCCATCAGGAAACAGCCGTTGGAGATGATCTCCAGCCGGTCGTCGTGCCGCCGCAGCACCACCTCACCGTGCGGGCCCTCGCGACGGTCCAGGACGTCGGGTATGTCGTAAGGGGTAGGCATGGGGACATCCTGGCAGGGGAGGAGGGTGCGGCGCCGCGAATTCCGCCGTGGCCCGCGAGGGGGCGCGGGGCGAGGCTGTCGGTTTGCTGTGAATCCGCCCTCGCGTGGCGCGGGTCACAGACAGCGGACGGTCCGGGGCGAAGGCTGGGACACGAGGGAAAGGAGCGCCCGTCGTGAAACGCGCCGCGCCGCCCCACGAGAGGGCCACACCGACGCCGAGGGGCGCGCCCGTCCCGGACGTGCCCGGGCTGCTGGACGGGGTGCCGCGGCAGCGGAGTCCGCGCGAGACGGTGGGCGCGACGCTACGGGAACCCACTCCCGCGGCAGCGCCCCGGCGGTGGTCGCCGCGCCCCTGGCGGTTGCTGCCCACCCCCACCGGAACGCCGTTCACCTTCGGATACGCGGTCGTCCTCTGCCTCACCTCGCTGATCGCCGCGTACGCGGACCCGGCCCTGGTGCACGCCCTGCTCCAGGGCTCCAGCACGGATGTGACGCACCTGGCGCGGACGCCGGGGCTGGTGCTGATCGGCAGCGCGCTGTGGGTCGCGGGCGGGGTGACCTCGCTGTTCGCCATCGCCTTCGTGCTGGTGCTGACCGCGCTGGAACGGCGGGTAGGGGCCGTGCGGACGGCCGCCGTCTTCCTGCTCGGGCATGTGCTGGCCACCCTCGCGACCGAGGTTCCGGTGGGCGTCGCGGTCCTGGCCGGGCATCTGCCCGACAGCTCCCTGCACCGCCTCGACTACGGCGTCAGCTTCGGCGTCGCCGCGGGCATCGGCGCCCTGGCGGGCCTTCTGCCGCTGTGGCTGCGCCTGCCGCTGCTGGCCGGCTTCGGCTGGATGCTGCTCCAGGACCTGCTCGCCTTCACCGACCCGATGACGAACTGGGGGCATGTGATCGCCCTGGGCGTCGGGATCGCGACCTGGCCGGTGGTCCGGCGGTGGTACGCGGCGCGCCTCGGCCCGGCCGGGGTCTGACCGCGAGGTCCTTCAGGCCCGGGCGGGGGCCGGCGGCCCGTGCTTGGCGCTGGTCAGCGGGGCCACCATCTCCCAGCCCAGCGCCTCGTAGAGCCCTCGGCCCGCGGGGGTGCCGGCCAGGACTCCGGTCCGCGCCCCCTGCCGGACGGCGGCGTTCTGCAACGTCCGCACGACGAGGCTGCCCAGACCCTTGCGGCGGTGCTCGGGGGCCGTCTCGATCTGGTCGACCACGGCGGTCTCGCCCGTCGGGGTGACCTGTCCGCGGGCGGCCAGGGACCCGTCCGGCGCGGCCACCATCAGACGGGTCACTCCACCGCGCGACCACTCGCGCAGCCGGAAGCCCTCGGGAACGGCCGGAGCATCGTCCGCCTTCAAGGGGACCGTCATCAGGCAGCCGGGCTCGGGGTCGATCCACCAGCTGTCGTCCAGCCAGCCGGAGACCACCGAGGGGTCCCGGAAGGCCTTCAGCCACACACCCTGGCCGGTCACCCCGTCGGCCACCTTGCGGACGGTCGTCTCGTCGAGGCTCTCGCCCGTCGCGCCGAACACGTGCCGCGTGACGTGGCCGTACATCCCCATGTCGATGGTCCAGCCCCACGGCTCGGCCAGGGGCGGGGCGGCACCGCGCGACACGACCCATCCGTTCACCCAGGCCTGCACAGTTCCGTCCACGTCATCCCCCTGTAATGAGCGAGAAACCTGATCATCCCTTACATGGGGGACCTTACGCGCCTTCCGGCTCCCGGTGTCACGGGTGATCGCTGACAGCGAACAGCGGGCTGGGAACATCCGGGGTCACCCAAGCATTGAGTCGGCATAGCTCAACTTGACTGCCGAAGGGGAGATCATGGCTTCGACGTCCACACCGCTCACCCTGCCCGTGCTGCCGCTCGACGGAGAGGTCGTGCTGCCCGGGATGGTGGTCCCGCTGGACCTGAGCGATTCCGAGGTCCGTGCCGCGGTGGAGGCCGCACAGGCCGCTGCCCGGTCAACGCCCGGAAAGCCCCGGGTACTCCTGGTGCCACGCATCGACGGGACGTACGCGAACACCGGTGTCCTCGGCACCGTCGAGCAGGTCGGCCGGCTGGCCGACGGTGATCCCGGTGCGCTGATCCGGGGCCGGGGCCGGGTGCGCATCGGTGCGGGGACGACCGGTCCTGGCGCCGCCCTCTGGGTGGAGGGCACCAGCGTCGACGAGACCGTGCCGGAGCCGCTGCCCGGGCAGGTCGCCGAACTGGTCAAGGAGTACAAGGCCCTCGCCACCGCCTGGCTGCGCAAGCGCGGCGCCTGGCAGGTCGTCGACCGGGTCCAGGCCATCGACGACGTCTCGGCGCTCGCCGACAACTCCGGCTACTCGCCGTTCCTGACCACCGACCAGAAGGTCGAGCTGCTGGAGACCGCCGACCCGGTGGCCCGGCTCAAGCTCGCCACCCAGCAGCTGCGCGACCACCTCGCCGAGCAGGACGTGGCCGAGTCCATCGCCAAGGACGTCCAGGAGGGCGTCGACAAGCAGCAGCGCGAGTTCCTGCTGCGGCGCCAGCTGGAAGCGGTCCGCAAGGAGCTGCGCGAGCTGAACGGCGAGCAGGAGGGCGAGGAGTCCGACGACTACCGCGCCCGCGTCGAGGCCGCCGACCTGCCCGAGAAGGTCCGCGAGGCCGCTCTCAAGGAGGTCGACAAGCTGGAGCGGTCCTCCGACCAGTCGCCCGAGGGCTCCTGGATCCGCACCTGGCTCGACACGGTCCTGGAGATGCCGTGGAACGAGCGCACCGAGGACGCCTACGACATCCGGGGCGCCAAGGAGGTGCTGGACGCCGAGCACTCCGGCCTGGAGGACGTCAAGGAGCGCATCACCGAGTACCTGGCGGTGCGCAAGCGGCGCAACGACCGGGGGCTGGGCGTCATCGGCGGGCGGCGCGGCGGTGCCGTGCTCGCGCTCGTCGGGCCGCCCGGCGTCGGCAAGACCAGCCTCGGCGAGTCCGTCGCCCACGCGATGGGCCGCAAGTTCGTCCGCGTCGCCCTCGGCGGCGTCCGCGACGAGGCGGAGATCCGCGGCCACCGGCGCACCTATGTCGGTGCCCTGCCGGGCCGTGTCGTGCGGGCCATCAAGGAGGCCGGGTCCATGAACCCGGTCGTGCTGCTCGACGAGATCGACAAGGTCGGCTCGGACTTCCGGGGCGACCCGGCCGCCGCCCTGCTCGAAGTGCTCGACCCGGCGCAGAACCACACCTTCCGGGACCACTACCTGGAGGTCGAGCTGGACCTGTCGGACGTCGTCTTCCTTGCCACGGCCAACGTCCTGGAGGCGATCCCGGAGGCCCTGGCCGACCGGATGGAGATCGTCCGCCTGGACGGCTACACCGAGGACGAGAAGGTCGTCATCGCCCGCGACCACCTGCTCCCGCGCCAGCTGGAGCGGGCCGGGCTCGGCACGGACGAGGTGATCATCGACGAGAGCGCCCTGCGCAAGCTGGCCGGCGAGTACACCCGCGAAGCGGGCGTGCGCACCCTGGAGCGGTCCGTCGCGCGCCTGCTGCGCAAGATCGCCGCCCAGCACGAACTGGGCGAGCGCAAGCTGCCGTTCACCGTCCGGGACGAGGACCTGCGCGACCTGATCGGCCGGCCGCACCACGTGCCCGAGTCCGCCCAGGACCCGGCCGAGCGGCGGACGTCCGTGCCGGGCGTGGCCACCGGGCTCGCGGTGACCGGGGCGGGCGGTGACGTGCTGTACGTCGAGGCGTCGCTGGCCGACCCCGAGACGGGCGCGGCCGGACTGACGCTGACCGGTCAGCTCGGAGAGGTGATGAAGGAGTCCGCGCAGATCGCGCTGAGCTTCCTGCGCTCCCACGGTGCCGAACTCGAACTGCCGGTGGGCGACCTGAAGGACCGGGGCGTGCACATCCACTTCCCGGCGGGCGCGGTCCCCAAGGACGGCCCGAGCGCCGGCATCACGATGACCACGGCCCTCGCGTCCCTGCTGTCCGGACGTCTGGTCCGCACGGACGTGGCGATGACCGGCGAGGTCTCACTGACGGGGCGGGTCCTGCCGATCGGCGGTGTGAAGCAGAAGCTGCTCGCGGCGCACCGGGCCGGCGTCACCACAGTGATCATCCCCAAGCGCAACGAGCCCGACCTGGACGACGTCCCGGCGGAGGTGCTGGACACGCTCGACGTCCACGCCGTCACCGACGTCCGTCAGGTCCTGGAACTGGCGCTCGCGCCCGCGACGAGCGCGGCGGCGCCGGAGGTTCCGGTCGCGGCGATGGGGGCATCTCCCAGGCTTCGGGCACTGGGGGAGGACGTGGCCGGATGAAGGAAGGCCCGGGCCTCCCGCGCGGGAGGCCCGGGCCTTCACGATGTGATGGCCCTGTGGGCAGGAGTGCCCTGACCTGCGGAATACTTGCCGAACTGCGCCGATCACGGCAGGTGGCGGAAAATCCCAGTACCGGCATTCTCACGACCGGGCGACGACCGAGGCAGGGGCTGACGTGCACGAGGGCGGCAACGACGACGGACACCGCGACGCCGGTGTGGCCGCAAGCGGTGTGGATCAGCCCGCCTTCCTGGCGCTGGAGCGCGAGCTGACCGTGCTGCTGCGGCGCGCCCGGGCCAGCCAGGGCGAGATGGCCCGCGAGGTCCACCCCGACCTGGAGTCGTCCGCGTACGGCCTGCTGGTCCGGCTGGACGAGTGCGGAAAACAGCGGGCCACCGAGCTCGCCGCCTACATCGGGGTCGGCAAGGCGACGATGTCCCGCCAGCTGCGCGCCCTGGAGGACCTCGGGCTGGTCGCGCGCGAGCCCGACCCCGCCGACGGACGCGCCTGGCTCGTCGCCCTCACCCAGGAGGGCCACGACCGGGTCCGCCGGGTCCGGGAGGCCCGCCGCGCCCGCTACGCCGGCCGCCTGGCCGACTGGGACTCCCGCGAGGTCACGGAACTGGCCCGGCTGCTGCACCAGCTCAACCGCGGCATGGAGAAGTAGACCGGACACCCCCTAGAACTCGACGAACACCACGGTCGCGTCGTCGTGCCTCTTGCTCCTGCCCAGGAACGTCGCGGCGGCGTCCGACCGCTCCAGTGTCCGGACGCGGTCGAGAAGTGCCTGCGGGCCCTCCTTGCGGACGACGTGGAAGCAGTCCGCCCAGTCGCCCTCCTCGAACCGCTCCACCCAGCGGGTGGCACCGTCCGTCAGCACGGCCAGGGCGCGCACCTCGTTGCGCGGCAGGGTGCCGGTCACCGCTCGGCGGGCCACCGAAGGGTCCGCGGCCGCCGTGAAGAAGCCGCCCTCCCTGTTGCGGAGCGTGGAGTCAACCAGCGCGTCGGTCGCCAGCGCCGAGCGGGGGAGCAGGGCCAGCCGGTCGTCGAGGACGGGCGTCACCAGGCCGTCCGGGGACTCCAGGAGAAGGGCGGAGTCCGACAGGACCAGATACTCCACCGTGTCCGGATCCCAGCGGGCCGCCACCACCGTGGCCTGAGGCGTCCGAGGGTGAGAAAGGTCACAGGTTGCGGCGTGTGCCCCGGAGGTACGCGCGATGGCACGGGACAAGGCGTCGACCAGGGGAACATCCGGCAGTGAAACGGTCAGTTCGGTCAGTGCTCCACCGAGGCGAGCGGTGAACCAGGGGACGGAATGCAGACAGCCCGTCCCGGCCTTCGGTGGCGTGACCCCGTCCAGGACGACGACCGAACCGCCCTGCCCCGAAGCCGGTAGCCCGACGCCGGCGAAGTCCTCGTTGGGGCGGTCGGCGTCTCCCGGCTCCGAGGCGAGTTCAGTTCGCATCCGGCCAGTCTGCACGAGCCCTTCACAAAGTTCGCAAGAGGTCGGCAAGGGTCGCGTGACCGGCGCAGCCACGCAGGTCAGACGCCAGGTTTGGGCTGGAATGATTTGTTCCGGGAAGGCGTGGTGGCGAATACTGCCACCGGCTGTCCCCGTCGTCCAACCGGCGTGCCGCGCACGGCCGCTGCGAAAGCCCGCGGAACTTGCCCCTCAACTCCCCTCCGAGGTTCACTCCTTCGAGTGGCGGGTCAGGTGATGCGCATGCGCTGCCCACCGGCGCTGGGAGGGTCGGGAAGTGTACCGGGAGTACGCGCCAGTTGACGGAGCGTTATCCGGGCCCAAGGGTTCACGAGTCAGGAATGCGAGCACCGGTGCAGAAGACGCGGCCTCGTCGCACAGGCAAGCAGACGGCCCCTGTTCAGGGCGCTGAGCCGGCATCCCCCACCGGCAAGGGCCGCCCCACCCACGTACGCAACCGGCTGATCGTCGCCGTGGCCGTGGTCGCCGCGGCCATCGCCGGTGCCGGCACCCCGTCCGTCCTCGCCGCCTCCGGGCAACTCCACGACTCCCAGGAACTGGTGACGCTCGCGGAGCAGACCCAGGACGCGCTCACCCTCGCGCACTCCCTCGCCGACGAGCGGGACGACGTCACCTCCTACATCGCGGCCGGGCGCCCCAAGACCAAGGCGCCCTCCGAGCAGCGCAGCGCCCGGGTGGACCGGCAGGTCGAGGAACTGCGGTCCGACACCGACACGCCAGCCCCGCTCCGCTCGGACCTCGACGCCATAGCGGCCGTGCGCAGGGCGGCGCTCACCGGCAAGAGCAGCGCCCTCGAAGCGCACCAGGCGTACTCCATCACCATCACCGAACTCCACCGGCTCGCCGAACAGCTGGCGCAGCAGACGCCGCCGCGCGCCGGTGAGGGCGGTTACGCCCTGGCCGAGCTCGATTCCGCCGTCCAGCAGGCCGCCGCGGCCCGCGGGCTGCTGCTCGCCGCGCTCAGCGTGCCGAGCAGCACCCAGACGGTCATCGACCCCGTCACCGGCCTGCCGACCGAGACCACCTCCTCCTCGGACGCAGACACCCGCCAGCGCGACGTCCTGAGCGCCGCCGCCCAGCAGGCCCGGCTGCGCTCCGACGCGGCCCTGGCCGACTTCCGCGGCACCGCCCCCAAGCCGGCCCGCGCCTCCTTCGACTCCACGGTGACCGGCACCGAGGTCAACTCCGCCGACAAGTACCTCGCCTCCCTGACCGACCAGCCGACGCTCTCCCGCAGCGATCTCGCCACCAGCACCAAGAAGCTCGACGCCGCCCTGTCCGCCCGCGTCGACCTGATGCGCGGCGTGGAGTCGGCCCTCTACGACCGGCGCACCAAGGACCTCGAGGCGCTGCGCGACGACGACGTCACCGCGCTGGAGATCCGCATCGCCGTCCTCGGCGCGCTCATGCTGCTCGCCGTCGGTGTCGCCACGGGCATGGCCCGCAGCCTCACCCGCCCGCTCGCGGTCCTGCGCCTGGGGTCCAAGCGCCTCGCCGAGGCCGAGGACCCGGCGGCCGAGGAGCCGGTGAAGTTCACCGGCCGCAACGACGAGTTCGCCCAGGTCGTCCGCTCCGTCAACGCCCTGCACGCGCACGCGGCCGCCCTCACCGAGCGCATCACCACGCTGGAGTCCGACCGCAAGCACCTCGTCGGCCAGCGCCAGAAGATGGCCGACGCACGCGAGGAGCTGCGCGGCGAACTCGCCGAGTCCGCCGCCCAGCTGGAACGGCTGCGCACGGCCATCGGCGGGACGTTCGTCAACCTCGCGCTGCGCACGCTCGGCCTGGTCGAGCGGCAACTGGCCGTGATCGAGAACCTGGAGGAGCGCGAGCAGGACCCGGACCGGCTCGCCACGCTGTTCAAGCTCGACCACTTCGCGACGGTCATGCGCCGGCACAGCGAGAACCTCCTGGTCCTCGCCGGCACCGAGCACGTCCAGCACGCCGCCGGGCCGGTGCCGCTGGTGGACGTCGTGCGGGCCGCGGTGAGCGAGATCGAGCGGTACGAGCGGGTCAGGATCGCCGCGCTGCCGCCGCACGCGCACATCGCCGGGTTCGCCGCCGACGACCTCTCCCACCTGCTGGCCGAACTCATGGAGAACGCCACCTCGTTCTCCCCGCCCGACCTGCCCGTCGAGATCTCCGGCTGGCTCCTGGAGAACGGCGAGGTCGTGCTCTCCGTCCAGGACGAGGGCATCGGCATGACCGAGGAACGGCTGGAGCGCCTCAACTCCCGCCTCACCGACTTCGACCCCGAGGCGCCGTACGACCAGGAGGGCGAGGACGGTCTGGGCCTCGGCCTGTACGTCGTGGCCCGGCTCGCCCACCGCCACGGCGTGCGCGTCCAGTTGCGCGAGCAGAAGCAGGGCGGTGTCGCGGCGGTCGTCGTCCTGCCCCGCACGCTCCTCGCCGCCGCCCCGACCGTGGCCGTCCCGGCCTCCGGCACCCAGGCCGGCGCGACCCACTCCTTCTCCTTCCCGGGTGCCGACGCCGAGGCCAACTCCAATGTCCTGCCCGGCCGCACGGCCGGTGACGACCCGTTGGTGGCCCTGGCGGAGAAGGCGGTGCAGCGGGACGAGACCGCGGAGAGCACCGGTGCCGCCCAGCACCCGGAACCGGCAGGGGAGCCGGAGACGGCAGAGGCGACGGAGGGGGCAGAGGCGACGGAGACGGCCGAGGCGGCCCTACCGCCGGCCCAGGCCGAGCCGGAAGCACCCGCGGCACCCGCCGAGCCGGAAGCACCCGCGGCACCCGCCGAGCCGGAAGCACCCGCGGCACCCGCCGAACCGGCCGGGACCGCGGCACCGGCGGCACCCGCCGAACCGGCCGCGCCCATGGAACCCGCCGCCGCAGACGCCGAACCGGCCCGGACCGCGGCACCCGTCGCACCCGTGGAACCCGCCGCCTCCGCCGAACCGGCCGGGACCGCGGCACCCGTGGAGTCCCCCGCGGAGACCACGATGGAACTGCTCATCCCGGCGCAACAGGGGGCGCCGGACCCGGCTCAGGGTGAGACGGCGGCAGCCGAGGACGGGACCGGCCCTCGGAGCCCGCTCGCACCCGAGGACGCACCCCGCACGGGAGATGCGGACGGGGACGAGAGCCGGGAGCACGAGCGCGCTCCCGACGGGGAGGAGGACCGCGTCACCGACAAGGGCCTCCCCAAGCGCACTCCCAAGATCACCGCACCGACCACCGCCCCGCGCCAGCGCAGCGGCTCCGTCGACGCCGATGCCCTGCGCCGCCGTCTCGGCGGCTTCCGCCAGGGGGCGCAGGCCGGCTACCGCGACGTGGAGGCGGAGATCGCCGAGGGGACGGCCTCGCACCAGCGGCCGGCCGCCGGCACCGCAGGACCAGCTGAATCCGAAGAAGCCACGGGGGGCACAGTCGAGGAGGCAAGCAGTTGACCGCTCCCAGTACCTTCGGACTGATCGGACTGAGCAGTGAGGCCCGCAACCTGCACTGGCTGCTGACCAACCTCGTCGAGGAGGTGCCCGGCATCCTCTCGGTCGCTGTCGTCTCGTCCGACGGACTGCTCCTGCTCTCCTCCGACGACACCCGCAACAAGGAGGCGAGGGAGGCGCTGCAAGCCGCCGGGTCCCGGCGCACCGGGCCGCGCGGCTCCGCCGCCGACCTGGCCACCATCGTCTCCGGCATCGGCAGCCTCACCATCGGCGCCGCGAAGCTGATGGACTTCGGCGGGATCAAGCACACGATGGTCGCGATGGACGAGGGCAGTCTGTTCGTGATGTCGATCAGCGACGGCTCGCTGCTCGGCGTCCACGGTTCCGCGGACTGCGACATGAGCGTCGTGGCGTACCACATGGCCCTGTTCGTCGGCCGGGCCGGCCATGTGCTGACGCCCGAACTCCGCAGCGAGCTCCGCAAATCGCTGGAGGAGTCCCAGACGACGGGGAGTGCCCGATGAGCAGTACGCCCAAGCACCACCTCCCGGTCCGCGGCGGCGACCGCAAACCCGCCCGGGTCCGCCCCTATTCGCTCACCGGCGGCCGCACCCGGTTCGGCCACGTCCTCCTGGTGGAGACCTTCGTGGCGAGCACGGCCGCGCTGGACGCCCCGGAGGAGCGCAAGGAACTGACGAACGGCAACCTCTCCACCCGCGTCATGCCGGAGCTGCGGGCCATCGTCGAGCTGTGCCGCCGGATGCGTACGGTGGCCGAGATCGCCGCGCTGCTGAAGATGCCGCTCGGCGTGGTCCGCGTGCTCCTGAGCGACCTCGCGGACCAGGGAAAGATCCGTGTGTACGGAACGGGTACCGGCCATGGCACGGGCCGCCCGGACCGCGCTCTGCTGGAAAGGGTGCTGAGTGGACTCCGTCGTCTCTGACGCCGCTCACGGCGTATCTGGTTCCTCCCCGTTCGTCCAGCCCGGCGAGAGCATGCACGCCTGGGAGACGGACCGCACCCGTGCCCCGATCGCCACGAAGATCGTGGTGGCGGGCGGCTTCGGCGTCGGCAAGACCACCCTGGTCACCGCCGTCTCGGAGATCACGCCCCTGCAGACCGAGGCGCTGATGACCGAGGCGAGCGAGGCGACCGACGACCTCACCGCCACGCCCGGCAAGACCACCACCACCGTCGCCATGGACTTCGGGCGCATCACGCTCGACGACGATCTGGTGCTCTACCTGTTCGGCACGCCGGGCCAGCAGCGGTTCTGGTTCATGTGGGACGACATCGTGCGCGGCGCGATCGGCGCCGTCGTCCTGGCCGACACCCGCCGCCTGAAGGACTGCTTCCCGGTCCTGGACTACTTCGAGAGCTCCGGGCTGCCGTACGTGGTCGCGGTCAACCACTTCGACGGCAGCGAGCTGTTCGAGCCGGAGGACGTGCGGGAGGCCTTGACCATCCCGCGCCACATACCTGTCATGATCATGGACGCGCGTCGCCGGATCTCCGTGATCGAGACCCTCCTGGCCCTCGTGGGCCACGCGCTCGACGAAACCCCCGAGTAGAGGACAGCCCGCATGCGGAAGATACTCGTCGTCGGAGCCGGTCAGTCCGGGCTCCAGATCGCCCTCGGCCTCCAGTCACAGGGGTACGAGGTCACCCTGATGTCCAACCGGACGGCGGACGAGATCCGCACCGGCCGGGTCATGTCCACGCAGTGCATGTTCCACACGGCACTCCAGCACGAGCGCGATCTCCAGCTGAACTTCTGGGAGTCCCAGGCCCCGAAGATCGAAGGACTCGGCGTCTCGGTCGCAGCCCCCGGCTCCTGGGCCGAAGGCCCGTCCGCCCGCGCCATCGACTGGCTGGGCAAGCTCGACGGATTCGCCCAGTCGATCGACCAGCGCGTGAAGATGGCCGGCTGGATGGAGACGTTCGCCCAGCGCGGCGGCCAGCTCGTCATCCACGGCGCGGCCGTCGGCGACCTCGACTACTTCTCCCGCACCTACGACCTGGTGCTCGTCGCGGCCGGCAAGGGCGAGCTGGTCCAGATGTTCGGCCGTGACGCCGAGCGCTCCCCCTACAGCGAGCCGCAGCGCGCGCTGGCCGTGGCGTACGTCCACGGCCTCGGCCCGCGCCCCGAGCACCCCGGCACCGAAGCGGTCCGCTGCAATCTCGTGCCGGGCGTCGGCGAACTGTTCGTCATGCCCTGTCTGACCACCTCCGGTCGCGCCGACATCCTGTTCTGGGAGGGCATACCCGGCGGCCCGCTCGACGTCTTCAACGGCGTCAAGGACCCCGCGGAGCACCTCTCCCTGACCCTGGAACTCATGGAGCGGTACGTCCCCTGGGAGTACGCGCGGGCCACCAAGGTCGAACTCACCGACGCCGGCGGCACGCTGGCCGGGCGCTACGCCCCCACCGTCCGAGGCCCCATCGGCCGCCTCCCGGGCGGCGGGCTGGTCCTCGGCGTCGCCGACGTGGTCGTCGCCAACGACCCGATCACCGGGCAGGGCTCCAACTCGGCGTCCAAGTGCGCCGCCGCGTACCTCTCCTCGATCGTCGAGCACGGCGACAAGCCGTTCGACGAGGAGTGGATGCGGGCCACCTTCGACCGCTACTGGGACACCGCCCAGCACGTCACCAAGTGGACCAACGCGATGCTCGCGCCGCCGCCGGAGCACATCCTGAACCTCATCGGCGCCGCCGGTGAGCTCCAGCCGGTCGCCGACCGCTTCGCCAACGGCTTCAACAACCCGGCCGACTTCGAGAACTTCTTCTACGACCCGGCGAAGACCCAGGCCTACCTGGCCGAGGTGTCGGGCGCGGGCGCCGCATAATCCCCGACGTCCGCACGATTAATCCCCGACGTCCGCACGATCCCCGTCGTCCGCATCACCCCCGTCGCCGTCGTAACCCTCGTCCGAGCCGTCCATGGCGCCCTCGGGGAGCTCCGGCGGCTCGTAACGCCGCAAGGGCTCCCCGTCCGGGTCCGGCCGCACCGCGCCCAGGACCGGGTTGGCCGCGATGGGTGACACCTTCACCTTCGCGCCCGGACGGGGCGCCTGGACGACCATGCCGTCCCCGAGGTACAGCGCGACGTGCGTGGCCTCGGGGAAGTACACCACCAGGTCGCCCGGGCGCAGCTCGTCCAGCCGGACCCGCTCCAACTGCTCCCACTGCTCCTGGCTGGTCCGGGGGATGGGCGTACCCGCCGCGGCCCAGGCCCGCGAGGTCAGCCCCGAGCAGTCGTACGCCCCCGGGCCCTCCGCGCCCCACTCGTACGGCTTGCCGATCTGCCGCACGGCGTAGCGCACGGCCCGGGCGCCCCCGGCCGACGGGGTGCGGACGGTGCCGCTGCTCCCCGCGTGCCCGAGCGCGCCGGACGTCACGAACTTCTCCTGCGCCTTCGTGACGCCGTTCCGCTCGAACTCGGCGAGGTCGCTGAGCCGGTCGAGGCTGAGGGAGGCGAGCATTCCTTCCACGTCGTGGAGGCGGGAGCGGACCTCGTCCCGTTCCTTCCTGCGCCGCTCGGTGAGGGCGAGCTGCTCGTCGAGGGCCTTGCGGGCCTTGCGGGCCAGCTCGTGGGCCTTGCGCTCGTCGACGGTCAGCCGGCCGGTGGTGTCCGCCCGCTCCCGTGCGAGCCGGCCGATCACATGGCCCTGCTCGATCGCGCGCTGCGGGTCGCGGGCCAGGAGCAGGCGTACGTACGGGGAGATGCCGGTGCTGCTCTGGTACTGCTGCCGGGCCAGCCGGCCGGCCGCGCCCCGGCTGTCGTGCAGGGAGAGCCGGGCGCGGGCCAGGGCCCGGTCCAGACGGTCGGTCTCGGCGCGCTGCTTCTTCAGCTTCTCCTCGGTGGCGTTGTAGGCCTCGGTGGCCTCCTCGGCCTTCCGGTACAGCGTCTGAAGATCCGTCAGGAGTCCGGCGATGTCGCGCTGTTCCGTGCCCGGCTCGGGCACGGCCGCGGCCGGGACGGGCGCCAGGACGGTTCCGGCCGACGACGCCGCGATGCAGACCAGACGCAGGAAATTTGCTGACATGCCATCACCTCCGTTGCGGGGGCGGCGTGGTGCCGCCGGACATCGTGAGGATCAGGCGTGTGCGCGCGGTGCGCGCGGTGGGTGTGCGCGGTTCGGCGCAACGGGTTCACCCGTCGGCGTCGTCCGGCTTGCCGGGCGGCGTGGTGTCTGGCCTGCCGCGGGGCGTGGCGCTCGGCTTCGACCAGGGCCAGTTGAGCCGGCGGGGCGGGACGCCTTCCGGGGCGTACTCGTACTTCCAGCGGTTGGTCAGGCCCACCTTGCCCGGCCCCCGGGGGACACGGCGGTAGACGAGCACGGTGTCCGGCCCGCCGTCGGGGTCAGGGACGGGGATGCGGTACGTCTTGGGCGGGTGGCCGGTGATGCCGAGGAGGACGGGCAGGACCCTGCCGTCCATGGGCCCGCCCTCGAAGGGGGTCTCTTCGCTTCTCACGGGACCAGTGTCAGACATCCTCGGCGAGGGCCCGGACCAGGGCGTCGGTCTGCGGGTCGCGCCGGGCGGTCACCGTCAGCATCGCCATGAACTGCTCGACGAGCCAGTCGCGCAGCTCCCCGGCGGGGGGTTGCTTGTCCTCGTCGAGCCAGATGAGTGAACACGCCTCGACGGCCGTGATCCACATGCGGATGGTCATACGCAGGCTCGGGCCGGGCCCGGTGACGCCCAGGTGGCTGAGGATGTGCTCGGCGGCGACACGGCGGACACCGTCGACGATGGCGGTGGTGCGTGAGGTCTCCACGACGCTGCCGCCCTGGAGGAGGGCGCTGAAGCCGGTGTCGTGCTCGTCGACGAAAGCGAGGTAGCGGTCGAGGGCGCGGGACAGCCGGGCGAGGAGGGGGCCCTCGCGGGGTTCGTCGAAGCAGTGCTGGAGCTCGTCGGCGGCGGAGCGCAGGGCGGCCTCGTAGAGCTGCTGCTTGCCGCCCGGGAAGTACCGGTACACCAGGGGCCGCGAGACCCCGGCCGCCTCCGCCACGTCGTCGAGGGACACCTCCTCCGGGGCGCGGTGGGCGAAGAGGCCCAGCGCGGAGGTGAGCAGCTGACTGCGGCGTTCCTCGACGCTGAGTCGCCGGTAGGCGGGGGTGGGGGCGGCTGGTGTCATGCTCCGCAGGGTAATCGGGGGGCCGGGGCGCTGCGTAGCGGAGAACGGGGCGGGTGCGGAGTGCCTTCTCGCGGGTGTGGGCCGACGCGGCCTCTCGCGCCGTCCGGCGTCCACGAACGGGAAGTCGACGGCGGTCATCCGGGGCGCCTTGGCGATCAGTTCTGCCGTGCCCCGGCTCTGAACATGTCGTGCGGAACGGGGCGAGCGCGCCGCGTCGGCGGTCACTGAGGGCGCAGAGGCCCGGGTGGGCGGGTGACTCGGCGAAGAACCTGGTGGCCGTCACGCCGTCGGCCGCGCCTTCCTGGCCGCTCCGCCGGCAGGCGCTGCGAAGGAGGGTGGCCCGGGAGCTGCCATGGGGCGAGTGAAGGGGGCCCTACGCTCGCCCGGCGAATCGGGCAGGTACTGGTCCTTGGACACCCGGCACAGACGTGACGGCACCGGGTGGCGGGGGAGCCACGGTGTGGCCGGTTCGCGGTCTTGTCGGCGGGTTGTCCCGGCTTCACCCTTTCAGGGTTACTGGTGACCATGAGGGGGGAACGTGCCGTTCGGCCGGGATGACAGGGATGTGCTCCGTCGGATCAGCGACCAGGTCGGTCAGCTCACAGCCGATCTCGCGGCGGTCAAGCAGCAGGTGACGGATCAGCAGTACGCCATCGACCAGTTCCGGCAGGACACCGTCGCCGCTGCCGTCGCCGCAGCACTCGCCGACATCCGGACCGCCGTCCCCGAAGGAGCCGAGAGCGTCGTCGACGGGCGCGTCGCCGACATCGAGCGTGAGCTCGTCACCATCGGCGGTGCCATCGCCCGGTTGGAGGACCGGCTTCGCTCCACCGCCGCGCCGGCCCCGGAAGCGGCCGCACCGCAACCCCCGTCGCCCACCAGGGCCGCCGCCGGGCCCGAGCCGAAGACTCCGGGCGAGGGCCCGTCGGACGTCGCGACACTGCGGGCGGCCGCCGGCATCTCGGCGGCCAGGCTCCTGGCGCACCGGGACACCTGGGAGTTCCTGGTCAAGCGCGCCGGGACGGACCAGCACTTCCACGTCCCCGGCGCCGTCACGGAGGTGGACGAAACCGTCTGCGCCCACCTCTCCGGGCCCAGCCTCGTAGCCGTCCTCACCAGCCTCGACGACGTCAGGCGGGACACGGCCGCGGACCTCGGCACCCAAGCCATCGCCCACCACCTCCACCAGCGCATCGGCGACATCGTCAAGGAGATCGCGCAGGATCCCCGTACCGGTCCCGACTGCGACCCCGTGACCATCCGTGTCGATGACCGCCTCAAGCCCGACGGCGAGAGCGACGAGCAGCGGTGACCTCGCGACGCCCCACCCGGGTCCGCCGAGTGGGGCGTCGAGCCGTCCGCCCCGCTACGCCAGCAGCCCCGACGACTTCCACAGCCGGCGGCCGACCCCCCGCAGCACCCCGATGTCGTCGAGGAAGTCGGTCAGGCGCTTGGAGCCGTTCTGCATGACCTCCCGACGGTGGCCGCTCGCCCGGACCTGGGCGAGGGCCTCGCGCTTGTCGAGGCCCACGTTCGTGTAGACCTCGGGGTTCACGAAGGCCACGGAGAAGACGCGGGCGAACTCGCCGGAGGTGACGCGGGTGAACTCCTGGGACCACTTGGGGGCCGTCACCATCTGGCGGCGGAGTTCCTCGCGGGCGTACCGGACGTGGCGCGCCTCCTCCACGACGTGGATGCGGGTGACACCGCGGACGAGGCTCTGGACCCGCTCGTCGGGGAACGTCAGGCGCTGCATCCAGTCGAGGACCTCCTCGCCCAGCAGGGTCGCCGTGAAGGAACCCGGGGTGGTGGAGATGGTCTTGAACAGGCGGCCGAGCTGCTGGTGTGCGCGGCTGACCGGGTACCAGGGCGTGTCGCCCCGGGCGATCAGCCGGGCGAACATCTTGGAGTGCCGGCACTCGTCCTCGATCTCGGTGAGCGCGTAGCGGACGTGCGCGCTCGTCGCCGCCTTGTCGTAGATGTGCCGGACCAGCAGCTGCATCAGGATGATCTCGAACCAGATGCCCAGGGAGGCCAGGGCCGCGGCCTCGTGCTGGGAGAGCAGGATCCGCTGCTCCTCGCCCATCCGCTTCCACAGAGGGGTGTCGTAGAGCGACACCAGCTCGGGCGGCCAGAACCACTTGCCCTCCTCGAAGGGCGCGTCCCAGTCCAGCTCCTTGTCCGGGTCGAAGGAGTGCTTGGCGGAGGAGTCGAGCAGCCGTTGGGCCACCTGCTCCCGGTCCTTCAGCAGGCCGAGGGCATCGCGCAGTCCGTCGAGCGCGTCGGCTTCCGTCAGGGTCGTCATGGCTGCCCACCTCGTTGTGCACACGTCACTGTTTCTCTTATGAGACTGCCTGTCAGCAAGCTCGTCAATCCCCTGCGCGCAACTTGTTGACCCGGTGTCTACCACGTGTGAGCCTGCGGGCATGCCGACCTTCGACCTGTACGCCATGGAACCGCAAGAGCCCGTCCGGCAGGTGCCGGCGAGCGGCGCGGCCCGCTTCAACTGGGAGTACGACGACGGCCGCGACCGCCTCCTGGCCCTCTACCAGAAGGGCAAGGACAAGCAGTGGGACGGCCAGAAGCGCATCGACTGGGAGCTGGAGGTGGATCCCTACGATCCGCTCGGGACCCCGGACGAGGCGATAACACTCCACGGAACCCGGCACTGGGCGAAGCTGACGGAGAAGGACAAGGGCGACCTGCGCCGGCACTACGCCTCCTGGCAGTTCAGCCAGTTCCTGCACGGCGAGCAGGGCGCGATGATCTGCGCCGCGCGGATCGTGGAGTCGGTCCCCGACCTGGACGCGAAGTTCTACTCCGCGACCCAGACCATGGACGAGGCCCGGCACGCCGAGATCTACGGCCGGTTCCTGCACGAGAAGATCGGGATGCTGTACCCGATCAACGACAACCTCCAGTCCCTGCTGGACGACACGCTGCGCGATGCCCGCTGGGACATGCCCTACCTGGGCATGCAGGTGCTGATCGAGGGCCTCGCGCTGGCCGCCTTCGGGATGATCAGGGACACGACGGACAAGCCGTTGCCGAAGCAGATCCTCGCCTACGTCATGCAGGACGAGGCCCGGCACGTGGCCTTCGGGCGGATGGCCCTGCGCGACTACTACCGTCAGCTCACGGACGCCGAGTTGAGGGAGCGCGAGGAGTTCGTCATCGAGGGCTGCTACCTCATGCGGGACCGGCTGCGGGGCGTGGAGGTCCTGGAGAACTTCGGCATCCCCAAGGCCGAGGCGGAGGAGTACAGCGAGCAGTCCGAGTTCCTCACCCTGTTCCGCAAGCTCCTCTTCAGCCGCATCGTCCCCTGCGTCAAGGACATCGGTCTGTGGGGCAAACGCCTCCAGCAGGCCTACGTCGACATGGGTGTGCTGGAGATGGGCGACTCCAGCCTCGACCTGCTGATGTCCCAGGACGAGGAGATCGCCGAGAAGCTCGACGCCGAGCGCTTCGCGGCGGAGGAGAGGGAACGGGTCGCCGAGGTGCGCGATGCGATCGACGCGGGGCGAGGAACCGCCGGGTGAACTCCCGCTAGAGCGCGCAGCCCAGACCCTCCGGCACCTCGCCGATCAGTGGCGTCGCCCCCTGGGGCGGGAACGACGTCCGCAGGGTGAAGGCGTACGGCGTCGGCCCGTGGGTGCGCAGGTGCAACACGCGCGATTCGGCCTCGGCGACCGTGGGGCGGTGGCCCACCGGGACCCACCAGAGGGCCACCATGGCCTCCTGGACACGCTCGAACCACTCGCGGCGGCGGGCGAGCATCTCCCGGTGCCGGCCCTGGTACATGTACGCGGTCAGGGCGTTCGTGTCGCGCCACACCGACATGTTGATGATCAGCCAGGAGTCGCCGAAGACGGGCACGTCCGTGGCGTCGTCGCCGGCCTCGCCCTGCAGACGCCAGACGAAACCGTCGGCCCCGTCCGCGTCCGCGTTCACCGGATCGAGGTTGTCGACGAAGTCCTTCAGCTGCGGGGAGTCCAGCGGGGCCTTGAGACGGCCGAGGTTGACCTGGGCGAGTTCGTACGCGGCGGAGGGCTCAGTCATGGACCGAACGGTAGGTCGGGAGATCCTTCTCCCGCCACCCCCGTCTCATCCACCGGTCGGCCGCCAACCGGGCGAGGCGTCAGGGGATGTCAGCACCGCCTCCATCACCGCCCGCGCGATCGGTGCCGCGTCGCCGCCCCCGCTGATCTCCCCGCGGTCCGCCTCGGCGTCCTCCACGACGACCGCGACCGCCACCCGCGCCGCCAGGTCCCGGTCGCCCTGCGCCCAGGAGACGAACCAGGCGTACGGCGTACCGGAGTTGCCGAGGCCGTGCTGGGCGGTGCCGGTCTTGCCGCCGACCGTGGCACCGCGGATCGCGGCGTTGTGTCCGGTGCCGTTCTCGACCACCTCCCGCATCATCGCCCGCAGCCGGACCGCGGTGGACGGGTACATCGCCTGGCGGATCGCCCGCGAGCCGCCCGTCGCGAGGGTGCTGCCGCCCGGCCGGGTCGTGCGCTCCACCAGGTAGGGGTCTCGCACCTGGCCGCCGTTCGCCACGGCCGCCGCGACCATCGCCATCTGCAGCGGTGTGGCGCGGGTGTTGTACTGGCCGATCGACGACAGGGCCAGCTGGGCCTTGTCGACGGTGGTGTCGAAGGTGGACCGGGCCACCGGAAAGGGGATCCTCAACTGCCCGTTGTTGAAGCCGAAGGCGTGCGCCGTGGCCGTCATGCCCGTGACCCCCACCTCCACCCCGAGCTTGGCGAACACCGTGTTGCAGGAGAAGGTGAAGGCCTCCCGCACGGACGCGTCCGCGCAGCCCTTCGACGCGTTCGTCAGGCGGGTGCGCGTCCCGGGCAGCCGGTAGGGATCGGGGGAGTCGGTCGGCGCTTCGAGGTCGGTGACCACACCGGCGTCCAGCGCGGCGGCGGCCGTGACGACCTTGAAGGTCGAGCCCGGCGGATACGTCTGCCGCACCGCCCGGTTGAGCATCGGCCGGTCCTTGTCGGCGTTGAGCCGCGTCCAGGCCTCGGCCGCCGCGGAGCCGTTGCCGGACAGCGGCTGCGGGTCGTAGGACGGGGCGGACACCAGGGCGAGGATCCGGCCGGTCGACGGCTCCAGCGCCGCCACGGCGCCCTTGCGGCCGGCGAGTGCCTGGTACGCCGCCTGCTGCGCGGCCGGGTGGAGCGTCGTGACGACGTCCCCGCCGGCGTTGCGGGCGCGCGTGAAGTCGTTCCACAGCGGGAACGGCGCGAGCATCGGGTCCGCGCCGGACAGCACGCCGTCCTCGGTGCTCTCCAGCAGAGTCGTCCCGTACAGCTGGGAGGCGAAGCCGGTGACGGGGGCGTACAGGGGCCCGTCGGCGTAGGTCCGTTCGTAGCGGAGGTGCTCGCGGGTGTCCCTGGACCCGGTGACGGGCCGGCCCCCGACCAGGATGTTCCCGCGGGGCAGCTCGTAGCGCGCGATGTCGGGACGCCGGTTGGCCGGGTTGCGGTCGTACGACGGGGCCTGGACGACCTGGACCCGGGCCGCGTTCAGCAGCAGCGCCACCAGCAGCAGGGCGCAGAAGTATCCGGCGTGCCGGATGTGCCGGGTCACCGGACGCCCTGCCCGTCGTAACTCCGCCGGGCCGAGTCGCTCACCCGGACCAGCAGCGCCACGATCGCCCAGTTGGTGACCACCGACGACCCTCCCTGGGCCAGGAACGGCATCGCCATGCCGGTCAGCGGGATCAGTCCGGTCACGCCTCCCGCGATCACGAACACCTGGAGCGCCACCAGTGAGGCGAGGCCCACCGCGAGCAGTCGGCCGAAGGGCTCGCGCTGGTCGAGACCCGCCCGGAAGCCGCGCTCCACCAGCAGCGCGTAGAGGAGGAAGACGGCGCTGAGACCGGCCAGGCCGAGTTCCTCGCCCGCGGTGGCCAGGATGAAGTCCGACTTCACGGCGAAGCCGATGAGGAACGAGTGGCCGAGTCCGAGGCCCGTGCCGAGCATGCCGCCCTCCGCGAAGGCGAACAGCGACTGGGCGAGCTGGTTCGCTCCCTCGCCCGCCTCGATGGAGGCGAAGGGGTGCAGCCAGGTCTCGATCCTGCTGTGCACGTGCGGCTCCAGCCGGCCGACGGCGACCGCGCCCAGCGCGGCCAGCAGCAGGCCGACCGCGATCCAGCCGGTGCGTCCGGTGGCGACGTAGAGGAGGACCACGAAGAGGCCGAAGAAGAGCAGCGACGTGCCGAGGTCGCGCTCCAGGACGAGCACACCCACGCTCACCAGCCAGACGGCGACGATCGGGCCGAGCACGCGGCCGGTCGGCAACTGGAGCTTCCAGACACGGCGGCCGGTGTAGGCGAGGGCGTTGCGGTTCGCCGCCAGGTACGCGGCGAAGAACACCGCCAGCAGCACCTTCGCGAACTCGCCCGGCTGGATGGAGAACCCCGCGATCCGGATCCAGATGCGGGCCCCGTTCACCGCCGGGAAGAGGATCGGCAGGGTGAGCAGCACCAGGGCCGCGACGACACAGACGTACGTGTAGCGCTGGAGGACCCGGTAATCGCGCAGCAGCAGGACGACCAGGATGAACAGCGCCACGCCCAGGGTCGACCACACCAGCTGGGCCGGTGCCGCCCGATCGCCGGGGGTCTCCAGGTCGAGCCGGTAGATCAGCACCAGGCCGAGCCCGTTCAGCAGCACCCCGATCGGCAGGAGCAGCGGGTCGGCGCACGGGGCCCGCAGGCGTACCGCCAGATGGGCCAGCAGCGCCAGTACACCCAGCCCGGCGCCGTAGCCGGCGGCACCGGGCGGAAGCGCCCCGTGCCGGGCCAGGCCGACGGCGCAGTAGCCGTACACCGACAGCAGGACGGCCAGCACGATGAGGGTGAGCTCGATGCCCCGGCGCCGGGGGAGGGGGCGGACGGCGGGTGCGGGCGGGTCCGCCGTCGCCACGGTGATTCCGGCCTTGCTCATGTCCGGAACCTACCCAAACAGAGTGACTCGTGCGCCTTTGGGTGACAGGGCGTCAGCACCAGCGTGGCGCGGGGCCGATGTTGTCGATGTGCCGGGCCGCGCCCCAGGCCCAGGTGCCGTCCGTCAGGAGGTACCAGAGCGGATTGCCCTGGACGGTCTCGCCGCCCGTCTTGCAGAAGATCTTGACGACCTCGCCCCGGTGGGTGTAGCGGATGATCTGCGAACCGCGGTTCGGGGCGCTGCGCAGCGCCAGCGTGTCCGCCGTGACGACCCCCTCGTAGAGGCTCGGGTCGTGGTGCCCGTTCCCGCCGCTGGGGTCGTGGTGGTTGTTGCCGTTGCCGCCGCTGGGGTCCTGTTGGCCGTTGCCGTTGCCGCCGCTCGGGTCGTGGTGGCTGTTGCCGTTGCCCCCGCTCGGGTCCCAGTCGTCGGAGGCGGCGGCGGGCGTGACGGCGGCCGCGGCGGCGAGGAGTCCGGCGGCAGCGGCTATGCAGATACGGAAGCGCAAGGACATGGGAGATACCTCCATGTGGGGGCGGAATGGCCGAATCTGACCAATCGCCACATTAGGAGCGCCCGGGGGACTCCGCTCCTCACACTGGGCCATAGGAGGACGCGCCCCGACGCCTCACTGCGCCGCCAGCCTCAGGGTGGCCACCGCCCCACCCTCCGGCGCGTTCGCGAACTCCAGCCGCGCCCCCAGCATCTCGGCCTGCCCCGACGCGATGGTCAGTCCCAGCCCGTGACCCCGCGTGCCGCCCTCCGTGCGGAACCGCTGCGGCCCGTGCGCGACGAGGTACTCCGGAAACCCGTCCCCGTGGTCCCGAACGGTCACCACCGGCCCGTCCACGGTCAGCACCACCGGCCCCCGTCCGTGCGTGTGGGCGTTCGCCACGAGATTGCCCAGCACCCGCTCCAGCCGCCGCCGGTCCGTCTCCACCGCCACATCCCGTACGACTCTGACCTCCGTGCCGTGTCCCGCCGCCCGCGCCGCGCGCTCGGCCAGCGGCCCCAACCGCTCGGTGTCCAGCTCCACCCGCTCCCGCCCGGTGTCCAGGCGGGAGATCTCCAGCAGGTCCTCGGTGAGGGTGCGCAGCGCCGCCACCCGGTCCCGGACCAGCTCCGTCGGACGGCCCGGCGGCAGCAGTTCGGCCGCCGCGTGCAGACCGGTCAGCGGTGTGCGCAGCTCATGCGCGACATCCGCCGTGAACCGCTGCTCGGCGAGCAGCTTGCCCTGGAGCGAGGCCGCCATGGAGTCCAGCGCGGCGGCGACCGCGGCCACCTCGTCCGGCGGGCGGGCCTTCGTGCGCGGGCCCGAGCGGGGGTCGTGCACGCGCGCGTCCAGGTCGCCCGCGCTGATCCGCCGGGCCACCAGCGCCGTGGTGTGCAGCCGCCGCGTCACCCGCGTCACCGCGAACGCCCCGACCAGCAGCGTCGCCCCGATCGCCAGGCCCGACGACCACACGATCGCCCGGTCGAGGCCGTCGATCGTGCGGGCCTGCTGGGAGTAGTCGACCGCCACGGCCAGCGCCCGGCCACCGCCCACGGGACCCGCCGCCCACATCGCGGGGCGCCCCGCGCGCTCGGCGACCATCGTGCCGCGGTCCCCCGCCACCGCCAGCTCCCGCAGCTCACGGGGCAGTCCCGGCGGATCCACCCCGGCACCCCGCTGGAGCGTGTCCCCGGCCTCGTACCGCTCCGTCGCCTGCGCCAGCCGCTGCAACGCCTGGTCACGGGCTTGACCGACCGTCTGGTTCGTCACCTGCACGTGGACCAGGACGCCGAGCAGCGCCGCCAGAGCGCAGCACATCACCGTGATGAAGGCGGCGGCCTTCGCGGCGAGCGTCCCCGACCACGGGGGGAGCACCGGCCTCATCCGCCGCTCGCCGAGGGGGAGAGGGTGGGGGCCGAACGGTGCGGGGAGGGCTTGCGCGGACCGGTGCGCAACATCTCGTCATGGGTGAGCAGCATGGCCCGCTGGTCCCGGTCCCAGGTCCACTGCAGGCGGTACTCGTACCCCGCCACCTCGGACGGCGAGCGGATGACCAGGGAGCGCCCGGCCAGCTCGACACCGCTGAGCGCGTCCTCCCACGCCATCACCTGCACCAGCCGGTGCTTCTCGACGGTGTAGACGCGCACCGCGGTCGTCCTGCCCGGCAGCAACGGAAAACCCAGCGTCAGGTCGTCGCGCCCGTCGCCGGTCAGGTCCCGGTAGTACGGCCTGAGCACCGGGCACTTCCCGTGCCCCGGGCCCCGCGCGCAGTCGGCCATCTCGCGCCTCGTGTCGCGGTAGGGCGCCTTGTCGCCGTCGTAGTCGCCCGGGTTCCCGGCGATCTCGGCCCGGACGATCGCGACCGGGTCCACCCGGCGGATGTCGTCGCCGGGGACCTTCACCCCCTTGACCACCACCGTGTTCACCTCGCCGATCTCGAAGGCCGGGCTGGACGCCGGGGTCAGCTCCGGCCAGAGCCGGGCCGGCCCCCGCGCCGTCGGGGTCGATCCCGCGCCCTCCAGACCGCCCGCGTCCCCGCAGCCCACGGCGGTGGCCAGCACGAGGGCGACGACGAAGAGGCGACGGACGGCCCGTCCGGGGCGGCTGCGGGGCACTGCACTCCTGGCGGTTCGTGGGTGATGACGCGGCGGGCACACGACGGACGCGACCGTCAGCCGCGTACACCTTATTCGTGGGGAAGTCCCATTTGCGCGAGAGGGGGGCCGTTCGCGGCAGCCGCAGCCGCAGCCGCAGCCGCAGCCGCAGCCGCAGCCGCAGGCGCGCGGCCGCATGGTCCGTGCTGCTCGGTGAGCTCGTGTGGTCCGTGCTGCTCGGTGAGCTCGTGTGGTGCGGTTTACTCGGTGAGCTCCTCCAGCAGCCGGGCCGTGGCCAGCCCGGCCCGCAGGTACGCGACGAACAGGTCGTTGTGCAGCGCCCAGGGCGACCGGCGGGCCCGGATCAGCCGGATCGCCGTCTCGGCGGAGCTGCCCTGGCGCATCAGCGCGTGCGCGACGACGAGACCGGAGCGGTTGTACCCGTGGTAGCAGCGGACCAGGACCCTGCGGCCCTCGTCCATCGCCTCACACGCGGCCTCGGCCAGCCGGATCACGCCGGCGAGCTGCGTCCCGTCCAGCGGCCCGTCGGGGATGGGCCACACATGGTGCCGGACACCCGGATCCGGCCCGTGGCCCGGCAGCCGCAGCAGCGTCTGCACGAGATCGAACTCGTCGCGCACGACGGCGAACTCCAGATGCCCCAAGGCCCCCGTGAACTCGTGACCGCCCATCCAGAGCCGGGGGACGACCTCGCTCCACGGGCTCTGCGGAGCGGGTACGTCGGGTTTACTGCGGGTACGCAACGGCGCCTCCCCACCATCACCGCCCGAGGGTCCGCGGGCAGGCCCAACTCCTCTCAAAGGTAACCGGGTTCTTGCCCCCGCAGCACCCCGCCTGTTCCCATGGACTGGGGTGATGGTGCATGAACGGACTGCGCGTCATACCGACCAGGCGGCACGGCCGGGAGCGGCTCTACGTCTGCCTCCCGGACGGCAGGAACATCGCCTGGTACGACCGTGAGGCGTCCCGGGTGAACCTGCTCGGCGAGGACCACGAGGACGAGGTCCTGCGGGTCCTCGGGCCCTTCCTCACCGGCCAGGTGACAGTGGGACCGCCCCCCGTGCCGGCCCCCGCCGAACTGGCCCGCCTCGCCCTCCACCCCGACGACGACCTGGCCCCCAACCGCCCCGGCGAGGCCCTCCTCGTCGCCCTCGACCGCGACCCCGGCCCGAACCACCGGCTGCGCCCCGACCCGCGCCGCAGGGCCCTGGCGGCCGAGCAGACGGTCGGCGAAGCCCTGGACGGCCTCGACGGCGCGGGCTGGCACGCCCTGCACTCCGTGCCGCTCCCCGGCGGCGACCGCATCCACCACCTGCTGCTCGGCCCCGGCGGCCTCTACGCCGTCCACACCCTCTACGCCCGCAAGCAGCGCGTCCGGATCACCGACCCCGTGATCACCGTGGGCCGCCGCGATCCCGACCCGCTGCTCCGCCGCCTGCGCACCGACGCCGACCGCGCCTCCTACGCCCTGACGGCGGAGGTCCGCCCGGTACTCGTCCTGGTGGACCCGGCCGGGGTGTCCGTCCCGACCCCTCCGCGAGCGGTCCAGGTCCTGACGGCCACGGAGGTGGAGGCACTGGCCCACCGGGGCGGGGTCCTGAAACCGGCGGATGTGGAGGCCCTGCACGCCATGGCCCGGGACCGGAACACGTGGGCACGGGTGTGAGGGAACAGAGGGGTGTGAGGAACAGAGGGGTGTGAGGGAACAGAGGGGCGCGGGCAGTCCGACCGCGGAGAGCGCCGGCGCTGTCCGTGCCGGTGCGACGTACCGCGCCGCCCGGCGCGGGCAGGTCACAGCTCCTTAGCCGCCGAGCCGCCGAGCCGCCGAGCCTCCGGCTGGCGCTGTGCCTCGCCCGGCCGCCGGTCTCGTTACGGCAGGGTCCCGGCCGCGTCCGCGTCCAGCAGCGGAGCGAGCAGGTCGCCGTGGTCCTGGACCCGCGGGGCGATGTCCCCGGCACGGAAGTCCAGCCGCCCCGGTGCGTGACACTCCTCGATCTCCTCCCAGGTCACCGGCGCCGAGACGGTCGGTTCGGCGCGGGCCCTGAGGGTGTAGGGGGTCGCCGTCGTCTTGCGGGCGGCGTTCTGGCTCCAGTCGACGAAGACCTTCCCGGGCCGCAGGCTCCTGGTCATCCGGTGGAGCGCGAGCCGGGGCATGGCCTTCTCGGCCTCGACGGCGAGCGCCTTGGCGTACTCGGACACCCGCTCGGAGGAGGACCCGCGCACGGCGGCGAGGAGGTGCAGCCCCTTCGAGCCGGAGGTCTTGGCGTAGGTCTCGATGCCGTCCCGCGTGAGCCGTTCCCGCAGCCAGAGCGCGACCTCGCAGCACTGCACGATGCTCGCCGGCGCCCCCGGATCGAGGTCGAAGACGATCCGGTCGGCCTCGTCCGGCGTATCGACGAGCCACTGGTGGGTGTGGAACTCGGTGACGAGGTTCGCCGACCACATCAGGCTCGGCAGATCCTGCACCAGCACCATCCGCGAGGGTCCCTCCACCCGAGGCACCTCGGCGGTGGTGACCCACTCGGGCGTACCCGGCGGCACGTTCTTCGTGAAGAACACCTGCCCGTCCGGCCCGTCCGGATACCGCAGGAAGGACACCGCCCGATCACGCAGATGGGGCAGCAGGACCCCGGCGACGGTCGCGTAGTAGTGCAGCACCTCGCCCTTGGTGAAGCCGGTGGCGGGATACAGCACCTTCTCCAGATTGCTGAGAGCGAGCCGTCGCCCCTCCACCTCTGTGATAGGCGCCATACGATAAGAATCCCACGCAAACCATGATGAACACTCCCGAGCGTGACCGGAAGGGTGCTGCACGTGAGATCCATTTGGAACGGCGCCATCTCGTTCGGCCTGGTCAGCATTCCGATCAAGCTGGTCAACGCCACCGAGAGCCACTCGATCTCCTTCCGCCAGATCCACACCGAGGACGGCGGCCGCATCCGCTACCGCAAATTCTGCGAACTGGAGGACCGCGAGGTCACCCAGGGGGAGATCGGCAAGGGCTACGAGGACGCGGACGGCACGATCATCCCGATCACCGAGGAGGACCTGTCCAGCCTGCCGCTCCCGACGGCCAAGACGATCGAGATCGTCGCCTTCGTCCCGGCCGACCGGATCGACCCGCTCCAGATGGACGCCGCCTACTACCTCCAGGCCGGCGGCGCCCCGGCGGCGAAGCCGTACACCCTGCTGCGCGAGGCTCTGAAGCGCAGCAACAAGGTGGCGATCGCCAAGTTCGCCCTGCGCGGCAGGGAACGGCTGGGCATGCTCAGGGTCGTCGGCGAGGCCATCGCCATGCACGGCCTGCTCTGGCCGGACGAGGTCCGCGCCCCCGAGGGCCTGGCCCCCGACACCGACGTCACCATCCGGGACCAGGAACTCGACCTGGCGGACGCGCTGATGGACACCCTGGGCGAGGTCGACCTGGAGGACCTGCACGACGAGTACCGCGAGGCCGTGGAGGAGGTCATCGCCGCCAAGGCCGCAGGTGAGGCCCCGCCTCAGTCCCCCGAACCGGCCACGGGCGGCAAGGTCCTGGACCTGATGGCGGCCCTGGAGAGCAGCGTCCGCGCGGCCCGCGAGTCCCGGGGGGAGGCGGGCGAGCACGCGGAGGTCAAGTCGCTCCCGCAGCGCAAGACGGCCCGCGCGGCCCCCAAGGAGACCGGCGGCAAGAAGTCGACGTCCACCGCGAAGAAGACGGCGGCCAAGAAGACCACGGCGGCGAAGAAGTCGACGGCCAAGTCGGGCCAGGGAACGGCCAAGAAGACGACGTCGAAGAGCACCGCGAAGAAGACGACGGCGAAGAAGTCGGCGTCCCGCAAGCGCTCAGCCTGACCCGCTCCCTCCAACGGTATTCCTCCACCTCGGAGGGAGCGGCGCACTCCACCGCAGGGGGAGACCGGAGGGGCATCATGCCGCAGCGCACGGACCACCACACCGACGACGCGATCGACATCCACTTCATCGGCAACGCCACGGTGCTGCTGTCGTACGGCCCGCTCACCCTGCTCACCGACCCGAACTTCCTGCACCGGGGGCAGTACGCCTACCTCGGCTACGGCCTGCTGAGCCGCCGTCTGACCGAACCGGCCCTCGACGTCCACGAGCTGCCCCGCCTCGACGGAATCGTGCTGTCCCACCTGCACGGCGACCACTGGGACCGCCGCGCCCGCCGGCACCTGGACCACACCGTGCCGATCCTGACCACACCGCACGCGGCCCGCCGCCTGAGGGTGGTGCAAGGATTCCACCGCACGGCGGGGCTGCTCACCTGGAAGGCGCTCACCCTCCAGCGTGACGGCGTCCAGGTCACGATCACCGCCCTGCCGGGCCGGCACGCAGGCCACGCCCTGCTGCGCAGGATGCTGCCGCCGGTGATGGGAAGCATGCTGGAGTTCGGCCCCGCCGGGGGACCGCCCCGCATGCGGCTCTACCTGTCGGGCGACACACTCCTGTACGACGGCCTTGACGAGATCACCGAGCGCTTCCCGTCCGCCGATCTCGCCGTGCTCCACCTCGGTGGCACTCGCCTGCCCGGCGGCTTCGTCGTGACCATGGACGGCCGCCAGGGCGCCGAACTGGCCCGCCGCCTCGACCCCCGGCACGTGCTGCCCGTCCACTACGGGGACTACACGGTGATGCGCTCGCCCCTGTCCGCGTTCCTCGCCGAGGCCGACCGCATCGGCCTCGGCGAACGGGTCGTCCACTGCGACCACGGCCGGCACGTCCGCGTGCCGTACGCCCCCGGGGCGGCCCCGGAGGTCTACTGACCCCGGCCCTCCGGCCACCCGGCGCTCACGCGCTCCGGCCACCCGGCGCTCACGCGCTCCGGCGCTCACGCGCTCCGGCCCCCCGGCCCTCCGGCGCTCACGCGCTCCGGCCCCCCGGCCCTCCGGCGCTCACGCGCTCCGGCCCCCCGGCCCTCCGGCGCTCACGCGCTCCGGCCCTCCGGCGCTCAGGCCACCCGCCGGCCCTCCTGCTCGGTCTCGTCCTCCTCCTCGTCCGGCAGATGCACGTCGCCGACGGCGATGTTGACCTCCACGACATCGAGGCCGGTCATCCGCTCCACCGCGTTGATGACGTTGGTCCGGACGTCCGCGGCGGTGTCGGCGATGGCGGCGCCGTACTCGACGACCAGGTCGAGATCAACGGCGGCCTGACGCTCGCCGACCTCCACCTTGACCCCCTGGGTGACTCCGCCACCCCCGCCGCCCCCGCCCGGCACCCGCTGACGCACGGCCCCGAAGGCCTTGGACATGCCGCCACCGAGGTGGTGCACCTCGGGAATCTCCCGGGCAGCCATGCCCGCGATCTTCGCGACGACCGGATCCGCGATGGAGGTGCTTCCGCGGGTGCCGGGAGCAGCCGCTCCGTCCTGCGATGTGTTCCTGCGCTGAGTGGTCTCCGTCATGACCGTCACCTCGATGATCGGTGAGGGATGGGCAGCATCGTTCCCCTCCACGGTAGAGCAATGGGGCATATGGGGCGAAAGTGCCGACATGTTCCCCTGCTTCGCTTCACCCTCCCCGGGTGAGGCCGCTCGCGTCCATCACGTACCCGGCCGGCACCCGTCCCCGCATCCCTGCGGGAATGGGTACCGGCCTGACTGTTTTCGCGGCGGTCATGCCGATGATCGACGGCACTCTCGACGCGTGCGGGCATCGCGGGCATCACGAAGATCCCGGAGGCGAAATGCGAGAACCCACCGAACCCGTGAGGCGGAAACCGAAGAGGGCGGGAGCGAGTGAAACTGACTCCCGCCCTCTCGTGCCGCATCAGGCAACGTTCGCCCTGTCGACCACGACTCGTAGCCGTTGATCGGCGGCGTGACGGTTTCGGCAAATGATGTAGCGGCGGATCATGCTGCCCTGCTTCTTGCGGCTGGCGTGATCGGTTCCGTCAAGGATGAAGTAGCGCAGGCCGGTGAACTGGGCCTCGATGCGGTTCAGTCACGAGCTGTTCGTAGGTGTGTAGGCGAACTCAACCGCTTGTGGACCATCCCGCTGATTACCTGCCGGTCCTCCACGCGGGGCCGTCCCGTCGCAGCCCGGGGTATCAGCGGAGCGAGCAACTCCCGCTCCTGATCGCTGAGTTCATGACGACGTACCACGACACCATGATCTACCACCCGGATGATCTTTGAAGACGGACCCTAGTTGTACTGACCCGTGAAGTTGGGGAACAGGTCTGCCCAGCGCGGCGCAAGAGGTCGACGTTCAGGCGAGACCGCACCTCGGGCGGGACCTGGCATCGCGGTGGCCGGCTGTTCGCCAACGAACGCGGGGGAGTGGTCGCCTCCACTACGTACTGGCGCGTCTGGGACGAAGCCCGGCACCTGGCATTCACGCCGGAACGGGTGGCCTCGCCACTGCCGCTCGGCCCTACGACCTGAGGCACGCCGCGCTCTCCTCCTAAATCAACGCCGGCGTCGACCCCACCGAGGTATGCGGAGCACGCGGGCAACAGCGTCGAAGTGCTGCTGAGCTGGCCCTGTCCCGAGCGAGAGCGCTGATGTCGGAGCCTTGGGGCACCTCATACAAGGTGCCCCCGGCATGAATTCGAACCTGCGCACAGGGCTCCGGAGGCTGCTTGGCAGTAGCACAGTGCTGCAGGTCAGGGGCCAGGCTGAGGCCGCCAAGCCTGGGCGAGTCCACGGATAGTCCACGGCCTGACTGAGCACCGCATACCTTCATCTGCCTGGTGGTCAGCCGGTGGTGCAAGCAGCCTGAAGAGGGCACGACACTAAGAATCAGCCAACAGTCGTCTTTCAGACAGTTGCAGCGCGAGTTGTTGATCCTCTTAAGACGGTGTGCACGCTGTGAGAACATGTCACCCGCACATGCATCCCAGGGGGGGGAGGAATAGTGTCCGTTTCGCTGTTTCCAGGTGTAGGGGCCGGCGCTCTTCTTGAGTCGACGCTCCTCGCAAAGGACCGGTCGATGCGTATCGGAGCGATCCATCGCCTTGACTACAACGAGGCGATCGTCCTCACGCACGACAAGTGGAAATTCGAAGCTGGCGGTATTCCGCAGTACACATTCCTCTTGGCTACGGCGCGCGACATTGATGGGGACTCCCATGATGACGACGAAGTGCTGCTGCTGCGCGTGGATGGAACTGCTCCGCTTGCGATGGAATCGGACTTGCACGCAGTACGAGAGGAAGCGCTGCGAGCCGCGTTGTCAAGTAATGGCGACGCCTCTCCTTCTGTCGTCCTAGATGTAAACCTCGATCCCTTCACGAAGAACCGGGTATCATTCACTGGTCTCCGGTGTCGGATCTTGGGGACCTTCTACGAGACTGATGTCGACGGCAGCAAGCGCCTCGATTTCGGCGCGGATGTTGATAACTTTTACGCGACCTCGACGTATCGCGTCCTCAAGCCAATCGGGGATGGGCTGTCAGAAATTGCCTCTTACCTGAAGCCTTCCGAGAAAGATGTGGAACGTGTACGCATTGGAGCCGTGCGATACTCAGCCACGCGTCGGCGCGCCAAGGCGGCTAAGCAAGACGACTCGGCCGTAACGGTCAATATTCACGACTTCATCGGCACTAAAACGGGCCTGCTCGGCATGACCCGTATGGGTAAATCTAACACCGCGAAGATCATCATTGCTCGAACTTTCGTCGTGTCCGAGCGGCGGCGGGCCAATGGTGAGGGACCAATTGGACAACTGATCTTCGACCCTCAGGGCGAATACGCGAATCCGAACACCCAGGATGGGACAGAGATTGCGGCGATCGGTGACAAGCACGTCCGCATCTTCAAGTTCGGGGCCGATGGTACACAGCCGCATGTTCGACCGCTCGGCATTAATTTCTTCGATCCAGAACAAGTCGGGGCCGTGCAGGGGTTGATTGCCGACAAGCTGCGGTCAGACGGGTCGGCTGGCTATATCAATGACTTTGCGGTGACTAGGTTCACGGATGTCCAAGGGGACTTCGGGGAGACGACGCGTGCGCAGCGGGGACGACTGATTCTGTACGCGTCGCTCATTCGGGCCGGTTTTGCGCTCCCCAAGTACAACGCTGGGACTACACACCCATTCTCGGTGCTTGTCGCGATGAAGGAACCGCTGCGCGATGCCGTCGAGCAAAAGAAGAACAAAAAGCTCTTCACCGCAGCAGGGAAGACTATCTTCGCGGTTAAGGGTAGCGACATTCGAGACGTGGTAGACGCAGTCATCGAGTTGAAAAACTCCAGTGACGCGGAAGCCGTGAAGTTCTGTGACGATGTCCGCTGGACTTCTACTGAGCCCATCTATACAGGGCAGACCGGGCAGTCCGGAAACGTTCGGGGATGGCGAAACCTGCTGGATTTGAAGGAATTCCACAACGAGGCGACGCAAGCTGATCCCGCCGAAGAAATTTACGCGGAGTTGACTCAGGGGAGGATTGTCATCGTTGACCTCCACGTGGGTGCTCCGCCCATCGTCAAAACGCTGTCGGAGAACATTACGCGCCGGCTCCTGGCGAAGCAGACGTCAGTCTTCACTTCTGGAGCCGTGCCACCCTCGATCCAGGTGATGCTTGAGGAAGCGCACAACCTGTTCTCGTCAGACAAGTACAAGGACGATGGCGACGTGTGGGTAAAGCTTGCCAAGGAAGCAGCCAAGCTAAATATTGGAATGACCTATGCTACCCAGGAAGTGTCCGGGGTAGCACATCAGGTGAAGGCTAACACCGCGAATTGGGTAGTGGCGCATCTGAACAACACCAAGGAACTGCAGGAGCTGGCAAAGTTCTATGACTTTGGTGCTTTCGCTCCAGCGATTCTTTCCTCCGAGGATCGAGGGTACGTGCGTCTGAAGACTCTCTCTTCTCCTTATATTGTTCCGGTTCAGATCGACAGGTATGACGCGAACCTGGTGAACGAAGCTAGGGCGTCGGCAGGCGACCCTCCTCTGGCTCTTAAGAACTAGAAGGCCTAGGTTTTCCATGCCATACGAGACTGTGAATGGCTCCCCAGAACGGGCATCCCGGGTGGGTCACACGACTGCAGCGCTGCGCGCCCTGGCAGATAAGGCGAACTTCTACGTTCCTGCCGAGGAAGTAGGGGATCTCCAGTGGCTTGTCCCAAAAATTCAGCGCGCCGGGGCGTTCCCATCGCCTTCCGCAGGAACGCAGCTCACATCGGCGATTGCAATTGATGGATCGCGGATAACGGAACGCGTCCGTGACGGGCTACCGTCCGTCGTCTACGGATACGCTCAAGCGGCTGCGGCTTATGTTGACTTGGGTGCCATGGAGTTTCAAAGGGCGGCCCGTTTCGTCGACCCCGTTGCGATTGAGCAGGCGGTGAACACTGCCCTGGTCTCACTGGACCTGCCCGTCGCTGGGGCCTACAGCCGGCCAGGGATTGGCATCAGTACGTCATGGAGGGAAAACCTCGATCGTATATTCAGAAACAAGAAAGTTGAGGTCAATCGACTCAACCAGTCGCTCCTCGATCTCCTCTTTCTGCTTCATGGAGAGCCAGGAAAGCCAGCTGCCGCAGTACCAGTGAACTGTCCGTCCAGCGAGTGCAACGCCAAGGATGTTGCAATTCCCTTCCGCGGGGGAATCTGCCCGTCCTGCAAGGAAACCCTGTACCCAACGGACGTTCTTCGTATTCATGAAGAAGTCACTGAGGAAGGCACCAACGAGTCGGCTCTCGGTCGACTGATGTCCGTGCTGGAGCTACTTGTCCTTGTCGGGCTAACTAGCCTGCTGTGGCAGCAGTCACGGAATGATCTGCTGTGTTCCACGCTGTTCATCGTGGATGGCCCCTTGGCTATGTACGGACCGCCAGCTAAGCTCCGCGGCCGAGCTCAAGACTACTTTCAGACGATGGCCTCGACCACCCCAGGTCATGGACCGTACATCTGTGGCCTGGAAAAGACGGGAGCAATGGTTGACTACGCTCGTCAGCTTGCTCGTCATGACGTACTTCAACCCGGCGACTTGCTCGTGTGCGACGAAGAAGTCGTCAAGGTCATAACAAATACTGATAATCCGGCAGCTTACGGAAAAGAAACCTACTGGGGGCGGAAGTTCGTCTATCGGGCCAAGGATGGTCGTATCGTCGTACCCACCGTCATGCCTGACCGAGGCGCAGCGTATGACGCTGCGGGAGGACAGCCTGGTCCTACTGGCTACCCCACCTTGTCAGCCGTCTTGGACGTCATTGATCGGACAGGTTCATCCATGTATCAGGATGGAATTATCCCGGTCGCTGTGGCACACGGTAAGGCGGCTTTCCCCATCGGTGTCGGTACCGACGTGTTGAGGCTAGTTGCGGAGCACAAGCTAGGCTTGGGTAACGCGTCGACATCGAAGCCATAGCGACGAAGTGGGAGGGGCTGCATGAGCTCGGTGAGAGCTTCAGGTGTTTCCGAGGTCCGGCCCAGTGCGCCTGACTCGCCGTCGCATAACGCACGGCTTGCCGCGATTCCGAGTGCGCCGCGTAGTATCCCCGGCCGGTCAATAGCTGATCTGGAAGTGGGGGAAATCACGCACCCTCTTGCCTTGGGAAGGTATCAGACTCCGCTTCGGTACCCAGGTGCTAAGACTGGCTTGTCGAGCCTTATTAGCCAATTGATTGAAGCTGCGAAAAGGTCCTCTCAGACTAGAAACGTAGATCTTCTCGTTGAGCCGTTTGCTGGAGGGGCTTCCACGTCTCTACGGCTTGTTGGAGCAGGAATCGTCAATCGTATTCTCCTGGCTGATGCAGACCCACTTGTCGCCGCATTTTGGCAAGTTGCGGCTTCTGACACGGAGAATCTCGTAGACAGAATGACGGAAGAGCATGCTCTTTATGTCAGCAAGGGTGGCGCGACAGCCCTAGGGCGCTGGGACTTTTGGCGCTCTTGGATTCCAGCTCCGGGAATGTCGGAGTCAACGGCGCGTTTTGAGACGGCCATGAAGTGCCTATTCCTGAATCGGACTACATTTTCAGGAATCCTACATGGAAGCGCTGGCCCGATTGGCGGACGTCGACAGGAGTCGAAGTACTCAATAGGTTGTCGATACAATGTGGATGCATTGGCGGAGCGCATCCGATATGTGGGGCAACTATACGACGCAAACCGTCTGGTTGACGTGTGGTGCAAGGATTGGAAGAATACCCTTGCCGACGTTCCAGAATGGTATGCAGATCTAATTCCTGACCGTGTACTGGCTTACCTCGACCCCCCCTACCTGGAGAAGTCACAGAAGCTCTATCAGACGTCTTTCGGGGCACAGGGAGGGTATCCGGATGCCCCGGTGTCAGATTTGCAGTGGGATGATAATCTTCTGCATTACCGTCTGGCGGAGTACCTAAATCATCGAATGCAGTTTCGGTGGATCCTGTCCTATGACGCTAAGCCGGAACTTCTCCTAGATTCCGGACTTTATGCCGCGAACCGCATGGATCCGAATCGCATCGATAGGGAACTGCTCGGAGTTAAGCGCTGGAATATTGCCAAGCGTGTAGTGACACTACGTTATACGGCTTCCGCACGGCAAGGCCGCGGGGCGGCAGAGGAGGTTCTTATTACGACACTCCCGCCTTCCACGGTCCCGTTGAATGATGATTTCCGGTCTGTCAGCTCCATACTCAAAAGCGAGGCCACCTCTAGCTAGCGCGTCCACTGCAAGGTCGGTGGGAATCGGAATGGAGTGAGGAAAGATCCATCTTCTTGCCCTGGTCCTGCCGGGGGTCCTGGTGATCTGGTTTTTTGCCAGTCAAGGACGGTGGGCCTGTGCGCCTGCTGCTCGTCGGTTGCCGTCCTCGGCCAATGTTGAGCGGCCCTCCGACGGCCGAGAGCCCGGCCCAGCTTTGGCGCGCTCCACTGACGGCCGGCGCCTTCGATGTGCCCCGTCTAAAGCTCAGCCGACGACAGTCAGCCACGACGGCGGGGGCGTCGACCGGCCACGCACGCGTATGCCTCGCTGCACCACCACCGGCTTCAGCCAAGCGGCCAACGCCGTCGACCAGAGCAAACCACGACGGCCGATCCGTTATGGCGATGCCTGAGCCCGTACGAACGCTCATGCATGCCCTCGTCCAGCATCGTTGATGTCAGACGTGGATGTCAGCACTCCGCACAGCCTTGGAGTCCCCGGGTCGGCTCGAGCGCACCACATTAAGGCGGTGGGACAACCGTCACTCGCGATCGGTCCCGCTGGCCAACCCCTGCACGGCCCAGGGCTGGCCCAGGGCGCCACGCCTTTAGACATTCATGTCGGCGGACTTCGGGTTTCGACCCTTCAATCCCTGCGCCCGATTTGACCATATGCGCGGTGGTTCGTAGACTATTTTTGCAGCTAGGTTGCCGTGCCGCTTAACAGTTGGGGCTGTTATGGCTCATAAGCGCCTCCTGGTAGTTGGAGCAGGGCCTAAGGGAGTGGCCCTCGCCGCTAAGACTGCAGCTTTGTCGCGTCTGGATGTAGACGTGCCCCACGTTGTGCTTATCGACTGTTGCAACGTAGGCGCCAACTGGACTGGGCAGCATGGCTTCACCGACGGCTTGCAGAGCCTCGCGACATCTCCGCTAAAGGATGTTGGCTTCCCTTACCGGTCGGAATGCTGGGACCATCTCGATAGATCGGTCGATTCCCTGATGCTGGATTTCAGTTGGCCTGCCTACTTGATATCAAGTCGCGGAGTGAGTGCCAATCAATATGCGTCCTGGATTGATCGAGGTATGCCGGATCCATATCTGGACGAGTGGGCCAGATACCTCAAGTGGGTAATGGCCAAGGCGCAACAAGAAAAGGTGGCGACACTCAAGATTGGCCAAGTATCCAGGATAGCAAAAGGCCGTGACGGGTGGCATTTGACCATGGCCGGGGAAGATGAACCTGTAACCGGTGATGCCTTGGTGATCACAGGGCCGGGTGACGTAACAGGGGTAAAGGGACAGCTGAATGGCGACCGAATTTCTGATGCAAAGCATTTCTGGGGACATCCGCTACTGCATCGACTACAACGTCACCGTAATGACCGAATAACGGTTGCAGTCATTGGGGCAGGGGGAGCCGCTGCCTCCGTCGTTCTCACCCTTCTAAGGTCCATGGGTGAACGCTGTGCGATTCAGGTTATAAGCCCTTGGGGCGTGGTGTACACCCGAGGTGAAAGTTACGACGAGAACCGACACCTCACAGATCCGCAACACTGGGTCCACTTGGGGGAGCCAAACCAAATGAGATTCCTGGATCACACTTCCCAAGGAGTCTTCTCTCAGCACGTTAAAAGGGTCATGAATACGGCAGTCAACGTAGAGACAGTCGCCGGCTGGGTCCTAGAGGTGCAAGAGAATCCAAGCAGAGTCAGGATGCTAATGAAGGGTTCCGTCGCAGAGGACTGTGACTATGCAATTGTGGCAACAGGATTCGATGACATGTGGTGGGCGAAACCCGACATGCTTGAAAACCAGCTCATTCACGAGGTTCGACGCTGTGCTGGCGGCGCGCCGGTCGAGGCGGAATTCGTGCGACGCCACATAAACGATAATTTGCAGCTCGACCAAATGTCCCCGCCGCTACATTTGCCTATGCTGGCTGGTCAAAGGCAGGGTCCGGGTTTCCCGAATCTAAACTGTCTGGGACTCCTCTCTGACCGAATACTCCGACCCCATTGCCATATTGAGGAGAGTGGTAAAACGTAGACAGCGGGGCAACCATCGGCTATACTGTGGTATTTATCTATATTGTTTCAAGGGAGGTCGGTATGCACGACAGCGCGCCCTGGCGTCAATCAACTCTTGTGCGACACATCGTGCTATGGCCTGCCGGTTTGATGGACGCGGTTGCCGACGAAGCCCTCAAGTTGAATACCACGTTCACGCAACTTCTGGAGCGTTGGGTCAACGAGACTTCCTCGGATGACATATCCGAGATTTCTCCCGAAGCTCCTCAAGTGTTCCCCGATGATGAGATTGTTAGACGTGTAATTCTCTGGGAAGACACCGTAGAGCAGACACTGGCGAGCCTAAGTTCTGCATTGCCGGGTGTGGGGGTTGACGAGGTCTTGCAGTCCTGTGCGCTTAGGAGGGTGGCGCCTGCTCCTTCTCGCACCACCTCTGGAGTACACGCTCCTCGCTAACCCGGCCCTACACCAGCTTTCAGTGGGCGTGGCAGGCGCTCCTCTTTCGCTGCTGCGGGGTAGCTACCGAGTCGAAGCTCCTCGTCCCGGGGGGTCCGTGGAGCTGGCCATCCCGGCCACGACGTATTCCTATCTCTGACATCAGGCGGCTGATTGTTGAGCGTGCGGCACGGGCGCCGGCCGGGCTGGAGCGGGGCGGAGACAGGAGCGCAGGCCCGGCCGGGGGCCGGGCCGCGCGCGGGGAGCGGAGTGAGCCGCCTTGAACTCGTGAAGAAGGTTGTTACTCGGTAGTGGCTGTGATGCGCCACAAGGGAGCGTCGTACTGCTGCGGACGGCTGTTGATGAGCAGTTGGCGTAGGTCCTCGCGCAGGGAGCCGTTGAGGTTCAGGGCCTCGGTGATGCGGCGGAACGTCGTGTGGGTGACTCCGCGGCTGCGGGCCTCGGCTTCGAACTGGTCGAGCTGAGACAGTACGGCCTCTCGGTCGAGCTGTACCGGTGGCTGGTCCTTGAGCCACGCGGCCTTGTTGCGCTCGTAGTCGATTTCCGAGTAGCCGCAGATTTCGCGGCTGTGTGCCTCTACCTCGTCCAGGGTGGCGGTCGTCAGGATGGCGCGGGCCAACTGGTTGCGGGTCAGCGCCTCGTCCAGGTCGACCTCGTGGACCGTTGGTCCTTCGTCGGTGAGGGGGACCGGGAGGCCGGCGTCTCGCATTTCGCAGGTGCCGCGTACGCCTCGGGCTGTCGCTGCGAGCATCCCGGTTGCCTCGGAGGGGTGCCATTCCATGACCGAGCTGATCGGCTCGGTGTCCTTCGCGGTGAGGGTGTGGAGGAGCGGGCCGAGCATGTCGCACAGTTCGTGGAGAGGGAGTTCGCCATCGAGGCCGGGGCCCGCTACCAGGAGGCGGACAGGAGCGTTCACCTGGCAGCACGCGGCGAGCGTGACGGCGTCGGCGAGCGGGCTCTTCAGCGTCGGTTCATCGCCGCGGGCGAGGACGTCGCCGCCTACGTCCAGGAGATCGATCGAGGCCGGTGACAAGTGGTCCACCAGCTCTTCGAGTTGGCGGGTGACACCCTCGACCCCGTGGCGTGCGTCGATCAGCGCGAACGTGTGCCGGAGCTCTGCTGCGAGTCGGGGGAGAGTCGAACCCGCCGGGGCGATGGGGCGGGCCTCGGCCTGCACTGCCCAGACTGCTGGAGTGAGGGGCTGGAGGCCGGTGAAGTTGTTCGGTCCTCGGGGACCCGGAACCGGGTCGATCAGGAGGCGGTCCCACGCGTACGTGAGGATCACCGCCTGGTCCTCGTCGCCGTAGAGGGCGGCGTGAATCATTGCGGCGGCGACTGCGTCGCCCCCTCCTCCTGCTGCGACGATCAACCGCGTCATACGTCTCAGCCTACGGGGTGGGGGGTTGACCACTCACCCTATAGTGGCTAGAGGCCATAGCCACTTGTATCGAGAAGCAGGCCTCAGCTCGGTAGCGGGGTGCCCGCATACTCGCCTGGGGCTCGCCTTGGGTGAGGAGGACTGATGCCGCAGATCGAGGAGGCTCAGCCGAAGTATCTCCAGATCGCGCACTACATCCGTGATCAGATTCTTCGGGGTGACCTGCGACCGGGGGACGAGGTGCCGTCAGAACGGCAGTTGGCGGCGGACTGGAAAGTCTCCCGGCCCACGGCCGCACGGTCGTTGGAGGCGCTGAGCCATCAGGGGCTCGTCGAGAAGCGTCAGGGGTCGGGCACGTACGTGCGGAGCCTCGAAGTCAACCGGCGGGCTCGTGAGTTGTACGGGCGCGCTCGGCAGACCGGGAAGATCTACACGCCGGGCGAGTACGCAGTGATCACTTCTGCCGGTTGGCTGGAGGCGCCGGACCATGTGGCTGAGGCGCTGGGTCTGGTGAAGGATCGCCGTGCGGTGCATCGGCGGCGGGTGACCAACAACCAGGACGGGCCGATCACGCTGTCTACCTCGTGGTTCGCTCCGGATGTCGGTCAGCGCGCGCCGAAGCTCCTGGAGCCGGAGCGGATCCAAGAGGGGACGCTGCTGTACGTCGAGAACATGACCGGACGGCAGGGGAGTTACGCGGAAGACCGCATGTGTGCGCGTGCGGCAACTGAGGAAGAGGCCGCGGACCTTCAACTTGCCGTCGGCTCCGCCGTGCTGATCGTGCACCACGTCGTCTTCGACCTCCAGGACCGGCCGTTGGAGTTCGCTGAGGCCACCTACCCGCCGCATCGCTGGGCGTTCGAGCAGGGCTACCCCCTCACCTGAGGGGGCCAGTTACGGCGAATCGCTTGCGTCGCCCAAGTGGCTAATGCCACTATCCAGGAAGTGGCTAAGGCCACTTCACTGGGAGGAGGCGCGGTGTGACGAGTCAGCGGCCGGGTCAGGGCACGCACTTACCTTGCCGGGGTTGCCGGGGGCGCGGCTGGAAGCGCGTCGGCTCACGAACGACCCTGGCGCTTGCCACAGCCGCCGATCGCACCCGTGCCACATCAAAGCGGCGCTGCCTCGACTGCGACGGTAGCGGCAGGAAGTGAGCACCTGATGGCTTACATGATCGACCGCTACCCGTCTGAGGAGTCACCGCGTCTCGGTGCGATGACCTTGCACCCCGTCGCTGAGTCTGTGCCACGGGCTCGGCGCTGGTTCCGCAAGTTCATCGCCCCGTACAACCCGGCCTGCTCCGTCGACGACTGTGCGTTGATGATCTCGGAGCTGGTGACCAACGCCATCGCTTACGGCCGGTCGGACGAACCCTGGCTTGTGTGGGTCGAGTGGTTCCGTGAGGGGACTTCGCTCCGGGTCGACGTGCACAACCCCGGCTTCCCGGCGAACGTGCGGTTGAGGCACCCCGACGCCGACGACGCCCACGGGCGTGGACTGCTCCTGGTCGATTCGCTGGCCGAGTCGTGGCACGCCGCACCGAGCCGCTTCGGCGGAACCGTCGTCTCCTTCGTGGTGGCCGATGCCTGGCCCGAAAGGTAAGAGTTGGCTCCGCTTCTACTGTGACAATCGAAGATTCGCTAGTCTGGTTGACCAGTTGACTTGGCCAATCCCGACAGGCGGCGTTCATGGCGTATGAAGTGGAGCCACCGAAGTACGTGCGCCTCGCACAGACGATCCAGCGTCGCATCGAGGACGGCACGTACCCGCCTGGCACTCGGGTGCCCAGCGAGAACCAGTTGGTGCAGTCCTTCGGGATGTCCCGCCCCACCGTCGTGCGGGCGCTGGAACTGCTGAAGCGTGACGGCTGGCTGGAGTCCCGACAGGGGTACGGCACGATCGTTCGGGACCGGCCGGAAGTGGTCGAGCAGAAGGACAGGCGGGGGCGAGAGGCCCTGCAGCGCGATGAGTCCCAGACCTCGGGACGCCTCGTGGAAGTCGCTGAAGTCGTGATTCCGGCGCGAGTCGCCTCAGCGCTCGGCTTGCCGAAGAAAGCCAAAGTTCTCATGCGCCGCTTCCTCGTCGAGGAGGAAGGCGAAGCAGCTGAGCTGGTCTCGTCGTACTTCCCCGCCGGCTTGGTGGAGGGCACTGAGCTGGCGAGCCCCGAAGTCCTCACTGGCAGTGTGCGCGAGCACCTGGAGGCGAGGAAGAAGATCCGATTCGACCATGTCACGGAACGGGTCTCAGCTCGGCTCCCTGAGGCAGGTGAAGCCGGACTCCTGGGCCTGCCGGACGGCGTGCCCGTGCTGAGCGTCCTGGTCATCGTGTGCGACGCGTCAGGGCAGGCATTGCAGGTCTCTGACGTGCTGCTTCCCGCTGACCGGCAGGAACTTGAAGACACTTACCGCCTCAGCTGACGGGTGAACGCGCCTCAGCTCCGAGGTTGGCGGCTGGCAAGTCGGTAGATCACGTATGTGAGGGCCAGGATGAAGTCCGCGGCCACCCAGAGCCCGATCACCAGGCCCACCCCGATTGTGGTGCCGACGTCGTTCGCGTCGTTGCACAGTTCTAGATCGTCTCCCGTCAGGCCGCGGCATTCTTCGGGCGTGCCGCTGGCGCCAGTGGCGCCCGCTATGACCCAGGCCAGGAACAGGAGCTGCACTGCGAGGAAGACCCACAGGAAGACACGGTGTCGCTTCCTCGGCGGGGGCGCCGTGTTGCCCTCGTGCGGGGGCTGACTTGGGGGCGACCCCTGAGGTGGTCCTTGCCAAGTGGTCGGCGGTGGTGTTGGCCCTTGCGGATTGCGAGGGCCCCACGACTGCGGTCCTGGAGCGCGGTCCTTCTTGCTCATATCGCCCTCCCTTGCTGCTGACTTCATGGTGCGCTCGGGGTCACTTGGGCGCTCGCTGGCCACCGCCAAGTCACTTGACAAGTCAACCTGGCATCCGTAGCCTCGAACTTGCTAAGTCAACTTGTCAGGTGGCGAGTTGGTTGATCGACAAGGAGAAATCTCTGTGCGTGTGATCCGTATTGACGCCTCGGCCGCCACGATCCTGCTCACCGAAGCGCCGGCGCCGAAGATGCGTGACCGGCAGACCGGTGAGATTGCCAAGGACGCCGTGAGTGGTGAGGCGCTGATGACCGTCGGCGTCGTCTACATCGACGAGGGTGAGTCGTCGCTGCTCCAGGTCACCGTCCCCGAAAGCGGTGTGACAGACGGACTGACCGTCGGGGCCCCGGTTTCGCTGCCGGGGCTCATCGCTCGGCCGTGGGAGAGCGTGTTCAACGGGCAGCAGCGGCACGGTATCGCCTACCGGGCGACCGCTGTTGCTCCTGGCGCCTTCCCGATGGAGCAGGCGGGCTGATCGTCGTGACCGACCTGGTGACGTGGGCCGAGCTGGGCGGGTCGCTCGCTGCGATAGGCGGCGCGGCCTACGCCCGGCATGCCCATCCGGCGGCGTACTGGTCCACGGTCGGGCTGCCCGTCTCGGTGGCCCGGCTGCTGGCCTCGTACACCTCCACCATGGACGCGTGCGGCCTGACGGTCGAGCCGCCCCGGTGGCGGGCCCTGGCCGTCAAGGCCACGACTCGCCGTGAGGTCCGGCCGGTGCCTCCTCGTCGGGGCATGATCCGGCCCACCTCGACCGGTCTGCGGCTCCGGCTGCGGCTGGCTCCGGGCCAGGAACCGGCGGACGTGGCGGCCTCGGCCGAACGGCTCCGGCATGCGTGGGGCGTTCACGCCGTGTACGTGCGGGACGTCAAGCCCGGTGTCGTGGAACTGCGGCTCGTCGGCTTCGACGTCCTGCGCAATGTGCGGATGCCCCGCCGGACCGATGCCGGTCCGCTCCGCGTGCCGGTGGCTCTGCGGGAGGACGCAACCGCCTTCGTGCGGGACTACCGGGCCGTACCTCACGAACTCGTGCTCGGCGCCACGCTGTCCGGCAAATCCATGTTCCTGCGGAACCTGCTCGCCGGGCTGGCCGCTCAGCCGGTGGTCCTGGTCGGGATCGACTGCAAGCGCGGGGTGGAGCTGGCGCCGTTCACTCCCCGGCTCTCTGCGCTGGCGACCGACCCGCAGCAGGCGTCCGAGCTGCTGCCCGTGCTCGTCAAGGAAATGGAGGACCGATACGACCTGATCAAAGCGCGGCAGGGCATCGCGCCTGGCACCCCGGATGAGCTGATCACCTCGGACGTCTGGGGCCTGCCGGAGGACGAACGTCCGGCTCCCATCGTGCTGTTCGTAGACGAAGTGGCAGAACTCTTCCTCGTCGCGACCAGGAAGGAGGAAGAGCGGCGGGACGAGATGGTCACCCAGCTCATCCGGCTCGCCCAGCTTGGCCGTGCGGCCGGCATCTATCTGGAGGTGTGCGGGCAGCGCTTCGGGGCCGAGCTGGGCAAGGGAGCGACCATGCTCCGGGCTCAGCTCACGGGCCGGATCTGCCATCGGGTGAACGACGAAGCGTCCGCGAAGATGGCGCTCGGTGACATCGCCCCTGAGGCTGTCTCGGCCTCCTGCGCCATCGCCGCAGAGTTGCCCGGCCTCGCCGTCGTCGGCGACACCTCCGGCGGCTGGTCCCGCATCCGCACCCCTCACCTGTCCCTCGCCGACGCTGCGGCCACCTGCCGCGAGACGGCGCACCTCGCCCCGGACGTTCCGGCGCTCGCGCCCTTCCGGCCCTACGCGCCTCCCGTGCCGGTGAAGGAGTCCGGCCCTCTGGCCATTCCTCAGCCGATCACCGAGTAGCCAACCCGCTTCCACGGTCGGCGCGGCCGTCCTGCGCCAAGTCTCTACCCCCCCATGCCCGGAACTGGAAGGAGTGGCCATGCGTGCCCTGCCCGTCCGCGTGGACGCCGTGCTCGTGCAAGCCGTGATCGCCGCCGCGCTGTCCTTCGCTCACCTGCATGACCTGGCGCTCGCTGCCGGACAGGACGGCTGGAAGGCGTGGGCCTATCCGATCTCCGTCGACCTGCTGCTGGTCGCGGCCTGGCGGCGTCTGCGCTCCGGTGAGTCGAAAACGGCCGGGTGGTGCTGGTTCCTCGTCGCACTGATGGCGTCCCTGGGCGCCAACGTCGCCACCGCCGGTCTGCTCGACCTGGAGAACGTACCGGCGTGGCTCCGCATCCTCGTCGCTGGCTGGCCCGCGGTCGCCTTCCTCGGCGGCACGCTGCTCGCTCACGGAGCAGTGAATCCCAGCGCGGATCGGGCGACGGCACCGGAACCGCCTTCGACAGCACAGGCGCCGGAACCGACCGCCGCAGATGTCGAGCCGCTCACGGCAGCGCCCGAACTGCCTGCCGCCGCGCCGGAGTCAGCTTCATTTCCTCCTTCCTCGGTACCGCCCGCGCTCGTCACTCTCGCCCGGAAGGTCGCCAACGAACACCGCGCCCGGACCGGAACCGACATCGACACCTCGACCCTTCGCGCCCGGCTCGGTGTCCCGACGCCGCTCGCCGAAGCCATCACCACCCAACTCAACTGACCCGGAGGAACCTCCCCCTTGCGCCCGTCCACGCTCCGCGCGCTGAAGCGCGCCGCCGAGCTGACCCGACAGAACCGCCTGACCGAAGCCGTGCTGATCGCCGAGCCGGTGATCCTCGCCGCCGACAGCTACGAGGGCGACGAGATCTTGCGCTGGCTGGCCGACCACGTCACCGACTTCACCGGCGAGACCGACAAGGAGATGCCCTGATGTCCGCCAACCGCCGTTTCCGCCGCGTCGTCCGCATCGGCCCCGTCCAGGTCGCCACGTACTACGACGGCAGGGGCCGCGAGAAGCACACCGCCGCCTGCACGGCTCCGCGCTGCGGCTTCGCCACCGACTACGACAGCCGCGCCGCCGCCGAGCTGGCCGCGCGCACCCACCGCTGCCGCGTCCGCTGAGGAGTTCCCGTGACCGTCTCGCTGCCGCTCGTCTTCGTCTTGGGCGTCATCGCCTGGGCCGCGATCAAGTTCCTCGGCATCCGCCTCTGGGTCGCCGTCGTGATCGCGCTGTTCGGCTTCTGGCTCTCGCACACCATCCTCGCCCCGGCCATCGAGTCCGGCACCCGCTCCGGGGTCGACGTCGTCAACGGCACCCGCGAATGACACCCCGACTGACAAGGAGTCCTGCGATGTTCCGCCCCAAGCTGCCCGACACCCCGCACGTCCCGAGCATCACCACCCACATCCCGCAGGACCACGCCCCGGTTCCCTCCGCCGGCCGCTCGGTCGCCCCGTTCGTCAGGGTCGGCGCCGGTGCGGTCGCCGCCGTGGTCGTCGTCGGCGTCGTCCTCACCGCGCTCCTGGCGGCGGTCGCCGTCTCGGCCGTGTCCGTGGCCATCGCCGCCGTGGTCCTGCGCTCCCTCGTCACCGGCGCCAACAGGCGCTGACCGGCCGCCGGGGCGGCAAACGCCGCCAAGCATCCCGCCGCCCCGGGGCCGTCCCTCCCAACCGCCGAAACAGCCGAAAGGAAGACCCATCATCACCTGGCAGACTCCGCCCCCGTTGGCGGAACTCTCCATGCTGGCCTCCCTCGGCACCATGCCCGAGCTGGCCCGCCAACTCTCCGGCCTGGGCGGCTGCACGAACCCCGTGCGCCTCGACGGCCACCGCACCGAGTACGCCGTCGACCGGACGACCGGAGAGATCGGGCGCGTCCTCCAGCACCTCGACTCGTCCTCCCTGCCCGCCGGCAGTCTCCTCGTCCGCTGCAACAACCGTCGCGCCACCCGCTGCGCGGCCTGCGCGGAGGTCTACCGCCGAGACACCTTCCACCTGATCACCGCCGGACTCCGCGGCGGCAAGGGCACCGCCGAACAGGTCGGCACACACCCACGCGTCTTCGCCACCCTCACCGCACCGAGCTTCGGCCCCGTCCACAACCGCCCCTCCAGCGGTCGGCCCTGCCGCTGCGGCACCCGGCACGACGAAACAGACCCAGTGCTCGGTACACCCCTCGACCCGGACACGTACGACTACGAAGCGGCCGTGCTCTGGAACGCCCACGCCGGAGCCCTCTGGCGGCGCTTCTCGATCTACCTGCGCCGTGAGATCGCCAAGCGCGCCGGACTCACCCAGCGCGCGTTTCGGCATCACGCACGCGTCTCCTTCGCCAAGGTCGCCGAGTACCAGAAGCGGGGCGCCGTCCACTTCCATGCGGTCATCCGCCTCGATGGCCCGGAGGGCGGCGACACGGCACCTCCGGCCTGGGCGTCCGCCGAGCTGCTGACCGACGCCGTCCATGCTGCCGTCACCGCCACACGCGTCAACGGACCGGACGTCGACGGCCGCGCCCACACCTTCACCTTCGGCTGTCAACTCGACGTACGCACTATCCACTCCGCCGACTTCGACGGCGGCCAGGAGCTGACCGACCGGGCGGTGGCCGCGTACATCGCCAAGTACGCCACCAAAGGCGCCGAGACAGCGACCGGCACCCTGGACCGGCCGATCCGCTTCCTCGCCGAGCTGGCACAGGCCCGGATCACCGACCACGCACGCCGCATGATCCGGACGGCCTGGACCCTCGGCGCTCACAAGCACCTCGAACACCTCCGCCTGCGCGCCTGGGCCCACATGCTCGGCTTCCGCGGCCACTTCACCACCAAGTCCCGCCGCTACTCCACCACCCTCGGCGCCCTCCGAGACGCCCGCGCCGAATGGCGCCGCGCCCAAGCCGACACGGTCGCTCCCCAAAAAGGCGAAACCACGCTCGTCCTCGCCCACTGGGTCTTCGCCGGAACCGGCCTCAGCACCGGTGAAGCCTGGCTGGCCGCATCTCTCGAACCCGCCCCCGGAACGGAAGGAGAACCGACATGGACGCCCGTCGTGACGAGCTGATGACCGTTCGCCAAGTCCTGGATGAGCTGGGCGGTGTCTCCCGTCGGACGTTCTACCGCTGGCGAGAACTGGGGTACGGACCAGCCGCATTCAAGCTGCCCAACGGAGAGCTGCGGGTTTGGCGGAGTGACTTCAACACATGGCTGCGACAGCTGGAGGAGGCGGCGTGAAGTCTCTCGATGTGAAGGTCTGGGGAGTCCGCAAGCGGGACACCAAAACGCCCTCGTACGGCGTCCGCTGGTCCGTCGCAGGCAATGTGTTCTCGGAGTCCTTCCGCACCAAGGCACTTGCCGACCACTACCGCACGAAGCTCATGCGGGCCATGCGCGACGGCGAGGAGTTCGACACGGAGTCGGGACTTCCGGCCTCAATGGAAGAGAAGAAGTCGGCCGTGTCGTGGTACGCCTTCGCTCTTAGGTACCTCGCCATGAAATGGCCTCATGCCGCCCCCAACACACGGGACGGCATCAATGAAGCCCTCACCAGCGTGACGCTGGAACTCCTCGACGAGCGCGCCGGACGACCATCCGACGAGGAGATCCGCAGAGCATTACGCAACTGGGCCTTCGTGCTGCCGGGGCCCGATGACCGGGAAATCCCGGACGACGTGCGGAACGTGCTCCACTGGGTGTCCAAGGCATCCCGGCCGCTCGCCGATCTTGCTGAAGCGGCCACGGCTCGCACGGTCCTCGACTCGCTGAAGCTCAAGCTCGACGGCACGGCAGCAGCGGCGGAGACCGTGCGGCGCAAGCGTCGGACACTCGTCAACGCCGCGAACTACGCCGTGGACCTGGGGGAGCTGAGGGAGAACCCCATCACGGCTGTCCGCTGGCAGAAGCCGAAGGTGTCCAACCAGGTCGACCCGCGGGTTGTCGCCAATCCGGAGCAGGCACGGAACCTCCTGGCGGCGGTTTCCTACGTGGGCGGGTACCGGCGCGCCCGTGGTCGTCGCCTCGCGGGTCTTTTCGCCGCCATGTACTTCGGCGGTCTTCGGCCGGCGGAAGCGGTCGGCCTTGCCGAGACGGATCTGACCCTTCCTGAGCAAGGCTGGGGCTCGGCGCTGCTCCACCGGACCCGTCCGTCTGTCGGCAAGCAGTGGACCGATTCGGGGGAGACCCATGACGACCGCGGGCTGAAGAACCGGCCGACCGAGGACGTCAGGCGGGTGCCGATCCCACCTCACCTCGTGGCCGTGCTCCGCGAGCACCTGGCCACCTTCGGAACGGCGGAGGACGGGCGGCTGTTCTTCAGCGAGAAGGGCTCAGTCGTTCCGTCCTCGACCTACTACCGCGTGTGGCAGGAAGCTCGGCTCCTCGCGCTTCCGCCGGCCGTCGCGGCTTCGCCGCTCGCGAGTCGGCCGTACGACCTCCGGCACTCGGCGCTGTCGACGTGGCTCAACGCCGGTGTCGACCCCACAGAAGTGGCCGAGCGCGCCGGCAACAGCGTGGAAGTCCTGCTGACCCGCTATGCGAAGTGCCTCGACGGACGGCAGGACGTCGCCAACCGGCGTATCGAGGACCTACTTCGCGAATACGAGTGAAGCACGCTGCACTCCACCGAGGCCCCGGGCATCTTGTCCGGGGCCTCTCTCGTCTTGAGCCCTACCTGCTGCGACGCTTTCGAGTGGAGATCAGACGAGGGGGCTCGTGGAGCTGAAGGTCACGCGCTGGAAGCGGTACGGACATGATCGCCTGTGCGCGAACCTGCCGGATGGCACTGCTGTCGGCTGGGCGGACGTGAGGACGGGGGACATTACGGTCCTGGTCGCCGAGTATCGCGACGACGTGATCGCCGTGTTGACACACCACTTACGGGACAGTCCTGAGCCGGTCTCGCCGCAGGAGCGTCCTGGAGCCGCAGCCCGCCCGATGCTGCCCCCTCTGACGCCGGCAGATGACCTGTCCACCAACCGTCCCGGGGAATCCCTCCGTGATCTGCTCGCCGAGTCCGGCCCCGGCCTTATCGAGCGAGTCGTCTCATTGCTGCTGCGACGCCCCACTGAGTGGGACTCGTGGCGTAAGGGTCTGGCGGGGGAGAGGAGAGTAGGAGCAGAGCTGAACCGCTTGGCGCGTCGCGGGTGGCGGATCCTGCATTCCATCCGACTCGCCAACAATGTGGATGTCGATCATTTGCTGATCGGGCCTGGCGGGGTGTTCAGCATCAATAAGAAGCACCACCACAACAAGGCCGTATGGGTCGGCGACGATGCTGTGAAAGTCGATCACGGAAAGCCGGCGCCCTACGCACGCAAGAGCCGAGCGGAGGCCAAGCGAGTCGTTCGGGTGCTTGAGCACTACTGCGACTTCCCCGTACCCGTTGAGCCAGTGCTTGTCTTTGTCGGCGTCACCGACCTCAAGGTGGTTGCCACGCAACTCGACGTCCGGGTGTACCAGGAGCGCCAAGTCTCGGCTCTGGCCCCGCTCTCAGGCATGCTGACCACCGAGCAGGTAGAGCAGGTGTACAGCGTCGCTCGCCATCGCCAGGCCTGGAGCAAGGCTTGAGTCCGTGCCCCGCAGCCTGGTGCCGGGCGTTCCCCTCGCTCCTGCGGGCTCCCGCCCTTTTGCGGACGTCACCTGCGGCGATGCCTCAAGATCCCGTCCACGCCTCGTCCACAGAGCCCGACATACACCCGCTCCGGGCCGCATACGCCTGCACATACGCGAAGACCCCGGCCTCAGCGTTTCCGCTGGTGACGGGGTCTTTGGGCACCTCATACAAGGTGCCCCCGGCAGGATTCGAACCTGCGCACACGGCTCCGGAGGCCGTTGCTCTATCCCCTGAGCTACGGGGGCGTGTTCGTCGCGTTGCTCGCGGCGACGGGTAGAACACTACCAGCTCCCTCGGGGTGGTCATGAACGGGTTTCTGCTGTCGGGGGCGGGGGTGTGGGGCGTTCGTGCGGGGTGGAAGTGGGGAAAACCGGGACGCGATGGCCGGGGGCGACCTACTCTCGAGTTGTGCCAGGGGCGTCGGGCCGGGTGCTTGTTGTCGACGACAACAAGGTCATCCGGCAGTTGATCAGGGTCAACCTCGAGCTTGAGGGGCTGGAGGTCGTGACCGCGGCTGATGGTGCCGAGTGTCTTGAAGTCGTGCATCAGGTGCGGCCCGATGTCGTGACCCTCGACGTCGTCATGCCGCGGTTGGACGGGCTCCGGACCGCCGCTCGGCTCCGGGCCGATCCGCGGACCCGGGACGTGCCCCTCGCCATCATCAGCGCCTGCGGCCACCACGAGATCGAGGCCGGGCTCGAGGTGGGCGTCGACGCCTTTCTCGCCAAGCCCTTCGAGCCCGCCGAACTTGTCCACATGGTGGGGAAGTTGGTCGAGCGGGCCCGAGGTGGGGGCCGGGAGCGCGGTGGTGGTCCCGATGCCGGCGGCGATGGTGCCGAGGTGAAGGAAGTGGATCTACCCGCCGTGCCGTAGGCGAGTGGGACCTGCGCAGTGCTGAACGGGTGCCGCGTCCACATCGCGGACCGTACCGAAACCGGCTCGCATACCCACCCCCTTCCTCCCATACGCTTGTCCCGTGACCCCAGTCGAGCTCTCCCGCACCGTGCTGCACGCCGTGCGTCGCGCCGTCGACGAGGGTGAGCTCAGCGTGACGGTGCCGGAGCGGGCCGTGGTCACTCCGCCGGGGCCCGGGGGCTGCGGCGACTACGCCACGAACATCGCCCTCCAGCTGGCCCGTACCGCGGGGGAGCCGCCGCACCGTGTGGCCGAGATCCTGCGAGCGAGGCTCGTGGAGGAGCAGCGCATCGACGACGTCGTCGTCACCGGGCCCGGGTTCCTCAACTTCAGCCTTGAGCGCACCGCCGCCGCCGACCTCGTCGAGGAGATCCTGCGGCGCGGACGGTCCTACGGCCACGCCGACGAATTCAGCGGGAACATCGTCCGGCTCCTGTGCCCGGCGGAGGTGCGTGCCGTCGTGGTCGCGGACGCCGTCGCCCGTGTGGTGCGCAGCCAGGGTGACGCCGTTCGTGTGGAGTGTGAGGGCCGTCCCGCCCTTGAGTGGGAGTCCCTCGTTGTTGCGGACGCCGTCGCCCGTGTGGTGCGCAGCCAGGGTGACGCCGTTCGTGTGGAGTGTGAGGGCCGTCCCGCCCCTGAGTGGGAGTCCCTCGTTGTTGCGGACGCCGCTGCCCGTGTGGTGCGCAGCCAGGGTGACGCCGTTCGTGTGGAGTGTGAGGGGCATGTCGCCCCCGAGTGGGAGTCCGTCCTCGCCGTGCGCGGCAGCGTCCGGGGGCCCCGTGAGGTCGAGGGCCGCGTCGTCACCGTCCGGCCCGTCCCCGCCCCGGCGGATCCCCTGCCCCTCGGCCGGGACGCCGCCCGCTGGGCCCTGCTGCACCCGGCCGCTCATGACCGGCCCCGGATCTCCGGTGATCACCTCGTCCAGCGGGAGAGCAATCCCCTCTTCCGCGTCCGGTACGCCCATGCCCGCACCCGGGCCCTCCTGCGCAACGCCGCCGACCTCGGCTTCCACCCCGAGCCCGGTCCCGTGAGCGAAGCGGAAGCGCTGCTCGCCGCACTCGGCGATCATCCCCGCGTCCTCGCCGCCACCGCCACGCATCACACCCCCGACCGCCTGGCCCGGCACCTGCTCGCTGTCGCCGATGCCGCGATGCCCCTGTTCCCCACCGTGCTGCCCCTCGGTGAGGAGAAACCCTCGGCCGCCCACCGTGCCCGGCTCGCGCTCGCCGAAGCCGCCGGGGCGGTGCTGGCCGGCGGCCTGTCCCTGCTCGGCATCGACGCTCCCGACCATCTCTGAGAGACACGTACAGATCATGAGCCGTTCCGCACACCCCGCCGGGCCCCGTCACGCCGATGTCCTCCCCGAGGGCCACTACTCCGCTCCGCCCGCCGACCTCAACGCGCTGGATCCCAAGGTGTGGGCCCAGACCGTGGCGCGTGACGAGGACGGTGTCGTGACCGTCGGCGGCATTCCCGTCACCCGGCTCGCCGAGGAGTTCGGCACCCCCGCCTACGTCCTGGACGAGGCCGACTTCCGGGCCCGCGCGCGTGCCTGGCGCACCGCCTTCGGGGCCGGCGCCGACGTCTTCTACGCCGGCAAGGCGTTCCTCTCCCGTGCCGTCGTGCGCTGGCTCGACGAGGAAGGGCTGAACGTCGACGTCTGCTCCGGCGGTGAGCTGGCCACCGCCCTGTCCGCCGGCATGCCCGCCGAGCGCATCGCCTTCCACGGCAACAACAAGTCCGTCGACGAGATCACCCGGGCCATCGAGGCCGGTGTGGGGCACATCGTGCTCGACTCCTTCCAGGAGATCGTGCGCGTCGCCCACATCGCGCAGAGCCTCGGGAAGCGGCCGAAGGTCCTCATCCGGATCACCGTCGGCGTCGAGGCCCACACCCACGAGTTCATCGCCACGGCCCACGAGGACCAGAAGTTCGGGATCCCCCTGGCCGGCGGGCAGGCCGCCGAGGCCGTGCGGCGGGCGCTGCAGCTCGACGGTCTGGAGCTCGTCGGCATCCACAGCCACATCGGGTCGCAGATCTTCGACATGTCCGGGTTCGAGGTCGCCGCCCACCGGGTCGTCTCGCTGCTGAAGGCCGTCCGCGACGAGCACGGTGTCGAGCTGCCCGAGATCGACCTCGGCGGCGGGCTCGGCATCGCGTACACGAGTGACGACGACCCGTGCGAGCCGCACGAGATCGCGAAGGCGCTCACCGAGATCGTCACGCGGGAGTGCGAGGCCGCCCGGCTGCGTACTCCCCGTATCTCCGTCGAGCCGGGGCGGGCCATCGTGGGGCCGACGGCCTTCACGCTCTACGAGGTCGGCACCATCAAGCCCCTCGACGGGCTGCGGACGTACGTCTCCGTCGACGGCGGCATGTCGGACAACATCCGCACCGCGCTGTACGACGCCGAGTACAGCGTCGCGCTGGTCTCCCGCACCTCGGACGCCGAGCCGATGCTGGCCCGCGTCGTCGGCAAGCACTGCGAGAGCGGGGACATCGTGGTCAGGGACGCGTTCCTGCCGTCCGACCTGGCACCGGGTGACCTCGTCGCCGTACCGGCCACCGGCGCGTACTGCCGGTCGATGGCCAGCAACTACAACCACGTGCTCCGCCCGCCGGTCGTCGCCGTCGACGGCGGTGAGGCCCGGGTGATCGTCCGCCGGGAGACGGAGGAGGACCTGCTGCGTCTCGACGTCGGCTGAGCGACAAGCCGCGGGCGACGGGCGGCGGAAGATCTCCTGTCTGCCGCCCCCGCGAAAATGAAATAGATGTCTCACGATCCGGACCGGGGGCAGAAACTCCCGTCCGGTGAGTGAGACTGGTTCCACCGAAGACGGTAAAGAGGAAACGAGGTCGGATGATGCGTACGCGTCCGCTGAAGGTGGCGCTGCTGGGCTGTGGAGTGGTCGGCTCAGAAGTGGCGCGCATCATGACGACGCACGCCGACGACCTCACGGCCCGGATCGGGGCCCCGGTGGAACTCGCGGGCGTGGCCGTACGGCGGCCCGACAAGGTGCGTGAGGGCATCGCGCCAGAACTCGTCACCACCGACGCCACCGCCCTCGTCAAACGCGGCGACATCGACGTCGTGATCGAGGTCATCGGCGGCATCGAGCCCGCCCGAGGCCTCATCACCACCGCCTTCGAGCACGGCGCCTCCGTCGTCTCCGCCAACAAGGCGCTGCTGGCCCAGGACGGGGCCGCCCTGCACGCCGTCGCCGGACAGCACGACAAGGACCTCTACTACGAGGCCGCCGTCGCCGGTGCCATTCCGCTGATCCGGCCGCTGCGCGAGTCCCTCGCCGGCGACAAGATCAACCGGGTGATGGGCATCGTCAACGGCACGACGAACTTCATCCTCGACAAGATGGACTCGTCCGGCGCCGGCTACCAGGAGGCCCTCGACGAGGCCACCGCCCTGGGCTACGCGGAGGCCGACCCGACCGCCGACGTCGAGGGGTTCGACGCCGCCGCCAAGGCCGCGATCCTCGCCGGTATCGCCTTCCACACGCGCGTGCGCCTCGACGACGTCTACCGCGAGGGCATGACCGAGGTGACCGCGGCCGACTTCGCCTCCGCCAAGGAGATGGGCTGCACCATCAAACTGCTCGCCATCTGTGAGCGAGCCGAGGACGGGCAGTCCGTCACCGCGCGGGTGCACCCCGCGATGATCCCGCTGAGCCACCCGCTGGCCTCCGTCCGCGGCGCCTACAACGCCGTGTTCGTCGAGTCCGACGCCGCCGGGCAGCTCATGTTCTACGGCCCCGGAGCAGGCGGTTCCCCCACCGCCTCGGCCGTGCTGGGCGACCTCGTGGCTGTCTGCCGCAACCGGCTCAGCGGCACGACCGGACCGGGCGAGTCCGCCTACGCCGCGCTGCGGGTGTCCCCGATGGGTGACGTGGTCACGCGGTACCACATCAGCCTCGACGTGGCCGACAAACCGGGTGTTCTCGCCCAGGTCGCGACCGTCTTCGCCGAGCACGGAGTCTCGATCGATACGGTTCGCCAATCGGGGAAGGACGGCGAGGCCTCCCTCGTCGTCGTCACGCACCGTGCGTCCGACGCCGCCCTGACGGGGACCGTCGAGGCGTTGCGCAAGCTCGACACCGTGCGTGGTGTCGCCAGCATCATGCGGGTTGAAGGAGAGTAACCAGCAATGACCCACCAGTGGCGCGGAATCATCGAGGAGTACCGGGACCGGCTGCCGGTATCCGACAGCACGCCGGTCGTGACGCTCCGTGAGGGCGGCACGCCCCTCGTGCCCGCGCAGGTGCTCTCCGAGCGCACGGGCTGCGAGGTCCACCTCAAGGTGGAGGGCGCGAATCCGACCGGCTCCTTCAAGGACCGCGGTATGACCATGGCCATCACCCGGGCCAAGGAGGAGGGCGCGCAGGCCGTCATCTGCGCCTCCACCGGCAACACGTCGGCCTCCGCCGCCGCGTACGCCGTGCGGGCCGGTATGGTCTGCGCCGTGCTCGTGCCGCAGGGCAAGATCGCGCTCGGCAAGATGGGCCAGGCCCTCGTGCACGGCGCGAAGATCCTCCAGGTCGACGGCAACTTCGACGACTGCCTCACGCTCGCGCGCGGTCTGAGTGACAACTACCCCGTGGCGCTGGTCAATTCCGTCAACCCGGTGCGTATCGAGGGTCAGAAGACGGCGGCTTTCGAGATCGTGGACATGCTCGGCGACGCGCCCGACATCCACGTCCTGCCGGTGGGCAACGCGGGCAACATCACGGCCTACTGGAAGGGCTACAAGGAGTACGCCGCCGACGGCATCGCCTCCCGTACTCCCCGCATGTGGGGTTTCCAGGCCTCCGGTAGCGCCCCGATCGTGCGCGGCGAGGTCGTCAAGGACCCCTCGACCATCGCCACCGCCATCCGCATCGGCAACCCGGCCTCCTGGCAGTACGCGCTCGCCGCGCGGGACGAGTCGGGCGGCTTCATCGACGAGGTGACGGACCGTGAGATCCTGCGCGCCTACCGGCTGTTGGCGTCGCAGGAGGGCGTCTTCGTCGAGCCGGCGTCCGCCGCGTCGGTCGCCGGTCTGCTGAAGGCGGCCGAGCAGGGCAAGGTCGACCCGGGGCAGCGCATCGTGTGCACCGTCACCGGCAACGGCCTGAAGGACCCCGACTGGGCTGTCGCCGGTGCCCCGCAGCCGGTCACGGTACCCGTCGACGCGGCGACCGCGGCGGAGCGCCTCGGCCTGGCCTGACGTGCGGGTATGCACCGAGCGCCGGTGCAGCGCCCGACACGTTCCGGCGTAAGACGGCGCTCGCCCGGGGAGGTTCCCTACGGGGGGTGCACAGGGGGCTTACGACACGCATCGTGCGCCTCCTGTGCGCCCTGTGTCGTCACAGAACCTTCCTTCGATAGGCTGTACTGAACCCGCCCGCCGCATATGCCTCCGCAGGGAGCGCGGTGCCGAGCCGTCTCCGCGGCCGGGACAGCTGCCGGCCACCCCGGCCGGCAGCGGCCCCCAGGGTTCTCGTACGGCATCGAATGTCCACTGAACGTCATTCGACAATCACCGCAGCTCAAGGAGAGTCATCGAGCGATGGCCGGTCCAGCGTTCCGCGCCGCCGCCGTCCGGGTGCGCGTCCCCGCCACCAGCGCCAACCTCGGCCCGGGCTTCGACGCCCTCGGCCTCGCGCTGGGCTTGTACGACGACGTGGTCGTCCGGGTGGCCGACTCCGGGCTGCACATCGACATCGCGGGTGAGGGCAGCGAGACCCTCCCGCGCGACGAGCAGCACCTTCTCGTACGTTCCCTGCGCACCGCGTTCGACCTGCTGGGCGGGCAGCCGCGCGGCCTGGAGATCGTCTGCGCCAACCGCATTCCGCACGGCCGGGGCCTCGGCTCCTCGTCGGCCGCCATCTGCGCCGGGATCGTCGCCGCCCGCGCCGTGACCATAGGTGCCGACGCCAAGCTCGACGACACCGCGCTGCTGGAGCTCGCCACCGAGATCGAAGGCCACCCCGACAATGTCGCGGCGTGCCTGCTCGGCGGCTTCACGCTGTCCTGGATGGAGGGCGGCGCGGCGCGCGCGATCAGGATGGAGCCCTCGGATTCCATCGTTCCGGTGGTTTTCGTCCCCGGAAAGCCGGTCCTCACCGAAACCGCGCGCGGTCTGCTCCCGCGCACCGTGCCGCATGTCGACGCGGCCACCAACGCGGGCCGGGCCGCCCTGCTCGTCGAAGCCCTGACACGACGCCCCGAACTGCTCCTGCCCGCCACGGAGGACCGTCTGCACCAGGAGTACCGCGCCCCCGCCATGCCCGAGAGCGCGGCACTGGTGGAGCGGCTGCGGGGCGACGGCATCCCCGCGGTGATCTCCGGGGCCGGACCGACGGTCATGGCGCTGGCCGACGCGGACAGCGCCGACAAGGTCGAGGCCCTGGCGGGCGCGGACTGGGCCGCTAACCGGCTGCGCCTCGATCAGCAGGGCGCGAGCGTGCTGCCGCTCGCGACCCCAGGTGACATCTGAAAGCGCGCGATTGCCGGATTTCGAGAGGGGGAATGTTTGTTGGATCCGGTAGTGTTAATCTCAAGTCTGCACCCGACCCCACCATGGCGAGGTGCCTCGTGTCCCCGTCCGGGACAGACATTCTTCCGGGAGCCCCCCAAACCGCACTGTGTTCCGTACGTCGGACCGTACGCCGTACAAGGACACTGAGCGGGGCGCAGGGCATGCTCCGGAACCGGTGCGACCACGCCGCGTGACACTGACACTGGGTGCCACGGCTCAAGGAAGCGCCATCACCAGATTCCTCCGCCGCTTAGGCGGACCACCGCCCCGGCACGGTTCACACCACACGAACCGAAGCCGGACAGCACAACCGGTCGCCGAGCCAGACAGGCCGACGTCCGCTCCAGGGAAGGACCCTTCGTGAGCGACACCACCGATCTGATGGGCGCACGTGTCGAGGAGACCGCTGCCGCGCCCGCCACGGACGCCTCCGCGCCTGCCAGCGGTGCCGGCTCCCGGCGGCGCCGTGGTACCGGCCTCGAGGGCATGGTGCTGGCCGAGCTGCAGCAGGTCGCATCCGGCCTCGGCATCAGGGGCACCGCGCGTATGCGCAAGAGCCAGTTGATCGAGGTCATCAAGGAGGCGCAGGCGTCCGGCGGCGCCGCTCCGGCCGCGAAGGCCGACGCCCCCGCCGAGACCAAGCCCAAGCGCCGCGCCACCTCGCGGACCCGTACGGGCGACAACGCCGAGAAGGCGGACAAGAAGGCGGACGCGAAGGAGGCCTCCCAGGCCCCCGCGGACAAGGCCGACAGGGCCGTGGCCCAGCAGCAGATCGAGATCCCCGGCCAGCCCGCCGCAGGCGACTCCCGGTCGGGCGAGAACGAGCGTGGGGGAGACGACGCGCCCGAGCGCCGCCGTCGCCGGGCCACCGCCGAGGCCGGAGCCCCGGCTTCCGCCACGGAGACCATCGTCGCCGAGGCGAAGAACGACTCCAAGGCCGAGACGCCGTCGCAGCAGCAGTCGCAGAACAACGAGGCCAAGTCCGACGCCGGTGACGGCGAGGGCCGTCGCCGCGACCGCCGCGACCGCGGGCGTGACCGCGACCGTGACCGTGACCGTCGCGGTGGCAAGGGCGACGACCAGCAGGGCGGCCAGCGCGGCCAGCAGCAGAGCCAGGGCGGCGGCGGCCGTCAGGACCGCGGCCAGCAGCAGCCGCAGGACGACGACGACTTCGAGGGCGGCCGTCGTGGGCGTCGCGGCCGCTACCGCGACCGCCGGGGCCGTCGTGGCCGCGACGACATCGCCTCCGAGCCGCAGATCAACGAGGACGACGTCCTGATCCCCGTCGCGGGCATCCTGGACATCCTCGACAACTACGCCTTCATCCGCACGTCCGGCTACCTGCCCGGCCCGAACGACGTGTACGTCTCCCTCGCCCAGGTCCGCAAGAACGGCCTGCGCAAGGGCGACCACATCACCGGCGCCGTGCGCCAGCCCAAGGACGGCGAGCGGCGCGAGAAGTTCAACGCGCTGGTGCGCCTGGACTCCGTCAACGGCATGGCACCCGAATCCGGGCGCGGGCGACCGGAGTTCAACAAGCTGACGCCGCTGTACCCGCAGGACCGCCTCCGTCTGGAGACGGACCCGGGCGTCCTCACCACCCGCATCATCGACCTCGTCGCGCCGATCGGTAAGGGCCAGCGTGGTCTGATCGTGGCCCCGCCGAAGACCGGCAAGACCATGATCATGCAGGCGATCGCCAACGCGATCACCCACAACAACCCCGAGTGCCACCTGATGGTCGTCCTCGTCGACGAGCGTCCCGAAGAGGTCACCGACATGCAGCGGTCGGTGAAGGGCGAGGTCATCTCCTCGACCTTCGACCGCCCGGCCGAGGACCACACCACGGTCGCCGAGCTGGCCATCGAGCGCGCCAAGCGTCTGGTGGAGCTGGGGCATGACGTGGTCGTGCTGCTCGACTCGATCACCCGTCTGGGCCGTGCGTACAACCTCGCCGCCCCGGCCTCCGGCCGCATCCTGTCCGGTGGTGTCGACTCGACCGCCCTGTACCCGCCGAAGCGCTTCTTCGGTGCCGCCCGCAACATCGAGGACGGCGGCTCGCTGACCATCCTCGCCACCGCCCTGGTGGACACCGGGTCGCGCATGGACGAGGTCATCTTCGAAGAGTTCAAGGGCACCGGCAACGCGGAGCTCAAGCTCGACCGGAAGCTCGCCGACAAGCGCATCTTCCCGGCGGTGGACGTCGACGCGTCCGGCACCCGCAAGGAAGAGATCCTGCTCGCCCCCGACGAGCTCGCCATCGTCTGGAAGCTGCGCCGGGTGCTGCACGCCCTCGACCAGCAGCAGGCGGTCGAGCTGCTGCTCGACAAGATGAAGCAGACGAAGTCGAACGCCGAGTTCCTGATGCAGATCCAGAAGACCACTCCGACGCCGGGCAACGGCGACTGAGGCAGGTCGAGCCGGTAAGAACGCACAAGAGGGCCGCTCCCGAACGGGGGTGGCCCTCTTGTGCTGTTGGTGTGCGGGTAGGATCACGCTCTCTTCGAACTTGTGATCCCGAGGGGGGACATACGTGCGCACACCCATGCCCGGGGGCGGTCGGCACAGACGCCGGATACGCATCGCACTGCCCGTCGCCGCGGCCGGTGTCGCCGCCGCCGTGGCCGGCGCGCTGCTGACGACGTCCGCCGACGCGGCCACCGCGCTGCCGCAGCCGACGGTCAAGCCCGTCACCAGCTCTCCGTCGCTCGCCGAGCTGGAGAAGCGCGTCGCGGGCGCCATGGCCGGTGACGACGTCGCCGGCAAGACGAGCAAGGCCGCGCTCAGCGCGGGCACGGTCGCCGGCGGCATCGACCCGAAGATCATCGGTGGCAACGAGACCACCATCAGCACGGCCCCGTGGATGGCGCAGCTCCACTACTACGACGACCGGGGCACCTCGACCACCGGCGATGACATCGGCTTCTTCTGCGGCGGCGCCGTCGTCGCGCCGACGAAGATCCTCACCGCCGCGCACTGCGTCAAGGGCTACAACTGGAACGGCAACGGCGCCGTCGTCACCGGCACCGCCCAGCTGCCCTCGGCCGACGGCACCGACCTGCACGGCGGCACCGTCACCGGCGTCTGGCGGCAGTGGAACCACCCGTCGTACAACGCGACGACCATCGACAACGACATCGCGGTGCTGACCCTGCCGGTCCCGGTCAAGGTCACCCCGATCCGGATGACGACGTCCGGCGACACCACGTCGTACAAGGCCGGCACCAGCGCCAAGGTCTACGGCTGGGGCCGCACCAGCTCCACCAGCGACGACATCTCCGAGACGCTGAAGACCGCCACGCTGCCCATGCAGTCCGACACGACCTGCTCCGGCGCGTACGGCAGCGACTTCGTCAAGGGCCACATGGTGTGCGCGGGCAAGCCCGCCACCGGCAGCGACGCGGGCACCGTCTCCGCGTGCAACGGCGACTCCGGCGGCCCCCTGGTCGTCAACAACCGGATCGTCGGTGTCGTGTCCTGGGGCGTGACCGACTGTGTCGCGAAGGGCGCCTACAGCGTCTTCGCCAAGGTCAGCTCCTACGTCGGCGCCGCCTATCCGCGGCTCGACGACACCAACATCAGCGGCGACCACAAGGCCGACCTCTGGGTGCGCAACGCCTCCACCAAGACCGGCTACTCCAAGAACTCCAACGGCACGTCCTTCGCCGCCCGCGAGTCCTGGGGCGACTGGAGCGGCGTGAACGTCGTCCTGCAGACGGACCTCGACCGCGACGGCTACCAGGACCTGGTCTACCGGCGCAGCAGCGACGGCGACCTCTTCTGGGCGCACTACGTCATCTCCAGCGGCACCTGGTCCACCAAGCAGATCGCCGACAACTGGAAGAGCCGCACCCGTATCGTCACTCCCGGTGACGTCACCGGCGACTACCTGCCCGACCTGCTCTCGGTCGACTCGGCGGGCGTCATGTGGATCTACCCGGGCAAGGGCAACGGCACCTTCGCGACCCGCGTGAAGGTCGGCTCCGGCTGGAACCAGTACAACTCCGTGCGCGGCAAGGGCGACTTCAACGGGGACGGCAAGACCGACCTGATCGCCCGCAGCTCGTCCGGCAGCTACCTCTACCTCTACAAGGGCACCGGCACGGCCGGCTCGGGCGCCTTCTCGGCCCGGGTCAAGGTGCGCACGTGGAGCGGCTACAACGCCTTCGACGCGCCCGGTGACGTCACCGGCGACGGCAAGGCCGACTTCCTGGCCCGCACCCCCGGCGGCACGCTCTACCTGTACCCGGGCACGGGCAAGGGGACCAGCGAGATCTTCGCCACAAGGAAGTCCGTCGGCACCGATTTCAAGCAGTACGACATCTTCGGCTGAAACCGCAGGTGAGCGGGGTTCACCCCGCAGTGACGAACACGCACTGTGCCCACCGTTCCACACGGTGGGCACAGTGCGTTGTGCAACCCTTTCCCGAGTTCCTCCGTCTGGCCAGGTGGAGCGACGATAGTGCGAGGAAGGGTCTTTTCCGGCCACGCCTGGCACTGACCGCAGGGGGTAACCGACCGTAGAAGAGCTGAGGAGCACATGTCTGCCGAGAGCACGCCGGGGCCGGGCATACCGGGCGACACCGGCACCAACGGAGCGCGTCACCGCGGCAAGGGCCGGCGCCACAAGCCCCAGCAGCGTCACAAGGGCCTGGTGATCACGGCGTGGACCGCCGCGGGCATCGTCGTGCTGGGCGGCGCCGGAGCCGGGTACATGTACTTCAAGCTCAACGGCAACCTCAAGAGCGTCGACATCGACCAGGCCCTCGGTACGGACCGGCCCAAGAAGGCCGACAACGGCTCCGAGAACATCCTCGTCCTGGGCTCCGACACCCGCGCCGGCGGCAACAAGAAGCTCGGCGGCGGCACCGACGACGGCAGCGCCCGCTCCGACACGGCCATGATCGTGCACGTCTACAAGGGCCACAAGAAGGCCAGCGTGGTCTCCATCCCGCGCGACACCCTCATCGACCGTCCCTCGTGCACGGACACCAAGGGCGAAGAGCACCCCGCCGCCCGCGGCGTGATGTTCAACTCCGCGTACTCCACCGGCGGGGCGACCTGCGCCGTGAAGACCGTCGAGTCGATCACCGACCTGCGCATGGACCACTACCTGGAGGTCGACTTCTCCGGCTTCCAGAAGCTCATCGACGACCTCGGCGGCGTCGAGATCACCACGACCAAGAGCATCGACGACCCCGACAGCCATCTGAAGCTGAAGGCCGGCACCCACACGCTGGACGGCAAGCAGGCCCTCGGCCTGGTCCGCACCAGACACGGCGTCGGTGACGGCTCCGACCTGGGCCGCATCCAGCTCCAGCAGGCCTTCGTCAAGGCCCTGGTCAACCAGATCAAGGACGTCGGCGTCTTCTCGGACCCGAAGAGGCTGCTCGACCTCGCGGAAACCGCTACCAAGGCCGTGACGACCGACTCCGACCTCGGTTCGGTCAACAAGCTCGCGTCCTTCGCGAACGGCCTCAAGGGCATCAGCCCGTCCCACATGCACATGATCACCATGCCGGTGGCCTACGACCCGGCCGACCCCAACCGTGTCCTCCTCCAGGAGAAGAAGGCCGACCAGATCTGGCAGGCCCTGGAGAACGACGAGCCGATCCCCGCGAGCGCCACCAAGGGAACGGCCACGGGTGAGGCCAAGGGAGTGGTCAGCGGCTCCTGAGGGGCCGCGCGGAATAGATCGCGGCAACCCCCGGTTTTGGGGGATGGGCCCAGTCCTGGCAGACTGGTACGTCGGCTCCGGTTCACGCTCCCGCATCCCGCGTCAGCGACCCGGCGCCCTCCCGAACCTAGGAGACACCTTGAAGCGCGACATCCACCCCGAGTACGTCGAGACGCAGGTCAGCTGCACCTGTGGCGCGTCGTTCACCACCCGCAGCACCATCGAGTCCGGCGCCATCCGCGCCGATGTGTGCTCCGAGTGCCACCCGTTCTACACGGGCAAGCAGAAGATCCTCGACACCGGTGGCCGTGTGGCCCGCTTCGAGGCCCGCTTCGGCAAGGCCGCCGGCTCCAAGAAGTAGCGAGCCTCCTAGGGCCTCCCCGGCGGATCCTGTCGGAGACGCGGGGCCTGGCACGCACATCTGCGGCGTTGTCGTCAGTCGCCGACGCTCCGCGTCGGTTCCTTCCTCCGCCTTGCAGCTGCACGCACCAGGCCCCGCTCACCGGCACTGACAGGTCCAGCGGCTTCCCTCCGACCTGATCCGCCGGGCAGGCCCTAGCGCCGGTCCACGGAAGCGCCCCACACCGGGCGCTCCGGGACCGGCGTTTTTGGTCGCCCGCCCTTCACCCCCGTCCGTTCACAGGAGCCCAAGATGTTCGAGGCCGTCGAGGAACTCGTCGCCGAGCACGCCGACCTGGAGAAGAAGCTCGCCGACCCGTCGGTCCACTCCGACCAGGCCAACGCGCGCAAGCTGAACAAGCGTTACGCCGAGCTCACCCCGATCGTCGCCACGTACCGCTCCTGGAAGCAGACCGGCGACGACATCGAGACCGCGCGCGAACTGGGCGCCGACGACCCGGAGTTCGCCGCCGAGGTCAAGGAGCTGGAGAAGGCCCGCGAGGAGCTGACGGAGAAGCTGCGGCTTCTCCTCGTCCCGCGTGACCCCAGCGACGACAAGGACGTCATCCTCGAGATCAAGGCGGGCGCGGGCGGCGACGAGTCGGCGCTGTTCGCCGGCGACCTGCTGCGCATGTACCTGCGCTACGCCGAGCGCGTCGGCTGGAAGACCGAGATCATCGACGCCACCGAGTCCGAGCTCGGCGGCTACAAGGACGTCCAGGTCGCCGTGAAGACCAAGGGCGGCCAGGGCGCCACCGAGCCCGGCCAGGGCGTCTGGGCGCGGATGAAGTACGAGGGCGGCGTGCACCGCGTGCAGCGCGTGCCCGCGACGGAGTCCCAGGGCCGTATCCACACCTCCGCGGCCGGTGTGCTCGTCACGCCCGAGGCCGAGGAGGTCGACGTCGAGATCAACCCGAACGACCTGCGCATCGACGTCTACCGGTCCTCCGGGCCCGGCGGTCAGTCCGTCAACACCACCGACTCCGCCGTGCGCATCACGCACATCCCCACCGGAGTCGTCGCCTCCTGCCAGAACGAGAAGAGCCAGCTGCAGAACAAGGAGCAGGCACTGCGTATCCTGCGCTCCAGGCTGCTCGCGGCGGCGCAGGAGGAGGCGGAGAGGGAGGCTGCCGACGCCCGTCGCAGCCAGGTCCGCACCGTCGACCGCTCCGAGAAGATCCGCACGTACAACTACCCGGAGAACCGCATCTCGGACCACCGCGTCGGCTTCAAGGCGTACAACCTGGACCAGGTCCTGGACGGTGACCTCGACGCGGTCATCCAGGCCTGCGTCGACGCGGACTCGGCTGCGAAGCTGGCGGCTGCGTAAGGCACGCACGAACACGTACGAGTAATACGGAGGACTTGCGTGAACCTGCTGCTCGCGGAGGTGGCCCAGGCCACCCAGCGGCTCGCCGACGCCGGCGTGCCCTCGCCGCGCACCGACGCGGAGGAGCTCGCCGCGTTCGTGCACGGCGTCAAGCGCGGCGAGCTGCACTCCGTCAAGGACTCCGACTTCGACGCCCGCTACTGGGAGGTCATCGCCCGCCGTGAGGCCCGCGAGCCGCTCCAGCACATCACCGGGCGCGCCTACTTCCGCTACCTGGAACTCCAGGTCGGCCCCGGGGTGTTCGTGCCGCGGCCCGAGACGGAGTCCGTGGTCGGCTGGGCCATAGACGCCGTACGGGCCATGGACGTCGTCGAGCCGTGCATCGTCGACCTGTGCACCGGTTCCGGCGCCATCGCGCTCGCCCTGGCCCAGGAGGTGCCGCGTTCGCGCGTGCACGCCGTGGAGCTGTCCGAGGACGCCCTCAAGTGGACCCGCAAGAACGTCGAGGGGTCCAGGGTCGACCTGCGGCAGGGCAACGCCCTGACGGCCTTCCCGGACCTGGACGGCCAGGTCGACCTGGTCATCACCAACCCGCCGTACATCCCGCTCACCGAGTGGGAGTACGTCGCCCCCGAGGCCCGGGACTACGACCCCGGCATGGCCCTGTTCTCCGGCGAGGACGGCCTCGACCTGATCCGCGGCCTGGAGCGCACCGCGCACCGGCTGCTGCGCCCCGGCGGCGTCGTGGTGGTGGAGCACGCCGACACCCAGGGCGGCCAGGTTCCGTGGATCTTCGCCGAGGACCGCGGCTGGACCGACGCCGCAGACCACCCGGACCTGAACAACCGCCCGCGTTTCGCCACGGCCCGCAAGGCGCTGCCGTGAGCACACCGGGCGCCCCGCGGTCCTCGCGGACTTCATCCCAGCAGCACGTGTACGAGGAGGCCAGCTAAAGATGGCACGGCGATACGACACCAACGACGCGACCGACCGTGTGACCGGTCTGCGCGAGGCAGCGTCCGCCGTCCGCCGTGGCGAGCTCGTGGTGCTGCCGACGGACACGGTGTACGGGATCGGCGCCGACGCGTTCTCCTCGGAGGCGGTCGCCGATCTGCTGGACGCGAAGGGCCGGGGCCGCAACATGCCCACCCCCGTCCTCATCGGCTCCCCGAACACGCTGCACGGCCTCGTCACGGACTTCTCCGAGCTGGCCTGGGAGCTGGTCGACGCCTTCTGGCCGGGCGCCCTGACGCTCGTCGCCCGGCACCAGCCGTCCCTCCAGTGGGACCTCGGGGACACCCGGGGCACGGTCGCCGTGCGCATGCCGCTGCACCCCGTCGCCATCGAGCTGCTCACCGAGGTCGGCCCCATGGCCGTCTCCTCCGCCAACCTCACCGGCCACCCGGCGCCGGAGAACTGCGACGCCGCGCAGGGCATGCTGGGCGACTCCGTCTCCGTCTACCTCGACGGCGGTCCGACCCCCGGCAACGTGCCGTCCTCGATCGTCGACGTCACCCGTGAGGTGCCGGTGCTGCTGCGCGCGGGCGCCCTCTCGGCGGACGAGCTGCGAAAGGTCGTACCCGACCTCGAGGTGGCGAATTGACGGCCCCTGGATCGGGGCGTGGCATAGGCAACGGGGAAAGCGCGGCGGAGATCACGACGACCTTCGTGGGACTTCCGCGCGACAGCTTCCGCATCCTCCACGTCAGCACCGGCAACGTGTGCCGCTCGCCCATCACCGAGCGGCTGACCCGCCATTTCGTCAAGGAGCGGCTGGGCATCCTCGGCGGTGGGCTCATCGTGGAGAGCGCGGGCACCTGGGGCCACGAGGGCGCACCCATGGAGTCCCACGCGGAGACGGTCCTGGCCGACTTCGGCGCGGACGCCTCCGGCTTCACCGGGCGCGAGCTCCTCGACGAGCACGTGATCCGCGCCGACCTGGTGCTGACCGCCACCCGGGACCACCGGGCGCAGGTCATCTCCATGGGGCACTCGGCGGGTCTGCGCACCTTCACGCTCAAGGAGTTCACCCGCCTGGTCAAGGCCATCGACCCGGCGACCCTGCCGTCCCTGGAGGACGGCGTGGTCGTCCGCGCGCGTGCGCTGGTCCGCGCCGCGGCCGCTCTACGCGGGTGGCTCCTGGCCCCGACCGCCGAGGCCGACGAGGTCTACGACCCGTACGGCGCCCCCCTGACGTTCTTCCGGTCCATCGGGGACGAGATACACCAGGCACTCGATCCGGTCGTCACGGCCCTCACGGGCGTCCCCGCACGGACGTAACGACCGAGCGCTCCGAACGCCCCGGGCCTACATTGGTCGTACGTCACCGTCGACGCCCGGAGCCCACCATGACGGTCACCCCTGCCATCGAGGCCGACGTCCTGCGCCGCCAGGACCCCGAGCTCGCCGACCTCCTGCTCGCGGAGCGGGAGCGGCAGTCGACCACGCTCCAGCTGATCGCCGCCGAGAACTTCTGCTCCCCGGCCGTGCTGGCCGCCCTCGGCTCACCCCTCGCCAACAAGTACGCCGAGGGCTACCCCGGAGCGCGGCACCACGGCGGCTGCGAGATCGTCGACGTCGCCGAACGCGTCGCCGTCGAGCGGGCCATGGCCCTGTTCGGCGCCGACCACGCCAACGTCCAGGCACACTCGGGCTCTTCGGCGGTGCTGGCCGCCTACGCCGCCCTCCTGCGCCCCGGTGACACCGTCCTCGCGCTCGGCCTGCCCCACGGCGGGCATCTCACCCACGGCTCGCCCGCCAACTTCTCCGGCCGCTGGTTCGACTTCGTCGGATACGGCGTGGACGCCGAGTCCGGGCTCATGGACCACGAGCAGGTGCGCACCCTGGCCCGCACGCGCCGGCCCAAGGCGATCGTGTGCGGCTCGATCGCCTACCCGCGCCACCTCGACCACGCGTTCTTCCGCGAGGTCGCCGACGAGGTGGGCGCGTACCTCATCGCGGACGCCGCGCACCCCCTCGGGCTCGTCGCCGGGGGAGCGGCCCCGAATCCGGTGCCGTACGCGGACATCGTCTGCGGGACCACCCACAAGGTGCTGCGGGGACCGCGCGGCGGGTTGATCCTGTGCCGCGCGGAGCTGGCCGAGCGGGTCGACCGGGCCGTGTTTCCTTTCACACAGGGCGGTGCGCAGATGCACACCATCGCCGCCAAGGCGGTCGCGTTCGGGGAGGCGGCGACACCGGCGTTCGCCGCGTACGCCCATCAGGTGGTGGCGAATGCGCGGGTTCTGGCGGCCCGGCTGGCCGCCGAGGGACTGGCCGTCACCACCGGCGGCACGGACACCCACCTGATCACCGCCGACCCGGCGCCGCTCGGCGTCGACGGACGCACCGCCCGGGGCCGTCTCGCCGCGGCCGGCCTGGTCATGGACTGCTGTGCCCTGCCGCACGGCGACGCCCGGGGGCTGAGGCTCGGCACGGCCGCGATCACCACGCAGGGCATGGGCGAGGCGGAGATGGTGCGGATCGCCGGACTGCTCGCGGGGGTGCTCCGGGGCGTGACGGATACCTCGAGAGCCCGTGAAGATGTGCGGGAGCTGGCCGGCCGATTTCCGCCGTATCCCACTTGAGTCGGGGTAGGCGCACCAGGGTGCACCGCCACTCGTGCAACCATCGTCGCTACCCGGAAGTCCCCACTGGTATGCGCGCATCGCTAGGGTGTGGGGCTGAGATGGCCAGCGAGACCTGTGGGGAAGCCCGTGCGTGAATACCTCCTGACGCTCTGCATCACGGCCGCGGTGACGTATCTGCTGACAGGGCCGGTACGGAAGTTCGCGATCGTGGCCGGAGCGATGCCGGAGATCCGGGCACGTGACGTGCACCGGGAGCCCACTCCGCGCCTCGGCGGTATCGCGATGTTCTTCGGCTTGTGCGCGGGCCTGCTGGTCGCCGACCACCTGACCAACCTCAACCAGGTCTTCGAGACGTCGAACGAACCCCGGGCGCTGCTCTCCGGGGCGGCCCTGATCTGGCTGATCGGTGTGCTGGACGACAAGTTCGAGTTGGGCGCTTTGATCAAGCTGGGCGGCCAGATGATCGCGGCCGGGGTCATGATCCTGCAAGGCCTGACCATTCTGTGGTTGCCCATCCCCGGCGTCGGAACGGTGTCCGTCACGCCATGGCAGGGCAACCTGCTCACCGTGGCGCTCGTGGTCATCACCATCAACGCGGTCAACTTCGTCGATGGCTTGGACGGCCTGGCGGCAGGGATGGTGTGCATCGCCGCGGCGGCGTTCTTCCTGTACACCTACCGGATCTGGTACGGCTACGGTGCTGAGGCGGCGGCCCCCGCGACCCTGTTCTCCGCGGTGCTCATGGGTATGTGCCTCGGCTTCCTGCCGCACAACATGCACCCTGCCCGGATCTTCATGGGCGACTCCGGGTCCATGCTGATCGGCCTGGTCCTCGCGGCGAGCGCCGTGTCTGTCACCGGCCAGTTGGACGTTGAGGCACTCAACGTCAACCTCGGCGGGGACCGCGAAACGACCCACGCGATGCTTCCCGTCTTCATCCCCCTGCTGATGCCGTTGACGATTATCGCGATCCCGGCCGCCGACCTGATTCTGGCGATCGTGCGCCGCACCTGGCGCGGCCAGTCCCCGTTCGCCGCCGACCGCGGCCACCTGCACCACCGGCTGCTGGAGATCGGCCACTCGCACAGCCGCGCGGTGCTGATCATGTACTTCTGGTCGGCGCTGATCGCCTTCGGCGCGCTCGCCTACTCGGTCAACTCGGCGTCCATGTGGATCGTGCTCGGTGTCGTGTTCCTCAGCGCGATCGGTCTCCTGCTGCTTCTGCTGCCGCGCTTCCGGCCACGCGCCCCGCGCTGGATGGAGCGTTTCGTGCCGCCGCGCTACCGGCGCCGCGGCTCGGTCGCGGCCCTCTCACCCGAGGCGTCGATGCCGGCCTCCCCGGCGGACCAGCCCGCCGCCGGCTCCGAGAACCGCACCCCCGTGGTGTCCGGGGTCTCCGGCGTCAACGGGGCGACCGCCATCGGCCCCCATGCGCACATGGCCGACCGGCGCAAGGCGGGGACAAGGTAAGAATCTGACGAGAGCATTGCCAAGTCGTGGGGTTGCGATGGGGGTGCGAAGTGCCCCAATACCAGACATGTCGGCAAGGTTCTCGCTCAGACGCGCATGCTCACTCTCATGTGTGACGGTCCGCACACCTTCAGGTAAAGACTGCATCAAATAGTTTGTGATACGGTTCACGAGAACCCCCGGATAGAGCCGAAGGACCGCAGTGCGACGGTCCATGGGCGTGAGGACTCCACTCAGCCCGGGACTACGCTCGTCCATGACGACACCCCTGCCCCCTGCGAAAGCGGAGTTGCCGCCATGCCGTCCAATGACGCCCGGAACCTCTTGCAGTGCGCTGTACCCACAGCCGCTGCCGGTGCCGTTGCGGTCGCCGTCAGTGGCGTGGTGGCCGGAGGAAAGGGAGCTGTCGGCGCCGCCGTCGGCACCGTAGTGGCCATCCTCTTCATGGGGGTCGGTCTGTACGTTCTCCAGTGGACGGCAAAAACGCTCCCGCAGTTGTTCCAGGCCATGGGGCTGATGCTCTATGTCGCCCAGTTGCTGCTTCTCCTGATCTTCGTCGCCCTCTTCAAGGACACCTCTCTCTTCAACGCGAAGGCGTTCGCCCTCGGGCTCGTCATCGCGACCGTCGTGTGGATGGCCGCGCAGGCTCGTGCGCATATGAAGGCCAAGATCTTCTACATCGACCCGGACTCCGACAAGAGTGAGAAGCCCGAGAAGACCGGGTCGTCGTCGTGACGAGTAGGGGCGCGATAAAGGGCAGTAGGAACTCCTGCTATCGTCCGGTGCCAACTGCGGCATCGCGGGCGCGGGCATCTGAGCTGACGCCTGCTCGAACGCGAGGCTCGATGCCCCCCAGCCGCCCTCACATCCGTAACACCAGTCCGGTGCCGATCCGCGGCTGCGCGCCGCGCCGACACAACGAGGTTGCCGTACCTATGCGTCACACCGAAGGAGCCCGCGGTGAGTGCTGACCAGACCCAGCTCGCCTTTGACTGGAGCTGTCGGATCATGTCCGACGGGTGTGGTTTTCCGGCACCGGGCCTGCACTCGTTCCTCTTCAAGCCGATCGCCACGGTCGGGGGGTACGAGTTCAACAAGGTGATGCTGCTCGCCCTCATCACCACCATCCTCGTCATCGGCTTCTTCTACGCGGCCTTCGGCAAGGCCAAGGTGGTGCCGGGCAAGCTGCAGATGGTCGGTGAAGCCGGTTACGACTTCGTCCGCCGCGGCATCGTCTACGAGACCCTCGGCAAGAAGGAGGGCGAGAAGTACGTCCCCTTGATGGTCTCGCTCTTCTTCTTCATCTGGATCATGAACATCTGGTCCGTGATCCCGCTCGCTCAGTTCCCGGTCTCGTCCGTCATCGCCTTCCCGGCGGTCCTCGCCGCGATCGTCTACGTGACCTGGGTGTCGCTGACCTTCAAGCGGCACGGATTCGTCGGGTTCTTCAAGAACATCACCGGTTACGACAAGTCGCTCGGCCCTGTGCTGCCGCTCGTCATGATCATCGAGTTCTTCTCGAACCTGCTCGTCCGGCCGTTCACGCACGCGGTGCGACTGTTCGCCAACATGTTCGCCGGTCACCTGATGCTGGTCATGTTCACCGTCGCCTCCTGGTACCTGCTCAACAGCTGGATGATCCCGGCGGCCGGTATCTCCTTCGTGATGACCATGGCCATGATCGTCTTCGAGCTCTTCGTGCAGGCCGTCCAGGCGTACGTCTTCGTGCTCCTCTCCTGCACGTACATCCAGGGCGCTCTGGCCGAGCACCACTGAGCCCCGCCCGCCCCCGCAAGTCCCAAGAACGTCCGGTGGCCAACCCCCGCCGGTCCGTGAAAGAGAAGGAAGATTCAGCATGGCTGCCACTGAGACCCTCGCCGCTGTCTCCGGTTCGCTCGGCTCCATCGGCTACGGCCTCTCCGCCATCGGCCCCGGCATCGGCGTCGGCATCATCTTCGGTAACGGCACCCAGGCCCTCGCTCGCCAGCCCGAGGCCGCCGGCCTGATCCGTGCCAACCAGATCCTGGGCTTCGCCTTCTGTGAGGCGCTCGCCCTCATCGGCATCGTTATGCCGTTCGTGTTCGGTAAGTAATCACCGCTTACTGACACGCATCGACGAAAGGCACTGATGTGATCGCCAACCTGGTGCAGCTGGCGGCCGAGGAAGAGCAGAACCCGCTCGTTCCTCCGGGCCCCGAGCTGCTCATCGGCACCATCGCCTTCGCCATCGTGTTCTTCTTCTTCTGGAAGAAGCTGCTTCCGAACATCAACAAGGTTCTGGAGGAGCGCCGCGCGGCGATCGAAGGCGGTATCGAAGAGGCCGAGACCATGAAGGTCGAGGCCCAGAGCGTCCTTGAGCAGTACAAGGCACAGCTCGCCGAGGCCCGGCACGAGGCCGCGCGCCTGCGCCAGGAGGCGCAGGAGCAGGGTGCCGCCCTCATCGCCGAGATGCGGGCCGAGGGCCAGCGGCAGCGCGAGGAGATCGTCGCCGCCGGTCACGCCCAGATCGAGGCCGACCGCAAGGCCGCTTCCTCCGCGCTGCGCCAGGACGTCGGCAAGCTCGCCACCGACCTGGCCGGCAAGCTCGTCGGCGAGTCCCTCGAGGACCACGCCCGCCAGAGCCGTGTCATCGACCGGTTCCTCGACGAGCTCGAGGAGAAGGCCGAGGCCGGACGATGAACGGAGCGAGCCGCGAGGCCCTGGCAGCCGCACGCGAGCGTCTCGACGCGCTGACGGACTCGACGTCCGTGAACGCGGGCTCGCTCGCCGACGAGCTGGCCGCCGTCACCGCGCTGCTCCACCGCGAGGTGTCGCTGCGTCGGGTCCTCACCGACCCGGCGCAGGCCGGAGAGGCCAAGGCCGAACTGGCCCGGCGTCTGCTCGGCACCCAGGTCAGCGGCCCGGCCGCCGACCTGGTGGCGGGCATGGTGCGCTCCCGCTGGTCGCAGTCGCGCGACCTGGTGGACGCGCTGGAGCAGCTGGCCGACACCGCCGACCTCACCGCCGCCCAGCAGGCCGGCAAGCTCGACGACGTCGAGGACGAGCTGTTCCGGTTCGGCCGGATCGTCTCCGGCAGCACCGAGCTGCGGGCCGCGCTGACCGACCGCAAGGCCACCACCTCGGCCAAGGGTGAGCTGCTGCGCAGCCTGCTCGGCGGCAGGGCGCAGTCGGCCACCGAGCGTCTGGTCACGCGCCTCGTGACCGCGCCGCGGGGACGTAGCCTGGAGTCGGGACTCGAGTCCCTGTCCAAGCTCGCCGCCGATCGCCGGGACCGCATGGTGGCCATCGTCACCTCGGCGGTACCGCTGAGCGACCCGCAGAAGCAGCGCCTGGGCGCCGCCCTCGCGAAGCTCTACGGCCGCACGATGCACCTCAACCTGGACGTGGACCCCGAGGTCCTCGGCGGGATGCGGGTGCAGGTCGGTGACGAGGTCATCAACGGCTCCCTCGCGGACCGCATCGAGGACGCCAGCCGCCGGCTCGCCGGCTGAGCAGCAACTCAATAGGCACAACGTACTTACGACGGCCCTGGTTGGGCCGTGCAGAAGAATCCTGGGGGTCGCCCCCAGACCCCCAAAGTGAAACTTCGGGCCCAACAAGGAGAGCAGGGAACCCAGATGGCGGAGCTCACGATCCGGCCGGAGGAGATCCGGGACGCGCTGGAGAACTTCGTCCAGGCGTACAAGCCGGACGCGGCCTCGCGCGAGGAGGTCGGTACGGTCACCTTCGCCGGCGACGGCATCGCGAAGGTCGAGGGTCTGCCCTCGGTCATGGCCAACGAGCTGCTGAAGTTCGAGGACGGCAGCCTCGGTCTCGCCCTCAACCTCGAGGAGCGCGAGATCGGCTGCGTCGTCCTCGGCGAGTTCAGCGGCATCGAGGAGGGTCAGCCGGTCTCCCGTACCGGTGAGGTTCTCTCCGTTGCGGTGGGCGAGGGCTACCTCGGCCGCGTGGTGGACCCCCTCGGCAACCCGATCGACGGCCTCGGCGAGATCGAGACCGAAGACCGTCGCGCCCTGGAGCTGCAGGCCCCGGGCGTCATGGTCCGTAAGTCGGTGCACGAGCCGATGGAGACGGGCTACAAGGCCGTCGACGCGATGACCCCGATCGGCCGTGGTCAGCGTCAGCTGATCATCGGTGACCGCCAGACCGGCAAGACCGCCCTGGCTGTCGACACGATCATCAACCAGCGCGACAACTGGCGCTCGGGCGACCCGAACAAGCAGGTCCGCTGCATCTACGTCGCCATCGGCCAGAAGGGCTCCACCATCGCCGGCGTGCGCGGCGCTCTGGAGGAGGCCGGCGCGCTGGAGTACACGACCATCGTCGCCGCCCCGGCGTCCGACCCGGCCGGCTTCAAGTACCTGGCGCCGTACACCGGTTCGGCCATCGGTCAGCACTGGATGTACCAGGGCAAGCACGTCCTGATCATCTTCGACGACCTGTCGAAGCAGGCCGACGCCTACCGCGCCGTGTCGCTGCTGCTGCGCCGCCCGCCGGGCCGTGAGGCCTACCCGGGTGACGTCTTCTACCTGCACTCCCGCCTGCTGGAGCGCTGCGCGAAGCTCTCCGACGAGATGGGTGCCGGCTCGATGACCGGTCTGCCGATCGTCGAGACCAAGGCCAACGACGTCTCGGCGTTCATCCCGACCAACGTCATCTCCATCACCGACGGCCAGTGCTTCCTGGAGTCGGACCTGTTCAACGCCGGTCAGCGCCCCGCGCTGAACGTCGGTATCTCCGTCTCCCGCGTCGGTGGTTCCGCCCAGCACAAGGCGATGAAGCAGGTTTCCGGCCGTCTGCGCGTGGACCTCGCCCAGTTCCGTGAGCTGGAGGCGTTCGCCGCCTTCGGTTCCGACCTGGACGCCGCGTCCAAGGCGCAGCTGGAGCGTGGTCAGCGCATGGTCGAGCTGCTGAAGCAGCCGCAGTACCAGCCGATGGCCACCGAGGACCAGGTCGTCTCCGTCTGGGCCGGCACCACCGGCAAGATGGACGACGTCCCCGTCGCCGACATCCGCCGCTTCGAGAAGGAGCTGCTGGACTACCTGCACCGCAAGGAGCAGGGTCTGATGACCTCCATCCGTGAGGGCGGCAAGATGTCCGACGACACCCTTCAGGCCGTCGCCGAGGCCATCGTCGAGTTCAAGAAGCAGTTCGAGACCTCCGACGGCAAGCTGCTCGGCGAGGACGCCCCGGCTGCCGGCAAGTGACGACGGAAGGGACCTGACTCATGGGAGCCCAGCTCCGGGTCTACAAGCGTCGCATCCGATCCGTCACCGCGACCAAGAAGATCACCAAGGCGATGGAGATGATCGCCGCCTCGCGCGTCGTCAAGGCGCAGCGCAAGGTGGCGGCCTCCACCCCGTACGCGACCGAGCTCACCCGCGCGGTCACGGCGGTCGCCACCGGCTCTAACACCAAGCACCCGCTGACGACGGAGGCGGAGAACCCGACCCGTGCCGCGGTCCTGCTCCTCACGAGCGACCGCGGTCTGGCCGGCGCCTTCAACTCCAACGCCATCAAGGCCGCGGAGAAGCTGACGGCGAAGCTGGAGGCCGAGGGCAAGGAGGTCGTCAGCTACATCGTCGGCCGCCGTGGTGTCGCCCACTACAACTTCCGCGAGCGCAAGATCGCGGAGACGTTCACGGGCTTCACCGACGAGCCGTCGTACGCGGACGCCAAGAAGGTCGCGGCACCGCTGATCGAGGCCATCGAGACGGAGACGGCAGAGGGCGGCGTGGACGAGCTCCACATCGTCTACACCGAGTTCGTGTCGATGATGACGCAGACGGCGATCGAGGCGCGGCTGCTGCCGCTCAGCCTCGACGAGGTCGCGGCGGAGGCGGCGCCCAAGGGCGAGATCCTCCCGCTGTTCGACTTCGAGCCCTCGGCGGAGGACGTCCTCGACGCCCTGCTGCCGCGCTACGTCGAGAGCCGCATCTACAACGCGCTGCTCCAGTCGGCCGCCTCCAAGCACGCCGCCACGCGGCGCGCGATGAAGTCGGCCACCGACAACGCCGGAGAGCTCATCGAGACGCTCACCCGGCTTGCCAACCAGGCCCGCCAGGCCGAAATCACCCAGGAAATCAGCGAGATCGTCGGTGGCGCGAGTGCCCTGGCCGACGCGACCGCGGGGAGTGACCGATAAATGACCACCACTGTTGAGACGGCCACGGCGACGGGCCGCGTCGCGCGGGTCATCGGCCCGGTCGTCGACGTGGAGTTCCCCGTCGACGCGATGCCGGAGATCTACAACGCCCTGCACGTCGAGGTCGCAGACCCGGCGCTGGCGGGCGAGAAGAAGACGCTGACCCTGGAGGTCGCCCAGCACCTGGGTGACGGCCTGGTCCGCGCCATCTCCATGCAGCCCACCGACGGCCTGGTCCGCCAGGCCCCGGTGACCGACACGGGTGCGGGCATCACCGTCCCGGTCGGCGACTTCACCAAGGGCAAGGTGTTCAACACCCTCGGTGAGGTGCTGAACAGCGACGAGGTCCACGAGGGTGAGCGCTGGTCCATCCACCGCAAGGCCCCCGCGTTCGACCAGCTCGAGTCGAAGACCGAGATGTTCGAGACGGGCCTGAAGGTCGTCGACCTGCTCACCCCGTACGTCAAGGGCGGCAAGATCGGTCTGTTCGGTGGTGCCGGTGTCGGCAAGACCGTGCTGATCCAGGAAATGATCATGCGTGTCGCCAACCTCCACGAGGGCGTCTCCGTCTTCGCGGGCGTCGGTGAGCGCACCCGTGAGGGCAACGACCTCATCGCGGAGATGGAAGAGTCCGGCGTTCTGGACAAGACCGCCCTGGTCTTCGGTCAGATGGACGAGCCCCCGGGCACCCGTCTGCGCGTGGCCCTGGCCGGCCTGACGATGGCGGAGTACTTCCGCGACGTCCAGAAGCAGGACGTGCTGTTCTTCATCGACAACATCTTCCGCTTCACCCAGGCCGGTTCCGAGGTGTCGACCCTGCTCGGCCGTATGCCCTCCGCGGTGGGCTACCAGCCGAACCTGGCCGACGAGATGGGCACCCTCCAGGAGCGCATCACCTCGACCCGCGGTCACTCGATCACCTCGATGCAGGCGATCTACGTCCCCGCGGACGACCTGACCGACCCGGCCCCGGCCACCACCTTCGCCCACCTCGACGCGACGACGGTGCTCTCCCGTCCGATCTCCGAGAAGGGCATCTACCCGGCCGTGGACCCGCTGGACTCGACGTCCCGCATCCTCGACCCGCGGTACATCTCGGCGGACCACTACAACGCCGCGATGCGCGTGAAGAACATCCTGCAGAAGTACAAGGACCTGCAGGACATCATCGCGATCCTCGGTATCGACGAGCTCGGCGAGGAGGACAAGCTCGTCGTCCACCGTGCCCGTCGCGTGGAGCGCTTCCTGTCCCAGAACACCCACGCCGCCAAGCAGTTCACCGGTGTGGACGGTTCGGACGTGCCGCTGGACGAGTCGATCGCCGCGTTCAACGCGATCTGCGACGGCGACTACGACCACTTCCCGGAGCAGGCGTTCTTCATGTGCGGTGGTCTCGAGGACCTGAAGAAGAACGCGAAGGAGCTCGGCGTCTCCTGAGCCTCGCGCTCGTCATGAGGGGGCGGGGTTCGTCCCGCCCCCTCATTCACGCCTACTAGACTTGTAACCAACACCCGGCACTCCCGCCGGGTGGTGACCCGAGGAGCCACCCTTGGCTGCTGAGCTGCACGTCGCGCTGGTCGCGGCCGACCGTGAGGTCTGGTCCGGCCAGGCCACCCTGGTCGTCGCGCGCACCACGTCCGGCGACATCGGCGTCATGCCCGGTCACCAGCCGCTGCTCGGTGTGCTGGAGTCGGGCCCGGTGACCATCCGTACGAGTGAGGGCGGGACGGTCGTCGCCGCCGTGCACGGCGGATTCATCTCGTTCGCGGACGACAAGCTCTCGCTGCTGGCGGAAGTCGCCGAGCTGTCGGACGAGATCGATGTCCAGCGCGCGGAGCAGGAGCTCGAGCGCGCGAAGGCGGAGGACGACGCGGAGGCCCGGCGCCGCGCGGACGTCCGCCTGCGGGCTGCCACGGCGGCGCGCTGACCCCGTCCGCCGTGTGATGACGTCACTCAGCCGCGGCTGGGTACCGGAGAGATCCGGACCCAGCCGCGGCTGAGGCGGATGTGGGTGATTTTTACGTTCCGTTACCTAGGAGACGAGGAGGTCGGTGTCGATGGTCCTCGCTCTGACTGTGTGCGGAATCGTGGTGGCCCTCGTGGTGGTGGGCCTGTTCGTCTTCGGCCTGCGTCGTCGGCTGATCCAGCGGTCGGGCGGCACCTTCGACGCCAGCCTGCGCTGGGACACCCCGGAGGAGGGTGACCGGAGCGGCAAGGGCTGGGCGTACGGGGTGGCCCGCTACAACGGTGACCGCGTCGAGTGGTACCGCGTCTTCTCGTACTCGCCGCGTCCGCGCCGTGTCCTGGAGCGTTCCGCGATCGAGGTGGCCGGCCGCCGGGTGCCGGAGGGCGAGGAGGAGCTGGCGCTGCTCTCCGACCATGTGATCCTGACCTGTCTGCACCGGGGCACGCGTCTCGAACTCGCGATGAGCGAAGACGCGCTGACCGGTTTCCTCGCATGGCTGGAGGCAGCCCCGCCCGGACAGCGAGTGAACGTGGCGTAGCACGTTCACTCGCTGGGTGGGGGGAGCGCCCATGCGGCCCGCTCCCCCCCCCGGGTGGTCAGGTGCCGAGTGGCACGGCCGTCCCTCCGCGGACGACGGACAGGTCGCCCGTGCTGGACTCCGCGGTGACCGACACCCACGTCCCGTTGTGGTTGACGCCGTCGTCGCCCACACACCGTTCGCCGACGACGGGGACGGTCCCGCTGGTGGTCGTGGCGCCGAAACCGGTGAGCTGGAAGCCGGTGATCTGGTTGCGCGCCCGGGCGTCGTAGGTGACCGCGCTGTTCACGCCGGCGTGCCGCTTGAGCGTGACGTCGTGGGTCTTGTGCCCCTTGGCTGTCAGGCGTGCGCCGGGAGGCGTGAGAGGCGCGTGAAACCGGCCCCGGCCAGCCTCGGTGGCTGCCCGCGGCCGGTTTCCCGGGAGGTGTGCGGACCTACCTCAGCCCGTTGTCGATGGCGTTCGCCAGTTCGCCGTTGCTCGTGTCGCCGCTGAACTCCCAGAAGAACGCTCCACCCAGGCCCTGGTTCTTGGCCCAGCTCATCTTCCCGGCGATCGTGGCCGGCGTGTCGTACGACCACCAGTTGCTGCCGCAGTGCGCGTAGGCGGTGCCGGCGATGGTCCCGGTGGCCGGGCAGGAGTTCTTCAGGACCTTGTAGTCCTCGATGCCCGCCTCGTACGTGCCCGGAGCCGCGCCGGTCGCCGATCCGCCCGGGGCGGACTGGGTGACGCCGGTCCAGCCGCGGCCGTAGAAGCCGATGCCGAGCAGCAGCTTCTTGGCCGGGACGCCCTTGGCCTTGAGCTTGGCGATCGCGTCGGCCGAGTTGAAGCCCGCCTGCGGGATCCCCGGGTAGGACGTGAGCGGGGAGTGCGGGGCGGTCGGGCCGTCCTTGTCGAAGGCGCCGAAGTAGTCGTACGTCATCACGTTGTACCAGTCGAGGTACTGGGCGGCGCCGCCGTAGTCGGCCGCGTCGATCTTGCCGCCGGAGGAGCCGTCGGCGGTGATGGCCGCGGTGACCAGGTAGTTCGAGCCGAACTCGGTGCGCAGCGCCGACATCAGGGTCCTGAAGGCCGCGGGGCCGGAGGTGTCGCAGCTCAGGCCGCAGGCGTTCGGGTACTCCCAGTCGATGTCGATGCCGTCGAAGACGTCGGCCCAGCGCGGGTCCTCCACGACGGCCTTGCAGGACTTGGCGAACGCGGTGGCGTTGGCCGCGGCCTGGCCGAAGCCTCCGGAGTAGGTCCAGCCGCCGAAGGAGTACAGCACCTTGATGTGCGGGTACTTGGCCTTCAGCTGGCGCAATTGGTTGAAGTTGCCGCGCAGCGACTGGTCCCAGGTGTCGGCGGTGCCGCTGACGGACTGGTCGGCGGTGTAGGCCTTGTCGTAGGCGGCGTAGGTGTCGTCGACGGTGCACTGGCCGTTCTTGACGTTGCCGAAGGCGTAGTTGATGTGGGTGATCTTCGACGCCGTGCCCGAGGTCACCAGGTTCTTGACGTGGTAGTTGCGGCCGTAGACGCCCCACTCGGTGAAGTAGCCGAGCTTGATCTTGTCACCGGTGGGCGGCTCGGTGGTGCCGCCCGTGGTGCGGACCCGGACGGCGCCGCTGACCGGGCCGGTCTGGTCGGCGGTGTCACGGGCCCGGACGGAGTACGAGTAGTCCGTGCCCTTCGTCAGCCCGCTGTCCGCGTACGAGGTGGTCGTCACGGTGGCGACCTTGGTGCCGTCGCGCAGGACGTCGTAGTTCTTGACGCCCTTGTCGTCGGTGGCGGCGGACCAGGACAGCTTCACCGAGGTGTCGGTGATGTCCGAGGCGGTGGGGGTGCCGGGGGTGCTCGGTGCGCTGTCACCGGGTTCCGTGGTGCCGCCGTCGCAACTGCCACCGTTGAGCTTGCAGTTGGCGGGGGAGCCGGAGCCGGAGCCGTTGAAGCCGAAGGTGACGGAGGCCCCGGGGGCGAGGGTGCCGTTCCAGGACTTGTTCTTCGCGGTCCAGTGGGTGCCGGAGGAGGTGACGTCGGCGTCCCAGGAGGAGGTGACGGAGGTGCCGGAGGGGAAGTCCCACTCGACGGTCCAGGAGCTGAGGGCGGTGGTGCCGGTGTTCTTCACCGTCCACTTGCCCTCGAAGCCGGAGCCCCAGTCCTGGGTCTTGGCGTAGGTCGCGGTGGCGGACGTCGCTGCCTGGGCCGGGCTCGCCAGGCTGACGAGGCCGGCGAAGGGGAGCAACAGGGTCGCGAACCCTGCCGCGGCTCTGTGTCTGAAGCGCATGCTGCGCCTCCTTGATGGAGTTGTGGGGGGCGTGACTGAGCCTCACGCCACACATGGTGCGGTGAGAATAGAAAGGTCTGGACCACCGGTCAATAGGTCTGGACCACCGCACCCGGAACCCGGCTCAGACACCCAACTCCTGAGCCAGCACCGCGGCTTGCACCCGGCTCCGCAGCCCCAACTTCCCCAGCAGCCTGCTGACATGGGTTTTCACGGTCGCCTCGGCCATGTCGAGCCGCTCGGCGATGCCCGCGTTGGACAGGCCCTCGCCGAGGCAGGCCAGCACCTCACGCTCCCGCCGGGTCAACTGGTCGAGCACGGCCGGATCGGCCGCGGGTTCCCGGACCGGCTTCGCGGCGAACTCCGCGATCAGCCGCCGGGTCACCGCCGGGGCGATCAGCCCTTCTCCGCGCGCGACCGTCCGTACCGCCTCCAGCAGGTCCGCCGCCTCGGTGTTCTTCAGCAGGAAGCCGGACGCGCCCGCGCGCAGCGCTCCGAACACGTACTCGTCGAGGTCGAAGGTGGTCAGCACCAGCACGTCGGCGAGCCGCTCCGCGACGACCTGCCGGGTCGCCGACACCCCGTCCAGACGCGGCATCTGCACGTCCATCAGCACCAGGTCCGGCCGCAGCTCCCGGGCCAGTGCCACCGCCCGCTCGCCGTCCGCCGCCTCGCCGACCACCTCGACGTCGGGCGCGCTGCGCAGGATGAGGACCAGACCGGCGCGTACGGCTGACTGGTCCTCGGCGACCAGGACGCGGATCATGCGGTGTCTCCTTCGACGGTGTCGTGGACGGGGAGGGTGGCGCGTACGGCCCAGATCTTTCCGTCGGGAGAATCCTCGGGGCCGGCCGCGAAGGTGCCGTCCAGCAGGGCGACGCGCTCCCGCATGCCCACCAGACCGGCTCCGGAGCCGGGAGCGCGCGGGCCGTCCCGGTCACCGTAGGGGCTGGTCACGGTGACGGTCAGCGAGCCGTCCTGCCGGGCGAGCGTGACGCCGACCCGCCCCGGGGCGGCGTGCTTGAGGGTGTTGGTCAGCGACTCCTGCACGATCCGGTAGGCGGCGAGCTCGACGGGCGCGGGCACCTCACCGTGGCCGGCGTCCAGGTTGACGTCGAGACCGTTGGCGCGGGCGCCCTCCACCAGCGCGGCGAGGCCGTCGAGCGTCGGAGCCGCGGCCGGTTCCAGATCACCGCTGGAGTCGCGCAGGATGCCGATCAGCCGTCGCATCTCCGAGAGCCCCGCCACGCTGTTCTCGCGGATGACCACCAGCGCCTCCTGGGAGGTCTTCCGGTCGTCGAGGGACAGGGCGGCGGTGGAGTGGATCGCGATCGCGGAGAGGTGGTTGGCGACCATGTCGTGCAGTTCGCGGGCCATCCGCGCGCGTTCGGCGGTGACGGCCTGGGTGCGGTCCATCTCGGCGAGCAGCGCGGTCTGTTCGGCGCGCAGCCGGGCCGCCACGGCGGCGTCGCGGTGGTTGCGGACGATCAGGCCGGTGGCCGCGGGCGCGAAGGCCACGACACCGGTGACCACGCCGATCAGCAGGGCCTCGGGCTCGCGCCACCATGCGAACGGCACCACCGTTCCCGCCACCGACAGCAGCCCGGTGATCCGCGGGATGCGGTGGGCCGAGGCGGGCGGGCCGTACAGGACGGCCGCGTACATGAGGTCGGTGTACATCAGGATCGTGACCAGGTTGCCCTGGGTGAGGACGTCCGCGACGATCGCGGCCGTGCCGATCAGCAGGGCGGTGCGCGGGGCGGTTCGGCGCAGCAGCTCGCAGCCGGCCATGACGAGGAGCGGCAGCAGCACCGGCCAGCGGCCCGGCAGCAGCACGTACGGCTCGGTGTGCGGACGAGTGGCCAGGCCGAGGCCCCACAGCAGCAGTCCGCCGAGAAGTCCGCCCAGCGCGACGTAGAGGTCGAAGCGGTGCGGGCGGGGGAGTCGTGCGGCCATGGCCCCATCCAACACGGCCGTCGCGCCCCGCGCGTGATCCCCGCGTAGGGTCCCCGACTGCATCTTTCGATGTACCGCGGGTTCGTCAGTCGAGACGACGCTGCGGGCCGCACCGACCGGGAGCCTGGAAGGGTGACCGAGAGGAGCGAACCGTGATCGTCGCCTTGATCGCAGCCTGCGAGATCGGCTTCTGGGTGCTGCTGGCGGCCGGGTTGTCCGTCCGCTATCTGCTGCGCATGCCGCGCACCGGACTGGCGCTGCTGCTGTGCGAGCCGCTGCTGGAGGTCGTCCTGTTGGTGGCCACCGCGCTGGACCTGAAGAACGGCGCGGATCCGAACTGGACGCACGGCCTGGCCGCGCTGTACATCGGCTACACCGTCGGGCACGGCCACCGCACCGTGAAGTGGCTCGACGGGCACGCGGCCCACCGGCTCGGTGGCGGCCCGCCCCCGCCGAAGCCTCCGCGCTACGGCATGGCCCGGGCGCGCCACGAGGGCACGGTGTGGCTGGGGACGCTGGCGGCGGCCGTGGTCGCGACCGTGCTGCTCCAGCTCGCCATCTGGTACGTGGACGACCCGAGTCGCGTCACCTCCCTGGAGAGCTGGCGCTGGGTGGCCTGGCGCACGGCCGGGCTCCACGGCCTGATCGCGCTCAGCTATGCGATCTGGCCGCGGAAGGCTCCCGCGGGCGAGCCGGAGACGCGGCTGGAGAAGGAGGGGGTGCACCGATGAGCAAGGGCCGCGGGAATCTGGTGGAAGGGATCGTCACCTTCGTGATCGGCCTCGGGCTGTGGCTGTTCACCGGCGATGTGGAGGTCCCTGTCGTCACCCTCACGAAGGTCGGCGTCGTGATGATGTGCGTCGGCGGCGTACTGGTCGCCTCCGGCCTGTGGCAGGAGGCTCGCCGCAGGAACTAACGCTCCCCGCCCGGCACCCACAGCACGTCGCCGACCTCCTTGTTCGCCGTCCTCGCGAGGATGAACAGGAGGTCGGACAGGCGGTTGAGGTAGGTCGCCGTCAGGGGGTTCATCGTCTCGCCGTGGACCTCCAGGGCGGACCACGTCGAGCGTTCGGCCCGGCGTACGACCGTGCAGGCCTGGTGCAGCAGGGCCGCGCCGGGGGTGCCGCCGGGGAGAATGAAGGAGCGGAGCTTGTCCAGCTGTTCGTTGAAGCGGTCGCAGTCCGCCTCCAGCTTGTCGATGTAGAACTGCTCGACCCGCAGGGGCGGGAACTCCGGGTTCTCCACCACCGGCGTCGACAGGTCCGCCCCCACGTCGAACAGGTCGTTCTGGACACGGGTGAGGACCGTGACGATCTCCTCGTCCAGGCCGCCGAGCGCGATCGCCGTGCCGATCGCCGCGTTCGCCTCGTTGGCGTCGGCGTACGCGGAGATCCGCAGGTCGGTCTTGGCGACCCGGCTCATGTCGCCGAGGGCGGTGGTGCCCTGGTCGCCGGTCCTGGTGTAGATGCGCGTCAGATTGACCATGTGGCCAGCGTAGTTACGCTCAGGCGGTTCGGAACACGCGTGTGCCCACTGTCACGGACAGCGCGGTGAAGCCGACGGCCACCAGGACGCCGTACAGCATGTGCTCCGTGGCGTACGAGCCGACGTACGCGTCCCGGACCGCGTCCACCAGGTAGCGGAACGGTACGAAGTGGGACAGCACGTCCAGCCACTTCGGCCCCAGCGTCATCGGCAGCATCAAGCCGGACAGGAGCATCATCGGCATCGTCATGGCGTTGATCGCCGGGCCGAACTCCTGCGGGGTGCGGACCTTCATCGCCAGCGCGTACGACAGCGCGGCCAGCGACACCGTCAGCAGCGCGACGAACGCGAAGCCGATGAGAACGCCCGCGAGCGGGGCCCGCAGGCCCATCACGAGTGCCGCCAGCACCAGCAGTACCGCCTGGAAGACGAACACGGTCGCGTCCCGCAGGACCCGCCCCAGCAGCAGGGCGAGCCGGCTGACGGGTGTCACCCGCATCCGCTCCACCACTCCCTGACCTTTCTCGATGATGACCGAGAAGCCCGTGAAGGACGCTCCGAACAGTCCGAGTTGAAGCAGCAGCCCGGGCACCAGCACCTGCCACGAGCTGCCCTGCCCGCCCAGCGGCAGATCGGTCAGCAGCGGACCGAAGAACAGCAGGTACAGCAGCGGCATCAGGACACCGAAGAGCAGTGCGAAGCGGGAGCGCACGGACTGACGGAGGTAGCGTCCGTAGACGAGCGCGGTGTCGTGCAACAGCATCGGGACTCCTCTGGCGGCTATACGGCGACGGGGGTCGGATCGGCCTGCGTGGCGTTGCGGCCGGTGATGGCCAGGAACGTGTCCTGGAGCGAGGCGTCCGGCGAGCCGCCGTGGCGCAGCTTCAGGGCGGCCGGGGTGCCCTCGGCGACGACCACGCCGCGGTCGACCACGACCAGCCGGTCGGAGAGGGCGTCGGCCTCGTCGAGGTAGTGCGTGGTCAGGAACACCGTCGTGCCGTACTCGTCGCGCAGCCGCCGCACCAGGTCCCACAGGTCGGCACGGCTGCCCGGGTCGAGACCGGTCGTCGGTTCGTCCAGGAACAGCACCTTGGGGCGGTGGGTGAGCGCCATCGCGATGTCCAGCCGACGCCGCTGCCCGCCGGAGAGCGCGCCGCACCTGCGGTCCAGCAGCCCGGTGAGGTCCAGGTCGCGGGCGAGCTCCCCGGCGCGCTCGGCGGCCTGCGCCCTGGTCAGCCGGTACAGGCGGCCCTGGGTGATCAGTTCCTCCCGCACGCTGATCTGCGGATCGACCCCGCCGGACTGAGCCACGTAGCCGCAGGCCCGCCGCACCCCGGCCGCGTCGGTGGCCAGGTCGCAGCCCGCGACGGTGGCGGCACCGCCGGTCGGCTCCAGCAGGGTCGTCAGCATCCGCAGGGTCGTCGTCTTGCCGGCCCCGTTCGGGCCGAGGAAGCCGAGGATCTCGCCCTCGCGGACGGTCAGGTCGACGCAGCGCACGGCCTCCACGGGGCCGCTCCTGGTCTGGAAGGTACGGGCCAGTCCGGCCGTACTGATGATGGTCATGACTCCAGAAAAACAGAGTCTCTTAAAGTTTGCAATGGCTCCAAATTTTGGGAGGGCCCAGAGAAGTAGGATGCGGGCATGGCTGAGGGGCTCAGGGAGCGGAAGAAGCGCGAGACCAGGCAGCGCATCTCGGACATCGCCACCGGGCTGTTCCTGGAGCGCGGTTTCGTGACGGTGACGATCGCGGACGTGGCGGAGGCGGCCGACGTCTCCGTGAACACCGTCTACAACTACTTCCCAGCCAAGGAGGACCTCTTCTTCGACCGCTCCCGGGGCGTCGTCGACCGGCTCTCCCGCTGGGTGCGCGGCCGGGACGCGAGGGAGTCGGCCGCCCGGGCGGTGCTGCGCGAGCTGCGCGCCGAGATCGAGGCCGTCTCGCCCCGGATGGGCCTCATCGACGGCTATGACCGCTTCATGCGCTGCATCGACGAGGCGCCCCCGCTGCGCTCCCGGCTGTGGAGCATCCAGCAGGAGGTGCAGGACAACCTGGAGGCAACCCTCCGCGAGGAGGTGGGTGCCGATCGCGGTGATCCGATGCCACGGCTGATCGCCGGTCAGATCTGCTGGATCCACGGCACCGTCTTCGTCGCAATCGGCCGCGAGATGGCCAAGGGGCGCAACCCGGACGAAGTGTCACGAGAGATGCTCGTCCTCCTCGACGACATCGAGGAGTTGTTGAGCGAGAAGGTGCTCAACTACGCCGTACGAGGCGTCGTATGACGCACGCCGGTGTGACGTCCGTCATGTGAGACGTGACGCGCATTACTTACTGGTCACACAGCCCTTCACGAGCGCTAGTGTCCGCCCGAGAGGCAGACATAAGCAGCGCGTCAGGGGAGTCGCACAGTGGCACGGAAGCTCGCCGTCATCGGAGCCGGCCTCATGGGATCCGGCATCGCCCAGGTGTCCGCGCAGGCGGGCTGGGAGGTGGTCCTGCGCGACGTCACCGACGAGGCGCTGACGCGGGGCACCGACGGCATCAAGGCGTCGTACGACAAGTTCGTCGCCAAGGGCAAGCTGGAGGCGCACGACGCCGACGCCGCCCTGGCCCGCATCACCGCGACCACCGACCTGGACGCCGCGGCCGACGCGGACGTCGTGGTCGAGGCCGTGTTCGAGAAGCTGGAAGTCAAGCACGAGATCTTCCGTGCGCTCGACAAGATCGTGAAGGACGAGGCGATCCTGGCCTCCAACACCTCCGCCATCCCGATCACCAAGATCGCGGCGGCGACGGAGCGCCCGGAGCGGGTCGTCGGCACGCACTTCTTCTCGCCGGTGCCGATGATGCAGCTGTGTGAACTGGTCCGCGGTTACAAGACCAGTGACGCAACCCTCACCACGGCCCGGGAGTTCGCCGAGTCGGTCGGCAAGACCTGCATCGTCGTCAACCGCGACGTCGCCGGCTTCGTGACGACCCGTCTCATCTGCGCCCTGGTCGTCGAGGCCGCGAAGCTGCAGGAGTCGGGCGTGGCCAGCGCCGAGGACATCGACCTGGCCTGCAAGCTGGGCTTCGGTCACGCGATGGGCCCGCTGGCGACGGCGGATCTGACCGGCGTCGACATCCTGCTGCACGCGACGAACAACATCTACACCGAGTCCCAGGACGAGAAGTTCGCGGCTCCCGAGTCGATGCGCCGGATGGTTGACGCCGGTGACATCGGACGCAAGAGCGGGCAGGGCTTCTACAAGCACTGAAACCGCACATGCCGCGGGGGCGTCACACGCCAGGGTGAATTCCGTATCGGTTCGCTCACAAGAAGCAACCTCTGGCTCCTCCACACAGTCAGAGGTTGCATCACCCACATCAGAACGCGGAGCACGATTCGCACGCACGGGGAGCGCATATGCACATCAGGGGCGACCACGCCGAGCTGGTCGTCGGGGGCCGCCTCGATGTCCGGAGCGCGGCGGACGCCCGTACGGTCCTGCACTCGGCCGTCGACGACGGAGTCGGCGACCTGGTGCTGGACCTGTCCGAACTGGACTCCTGGGACGCCACCGGACTGGGCGTGATCATGGGGGCCCACCGGCGGGCCGGCCGCTGCGGCCGGCGTCTGGTGCTGCGCGGTGTACCGCCGCAGATGCAGCGCCTGCTGGTGGCCACCCGCCTGCACCGGATCCTGGCGATCGAGGGGGGCATCGGGGTGGAGTCGCTTCCCCGTGTGTGACGCCTCGTACGGGTGTGAGCCGGGCGACCGGGGAGACCCGGACGCACGTCGTCGAATCGCGCGACGCGCACAATCCTCATGAGACCGTGACGTTACGGACGGCGCGGTACCCCGGACTGTCGTAGATACTGTGCGAAGGTTTAGGGTTCGGCTGCCCGCTGCCTCGACACCCTTCGAGCGGGACCGGACCAGAAGCGACAGCGCGGTGTGCAGCAAGGCCGGGAGGGGCTTTTCCAAGCACACACACCCTTTTGGGGGGCTTGACCTATGGATCCTGAGAACCGGGGACCCGAGGAGTACGGCCACGACGGCGACGGCCCGGTGCCGCGCCAGCGCCCTCCCAGGGAATCCCTCACACCCGACTTCGCGCACCACGCGCCGGCGCTCGCCCGCACCGTGCAGCTCGTCTCCGGCGACTTCCTGCTGACCGTCAACCCCGTCGACGGCAGCGAGATAGAGGTCTGCCCGCCCGCCGAACGGCCCGCGCGGCCTGTGAAGCTGACCGAGGCCGAGCGCGCCGAGGCCGACCGCGCGGCCCACCCGCCCGTCCCGCCCGGCCCCGCGCGTGCGGCCCTGCCGTTGCTGGCCCGCCAGGACGAACGCGAGCGCCTGGTGCGCCTGCTGGCCCGCGGCCGCTCCACCCGCCTCACCGGCCCGGCCGGCTCCGGTCGCACCCGCCTGCTCGACCTCGTCGCCGAGGACTGCTCCGACCTCGCCCCCGACGGCGTCGTCCGCCTGAACGGCTTCGGCCGCACCGGCGACGACTTGCTGTACGACCTGTTCCACGCGGTGTACAACGCCCCGCTGCACCGCCCGGACCGGGACGACGTACTCACCCACGTCCGTGACATCGGCGCGGTAGTCGTCGTCGACGACCTGGAGTTCGGCGGTGCGGCGCTCGACGAACTGCTGGAGGCGACCCCCGAGTGCGCCTTCCTGCTCGGCGCCACCCCGGACGTGCCCGCTCCCTCCGCGAGCGCCGGCGTCGAGGAGGTCCTCCTCGGCGGGCTGGAGCGGGCGGCCGGGCTCGACCTGCTGGAGCACGCGGTGGGCCGGTCCCTCACCGAGGAAGAGTCCAACTGGGCGGGCGACCTCTGGTTCGAGTCCGAGGGCCTGCCGCTGCGTTTCGTCCAGGCCGGCGCCCTGCTGCGGCAACGTGACCGGTTGCGCGCCGGCACCGGTGCCGTCGACGAGTTCGGTGTCTTCGAGGACGCGCCCCCGGCCGGCACCGCCGAGACCTACGACCTCGGCGACGACGTGCCGCTGCCCGCGCTCGGCGAGGCCGCCGCCCCCGCCCCGCTGCTCGCCTCCCGGCTGAGCGCTTCCGCCCGCGCCACGCTGCGGTTCGCCGTCGCCCTCGGCGGCGAAGTCCCGCACCAGGCGCATCTGCCCGCCCTGGTCGGTGACACCCACGCGGACGCCGCGCTCGGTGAACTGGTCTCCTGCGGCCTGGTCTCCCCGGTCGGCTCCCGCTACCGCCTCGCGGCGGGCGTGTCCGCCCAACTGGAGGCCGCCGGATACGCCGACGAGGCCGAGGCCGGCGCCCGCAGCGCCGCCCAGCACTACTCCTGGTGGGCCGGGCACCCCTCGGTCACCCCGGAACGCGTGTGCGCCGAGGCCGACGCGATCCTCGCCGCCCTGGCCGTCCTCGCGCCGGCCACCCGCCGGCCCGCCGAGGGCGAGGAGAGCGCGGCCGTGCACCTGGCCCGCACCGCCGCCCCCGCGTTCGCCGCCGGACTGCACTGGAGCGCCTGGGAGCGGGTCCTGCGGGCCGGTGCCGAGGCCGCCCGGCTCGCCGGGGACGTCGCCGAGGAGGCCTATTTCCACCACGAGCTCGGCGTCCTCGCCCTGTGCGGGGGGCAGCTCGACCGGGCCCGCGCCGAACTGGAGGCCTCCATCGGCCTGCGCGGCGCCCTCGCCGACAAGCGCGGCACCGTCGCCGGCCGCCGCGCCCTCGCCCTGGTCGCCGACCGCTCGGGCACACCGATCGGGCTCGGCCCGACCGCGGGGGAGGAGGTGCCCGACGCCCGCGGCGAGGAGTCGGCGTCCCCGCCCGGCGGTGTCCCGGCGGCCTTCCCCACGCTCCAGCCGCCGCCCTCGCCGGCCCTGGTCACCCACCGCAGCTCGCCCGCGCCCTCCCGCACGGCCAGCGGCGGCCTCAAGGGCCTGGCCCGGCGCAACCGCGTGGCCGCCGGTGCCGGAGCCCTGCTCGTCGCCGTCCTGGGCACGGTGGTGACGCTCGGCGCCACCTCCGGCAACGAGCAGAACCCGCCGTCCGACCAGGTGGGCGTCAACCCGTCCGCCAGTCAGGACGTCGGTGACGGCAGCCTGGACGCCGATCCGGCGGCGAACGACGACGGCGACACCGGTGCGGTGACCAGCCGTCCGACGGACCCCGGCCCGGACGGCACACCCGGCACGTCGGACGACCCGACGCCGACGGGCGCCCCGAGCGGTTCGCAGGACCCGAGCGGTTCCGCGTCACCGTCGAAGCCGCCGACGTCCTCGAAACCGCCGTCCACATCGAAGCCGCCCGCGACATCGAAGCCGCCCGCGACGTCCAAGCCGCCCGCGACGTCGAAGCCGCCGACGTCCGAGCCGCCGACCTCACAACCGCCGACCTCGGAGCCGCCCACCTCGGAGCCGCCGACGACCAGTCCGTCCACCTCCGACTCGGCCAGCGGCCCGGCGCCGAGCGCTCCCACGAGCAGCACGGCGAGCGCCTCGCAGAGCGCCACGGGGACGCCGAGCGGCTCCGAGACGGTGATCTGACACCCGTACAGACAGCAGGGCCGGGTCCGTTCCACGGACCCGGCCCTGCTCGTCGGCGTAGGGGCTGTCAGAACAGCCGCAGCTTGTCGTCCTCGATGCCCCGCAGCGCGTTGTAGTCGAGGACCTGGCAGCCGATGCCGCGGTCCGTCGCGAGGACGCGCGCCTGCGGTTTGATCTCCTGGGCCGCGAAGACGCCGCGCACCGGGGCGAGATGGGGGTCGCGGTTCAGCAGCTCCAGATAGCGGGTGAGCTGCTCCACGCCGTCGATCTCACCGCGCCGTTTGATCTCCACCGCGACGGTCTTGCCGTCGGCGTCCCGGCACAGGATGTCGACCGGCCCGATGGCCGTCGGGTACTCACGGCGGATGAGCGTGTAGCCCTCGCCGAGTGTCTCGATGCGGTCGGCGAGCAGCTCCTGGAGGTGTGCTTCCACGCCGTCCTTGATCAGGCCGGGATCGACGCCCAGTTCGTGCGAGGAGTCGTGGAGGACTTCTTCCATCGTGATGATGAGCTTCTCGCCCGCCTTGTTGACGACGGTCCAGACGCCTTCTTCCTCGCCGGTGCCCTCCTTCAGGGTGCACGGCGGCGACATCCAGTTCAGGGGCTTGTAGGCCCGGTCGTCGGCATGGATCGAGACGCTGCCGTCCGCCTTCACCAGGATCAGGCGCGGGGCCGAGGGAAGGTGGGCGGTGAGCCGCCCGGCGTAGTCCACGGAGCAGCGGGCAATGACGAGACGCATGGTCGGCAACGCTACTCGACGGGCACCTGTCCACGCGATTCGCCCTGGAAAACACGTGTTCGGTAATGGCCGATTGTGTGCAGGGTGTGCTCACCGGGAGTGTCTCATCTGCGCATTTTCCTGGTGCCGTCACCGTCCGTTGCTTACCGTAGGAACGGGAGGTCGCGGTGCGTGTACGCAGCGTGTCCGGTGTCGCGAAACTCCCCTATCTGTCAGGCAACCCCTGCTCGTTGGGGGTGCGAGAGGAGAACTCATGTCGCTCGACGTCTCACCGGCCCTACTCGAACAGGCCGAGCGAGGCGAGGTCGACGAAGCGGAATTCGTCGACTGCGTCCGGACCTCCCTGCCCTATGCGTGGGAGATGATCAGCTCCCTGGTGGCCCAGCTGAAGGTGGACGGCGGTGCGTTCGCCGACAACCAGACGCCTCCGCCGGACGAGCAGGCACGCGGCCAGCTGCTGCGTGCGCTTGCGAGTGACGCGATACGCGGCGCGCTGCAGCGGCACTTCGGTGTGCGTCTGGCCTTCCAGAACTGCCACCGGGTGGCCGTGTTCCCGCTTGACTCCTCGGTCGACGAGAAGCTGGGTCGTTTCACCTCGGTCCGCAGTCAGGTGCTGAACCAGTCACCTGAGTTCCGGGACTGCTGACGAACCGCGTGCTTGCCGCTCCGTACGCGGGAGGTGCAGTTCTGTACCGGAGCGGCAAGCCCCCAGGAATCCACGGCGCCGTCAGACGAGTTGGGGGAGCACCTCGGCGCCCAGCCGACGCACGTTCTCCTCGGTCGCCGCCAGGTCTCCGGAGCCCTCGACGAGCAGCGCGAAGCGGGAGATGCCCGTCCGCTCGCTGGTCGCCGCAAGCCGGTCCGCGCACAGCCGCGGAGTGCCCACCGGGTGCAGCCCGCAGAGCAGTTCGGTGTACGCCAGCGGGTCACGCATCCGGCGCGTGCGCCCGTCGACCGTGACATGCGCCTCCAGGCCCTGCTTGAGCCAGCCCGGCATGGCCTTCATCAGTGTCTCCGCCGCGTCGACCCGCCGGTCCGCGATCTGACAGACACCGGCCGACACATGGGAGGCGCCGTGGATCTCCTCCGCCGAACGTCCGCTCGCCCGGGCGTGCTGTCGCCACAGCGCGACCATCTCGGCCTTCTCCTCGTCCCCCACATGCATGCCGAGCAGCATCGACAGACCTCGTTCGGCGGCCAGCCGCACGCTCGCCGGCGAGGTGCAGGCGACGACGAGCTCGGGTCCCGGCCCTTCCGCCAGGGCCTGAGACGGCCGTGGCACCACCGGGACCGCACGGAAGCGGAAGCGCTCCCCGTCGGCGGCCACGGAGGACTCGCGCAGCCACCGCACCAGAAGCTCCAGGGATTCCGGGAACCCCTTCTCGTACGCCTCCAGGCCCGCCCCGAACACCTCGAGGTCGATCCACGGGCCGCCGCGCCCGACGCCCAGTGTGAAACGGCCGTCGCTCGTGTGGTGCAGCAGCGCGGCCTGTTCGCCCAGGGCCACGGGGTGGACGGTGGGCAGGACGCTGACCGCCGTGCCGACCCGGATGCGGCGGGTGCGGCCCAGCAGCAAGGCCGCCAGGGTGATGGCCGACGGACACGTGCCGTACGGCACGAAGTGGTGCTCGGCCAGCCAGACCGTGTCGAGCCCGGCCTCCTCGGCCACCTCGGCCGAACGGACCGCCCGGTGCAGCGCCTCCCCTTCGCCCTGACCGGGGAACTGGGCCGCCAACACGAAACTTCCAACGCGCATTGCTTTCCTGCTTCCTTGGCTCCGACACGGAGCTCCCCACAGGGCATAACCGTCGGACACGTGCCGAGGACACGGCCGGGCGGAGTATTTTGCGGATTGTCTGCAGAATGGGGCGCTCCGCCGGGGGCCGGGGGAGAGCAGCCGCAGAAGCCCGCCCTGCCCGTGAGGGACTTGGGGCGTATTGGCGCCGTACGCGTACCGTTCCTGAAGACTGAGCGGGATTGAGCCCTGTTGCCAGGGCTCATGCTCAGCCGCGTGCCCTGAAACGGTGTGGGGCACGCTGGTCGCCCGCTTTCGCCCCGCGTCCGGGCGGCACGACTCGTGATCGGTGTCCGGGAAGGCGGGGGCGGGTTTCCTCACGCCGTCGGGTCTCCGGTGAGGCCTGGGCGGTCCGATGCCCCGCACGATCACTCTGGTCGTGTGGGGGCGGTGCCGTCAGTCGCCTGATCGGATGCCCGAGAGCGCGTCGCCCGATCGCGATGCCTGCCGCATCGTGCCGGGACGCTTGACGGGTGGGCGTCGTCAGCGGCCGCTGCCAGTACTGGGCACCCCACCGGGAGGTGTACGCCGGATCCACCGCGACGACCGCGATGCCCTGCTCGGCAGCCGTCGACACCAGCCGCGGTGGCATCATGAGCCAGACCCTGCCGCGAGCGCACCGCGAGATCCCGGGATGCAAGCCCACCGAGGAACACACCGACCTCGGCCAGCACCGCCGCGTCCGTCTCCGACACCCGCAGCCGGGCTCGGACCGCCACCCCCGAAGGGCCGGGCACCACAAACGGCGCCGCCACCTCCCGCAGCCCGCCCACCCCGCCACCCCCGGCCCGATGTCGAAGATCCGTCACCGCATCCAACGAGCCCCAGCCGCAAAGGTCACGCGTTCGACCTGCAAACTCCCGTTCAGTCAACTCCGCACCCGCCGCCCCGTCGTCACCACCGGCACTCACTCACACGCGCCTGTACACGCTTACGCTCGGTCAAGCGGCAGCCGTACCAACCCCGTGGATCCGCGTAGGCTGGACTCGGCCCCTGCTTCCCGTACAGCCCCGAGAGGTGTCCCGTGTCCCCGCGTCGCAACCGACCCAAGGACGCCGTTTCGTTCGGCCGCAGCGTCGAGGACGACCGCCCAGGCCGCTACGGGGGCTGGCAGTCCTCGGAGAACTGGCAGGGCGAGAACTGGAGCGTGCGGCACGTGGCCGGCGCGAGCGCGCAGGGCAAGTCGTACCGCTGTCCCGGCTGCGACCAGATGATCCCGGACGGGGTGCCGCACGTGGTGGCCTGGTCGGAGCACACGGGCGTCGACGACAGACGGCACTGGCACAAGGCCTGCTGGAACGCGCGGGACCGCCGCACCCCCGGGGTGCGGCGGTCCCGTAACGCGCCGAGGTTCTGAGGGAACTCAGACGTCCCGCTTCTCCAGCAGCGCGAAGGCGCCCGCGAACGCCACGGCCGTGACGCCGAGGATGATCCACAGCGGGTCCCAGCCGGACGGGCCGGAATCGCTGAGGGAGTTGGCGTAGAAGACGCTCAGCTGGTTCGGGATCGAGTACTCGAACAGGGCGTCGCGCACGTCCTGCAGCGACTCCGAGAACATGAACAGCGCGATCACCAGCGGGGCCAGCACGGCACCGATCATGATGGTGATGGCGCCCGCCGAGTGCCGGATGATCGAACCGATGAGCAGCGAGAGCAGGCCCAGCAGCGCGACATAGAGCGCGATGCCGACCGTGCCCTTCAGCCACTCACCACCGGAGGGGGACTTGGCACCGTCGCCCTCCAGCATGGCCACGTGCAGGGAGGCCACGAGCGACGCGGACACGAGCGTCACCACGAAAGCGACCAGGAAGAACACCACTGCCTTCGCCACCAGCACCCGGCCGCGGCTCGGGCACGCGACCATCGTGGTGCGGATCATGCCGGTGCCGTACTCCGAGGCCGTGGTCAGCACGCCCAGCGTGATGATGCACATGCTGCCGAGCAGGAGTCCGAAGAAGCCCAGTCCGAGCGGGCTCTGGCCGTCCAGGGCCGGGTCGGAGTTCGCCACCACCACGCCGGTCAGCAGTCCGATGCCGACGACGAGCAGGACGAACACGCCGAGCGTCCACATCGTGGAGCGCACCGACCTGATCTTCGTCCACTCCGAGGCGATGGCGTTCCCGAGGTGGGTGCGCACGACCGGGATCGGCGAGGTGTAGCCCTGGCCGGAGTGGGGGGCGGAACCGGGCGCCGGCTGCCAGGCGGGCGCGGCCTGCGGCATCTGGGACTGGGGGCTGCTCATCGGGCGTCCTCGGGCTTGGTCAGGTCGGAGGTCGGGGCGGCGGCGGGTCGCGCGGGTGCCGAGGTGGCCGGCGGGGCGGCGGGCACCTGCGGCGCGGACGGGGCCGAGTCCTGCGGCGCGGACGGGGATCCGGTGCCGGCCGCCTGGCCCGCGGCGGCCGGCGCCGCGGGCTGCGGGGCGCCCTGCGGTGCCCCAGACGCCTCAGGCGTGGGCTGGGCGTACGGGTTGGGTGTTCCCACACCGGGGACGCTCGGGGCGCCCTCCGGGGCGCCGTACGGGCCCGCCGGGGCCTGGCCCGGTGCACCCTGCGGCGGAGCGAACGGCCGGCCGCCCTGCTGGGGCGGCGGCGGGGCGTACCAGCCCGCCTGACCCTGCCCGGGCACCGGCATCGGCGGCTGCGCGCCGGGCGGCAGCGGCTGCTGGAGCCCTTCCTTCTGGTCGGTCGTCGAGCGGTAGTCGACGGCGCCCTGCGTCATCCGCATGTACGCCTCCTCCAGGGAGGCCTGGTGCGGCGACAGCTCCCACAGCCGTACGCCGTGGTCGTGCGCGATGTCGCTGATGCGCGACAGGGCCAGCCCCGTCACGCGCAGAGCGCCGTCCTGCTCGGGCAGCACGTGCCCGCCCGACTCGGTCAGCGCGGCCGACAGCTTCTCGCGCGCTTGCGGCTCGGTGTCGGGGGTGCGCACCCGCGCGAAGTCCGCCGAGTTCGCCGAGATGAAGGCGGTCACGCTCATGTCCGCGAGCAGCTGACCGCGCCCGATGACGATGAGGTGGTCGGCGGTCAGCGCCATCTCGCTCATCAGGTGGGAGGAGACGAAGACCGTGCGCCCCTCCGCCGCCAGTGCCTTCATCAGATTGCGCACCCAGTGGATGCCCTCGGGGTCGAGGCCGTTGACCGGCTCGTCGAACAGCAGCACCTGCGGGTCGCCGAGCAGCGCCGCGGCGATGCCGAGCCGCTGCCCCATGCCGAGGGAGAAGCCCTTGGACCGCCTCTTGGCCACGTCCTGCAGACCGACGACCCCGAGCACCTCGTCCACCCGCCGGGCCGGGATGCCCGACAGCTGGGCCAGGGACAGCAGATGGTTGCGGGCGGACCGGCCGCCGTGCACCGCCTTGGCGTCCAGCAGCGCGCCCACCTGGCGGGCGGCGTTGGGCAGCCTGCGGTACGGGTGGCCGCCGATCGTCACATGTCCGGCCGTCGGGTTGTCCAGACCGAGGATCATCCGCATCGTCGTCGACTTGCCCGAGCCGTTCGGCCCGAGGAAGCCGGTGACGGCTCCGGGCCGCACCTGGAAGGAAAGGTTGTACACAGCGGTCTTGTCGCCGTAGCGCTTCGTCAGGCCGACTGCTTCGATCATGCTCCGCACCCATCGCAAGGTTCAGGACAGCGGGGCACACGCCCCCGTAAGGGTTAGGAGGATATCGAGGCGCTGACGGTTCCACCCAAGAGGAGGTAAAGGGCCGGGGGGGCGAGCCTGTCCCCTCTAGGCGTCCCGCTTCTTCAGCAGGACGTAACCGCCGATCAGCGCCGCGAGCACCCACAGCCCCATGATCCCGAGGCCTCCCCAGGGCCCGTACGGGGTGTCGTCGTCGATCGGCGTGACCACCTGCATGATCTTGCTGCCGGCCTGGTCCGGCAGGAATCGGCCGACCTTCTTCGTCGCGTCGACGTTGCCCAGGATGTTGGAGATCAGGAAGAAGAACGGCATCAGGATGCCCAGTGACAGCATCGGCGAGCGCAGCATCGCGGCGACACCCATGGAGAACATCGCGATCAGCGCCATGTAGAGGCCGCCGCCGATCACGGCCCGCAGCACCCCCGGGTCGCCGATCTCCGCCCGGTGCGAGCCCAGCATCGCCTGCCCCAGGAAGAAGGCGGCGAAGCTGGTGACGAGGCCCACCAGCAGGGCGAGCGCCGACGCGACCGCGATCTTGCTGAACAGGAAGGAGCCGCGCTGCGGCACCGCGGCCAGCGAGGTGCGGATCATGCCGGTGCTGTACTCGTTCGACACGACCAGCACACCGAAGACGATCATCGCCAGCTGGCCGAGACTCATCCCCGCGAAACTGATGAACGTCGGGTCGAACTCCGCCCGGTCCTGCGCGTTCATGGAGTCGAACTCGCTCTTCGACAGGGCCGAGATGAGCATGCCGAGGGCGACCGTCACGACCACCACCAGCGAGAGTGTCCACACCGTGGACGCCACCGACCGGATCTTGGTCCACTCCGACCGTACGACCTGTGTCACCGCCATGCTCAGCCCCTCTTCCAGCCGTCGCCCCACTGCTGCCGCGGAGGCTCGGAACTCGCCATGCCGGTTTCGCTGTGTGCGTGATACTCCACCGACCCCGCCGTCAGCTGCATGAACGCCTCCTCCAGGGAAGCCTGTTGCGAGCTCAGCTCGTGCAGCGTGATCCGGTGCTGCGCTGCCACCTCACCGATCTGCTCCGCCTTGCCGCCGTCCACCTCCAGCACTCCCTCGCCGCTCTCCACGGCCACGATCCCCGCCTGGTGCAGCACGTCGAGCAGCCGCTCCCGCTGCGGACTGCGGACCCGGACGTACGACCGCGAGTTGCGGTCGATGAAGTCCGCCATGGAGGTGTCCGCGAGCAGCCGGCCCTGCCCGATGACGACGAGGTGCTCGGCCGTCAGCGCCATCTCGCTCATCAGGTGGGAGGAGACGAACACGGTCCGGCCCTGTGCGGCGAGCGACTTCATCAGGGTGCGGATCCAGTGGATGCCCTCGGGGTCGAGGCCGTTGACCGGCTCGTCGAACATCAGGATCCGCGGGTCGCCGAGCAGCGCGGCCGCGATGCCGAGCCGCTGCCCCATGCCCATCGAGAAGCCCTTGGTCTTCTTCCTGGCGACCGCCGTCAGCCCGACGGTCTCCAGCACGTCTCGCACACGGCTGCTCGGAATGCCGTTGCTCTGCGCGAGGCACAGCAGATGGTTGTAGGCGGTGCGCCCGCCGTGCCAGGCCTTGGCCTCCAGCAGGGCGCCGATGTAGGTCAGGGGGTCCTTGAGCTGGTGGTAGTGCTTGCCGTCGATACGGACGTCGCCGGCGGTCGGGTGGTCGAGACCGAGGACCATCCGCATGGTCGTGGACTTGCCCGCGCCGTTGGGCCCGAGGAAGCCGGTGACGATGCCCGGTCTCACGGTGAAGGACAGGTTGTTGACCGCCACCTTCTCGCCGTACCGCTTGGTCAGCCCCTCCAGCTCAATCATGCCGCCACGCTAGAACGTGGCAAAGCCCTCTGCCACCCGAGCGGCAGAGGGCTTTACGGAGGTTCAGACTCCGTATGCCGGGCTGTTACCGGGACTGCTGCGCCGGGACCCCGCGGGAGATCGGCTCGTCCTCGGCCGGCGTGCCGGCGGCGGCCACCGCGGCGCCCGTGAGCGTCGCGAGCATCTCGCGGACGTTCGTCAGCTGGGCGTTGATGCTGTCGCGGCGGTTGGTGAGGGCGGCCAGCTCGCGCTCGGATTCCGAACGGATGCGGTCGGCCTTGGCGTTGGCGTCGGCCACGATGTCCTCGGCCTGGCGCTGGGCCGTCTCCACCGTCTGGCGGGCGCGGCGCTCGGCGTCCGTGCGGAGCTTCTCGGCCTCCAGACGCAGCTGCTCGGCGCGGTGCTCGATCTCGGCGAGGCGCTTCTCGGCCTTGGCCTGACGGGAGGCCAGGTCGCGCTCGGACTGCTCGCGGCGCTTGGCCAGGTTCGTCTCGAAGTCGGCGGCGGCCTGGGCGGCCTTCGCGCGGGTCTCCTCGAAGAGGGCGTCCGCCTCCTCACGCTTGGACTGCGCGTCCTTCTGCGCCTCGGAACGCAGCTGGGCGGCGTCACTCTTGGCCTTCTCGACGATCCGCAGGCCCTCGTCCTCGGCCTTCGCCTTGCGCTCCGCGGAGTACGACTCGGCGTCGTTGCGCACCTGCTGGGCCGCCGACTCGGCGAGCTCGCGGTGCTGCTCGGCGGCGCGGCGGGCCTCCTCGCGCAGGTCCTTCGCCTCCTCCTCGGCGAGGCGGAGAATCTTCTCCACGCGCGCACCGAGACCCGCGTACGACGGCTCGGCGTCGGTGATCTGGGCCTGGGCGTTCTGCGTCTCGAGGTGGAGCTCTTCGATGCGCTTTTCCAGAGCGGTGATGCGGGCGAGAGCGCTGTCACGGTCGGAGACGAGCTTGGAGATACGTTCGTCCACCTGAGCGCGGTCGTATCCACGCCGCACAAGCTCGAAGCCGTAGGGGGAAGTGTCGCTCATGGGGTTCCTGTCGAATGAGACCGGTGAGGTGATAGGTGGAATCCTAGGGGCCGAAACGGTGTGTCATCGAGCGGATGCGCGTTTGATCTGGAAAATGACACCCCTTTTGAGTGGCTAACCCCCGGACCGCTTGCCAAAGACTTGGTCAAAGGCCCCAGCACACACCGGATTCGCCCCATTTGGCTAGCTATCCGAGGACTTGCCACCCGAACGGGGTGCGCCGACCGTGGCGCCGGCCTTGACTCCGTTGTCCTTGCCCGAAGAGGGGGCCTCGAAGGATTCCAACGCCTCCAGGACGTCCTGGACACGGGAGATCTCGGCGTTGATGTCCTCGCGACGGCGGACCAGGACCTCCAGCTCGCGCTTGCCCTCCTCGACCGTGCGCTTGGCCTCGCGGATCGCCTCGGCCTTGAGCTCCTCGGCCTCCCGGACCAGCGTGGACTTCTTCTGCTCGGCCTCCTTGAGCAGCCCCTCCGCCTTCTTCACCGCGGCGATACGGACCTTGCCCGCCTCGGAGTTGGCCTCCGAGACGATCTCCTTGGCCTTGGCCTGCGCCTTCGCCAGCTGCTCCTCGGCCGCCTTGACGAGCGCGTCGCACCGGTCGCCCGCCGACTTCATCGTCTCGGCCGACTCGCGACGGGCCCGCTCGTGCAGATCCTCGATCTCGGAAGTGATGCGGTCGCGCAGCTCCTCGGCGCGCTCCCTTATCTGCGTGGCGTCCCGGCGCGCGCCGACCAGCAGCTCGTCCGCGTCCGTACGGGCCTTCTCCACCAGCAGGTTGCCCTCGACCGTCGCCTCGGACAACAGCCGGTCGGCCTCGGTGCGGGCCGCGCCCACCATCGTGTCGGCCTGCGACTCGGCATCCGCGGTGGTCTTGCGCGCCTGCTGCTGTGCCTCGGTCAGCAGCTTGTCCGCCTCGGCCGTGGTCTCCGTGATGAGCTTGTCGACCTGCTCGGCCGCCTCGGAACGCCGCTTGTTGGCGTCCTTGCGGGCCGCGTCCAGCGTGCGGTCGGCCTCCTCGCGCGCCGTGCTGACCAGCCGCTCCGCCTCGGCCTGCGCGTCCGACTTGACGCGCTGGGCCTCGTTGCGGATCCGTTCCGCGTGCTGCTGCGCCGAACCGACCGTCTCGGCGGCCTCGGCCCGCAGCCGCTCCGCCTCGCCGGTGGCCTCCCCGACCAGCTGCTCGGCCTTGGCGACCGACTCCGCCCGCACCCGCTCGGCCTCGGTGGCCGCCTCGGAGCGGACGCGCTCGGCCTCGGAGATCGCCTCCGTCCGGACCCGCTCGGCCTCGGTGACCGTGTCCATCCGGAGCCGGTCCGTCTCCTGGATCGTCTCCGTCGTGAGCCGCTCCGCCTCGTTGCGCGCCTCGGTGATGAGGGTGTCCGCCTGCGTCGCCGCGTCCGACCGGATGCGGTTGGCGTCCTCCCGGGCGTCCGCCCTGGTGCGCGAGGCGCTCTGCTCGGCCTCTGCGATCGCGTCCGACGCCTCCGTGCGCACCCGCTGGGCGTGCTCGGCGACGTCCGTGCGGATCCGCTCCGCCTCCGCGATCGCCTCGGACATCGTCCGCTCGGCGAGCGCCTTGGCGGCCTCGGACTCCTCGTGCGCCGCGCGCCGCAGCCGGCCCGCGTCCTCGCTCGCCCGCTCCCGCTCGGCGTAGGCGTCGGAGCGGACCCGGTCCGCCTCCTCCTGGGCCTCCCGGCGTGTCCGGTCCGCCGCGTGCTCGGCGGCGGAGCGCAGCCCGGTGATCTCCTCCTGGGCCTGCTCGTGCAGCCCCGCGACGGAGTCCCGGACCTGCTGGGCGTGCTGCTCGGCCGCCGACACCATCTCCGTGGCGCGACGGTCGGCCTCCTCGACCAGCCGTACGGCCTCGGACTGGGCGTCCTCCACGCGCTTGCGCGCCGAGGCCAGCAGCTCCTCGCTCTGCTCGCGGGCCCGCTCACGCTCCTGGTCGGCCTCCTGCCGGGCGCTGCCGAGGAGTTCCTCGGCCTCGCGGCGGCGCCGGTTGGCCTCCTCCTGGGCGGCGGCCAGCGTCTCGGACGCCTCCGCGGCGAGCCGCTCGGCGGCCGACTGCGCCTCCGCGCGCATGCGGTCGGCGCTCTCCTGCGCCTCCGACTTCAGCCGCTCGGCCTCGTTCGCCGCCTCCGAGCGCAACCGTACGGCGACGGCCTCGCCCTCGGCACGCGCCGCGGACGCGTCCGACACGGCCTCGTCGCGCAGCCGCTCGGCCTCCGCCTCGGCCTGCTGCCGGAGCGTACGGATCCGCTCGGCGGCCTCGGCCCGCAGCCGCTCGTTCTCCTCGGCGGCCTCGCGGCGGATCCGCGCGGCCTCCTCACGGGCGTCCGACAGCGCCTGCTCTGCGGCCGTCAGCCGCTCCTCGGCCTCCGCCTGGAGCCGCGTCAGCTCCTCGGCGGCCTCGGCACGACGGGCCTCTACGGCCCGCTCGGTCTCCTCGCGCAGCTCCCGCGCCGCCCGCTCGGCGTCCTGCTTGAGCGCCTCGGCCTGCTCGACGACCTCCTCGCGGTGCCGCTCGGCCTCCTGCCGGGTGCGCTGGAGCGTCTCCTCCGCCTGCCGGCGCAGCGTCGTCGCCCGCTCGATGGCCTCGGTGCGGACCTTCTCGCTGTCCGCCTGGGCCGTCGTGCGCAGCTCGTCCGCGTCCGCCTTGGCCTTGGCGAGCAGCTCCTCGGCGGACTTCGCCGCCTCCTCGATCTGCGCCACGGCCTCCTTGCGGGCCTCGGCGCGGATCTTCTCGCCCTCTTCGACCGCGTCCGCCCGCAGCTGCTCGGCCTCGCCGCGCAGTCGGCGGGCCTCCTCCTGCAGCTCGACCGTCTTGGCGCGGTACTCCTTGGTGTCGTCCTTCGCCGCGCCCTTGAGCTGCTCGGCGATGTCGTGCGCCTCGGCCCGCAGCCGGTCCGCCTCCGCCTCGGCCTCCGAGCGGATCCGCTCGGCCTCCTCGGCCGCGGCCTTCGTGGTCTTCTTGGCGTCCTCCGACGCCTTGTTGAGGACCTCCTCGGCGGTCCTGGCCGCCTTCGACAGCTGGGTCGCGGTCTCCTCGGCGGTGAGCGTGCGGGCCTTCTCGGCGGCCTCCGCGACGATCTTCTCGGCCTCGGCGCGAGCGTCGGCGACCAGCTGCTCGGCCTCGGACTTGGTGTTCTCGGCCTCCTTGGTGGCCTCCTCGACGAGCCGGGCGACCTGCTCCTTGGCGGTGCGCGTACGGGTCTCGTTCGCGGACTCGGCGCTCGCCAGGGCCTTGGCGGCGGTCTCCTTGGCCTCCGAGAGCAGCTTTTCCGACTCCGTCTGCGCCTTGCGCAGCGCCTCCTCGGCCTCGGCCATCCGCTGTTCGGCGGCCCGGCTCAGCTCCTGGGCCTCGCGGCGCGCCGACTCCGACTCCGAGACGGTGGACGTACGCAGCTGCTCGGCGTGGTCGGTGGCCTCCTGGGCCTGTGTGGAGGCGGCGTTGAGCAGGCGCTCGGCGTCCGTGCGGGCGCGGCGCAGGATCTGCTCGGCCTCGGCGCGGGCCTCCTCGGCCGCGTTCGTCAGCCGCTGCCGTGCCTCGGTCGCCAGCCGCTCGGCCTCCGCACGGGCGGTGGCCAGGGCCTGCTCGGCCTCGGCCCGGGACTCCTCCAGCAGCCGGCGGGCCTGTTGCTCGGTACGGGCCCGCAGCTGCTCGGCCCACGCCACGTTCTCGTTGACGTGCGACTCGACCGTCTGGCGGCGCTCGGACAGCTCCTGGTCCAGCTGCTGGCGGCGGGTCACCGCCTCCTGGTGCAGCTCGGCCTGGAGCCGGGCCGCCTGCTCGGCGTGCTCCTGGAGGATCCGCTGGGTCTGCGCCCGGGCCTCGCTCAGCTCGCGGTCGGCGTCCGCGCGGATCTGGTCGGCCTGCATCTGCGCGTTGCGCAGCAACTGCTCGGCCTGCCAGCCGATGTCGCCCCCCTCGAAGGAGGGCCGGGACATGATGGTGCGCCGCGCCTCGTGCAGCTTGGCGCGCAGCACCTCGACCTGGTAGCCGAGGTCCTCGGCGTGCTGGATCGCCTTTTCCCGTTCGGTCTTCAGCCGCTTCATCTCGGCTTCGAACCGAGAGAGGTGGTCGACGTCAGCCGCCGGCTCTCGCTCCTGGCTCTCGTAGCCCCGCACTGCGCGGTCCCATCCGTCCCCTGGTCGCAACTCTCTCCAAACGAGCTCCGTCCATCCGCCGGACGGGGCCCCCGGGGAATGGTGTCAGATCATCGGCGGAGCGCAGGCTGCTGCCCCGACGCTCGTCCCCCGAAACCCGGACCCCGGTGGTCCTGCCGTCGCACGGCGGGACCGCGGTCGCCCTGGATTGAGCGGCGACCGCCCCCAACCCTACCGGCCCCTCTGTACGAGGGTCAGTGCTCAGGTGACTCAACGGGCGCCGAAGTGACCAGTTCTGTCAGTACGCCATGACAGTCCTTGGGGTGCAGGAAGGTGATCCGTGACCCCATGGAACCGCGTCGCGGCTCTTCGTACAGCACGCGTACGCCCTTGCCCTTGATCTCGTCGGCGTCCCCGTCGACATCCGCCGTACCGAAAGCGATGTGGTGGACGCCCTCCCCGTTCTTCGCCAGCCACTTCGCGACGGTGGAGTCCTCGCGGGTCGGCTCCAGGAGCTGCAGGTACGAGGCGCCGCCGTCGGACGTATCGTTGATCTTGAGCATGGCCTCGCGCACGCCCTGCTCCTCGTTGACCTCGGAGTGGAACACCTCGAAGCCGTAGGTGGCACGGTAGAACTCGACGGTCTTGTCGAGGTCGAAACAGGCGATTCCGATGTGGTCGATTCGCGTCAGCATGGATTCAGTGCAGCGCTCCGGAGGTGGTTACGCAACGTGCGCGCGATCACACCGACAGCCCGATGACGGCACGGAGTGCCACTCAGTACATTCGAAGTAAACCCTCGTTCACTCCTCGGCTGTGCAGCCGGTAAGGGGATCGCAGCTCATGTCTTCTGCTACGACCAGCTCGGTGATCGTCTCGGGGGCGCGTACGCCCATGGGGCGGTTGCTCGGATCGCTGAAGTCCTTCTCCGGAGCCGACCTCGGCGGCTTGGCGATCAAGGCCGCCCTCGACCGTGCGGGGATCGGCGGCGACCAGGTGCAGTACGTGATCATGGGCCAGGTGCTCCAGGCCGGAGCGGGGCAGATCCCGGCCCGCCAGGCCGCGGTCAAGGCCGGCATCCCGATGAACGTCCCGGCGTTGACCATCAACAAGGTGTGTCTGTCGGGCCTCGACGCCATCGCGCTCGCGGACCAGCTCATCCGTGCGGGTGAGTTCGACGTGGTCGTCGCCGGTGGTCAGGAGTCCATGACCAACGCCCCGCACCTGCTTCCGAAGTCCCGTGAGGGCTACAAGTACGGCGCCGTCCAGATGCTCGACGCCATGGCCCACGACGGTCTGACCGACTCCTTCGACGGCGTCGCCATGGGCGAGTCGACCGAGAAGCACAACACCCGTCTCGGCATCGCGCGGCCCGAGCAGGACGAGATCGCCGCCCTGTCGCACCAGCGGGCCGCCGCCGCGCAGAAGAACGGCCTGTTCGAGGCCGAGATCACGCCCGTCGAGATCCCGCAGCGCAAGGGCGACCCGGTGCTCTTCAGCAAGGACGAGGGCATCCGCGGCGACACCACCGCCGAGTCCCTGGGCAAGCTGCGTCCGGCCTTCGCCAAGGACGGCACGATCACGGCCGGGTCGGCCTCGCAGATCTCCGACGGTGCCGCCGCCGTCGTGGTGATGAGCAAGGCCAAGGCCCAGGAGCTCGGCCTGGAGTGGATCGCCGAGATCGGGGCGCACGGCAACGTGGCCGGGCCGGACAACTCGCTCCAGTCGCAGCCGTCCAACGCGATCCTGCACGCGCTGAAGAAGGAGGGCCTGGAGGTCTCGGACCTCGACCTCATCGAGATCAACGAGGCGTTCGCGGCCGTGGCCGTGCAGTCCATGAAGGACCTCGGTGTTTCCACCGAAAAGGTGAATGTCAACGGTGGCGCCATTGCCCTGGGTCACCCGATCGGGATGTCCGGCGCGCGTCTCGTGCTGCATCTCGCGCTGGAGCTGAAGCGGCGCGGCGGCGGCGTGGGTGCGGCCGCGCTGTGCGGTGGCGGCGGGCAGGGCGACGCGCTCATCGTGCGCGTGCCCAAGGCCTGATTTCCGGTACGTCCCTGATCTGAACGGAGCTGTGATGCAGGACGTCTCCACACTGGTGGCCCAGGCCAGGGAAGGCCGGCCACGGGCCGTGGCCCGGCTGATCTCCCTGGTGGAGGGGGCGTCCCCGCAGCTGCGGGAGGTCATGGCGGCGCTCGCGCCGCTGACGGGCGGGGCGTACGTGGTGGGGCTGACCGGGTCGCCCGGGGTCGGCAAGTCCACGTCGACCTCGGCGCTGGTGTCCGCGTACCGCAAGCAGGACAAGCGCGTCGGCGTGCTCGCCGTCGACCCGTCGTCCCCGTTCTCGGGCGGCGCGCTGCTCGGGGACCGGGTGCGGATGTCGGAGCACGCGTCCGACCCGGGCGTCTACATCCGCTCGATGGCCACGCGCGGGCATCTGGGCGGACTGGCCTGGTCGGCCCCGCAGGCGATCCGGGTCCTGGACGCGGCCGGCTGTGACGTGATCCTCGTCGAGACGGTGGGAGTGGGGCAGTCGGAGGTGGAGATCGCCTCGCAGGCGGACACCTCCGTCGTGCTGCTCGCGCCGGGGATGGGCGACGGGATCCAGGCGGCCAAGGCCGGGATCCTGGAGATCGGCGACGTGTACGTCGTGAACAAGGCCGACCGGGACGGGGCGGACGCGACGGCCCGCGAGCTGAACCACATGCTGGGGCTGGGGGAGTCCCGGGGGCCGGGCGACTGGCGTCCGCCGATCGTGAAGACGGTGGCCGCGCGGGGTGAGGGCGTCGACGAGGTCGTCGAGGCGCTGGAGAAGCACCGTGCCTGGATGGAGGAGCGAGGGGTTCTCGCCGAGCGGCGCACGGCCCGGGCTTCGCGCGAGGTCGAGACGATCGCGGTGACGGCCCTGCGGGAACGGATCGGGGACCTGCACGGGGACCGGCGGCTGGGGGCCCTGGCGGAGCGGATCGTGGCGGGGGAGCTGGATCCGTACCGGGCGGCGGACGAACTGGTGGCGGGGCTGACGGAGGGCTGAGCGCGGGTGCCTGCGGCGCTCGGCCGGGGGTGGGGTGCGCGCCTTCGCCTTCCCTCCGTGGGGGGTCGGGCCGCGCCCGGGGGCCCGTCCTCGGAACGGCGCGATGGGGCTGCGAACCGGCTGACTGTCCGTTGACGGGCCAACCGCTGCGGGCGGACACCCCCCGACACGTCCCCTTCCGTGCGTCGGCGGGCGCACCAGCTGCGGGCATGCGCGCCGCCAGGGCCTGTCGATCGGATCAGGTCGCAGGGACGTGACGGTGCTGTCCGTTCCGGTGAGCGCGCTCTGGTGCGTGCACCTGCGAGGCGGAGGGAGCCGACGCGGAGCGTCGGCGACCGACGACAACGCCGCAGATGTGCGTGCAGACCGCGCGTCTGCGGCGTGATCCGAACGACAGGCCCTGGGGGAGGTACCTCGTCGCGCCGAGCTGCGCAACGCCCCGGCGTCAGCACGGACGCCGGGGCGATGGAGATCTGGCAGAACCGATCAGTCCTGGTCGTCGGCGTCGTCGTCCTGCGCGTCCGAGCGGTCCGCCGTGACCTTGCCCGTCTTGAGGTCGATCTTCCAGTCCTGCTCGGCACCGCCGGACTTGTGCGTCTCGGCCTCCCAGGACTTGTCCTTGCCGTCCTCGTCCAGGCCGACGGAGGTCACCACGCCCTTGCCGGCGGCGGCCTTCGCGGCCTCCTCGGCCGTCAGCGAGGAACCCTTCAGCGCCGCCCGCACCTGCGCCGTGTCGTCCTCGTCGTCCGTGTGCGCACCGAGCACCTTGCCGTTCGAGGGGTCGACGCTCACGCTGTGCCAGGCGTTGTCGCCGGACAGGACGTCGACCTTCCAGACCACCTTGCCGCCGTCGTCCTCGTCGTCCAGCTCGGCGGAGACGGCCGTACCCGACGTGTGCTTCAGCGCGGAGGCGATCGCCTCGGGCGCGGTGACGTCGGTGGAAGCGACCCGCTCGGCATCGTCGTCACGGTCGTCCTGGTCGTCCCGGGCGTCGTCGCCCGTCAGCCGGGTGTCGGCCGCCTGCCGCGCCGAGCCCTCGTCGTCTCCCGTGGTCGCGAGGGCCGTGGCCGTGCCGCCTCCGATCAGAGCGGCGGCGGTCACAGCGGCGATCACGATGTTGCGCTTCATGCGGATTCCTCCCGAGTCGTTTCGTTTTCGACGTCTTCGACTCTGGCTGATCGAGGCTGAGAGGAACCTGAAGACCCCTGAAGGGATCTTCAGGTTGCTTTTGCGACTCTTTACGCATGCGCCTGTTGATCGTGGAGGACGAGAAGCGGCTGGCCCTGTCGCTCGCCAGGGGCCTGACGGCCGAGGGGTACGCCGTGGACGTCGTCCACGACGGACGGGAGGGCCTGCACCAGGCCTCGGAGGGGGCGTACGACCTGGTCATTCTCGACATCATGCTGCCCGGCCTCAACGGCTACCGGGTCTGCGCCGCCCTGCGCGCCGCCGGGCACGAGGTGCCGATCCTGATGCTGACCGCCAAGGACGGCGAGTACGACGAGGCCGAAGGTCTGGACACCGGCGCGGACGACTATCTGACCAAGCCGTTCTCGTACGTCGTGCTCGTCGCCCGGATCAAGGCGCTGCTGCGGCGGCGTGGACAGGGCACGGGGGCCTCGCCGGTGCAGGTGCACGGGGATTTGAAGGTGGACACCGCGGCCCGGCGGGTGTTCCTGGGTGAGGACGAGATCGCCCTCACCGCCAAGGAGTTCTCCGTGCTGGAGCAACTCGTGCTGCGGGCCGGCGAGGTGGTGTCCAAGTCCGAGATCCTGGAGCACGTGTGGGACTTCGCGTACGAGGGTGATCCGAACATCGTCGAGGTGTACGTCAGCACCCTGCGGCGGAAGCTGCGGGCGGGGCTGATCCGGACCGTGCGCGGGGCCGGGTACCGGCTGGAGACGCCCTCGTGAGGCGGCTGTTCGGGTCCGTGCGGGCGCGGGCCACGCTGGGGGCGACGCTCGTGGTCGCGGTGGCGCTCGTCGCGGCCGGGGCCGCCGTGCTGCTGTCCCTGCGCTCGAATCTGATCGGCGAGGCCGGTACCCAGGCGGAGCGCTCCGCCCGGGCGGTCGCCTCCGAGCTCGCCGCCGGGACGCCGTACGACAAGCTCTCGGGCCTGGACGGCGACGACGGGCCGGTGCAGGTCCTGGACGAGAACCGGCGGCTGGTCGCGGCCAGTGAGGATCTGGAGCGCATCAGCGGGACGGACACCGGCCGGGTGAAGCCGCAGCCGGCGGCGAAGCCGTCCGGGGGCGACGACGATGACGACGCGGAGGACGCCGGCGAGGCCCTCGAACCCGGTGAGATCTCCGGGGAGACCGTCTTCAGCAACGGATCCGCGACGATCGACGGGGGCGCGCAGGACTACCGGTTCGCCGCCGTCGAGGTGGAGACCCACGACCGGGGGCACCTCAAGGTCTACGCCGGTTCCCCGCTGTCCGCCGAGCACGGGGCCGTGCGGACCGCGCTGACGGTGATGCTGATCGGGTTCCCGCTGCTGCTCGGTGTCGTCGCGGGCGTGACCTGGCTGGTCACCCGGCGGGCGCTGCGGCCCGTCGAGGGGATCCGGCGCGAGATGGCCGCGATCACCCGGTCCGAGGATCTCGCGCGGCGCGTTCCCGAGCCGGACACGCACGACGAGATCGCCCGGCTCGCCAGCACCACCAACGAGACGCTCGCGGCACTGGAGACGTCCGTGGAGCGGCAGCGGCGCTTCGTCGCCGACGCCTCCCACGAGCTGCGCAGCCCGATCGCCTCGCTGCGGACGCAGCTGGAGGTGGCCGCCGCGCACCCCGAGCTGCTGGACCTCGACGGGGCCGTGGAGGACACCGTCCGGCTCCAGCGGCTGGCGGCCGACCTGCTGCTGCTCGCCCGGCTGGACGCGGGGGAGCGGCGGGGCGACACGAAGGTGGACCTCGCCGGGCTCGCCCGGGAGGCGGCCGAGGGGCGGCCGGGTGTCACCGTGGACGCGGAGCCGGTGGAGGTGGCCGGATCACGCGGGCAGTTGGGGCGGGTGCTCGCCAATCTGCTCGACAACGCCCAGCGGCATGCCCGGTCGGCCGTCACCGTGAGCGTGCGGCGCGAGGGGGACCGGGCCGTGGCCGGGGTGGCGGACGACGGCGACGGGGTGCCCGAGGGCGACCGGGAGAGGATCTTCGAGCGGTTCGTGCGCCTGGACGCCGCCCGCAGCCGCGACGACGGCGGGGCGGGGCTGGGGCTCGCCATCGCCCGGGACGTCGCCGTCCGGCACGGCGGCACGCTCACCGCCGGCCGGGGGCCAGCAGGCGGAGCCCTGTTCGAACTCCGCCTGCCGCTCGCCTAGCCGGGGGCTGCGGTCACGGGCGTCCGCGCTGCCCGCGCAGGTGCTCCGCGATGGGCTTGAGGGACTTGTCGAGTTCGGTCAGGGCATCGGGGGACAGCAGGTCGATGAAGTGCCTGCGCACGGACGCCACATGGTGGGGCGCGACCTTCTGCATCGTCGCCATGCCGTGGTCGGTCAGGACCGCGTAGAGTCCCCGGCGGTCCGACTCGCAGTTCTCCCGCCGGACCAGGTTCGCGTTCTCCATGCGCGTGATCTGGTGTGAGAGGCGGCTCTTGGACTGGAGGGTGGCGGAGGCGAGGTCGCTCATCCGCATCCTGTGGTCCTCGGACTCGGAGAGATTCACCAGGATCTCGTAGTCGTTCATTGTCAGGCCGAACGGCTGCAGGTCCTTCTCGAGCTGGTACGTCAACAGCCTGTTGACCTCCAGGTGGGTGCGCCAGGCGCACTGCTCCGCATCGGTCAGCCAGCGGGTGGCCGTCTCGGTCTCCATGAATGAAGTCTACCTAAAATGTTGAAAGGCGAACTAGTGAGGGGTGGCGTGTGACCGCGCACACCTGGGCGAACAGCAGTGCGCAGGCGTTCGATGTCACACTCCGCAGACTACCGCTCACAGCCCGAAGCGACGCTGGAGGTCCCCCAGCTGTCCGGGAAGACGCGGTACCCCGGACTGCCCGGCCTGGGGGCTGTGCGCCCCGCCGCCGGGCACGCCCGCCTGGTGCGGAACGGATCCTGTGGCGTGCTCGGTCATCAGGGTCTCCGACGACTGGAGCAGCACCGTCCCGGCGCCGACGAACTCGAACTGGTGCTCCTCGCCGGAGGCTCCGCCGAGGCCCGTCAGTGCACGTAGACCGCCCATGACGCCGGTCATGTACCCGTGGTCGTAGTGGTGGCACGGGGAGGGGCAGTCGGCCCAGCCGACCAGGGCCTGGGGGTCGACCCGGATCGGGGGTTCCATGAACACCACCGGGCCGTTCGACGCGGCCACGAACTTTCCGGTTCCGATGAGGGTCAGAAAACCCGGCACGATTGATTGCTTCAGTGCCAGAGTTGGCTGAAAAGCGAGGAGGTTGCCCGAGCGAATGGTCAGGTTGCCCTCTTCGAGGTCGTACGAATTGACGTCGAAGGCCCGGTCGGCGAGGAGCATCTTGCCCGAGCCCTCCGCCACGACCCAGTCGCTCGCGTGCAGTGGCGAATGGAAGGACGTGCGGACGAGACGGTCCAGCCGGCCGTGTCCGACGCCGTTGAAGTCGATCGAGCCGTAGTAGGCGATCATCTTCCCCTTCTGCAGGAACCACTGGCTCCCCTTGAGCTCCACGCAGAAGGAGTACGCGTTGACGTTGTCGTCGGGCGGCAGCGTCGCCGGGTCGAAGACCACGGGGCCGGAGCCGGGGCTTCCGTACGTGCTCACAGCTTCTCCTCCGACGCCTGGACGTACACCGCACCGCTGCCGCTGAGCTCCAGCTGGAACGCCTCGCCCGAGCCGCGGCCCACCATGTCCCGCCAACCCAGGGCGGTGGACAGCCTGTTGCGGACATCGCCGTGGTGGGCGACGTAGGCCTGCGGGTCCACATGGACCGGCCGCTGCGGGCTGATCGGGATCTCGACGACGCCGCCGTGGGCCATCACCGCGACGGCCCCGTGCCCTTTCAGCGTCGTCGTGAACAGCCCCTGGCCGCTGACCTGGCCGCGCACCATGCCCATGACGCCGCCCTGCGAGCCCAGGAACATCGTGCCCTGCTGGAGCGAACCCTCGAAGGCCAGGAGGCGGTCCGCCTCCACGTAGAGCGTGTCACCGGTGAGCCGGATCACCTGGACGTGGTGCCCGCCGTGCCCGAAGAGGACCGTGCCACTGCCCTCGACGGTCATCAGGGGGGTGTCCTCGTCGGCGACGCGGCGGCCGATCATCGACATGATCCCGCCCTGGCCGCCCGCCCTGTTGGGCGTGAAGGACACCTCGCCCTTGTAGGCGAGCATCGCGCCGCGCTGACTGAACAGCCGCTGCCCCGGCGTGACCGTCGCCTCGACCATCTTCGCGTTGATCTCCCGGAAGGCCATCACACGTCTCCCGCGATCGTGTTCCGCTCGCTCGGCTGCACGTACACCAGACCGTCCCCCTCGAACCGCATCTGGAATGCCTCGCCGCCACCCTCTCCAAGCAGCGTGCGGAACGTCACACCGGACTGGAAGGACTGCCGCAGGTTCCCCTGGTGCGCCACGTACGCCCCCGGATCGACGGTCAGCGGGTACTGCGCGCTCACGCGCAGCACCACCGCCGGGCCGTCCGACATGATCGCGGCCTGGCCGTGGCCCTCGACGGTCGTCGTGAACAGCCCGTTGCCCTGCGAGGCGCCGCGCAGGCCGGTGAACTCCGTGCCCGTGCGCAGCCCGCCGTCGGTCGCGAGCAGGTTGCTCGACTCGACGTAGAGCTTGTCGCCCTGGATGCTGACCAGGTTGATCTCGGAGGCGCGGTCCGCGAACCAGCAGGTCCCGCGCCCCTTCACCTCCATCAACGTCATCTGCTCACCGGTCAGCCGCCGGGTCACCATGCCCCGGATGCCCTCGCCGCCGCCGCTGAGCTTCTTGAAGGCCATCTCCCCGTCGTACGCGACCATCGAGCCGTTCTTCGCCTTCACGGCATCCCCGGTCATGTCGACGGCGAGCACCTTGCTGCTCTGAAGTCGGAACATCGCCACGTACGCGAAGGTATCCGCAGGCCGGGCCCCGCGGACAGGGCCCGTGGGTGGAGAACGTCCCTGAGTGCACCCCGAGGGGCCGAGGGGCCCCAGCGGTTTGCCACAATGGGCGGGACGCTTGTGCGTGCGTTCACAAACCGTTTCTCTCCCACCGAAGGTGACCCGTGGACCTCAAGACCGCCACCGCCATCCGCCGCCTCCGTCTGGTCTCGGCCCCGGAGGCGATCTCGTTCCTCCTCCTGCTGGTCTGCTCGGTACTGAAGCGGACCACGGACTTCAACGCCGTGCCGGTGATGGGCATGGTGCACGGGGTGCTGTTCGTCCTGTACGTGATCTTCTGGGCCGACGCGTGGAACCGTGCGAAGTGGTCGCTGAAGACCGCCGCGCTGTACTTCGTCCTCTCGGTGCTGCCCGCCGGCGGGTTCTTCGCCGAGCGCAGGCTGCGGCGTGAGGCCGACGACGCGGTCATCGCGTCCCGCGCCCGCAAGGAAGGCGTGGTGGGCGCGTGATCGTCGCCTTTTCCGTGACGCCGCTCGGGGTCGGCGAGGACGTGGGGGAGTACGTCGCCGACGCCGTGCGGGTGGTGCGCGAGTCGGGGCTGCCGAACCGGACCGACGCGATGTTCACCTCCGTGGAAGGAGAGTGGGACGAGGTCATGGACGTCGTCCGCCGCGCGGTCGCCGCGGTCGAGCGGCGTGCGCCCCGGGTCTCCCTCGTCCTCAAGGCGGACATCCGCCCCGGCGTGACGGACGGCCTCACGTCCAAGGTGGAGACGGTGGAACGGCACCTCGCCGAGTAGGTGCGGCGCGGGGCGGACCGAAGGGCGAGACAGGGCTGACCACCATGTGACCGGCCGGTAGGGTCGGGTTCGTGCCGAAGCCGCTCAGTCTCTCCTTCGATCCGATCGCGCGCGCCGACGAACGCTGGAAGCAGCGCTGGGGAAACGTGCCGTCCATGGCCGCGATCACCTCGATCATGCGTGCCCAGCAGATCCTCCTCGCCGAGGTCGACGCCGTGGTCAGGCCCTACGGGCTGACGTTCGCGCGCTACGAGGCGCTGGTGCTGCTCACCTTCTCCAAGTCCGGCGAACTGCCGATGTCCAAGATCGGTGAGCGGCTCATGGTGCACCCCACCTCCGTGACGAACACCGTGGACCGGCTGGTGAAGTCGGGTCTGGTCGCCAAGCGGCCCAACCCGAACGACGGCCGCGGCACCCTCGCCAGCATCACCGAAAAGGGCCGCGAGGTCGTCGAGGCGGCCACCCGGGACCTGATGGCGATGGACTTCGGGCTCGGGGTGTACGACGCCGAGGAGTGCGCGGAGATCTTCGCGATGCTGCGGCCGCTGCGCGTGGCGGCGGGCGACTTCGAAGAGGAGTGACCCGGGGCAAGATCTCCCGGAACGGGTCGTTACGCTCGACCGCATGAAAAAGAGCGTGCTGACTCGCTACCGCGTGATGGCCTACGTCACCGGCGTGCTGCTGGTCCTGCTGACCTTCGGCATGATCGGCAAGTATGTGCTCGACCTGAACGGCGCGGCCGACTTCACGCGCGTCGTCAGCATCGCGCACGGCTGGCTGTACGTCGTGTACCTGATCTTCGCCTTCGACCTGGGTTCCAAGGCGAAGTGGCCGGTGGGCAAGCAGCTGTGGGTGCTGCTCGCCGGAACCATCCCGACGGCCGCGTTCTTCGTGGAGCGCCGGATCAGCCACGAGCTGGAGTCCCGGATCGCCGAGGGCGCGCCCGCACCCGCCAAGGCGTAACCGCGCGCAGGCTCCGTCACCGCCGCACGCGCGCGTGCGGCGGTCGGTCTCACCCGTTCGCCAGGTCACTCCCGTCAGCCATCGACATTTACTAGGACGTCCAAGTAAATTCGAGGGTATGGACGCTGACGCCATCGAGGAGGGCCGCCGCCGCTGGCAGGCCCGGTACGACGCCGCGCGCAAGCGCGAGGCCGACTTCACCACGCTCTCCGGCGACGCCGTGGAGCCGGTGTACGGGCCGCGGCCCGGTGACACCTACGACGGGTTCGACCGGATCGGCTGGCCGGGGGAGTACCCCTTCACCCGCGGCCTGTACGCGACCGGCTACCGAGGGCGGACGTGGACCATCCGGCAGTTCGCCGGGTTCGGCAACGCCGAGCAGACCAACGAGCGCTACAAGATGATCCTCCGCAACGGCGGAGGCGGGCTCTCGGTCGCCTTCGACATGCCGACGCTCATGGGCCGCGACTCCGACGACCCGCGCTCGCTGGGCGAGGTCGGGCACTGCGGTGTCGCCATCGACTCCGCGGCCGACATGGAGGTCCTGTTCAAGGACATCCCGCTGGGCGACGTCACGACGTCGATGACCATCAGCGGCCCGGCCGTCCCCGTCTTCTGCATGTACCTGGTCGCCGCCGAACGGCAGGGCGTCGACCCGTCCGTCCTCAACGGCACGCTCCAGACGGACATCTTCAAGGAGTACATCGCCCAGAAGGAGTGGCTCTTCCAGCCCGAGCCGCACCTGCGGCTCATCGGCGACCTGATGGAGCACTGCGCGGCCGGCATCCCCGCCTACAAGCCGCTGTCGGTCTCCGGCTACCACATCCGCGAGGCCGGCTCGACGGCCGCGCAGGAGCTGGCGTACACGCTGGCGGACGGCTTCGGGTACGTCGAGCTGGGTCTCTCGCGCGGGCTGGACGTGGACGTCTTCGCTCCCGGCCTGTCCTTCTTCTTCGACGCGCACGTCGACTTCTTCGAGGAGATCGCCAAGTTCCGCGCGGCGCGGCGCATCTGGGCCCGCTGGATGCGGGACGTCTACGGCGCCACGTCCGAGAAGGCGCAGTGGCTCCGCTTCCACACGCAGACCGCGGGCGTCTCCCTCACCGCGCAGCAGCCGTACAACAACGTCGTACGGACGGCGGTGGAGGCGCTGGCGGCCGTGCTCGGCGGGACGAACTCGCTGCACACCAACGCGCTCGACGAGACCCTCGCCCTGCCGAGCGAACAGGCGGCGGAGATCGCGCTGCGCACGCAGCAGGTGCTGATGGAGGAGACCGGGGTGGCCAACGTGGCCGACCCGCTGGGGGGTTCCTGGTACGTCGAGCAGCTGACCGACCGCATCGAGGCGGACGCGGAGAAGATCTTCGAGCAGATCAAGGAGCGCGGACTGCGGGCGCACCCCGACGGGAAGCACCCCATCGGACCGATCACCTCCGGCATCCTGCGCGGGATCGAGGACGGCTGGTTCACCGGGGAGATCGCCGAGTCGGCGTTCCGCTACCAGCAGGCCCTGGAGAAGGGCGACAAGAGGGTCGTCGGCGTGAACTGTCACGACGGGTCGGTGACCGGGGATCTGGAGATCCTGCGGGTCAGCCACGAGGTGGAGCGCGAGCAGGTCCGGGTCCTCGGCGGGCGCAAGGCGGCCCGTGACGACGCCGCGGTGCGCACCGCCCTCGACGCCATGCTGGCCGCCGCCCGCAGCGGCGCCAACATGATCGAGCCGATGCTGGACGCGGTGCGCGCGGAGGCCACGCTCGGGGAGATCTGTGGAGTGCTGCGGGACGAGTGGGGGGTGTACACGGAGCCGGCGGGCTTCTGACGCCCTGAGAGGCGGGATGGGGCGGGTCAGTGGAGACTTCACTGACCCGCCCAGTTCTTTGCATTTGTTGCACAAGCGTGCCCTGAAAACCCCTAATCCTGACCTTATTTGTGAAGTTATAGTGACCGTCGCGCTTCACGAAGCTGACCACTTCGTCGCCGCGCGTGACCACAGGCGATCGGGGGGACACCGTCGCCACGGGGGAGGGACAGGCCGTCGTGCGCAGCAACCGGCCCTTCTCGCATGCCCTGCCGGACGAACGCCCCCGTTTGCCCGCCATGCGATGAAAGGGATGCTTTCGTGCGCCCCAAACGAGGGTTCATCAGCCCCGGACGCCATAGATCCGGACTGCTCACGCCCGTTCTGACGTCCGCTGTCGCGGTTGCCTGGTCGGCTGAGGACCGGGCGGCCGTGGCATGGCCCTCGGCGCGGCCGACGGCCGGCGAACCGCGCGGACGCCGAAGCCACGGCAGCGGAGGAGGCGGCGAAGGACGCCGAGAAGTACGCGCAGTCGGCACAGGAGGCGGCCGAGTCGGCCGCGCGCAAGGAGGCCAACCAGGTCGTCCAGGACGGTGCCGGAACTGGCGTCGGCGGTGTCTTCTACATCATCGACAAGATCACCGAGGCGGGGCCGGCCAGGCCGCTCGACACGTGCGACTACGTCCCGCAGGGCTGCACGGTGACGTACGAGCTGAACCTGAACCTCACGGTCAGCTACTACTTCTGCGTCAACCCCGACGTGCCCGCCACCGAGAGCGGCTGCCCGAAAGCGGACACGGTCTTCCTCAAGACCGAGACCCTTCCCAACCAGAAGCAGAAGTGGACCCACCACTTCAGCTTCGGCGAGATCACCCGGATCGGCTGGCAGAACCTCTTCGGAGAGATGGTCGGCGCGGTCCTGTACGAGATCGTGCTCGGCGATGTCGCCCGCTGCTACCACGGTGACAAGTCGAGCTGCGCCTGGTTCGCGTCCAACTTCATCCCCGGCAAGGCGTTCACGAAGATCGCCGACGGGATCCGCGCGCTCGACGCCGCCATGAAGACCGGAGTCGGGGTCGCGGACGCGTTCAAGGCGCTGAAGGCCCTGGACGTGAGTCCGGCAACGCTGGCCAAGCTTGAGGCCGGTGTGAACGCCTACGAGGACGTCGTCACGACATGCAAGGTCAACAGCTTCCCCGGTGACACCCAGGTGCTGATGGCCGACGGAAGCCGCAAGGCAATCCGTGAGGTGCGTGAAGGCGACCAGGTCGTGGCTGCCGATCCGAGCACCGGACGGTTGCGTTCCGAGTCCGTCACCGACACGTTCCGGCACGACACCGAGCGGCTGGTGACCGTCAACCTGGCCGGTGACAGCAGCCTGGACACCACCGCTGGACACAAGATCCGCACCAGCGAACGTGGATGGGTCCTTGCCTCGAAACTGCGTCCGGGGGACCGCCTGATCGGCCCGGACGGAACGCTCCGCACCGTGACCGAGGTACGCGACCGGTCGGTCACCCCGCGCCGGGTGTTCGACCTCACGGTCGACGGCCTGCACACGTTCTATGTGCGCACCGAGGGAGCCGCGGCGGCCGACGTGCTCGTCCACAACTGCCTGAACCTGGGCGACGAGGACCTCTCGGCCCTGTCGAGATACGAGGATGAGATCCACACGCTGAAGGATCACGTCCGGCGGACTCCGCAGCAGGCGTTCGCCCTCGCTCAGCAGAAGAACGAGATCAAGACGATCTGGACGAGCCAGGAGATCGCCCAGCAGGCGGTGGACCGTGTGGTCGGCGACTACTTCAGCAAGCGGCTCTCGACCGGAGAGAAGGTGTTCGACAACGACAAGTGGCAGAAGTTCCTGGGCTGGGCTTCGAAGGCCAGGGACGGTGAGCAATACCGGGCGATCACCGGGAAGTGGGATGCCTATCCGTCCCTGGGCAAGCGGTACCACCCGGACGGGGTGACGGTCGAGAACGCCGGCAACGAGGTTCGGGTGATCTTGATGAAGGTCAGGGGCCACACAACGGCCGGTACGGCTTCGTCGTCGAGACCGCATACCCGCTCTAGCTCACACTCAGGTAGGACACGATCCATGCCCAAGCAACGTCCGACGTATGTCGAACTGGGTTACTCCGGTGACTTCGGGCTCACCGGTCTGGCGGAGCAGTTGTGCTGCCCAGACCGTTCTGCCGCCGCCCCCGCCGTCGATCTTCCGACAGCGCTCGGTGTCGTGGCTCGGCTGGCGGACGGGTCGGATGGTGAGGAAGCCGTGGAACTGGGGGAGGACGCCCGTCGGCTGCTGGCCGGCCCGTTGCCGGAGGAGGTCCTCCACACGGTGTGGCTGGCCGTGGTCGGCCGGATTCTTGATCCGGCCGACCACGGCATGGACATCCGTACCTGGCTGCGGGCGGTGTCGGACCTCGCCACGGACCGCCTCCGGCAGAACAAGCGCTCCTACGTCCCCCCTCCGGTCCAGCCGGTACGCGATGAGGGGCTGTCCGAGGAGATCGTCGCGGAGATCCGCGGGCTGGCCACGAAGCTGACCCGCGCCGCGCGGTTGCCCGAGTTGGTCCCGGGGCTGGAGCGGGTGGTCACAAGCAGCGACGCCGATCTCGGCTTCCGGCTCTTCCTGCGAACCCTCAAGCTCTACTCGATACGGGTCTCGAAGGAGCGATACCACCGGTTCCTTGGCTTCGCCGAGCGGCTCGGGTACCCGGTTGCGGTCGTGCGCGAGGGTCTCGCCGCCGACTGGCCGCCCATCGACACCACGCGCCGTGACACCAAGTGGGACTTCGGGTTCTCGGCCCTCGCAGGGAACGCGCACCAGGACTGGAGTGCCGACACGGCCCGGCGAGAGATCCAGCGGGTAGCCGACGCGGACGAGCCCGGGCAGTCCCCGGGCACGGCAGCGGCTCTTCTGCTGGAGGATGCACTGCGTCTGCTGGATTCACCACTGTCCGGTGGCACGATCACCACGCTGTGGGTCGCCGTCTCGGACGCGGCACTACGTGTCGACGGACGCGAATGGCTGCGGCTGGTCGAGGACGTGTGCAGGGCGCGGCAGCGAGAGGTTGCCCCCGCTTACGCCCCTGTCGTGCCGCCTGCACGTACGGAGCTGGCGGACTTGGTGTCGCATGAGGTGCGGGAGACGGCGCTCGCGGTGGCGGACAAGTTCGTCAGCCCTCACTGGCAGCCGGTCTCGGCCTCGGAGGCCACGGCTGCGCTGGAACAGGTGGTCCATCAGGTCGACCCCGACCTCGGATTCCGACTGTTCCTCCGGCTCCTGCTGGTGCTGTCAGTACCGGTGACGCGGGGGCAGTACGAGCGGTACCGGTCCATCGGCGAACGGTTCGGATACGGCGAGTACCACGTCGAGGAGATCGAGCACCTGGTTCGGTAGGCGACGGTGGGGGAACCCCGGCCGCTGCGAGGGCCCGCACTCACCCGAGCGCGGGCCCTCGCCATGAAATCGGAATGGGCGTCAGGCTGTCGCGGACGCCGTCAGGCCGTTCACCAGGAGCCTGGCGAGACTCTGTGCCCAGTCTGTGTCGACGGGCTCAGCGCTCACCAGGGCCCTGTGCACGACGGCACCTGCGATCATGTCGAAGATCAGATCCACCGCGCGGGCTGACTCCGACGGGTCCGTCTCCGGCAGCAGCTCGCCACGGGCCTGTGCTCTGGTCCGGCCCTCCACGACCAGACACTTCTGGCGGTTCACGATCGACTCGCGGATACGTTCCCGAAGGGCGTCGTCTCTCGTTGACTCCGCGACCACCGCCATGAGTCCGCTCCGCGCCTCCGGACGGGCCAGGATCGCCGCGAACTGCAGGACCACGCCCTCGATGTCGGCGGCCAGGGAGCCGCAGTCGGGGAGTTCCAGCTCGTCGAAGAGTTCCGCGACCGCGTCGACCACCAGTTCGTTCTTGCCCGCCCAGCGGCGGTAGAGCGTGGTTTTCGCAACCCCGGCGCGCGTGGCGACGTCCCCCAGGGTGAGTTTGGACCAGCCCAGTTCCACCAGAGCCTCGCGTGTCGCCGCCAGGATCGCGGCGTCCGCCGTGGCGCTGCGCGGGCGCCCGGTGCGGCTGGCTGGGCTGCGGCTCTGCATGTCACGACCATAGACCTGGCGATTCCCGTCGCGGCCGTGAGGGAGATCACCGGGGGGTGGTGTCCCGGCGCCACGGCGGGGCATTACGCTACGACTCGTAGCGGAAGCCCGCGATGGACGTACACGGGCCTCGCGCACCCGGCGTGGGGTGGGGACCCGGCGCCGAAAGGCACTCGACCGGCCTGGCTTTCACACCGTTTTTCACACGCGCGCGCAGGACGGGGGAGGATAGGCGCATGCAGCCACGGAACATGTCCATGAGCGGAGTCGTCGACCTCGCCGCGGTGAAGGCGGCCCAGGAGGCCAAGGCGAAGGCGGAGCAGGCGCGCGCGCAGTCCGCCCAGGAGGGCGGGACGGGGGCGATCTCCCCGGCCGACCTCGTCATCGACGTCGACGAGGCGGGGTTCGAGAGGGACGTCCTGCAGCGTTCCGCCGAGGTGCCCGTCGTCATCGACTTCTGGGCCGAGTGGTGTGAGCCCTGCAAGCAGCTCAGCCCGGTCCTGGAGCGGCTGGCCGTCGAGTACAACGGCCGCTTCCTGCTCGCCAAGATCGACGTCGACGCCAATCAGATGCTGATGCAGCAGTTCGGCATCCAGGGAATCCCCGCGGTGTTCGCGGTCGTCGCGGGTCAGGCACTGCCCCTCTTCCAGGGAGCGGCCGGCGAGGCGCAGATCCGGCAGACCCTGGACCAGCTGGTGCAGGTCGGCGAGCAGCGCTTCGGCCTGACCGGTCTCACCGTCGACCCCGAGGCCCAGCCGGGCGGCGCCCCGGCGGCTCCCGAGCGGCCGGCCGGCCCGCACGACGGGCTTCTTGAGGCCGCCGTGCAGGCCCTCGACTCGGGCGACCTGTCCGGCGCCGTCCAGGCGTACAAGAACGTACTGAACGAGGACCCGGCCAACGAGGAGGCCAAGCTGGGCCTCGCCCAGGCCGAGTTGCTCCAGCGGGTGCAGGGCGTCGACCCGCAGCAGGTGCGCCGGGACGCGGCCGACAAGCCGGCCGATGTGCAGGCGCAGATCGCCGCCGCCGACCTGGATCTGGTGGGCGGCCACGTCGAGGACGCGTTCGGCCGGCTCATCGAGACCGTGCAGCGCACGGTGGGTGACGACCGGGACACCGTACGGGTGCGGCTGCTGGAGCTGTTCGAGGTCGTCGGGCCCGACGATCCCCGCGTGATCGCTGCGCGCAGGGCCCTGGCGCGCGCCCTGTTCTGACCAGTCGTTAAACGCGCGGGCATGTGGTGCCCGCGTGAAAAGTTTGCCGATAGAAGGTCACTGCGGCCGCGCTTTACCAAATCTTGGTAATCGCGGCCGCTGTTACTACGAGTAAGTCTCGGGCGTTGATCTGTCGGATTCTGTCCATCGATCAACAGCTTTGTGTCGGCGTTCGAGGCCACCCTGTGTCGTCGGCCGAGACCGATGGGTCGCTGTTCGGTTATCCGGCCGTTACTAGCGAGTAACGAACCCCCTTGTGCGTGCGGCGAGAATGCACCACGATCGGCCACGCTCGGTCCATTCCCGTACCCCGGCAGCCGGTTGGGTCACGGGACAACCTGGGTCCCCACCGAGCAGAGCCGGCGGCAGTGGCGCCGGCTCTTGGACAGGGGGGTCTTCGCCCTTCCGGCGAAGCCTGTCCAGCAGGGTTGTGCGTGATGCGTGTCAGGCGCGACCAGTGGTTGTCGCTCGGGGGTGATCGCCGGTGATTCGGGCGCAGTTGCGCCGCCGAGTGCAGGCGCTCTCCTTCCCGAGGACGTAGCACTTCTCCCATCCCTGCCCGGCAGAGCGCCAATCGGGGCGAGCCAGGACAGGAGATGTACGTCCGAGAAGGAGGAAATATGGAGTCCCAGGTGCGTGGCGGGACCAGATGGAAGCGGTTCGCTGTGGTCATGGTGCCCAGCGTCGCCGCCACGGCTGCGATAGGTGTCGCCCTCGCGCAGGGCGCTCTCGCCGCGTCGTTCAGTGTCTCCGGGCAGTCGTTCAAGGTCACGACCGACCAGCTCGTCGGCACGGGCTTCTCGCAGTACGGCGCCCTCGATGAGGGATACACGATGGACGGCAAGAAGGCCGTCCACCCGGTCGCCGTCTCGTCGTTCAAGCAGGCGACGATCAAGAACCTGTGCCAGTCGGTCGTCACCCCGAACATTCCGGTGCTCGGGAACGTCAGCCTGATCCTGCGTGCGGGTCAGGGTGCGAAGCCGGTAGAGGCCCAGAACCTCTACATCGATGTTGCCGACCTCAGCGCCGACGCGACGTTCGAGAACATCGACATCGGTGTGGCCGCCAAGGACGCCACCAAGGGTCCGGCCATGCGGAAGGGCGAGACGGCGAACCCGTACGGCTTCGCCCAGCAGGCCGACAAGGCGACCCTGACCGACGTGAAGCAGACGGCGTGGGCGACCACCGCCGGAACCTTCAAGCTCAGCGGCCTGAAGATGTCGCTGTCGACGGGTGTCAAGGAGTGCTACTAAGCACTCGTTGACGGGCGGGGGAGCCGGTGGCGCCCCCGCCCGTCCACCTTCCGGCCGCGCCTTCACGCGGGGCCCACATCACCACCACAGCAACGCTGTACCAGGGAGCTGTTTTCCATGAGCGCCGAGACTCCTGCCGCCACCGACCAGTTCGCCGTCCGAAGGCAGCAGTTCCGCGCCTGGCGGGGTGAGCGGCCGTTCTGGGCCGGGCTGATGGTCCTTCTCAGTGGCCTGCCCATCGCCTACTTCCCGTACGCGAACCTCCAGATCGGTCACCTGACGCTGGCGATGGCGACCACCGCGGGTGCCGGATCCCTGATCATCGGCGTGCTGCTCGTCGTACTGGGCGTCAGCCTCTGGTTCCAGAAGCACGTCCGCGTCTTCGCGGGAGTCGCGGCGATCCTGCTGGCGCTGGTGTCCCTCCCCGTGTCGAATCTCGGCGGCTTCCTCATCGGCTTCCTCCTCGCCCTCGTGGGCGGGGCGATGGCCGTGGCCTGGGCGCCGGGCGCGGGGCCCGCGGGACAGCCCGCCGTCATGGCCGGCACGGGCAAGGCTCCCGAGGCCACCGACCACGACACCACGCTGCTGAAGACCGTGGACGGCGTGGACGGGCCGAACGATTTGTCAGGAACGAACCCGGCCAACGGGGCGAACGGGAGGCACAGTGCCGGCTGACGAGGTGACCCACGGGGTTGAGGTGGAGGCGTCCCGTGTGAGAACCGGGCCGCGCCACGCGGCGCCCAAGAAGCCGCTGTTCACCAGGTTCAGCAGGCCGACCGGCAAGGCGATAGCCATGGCGGCGATGCCGACGGCGGTGCTCATGGGCATGGGCTTCACGTCGACGCTCGCCATCGCTGACAGCGACACCCCGGCGGCCCCGACGTCGAAGAGCCTGACGGCCGACGAGTACAAGGACTGCGTGGCGGCCCTGGAGGACTCCGACAAGGACTCCAAGGACGACGAGTCCGCCTCGCCCACGCCGTCCCCCTCGGCGAGCGACGGCGCCACGGACGAGAAGGACAACCAGGGCGACACGGCCCCGGAGCCGTCCCCCTCGGGCGGCACGGACGCGAACAACGGCGGTTCCTCTTCGTCGGATTCAGGTGCCGACGACAAGCCCGAGCCGGAGCCGGCCCCGTCCACGAGCGCGCCCGCCACGGGCGGCGACGACGCGACGGCCACGCCGTCCCCCTCGCCGTCCGAGAGCGGCGGCAACGTGCTGGAGGACATCGGCGACGCCATCGGCGGCATCCTCGACGGCGGAAACGGCGAGGACAAGGACGAGGCGAGCCCCGACCCGACCCCGTCCGCATCGGCGTCGCAGAGCACCGAGAAGCCGGCCGAGGACACCTCCGGCGCCGGCGAGGACACGGCCGAGAAGGCCGCCGGCACGGTCGAGGACACCGTCAAGGACACCACCGGCAAGGCGTCCGACACGGCGAAGGACACCGGCAAGACGGTGGAGGACACCACCAAGGCCGTCGAGAAGGCGGCGGAGAAGGCCGCGGAGGCGGCGGAGAAGGCCGCGGAGGCGACCGCCTCGCCCAGCCCCTCCCCGAGCGCCACCACCGACCCGGACGACTGCCCGGCCGCCACCGACGCCGAGGGCGGCGTCGACAACAAGGTGCCGTTGCCCGACGACCCGTGGTATCTCAACGCCAGTTCCCTGACGCTGAAGGGCGCCGACTACAAGGGCATCGTCGAGGTGCGGACCGCCAACGGCACCGTCAAGAAGGTCCTGAAGTACGTCATATCGGGCGGCACCGACATCGGCGACCTCCACCAGACGGTCAAGGACAAGCAGTCCGGCAAGACCTACCACGTGCAGGCAGCCAAGGGCTCGACGTCCACGATCACCGGTGGCGACACCGTGATGTACACGGAGAGCATCTCCGGCAACCTGCTCGGGCTGATCCCGGTCACGTTCGACCCGGAGCACCCGCCGCCGCTGAACATCCCGCTGATCTACTTCACCAACGCGAAGGTCACTCAGGCCGGCCAGTTCGGCGGGACCCTGCACGTGCCCGGGCTGCACAACTTCATCACCGACTGAGCGCCCCTCAGGGCCCGTTCGAGAGCCGCACTCCGAGGGCGCCCCCTAAATCCCAGGGGGCGCCCTCGGTGGCGTGTGCGGGCCTTCACGGCCCTCTTGCGCTGACTCGGGAAGGAGAGACACGTGAGAACCCAGCTGAAACTGACCCGCGACGGCGACGCGTTCACCGCCCGGCTCGCGCCCCGGCAGGTGGCGGCGATGTACGAGGCGCTGAGCTATCTGCGCGAGCGGGACCGCGGTGACACGGAGCTGACCCTGTTGGTCGGCTCGGGCCGGGAGGCCGTCGACGCGCTGGTGGAACGCCTGGCAGGACGGCACACGGAGTCGCGCGACTTCCGCCTCACCATGGAGGAACTCCACATGGTGCACAGCGCGCTGACCGCCGCACCCGTCATGTTCGTCGAGCGCGGTGGCCTCTTCGCGGAGGAGCCGTTCAACATCCGCCTGGGCTTCTACCGGGAGAACTTCTACGCCCTGGCCCAAGCCGTCCTTCGGGCGGTTGCCGAGGCGTGACACGCGACGGAAACCACTGAGCGCATCAGGACGAGGGCGCCCCCTGGATCCCAGGGGGCGCCCTCGGTGGCGTGTGCGGGCCTTCACGGCCCTGGGCGGATCAGCCCTTGGCCTCGCCCAGGTGGTGGACCCGCACCATGTTGGTGGTGCCGGGCACGCCGGGGGGTGAACCGGCGGTGATGACCACGATGTCGCCGTCGTTGAAACGGTTCAGCTTCACCAGCTCCTGCTCGACCAGGTCGACCATCTCGTCGGTGCTGTTCACGAACGGCACCACGTGCGGCTCCACGCCCCAGCTCAGCGCCATCTGGTTGCGGGTGCCCTCGTCGGTGGTGAAGGCGATGATCGGCTGCTGGGCGCGGTAGCGGGACAGGCGGCGGGCCGTGTCGCCGGACTGGGTGAAGGCCACCAGGCCCCGGCCGCCGAGGAAGTCGGCGATCTCGCACGCGGCACGGGCCACCGAACCGCCCTGCGTGCGCGGCTTCTTGCCCGGGACGAGGGGCTGGAGCCCCTTGGACATCAGCTCCTGCTCGGCCGCGGTGACGATCTTCGACATCGTCTTGACGGTCTCGACCGGGTACGCGCCCACGCTCGACTCTGCGGACAGCATGACCGCGTCGGCGCCGTCCAGGATCGCGTTGGCCACGTCGGAGGCCTCGGCGCGGGTCGGACGGGAGTTGGTGATCATCGACTCCATCATCTGGGTCGCCACGATCACCGGCTTGGCGTTGCGCCGGCACAGCTCGATCAGGCGCTTCTGCACCATCGGGACCTTCTCGAGCGGGTACTCGACGGCCAGGTCACCGCGGGCGACCATCACACCGTCGAACGCCATCACGACGTCCTCCATGTTCTGCACCGCCTGCGGCTTCTCCACCTTGGCGATGACGGGGACCCGGCGGCCCTCCTCGTCCATGATCTTGTGGACGTCGGCCACGTCCTTGGCGTCGCGGACGAAGGACAGCGCGACCAGGTCGCAGCCCATGCGCAGCGCGAAGCGGAGGTCCTCGACGTCCTTCTCGGACAGGGCGGGCACGTTGACGGCCGCGCCGGGCAGGTTGATGCCCTTGTGGTCGGAGATGACGCCGCCCTCGATGACGATCGTCTTCACCCGGTGGCCCTCGACCTCGGTGACCCTCAGCTCGACGTTGCCGTCGTTGATGAGGATCTGGTCGCCGTGGGAGACGTCTCCGGGCAGTCCCTTGTAGGTCGTCCCGCAGATCGTCTTGTCGCCGGGGACGTCCTCGGTGGTGATGGTGAACTCGTCACCGCGCACCAGCTCCACGGGCCCCTCGGCGAAGGTCTCCAGACGGATCTTCGGGCCCTGGAGGTCGGCGAGGACACCGATGGCCCGGCCGGTCTCCTTGGCGGCGGCACGGACCCGGTCGTACCGGCCCTGGTGCTCGGCGTGCGAGCCGTGGCTGAAGTTGAAGCGGGCCACGTTCATGCCGGCTTCGATCAGCGCGACAAGCTGATCGTGGGAGTCGACCGCGGGGCCGAGAGTACAGACGATTTTCGAACGGCGCATGGGGCGATCCTATCGGTTTGTTTCGCAACGGAATATTCCGTCTGGCGGAAAATACAAAAGGGCGGGTTGCCGCTCAGGTGTGATTCCCCGAACCAATTACCAGCGCGTAGGTCTGTGTCGCGATCTCCAATTCCTCGTCGGTGGGCACCACCGCCACGGCGACCCGGGCGCCCTCGGGCGAGATCAGCCGTGCCTCGTCACCGCGCACGGCGTTGCGCTCGCCGTCCACCGCCAGGCCCAGCTCCTCGAGGCCCGCCAGGGCGGCCGCCCGCACGGGAGCCGCGTTCTCACCGACACCGGCCGTGAAGGCGACCGCGTCCACGCGCCCGAGTACCGCGTAATAGGCGCCGATGTACTTCTTCAGCCGGTGAATGTAGATGTCGAACGCCAGCTCCGCCTGCTCGTCACCCTCGTCGACGCGGCGGCGGATCTCCCTCATGTCGTTGTCACCGCACAGGCCGAGCAGGCCGCTCTTCTTGTTGAGAAGAGTGTCGATCTCGTCGGCGGACATTCCCCCAACACGCATCAAATGGAAGATGACGGCCGGGTCCATGTCTCCGGAGCGCGTACCCATCACGAGCCCCTCCAAAGGCGTCAGACCCATGGAGGTGTCCACGCACCGGCCGCCCCGCACGGCGGACGCCGACGCCCCGTTGCCCAGGTGCAGCACGATCACGTTCGTCTCGGACGGGTCCTTGCCCAGCAGCCCGGCGGTGGCCCGGGAGACGTAGGCGTGCGAGGTGCCGTGGAAGCCGTAGCGGCGGACGCGGTGCTCGTCGGCGGTCTTCACGTCGATCGCGTAGCGGGCGGCCGACTCCGGCATGGTCGTGTGGAAGGCGGTGTCGAAGACGGCGACCTGCGGCAGGTCGGGGCGCAGTACCTGGGCCGTGCGGATGCCGGTGAGGTTGGCCGGGTTGTGCAGCGGGGCCACCGGGATGAGCCGTTCGATCTCGGCGAGCACCGCGTCGTCGACGACGGTCGGCTCGGTGAAGGTCTTGCCCCCGTGCACCACCCGGTGCCCGATCGCGGCCAGTTCGGGCGAGTCCAGGCCGAGGCCGTCCTTGGCGAGCTCCTCGGCGACGGCCTTCAGAGCGGCGTCGTGGTCGGCGATCGCACCGCCGCGCTCCCGGCTCTCACCGCCGGCCGGGGTGTGCTTCAGCCGGGAGGTCTGCTCGCCGATGCGCTCGACCAGGCCCACCGCCAGCCGGCTGCTGTCGCGCATGTCGAGCAGCTGGTACTTCACCGACGAGGAACCGGAGTTCAGGACGAGGACACGGGTGGGGCTCACTGGGCGGTCGCCTTCTCGCTCGGGGACGGGGCGGGGGTCTGGGCCTGGATCGCCGTGATGGCGACGGTGTTGACGATGTCCTGGACGAGGGCGCCCCGGGACAGGTCGTTGACCGGCTTGCGCAGACCCTGGAGCACCGGGCCGACGGCGATCGCGCCGGCCGAGCGCTGCACGGCCTTGTAGGTGTTGTTGCCGGTGTTCAGGTCGGGGAAGATCAGCACGCTCGCCTGCCCGGCGACCTCGGAGCCGGGCAGCTTGGTCGCCGCGACCGACGGCTCCACGGCGGCGTCGTACTGAATCGGGCCCTCGATCCTCAGGTCGGGCCGGCGCGAGCGGACGAGCTCGGTGGCCTCGCGCACCTTGTCGACGTCGGCGCCGGAGCCGGAGGTGCCGGTGGAGTACGACAGCATCGCGATTCGCGGCTCCACGCCGAACTGTTCGGCCGTGCTCGCCGACTGGATGGCGATGTCGGCGAGCTGCTGGGCGTTCGGGTCCGGGTTGACCGCGCAGTCGCCGTAGACGAGGACCTTGTCGGCCAGGCACATGAAGAACACGGACGAGACGATGTCGGCGTCCGGCTTGGTCTTGATGATCTCGAAGGCCGGCCGGATGGTCGCGGCCGTGGAGTGCACCGAGCCCGACACCATGCCGTCGGCGAGGCCCTCCTGGACCATCAGCGTGCCGAAGTAGTTCACGTCGGACACCACGTCGTAGGCCAGTTCCACGGTGACGCCCCGGTGCGCGCGCAGGGCCGCGTACTTCTCGGCGAAGGCGTCACGCAGTTCGGAGGCGGCCGGGTCGATCAGCTGGGACTCACCGAGGTCGATGCCGAGATCGGCGGCCTTCTTGCGGATCTGGTCGACCGGGCCGAGCAGGGTCAGCTCGCACACGCCGCGGCGCAGCAGCACCTCGGCCGCGTGCAGCACACGCTCCTCGGTGCCCTCGGGCAGGACGACCCGGCGCAGGTCGGAGCGCGCCTGCTCCAGCAGCTTGTGCTCGAACATCATCGGCGTCACGCGGTCGCTGCTCGGCGCGGAGACGCGGCGCGCGAGGTCGCCGGTGTCGGCGTACCGCTCGAACAGGCCGAGGGCCCGCTCCGCCTTGCGCGGCGTGGCGGCGTTGAGCTTGCCCTCCAGGGAGAACAGCTGCTCGGCGGTGGGGAAGCTGGTACCGGCCACCGACAGCACCGGGGTGCCGGGGGCGAGCCGGTCGGCGAGGGTGAGGATGTCGTCGCCGGGCACCTCGTCCAGGGTGAGCAGCACGCCCGCGATCGGCGGGGTGCCGGCGCTGTGCGCGGCGAGCGCGCCGACGACCAGGTCGGCGCGGTCGCCCGGGGTGACGACGAGGCAGCCCGGGGTCAGGGCGCCCAGGAAGTTCGGCAGCATCGCGCCGCCGAAGACGAAGCCGAGCACGTCCCGGGCGAGCCCCGAGTCGTCGCCGAGCACCACCTTGGCACCGAGGGCGTGACCGATCTGCGAGACGGTCGGCGCGGACAGCGCGGGCTCGTCGGGCAGGACGTAACAGGGCACCGGCAGCCGGGAGTCGAGCTGGCCGGCGATCTCGTCACGGTCCTCGCGGGCCACCCGGTTGGCGACCATGGCCAGGACGTCGCAGCCGAGGGTGGCGTAGGCGCGGTAGGCGTTGCGTGTCTCGGCGAGCACCGACTCCACGGGCTGCTTGCGGCCGCCGACGACCGGGATCACGGACGCGCCGAACTCGTTCGCCAGGCGGGCGTTGAGCGACAGCTCGTCCGGGAGCTGGGTGTCGGCGTAGTCGGTGCCGAGGACCAGGACGACGTCGTAGTCCCGGGCGACGAGGTGGAAACGGTCGACGAGCGTGGACACCAGCTCGTCGGTGCCGGCCTCGGCCTGGAGGGCGGACGCCTCGTGGTAGTCCATGCCGTAGACGGTGACCGGGTCCTGGGTGAGCCGGTAACGAGCGCGCAGCAGCTCGAAGAGGCGGTCGGGCCCGTCGTGGACCAGGGGGCGGAACACGCCCACCCGGTCGACCTGCCGGGTGAGGAGCTCCATGACCCCCAGTTCGACGACCTGGCGTCCGTCGCCTCGGTCGATGCCGGTCACGTACACGCTGCGGGTCACGCGCGCTCTCCGTTTCGTCTCGGATGGGGGTACGCCTCTCGCCCCACTGCTATCCAGCCAGGGGCACAAAAATCGCCCACCGAGGTGAGCAGAACCCTCTTGACAATACCTCTGCGGCTATATAAGGCACCCGGCAGGCCGGGGGTGCCGCACCGGGCCGCGGAGCGTGAAACAATCGGCAGTGGCTCACCGGTATCAACAGCGAGCAGGAGACACAGCACGATGCGTATCGGAGTTCTCACCGCAGGCGGCGACTGCCCCGGCCTGAACGCCGTGATCCGGTCGGTCGTGCACCGGGCGGTCGACAACTACGGCGACGAGGTCATCGGCTTCGAGGACGGCTACGCGGGCCTGCTCGACGGCCGCTACCGCTCCCTCGATCTGAACGCGGTCAGCGGCATCCTGGCCCGCGGCGGCACCATCCTCGGCTCGTCCCGGCTGGAGCGCGACCGGCTCCGGGAGGCGTGCGAGAACGCCTCCGACATGATCCACGAATTCGGGATCGACGCGCTGATCCCGATCGGCGGCGAGGGCACGCTGACGGCCGCGCGCATGCTCAGCGACGCGGGCCTGCCCGTCGTGGGCGTCCCGAAGACGATCGACAACGACATCTCCTCCACGGACCGCACCTTCGGTTTCGACACCGCGGTGGGGGTCGCCACCGAGGCGATGGACCGGCTGAAGACCACCGCCGAGTCCCACCAGCGGGTGATGGTGGTGGAGGTCATGGGCCGGCACGCCGGCTGGATCGCGCTGGAGTCCGGCATGGCCGCCGGCGCGCACGGGATCTGCCTGCCGGAGCGCCCGTTCGACCCGGCCGACCTCGTGAAGATGGTCGAGGAGCGCTTCTCCCGCGGCAAGAAGTTCGCCGTGGTCTGCGTCGCCGAGGGCGCCCATCCCGCCGAAGGCACCATGGACTACGTCAAGGGCGCCATAGACAAGTTCGGCCACGAGCGCTTCCAGGGCATCGGCACCGCCCTCGCCCACGAGCTGGAGCGGCGCCTCGGCAAGGAGGCCAAGCCGGTCATCCTCGGCCACATTCAGCGCGGTGGTGTGCCGACCGCCTACGACCGGGTGCTCGCCACGCGGTTCGGCTGGCACGCGGTGGAGGCGGCACACCAGGGGAGGTTCGGCCGGATGACCGCCCTGCGCGGGACGGACATCGTGATGGTCCCGCTCGCGGAGGCCGTGACCGAGCTGAAGACGGTACCGAAGGACCGGATGGACGAGGCGGAGTCGGTCTTCTAGAGGGCGGCTGCCCAGCCGGCCCCCAGGTCGGTGTCGTCCTGGAGCTTCGTCCAGAAGTGCTCCACGATCCGGTCCAGGAAGTCCTGGCCGGCGCCGCCCGCGTCACCGCTGCCGCCGCCCCAGCTCAGGGTGGCGGCCATGTAGCCCTGGTAGTCCGCGTGCAGCGCCCGCAGGGCGCGTTCCAGGAACCGCCGGTCCAGGGGCACGAGTGTGGCCACCGGGCGGACCCGGGCCTGCCAGCGGGTGGTGGCGGCGCTGCGCAGCAGGTCCCCGAGCTTGGCGTTCCTGCCGGTGACGGTGACGAAGTCGGGCAGTCCCAGCCCGAGCAGATCGGCCAGGGCGGCTGACTGGCGGTCGGTGCCGCGCCAGATGCCGGACTCCTCCATGCGCAGATACGCGTGCACGTCGTGCCCCACGGCCCGGGCCACGTCCTCCGGGGCGAGGCAGCGGGCGATGCGGTGTTCTCGCAGGGTGCGCGGTCTGCCGATGAGTTCGGCGGGCGAGCACCACAGCACGCCCGCCAGTGCGGTGAGCTCGGAGTTGGTCGGGGCGGCGGCCCCGCGTTCCCAGGCCCTCACGTGGTCCGGGGTGACGTGGGGATGCCCGTACGAGACGCGCATGCCGTAGGCGACGTGCTCGGGTGCCATGCCGAGGGCCGCGCGCAGCCGGCGGGCGGCGGGGGCGTTGAAGGGCGGGACCGCGGGGGCGGACCGCGGCGGGGGAGGGTACGGGGGCTGGCTCGGTCGGGCTGAAGGTCGGCGCACGGCCCACAAGTTAGGGCGACCGGAGAGGGCTGACTACGGTCTGTTCGGCCAGGATCACGGATTGTAGGAAGCTACGGCTACCGGCGGGTTGGACCGCGGCCGAAGATCGTCTGTCGGCCGGGGCGGTGGCGGGGTGAGGATGGCGCCGGGGCCGGTGATCGCGGGCCCGGAAAGGCGGCGACTCACGTGAACGGCAAGCTCAAAGGGCATATGCGCGAGCGTCTTCTCGCGCCGAACTTCTGGCACCTCGCGACCGTGGGGGCGGACGGGGCGCCTCAGGTGTCGCCCATGTGGGCGGACATCGAAGGAGAGTACGTCATGGTCAACACCTCGATGGGGCGGGTGAAGGAAGAGAATCTGCGGCGCAATCCCTACGTTTCGCTGTCGCACCACGACCCCGGCAACCCGTACGACCGGGCGGAGATCCGGGGGAAGGTCGTGCGGTTCGTGGAGGGAGAGGCCGCGGAGCGGGCGATGGACCGGCTGGCGCGGAAGTACCTCGGCGAGGACCGGTACCCGTGGCTGCTGCCGGGTGAGCGCCGGGTGATGCTGCTGATCGAGCCGACACGGGTGCGGAGGCTGGAGGGGGTCGAGCCGTTCCGGCCGGGCGTACTGCCGGAGGGGACGGACATCCCTTAGGGGTGTCCGCGTCCGGCCGCGCATCGGGCGCGGCCCGGCGGACGTCGGGCGTCCTGCACGTCGGCGGACCGGGCGATGGCGACGTGGGCCTTCTCGAACTGCTTCCCCATGTCCGTGAGACAGGTGTCCATCGCCTTGACGGAGGTGTCCGTGGACTGTTTGAAGGAGACCTGCACGGTATCCGGGTCGCTGCCGGGCCCCCGCCGCAGGCGGTGAGGGCTGCTCGAGGCGAGGACCAGGGCGGCGAGGGGGGTGAGGGCGGCGGTGGGGCGCACGGGCACGACCTCCTTCCGGGCGCACGTCGTCGTGGCCGGGACGGTTGCGTCGTGAACCTGAGTTGCGTGGGTCCCGTCGGGTCGATGCGTGTGCGGCGGTTCGATCGGCGGCTGATGGGCCGTCACTGGCCCGTGACCCAGCGGTACTGCAACTCCGGCCGGCCCACCGTGCCGTACTGCGGGCGGCGGGCCGCGCGGCCCGCGTCGACGAGATGCTCCAGGTAACGGCGGGCCGTGATCCGGGAGATGCCCACGGTCTCCGCGACTCCCGCGGCCGTGAGGCCCTCCGCGCTGTCGCGCAGGGCCACCGTCACCCGCTCCAGCGTCGGCGCGCTCAGCCCCTTGGGCAGGGCGGCCGGGCCCGGCGCGCGCAGGGCCGCGAGCGCCCGGTCCACCTCGTCCTGACCGCTGGCCTCGCCGACCGCCGCGTGGAACTCCGCGTAGCGCACCAGGCGGTCGCGCAGGGTCGCGAAGGTGAACGGCTTCAGGACGTACTGCACGACCCCCAGCGAGACGCCCTCGCGTACGACGGCCAGGTCGCGCGCCGACGTCACCGCTATGACGTCCGCGTGGTGACCGGCCGTCCTGAGGGACCGGGCCAGTTGCAGCCCGTGCACGTCCGGCAGGTGCAGATCGAGCAGGAGGAGGTCCACCGGGGTGCGCTCCAGGACCCGGCGGGCCTCCGCACCCGAATGCGCCTTGCCCACGGCCACGAACCCGGGCACCCGGCCCACGTACATCACGTGCGCGTCGGCGGCGACCGGGTCGTCCTCCACCACCAGCACCCGAATGGCCTGCTCGGTGTCCGTCATGCGTCGCCTCCAGCGCCTCTGGCCACCGTGGCCCCGGATGTCACGATCGCGCCCGCCGCCCCGGACTCCCGCAGCGGCAGCCGAACCTCGAACTCCGCTCCGCCCCCCTCGGCCTCCGTCACCGTCAGGGAGCCCTCGTGCCGCTGCGCCGCCTGTCGTACGAGCGCCAGCCCGAGGCCCCGGCCGCCCGGGCCCGCCGGCTTCGTCGTGAAGCCGCGCTGGAAGACCGCCTCGGCGTGCTCGGGGTCCACGCCCGGGCCCGTGTCGGAGACCCGCAGCACCAGCTCCGGGGTGTCCCCGGTGTCCCGGGTGTACGCCGCCACCGTCACCCGGGCCCCCGTGCTGCCCTGCGCCGCGTCCACGGCGTTGTCGATCAGGTTGCCGAGGATGGTCACCAGGTCCCGCGCGGGCAGGGTCTGCGGCAGCAGGCCGTCGTCCAGGCTGCTGTCCTGCGACACCATCAGCTCCACGCCCCGCTCGTTCGCCTGGGCCGTCTTGCCCAGCAGCAGCGCCGCGAGCACCGGCTCGCTCACCGCCGCCACGACCTGGTCGGTCAGTGCCTGCGCCAGCTCCAGCTCGGCGGTCGCGAACTCCACCGCTTCCTCCGCCCGGCCCAGCTCGATCAGCGACACGACCGTGTGCAGCCGGTTCGCCGCCTCGTGGGCCTGTGAGCGCAGCGCCTGTGTGAAGCCCCGCTCGGAGTCCAACTCGCCCATCAGCGACTGGAGTTCGGTGACATCGCGCAGCGTGACGACCGTACCGCGCCGCTCGCCGCCCGACACCGGTGAGGTGTTGACGACCAGGACCCGGGACGCCGTCAGATACACCTCGTCCACCCGTGGCTCCGACGCCAGCAGGGCACCCGTCAGCGGGGCGGGCAATCCCAGTTCCGCCACCGACCTGCCCACCACGTCCCCGGCCACGCCGAGCAACTCACGACCTCCGTCGTTGATCAGCGCCACACGGTACTGCCCGTCCAGCATCAGCAGGCCCTCGCGTACGGCGTGCAGGGCGGCCTGATGGTAGTCGTGCATCCGGCTGAGCTCGGTCGCGTTCATGCCGTGGGTGTGACGGCGCAGCCTGGCGTTGATGACGTAGGTGCCGACCGCGCCCAGCACCAGCGCGCCCGCCGCGACGCCGAGCAGGGCCGTCAGCTGGCCCTGGACCCGCTGGGTGATCTGGTCGACCCGGATCCCCGCGCTGACCAGACCGACCACCTTCCGGCCGTCCCGGATCGGGGTGACCGCGCGGACCGACGGACCGAGCGTGCCGGTGTAGGTCTCGGTGAACGTCTCGCCCCTCAGGGCCCGCTCGGTGTGGCCCCGGAAGGTCTGGCCGATCTGCCGGGGGTCGGGGTGCGTCCAGCGGATGCCCCGCGGATCCATGATCGTGATGAAGTCGACCTCGGTGTCCCGCATCACCTTCAGCGCGTACGGCTGGAGCTCGGCCGTCGGATCGCTGGTGCGGGTCGCCGCCAGCACGGACGGGGAGTCCGCGACGGACCGGGCCACCGCCCTGGCCTGGCGCGTCGCGGCCTCCTCGGCCTGGCTGCGGTCGCTGACATAGGTGAACAGCGCGTATCCGGCCACGACGACGGCTATCAGCACGGCCTGCATGGCGAAGAGCTGGCCCGCCAGACTGCGGGGACCGGGGACGGTGAGGCGCATGCCGTCAGTGTGCACCGTGGCTGATTGTGAACTAAATGAACGGAAGGGTGACCGCGCTCACAGAGCAGGACATAGTCACGGGCATTCCCCATAACGCATCCCCGGGAGCCCCGCTCCCTTTCCCCCGGACGTGAGCCGCACGCCGGTGATGCCGACGACGTCGTCAAGGAGGGCCGCCGTGACCAGCGCAGCCGATACGGCACCTGCCGCACCCAAAGCCAAGCGGGACCGCACGCACTATCTCTACATCGCGGTGATCATCGCGGTCGCCGCCGGTATCGCGGTGGGTCTGGCCGCACCCGACTTCGCTGTCGGGCTGAAGCCCATCGGCACGGGTTTCGTGGCCCTGATCAAGATGATGATCTCGCCGATCATCTTCTGTACCATCGTCCTGGGCATCGGCTCGGTGCGGAAAGCCGCCAAGGTCGGTGCCGTCGGCGGTATCGCCCTGAGCTACTTCACGGTGATGTCGCTGGTCGCGCTGGGCATCGGCCTGGTCGTCGGCAACATCCTGGAGCCGGGCACCGGCCTCGCGGTGACCGACGCGATCAAGGACGCCGGTCATGCGCAGGTCGACGCCGAGGCCAAGGACACCACGGAGTTCCTGCTCGGCATCATCCCGACCACGATCGTCTCCGCCTTCACCAACGAGTCGGTCCTGCAGACCCTGCTGATCGCCCTCCTCGCGGGCTTCGCGCTCCAGGGGATGGGCTCGGCCGGCCAGCCCATCCTGCGCGGCATCGAGCACATCCAGCGGCTCGTCTTCCGCATCCTCGCGATGGTGATGTGGGCCGCCCCGATCGGTGCCTTCGGCGCCATCGCCGCCGTCACCGGCTCCGCCGGCCTGGACGCGCTCAAGAGCCTCGCCGTGCTGATGCTCGGCTTCTACGTCACCTGTTTCCTGTTCGTCTTCATCGTGCTCGGCATCCTGCTGCGGGCCGTCTCCGGCCTGAACATCTTGACCCTGTTCAAGTACCTGGGCCGCGAGTTCCTGCTGATCCTGTCCACGTCCTCCTCCGAGTCCGCGCTGCCGCGGCTCATCGCCAAGATGGAGCACCTGGGCGTCAGCAAGCCGGTGGTCGGCATCACCGTCCCGACCGGCTACTCCTTCAACCTCGACGGCACCATGATCTACATGACCATGGCCTCGCTGTTCATCGCCGACGCCATGGGTACGCCGATGTCGATCGGCGAGCAGATCCCGCTGCTGCTCTTCCTGCTGGTCGCCTCCAAGGGCGCCGCCGGTGTCACCGGCGCCGGCCTCGCGACGCTGGCCGGCGGTCTGCAGTCGCACAAGCCGGCCCTGGTGGACGGCATCGGCCTCATCGTCGGCATCGACCGCTTCATGAGCGAGGCCCGCGCCCTGACCAACTTCGCCGGCAACGCCGTGGCCACCGTGCTGATCGGCACCTGGACGAAGGAGATCGACAAGGACCGCGTGAACCAGGTCCTCGCCGGTCAGCTGCCCTTCGACGAGAAGACGCTGCTGGACGACGGGCACGGCGGCCCGGCCGAGGACCGCGTCGAGGCCGAGGTGCCCGACCAGGGCGGCGAGAAGGAGCTGGCGAAGGCCTGAGGGCCGCGCCGCCCCCGCGAGACTCCGGGCGGCTGGGTGTCCCCCCGTCGCTCAGCCGCCCGGTCCACCCGCAGAGAAGATCAGTCGTTCAGCTTCGCCACCAGCTCGGTGGCATCGGAGGCGGGCACGCCCGCCGCGGTCAAAATCGTGACCGCGGCGCAGCGGCCCGCCTCCTGCGCTGCCACGAGCCCGTCGTTCACCGCTTCCATCAGCGCGACCAGCATCTGCTCCTGCACGTACGCCAGGGCCGGCGCGGGCAGGGGTGAGCTGAAGACGCCCTGGTCGAGGCCGCGCCGGAGCACCTCGGTGGCGGCCTCCCGGACGGGGGCGAGCCGTTCCCTGATGCCCTGCATGGTGACCGTGCGCTGGGCGAGCGCGATCAGCAGCCGGTAGCGGTCGGCGAGTTCCCACACGGCCAGCACCGAGCGCGCCACCGCCTCGGCCGGGTCCCGCACGCCCGCGCGGCCCGCCGCGTGCGCGCCGGACAGGGCTTCCACCGCCTCGTCGACGAGCGTGCTGATCAGCGCCTCGCGGCTCGGGAAGTGGCCGTACACCGTCCGCCGTACGACGCCCGCGGCGCGGGCGATCTGGTCCATGGACGCGTCGGCGTCGCGCAGCAGCTCGGCGAGGGCGACGTCGAGGATGCGGCGGCGGTTGGCGTCGGCGCGGCTGGGTCCCGTGGTCATGGACGTCATTGTGCCCCTTCCCCCATCGAGTTGCACACTTCTGTGCAACGACGTAGATTGCACACTGTTGTGTAAATGCACAGCCATGTGCAACTCAGCGAGGAAGGCAACCCCTGCCATGCGACTCGTCATGAACGAACCGGCCGAGAGGATGGACCGCCCCTACGCACGCCGCTGGTGGGCGCTCCTCGTGCTCTGCCTGAGCCTGCTGATCATCGTGATGGCGAACACCGCCCTCACCGTCGCCGCGCCCGACATGACCGAGGACCTCGGGCTGTCCAGCGCCGACCTGCAGTGGGTGATCGACGGCTACACCGTCCCCTACGCCGCGCTGATGCTGCTGCTCGGCGCGATAGGCGACAAGTACAGCCGCCGGGGCGCGCTCGTGCTCGGGCTGGTCGTGTTCGCGGGCGGCTCCGTCTTCGGCTTCCTCGCCGAAGCTCCACGACGGTCATCGCCGCACGGGCCGTGATGGGCGTCGGTGCCGCGATGATCATGCCCGCCACGCTGTCCCTGCTCGCCGCCACCTTCCCGCGCGCCGAACGGGCCAAGGCCATCACCCTGTGGACCGCCACGGCCGGGCTCGCCATCGCGGCCGGACCGCTGGTCGCCGGGGTGCTGCTGGAGGACCACGGCTGGTCCTCGACGTTCCTCATCAACGTCCCCGTCGCGGTCCTGGCCCTCGTCGGCGCCCTCGTCCTCGTACCGCCGTCCCAGGCCACCGACCGGGGGCGCATCGACTACGGCGGCGGACTGCTGTCGGTGGTGTGGATCGCCGCGCTGGTCTACATGATCATCGAGGGCCCGCACTTCGGCTGGGGAGTCAAGGCCGTCACCGCGGCGGTCCTCGCCGGCGCCGGGCTCGTCGCCTTCGTCCTGTGGGAGCTGCGCCACCCCCGCCCGCTCCTCGACGTCCGCCGCTTCACGGACCGCGGCTTCGCCGGCTCCAACCTCGCCGTCGCCCTGTTCTTCCTCGCGGTCTTCGGGGCCTTCTACTACCTGACGCAGCACCTCCAGTTCGTCCTCGGCTACGACGCCCTGGACACGGGACTGCGCATGCTGCCGCTCGCGGGTGCCGTGTTCGTGGGGGCGGCCCTCACCGGCTTCCTCACGCCCCGGCTCGGCATGAAGTGGACCGTCACGGCCGGCATGGTCGGCGGCACGGCGGCCCTGGCGCTGCTCACCCAGGTCGACGCCGGTTCGTCGTACGGCGGCTTCATCGCGCCCCTCGTCGTCCTCGGCCTCTCGATCGGGCTCGCGCTCTCGCCCTGCACGGACGCGATCATGGGGGCGTTCCCGGAGTCCGAGCTGGGCGTCGGCGGCGCCGTGAACGACACGTCGCTGGAGCTCGGCGGTTCGCTGGGCATCGCGATCCTGGGCTCGCTGCTGGCGACGTCGTACTCCGGCCACCTCTCGGACGCGACGGCCGGCAGCAAGCTCCCCGCCTCCTCCCTGGCCACGGCCCAGGACTCCGTCGGGGCCGGGTACGCCGTCGCCCACGGCATCGGCGACAAGGCCCGGCAGCTCGCCGAGCAGGCCGCGCACACCAGTGACCCCCAGCAGGCGGAGCGGCTTCGGTCGCAGGCCGAACAACTGGGCGGCGGCGCGCGGCAGATGGCCGACGCGGTCGGATCCGCGTTCTCCGACGCGGTGGCGCACACCAGCCTGATCGGAGCCGTGATCCTGGGCGCCGGCACGGTGGTGGTGGCGCTGCTGCTGCCCGGCAGGGCGAAGCCGGTGGACGAACCCGCCGGGGAGGACAAGGAACTGGAGTCGGCCGGGGCCCGCTAGTACTCGGGGAGCGTGCCGGGCGACGCGGGGCAGGCAGGACTCTTCGAACAGCACCCCCTGAGACCGGTCGCGAGGGAGGTGCCACCGCCGACGAGGCGGCAGGCGCCACACTCGTTCCCGGCCCCAGAGGGCGTCCGCGACGTCCCCCCTGCCCCGCGAAGTCCGGCGGTGCCGGGAGCGTGCGCCGGATGGCGCCGGGCCCGCTGTCCGGGCGGACGGCGCGATGGGGCGGCACCCCTGAGAGTGTTGCAGAAGGCTTGGTGTCGAGCATTTTGCCTGTCGGGTGGGGAGTTGAAGGCTGAGCCGGTGGGTGGAGATGTTCACCGGGTTGCCGGTGGGGCGCTTTGAGAAGCTGCTTCGGGTGGTGAGGGAGCGAGGCGGCAACGGCCCCGGTGGTGGCCGGCCGTGGTGTCTTGCGCCGGCCGGCAGCTCGCGCCGCTCTTCGGCTGCTCATCTGCCACCGTCTGCCGGCTCATCCGGTGCCTTGGCCCGCTGCTTGCGCTGGAGTCGGCGCCCAGGCCGGTACCGGGCACCGACCAGTCATGGATCACGGACGGCACCCTGGTCCCGGTCCGTGACCCGCAAGTCGCAACCTCCTGGCGCACCTACCGGTTCTCGGCGAACTCACGTAGCACACCTGAGTCCTTCGTCGATGCGGGTGCGCAGGGAGCGCAGCGCCTGCCTGAGCTCTGCCGGTTCTATGTCCGTGACGTCAGCGTCGAAAGTCAGGAGCAGTCCTGCCAGCCCCGCCCATGACCACGCGCCGAGCGTGAGTCGGCAGCTGGAGTCGGTGTCGTGCTCGACCGTCGACCCGCCTGGGGCGAACCGGGCGACCATGGGCGCAGGTAGCGCGACGAGCGCCGACCCGCAACATGGCCATTCCGCCAGGGTGTCGCCCCGGTCGTGCGTGCTCATGACGAATGCGACCGGATCGGGGTGGAGATGGGATTCAACCAGGGGGAGGGCGCTGAGCCTCGGTAGTCAGGCGCGGCCCGGCCCGGCCGCCTCGTCCAGTCGGGTCCTTTCCTCTTCGGTGAGCAGCAGGTCCGCCGCGGACGCCGAATCTCTGATCGTCTGCGGGCGGCTCGCCCCCGGGATCGGGACGACCACCGGGGACCGGGCCAGCAGCCAGGCCAGTCCGACCTGTTGGGGACTGACCCCGCGCTCCGCCGCCACCGCGTGAAACGCGGCGAAGCGCTGCTCCCCTTCCGTGCGCGACGGCCCGTCCAGGGAGCTGCGGGCCAGTCCGCCCAGCGGGCTCCACGGCAGGAACGCCAGTCCCAGTTCCGCGCACAGCCGCAGCTCCCGCTCGCTGTCCCGGACGGCGGGGGAGTACCGGTTCTGCACCGACACCAGCCGGTCGCCGAGGATCTCGCGCGCCCGGCGGATCTGGTCCGCGTCCGCGTTGGACACACCGGCCAGCCGGATCGTGCCCGCGTCGAGCAGCTCGCGCAGCGCGCCGACCGACTCCTCGAAGGGCACCGCGGGGTCGGGCTTGTGCAACTGGTAGAGGCCGACCGCCTCCACGCCCAGCCGCTTGCGCGACGCCTCGGCGGCTGCCTTGAGGTGGCGCGGGGAGCCGTTCACCGTCCAGTCCCCGCCCGCCGGGCGGCCGCGGCCACCCTTCGTCGCCACCAGGACGCCGGAGGTGTCACCGCCGTAGGTGGCCAGCGCGCGGGCCACCAGACGTTCGTTGTGGCCGGGCTCCGCGCCCGGCAGATGGTACGAGTCGGCCGTGTCCAGGAGGGTCACACCCGCGTCGAGCGCGGCGTGCACGGTGGCCAGGGCGCGCTCCTCGTCCGGCCGGCCCTCGATGGACAGCGGCATCGCCCCGAGCCCGACGGCGCTCACCCGCAGGCCGCCAAGTGTCCTGTACCGCATGTCAGTCGCCCTTCCCGAGCGTCTCGGCGACGGCCCGCGGCAGCCACTGCCGGGCGTCGGTGAAGGTGAAGCCGAGCCGGGCGGCCCGGGCGTTGTCCATGCCGTAGGAGCGGCGGAAGGAGAACGGCGAGACCTCGCCGACCTCCACGGGCCGGAACTCCGCCCGGCCGCCCGGGACATGAGCGGCCACCGCCGCGCACAGCTCCTCGGTGCTCAACGCCCCGGAAGACGCCGCGTTCACCGGCCCGGTGAAGTCCTCGCCCGCCGCCCAGGCCAGGAAGCGGGCGATCTCCTCGACGTACACATAGGTGGCCGGCCGGTTCGCCGCCGGCACGGCGATCGGCTCGCCGGTGCGTATCCGCTCGGCATAGTGGACCAGCCTGCCCGTGAAGTCGTCGTCCCCGCCCAGCACATGGGCCACCCGCACCGCCGCGTACGGGAACGCCGCGCCGCCGGCCGCGAGGACCGCCTCGGCCTGCCGCTTGCCCTCCCCGTAGTGGGCCTCCAGGAACGCGGGGTCGTCCCAGGGCTGATCGAGGTCGACGGCGACGGCGGACGGGTCGACGGCCTCCTCGCGCACGAGGGCGAGGGAGTCCTCGTACTCGTACACCTCGACCGTGGAGGTCATCACATAGCGCCGGGTACGGCCGGCGAAGACGCGGCGGGCGATCGCGGCCTGGCGCGGGGTGTAGCAGACCTGGTCGACGACCACGTCGAAGACCCGCGCGCCGAGCGCGCCGGTCAGCGACCTTTCGTCGTCCCGGTCCGCCCGCAGCGGCTCCACCCCGGCGGGCGGCGGGGAGGACCCCCGGTTCAGCACGGTGACACGGTGGCCTTCGGCGAGCAGCCGTGCGATCAGACGCTTTCCGACGTAACGGTTCCCGCCGATGACCAGTACTTCCAGGGCCTTTTCCATGGCCATAATTCTCCCGGCGTACATCCACGCTCTGAAGGGGGAACCATGGGAGTTCAGGCCGCCGTGCCGAAAGAACCACGGTATCTGCGCACTGCCGCCGACGAAACATCGGTGGCCTTCGACACGCTGGACCGGCAGATCCTCCAGCTGCTCCAGACCGACGGCCGGATCAAGCTCAGCGAGCTGGGCCGCCGGGTCAGGCTCAGCCCCGCGGCCGTCACCGAACGGGTGCGGCGGCTGGAGGCGGCGGGCGTGATCAGCGGCTACGGCGCCCACGTCGTGCCGGCCCGGCTCGGCTACGGCATCCAGGCGTTCATCCGCGTCGACCCGCACGGCGGCTACAACCTCAAGCACCCGAGGACCCTGGAGCTGATCGAGCGGCCCGAGATCACCGAGGTGCACCACGTGGTCGGGGAGGACTGCTGGATCGTCAAGGTGGCCGTCCGCGACACCGTGCACCTGGAGGAGGTCCTGGAGAACGTGTCCGCCCTGGGCCGCACCACGACCTCGATCGTGCTGACCTCCCCGGTGGAGCGGAAACCGCTGTTGCCTTGACGCCGGGGTCAAGGAATACGTTCGTGTGCATGCGAATCGGCGAGCTGGCCGCACGGGCCGGGACCACGACGCGGACGCTGCGGTACTACGAGTCGCGGGGGCTGCTGCCCGCGCGGCGCACCGGGAACGGATACCGGACCTACGACGAGAGCGATCTGCGGCTGCTCCGGCAGATCAGGACGCTCCAGGACTTCGGATTCGACCTGGAGGAGACACGGCCCTTCGTGGAGTGTCTGCGAGCCGGGCACCCCGAGGGCGACTCCTGCCCGGCGTCGCTCGCGGTCTACCGGCGCAAGCTGGACGAACTCGACGCGCTGATCGGCCAGCTGACCGGCGTGCGGGACACCGTCGCGCGGCAGCTGGCCCGGGCCGAGCTGGCCGCCGAGGCGGAGGTTCCGGGCGGCCCGGAACCCATATGCGAGCTGGGAGGGGACACAACGTGACCGGAGTGACCGAAGTGACCGATGTGACCGACGCGGACTTCGAGGCGGAGGTGATCGGCGCGGAGCTGCCGGTGCTGGTGGAGTTCACCGCCGACTGGTGCCCGCCGTGCCGGCAGATGGGCCCGGTGCTCAAGGCCCTCGCCTCCGAGGAGGGCGACCGGCTGAAGGTCGTGCAGCTGGATGTCGACTCCAACCCGGAGACGACCAACGCTTACAAGGTGCTCTCCATGCCGACGTTCATGGTGTTCCGCGGCGGTGAGCCCGTGAAGGCGATGGTCGGCGCGCGGGCCAAGCGGCGGCTGCTGGAGGAACTCGCCGACGTGCTGTGACACTGCCCCCGACACAAGGAAATCCCCCGAGCAATTGCGCTCGGGGGATTTCCTTGCGTATATTTGTTTGTTCGTGACTTCAAGTCGACTGAAGGCACGGTGAAGTTCAGTGAGCACAGTATATCGGGGCGGGAGTGGAATTGTCAAACACCGAATTTCCGGACGATGAATTGCGCCGGGAACAGGAATTCATCGACGAGTTGTACGCGCGCGTGGACGCGCTGCGCGGCGACGCCGAGACCTCCGTCACGGACGCTCTCGCGCAGGGCGACACCCCCATGCAGGCCAGACTCGAGCGGGACATCCTCGTGGCCGAGCGCTCCGGGCTGCTCGCCGCCCTGAACGCGGTCGACGGCTCCCTGTGCTTCGGCCGGATCGACCTCACCTCGGGCGTCACCCATCACATCGGCCGGATCGGGCTGCGCACGGACGACGCCGAGCGCACCCCCGTCCTGATCGACTGGCGCGCCGACGTCGCCCGGCCCTTCTACCTGGCCACCGGCCACACCCCGATGGGCCTCAGGCGCCGCCGGCACATCGCCACCGACGGCCGCAGGGTCACCCAGCTGCACGACGAACTCCTCGACCTCGGCGACCGGACCCGCACCGGCCATGAGGACCCGACGGGCGACGCCGTCCTGCTCGCCGCCCTCGACTCCGCGCGCACCGGCCGCATGAGCGACATCGTGCAGACCATCCAGGCCGACCAGGACCGCATCATCCGCGCCCCGCACCGCGGCGTGATGGTGGTGGAGGGCGGCCCGGGCACCGGCAAGACGGCCGTCGCCCTGCACCGCGCCGCCTACCTGCTCTACGAGCACCGGGAACTGCTCGCCAAGCGGGCGGTGCTGATCGTCGGGCCCAACCCGGCGTTCCTCGGCTACATCGGCGAGGTGCTGCCCTCCCTCGGCGAGACCGGCGTGCTCCTCGCGACCGTCGGCGAGCTGTACCCCGGCGTGAGGGCGACCGCCACCGACCCGCCCGAGGCGGCCGCCGTGAAGGGCCGCGCCGGCATGGCCGACGTGCTCGCCGACGTCGTCCGCAGCCGGCAGGCGCTGCCCGACCCGGTGATCGCCATCGAGCACGACCGCGAGGTCCTCATGCTCGACGACGGCCTGGTGGGCGTCGCGCGCGAGCGCGCGCGTGCCGCCAAGCTGCCGCACAACGCCGCCCGCGAGCACTTCGAGGGGCACATCCTCAACGCCCTCACCGATATGTACGCCGAGCGGATCGGCACCGATCCCTTCGACGGGTCCAGCCTGCTCGACCCCAGCGACATCACCCAGATCCGTGACGACCTCGCCGAGAACCCCGAAGTCTGGTCCGCCATCGACCAGTTGTGGCCGGTGCTCACCCCGCAACGGCTCGTGGCCGACTTCCTCGCCGCCCCGGAGGAGTTCCTGCCCCCCGCGGACGCCGACGCCGTACGGCGCCCCGTGACCCGGCGCTGGACGGTGGCGGACGTGCCGCTGCTCGACGAGGCCGCCGAACTCCTCGGCGAGGACGACCGGCTCGCCCGCGAGCGCGCCCAGCGCGAGCGGGAGCAGCAGATCGCCTATGCGCAGGGCGTGCTGGAGGTGTCGTACGCGTCCCGAACCTACGAGTTCGAGGACAAGGAGGAGGGCGACCCCGAGAGCTCCGAGGTGCTGTCCGCGCACGACATCATCGACGCCGAGCGGTTCGCCGAGCGGCACGAGGAGGACGACCACCGCAGCGCCGCCGAGCGAGCCGCCGCCGACCGCACCTGGGCCTTCGGGCACATCATCGTCGACGAGGCGCAGGAACTGTCGCCGATGGCGTGGCGGCTGCTGATGCGGCGCAGCCCGACCCGCTCGATGACCCTGGTCGGCGACCCGGCCCAGACCGCGGAGGCCGCCGGGGTCGGCTCCTGGTCGGACATCCTCTCCCCGTACGTCGAGGACCGCTGGGAGCACACCCGCCTGGGCGTCAACTACCGCACCCCGGCCGAGATCATGGACGTCGCGGCGGCCGTGGTGCGCGCCGAGCACCCCGGGTTCGAACCGCCCAGCTCCGTCCGCTCCACGGGCGTGCGCCCCTGGGCCCGCGCCACCGACGACCTCCCGGGCGCCGTCGCCAAGGCGGTCGAGGAGCTCACCCCGGCCGAGGGGCGGCTCGCGGTGATCGCGCCGCGCGACCTGCACCGCGGTATCGCGGCCCGGCTGGAAGGCGTCACTGCGGGCGCGGAACCCGACCTCACCCGGAACGTCGTCCTGCTCGACCCGCGCCAGGCCAAGGGCCTGGAGTTCGACTCCGTTCTGGTGGTCGAGCCCGGCCGGTACGGCACCAGCGATCTGTACGTGGCTTTGACCCGGGCCACCCAGCGGCTGGGCCTCCTGCACACGGGGGAACTGCCGAAGGCCCTGGCCGAGGCTTTCGGGTAGCGAAGCGGCCCCGTACCCGCCCCCTTGGGCCGGGTGCGGGGTCGTCTATCCCAGCAGCGACTTCGGATCCCGCAGGGCGTGCCACAGCCCGGCGGCGAGCGGTACGACCGTCAGGGCGAAGAAGACCCAGAACAGGAACTCGGCCCCGGGCGCGAGCTCGTAGACGGTGCCGTCCTCCCACACGCAGTAGGCCCGCGGCGGAAACGGGGTGGAGACTCCCGATACCTTTCCGCTCCCGATGACGCCCTCCTGAAACGGTTCCCTGGGGCAGGGGGCGGTCTCCGGGAAGAGGACGGGGTCGTCCGCCGCCATGATGAACAGCCACGTGGCCGCGGTGAGCGGCACCGCCCAGAAGACCGACGTCTTCACCCACAGCGGCAGCAGCGGATGCGCCAGCAGCCCCCGCAGCGCGACCCAGCCGACGACCAGCCCGGCGAAGACGGGCAGCAGCATCATGACGTCACGGCCGCCTCGCGGGCCCGGAGCTCGCTCGCGTAGCCCGCGCCGATGACGAGCAGCGCGGCGGACAGGGCGAGGGACGCGCTCGCCCAGTTCATCCACACGTAGTCCGGATCGCCGGCGTAGACGGAGCCGTCCTCGCGGACGCAGTCGAAACGCAGCGGCAGGTACGAGGACCGGTGGTGGCTCAGGCCCTCGACCGTGGCCGGGTCGAAGCCGTCGCGGCAGGCCGGGGCGGGCATCGAGTTCGCGCCGTCACCGAAGGCCTGCTCCGACATCAGCACGGTGAAGGCACCCTGCGAGTACACGGCCGCCGCCGCCCACGCGGCCGCCCCCGCCGCACGGCGCATCAGATGCACCGGCCACGGCCGGGGCCGCCCGGGCAACGCCATCGCGACGACACCCGCCGCGGCGACGAGTGCGCCGACGGCACAGGCCGCGGAGATGCCGAAGCCCATCAGCGCGGCTGGATCTGCGAGGTGAACGGGACGGCACGCATACGGACACCCCACCAGCACCCGCCCGGACGGGCTGTGACGGAGGCCATACCTCCGGTCACAGCCCTGTCACAGGAGCCCCGGCCCCCCTATGCCGGCCGGAGCCACACCGTCGCCAGCGGTGGCAGGGTGAGGCGGATGCTGGCCGGGCGGCCGTGCCAGGGCTGGGGTTCCGGTTTGACCGGGTGGGGGTTGGTGACGTCGCTGCCGCCGTAGCGGGCCGCGTCGGTGTTGACGGCCTCGTGCCAGGCGGGGACGTCCTCCGGAACGCCCAGGCGGTAGTCCTGGCGGGTGACCGGCGCGAAGTTGGACACCGCCAGCACCGGGGTGCCCTCCGGATCCAGCCGCAGGAACGCGACGACGTTGTCGTCGGCGGCGTCCCCGACGATCCACTCGAAACCGGCCGGGTCCGTGTCCAGGCGCCACAGCGCCGGGGTCGCCCGGTAGACGGTGTTCAGGTCGCGCACCAGGTCACGCACGCCCCGGTGGTCGGGCTCGGCCCCGTAGCCCGGGTCCAGCAGCCACCAGTCGGGGCCGTGCGCCTCGGACCACTCGGCACCCTGCGCGAACTCCTGTCCCATGAACAGCAGTTGCTTGCCCGGGTGGGCCCACATGAAGCCCAGGTAGGAGCGCACCCCGGCGCGCTGCTGCCACCAGTCGCCGGGCATCTTCGACACCAGGGAGTGCTTGCCGTGCACGACCTCGTCGTGGGAGATCGGCAGGACGTAGTTCTCGCTGTAGGCGTACACCATCGAGAACGTCATCTCACCGTGGTGGTACTTGCGGTGCACCGGCTCGTGGCTCATGTACTGGAGCGAGTCGTGCATCCAGCCCATGTTCCACTTCAGCCCGAACCCGAGGCCGCCGAAGCCGCTCGGGCCCTTGTGGTGGGTGGCCCGGGTGACGCCGTCCCAGGCGGTGGACTCCTCGGCGATCGTGACCACGCCGGGCACCCTGCGGTACACCGTCGCGTTCATCTCCTGCAGGAACGCCACCGCGTCCAGGTTCTCCCGGCCACCGTGCTCGTTGGGCGTCCACTGGCCCGGCTCGCGCGAGTAGTCCAGGTAGAGCATCGAGGCCACCGCGTCCACGCGCAGGCCGTCGATGTGGAACTCCTCGCACCAGTACACGGCGTTCGCGACGAGGAAGTTGCGCACTTCGTTGCGCCCGAAGTCGAACTCCAGCGTGCCCCAGTCGGGGTGCGCCGCCCGCAGCGGATCCGCGTGCTCGTACAGCGGCCGGCCGTCGAACTCGGCCAGTGCCCAGTCGTCCCGCGGGAAGTGCGCCGGCACCCAGTCCATGAGGACGCCGATACCGGCCTGGTGCAACTTGTCGACCAGGAACCGGAAGTCGTCCGGCGTGCCCAGCCGGGCCGTCGGAGCGTAGAAGCCGGTCACCTGATAGCCCCAGGAGCCGCCGAACGGATGCTCCGCGACCGGCATCAGCTCCACATGCGTGAAGCCCAGGTCCTTCACGTACCCGGGAAGCTGCTCGGCCAGCTGGCGGTACGTCAGGCCGGGCCGCCAGGAGGGCAGATGGATCTCGTACACCGAGAACGGCGCCTCGTGCGCCGGGGCCTCGGCGCGCCGGGCCAGCCACTCGGCGTCGCCCCACTCGTACTGCGAGGACGTGATGACCGACGAGGTCGCGGGCGGTACTTCCGTGCGGCGGGCCATCGGGTCGGCACGCATCGTCCTCGAACCGTCGGGCCGGGTGATCTCGAACTTGTACAGCTCGCCCTCGCCGACGTCCGGCAGGAACAGCTCCCACACCCCGGACGAACCCAGCGACCGCATGACGTGGCCGGTGCCGTCCCAGAAGTTGAACGTGCCGGCCACGCGCACACCGCGCGCGTTCGGCGCCCACACCGCGAACCGGGTGCCGGTCACCCCCTCGTGGGTCATCGGGTGCGCGCCCAGCGCCGTCCACAGCTCCTCGTGCCGGCCCTCACCGATCAGGTGCAGGTCGAGGTCGCCCAGCGTGGGCAGGAAGCGGTAGGCGTCCTCGGTCTCCAGGACCGTCCCCTCGTACTCCACGACCAGCCGGTAGGCGGGGACCTCGCGCAGCGGCAACAGGCCGGAGAAGAACCCCTCGCCGTCGGCGTGCAGCTCGGCGCGCAGCTCCCCGGCGACGACGGTCACCGACAGGGCGTAGGGCCGGAACGCCCGGAAGGCGATACCGCCGGGCACCGGGTGCGCCCCGAGCACCGAGTGCGGGTCGTGGTGCGTACCGCCGAGCAGCCGCTCGCGGTCCACCGCGTCGACGGCGGGTGAGACGGCGACCTCCATCTCCGGAGGGGCGACCTGGGCGGAGGCGGCCGGCTCGGCGGAGGCCGTCCCGATGAGCGCCTTGCCCGCGGGCGCCTTCTTCGCGGGGGCCTTGGCGGTGGTGGCCTTCTTGACGGCCGTCTTCGTGGTGGCCGCCTTCTTGGCCGTCGTCTTCGGCGTGGCCGCCTTGGTGGCCGGTGCCTTCGAGGCCTGGGACTTCGCAGCCGTGGCCTTCGTCGCGGCGGCCTTCTTCGTGACGGCCTTCTTGGCGGCGGCCTTGACGGGCGCCGCCTTCTCGGCCGGCGCCTTCTTCGCGGCCGTCTTCGCCGGCGCAGCCTTCTTCGCCGCCGCCTTCCCGGGCGCCACCGCCTCCTCGGGAGCCGCCTTCTTGGCCACCGCCTTCTTCGCCGTCGTCTTCGCCGGCGTCGCCTTCTTGGCCGTGGCCTTCACCGCCGGTGACTGCGCGGCGGGCGTCTTCTTGACGGCGGCCTTCTTCGCGGCGGCCGTCTTCTTCGCCGCCGCCTGTTTCGGCACCGCCGTCTTCTTCGCGGCGCTCTTCTTCTGCGCGGCCGTGGGCTGCTCGGGGATCTTCTCCCCGGCGGTGCCCTTGGGATGTGAACCGCTGGACTCAGGACGGGGGGTCACGGGCGGAGCCTCCAGGACGAGGGTCGGTCAGGTCAGGTGGCCGGACGAGGCGAGCCGGTCTATGGCGGCCAGGGGCACCGGCAGCCAGTCGGGGCGGTGCCGGGCCTCGTACACCACCTCGTAGATCGCCTTGTCCGTCTCGTAGGCCCGCAGCAGCACCGGGTCGGTGCGCGGGTCGAGGCCGGAGGCCTCCGCGTAGCCGGAGCAGTACGCGGAACGGCAGGTCTCGGCCCAGTCCGGCCGGGGAGGGTCGGCCGAGCGCGCCGCGTAGTCGAAGGACCGCAGCATGCCGGCGACGTCCCGCACCGCCGGCTGCGGCATGCGCCGCTCGGCGAGAGGCCGGGCCGGCTCCCCCTCGAAGTCGATCAGCCACCACTCGCCGGACGGCGAGCGCAGACACTGGCCGAGGTGCAGATCGCCGTGCACCCGCTGCGCGGTCCAGGTGCGGCCCTCGGCGGCGAGATCGCCCAGCGCCGTGAACGCCGACCGCAGCCCACCGGCGTACGACCGCAGCGCGGGCACCGCCTGGACGGCCGCGTCCAGCCGCTCGATCATGCCGTCGACCATCATCTGGAGCTGCATGTGACCGAGCGTGACGGTCGGCAGCGCCCGGGCCAGCGCGGTGTGCACCTCGGCGGTCGCCCGCCCCAGGGCCCGCGCCTCGGCGCTGAAGTCCTCGCCCTTGGCCAGCTCGCGCAGGGCCAGCTCCCAGCCGTCGGAGGCGCCCTGCAGGAACGGCTGGAGCACTCCGAGGACGTACGGCTGGCCGGCGGGGTCGCCCGGACCCGCCGTGACGACCGGGTCCGCCGTGGGGGAGATGTCCGCGACCATCCAGGCCGTCGGAGCGGGAACGCGGGGGCACCCCTCGCGGGCCAGCGCGAGCGGCAGCTCCAGATCCGGGTTGACCCCGGGCACGATCCGGCGGAGCAGCTTCAGGATGAACGTATCTCCGTAGATGATCGACGAGTTGGACTGCTCGGCGGTGACCACGCGCGGCACCAGCGGGGAGCGGATGTCCTGCCCGGCGTCCCGGTCGAAGCGGAGCCTGCCGATACGGGCCCGGGTGCGCAGCGCCTCCAGGAGCAGCTCGGCCGGCCTGGTGTCGTGCAGGGCGTCGTAGAGGGTCCGGCCGGCCAGCGGTCCCGTCGGCACATGTCCGATCAGCGCGGGCGCCAGCCGAGGCGGCAGCGCCTCGCGCACGCCTATCAGCAGCTGGTAGCAGTCACCGGGGTGACCCGGCGCACCGTGGGAGGGCACGACGGGCTGGTGGGCGCGGACGAGCAGGTGGTACAGGCCCAGCTTGGACGTGGCCGGGAGCAGCTCGGTCGCCTCGACCAGCGTGAACCCGGTGACCGGCCGTCCCTTGCCGGCGAACCAGCGCTGCCGCGGCAGCCATTCCCGTAGCAGCGGATCCAGGGAGGCAAGAAGGCCGGGCGGGGTGGTGACGGTGCGTGTGACGGCTTCCGACATGGCGTCGCGTCCTTTCACCCATGTTTGGTGCGCCTCCGGCGCCTGCGGCCGGCCCGGACGGCGCCCCTCCGGCTCACGCGGGTGGGCGGGGTGTTACTGATGCGTGCCCCGGGCGGGGCGGAGGAAACGCCCCGCCGCCGGGGTTTGCCGCCCGCCCCGCGCATCAGGCTTCAACAGGCCTTTTCAGGCCTCACATGGTTTCCTTGCGAAGCCTGAACCAGTAGAACCCGTGGCCCCCGAGCGTCAGCAGGTACGGCAGTTCGCCGATCGCGGGGAAGCGGACCCCGCCGAACAGCTCCACCGGGTGCCGCCCCTCGAAGGCGCTCAGGTCCAGTTCCGTGGGCTGCGCGAAACGGGAGAAGTTGTTCACGCACAGCACCAGGTCGTCCTCGTACTCCCGCAGGAACGCCAGCACCGCCGGGTTCGTCGACGGCAGCTCGGTGTACGAGCCGAGTCCGAAGGCGGGGTTCTGCTTGCGGATCTCGATCATGCGGCGGGTCCAGTGCAGCAGCGAGGACGGCGAGGCCATGGACGCCTCGACACTCGTGACCTGGTAGCCGTAGACCGGGTCCATGATCGTGGGCAGGAACAGCCGCCCCGGATCGCACGAGGAGAAGCCGGCGTTGCGGTCCGGGGTCCACTGCATCGGCGTGCGCACCGCGTCGCGGTCGCCGAGCCAGATGTTGTCGCCCATGCCGATCTCGTCGCCGTAGTACAGGATCGGCGAGCCTGGCAACGACAGCAGCAGGGCCGTGAACAGCTCGATCTGGTTGCGGTCGTTGTCCAGCAGCGGGGCCAGCCGCCTGCGGATGCCGATGTTGGCGCGCATGCGGGGGTCCTTGGCGTACTCGGCCCACATGTAGTCGCGCTCTTCGTCGGTGACCATCTCGAGCGTGAGCTCGTCGTGGTTGCGCAGGAAGATGCCCCATTGGCAGTTCGACGGAATGGCCGGTGTCTTGGCCAGGATTTCCGACACGGGGTAGCGGGACTCGCGGCGTACCGCCATGAAGATGCGCGGCATGACCGGGAAGTGGAACGCCATGTGGCACTCGTCGCCACCGCTCGGGTAGTCGCCGAAGTAGTCGACGACGTCCTCGGGCCACTGGTTGGCCTCCGCCAGCAGCACCGTGTCCGGGTACTGCGCGTCGATCTCCTTGCGCACCCGCTTCAGGAAGTCGTGCGTCTCCGGGAGGTTCTCGCAGTTGGTGCCCTCCTGCTGGTACAGGTACGGCACCGCGTCCAGCCGGAACCCGTCGATGCCCAGGTCCAGCCAGAACTTCAGTGCGGAGATCATCTCCTCCTGCACGGCCGGGTTCTCGTAGTTGAGGTCCGGCTGGTGGGAGAAGAAGCGGTGCCAGTAGTACTGCTTGCGGACCGGGTCGTAGGTCCAGTTGGAGGCCTCGGTGTCGACGAAGATGATCCGCGCGTCCTGGAACTGCTTGTCGTCGTCGGCCCACACGTAGTAGTCGCCGTAGGGTCCGTCGGGGTCCTTCCTCGACTCCTGGAACCACGGGTGCTGGTCGCTGGTGTGGTTCATGACGAAGTCGATGATCACGCGCATGCCGCGCTGGTGTGCGGCGTCGACGAACTCCACGAAGTCGGCCAGGTCGCCGAACTCCGGCAGTACGGCCGTGTAGTCGGAGACGTCGTAGCCGCCGTCGCGCAGCGGGGACTTGAAGAACGGCGGCAGCCACAGGCAGTCGACGCCCAGCCACTGGAGGTAGTCGAGCTTGGCGGTCAGGCCCTTGAGGTCGCCGACGCCGTCGCCGTTGCTGTCCTGGAACGAGCGGACGAGCACCTCGTAGAAGACGGCGCGTTTGAACCACTCCGGGTCACGGTCCCTCGCGGGAGTGTCCTCGAAGGTGTCCGGAACGGGTTCGTTGACGATCATGTTGTGGGTGACCCTCCGATCTCCGGGGTGGACGGTCGCAGAACCGTGAAGACGTGCGCGGGCCTGCGGCCCGGTTCGAGGCGCACATAGTTGGCCCTGCCCCAGTGGTAGATCTCACCGGTGAGCTCGTCGCGTACCGGCACCGACTCGTGCCAGTCGAGGCCGAGTTGCGGCATGTCCAACGAGACCGTGGCCTCCTGGGTGTGGTGGGGGTCGAGGTTCGCGACCACCAGAACCGTGTTCGAACCCTTCCGCTTCGAGTAGGCGATCACCGCTTCCTGGTCGGCGTGGTGGAAGTGCAGGTCGCGCAGCTGCTGGAGGGCCGGGTTCTCCCGCCGGACGGTGTTGAGCCGGGTCAGCAGCCCGGTGATGGTGCGGCCCTCACGTTCGGCCGCCTCCCAGTCACGGTGCCTGAGCTGGTACTTCTCCGAGTCCAGGTATTCCTCGCCGCCCTCCTTCAGCGGGGTGTTCTCACACAGCTCGTAGCCGGA
>NZ_JBIVQO010000003.1:505328-607084 GCF_044755265.1 Streptomyces sp. NPDC092370 | reverse complement strand
TGAGTTCTCAAGGAACGGTCGCTTCCTTTGTACTCGCCCTCTCGGGCTTTCCTCCGGGCTTCCCTTCGGTCTTGCGTTTCCGACTCTATCAGATCTTTTCTCGACCCGATTTCCTCGGTGCTTTCCAGGTTTCCGCTTTCGCGTTTCCCTTTCCGGCGGTTCCGACTTTATCAGAAGTTCCGGGCCGGACTGACCGGCCGTTCATTTCCGATTTATCGGGAGAGGCTTCAATGAAATCAGCGTTTCAAGAAGCAGATAGATGTTCACCGTGCTGGTCTGGGCCTTGAGCCCATCTCCAGGCAACTGTTCAAATCTACCTCCCCGCACTCGCCGTGTCAACGGCTCCTGCGGGGGCGAAGAGGAGACTAGCAGCTGAACGGAGGTCGTCGCACATCCGGCGGTCACGGGGGCCATCAGGCGGCTGTGGGGACGGTCGCGCTGCGCTCCGCGGCCTCGACGTCGCCGGTCTCCCCTGCACGAGCGGCACGACCGCCCAGGACGTAGACGTATGCCAGGAACGCCGCTTCGGCGACGACCCCGATGCTGATGCGGGCCCACGTGGGAAGGCCGGACGGAGTGACGAAACCTTCGATCGCGCCGGACACGAAGAGGACGAGGGCGAGGCCTATGGCCATGCCTATGGCGGCTCGGCCTTCTTCCGCGAGAGCGGTGCGCCGGGTGCGGGGGCCGGGGTCGATGAGGGTCCAGCCCAGGCGCAGGCCGGTGCCGGCTGCGACGAAGACGGCGGTCAGTTCGAGGAGACCGTGCGGGAGGATCAGGCCGAGGAACGTGTCGAGGCGGCCGGCCGAGGACATCAGGCCCACGCCGATGCCGAGGTTGAGCATGTTCTGGAAGAGGATCCAGATGACCGGGAGGCCCAGGAAGACCCCCAGGATCAGGCACAACGCGGCGGCCCAGGCGTTGTTCGTCCAGACCTGGGCGGCGAAACTGGCGGCCGGGTGGCTGGAGTAGTACGTCTCGTACTGGCCGCCGGGGCGGGTGAGCTCACGTAGTTCGCCGGGAGCCGCGATCGAGGCCTGAACATCGGGGTGGGTGCCGATCCACCAGCCCAGCAGGGCCCCGACGGCCGTGGACAGGAGCGCCGTGGGCACCCACCAGTGCCGTGACTTGTAGACAGCTGCGGGGAAACCGTGGGCCAGGAAGCGGGTGACGTCACGCCAGGAGGCGCGTCGGCTGCCTGTCACGGCATGACGCGCGCGGGCCACGAGTTGACTGAGCCGGCCGGTCAGCTGCGGGTCGGGAGCGCTGGACCGGATCAGGGAGAGATGCGTCGCGGTGCGCTGGTAGAGGGTGACGAGTTCGTCGGCTTCGGCGCCGTTGAGGCGGCGCCGGCGGCGGAGCAGGGCTTCGAGGCGATCCCACTCCGCACGGTGGGCGGAGACGAAGACGTCGAGGTCCATCGGTGTGCCTGCTCCTCGGCTGGTCGTCGGCAGCTCGTCGTGGATCAGCTTGTCGTACTGCGGTGCGATGCGCACTCAGCTTGGCAGACTGGCCCTGTCGGAGGCAGGGCAGGGGAAGGGCGGCGGGCGTGAGTGAGCTGGTGACGGGCGAGGCTGTGGCGTTGGAGCTGCGCCCCGCGAGGCTGCCCAGCAGGGCGCTGGCCGTGCTGCTCGATCTGGTGGCGGCGCTGGCGGTCTACGTCGCGGTGACCATCACGGTGGTCGTTTCCACGGCCTCCCTGGACGAGGCGGCGCAGACGGCGCTGTCGATCGCGACGTTCGTTCTCGTGCTGGTGGGCGGGCCCATCGCGGTGGAGACGCTCAGTCACGGGCGGTCGCTCGGGAAGATGGCGTGCGGGTTGCGTGTGGTGCGGGACGACGGGGGTCCGATCCGGTTCCGGCATGCGCTGGTGAGGGGCTTGATCGGGGTGATCGAGATCCTCATGACGTTCGGGGTCGTCGCCTGCATCGCCTCGTTCGTGTCGGCGCGTGGGCGGCGGCTGGGTGATGTGTTCGCGGGGACACTCGTCGTACGGGAGCGGATCCCGGTCACGCGGACCGGTTTCGTGCCGCCTCCGCCTCCCTGGCTGTCGGGGCGGTTCTCGGGGCTCGATCTGTCCGCGGTGCCCGACGGGCTGTGGCTCGCCGTCCGGCAGTACCTGACGCGCATGCAGCAGCTGGATCCGCAGGTGGGCTGGTCGATGGCGGAGCGGCTGGCGTCGGATCTGGCGGAGCGTACGGGCGCTCCGGTGCCGCAAGGTGTGCCACCGGCGGCGTATCTGGCGGCGGTCGTGCAGGAACGGCAGGCGCGGGAGGTCCGGCGGGCTTTCGGGAGCGATGCGGCCCCGTCGGCGACGCCCGCCACCGCCGCTCCGGCCCCGAACGGAACGAAGACCCCGGCCGTGGCTCAGGCAGAAGGGTGGCTTCAGGCTCCGGGCACTCCTCCGGCTTCCCATGGAGCGGCCGGTCCGTCGGCCGGGGCGCGTGAGGTGGTGTCCGAACCGTCCGGCGGGGGCCGGTCCGAGGAGTCAGCCGAGGTTCCCGCGAGTGAGCGGCCCCGTACCGGGTTCGTGCCGCCGGCCTAGAAGGCGGGACCGGCCGCCCGGGGGCGGCTGCCTGTTCAGGTGAACACCGACGGCGGTGACTCCAGGTCCTCGAGCTCGATGCCGGGTGCCGCGAGCACCACGTCCCCGGCGAGGTGGACGGTGTGCTGCTCGCCCGTGTCCAGGGCTGTGACCTGGTATTCGTCCACGGTCAGAGGGCCGTTGTCAGTGGCGTGTGCTTCGCTTTCCAGCAAGGTCCAGGACTGGTCCACGGTGCGGGGGGCGAGGACCGGGTCCGTGAAGGCGACGAGGCGTACGCGGGTGGACACGGAGGGGGTGAGGCGCAGAAGACGGGCGGTGGCCACGAGGAATGCCGGGGATGTGCCGGTGAAGGCGTGGGCGCGCACGTTGCCTTCGGTGGCCTCGGTCCCGGTGGGATCGGTGCGAACCCAGGTCACGCCGTCGAGGGCGGCGCCGCGGACCTGCCAGGCGGAGGCGTGGAGTTCGAGGCGGAGGGGGCGGCCGAGTTCGTCGAGGGTGAGGTCGACGGAGCCGTGGTGATCGCCCGCGGGGGTGGTCAGCTGGGAGACGTAGCGCCAGCCGGAGGGGCCGCGCGCGCACTGGAAGTGCTCATCGGCGAGGGGGGTGTGATCGTGCGGATCGTGGAGCGAATAGCGGCCGCGGGGCATGGAGGTCCTGGGTCTTGACGGGCGGGGCCGGTCACTGGTCCGTCAAACGGGGCAGGCCCCCCGGCACGGGGGTGCGGGGGGCCTGCCTCGGAGATCTGAACCGGTAGCCGGCTGACCGGCAGTGGTGCCGCTCGGCTCAGTAGCGGTAGTGGTCCGGCTTGAAGGGGCCCTCTACCTGGACGCCGATGTACTCGGCCTGCTCCGGGCGCAGCGTCGTCAGCTTCACGCCGAGGGCGTCGAGGTGGAGGCGGGCGACCTTCTCGTCGAGGTGCTTGGGCAGCACGTAGACGCCGGTCGGGTACTCGTCGGGCTTGGTGAACAGCTCGATCTGGGCCAGGGTCTGGTCCGCGAAGGAGTTGGACATCACGAACGACGGGTGGCCGGTGGCGTTGCCCAGGTTCAGCAGGCGCCCCTCGGACAGGACGATGATGACCTTGCCGTCGGGGAAGGTCCAGGTGTGGACCTGCGGCTTGACCTCGTCCTTGACGATGCCGGGGATCCTGGCGAGGCCGGCCATGTCGATCTCGTTGTCGAAGTGGCCGATGTTGCCGACGATGGCCTGGTGCTTCATCTTGGCCATGTCAGAGGCCATGATGATGTCCTTGTTGCCGGTCGTGGTGATGAAGATGTCGGCCTTGTCGACGACGTCGTCGAGGGTCGTGACCTGGTAGCCGTCCATCGCGGCCTGGAGGGCGCAGATCGGGTCGATCTCGGTGACGATCACACGGGCGCCCTGGCCGCGCAGGGACTCCGCGCAGCCCTTGCCCACGTCGCCGTAGCCGCAGACGACCGCGGTCTTGCCGCCGATGAGGACGTCGGTGGCGCGGTTGATGCCGTCGATGAGCGAGTGGCGGCAGCCGTACTTGTTGTCGAACTTCGACTTGGTGACGGCGTCGTTGACGTTGATCGCCGGGAACAGCAGGACGCCGTCGCGCTGCATCTCGTACAGGCGGTGGACGCCGGTCGTGGTCTCCTCGGTCACGCCGCGGATCTCGGAGGCCAGCTGGGTCCACTTCTGCGAACCGTCCGTGATGGTGCGGTTCAGCAGTTCGAGGATGACGCGGTGCTCGTCGGACTCGGCGGTGTCGGGCGAGGGGACCTTGCCGTCCTTCTCGTACTCGACGCCCTTGTGGACGAGGAGGGTGGCGTCACCGCCGTCGTCCAGGATCATGTTGGGGCCGCCGGTGGGGCTGTCCGGCCAGGTGAGCGCCTGCTCGGTGCACCACCAGTACTCCTCCAGGGTCTCGCCCTTCCAGGCGAAGACCGGGACGCCCTGGGGGTTGTCCACGGTGCCGTTCGGGCCGACGGCGATGGCGGCTGCCGCGTGGTCCTGGGTGGAGAAGATGTTGCAGGACGCCCAGCGGACCTGCGCGCCGAGGGCGACCAGGGTCTCGATCAGCACGGCGGTCTGCACGGTCATGTGCAGGGAGCCGGTGACACGGGCGCCGGCGAGAGGCTGCGCCTCGGCGTACTCCTTGCGGATCGCCATCAGGCCCGGCATCTCGTGCTCGGCGAGGGTGATCTCCTTGCGGCCGAAGTCGGCCAGGGAGAGGTCGGCGACCTTGAAGTCCTGTCGGTTCTCGACAGTCGTCATTGCGAGCTGCTCCTCGGGGTTTGGGTCGAGGTGGGTACGGCTGGTCTGCGCGGCGGCGGACACAGGGGTGCCCGAAGGAGGACACAGGCATGCCCGCGTACGCGCAGCGCAGTCCGTCGGAGGCCCTCTCTCCCTCGGCCGGTCCGCGGTGGGACCGCCCGACCGCCATCAGCAGCGACGTCTGGCTCCGTCCCAAGCTACACCGGGGGCGGGTGCGATCCCCAGTCCGCCGGGAAACACATCGAGCCGATCATGTGACGGATCGGGGGACGGTGCGGACGGCGGGGCGTGGCGGCGACGGCCGGTGATGGTGATGGGGGCCGGGAAAGCCGGACGGGGCCCGCCGGGTGGTTCGGCGGGCCCCGTGGGCCGGAGAGGAAGGGGTCAGTGCTCGGTGGGGTGGGGAGCCGGGCCGCCCGGGGAGGCCTCGGGGTCGGGGCCCTTGGCGGCTTCCCGCTCGCTGAAGACGTCCGGCTCGAGGTAGATCACGCGGGCGATCGGGACGGCTTCGCGGATGCGGGCCTCGGCGGCGTCGATGGCGGCGGCGATCTCGGTGGCCGTGTCGTCGTGCTGGACGGCGATCTTGGCGGCGACGAGGAGTTCCTCGGGGCCGAGGTGCAGCGTGCGCATGTGGATGATGCGGGTGACGGTGTCGCCGTCGACGACGGCGGCCTCGATCTTCCGGGTCTCCTCGATGCCGGCGGACTCGCCGAGCAGCAGCGACTTGGTCTCGGCGGCGAGGACCAGGGCGATCACGATGAGCAGGATGCCGATGCAGAGGGTGCCGATGCCGTCCCACACGCTGTCGCCGGTGAGCAGGGCGAGACCCACGCCGCCGAGCGCGAGGATGAGGCCGACGAGGGCGCCCAGGTCCTCCAGGAGGACGACCGGGAGCTCGGGGGCCTTGGCGTGGCGGACGAACTCATTCCAGGAGCGCTTGCCCCGCAGGACGTTGGACTCCTTGATGGCCGTGCGGAAGGAGAAGGTCTCGGCGATGATCGCGAAGACCAGGACGCCGACCGGCCAGTACCAGTTCGTCAGTTCGTGCGGGTGCTTGATCTTCTCGTAGCCCTCGTAGAGGGCGAACATGCCGCCGACCGAGAAGAGCACGATGGAGACGAGGAAGGCGTAGATGTAGCGCTCACGGCCGTAGCCGAAGGGGTGTTCCGGGGTGGCCTCGCGCTTCGCCTTCTTGCCGCCCAGCAGGAGCAGGGCCTGGTTGCCCGAGTCCGCGAGCGAGTGGACGGACTCGGCGAGCATCGACGACGAGTTGCTGAAGAGGAACGCCACGAACTTCGCTACCGCGATGGCAAGGTTGGCGGCCAATGCCGCCACGATCGCCTTGGTACCGCCTGACGCGCTCATATGTCCGCGTTGTCCCTTCGTATGCCGTTCCAGGGCCCGGACGCCCGCCTTGGTGCGCGCCCGTGGCTTTGCCCGTGCTTGACGGTGGGCCATTGTTGCAGCCCGCCGCGGCAGCGGTGAGTCAGGTCACCAGCACGGGGCCGTCGAAACGGTCACGCGACGACCGTGGCCCGGAAGAGCGTTCCCGTTCCGGACACTTCAGCCTTTTCACCGGCCGGGACGAAGACGGACTCACCGGGGGCCAGGTCGTGCTCGCCGGCCCGGACGGTGCCGGCCGTGCAGAGCAGGATCTGCGGGGTCGGCCGGGTGAGGTCGTGGGCGGCGCCCGCCTCGGGGAGGACGTAGCGGGAGAGGCGGAACTCGTCGATGGGCGTCTCGTAGACCTCCTCGCCGTCCGGGGAGGCCTCCGGGCGCAGGACGCCGGGGTCGCCGGGGCGGAAGCGGACGATGCGCAGGAGTTCGGGGACGTCGACGTGCTTGGGCGTCAGGCCGCAGCGCAGGACGTTGTCGGAGTTGGCCATGATCTCCACGCCGAGGCCGTCGAGGTAGGCGTGCGGGACGCCGGCGCCGAGGTAGAGGGCCTCGCCGGGCTGGAGCCGCACATGGTTCAGCAGCATCGCGGCGATGACGCCGGGGTCGCCCGGGTAGTGGTGGGCGATGTCGACGTAGGGGGCGTAGGCGCCGCCGAGGCGGGCGCAGGCGGTCGCCGCGTCCGCGACCGTGCGGGACATCTCGTCGGGGTCGGCGGTGAGGATCGCCGTGAGGACCTCGCGCAGGGCGGCGCCCTCGGGGTGGGCGTGCAGCAGGTCGACGTAAGGCTTGAGGGAGTCGACGCCCAGGTCGTCGAGCAGGGCCGCGGCCTCCAGCGGGTCGCGGAAGCCGCACAGACCGTCGAACTCGGTGAGGGCGCAGATCAGTTCGGGCTTGTGGTTGGCGTCCTTGTAGTTGCGGTGCGGGGCGTCCACGGGGACGCCGCGCCGCTCCTCGTCCGCGTAGCCCTCTCGCGCCTGCGCGAGGTCGGGGTGGACCTGGAGGGAGAGCGGGGCGCCGGCGGCGAGGATCTTGAGGAGGAAGGGCAGCCGGGGGCCGAACTTGGCCACGGCGGCGGGCCCGAGTTCCTTCTCGGGGTCGGCTTCGACGACCTGGACGAGCGTGCCCCGGCCGGTGCGCGAGGGTGCGCCCGGGTGCGCGCCCATCCACATCTCCGCCTGCGGCTCGCCGGTCGGTTCGACGCCGAGCAGCTGAGGGATCGCGGTCGGGGAACCCCAGGCGTAGGGGCGGATGGTGTTGTCGAGGCGGTCCATGGGGGTTCTCTCTGCGTGGTGCGGGACGCGGGCGCGTCAGGGTGTCCCCGGCAAGATCAGGCCCTCGAAGCGAGCGCCAGGTAAACGGCGGCGAAATCCGTGATGGCGATCAGTTCCGCGAGGGTCTCCAGTTCGCCGCCCTCCTCCGGTTCCAGCTCGCTGATCGGTGTGTCGTGGCTGAGCGCGAGGTCGCGGGCGCCGGGGGCGGCGGTGAGGCCGCCGATGGGGCGGTCACGCAGCAGCACCACGCGCGCGTGCAAGGCGGGCGGTTCTTCGACGCGGTCGCGGAAGAAGTCCTCGGGGTCGGCGCTGGCGGCCAGTGGGCCGGCGAGCAGGGCGCCGTGGGCGGCGAGGGCCTCGGGCAGCTCGGCCACGACCGCGGGGGTACCGGACAGTTCGGCGAGGGCGGCGGCGAAGCGGCGGCCCGCGGGTCCGGCCGAGGTGCCCTCGGTCCAGACGACCGGGAGCGCGTCGGCGAGCTCGGCGGCCAGAGTCTTGGCGGCGTTGCTGTACGTGGCGATGGCGGGGCCGCAGCGCTCGGCGACGCGGTCGAGACGGTCGGCGACCTTGCCGAGGACGTCCGGCGGGGCGTCGAGCACGGCCGCACGGTCCAGCAGCGCGAGCAGCGGGGTGAGCAGGGCCCACAGGACACCGGGGGCGGACGCGGCGAGCGGCTCGTCCTGGTCGTACGGGGCGGTCGCCATGGGGACGAACAGGCCGTGCACGCCGGCGACGGCGTCGGCGAGCGGGGTACGGGCGGGCGCGACGGCGACGACGGTGCAGCCCCGGCGGTAGGCCTGCTCGGCGAGCAGGGACAGGCCGGGTTCGGTGCCGTCCGGGGTGGTGATCAGCAGGAGGTCCACGGAGCCGACCCAGCCGGGCAGTTCCCAGCGCAGGGCGCCCGCGGCGGGGGCGACGCCGGTGGGGGCGAGGCGGGTGACCGGACTGCCCGCGCCGGCGAGGGTGCCGATGAGGTCGGCGGCGTGGGTGGCGGCGGCACCCGGACCGGCGATGAGGACGGCGCGGGGCCGGCCGTCCGGCTTGAGGTCGTTGACGCCCGCCTCGGCGGCGTGGCGGGCGGCGGTGCGCACGCGGGCACCGGCTTCTGCGGCGCCGCGGAGCAGCCCGCGGTGGTCGGCCTCGGCGAGGCCCTCCGGGGAGTCGAGCAGCGATTCGTCGAGCATGGGCGGCAACTTCCCATCGCCGGGGTCCGTTAAGAGGTGTCCTGGATCGTGCCCGCTGTGCCGGGAGCTATGTGCACCGGGGTGTCGCACGGGTGCGTACGGGCGCGCGCGGCTGCGTGCGCCCCTCGGTCACGCGGGGCGGCGGGCCTCGTCGACAAGGAGGACGGGGATGCCGTCGCGGACCGGGTAGGCCAGGCCGCAGGCGGTGTCGGTGCAGATCAGCTCGCTGTCCTCCTCCGTGAGGGGGGCGTGGCAGGCCGGGCAGGCGAGGATCTCGAGGAGGCCGGATTCGAGGGGCATAGGGGTTTCCTTCGAGGTGCGGGCGCTTGGGGTCGTGCCTGGTCAGATTACCGCCGGTGGGGGTGGGGCCTCAGCCCCTGATGATTCCCAGTACCTCGTCGCGCACCCTGGCCATCGTCTCGGCGTCCTTCGCCTCCGCGTTCAGGCGCAGCAGCGGTTCCGTGTTGGAGGGGCGGACGTTGAACCACCAGTCGGTGGCGGAGACGGTGAGGCCGTCGAGTTCGTCGAGGGTGATGCCCTCGCGGGCCCCGTACGCGGAGCGGATCGCGGCGAGGCGGGCCTGCTGGTCGGCGACCGTGGAGTTGATCTCCCCGGAGCCGGCGTAGCGGTCGTACTGGGCGACGAGGGAGGAGAGGGGGCCGTCCTGGCCGCCGAGCGCCGCCAGTACGTGGAGGGCGGCCAGCATGCCCGTGTCGGCGTTCCAGAAGTCGCGGAAGTAGTAGTGCGCGGAGTGCTCGCCGCCGAAGATCGCGCCGGTGCGGGCCATCTCGGCCTTGATGAAGGAATGGCCCACGCGGGTGCGGACCGGGCTGCCGCCGTTCTCCTGGACGACCTCCGGGACGGACCAGGACGTGATCAGGTTGTGGATGATCGTGCCCTTGCCGCCGTTCCGGGCCAGTTCGCGGGTGGCGACCAGGGCGGTGATCGCCGACGGGGAGACCGGCTCGCCGCGCTCGTCGACGACGAAGCAGCGGTCGGCGTCGCCGTCGAAGGCGAGGCCCAGGTCGGCGTCCTCCTCGCGGACCCGCTTCTGCAGGTCGACGAGGTTGGCGGGGTCGAGGGGGTTGGCCTCGTGGTTGGGGAAGGTGCCGTCGAGCTCGAAGTACATCGGGACCAGCGTCAGGGGCAGGCCTGCGAAGACCTCGGGGACCGTGTGCCCGCCCATGCCGTTGCCCGCGTCGACGACGACCTTCAGGGGGCGGATACAGGTCAGGTCGACCAGGGAGCGCAGGTGTGCCGCGTAGTCCGGCAATGTGTCGCGGCCGGTGATGGTGCCCGCCCGGCCGGCCGGCTCCGGGGCGCCCGACTGGCTCCACCCCTCCACCAGTTCGCGGATCTGCGCGAGGCCGGTGTCCTGGCCGACCGGGGCGGCTCCCGAGCGGCACATCTTGATGCCGTTGTACTGCGCCGGGTTGTGGGAGGCGGTGAACATGGCGCCCGGCAGGTTCAGCGCGCCCGAGGCGTAGTACAGCTGGTCCGTCGAGCACAGGCCGATCTCCGTCACGTCCGCGCCCAGCGCGGCCGCCCCGCGTGCGAAGGCACGCGACAGGCCCGGTGAGGAGGGCCGCATGTCGTGCCCGGTCGCGATGGCGCTCGCGCCGGTGACCCGCACGAAGGCCGCTCCGAAAAGCTCGGCGAGGGACTCGTCCCACTGGTCGGGAACGACCCCGCGTACGTCGTACGCCTTCACGACCTGCGACAGATCAGCAGCCACGGCCAACCTTCCTGGAAAAGTACTGTCGGTCCGCCCAAACTACCCTCGCCCACCGACGGCGCGCTGGGCGGACGCCAGGAGGACTCCCAGCCGTGATCTCAGGTCAGGCGGCATCCAGTCCAGCACCGGGGTGCTCTGGCCGACGGCGATCAGGCACATCACATCCCCAGCGCCAGGCCGCACTCGCGGGCCGCGGTGACCGGGAGGACGCCGAAGAGGGCGTTGGCCGAGGTGCCGAGCCGGTCACGGTGACACCGAACCAGCCGGGGACGGGCGACAGGAAGGCGAGCCCGGCGCCGGCCGCCGCCACGCGGTGGCCGGTGGTCGCCGCCTGCCCGGAGAGGTTCATGACGCAGCGAGCGCGAGGACGGACGTCACGGTCAGGATCGCGGGGCGCAGCTCGCGGACGGTGGCGAGCCGCTTCTGTACCGCCCCGCGCGCGGGTACGCCGATGACGACGGCCGTGCGGATCCCGGCGAGCAGGACAGAGCGTGCCGCCGGTCGACACGTGGGCGTGGCTCCGGCGAGCCGGAGCCCAGCCAGCAGGACAGAGCGTGCCGCCGGTCGACACGTGGGGGTGGCTCCGGCGAGCCGGATCCCGGCGAGCAGGACAGAGCGTGCCGCCGGTCGACACGACGGGCCCGCTGATGACGTCGCCGCCGACCGGTTCGCCGTCGGGACCGGTGACGTTCAGGAAGGGCCAGTCGTGGGTGGGGGTGGTTCCGGCGAGCCAGTCCTTGACGGCCGTCCACGAGCCGGGCGAGCACGAGGGACACCACGAGGGCCAGCAGCGGGTCTCACGGCTCACCACGGACGCCACGGAGCCGAGCGGCAGCCCGGTCACCCGGGAGAGCGACGACCGGTGTGCCCCTCGTGAAAGCGGTTTCCCATGGTCACGGAATAGCCATGTCCGCGCCAAGCCGGCGCCCATGGGTGCGCCGGTGGAGGAACGAGGATGCGGTCAGTTGTCGGGCGAGCGCAGGACGCGGAGGTGTCCGCGGCGCGCGACCTCCATGGGGTCGGCCCTGCGGCCTCCGCCGCCGGCCTCGGCCGCCCGCTCCTGCGGACGTGCCGCCTCACGGACGGCGTTCGCGAGCGCTTCCAGGTCGTCGCCGCTGGGGCGGGCGGGGGCCGAAGCGTCGAGAAGCCGGACGACCTCCCAGCCGCGCGGGGCGGTGAGGCGCTCGGAGTGCTCGGCGCACAGGTCGTAGCAGTGGGGTTCGGCGTAGGTGGCGAGCGGACCGAGGACCGCGGTCGAGTCGGCGTAGACGTACGTCAGCGTCGCGACGGCGGGACGGCCGCAAGCGGTGCGCGAACAGCGACGTACAGGGCTCACGATGTTGGACGGTACCGCACTCTTGAGCGGGCCGCGACGACTCTCCACGAGGTCACCCCACCGTGTCGTGCTGTGAAACGTCCCACACACTCCTTCGGGCGCACCTTGCCGACCTGCCCGGACGTCGCCGTCCGGGGTGCCGGACAGCCTCGCGAGCGGACACGAGTCGGCACAAAACCCTCAATTGCCGTGTGCTCACCGGTCTCGGCGAGATACGAATTTGAGCCCGATCTTGGCTTGAACGGTCATGTGACGACATGCCCCGCGGGTCGGCCGGAAGCGGTCCGTGCCACCGTGCGGTGCCGGGTGCCGGGGCGCGGCGGGGACTACCCTTCACCAGTGATGGACAAGCCCGTAACGCCCCGTGCCGCCGCCCCCGGGCCCCGCCGCCGTGATCGCCACGGACGGGGCATGCGCGGCCCCATCGCACCGCCGCAGGTGCCGCTCGCCGCGAGCCGTGCGGACGCGTTCGCCGATCTCGTGCAGGACTCCGTGGAGCGCCTGGAACGGCGGTGGCCGCAGCTCGCCGACATCGATTTCCTGGTCCTGGAGGTGCCCCGGCTCGACAGGCCCGGCCAGGCCTGGAACGACGAGGCGGTGCCGCTCGGCGGCACGATCAGCGCACGCGAGGGCCGCCCCGCGCGCGTGGTCGTCTACCGGCGGCCGGTCGAGATCCGCACCAAGGGGCGCGACGAGCGGGCGGCGCTGGTGCACGAGATCGTCGTGGAGCAGGTCGCCGAGCTGCTGGGCCTGACGCCGGAGACGGTGGATCCGCGCTATGGCGAGGACCAGGGCTGAGACGGACGCCGGCCGGAGGTTCTACTTCTGGAGCACCGACAGGTCCTCGTCCGCCTCCGGTACGGCCACCGTCCCCCGGTCGTCCGGCAGCGTCTGCACGGTGAAGGCGGGGACGCCGCCCTCGGTCGCCGCAAGGGTGCGGGCCCCGTAGACCGGGCCGCCGGAGACCGGTTCGACCGTGAGCGCGTAGGTGCCCTTGAGACCGCCGGGGGCCGGGGGCTCGATGTCCTGGGTCGTGCCGCCCTTGATCGTGTACGTCTTCGACACCGGGGTGCCACCCTCGCTGCCGGCCGAGGCGGTGACCTTGACCGTGGCGGCGGCACCGGGGGCCGTCAGGGACAGCGTGCTGCCCTTGCCGCTGTTGTCCGCGGACGTCGCGCGCGTGCCGACGGGGCGGGTGGCCGGGATGAATGCCGTCTCCTGCTTGTCGCCCTTGCCGCGGACGACCCGCAGGGCCGCCACGACCGGCACGGACCGGTCCGTCGGGGTCAGCACCAGGGAGCCCGCCTCGCCGCGGGTGACATCGCCCAGGTCGGCGCCGGTCGTCATGCCGGCCTTGACGTGCACCGTCTCGTGCCCGGCCGGGGTGATCAGCCCGGAGGGGGACGCCAGGCGCACCTTCAGGTCGGCGTCGGCGTCGCCGGGGGTGAAGGCGACCAGGCGCACGGAGGTTGCATCTTTGGGGATGCCGGGCAGGACCAGGCTGCCCGAGGGGTCCGTGGACGCGGCCAGCCAGTCGCCGCCGAGCTTGTCGTCCAAGGCCTGCACGGCGGCGCCGACGCGTCCGCTGCGGACGTTGACATGCACGGTGAGGTCGGTCTGCCGCTCGTCGACGAGGGTGGACAGCAGGACCGGCTCGCTGGAGTGCGGCTGGACCGTGATGTCCTCCCCCACCGCGGACTTCAAGGCGCCGTCCTTGCCGTAGAGCTCGATGTCGACCACGGCGGGCGAGTCGTCGGGGTTCGTCAGGTGGACGTAGTCGGTGCGGTCGGCGTCCGTGCTGGCGCCGGGGAACCAGAAGTCGGTGTCCGGCGCGGTGCAGTTGACGCCTTGGAGGCCACGCCCGGTCCCCGCGGCGACCTCGGTCGTCTCCTGGACCGTCCAGCCGGGTGCGAACCTGCCGTCCGCGGTCGCGACGAGCGCGGGCGCGTCGCCGCCGGAGCTGTCGCCGGTGACCGGCTTGCCGGGCTCCCGGGGAGTCAGCACGGGCTCGGCGGGCTTGTCCTTGCCGGACTTCCCGTCGTCCTCGCCCTTGCCTTTGTCCGTGCCGTCGGCCGGAGCGTCCGCCGACTCCTGGGCGGCTGCCCTCAGTTCGGCCTTGCCGCCGCTCTCGGCGCCCTTCGTGACGGGTGTGAAGGACGTGTAGGACGTCTCGGCGAGGTCGGACGTGCTGGGCGCGGGGCACAGCAGGCTCGTGCGCTCCACGGGCAGTTGGGCGGCCGCCCCGGCGGCGGTCTCCGGGGCCGGGGCGTCCGGCTGGGACAGCGCGGCGAAGCCGGTGACGGCGGCGAGCGCGGTCGCGCCGGCGATCAGGGACAGGGTGGTGCGGTTCACTGCTGGCTCCCGTCGGGACGCTCACTGCCCGTGCCGTGGGGGTGGTGCTGCTGCGCCGGGTCGTACGGCGTGCCGTAGCCCTGCTGGTAGGCCTGGTCGTAGCCCTGCTGGTCGTACGGCGCGACCGGCGTCTGGTCCTGGCCGCCGTAGGCGTACGGGTCGTACTGGCCGCCCTCGTACGGGTCTGCCTGGTACTGCTGCCCGTAGGCGTCCGCCGGGTAGGGGGCGTTCTGGTACTGCTCGCCGTAACCCGCGTACTCGCCGCCCTGGTAGGCGGCGTTGTCCCACTCACCGTAGTTCTGCTGCTGCGGCACCGCCGCCGGCGGCTGCTCCGGCTGCGGGGGCGGGAACTCCTCGGATCCGGCGGTTCCTTCGGCCTCGGCCTCGGCTTCCGCCTGGGCGCGCAGACGGCGGGCGCGGCGGCCCTCGCCGGCGACGGCCTCGGCCGGGACGGCCGGCTCCTCGGGGAGGTCGTCGTCGATGTCACGGCGTCGGCCGGGCAGGGCGAGCACCACGAGGACGAGGGCGAGGAGCCCTTGGGCCCACAGCCAGGCCGTGTGGCCGATCGGGTCGTCGTAGGTGACGTCCAGCCTGCCTCCGCCCGCGGGGAGTTCGAAGCCCTGGGCCCAGCCGTCGACCGTGGTGCGGGTCAGCGGCTTGCCGTCGAGCGTGGCGGACCAGCCGTCGGAGGCCGAGTCGGCGAGGCGCAGCACGCGTCCGCCGGCACCCGCCGGGATCGTGGTGTGGATGTCGACGGGCCCGGCGGCGACGGGCCGCGGGGTGCCGGATCCGGAAGCGGGGACGATCGTGGCGCGCGCGACCTCCCGGTTGACGCGCCACAGCGCGCCGCCGTCCTGCTGGCTGAGCCGGGTCAGACCGGGTGTGGCGTCCAGGACGCGGGTGACCTCGCGGGGCGCGCCCTGGTGGACGAGGACGTAGCGCACGGCGAAGCCGCCGAGCTGGTCGGCCTGGTCCGCGCCGGAACCGGCGACCAGGTTGGCGACGACCTTGTCGAGCCTGCCGTTCTCGCCGTCGGCCGCGGCGATCTCGCCGTCCCCGAGGCGGGCGCCCGAACCGCGGACCAGCATGTAGCCGACGCGGGCGACGGAGTCGCTGTCGAGGACGAGAGTGCGGGCCTGGTCGCGGGTGCCGCTCTCCTCGGCGACGAACGCGGGCACCTGGGTCGCGTCGCGCCGCTCCAGGGGGCCGTCGGCGCCGCGGATCATCCAGCCGGCGGCGATGAGCAGCGGGCCGGCGGCCGAGGCGAAGGCGATCAGCACGGCGACCGGCTGGCGCCAGCCGAAGCTCTGCTCGGCCACCCGCGCGCGTGCCCCGTCGGCGCCGAGCGCGGCGGCCGCCAGGAGGGCGATGCCGTAGACGAGGGTCGCCGGGCCGGCCCAGGCGGAGCCGTTGGCCAGGACCGCGAAGACGAAGCCGATCAGGGCGACCGTCCAGGCCGTCCAGATGCCCGCCTGGCGTTCGGAGCGCACCAGGGCGGCCAGGGCGGCCAGCACGATGCCGAAGAGCATGAGGCCGCTGACGGTGCCGGGGCCGCCCGGGCTGGCGCCGAGCAGGTCGAGGGGGGAGGCGGCGGAGGGGCCGTACTCCAGGCCCGCTTCCTTGAGGAAGCCGAACGGCAGCAGCGTCAGCGACCAGGGCGCGAGCAGCAGCAGGGGGGTGCCGAGCTGGGCGAGGAACCGCAGTCCGTAGGCCGTGATGTCGGTCCGGCGCAGCACCAGCACTCCGATGCCGAGGAGCAGCGCGATGGGCCACACGATCGGCGTGAAGGCGGTGGTGATGGTCAGCAGCAGCGCGTACGCCCAGGTGGCGCGCCAGCTGCCGCGGGCTCCGCCGGCGTTGGCCAGGCCGGCGGCCGCGATGCCCGCGCGGGCGATGAGCGGCAGCAGCACGGCCAGGACGGCGGTGCCGATACGGCCGCCGGCGAGAGCGCCGGTGGCGGCGGGCAGGAAGGCGTAGACGACGGCCGCCCAGGCGCGCAGCAGCCGGGACTCGACGAGCGGGCGGGAGGCGAAGTAGGCGGTGACGCCGGCCAGCGGCACCGAGCAGACGAGCAGGACCGTGACGGCGAGACCGGCCGAGCCGAACAGCAGGGACGCCAGCATCGCCACGAGCGCGAGGTACGGCGGCGCGGGCGAGGTGCCGCCGGCGCCGACCGGGTGCCAGGCATCCAGGTAGCGTGCCCACAGCTCGCCGGAGTCGGCCGGGGCGGGCAGCAGGGCGCCGCCCGCGAGCGCGCCGCCGCCGAGGAGCTGGCGGCAGGCGGCCAGGGAGACGAGCAGCAGCACCAGGAAGAGCACCGGGCCCGGCTTGCGCGCGATGCGCTTGAGCCGGGCGAACTGCTCGATCTCCAGGAAGTCGGCGTCGTCGCCGCCGGGGCCCGACTCGACGGCGCCGCCGTGCCGTCCCGCGCCGGCGGCGACTTCCGCGTCGGAGCGGCCGACGAGGCTGCTCGCGACCTGCTCGACGGTGACACGGACGGTCGCGCCGGGCGGCGGGAACAGTGCCCGCAGCTCGCCCTTGTCGATCCGGGGTGCGCCCCTGCCGCGCCGCCCGGCGAGGATCCGCTCGGGCCTGAGCAGGGTGCTCATCAGGCCGCGGATCTCGTCGACGGCCTGTCCGGGGACCTTGCCCACGAGGTAGGCCACGGTCCGCAGCAGCGTGCCGAGCACGATGCGCAGCATCACCCAGGGGAGCACGGCCGTACGCGCGTTGACCAGCAGGGTGTAGACGGCGCCGGCCTTGTCGACCTTGTGCGGAGAGGCCGCCGTACGGCCCACGCAGTCGACCGTGCGGCGCTCGCGGCTGGAGGCCTCGGCGTGCCGGACGACCGCCTCGGGGGCGACCAGGACGCGGTAGCCGGCCGCGTGCGCGCGCCAGCACAGGTCGACGTCGTCGCGCATGAGGGGCAGGTGGCGGTCGAATCCGCCGAGCTGCTCGAAGACGTCGCGGCGGACGAGCATGCCGGCGGTGGACACCGACAGCACGGTCCGGACGTGGTCGTGCTGGCCCTGGTCCTGCTCACGGCGGTCCAGGCCGGTCCAGCGGCGGCCTGAGTTGGCGATGGAGACGCCGACTTCCAGCAGCTGGCGCCGGTCGTACCAGCCGCGGAGCTTGGGGCCGACGACGGCCACGTCCTCGCGGCCCAGCTCGTACTCGTTGTCCACGACCCGCAGCAGCTGGGCCAGGGCGTCCGGGTCCGGGGCGCAGTCGTCGTGCAGCAGCCACAGCCACTGCACCGGCTCGCCGTGCGGGAGCTCGGGCAGGTCGTAGGCGTCGTCGCGCCACGAGCGCGTGACCGGGTCCCAGCCGCTGGGGCGCTTCAGATACGGCAGCTCGTCCGGAGTGAGGACCGGTGCGGTGCGGTCGCACTCCTCGACGGCCTGGCCGAAGCCGGTGCGGCGGGCGAGGTGCAGCACCCGGTCGGCGCCGAGCGCGTCCGTGACCAGCTGTGCGGAGGCGTCCGAGCTGCCGGTGTCGGCGCCCATCGCGTACTGGACGGGCCGCTCCTGGCCGAGCAGTCCGGCGAGCGCGTCGGGCAGCCAGCGGGCGCCGTCGTGGGAGACGAGGACCGCCGTCACCACATGACGCGGGAACTCAGGTGTGGCAGCGGTGTCGTGATGGGCTGCCGGGTGGCTGTGCACGGACATCGAGGTACGGGCCCCGGTTCGGTGGACTGCGGTGGACGCCTGCGCCCGGTGGGGGCGGCGCGGCGTCTCGGACGAGCGACCACACTATCGGCTGCGCAGCAAGGGGCCCGCCGCCTGTGGACAACCCATGACGACGGGCCGTTCACGAAGAGGGGTGGGGGGTCAGACGGCCGCTTTCTTCAGCCGGCGGCGCTCCCGCTCGGACAGGCCGCCCCAGATGCCGAATCGCTCGTCGTTGGCGAGGGCGTACTCCAGGCACTCGGAGCGGACCTCGCAGGCGAGGCAGACCTTCTTGGCCTCTCTGGTCGAGCCGCCCTTCTCGGGGAAGAAGGACTCGGGGTCGGTCTGGGCGCACAGCGCGCGCTCCTGCCAGCCGAGCTCCTCGTCCGCGTCGTCGACCAGCAGTTGCTGCACCGTCTCGGTCATGTGCGCCCCTCGTCTGTCTTTCGCGTCCCCGTGATCTAGCCGTTACCGATTCCGGCTGAACGACACGAGTGAAATTACAAGTGTGCGGCTCCGGGCGAGTCAAGCCGAGATCTGCTATTGGGCCCCTGATTCACTCTGCGGAACCAAGCCCATGCGGAAAGTGTTCAAATCACCATAAATCTGACACACAGACAGAGCCCCTGAGGGCTCACGTCTTCCGCCGGACCCCTCGCAGACCTCTACAGGGAAGGACGCCCAGGAGTTCGATCTCGTTCCGACACGCACATCGAAGCGCAACGGATCACAGTTGGATCACGACCACGCAACGGGGTTTGTGCGCCCGGTTGGACGCCATGTGTCCCGGGTGGGCCATGAACAAACCTTTCATCTGAGCGATCGACCGGATGAGGTGAACCACATCCCACATACCGGGTGTCGGGTTGACAGTGAAGGTGTGAACCGGTGTCCTTGTGGGCATGCTCGCGAACTTGGCATCCACCTCGACCCGCACCGCCGGGTCCCACGGTGCTGCCCGCGCTCGCTGTAGCTGTTGCTGTCCCAGCTGTTGAGCCACACCCGCTCCAGCTGAAGGCCGAGCCACCCGTGTCTCGGCCTTTCGTTCCCTCTGACCTTCTTTCACTGAGGAACCACGCACCCCATGAACAGCGACAGCGACCTCCAGATCGCCGGTGACATCCTCGAAGTCACCCACCTCCTCCAGACCCCGCGCGAGCACCCGGCCACCGTCGCCGAGTTCGTCGGACTGGCCCGCTCCCTCGCCGAGGACCGCTCCCAGTGGGCGCACCTCGTCCGCTACGACGCGGTCAGCCGCTGGTACCACCGGCTGCGCACCGGCCCGGGTTACGAGGTGTGGCTGCTGTCCTGGGTGCCCGGGCAGGGCAGCGGGCTGCACGACCACGGCCGCTCCTCCGGTGTGCTGACCGTCCTGGAGGGCACGCTGACTGAGCGCACGGAGCGGGGCACGCGCGCCCTGCGCGCGGGCGCGCAGCGCGTGTTCGCGCCGGGGTACGTGCACGAGGTGGTGAACGACGCACTGGAACCGGCGGTGAGCCTGCACGTCTACTACCCGGGCCTCACCGAGATGCCGATGCACACGGCCCCGCACTGCGAGGCCCGGACCGTGCCGGGTGTTCTGACCCCCTGACCCCCTGACCGGATGCCGTGGGCGGCGGCCGGATCTCGCGGGCGCCGACCGCTTGTCGCAGGCGCCTGCAAGACTGACTCCCATGCGCATTGTGGTTCTGGCAGGCGGCATCGGCGGTGCCCGGTTCCTGCGTGGTCTGAAGCGGGCCGTCCCGGACGCGGACATCACGGTCATCGGCAACACCGGGGACGACATCCACCTCTTCGGGCTGAAGGTCTGCCCGGACCTCGACACGGTGATGTACACGCTCGGCGGTGGCATCAACGAGGAGCAGGGCTGGGGTCGCGCCGACGAGACCTTCCACCTCAAGGAGGAACTCGCGGGGTACGGCGTCGGGCCCGAGTGGTTCGGCCTGGGCGACCGGGACTTCGCCACGCACATCGTGCGGACGCAGATGATCGGCGCCGGATACCCGCTGAGCGCGGTGACGGAGGCGCTGTGCGACCGCTGGAAGCCGGGCGTGCGGCTGATCCCCATGTCCGACGACCGCGTCGAGACGCATGTGGCCGTCGAGATCGACGGCGAGACCAAGGCGGTCCACTTCCAGGAGTACTGGGTGCGGCTGCGCGCCTCGGTGCCCGCCCGGGCGGTGGTGCCGGTGGGAGCCGATCAGGCGAAGCCCGCGCCGGGTGTCCTGGAGGCCATCGCCGAGGCGGACGTGATCCTCTTCCCGCCGTCCAACCCGGTCGTGTCGATCGGCACGATCCTCGCCGTGCCCGGCATCCGGGAGGCGATCGCCGACGCCGGGGTGCCGGTCGTCGGGCTCTCCCCCATCGTCGGTGACGCGCCCGTGCGGGGCATGGCCGACAAGGTGCTCGCCGCCGTGGGCGTCGAGTCGACCGCGACGGCGGTGGCCGAGCACTACGGCTCGGGCCTGCTGGACGGCTGGCTCGTCGACTCGGTGGACGCGGGTGCGGTGGAGCAGGTCGAGGCGGCCGGGATCCGCTGCCGGGCCGTACCGCTGATGATGAGCGACACCGACGCCACCGCGCGCATGGCCCAGGAGGCGCTGGCGCTGGCCGAGGAGGTGCGTGCGGCGTGAGCGCGGAGGTCACCGGTGAGGAGCGGGGCGCCGACGGGTACCGGGTGTGGGCCGTGGGCGGGATACCGGAGGTCGCGGCCGGGGACGATCTGGCCAAGCTGATCGCGGCCGCCGAGCCCGGGCTGGCCGACGGGGACGTGCTGCTCGTCACCTCGAAGATCGTGTCCAAGGCCGAGGGCCGGATCGTCCGGGCCGCCGACCGGGAGGCCGCGATCGACGCGGAGACCGTACGGGTGGTCGCCCGTCGCGGCAGCCTGCGGATCGTGGAGAACCGGCAGGGCCTGGTCATGGCCGCGGCCGGGGTCGACGCGTCCAACACCCGGTCCGGGACGGTGCTGTTGCTGCCCGAGGACCCGGACGCCTCCGCCCGCGCCATTCGCGACGGGCTGCGGGACACCCTCGGCGTCGACGTCGGGGTGATCGTGACCGACACGTTCGGGCGGCCCTGGCGCGCCGGGCTCACGGATGTCGCGATCGGCGCCGCCGGAGTGCGCGTGCTCGACGACCTGCGCGGCGGCTCGGACGCTCACGGCAATCCGCTCAGCGCCACGGTCGTCGCCACGGCCGATGAACTCGCCGCCGCGGGGGACCTCGTCAAGGGCAAGGCCGCGGGGCTTCCCGTCGCCGTGGTGCGCGGGCTCGCACACCTGGTGGCGGAGGGCGACGGCGGCGAGGGAGCGCGGGCCATGGTCCGCGGCGCCCGCGACGACATGTTCCGCCTCGGCACCTCCGAGGCGGTCCGGCTGGCCGTGACCCAGCGGCGCACGGTCCGGGCTTTCACGGACGAACCAGTCGACACGGGTGCCGTACGCCGGGCCGTGGCCGCCGCCGTCACGGCGCCGGCACCGCACCACACCACCCCCTGGCGGTTCGTGCTGCTGGAGTCGCCGGAGTCGCGGAGGCGCCTGCTCGACGCCATGCGGGACGCGTGGATCGCCGATCTGCGGCGGGACGGCAAGACGGAGGAGTCCATCGCCCAGCGCGTCCGCCGCGGGGACGTGTTGCGCAACGCGCCCCATCTCGTCGTCCCCTGCCTGGTCATGGACGGCTCCCATACGTACGGCGACGCGCGACGGGACGGGGCCGAACGGGAGATGTTCGTGGTCGCCGCGGGTGCCGGCGTGCAGAATTTCCTGGTCGCGCTGGCCGGGGAGCGGCTGGGCTCGGCGTGGGTGTCGTCGACGATGTTCTGCCGGGACGTGGTGCGCGAGGTGCTGGAGCTGCCGGCGGACTGGGACCCGATGGGGGCGGTGGCGGTCGGGCACCCCGCGGAGGAGCCGCGGCCCCGGCCCGGGCGTGACGCGGGGGCCTTCATCGAGGTGCGGTGACAGGTGCCGGGCGGGGCCTACCCTCGTAGGGCTGCTCTTTCGGATCCCGGGGACTTCATTCATGGCAGGACGGTTCGCTCCGCGGCCCACGCGTACGACGGTGCGCGGCGGGCAAGTCGCCGTACCCCCCGGAATACCGCGGCAGGCCGTGGGGCCGGGGCGGGTGCGCGAGTGGGTGCCGGACGGGCCGCTGGATCTCGGCCTGGTGCTGGGGCCGCTGCGGCGCGGGCCCGGGGACCCGACGTTCCGGGCGATGCCGGACGGGTCGGTGTGGCGGGCCAGTCTCACTCCGGCCGGGCCCGGGACACTGCGGGTGTGCGCGTACGGCGGTGGGGTGCGCGGGGAGGCCTGGGGACCCGGGGCACCGTGGCTGCTGGAGCGGTTGCCCGAGCTGCTCGGGGCCGCGGACGATCCGTCGGCGTTCGTGCCGCGGCACCGGCTGCTGGCGTCGGCCCGGCATCGGCGGCCGGGGTTGCGGCTGACGCGGAGCGGGCTCGTGCTGGAGTCCTTGATCCCGTCGATCCTGGAACAGAAGGTCACGACCGATGAGGCGTACCGGGCGTGGCGGCTGCTGGTGCGGAAGTTCGGGGAGCCGGCGCCGGGGCCCGCGCCCGGACGGATGTACGTGATGCCCGCGCCTCGGACCTGGGCCCTGATCCCTTCGTGGGAGTGGCACCGGGCCGGGGTCGACAACAAGCGGGCGTCGACGATCCTGCGTGCGGTGCGGGTGGCCGCGCGGCTGGAACAGTCGGTGGGGATGGAGCCCGGGGCGGCTCGGGCGCGGCTGGAACTCGTGCCGGGGATCGGGCCGTGGACCTCCGCGGAGACGGTGCAGCGCAGTCACGGGGCGGCGGACGAGGTGACGGTGGGGGATCTGCATCTGCCCGGGATCGTGGGATGGGCGCTGGCCGGGAACCGGGACGCGGATGACGCGGTGATGCTGGAGCTGCTGGAGCCGTACGCGGGGCAGCGGCATCGGGCGGCCCGGCTGATCCTGCTGAGCGGGAGGGTGCCGGCTCGCAGGGCACCGAAGATGCCCCGGTGGGATATCGGGCAGTTGTGACCTGTGGGCTCCGCTGGCCCGGCGTTGGTACTCGCGTTGCCGCACGAACGGTGGGGGGCGAAGTGTGGGGCGTCGGTGCTGGGGGCGTTGCGCAACCCGGCGGAACGGGGTGCCGCTGCGCCCACCCGTGCCGCCCCCCGGCGGCACGCATGCCCGCAGCCGGCGGGACGGGGCACCGCAGCGCGGAGGCAGTGCCCGCAGCGCGGAGGCAGTGCCCGCAGCCCGGCCGGAGCGGGCCCAGACCCGGCCGGGCTGGGCTGGGCCGGGCGGGCTGGGCCGGGCGGGCTGGGCCGGGCGGGCTGGGCCGGGCCGGGCGGGCTGGGCCGGGCGGGCTGGGCCGGGCCGGGCGGGCTGGGCCGGGGGCCGGGCTGAGCTGGGCTGGGCTGAGCCCGGCCGGGCTGGGCTGAGCCCGGCTGGGCTGAGCTGGGCTGGGCTGGGCTGGGCTGGGCTGGGCTGGGCTGGGCTGGGCTGGGCTGAGACATGATCCCCTCAGTCGAGCGGGGCAGGATCCCGTAGCTGGGCGGGACAGGGCCCCCGGCAGACGAGGGGGACAAGGGCGCCCGCCCGACAAGCGGAGCAAAGGCACCCGGCAGACAAGCAGGACAAGAACGCCCGCCCGACAAGCGGAGCAAAGGCACCCGGCCGACAAGCAGGACAAGAACGCCCGCCCGACAAGCGGAGCAAAGGCACCCGGCCGACAAGCGGGACAAGGACGCCCGGCCGACGAGCGGGGCAGGGGCGCCTGGGTGGGCGGCCCCGCCCCCATGCGGACTACTGGTCCGAGGAGAAGCGCACCGCTCCTGCCGGGATCCGGGCGTCGCACCATATGCGGGCGCCCTCCAGGAGTTCGTTGTCGGCGCCGATCACCGCGCCGTCGCCGATGACCGTGCCCGTGAGGACCGAGCGTTGGCCGACGCGGGCCCGGGTGCCGATCAGGGAGTCGGTGATGACAGCGCCCGGCTCGATGACCGCGCCCGGGAGGATCGTGCTGCCGAAGATCCGCGCGCCCTCGGCGACGAAGGCGCCCTCGCCCACCACCGTGCCGCCCGACAGCTTGGCGTCGGCGGCGACCTGGGCCGTGGGCAGGACGAGGCGGTCGCCGCAGCGGCCCGGGACGGCGGGCGACGGTGCCCGGCCGAGGACCAGGTCCGCCGAGCCCCGCACGAAGGCCGCCGGGGTGCCCAGGTCCAGCCAGTACGTCGAGTCGACCATGCCCTGGAGGTGCGCGCCGGCCGACAGCAGACCGGGGAAGGTCTCCCGCTCCACCGACACCGGCCTGCCCAGCGGGATCGAGTCGATGACCGAGCGGCGGAAGACGTACGCCCCCGCGTTGATCTGGTCGGTGACGATCTCCTCGGGAGTCTGCGGCTTCTCCAGGAACGCCAGCACCCTGCCCGTGTCGTCGGTGGGGACCAGGCCGTAGGCGCGCGGGTCCGTGACCTTGGTGAGGTGCAGGGAGACGTCCGCGCCGGTCGTCTCGTGGGTGTCGACGAGGGCCCGGATGTCCAGGCCCGTCAGGATGTCGCCGTTGAAGATCAGGACCGGGTCGTCGGGGCCGGAGTGCAGCCGGGAGGCCACGTTGCGGATGGCGCCGCCGGTGCCGAGCGGCTCCTCCTCCGTGACGTACTCCAAGTGGAGTCCCAGCGCGGAGCCGTCACCGAAGTACGGCTCGAAGACCTCGGCCAGATAGGACGTGGCCAGGACGATGTGCTCGACGCCCGCGGCTCTCGCTCTGGCCAGCTGGTGCGTGAGGAAGGGCACCCCGGCCGCCGGAACCATGGGCTTGGGCGTGTGCACCGTGAGCGGGCGCAGCCGGGTGCCCTTGCCGCCGACCAGGAGGATCGCTTCTGTCACGTGTCGTCTCTGCTTCCTGCCGGGACCGGCCGAACTGTCTTTCGGCCGGTCAGTGTATGCAGACCGTTCCGTGGCGCCTTCGTTGGCCGTGTGGCATCCCGCCCCCCTGTCCCCCGTCGGCGGTGAGACGGATACTCAGCGGCCCTGGTAGCGGGCCGCCTTGGAGCGGGCCGAGCCGAGCTTTCCGTAGAGCTTGCGTCCCGGGCACTCGGTGATGAAGCCGTCCCGGTGCCCCGAGATCACGTTCAGTCGTACCTTCTTGCCCTTGCGGTGGAGATTGCTGCCGGCCGACGTCAGATAGGTCTTTCCCTTCGGGTTGACCCCGTACAACCCCAGCTTCCACGCGGTCAGCCGGGCGATGGCCTTGACCGCGGCCTTCGACGGCTTGGTGGCGCCGTACGACCCGAGGACGGCGATCCCCGTGCTGTTGCTGTTGAAACCAAGCGTGTGCGCGCCGAGGACCGGTCTCGCCACGCCCCCGGCGCGGCCCTCGTAGATCTTTCCGCACTTGTCGATGAGGAAGTTGTAGCCGACGTCCCGCCAGCCCATGCTCTTGACGTGGTAGCGGTAGATACCGCGGATGAGTGAGGGCACCTGCGAGCAGCGGTAGTTGTTGCCGCTGGCCGTGTGGTGCACGAAGGCCGCCTTGACCTTCTTGGTGTACCGGAAGCCGCTCTCCCGCAGCCCCTCGTCCGCGCCCCAGCCGCGCCGCGTGACGATATCCGGGCGCGGGCCGATGTACGGCTTCGCCTGCCTCTGCCGCTGCCGCTGCCGCTCGATCAGCTCGCCTGCGTCGAGGGCGAGGTACTCCTGCTCGGTCTCGGCGCGGCTCACTGCCGCGATCTCGGTGGCGCCGAGCGGGGCGAGGTCGGCGTTGACGGCGGCGGTGAGCGCGGACGCCTCGGCGTTCAGGCCGACGGCGCGGGAGCCGCCCGGGACGGCACCGCGGGACGGGTCCTCGTCGTCGCCGGGGTCGACGAGTTCGAGGCGGAGACCGGACGGAAGCGGGGGCTCGGCGGGCAGGTTGCGGGCGCCCGCGGTGTGCCCGGCGGAGTCGGTCGCCGCACCGTCGGGCTCGGAGTGGACCCGGAGTTCGACGCCGTCGGAGTCGCCCACCCACAGGGGGGCCGTGGCACCGCGGACCCGGCCCGCGGCTCTCTCGGCGGTGTCCGGGTCGGCGGCGTGGTCGGCGTTGTGGGTCTCCACCTCCTGCCAGCCCGACCAGGTGCCGGTACCGGCGGCGCGGGTGCGGACCTGGACACGGCCGTGCAGTTCGGCGTCGGGATCGTCCCAGACGACGCCGACGAGGGAGAAGTGGCGAACGGCACGGCGGGTCAGGCCCTGTTCGGCGGCAGGGGCGGAGGGGGTGGCACGGTGGCGGGTGAGGGGTTCGAGGGGGAGGGACTGGGTGCTGCCGGCGGCGTACGGTTCGGCCGCGCGCCGGTCGGCCGGGGTCGTGGCCGGGGCGCCCGCGTGGGGCGCGGGTCTCGCCGTCGTGGCGGCTTCCGCGGCCGGCACCGGTCTCGCCGTCGCCGCGAGGGCGGGAGGGGTGAGGGGAAGGGCCAGGGCGGCCGCACAGGTGACACCGATCGAGGAAGCAAGGAATCCACGCATGCCCCTGATCTTGGACATCATCGTATAAGTCTGTCCATTTGGGATATGACGGATCGTCGGCCGGGTTCGGCCGAACCGGTGGCGGATTCGCGGGGGGACGGCGGACGGGCCATTGGGCGGGGACCGGTGCGCCGCGTACGCTTGCGCGGGTGAACGCCACCGATCGCACCCCCGCCGACCTGCTGGGTTCCGCGCTCGCCGCGGATCCGGGACGCCCCCTGGTGACCTTCTACGACGATGCCACGGGCGAACGCGTCGAACTGTCCGTGGCCACCTTCGCCAATTGGGTGGCCAAGACCTCGAACCTCCTCCAGGACGAGTTGTCCGTCGAGCCCGGGGACCGGGTCGCGCTGCTGCTGCCCGCGCACTGGCAGACGGCGGTGTGGCTGCTGGCGTGCGCGTCCGTGGGAGTCGTCGCGGACGTGTCCGGGGACGTCCGGGCCGCGGACGTCGTGGTGAGCGGGCCGGACCGGCTGGAGGAGGCGCGGGCCTGCTCCGGGGCGCGGATCGCCATGGCCCTGCGGCCGCTCGGGGGGCGGTTCCCGCAGGCCCCGGAGGGCTTCGCGGACTACGCGGTGGAGGTGCCGGGGCAGGGGGACCGGTTCGTGCCGTACGCGCCCGTGGATCCGGAGGGGCCCGCGCTGATCGTGGCCGGGCGGGAGTTCAGCGGGGCCGAGGTGGTCGAGCGCGCCCGTGCCGAGGCGACCGCGCTGGGGCTGACCGGACCCGGGTCGCGGATCCTGTCGGGCCTGCCCTACGACACATGGGAGGGGCTGAACGCCGGACTGTACGGGCCGTTGGCCACCGGTGGTTCGGTGGTGCTGTGCCGGCATCTGGAGCAGGCCGGGGACGGGGTGCTGGACAAGCGGGTGGACAGCGAGCGGGTCACGACCATCGCCCGCGGCACGGCGGGCCACTGAGGCCTGCCGCTTGGATCATCGTCGCGGGGCCCGGGGCCGGCTGACAGGAGCCGAGCCTCACAGCCGGCCTGATCCGAACGACAGGCCCCAGGACTCTCCCTCGTTCGGCCCATCCCCACCCGCCCCTCGCCCTCCATCCGCGCCATGGTCATAGGAGCAGTGCGCGCGGGGCGTTCCTACGTCAGGAGGGGTGGTTGCTGCCGTGGGCTACAGGGTCGGTCCGAACGCGGGGGCGTCCGCCAGCGGGCGGGGGCTGCTGCGGCGGCGCCGGCGGCGGTGGGTGCGCATCACGGCGTTCTGGGTCACGGCTCTCCTCATGGCGGCCGGCGGCGTCGGCTGGGCCGTGTACGCGAAGCTCAGCGGAAACATCACGCCCGACGAGGCCGCCGCCGCCGAACTCCGGCGCTACGACAGGGAGCGGCCCACCTCGCTCGTCAAGGACGCCCGGAACATCCTGCTGATCGGGTCGGACTCGCGCGAGGGCAGGGACAACGCCCGCTACGGGCGGGACTCCGGCACCGAGCGGTCCGACACCACGATCCTGATGCACCTGTCCGCGGGGCGGGGCAGCGCCACCGCCGTCTCCCTGCCGCGGGACCTCATGGTGAACCTGCCGGGCTGCCGGCGACCGGACGGGTCCCGCAGCGCGCCGCGGTTCGCGATGTTCAACCAGGCCTTCCAACTGGGTGGTTCGGCCTGCACCATCCGGACGGTGGAGAAGCTGACCGACATCCGCGTCGACCATCACGTCGTCGTCGACTTCCACGGCTTCAAGAAGATGGTCGACGCGGTCGACGGCGTCGAGGTGTGCCTGCGGAAGCCGATCGACGACCGGGCCGCCAAGCTGCGGCTGCCCGCGGGGCGGGTGACGCTGAACGGCGAGCAGGCCCTCGGCTACGTCCGCGCCCGCAAGTCCCTCGGCGACGGCAGCGACACCGAGCGGATGGAACGGCAGCAACGATTCCTCGGGGCGCTGGTCAACAAGGTGCGCAGCAATGACGTCCTGCTGAATCCGGCGAAGCTGTATCCCGTGCTGGACGCCGCCACATCGTCCCTCACCACCGACCCGGATCTGGCGAGCCTGCGCGGTTTGTACGAACTCGTGCGCGGTCTGCGCGACATCCCCATGGAACACGTGCAATTCCTCACCGTTCCCCGGGAGTCGTATGCGTACGACGCCAATCGCGACCAACTGGTGGAGCCAGCGGCGGACCGGCTGTTCGAGCGGCTGCGCATGGACGCACCAGTGGTCGTCGAGGGGAACGGCCCAGGACATCCCGCCCCGGCGAGGGCCGCCGATTCGCGTGACGGGTCGTACGGGGATTCGTATTCGGGTCCTTTCCGCGCGCCCGCCGTCACCGTTTCTCCCCCACCGACGTTTCGGGGGAACACGGCAGCCGAGGACACCTGCGAGTAAAGCGGGCACCAAGGTCGCCCCAGGGCCAGGAACTCTTCACCTGAGAAATGGGCGAATTGCCCGGGTGTAGGGACGTGGAATGGGTCACCGTCTTCGCTCGGCGCCGAAAGGGACGGTTAATGTGAGCGATCCGGTGCGCCCGGCTCTGAGGGACGGTCCTGAGCCGCGCACCGTGTGACCGAGACCCGAGCGCCTTGGAGGGGAAGGCGCCGCGTGCCCCGACGGAGGAATCAGGCAACCGTGGACGCGCAAGGCCGTGGGCGGGCGGACGACGTCGACCCCGCAGACCAGTGGGTGCTCAACCCGGACACCGGCGAATACGAACTGCGACTGGGTCCTTCGGCACCGCAGTCGGGCGTCCCCGCGCCGCGCAGGCCGCGGTCCTTCGAGGCGGGCCCGCGGGCGCGCGGCCGTACGGAGGCGCCCGGCCGGTCACGGCCCGAGAGGCCCGGGCGCGCGGTGCCGCCGCCGCGCAGGCGGCGCGGGGCTCCGGAGGAGCCGGTGCCGGGGCGCCGCGGACGGCGCCCGGTGAAGAAGGTCTCGAAAGGCAGGAAGGTCCTGCTGTGGACCGGCGGCACGATGGCGTTCGTGCTGGTCGCCGGTGCGGGCGCCGCGTACTTCTACATCGAGCACCTGAACGACAACATCGCGTCCGTCTCCGACGACGGCGCGAGCACCGGTGGCTTCCAGAAGGACAAGGCGATCAACATCCTGCTGATCGGCACCGACAAGCGCACCGGCAAGGGCAACGACAAGTACGGCGACGCGGGCAGTGTCGGGCACGCCGACACCACGATCCTGCTGCACGTCTCCAGGGACCGTTCGAACGCGACCGCGCTGAGCATCCCGCGCGACCTGATCGTCGACGTGCCGGACTGCCCGACGACGCAGGAGGACGGCACGCAGAAGGTCATCCCCGGCACCCAGCAGGTCCGCTTCAACACGAGCCTCGGCCAGGACGGCCGCACGCCGAGCTGCACGATGCGGACCGTGACCGAGCTGACCGGGGTCAAGCCGGACAACTTCATGGTCGCGGACTTCAACGCGGTCAAGACGCTGACCAGCGCGGTCGGCGGGGTCGAGGTCTGTGTGGGCAAGGACCTCGACGACCCGGACTCGCACCTGAAGTTGTCCAAGGGCACCCACACCATCGAGGGCGAGCAGGCGCTGGCGTTCGTGCGCACCCGGCACGCCGTCGGTTTCGGCGGTGACCTGAGCCGGATCGGGCTGCAGCAGCAGTTCCTGAGCGCCCTGATGCGCAAGCTGAAGTCCAACGACACCCTGACCAGCCCCGCGAAGATGCTCGACCTGGCCGAGGCGGGCACCAAGGCGCTGACCGTCGACTCGCAGCTGGACAGCATCGGCAAGCTGAAGGACCTCGGTCTGGAGCTGGGCAAGCTCAACACCGAGAACCTGACGTTCGCCACCATTCCGGTCGTCGACAACCCGGCCGAGAAGGTGAAGGCCACCGTCGTGCTCAACGAATCGACGGCCCCGAAGGTCTTCGAGATGATCAGGAACGACGTTTCCTTCACCGCTGTCAAGGCGCGGAAGAAGAAGGACGCCGCCGCGGTCGCCGCCCGGCTGAAGGGCACCAAGTCCTCGGCCTCCGAGGTGCGGGTGCGGATCCTCAACGGCGGTGCCCTCGCCGGCAGCGCCCAGGAGACGCTGAGCTGGTTGCAGAACGAGGAGGGCGTCACCAAGTCGGAGAACGCCGGCAACGCGCCCGCCTCGCTGGCGAAGACCACGCTCGAGTACGCGCCCGACCAGGCCGACCAGGCCCGCCGTCTCGCGGACATCATGGGTCTGTCCGGCTCGGCGATGAAGCCCGGCGAGAGCGCGACCGACTCCCAGGGGCTGCCCGCCATGACACTGACCCTCGGCAAGGACTTCGAGGGAGCGGGTGTCTCCCTCACCGCACCCACGAAGGCACCGGCGGGGGTGCCGAGGTCCACCGCCGACAAGGTGACGTGCGCCGAGTGACTCCTCGTTCCTTCCCGTTCGCGCACCCGATGAGCCGGGCCGGAGCGTGACCACTTCCGGGGGTGCCCGCGATGACGCGGACCCTGGGCAAGGACCCCAAGGGGGCGGGGGTGCCCCTCACCACTCCGGCGAAGGTGCCTGACGACGTGCGGAAGGCCACGGCCGACAAGGTCGAGTGCGCGAAGTGACCTGACCGCCCCTTCCTGCGTCTCACAGGTGGACGGAGCATGCCCGGACGAATCGGCCGGGTGTACATCCGACCGGGCATGTCAGTGGTCCAACCAGGAGCGGAGACGACCGTACTCCGGCGGAGCACCGGGGAAACCCGTGGCCCGGGCGGACACGGGTCGCCCGTGATCCGAACACGACGCGGGGCGGACCCGTGGGTCGGCCGTAGGGGTGGGGAGGCAGGGATATGGCGCAGAGTGACGTGCGCGGAGGCAGCACGCGGCACGATTCGGGCGGCCTGGCCCAGGACGAGGGTCCGGGGACGCAGACGCCCGTCGCGGGCGGCGGCGAGGGGGGCGGAGGCGGCCACGGCCGACCACGCGGCCGACGGCGCGGCGGCGGACGCCGGATATTGCGCTGGTCCGCCATCGTGCTGTCGGTACTGATATTCGGGACGGCCGGCGCCGGATACCTCTACTACCGCCATCTCAACGGCAACATCGACAAGGGCACACGCAACAGCGGCGAATCCGGCGTCGAGAAGGCCGGGCCCAACGCGGCGGGCCAGACCCCGCTCAACATCCTGCTGATCGGTTCCGACAGCCGGAACTCGGCGGAGAACGTCAAGCTCGGCGGCGGCAGGGACAACGTCGGCAGCAAGCCCCTGGCGGATGTGCAGATGCTCCTGCACGTCTCGGCGGACCGCGAGAGCGCGTCCGTGGTGAGCATCCCGCGCGACACCCGGGTGGACATCCCCAAGTGCGTCGACCCCGACACCGGGGAGACCTACCCGGCCAAGAACACGATCATCAACGAGACGCTCCAGCGCGGTGGTCCGGGCTGCACCCTCGCCACCTGGCAGAACCTGACCGGTGTGTACATCGATCACTGGATGATGGTCGACTTCGCCGGGGTGGTGGCCATGGCGGACGCCATCGGCGGCGTCCCGGTCTGCGTCAACCAGAACGTGTGGGACCGGCCGCTGCCCGGTCAGCGCGGCGGCTCCGGACTGAAGCTGAAGGCCGGCAAGCACAACGTGCAGGGCAAGCAGGCGCTGCAATGGCTGCGCACCCGCCACGCCTGGGGCAGTGACCCACTGCGCGCCAAGGCACAGCACATGTACATGAACGCGATGATCCGGACGCTGAAGGAGCAGAACGTCTTCACCGACACCGGCCGGCTCATGGGCCTGGCCGAGGCGGGCACGAAGGCGCTGAAGGTGTCCGAGGAGATCGGCACGGTCAAGGAGCTGTACGACCTGGGCATGCAGCTGAAGTCGGTCCCCACGAACCGCATCACGATGACGACGATGCCGTGGATCGTGGACAACCTGGACCGCAACCACCTGCTGCCCAAGCCGCGGGACGCCGACAAGATGTGGGCGATGCTCCGCGACGACGTCCCCTTCGACAAGGCGGGGAAGGCGCGGGCGGCAGCGTCCTCGACGCCGTCCCCGGCATCGGGGAAGGCCACGGGTCCGGTCGCCGCGCCGGCCGCGGGACTGTCGGTCTCCGTCGTCAACGGGACGGCGAGCGACGAGCGGGCCGCCGTTGCGCAGCGGGCCGCCGCGATCGTGACGGCGCTGCAGCAGAAGGGCTTCACCCGGGCCGTCGCCTCGGGCCGGCAGGATCCACACGCCCGGACGCAGGTGACGTACCCGAAGAGCACCGGGGAACAGGGCCGCGCCAACGCGCTGTCGGTGGCGAAGGCGGTCGGCGTCCCGAGCAGCCAGGTGCGGGCCACGGACGACGTCACCACCACCCTGACCATCGGCAGCGACTGGCGGGAGGGGACGACCTACCCGAAGCAGAAGGCTCCCGAGGCGGGTGACCTGCCCGACTCCGCGGACGCGCTGACCGCCGACAAGCAGGAGTGCATGGACGTGTACCCGGCCTACCGGTGGTGAACTCGTCCGCGTCCGGTGCGTGAGAGAGCGGGGCCCGCCGTCCGGGAGGACGCCAGGGCCCCGTCTCGTCCAAGACGGCGGTTCAGCTGGGCCGGGGTTCAGCCGCCCGGCCCGGCGCGCCGGGCCGGGTGGAGACCGGCGGGCCCACGTGGCCGGGCCGGCCGGGGGGACGGGGAGTGCCGTCCCGGCGCGCCGGCGCAGCACAACCGCGTCGCGCGCACCGTGGGCCCCCTCCCGGACGGGAAGGGGGCCCACGGCCACGTCAGGTCAGGTCAGGTCAGGTCAGGTCGCGGCGGCGTCGGCGTGCACCGCGGGGCGCCGGGAGGCGATGACCTTCTTCGCCAAGGCCCGCGGGCTGGTCAGGAAGCCCCAGCCCCACGACATGTGCATCGTGGCCAGCGCCACCGGGATCTGCAACCGCGCCTTCAGCGGCAGGCCCTTGCCCGCCGGGACCGAGCCGAGCAGGATCGCCGCGAGATAACCGCCGGGCACCACGAAGCCCCACGGCGTCAGCAGAGCGCCCACCAGGAGGCCGGCCGCGATCGCGCACACGGCGGCCGGCGGGGCGAGGTAGCGCAGGTTGATCGAGCCCTCGTGGTAACGGGCGACCACGTGCCGCCAGCGCCCGTAGTCCTTGTACTGCTTGGCGAGCGCCTTCACGCTCGGCCGCGGCCGGTAGGACACCTTCAGCTCGGGCGAGAACCAGATCAGCCCGCCGGCCTCACGGATGCGGAAGTTCAGCTCCCAGTCCTGGGCGCGGATGAACTCCACGTTGTAGCCGCCCTGCTGCTCCAGCGCCTCGCGCCGGAACACACCGAGATAGACGGTCTCCGCCGGACCCGCCTGCCCGCCGGTGTGGAAGGCGGCATTGCCGACCCCGATCTTCGAGGTCATCGCGGCGGCGACCGCGTGCTCCCAGTCGTTCTCGCCCTCGGCGTGCATGATGCCGCCGACGTTCTGCGCGCCGGTCTCGTCAAGGAGCCGGACGGCGGTCGCGATGTAGTTCGGCGAGAGCATGCCGTGGCCGTCGACGCGTACGACGATCGGGTGCCGGGAGGCGTTGATCGCGGCGTTCAGCGCCGCGGGCGTACGGCCGGTGGGGTTGGGGACGGTGTGCACACGCGGGTCTTCGGCCACGAGCTCGGCGGCGATCTCGTCCGTGCGGTCCGTGGACGGACCGAGGGCGATCACGACCTCCATCTCGCCGGCGTACTCCTGCGCGAGGATGGCTTGGACTGCTCCCCGCAGATGCCGCTCCTCGTTGAGGACGGGCATGATCACGGAAACGGCGGGGAGCCGCACGTCGGGATTGGCGTTCATAGGAGCCTCACGTTACCGCGAACGGGGGACACCGGTGCGCGCCGCCGGGGCGGTGGCGCGGGCCGCAGATCGTATCGGCCTACGGTTTCACGGATCCCACGTACGGCCGTCGTCCGGAGGTGTCCCCATGCCCACGCCGCCGCGGTCCTCTCGGTCCACCGCCGCACCCCGGCGCCGCCCGCAGCCCCCCTCTCCCCGCCGTGCTCCGCGCCGCCCCCGCCCGGCCCGGCGCACACCGCGCTGGGGCATGCGGGCGGTCACCACCCTGTCCGTCGCGGTCCTCGCCTCCGCCGGTATCGGGCACGCGGTGATGACCAGCCTCGACGCCGACATCGCGCGGGTCGACCCCTTCAAGGACATGAAGAACCGGCCGCAGGCGGGCCACGGCATGAACGTCCTGCTGGTCGGCACCGACGGCCGGGAGAAGATCAGCAAGGAGGAGCGCCGCAAGTACCGGCTGGGCGGCGCCCCGTGCCACTGCACCGACACGATCATGATCGTGCACATCTCCGAGGACCGGAAACGGGCGAGTGTGGTGAGCCTGCCGCGCGACTCGTACGCGGTGGCGCCCGCGCACACCGACCGGACGAGCGGCAAGCGGCACCACGGGCATCCCATCAAGCTGAACGCGGCGTACGCCGAGGGCGGGCCGCAGCTGACCGTACGCACGGTGGAGGACATGACGAAGGTGAAGATCGACCACTACCTGGAGGTCGACTTCGCCAGCTTCATGAGGACGGTCGACGTGGTGGGGGGCGTGCAGATCTGCACCGCGACCCCCCTGAAGGACAGCCACACCGGCCTGGACCTCCCGGCCGGCCGGCACACGCTCGCGGGCGGGCAGGCGCTCCAGTTCGTCCGCGCCCGCCATGTCGACGGGGCCTCCGACCTGGGCCGCATGAAACGGCAGCAGCGCTTCATGGCGGCACTCGTGGAGCGGCTCACCTCCTCCGGGCTCCTCCTCAACCCGATGAAGTTCCGGGACGTGACGCGGGCGGTGCTCGGCTCGGTACGGGCCGACAAGGGCTTCGGCACGGACCAGATGCTGGACCTGGGCCGGGCCATGCGGAACTTCTCGCCCTCCTCCTCGGAGTTCACGACCGTCCCGATCGGGCGGATGGGGTATCCCGTGAAGGGCGTCGGATCGACGCTGAAGTGGGACCCGGTGAAGTCGGAGCGCCTCTTCCAGGCCCTGCGCCAGGACCAGCCGCTGTCCGTGCACCGGCCGCACGGCGCGGCCCGTATCGTCCCGGTCGCCCCGCAGCAGATCCGCGTCCAGGTGGAGAACGGCACCCGCGCCGCCGGCCTGGGCCGCCGGGTGGACGCGGCCCTGGCCTCGACCGGCTTCCGCACGACCAAGACCCCGGTGAACTCTGCCGGCCGCGACGTCAGGCGCACGATCATCGTCCACGACCCCCGCTGGGACCGCTCCGCGAAGTCCCTCGCGGCGGCTCTGCCGGGCAGTGAGCTCCGGGCGGTCAAGGGTCTGGGCCCGACCCTGAAGGTGATCGCCGGAGCGGACTTCGAACGCGTGCGGAAGGTGCGGGCCGAGGACCCGGGTCAGAGCGAGTTCGGGGTGGTGCGGGGCGACGAGGTGGCGTGCTCGTAGGCGCGCTCAGTCCTCGAAGCCCTCTGCCGCTCGCTTCTCCCGCAGGTCCATGATCGCGCGGCGGCGGGCCAGGCGGTGGGTGCGGCGGATCTGGGCCTCCTGGTAGCGGCGCTTGTCGCGTTCGGTCTCCGGGAGGACCGGCGGGACCCGGCGGGGCTTGCCGTCGGCGTCGACCGCCGCGAAGACGAGGTAGGCGGAGCCGACCTGCGTCGGTGGGGCGGACTCGTTCCAGCGTTCGGCCAGGACCCGGACGCCGACCTCCATCGACGTGCGGCCCGTCCAGTTGACCTGTGCCTTGACGTGGACGAGGTCACCGACGCGGACCGGTTCCAGGAACGCCATCTCGTCCATGGAGGCGGTGACGGCCGGCCCGCCGGAGTGGCGCCCGGCCACGGCTCCCGCCGCGTCGTCGACCAGCTTCATGATCACCCCGCCGTGCACCGTCCCCAGAAGGTTCGTGTCGTTGTGGGTCATGATGTGGCTGAGGGTGGTGCGGGACGCCGAAGTCGGCTTGCCCGGGATTTCCGGACTGCCGGAATCCGCAGCTGGGGCCTGGTCTGTCATGGCCCCCACCTTATGCCGAGGCCGCATGAGGGGGATTTGTGTCAGCTTCGCCACAGCCGTGCTCTGATTTTCCGACGACTCTTGTATGGCCCACTACGTGGACCTGCACACTGGGGCGCATGAATGATTGGCCCGAGGGGTTTTCCGGCGACAACCGCGGCAGCCGGTACGGACGCGGCAGCTCGAGCGCACAGCCCGAGAGCGCCCGTGTCATGCGGCAGGTCCGCCGCGGTCCGGCGGCCTCGCCCGGGCAGGCGGCGTACGGCGGCGCCCCGCCGTACGGCGGCGGGGTACCGCAGCAGCCGTCCTACGTGGACGGGGGTGGCCACGGCCCCGGTGACGGCTACGACAGCGGCTACAACACCGGCCAGGTCTACGGTTCCCCCGGCGGCCGAGGCCCCGGCGGACCGGGCGACGGCGTGTACGAGCCGGGCCCCGCGCCGAACTGGCGCCGCCGCATCAAGGTGACGGCCATCACGGTGGTGACGCTGCTGGTCGTGACGAGCGTCGGCACGTACTTCTGGGCCGACTCCAAGCTCAACCGCGACGTCGACCTGTCGAAGGTCATCGACCGTCCGGAGGCGGGCGAGGGCACGAACTACCTGATCGTCGGCTCCGACAGCCGCAAGGGCATGTCGGCCGAGGAGAAGAAGAAGCTGCACACCGGGTCCGCCGCGGGCAAACGCACGGACTCGATGATGATCCTGCACACCGGCGGCGGCGCCCCGACACTGATCTCGCTGCCGCGCGACTCGAACGTCACGATCCCGTCCTTCAAGGGCTCCGACTCCGGCAAGCTCTACCCGGCCTCGGGCCGCCAGACGAAGCTGAACGCGGCGTACGCCGAGGACGGCCCGGAGCTGCTGGTGCGCACGGTGGAGGCCAACACGGGCCTGCACATCGACCACTACGTGGAGATCGGCTTCGCCGGCTTCGCGAACATCGTGGACGCCGTCGGCGGCGTCGAGATGGACATCCCGAAGGACATCAAGGACACCAAGTCCGGCGCGGATCTGAACAAGGGCAAGCAGACCCTCAACGGCGAGCAGGCCCTCGCCTTCGTCCGCACCCGCTACGCCCTCGAGGGCTCCGACCTGGACCGCACGAAGAACCAGCAGAAGTTCCTGTCGGCCCTGGCCAACCAGGTCGCCACGCCGGGCACGGTCCTGAACCCGTTCAAGCTGTACCCGACCATGGGCGCGGGCCTGGACTCCCTGGTGGTCGACAAGGACATGGGCCTGTTCGACCTGGCGTCCATGTTCTGGGCGATGAAGGGCGTCAGCGGCGGCGAGGGCAAGTCGATGAACATGCCGATCGCCGGCAACGCCGTCAACGGCAACCTCCAGTGGGACACCGCGAAGGTGAAGACGCTGGTGAGCCAGCTGAAGAACGACGAGCGGGTCACCGTCTCGGGCAACTGACCAGGCGGGCGGGCAGCGGAAGGGGGCACCCGGGCGGGTGCCCCCTTCGCCGTGCGGCGGTCCTCACATCGAGGCGGCCGACATCGAGCGGCACATCTCGGCGCAGCGGCGACAGGCCTGCGCGCACCGCATCATCTGGGCGTCGTCCGGCATGGACATACACGCCTCGGCGCACATGTCACAGGCTCGCGCGCACATGGCGCACATCTCGGCCATGAGGGGCGAGCGGCGCATCATCATGTCGGCGCACATGCGCGTCATCTCGGCACAGTCCATGACCGTGCGCATGATCTGCATCTGGGCCGGGCCGCCCATCTGCAGGCAGGAGCTCATCGTCTCCTCGCACACGCTGTGGCAGGTCATGCACGCCTGCACGCACTCCTGCATCTCCTTGCTCAGCTGGCTCGTGGTGGTGGGTTGCTGGGTCATGACGTCCTCCCGGGGGGCGGGAGCCGCGGATCGGCGCCCGCTCCTCTCGTCCTACGCCTGTGGCCCCATGAGCACCACAGGACGGACTCGCCCGTGGCGGTCCGCCCTCACCTGTGAGGCACGACTCACCGGTGGCTGCGTGAATCCTCCGGCAGCGGCAAAAAGGGTGTGCAGGCACGCCGGAGGCCCGGCGTCGCCGGGCCGGGGGCGGCGAGTGAACCGTGCAGGGGGGAGACCCACCCATGACGCAGCAGATGTACGACGAACGGCGGGTGCCGGAGACGAGAGGGCCCCAGGGGCAGAAGCAGCGGCTGCGCAGGCGGCTGGAGCGGCTGATCGGCGTCGCCGCGACCGAGGGCAACGAACTCGTGCCGTTGCGCAACGGCGACGAGATCTTCCCCGCGATGCTGGCCGCCATACGCGCCGCTGAGCACACCGTCGACATGATGACGTTCGTGTACTGGCGGGGCGAGGTCGCCCACGAGTTCGCCGACGCCCTGGCCGAGCGGGCCCGCGCAGGGGTCCGGGTGCGGTTGCTGCTGGACGGCTTCGGGGCCAAGGAGATAGAGCCCGGCCTGCTGGACGCGATGGACGAGGCCGGTGTCCAGGTGGCCTGGTTCCGCAGACCCACGCGTCTGTCGCCGATGCGGCAGAACCACCGCTGCCACCGCAAGGTGCTGGTCACCGACGAGCACACGGCCTTCACCGGGGGCGTGGGCATCGCGCAGGAGTGGTGCGGCGCCGCCCGGAACCCGGACGAGTGGCGCGACACCCATGTACAGGTCCGCGGACCCGCGGTGGACGGCGTCGCCGCGGCGTTCGCCCAGAACTGGGCCGAGTGCCACGACGACCTCTACGACGACCACGACCGCTTCACCGCCCAGGAACAGCCGGGCCGGGCCACGGTCCAGGTCGTGCGGGGGTCGGCCTCCTTCGGCTGGCAGGACATGCAGACGGTGCTGCGGGTCCTGATCACCTCGGCGCAGGAGCGCCTGCGGGTGGCCACGGCCTACTTCGCCCCGGACACCTACTTCGTCGGTCTCCTGGCCGCGGCGGCGCGCCGCGGGGTCCGGGTCGAGATCCTGCTGCCCGGCCCGTACACCGACCAGCGGGCGTGCCTGCTGGCCGGGCGGCAGCACTACCAGACGCTCGTCGAAGCGGGTGTGGACGTGCGGGAGTACCAGCCGACCATGCTCCACACGAAGATCATCACGGTGGACGGGGTGTGTTCCCTCATCGGCTCCACGAACTTCAACCGCCGCTCCATGGAGCACGACGAGGAGGTCGTGCTCGCCGTTCTCGACGAGGACTTCACCGAGGCCCTGGACGCCGACTTCGACGCCGACCGGGAGCGCAGCGAGCCGATCGACGCCACCCGCTGGAAGCGGCGCCCCCTGCCCGAGCGTCTCGCTGAAGCCGCGGTCACCCCGATCCGCCGCTTCCTGTGAGAACGCCGGGGGCCGGGGCTTGCCGGCCCCCGGAGCGCGACTACGGCAGGTTGCGCGCCATGACGATGCGCTGGACCTGGTTCGTGCCCTCGTAGATCTGCGTGATCTTGGCGTCGCGCATCATGCGCTCCACCGGGTAGTCGCGCGTGTAGCCGTATCCGCCGAGGAGCTGGACCGCGTCCGTGGTGACCTCCATCGCCACGTCCGAGGCGAAGCACTTGGCGGCGGCGCCCAGGTAGGTGAGGTCGGCGTCGACGCGCTGGGAGGCGGCGGCGGCCTGGTAGGTCAGGGCGCGGGCGGCCGAGATCTTCATGGCCATGTCGGCGAGCATGAACTGGATGCCCTGGAAGTCGGCGATCGGCTTGCCGAACTGCTTGCGCTCCCGGACGTAGCCCTTGGCGTAGTCGAGGGCGCCCTGGGCGATGCCGAGGGCCTGGGCGGCGATGGTGATGCGGGTGTGGTCGAGGGTCTTCATCGCCGTGGCGAAGCCGGTGCCCTCCTCGCCGATCATGCGGTCGGCGGGGATGCGGACGTTGTCGAGGTAGACCTCGCGGGTCGGGGAGCCCTTGATGCCGAGTTTCTTCTCGGGGGCGCCGAAGGAGACGCCCTCGTCGGACTTCTCGACGACGAAGGCGGAGATGCCCTTGGAGCGCTTGGCCGGGTCGGTGACGGCCATGACCGTGTAGTACTCGGACTCGCCGGCGTTGGTGATCCAGCGCTTCACGCCGTTGAGGACGTAGTGGTCGCCGTCGCGGACGGCTTTGGTCTTCATGCCGGCGGCGTCGGAACCGGCGTCGGGCTCGGACAGGCAGTAGGAGAACATGCCGTCGCCCTTGGCGAGCGGGGTCATGTACCGCTTCTTCAGGTCCTCCGAGCCGGAGAGGATCACCGGCAGGGAGCCCAGCTTGTTCACGGCCGGGATGAGGGAGGAGGAGGCGCACACGCGGGCGACCTCTTCGATCACGATGACGGTGGCCAGCGCGTCCGCGCCGGAGCCGCCGTATTCCTCGGGTACGTGCACCGCGTGCAGGTCGTTCGCGACCAGCGCCTGGAGGGCCTCGCGCGGGAAGCGGGCCTCCTCGTCCACCGCGGCGGCATGCGGCGCGATCTTCGCCTCGGCCAGCGAGCGGACGGCGTCCCGGAGCATGTCGTGCTCCTCGGACGGGCGGTACAGGTCGAAGTCAGCCGATCCGGCCAAGGTCTCTCACGCTCCAAAACGCTGCGATGCTGAGGCTAACTACCGTTAAGTAATCAAAAGTTTATGGGGTCGCCCACAGGAGTGATACGTGAGCTAGGCGACAGCGGAGAAGTTGCCCGGTAAGGCGCGCGGCCATGCCCCGGATATGCTCGGGCGCGCACCACATGCCGCAGACCCCTGGAGCACCCATGGCCCTGAAGATCACCGTGATCGGCACCGGTTATCTCGGCGCGACACACGCGGCGGCCATGGCCGAGCTGGGCTTCGAGGTGCTCGCCCTGGACGTCGTGCGCGAGAAGATCGAGAAGCTGGAGCGCGCCGAGGCCCCGATGTACGAGCCGGGCCTGGAGGAGCTGCTGCGCAAGCATGTCGCCGGCGTCGAGGGCTCCAGCGGCCGGCTGCGCTTCACCCAGGACTGGGCGGAGATCGGCGCGTTCGGCGATGTGCACTTCGTCTGCGTGAACACCCCGCAGCGGCACGGCGAGTACGCCTGCGACATGAGCTACGTCGACGCCGCGATCGCCTCGCTCGCGCCGCATCTGCACGGTCCGGCGCTGGTCGTCGGCAAGTCGACCGTGCCGGTCGGCTCGGCGGACCGCCTCGCCGCCTACCTGGCCGCGCACGCGCCCGCCGGTGAGGACGCCGAACTCGCGTGGAACCCGGAGTTCCTGCGCGAGGGCTTCGCCGTCGACGACACGCTGCACCCCGACCGGCTCGTGGTGGGCGTGCGCAGCGAGCGTGCGGAGAAGCTGCTGCGGGAGGTGTACGCCACGCCGATCGCGGAGGGGTCGCCGTTCGTGGTCACGGACTTCCCGACCTCCGAGCTGGTGAAGACCTCCGCGAACTCCTTCCTCGCCACGAAGATCTCGTTCATCAACGCGATGGCGGAGGTGTGCGAGGCCGCGGGCGGTGACGTGGCCAAGCTGGCGGAGGCCATCGGGTACGACGACCGGATCGGGAGGAAGTTCCTGCGGGCCGGGATCGGATTCGGCGGCGGGTGTCTGCCGAAGGACATCCGGGCGTTCATGGCGCGCGCCGGTGAGCTGGGCGCGGACCAGGCGCTGACGTTCCTGCGGGAGATCGACTCGATCAACATGCGCCAGCGCGGGCAGATGGTGGAGCTGGCCCGGCAGGCGCTGGGCGGCGGGCCGTTCCTGGGCAGGCGGGTGGCGGTGCTGGGCGCGACCTTCAAGCCCGACTCGGACGACGTGCGGGACTCCCCCGCGCTCAACGTGGCCGGGCAGATCCACCTCCAGGGCGGCCAGGTCACGGTCTACGACCCGAAGGGCATGGACAACGCCCGCAGGGTCTTCCCGACGCTCGGCTACGCCGCCTCGGCGCTGGACGCCGTGCGCGGGGCCGACATCGTGCTGCACCTGACGGAGTGGCGGGAGTTCCGCGAGCTGGACGAGGAGGCCCTCGGTGAGGTCGCGGCGGCGCGGGTGATCCTGGACGGCCGCAACGCCCTCGACCCGGAGCGCTGGCGCAAGGCCGGCTGGACGTACCGGGCGATGGGACGCCCGAAGGCCTGAGCGCGGGCGGACACGCGAACGCTCGGACGGGTGACGCCGGTTCGGCCGAGGCTCAGTCGGCCGAACCGGCGTCTTCGTGCATTCTGCACCACCCGGCCGTGAGGCGGGGCGGCAGCGGGGGTCAGGGCGCCCCCTGCACGTCCTTGGCGACGTCCTTGGCCCGGTAGCGGCGCATCTTCGCGCGGGCCCCGCAGACCTGCATGGAGCACCAGCGGCCGCGGCCTGCCGGACTGCGGTCGTAGTAGGCCCAGTGGCAGTCGGCGGCCTCGCACGCCTTGAGACGGGTCCAGGTGCCGGCGACCAGGGCCTCGGCGACGGCGGCGGCCACGCGTGCGTGCAGGGAGCGGTCGTCGGCGGGGGTCAGGGCGGCCGAACCGTCCGCCGCGTCGACCGTGACGAACAGCGGGGCTTCGGCCAGGAGATCGCCGAGGGGGGTGACCTCCCGGTGCGGCGGGTGGCCGGCGTGGGCGAGCAGGGTCGCGCGCAGCGACTCGCGCAGGGTGCGGGCCCGGTCCGTCTCGTCGGGGGTGACGCCGAGGCGCGCCCTGCCCTCGGGCGTGTCCAGCGCGTCCGCGCCGGATTCGACGTCCAGCGTGTTCACCAGGGCCTCGACCAGGGCCAGGCCGCCGGGCGCGGGCGATCTCTCCGTCATGGCTGGACCGTACCTCTCGCGATTCCCCTTGCGAGGTTACCGCCTATGGGGGAGCATGCAGTAACGGTTACTGGTTACCCGCCTCTGCCGGTAACGACCACTTCGAGGAGGAAGTCATGGCTCTCGCCAAGCTGGGTGTCGTCGTCCTGGACTGTCCCGACCCGCAGGCCCTGGCCGGTTTCTACGCCGAGGTGCTCGGCGGCACGCCGACGGTGGAGACCGACGGGGAGGACGAGTGGGTCGACCTGAAGGTGCCGGGCGGCACACCGCTGGCCTTCCAGGCCGCTCCCGGATTCGTACCACCGCGGTGGCCGTCCCCCGAGCACTCGCAGCAGTTCCACCTCGACCTGGTGGTGGACGACCTCGACGCGGCCGAGAAGGGCGTGCTGGCCCTCGGCGCGAAGCCGCTGGACGCCGGGGACCGGGAGCGGACCTTCCGGGTTTACGCCGATCCGGCCGGGCACCCGTTCTGCCTCTGCGCCTGCTGACGTCTGGAGGTCCCATGTCCGCCGTGGCACGTTTCCGTTCCGTGGTCGTCGACTGCCCCGACCCTCGCGAGCTGGCCCGCTTCTACGCGCAGGTCGGCGGCGGTACGCCGGAGGGGGACGACCCCGACTGGGTGGTGCTGCGCGTCCCCGGCGGGCCCCGGCTCGCCTTCCAGCGCTCCCCCGGTTACACCGCCCTGCAGTGGCCGCGGGCCGACCGCGACGCCCAGCAGTTCCACCTCGACTTCGACGCCGGGTCGACCTGGGACGAGATCGACGCGGCCGAGGAGCGGGTACTGGCCCTGGGTGCGCGGGTGCTGGACAAGGAGGACGACGAGAAGAAGGACTTCCGCGTCTACGCCGACCCGGTGGGGCATCCGTTCTGCCTGTGCCGGATCGAGCACGCCTGATTCGGCCCGGCGCGGGGCCGCCAGGGCCTGTCGTCTGGATCAGGTCGCGGGGAAGCGACGGTGCCGTTCAGTTCCGGTGAGCGCGGTCTGGTGCGTGCAACTGCAAGGCGGAGGAGGGAGTCGACGCGGAGCGTCGGCGACCGACGACGACACCGCAGATGTGCGCGCCGGACCGCGCGACTGCGGCATGATCCAAACGACAGGCCTCAGCCGTCCAGCTCTGAGATCGTCGCCGTCGAGGGTTCACGGCGCTGCTGGGCGGCCCGGGCCGTGAAGTCGGCACCCCGCAGGACCCGCTGGACGTTGCCCCAGGTCAACAGGGCCACGTCCGCCTCGTCCCAGCCGCGTCGGAGCAGCTCGGCGATCAGCCTGGGATAGCAGGAGCTGTCGCCGAGCTCCTGCGGGTGGGCGGCCCCGGTGTCGTACGTGCCGGACAGTCCGACGCAGTGCGCTCCGGCCACGGCGCGGATGTGGTCGAGGTGGTCGGCGACATCGCGGACGGTCGGGCCGGTCTGCTCGGCCGTCAGCGGCACCAGACACAGTCCCCTGGCCGCGCCCAGCTCCGCCAGCAGGTCGTCGGGGAGGTTGACGGGGTGGGGGCGCAGGGCCCGGGCGGCGGAGCGGCTGCACAGCACGGGCGCCCGGGACAGGCGCAGGACGCGGCGGAAGGTCTGCGCGGACGCGCCGGAGAGGTCCACGATCACGCCGAGCCGGTTCATCTCCCGCACGACCTCCTCGCCGAACCGCGTCAGCCCCGCATCACTCGCCCAGGACACACCGGTCAGCGTCAGGGCACGCAGGCCGAGCAGGTGCAGCTGGCGCAGGATGCCGAGCGAGTCGCCCAGGGCGGACGCTCCGGCGGGACCGAAGAGCACGGCGACACGGCCGCGGTTGCGGGCGTCCGCGACCTGTCCGGCCGTGGAGACCGGCCGCAGGCCCTCCTCGCAGGTCCCGGCGACAATCTTCGCCAGGTCCAGTCGCTCCAGCGTGGCGCCGACGGCCCGGTCGCCGTCGAGGCCCTCGGGCAGGTGCAACGACCAGAACAGCGCGCCCACATGGCCGCCGCGCAGCCGGGGCACGTCCGTGTCGACGGTGCTCTCGCCGTCCTCCAGGTCGTACCAGGACAGGCGCTCGAGCGCCCAGGGCAGTCCGTTGTAGCCGTCGGCCACGGGGTGCGCGGCGAGGATGGCGTGGGCCCGGGTCATGGGCGCGTCGTCCGGGTCGGAGACGGGCTCGTAGGCCTCCGCCGTGACCAGGCCCTCATCGGGGTACGGCTCGCCGAACTCGCCTGCGGCCGCGGCGGTGGGGCGCAGGTCGTCCTGGAGGTCTGCCATGGCGGCTCCGTACGCTCGTTCGTGAGGTACGGTCACCGTCGCACGGAGCGAAGAGCGGTTCCTGGTGGGCGGGGCGTTCGGAGTACGACGCCGGCCTCGTGCGCGGGCGTCCTCGTGGCGCGGCCGCGGATCGGGGTTCCGCTGAGCGGGAGGCGGGTCCGGTGCTCGTGGCGGGCGCGGGGGCGGGGGCGGGGCGACCGGCTCCCGCGGCAACCACGCCCGCCACACTCAGCCGGCGGGTGCGTCCAGCGACTCGATCGTGGCGTTGGACGGCGGCCGCGTCGCCTGAAGCCCCCGGGCCACGTCCTCCGCCGCGTCCAGGACCCGGACCGCGTTCTTCCAGGTCAGCTTGGCCAGATCGGCCTTGGACCAGCCGCGGTCGAGCAGTTCCGCGAGGAGGTTCGGGTAGCCGGCGACATCGGCGAGGCCGTCGGGGGTGAAGGCCGTGCCGTCGTAGTCGCCACCGATGCCGAGGTGGTCGATGCCGGCCGTCTCACGCATGTGGTCCAGGTGGTCGGCGACCGTCGACACCGTGGCGACCGGGCGCGGGTGGCGCTCCTCGAAGGCGCGGTGCACCTTCATGGCCGGCGCGGTGGTGTCGAGGGGGTGGAAGCCGTGGGCCCGCATGTTCTCGTCGGCCGCGGCCGTCCAGTCGACGGCCGCCTGGAGCACGAACTTCGGCACGAACGTCACCATCGCCACACCGCCGTTGGCGGGCAGCCGCTCCAGGACGTCGTCCGGGATGTTGCGCGGGTGGTCGCAGACGGCCCGTGCGGAGGAGTGGGAGAAGATCACCGGGGCGGAGCTCGCGTCCAGCGCGTCCCGCATGGTCGTCGCCGCGACATGGGAGAGGTCGACGAGCATGCCGAGCCGGTTCATCTCGCGGACGACCTCCCGGCCGAACGCGGTGAGGCCACCGGCGATCGGCTCGTCGGTCGCCGAGTCGGCCCAGTCGACGTTGTCGTTGTGGGTGAGCGTGAGGTAGCGCACGCCGAGCTCGTACAAGCCGCGCAGCGTGCCCAGGGAGTTGGCGATCGAGTGGCCGCCCTCCGCGCCCATGAGGGAGGCGATACGGCCCTCTCCGCGCGCGGCCTCCATGTCGGCGGCGGTCAGCGCGGGACGCAGGTCCTCGGGGTGCCTGGTCAGCAACTGCCGTACGCAGTCGATCTGTTCCAGCGTGTCCGCGACCGGGGAGGGTGAGTCGGTGCGGACGTAGACCGACCAGTACTGCGCGCCGACCCCGCCCGCGCGCAGCCGGGGGATGTCGGTGTGCAGATGGGCGCTCTGGTCGGCGGCGATGTCGCGGGCGTCGAGGTCGTAGCGGACCTGCGAGCGCAGGGCCCAGGGCAGGTCGTTGTGGCCGTCGACGACCGGGAACTCACCCAGGAGTTCCCGGGCCGCCTCCTGGGAGGTCACCGTCGTCACTTCCCCGCGCCGAAGCCGAAGCCGCCCGCGCCCTCGACCTTGGAGCGCAGGCGCTTGCCCTTCTCGGTGGCCTGGTCGTTGAGCTCCTGCTGGAACTCGCGCATGCGGACGCGCAGGTCCTCGTCGTGCGCGGCGAGGATGCGGGCCGCGAGCAGACCGGCGTTGCGGGCACCGGCGACGGAGACCGTCGCGACCGGGACACCGGCCGGCATCTGCACGATGGACAGGAGGCTGTCCATGCCGTCGAGGTACTTCAGCGGCACGGGCACGCCGATGACCGGCAGCGGGGTGACGGAGGCCAGCATGCCGGGCAGGTGGGCGGCGCCGCCCGCCCCGGCGATGATCACCTTGAGCCCTCGGCCGTCGGCCTGCTCCCCGTAGGCGACCATCTCGCGCGGCATGCGGTGCGCGGAGACGACGTCGACCTCGTAGGCGATCTCGAACTCGTCGAGGGCCTGGGCGGCGGCCTCCATGACGGGCCAGTCGGAGTCCGACCCCATGACGATGCCAACAACAGGGCTCATTCGGTGATGGTGCCTCTCAGGTAGCCGGCAGCGTGACGGGCGCGCTCCAGCACGTCGTCCAGGTCGTCGCCGTAGGTGTTGACGTGACCGACCTTGCGGCCGGGCTTCACGTCCTTGCCGTACATGTGGATCTTCAGCTGGGGGTCGCGGGCCATGCAGTGCAGGTACGCGGAGTACATGTCCGGGTAGTCACCGCCGAGGACGTTGACCATGACCGTCCACTCGGCGCGCGGACGCGGGTCACCGAGGGGCAAATCCAGGACGGCTCGCACATGGTTGGCGAACTGGCTGGTGACGGCGCCGTCCATCGACCAGTGGCCGGAGTTGTGCGGGCGCATCGCGAGCTCGTTGACGAGGATGCGGCCGTCTCGGGTCTGGAACAGCTCGACGGCGAGGTGCCCGACGACACCGAGCTCCTTGGCGATGTTCAGCGCCATCTGCTCGGCCCGCAGCGCGAGGGCGTGGTCGAGGCCGGGGGCCGGCGCGATGACCGTGTCGCAGACGCCGTTGACCTGGCGGGACTCGACGACCGGGTAGGCGACGGCCTGGCCGTGCGGGGAGCGCACGACGTTGGCGGCGAGCTCGCGCAGGAAGTCGACCTTCTCCTCGGCGAGCACGGGGACACCGGCCTTGAACGGCTCGGCGGCCTCCTCGGCGGAGTCGACGACCCACACGCCCTTGCCGTCGTAGCCTCCGCGGACGGTCTTGAGGACGACGGGGAATCCCTCGCCCTCGGCCGCGAAGGCGGCCACGTCCTGCGGGTCGCTCACGATCCGGTGCCGTGGACACGGCACACCGATCGCGTCGAGCTTCGCGCGCATCACCCCCTTGTCCTGGGCGTGCACCAGCGCGTCGGGGCCGGGGCGCACGGGGATGCCGTCCGCCTCCAGGGCCCTGAGGTGCTCGGTGGGCACGTGTTCGTGATCGAAGGTGATCACATCGCACCCACGGGCGAACTCACGCAGCGTGTCGAGGTCGCGATAGTCGCCGACGACGACATCGCTCACGACCTGCGCAGCGGAGTCCTGCGGGGTGTCACTGAGGAGCTTGAACCTGATGCCCAGCGGGATGCCCGCCTCGTGTGTCATACGAGCGAGCTGGCCACCGCCGACCATGCCGACTACCGGGAACGTCACTCCCCCAGGGTATCGGCCGCGCCGGAGTGGCCGGTTTCCTGCCCCTCCCCGGGCCTTTCCGGATCATCTCCCGCCCTCCACCGGCGTGCGCAGGAAGATCGCGCGGGCGGGTGGTTAGCATGGCTGGGTTGACGCCGACGAACGGACGGGGGCCTGCACGACCATGGGAGATGGTGCCTCTCGGCTCCGGCGGACCGTTCGCGAGGTCGCCAAATTCGGTGCGGTGGGCGGGGCCGGGGTGCTGGTCAACCTCGTCGTCTTCAACCTGGTCCGGCACACCACCGACCTCCAGGTGGTGCGCGCGAGCGTCATCGCGACCGTCGTGGCGATCGTCTTCAACTACGTCGGCTTCCGCTACTTCACGTACCGCGACCGCGACAAGAGCCGCCGCACCCGTGAGATGTCCCTGTTCCTGCTGTTCAGCGCGGTCGGCCTGGTCATCGAGAACGGCGTGCTGTACACGGCGACGTACGGCTTCGGCTGGGACACCCCGCTGCAGAACAACGTCTTCAAGTTCCTGGGCATCGGCATCGCGACGCTGTTCCGCTTCTGGTCCTACCGCTCCTGGGTCTTCCGCGCGCTCCCCACACACCGGACGCAGGCGTCCGAGGGTCCGCTCCCGCACGACGAGCCGCCCGGCCCTCCGAAGCCGAAGCAGCAGGTGCCGTAGCCGCGCGGGCGCCCGGCCCGACGGGCCCAGCGGGGTGCGGGTGGTGCTAGCGGACCATCGGTTCCTCGTCGTCCGTGGGCTTGCGCAGGGAGGTGCGGGAGAGGAACAGGGCGAAGACCGGGGGTTTGGTCTGGAGCATCTCCAGACGGCCTCCGTCGGCCTCCGCGAGGTCGCGGGCGACCGCCAGGCCGATGCCGGTGGAGTTGCGGCCGCTGATCGCCCGTTCGAAGATCCGGGCGCCGAGGTCGGCGGGGACTCCGGGACCCTCGTCCGTGACCTCGATCACCGCCTGGTTGCCGATGACGCGGGTGCGCAGGGCCACCGTGCCGCCGCCGTGCATGAGGGAGTTCTCGATCAGCGCGGCCAGGACCTGCGCGACCGCGCCGGGCGTTCCCACCGCGCGCAGATGCCGTTTGCCGGAGCTGACGATCGCCCGCCCCGCGCTGCGGTACGCCGGCCGCCACTCGGCGAGCTGCTGCTGGATGACCTCGTCGAGGTCGAAGGAGACGGCGGAGCCGGTGCGCGGATCGCGGGAGTTCGTCAGCAGCCGTTCCACGACGTCCGTCAGCCGCTCGACCTGCGTCAGCGCGATCGTCGCCTCCTCCTTCACCGTGTCCGGATCGTCGGTGAGGGTGATCTCCTCCAGCCGCATCGACAGCGCCGTGAGCGGCGTGCGCAGCTGGTGGGAGGCGTCCGCGGCCAGTCGGCGTTCGGCGGTCAGCATGCGGGCGATGCGCTCGGCGGAGCCGTCCAGCACGTCCGCCACCCGGTCCAGCTCGGGCACCCCGTACCGCTTGTGCCGGGGCCGCGGATCGCCCGAGCCGAGCCGCTCGGCCGTCTCCGCGAGGTCGGTGAGGGGCGACGCCAGCCGGTTCGCCTGGCGGACCGCCAACAGCACCGCGGCCACCACCGCCAGCAGCGCGACGAGCACGATGATCAGCAGCGTCCGGCCGACCTCACGGGTCACCGAGGAGCGCGGCTCCTGGACGGTGACGGTCTCGCCCTCCTCACCGGGCGCGGTCGCGCTGATGACGTCCCCGACGGGCTTCGTGCCGACCTCGATGGGCGACTCCCCGGGGATGCGGATCACCGCGTAGTAGCGATCCTGCGTGACCTGTTGGCGCAGCACCTCCGCGTCGACCTGCTGCGCTCCGAAGAGCCGGCTGTCGACGATGCTGGCCAGCCGCACCGCCTCGGACTCCACCCGCTCCTCGGCGCTGTTGCTGATCGTCCGGGTCTCGACGATGACGAGGGAGACGCCGAAGACGGCGATCACGACGAGCACCACGGCGAGCGTGGACTGGATCAGTCGGCGACGCATGTCCTGTTACCCGAGCCCGGCCCCGCGGCTCAGCTCTTCTCGAAACGGAAGCCCACACCGCGCACGGTGGCGATGAAGCGGGGGTTGGCGGCGTCGTCGCCGAGCTTCTTGCGCAGCCAGGAGATGTGCATGTCGAGGGTCTTGGTCGACGACCACCAGGTCGTGTCCCAGACTTCCCGCATCAGCTGGTCGCGGGTGACGACCCGGCCCGCGTCCCGCACCAGCACCCGCAGCAGGTCGAACTCCTTCGCGGTCAGCTGGAGCTCCTCCTCGCCCATCCAGGCGCGGTGCGACTCGACGTCGATGCGCACGCCGTGCGTCGCGGGCGGCTGCTGCGGCTCGGAGGCGCCGCGCCGGAGCAGGGCCCGCACCCGGGCGAGCAGTTCGGCGAGCCGGAACGGCTTGGTGACGTAGTCGTCGGCGCCCGCGTCGAGCCCGACGACGGTGTCCACCTCGTCGGCGCGCGCGGTCAGGATGAGGATGGGGATGGCCTGGCCTTCGCCACGCAGGCGCCGGGCCACCTCCAGACCGTCCATGCCGGGCAGACCGAGGTCGAGCACGACCAGGTCGACGCCGCCCTGCAGTCCGGCGTCGAGAGCGGTGGGTCCGTCCTCGCGGACCTCGACCTCGTAGCCCTCCCGGCGCAGAGCGCGGGCCAGGGGCTCCGAGATGGACGCGTCGTCCTCGGCGAGCAGTACACGGGTCATGAGGTGATGGTAGACCTGCGGCGCCCTGAGCTGGGGTGTGACCGGAATCCTTGATTCTTACCGTGGGCATACGCGGTTCTTACGTTCCCGGGGTAGCCGTCCGAACCTCTGCCTGTGTGGTGCGATCCTGGTAAGGACCATGGAAACAGGGGCCGCAGTTCCCCCCATACCTGTGATCCGTGTCTCAAGCCCTTTCATATGCGGCGGTGTCCTGCCGTATGGTGATTCAACGCCTGTAGCACCACGGCGACCTTCGGAGGCTTTTTGCCCGAAGGTCTCTTTTGTGTGCGGGTCGGTTCCCGCCGGCCCCCGACGTGAAACGACCTGTGGCCGGGCCTCGCGGTGCGGCGACGCGCGCAGAGGCGTGGATCCCGGTGGCGACCGCCCACCGCTTCGTGATCCGGAGCGGACCTCCGTAGGCGTCGGACGGACGGCCGTACCCACCGGTGCCGGCAGCCCCCCACCGGGCGCACCACCGCTGCCGCGGGGCGCGTCCCGAGCAGCAAGGAACGACCATGGCGTCCAGCCTGACGAAGGACTCGGCCCGACCGGGCACCCCCGGTGCCGAGAAGACCTTCTTCGGCCATCCCCGCGGACTGGCCACTTTGTTCATGACCGAGATGTGGGAGCGTTTCTCCTACTACGGCATGAGGGCCCTGCTCCCGCTGTACCTGGTGGCCCCGGGTGGCCTGCACCTGAGCGCGGGCACGGCGACGGCCATCTACGCCGTCTACCTGTCGCTCGTGTACCTGCTCGCCCTGCCCGGCGGCTGGTTCGCCGACCGTGTGCTCGGCCCCCGCAAGACGGTCGCCGTCGCGGGCGTGGTCATCATGCTCGGTCACCTGTGCCTGGCGCTGCCCGCGGCGGCGAGCTTCTACGTCGGCCTGGGCCTGGTGGCCATCGGTTCCGGTCTGCTGAAGGCCAACATCTCGACGATGGTCGGCCACCTCTACGACGGCCCGGAGGACCCGCGCCGCGACGGTGGCTTCACGGTCTTCTACATCGGCATCAACCTCGGCGCCTTCATCGCGCCACTGGTCATCGGCACCGTCGGTGAGAACGTCAACTGGCACCTGGGCTTCGCGCTGGCCGCGCTCGGCATGGCGCTGGGCCTCGTGCAGTTCCTGCTCGGCAGCCGCCACCTGAGCGCCCGGAGCAGCGAGGTCCCGACCCCGCTGACGCCCGCCGAGAAGGCGTCCACCCTGCGCAAGGGCCTGATCTGGCTGGCCGTCGCCGTGGTCTTCTACGGTCTGGTCGGCGGCACCGGCCACTTCACCCTGAACTGGGCGCTGATCCCGCTCACCCTCCTCGGCCTGCTCGTGCCGATCCTGGTCATCTCCCGCATCATGCGCGACAAGGACCTGGACTCCGACGAGCGCTCGAAGGTGTCGGCGTACATCTGGTTCTTCGTCGCCGCCGCCGTCTTCTGGATGATCTACGACCAGGGCGGCTCGACCCTGTCGCTCTTCGCCAGCGCGAAGGCCGACAACACCGTCTTCGGCTGGGAGTTCCCGGTCTCCTGGTACCAGTCGGTCAACCCGGTCATGATCATGGCGCTGGCGCCCGTCTTCGCCTGGCTGTGGCTGTGGCTGAACCGGCGCGGCAAGGAGCCGAGCACCATCGTGAAGTTCGCCTCCGGCCTGGTGCTGGTGGGTGCGTCCTTCTTCCTCTTCCTCGCCCCGCTGTCGATCGCCGAGGGCGGCCACAAGGCCGCGGCGATGTGGCTGGTCGCGATCTACTTCATGCAGACCGTGGGTGAGCTGACGCTGTCGCCGGTGGGTCTGTCCGTGACGACGAAGATGGCGCCCGCGAAATACGCCTCGCAGATGATGGGCGTGTGGTTCCTCGCCGTCACCGCGGGCGACTCCGTCACCGCGCTGCTGTCCAACCCGGCCGTCGGCGGGGTCAACCTCGACAGGACGGGCTTCGTGGCGCTGGAGGCGGCGCTCGCCGTGGTCGCCGGCTTCGCGGTGTACATGTACCGCAAGAAGGTCAAGGCCATGATGGGCGAGGTCCGCTGACGCCGGCCTCCGGACCCTGACGTCGGGCCGTCGCACCCCGGGGTGCGACGGCCCTTCTTCACGGCCTTCCCTGGCCCGGCCGGTCGGCGTCCGGGGCGAACCAGGGCCGGGCCGCGGCACCGCGGGGCGCCGACGGCCGCAGGCGGCGGGCCGCGTGGCCGGGGCGGCGCGGCCTTACGTGATCGATCACGGCCAGGGCCGCGCGGAACAGGGCCGTCGGCACGACCAGCAGCACGAGGACCCAGAACAGCGTCACGCCCCAGGGGCGCCCCACGCCCCAGGGGTGTTCGGCGAGCACCTTGCCGCCGTACTTCAGCGACACGGTGTAGTCGCCGTGTGCCCCGGCCCCGAGCTCCACGGGCAGTTCGATGCGGGCCTTCCCGCCCGGCCGGATCGTGCCGCGCCACCGCTGGTCCTGCCACTCGGGGGCGAACACGCCGTGCGAGGTGCCGACCTGGAAGACCGGGTTCTTCACGGGGGACGTGCCGACGTTGCCGACGGTGACCACGAGGGTTCGCGAGGGCGGGGAACCGAACCAGGTGAGCAGCCCGCCGGAGCCGCGCAGCCGGGTGTCGGCGAGCAGGGACAGCCGTCCGCCGGCCGCTTCGGCGGGCATCGGCTCGACGGCGTGGCCGGCGACCCGGAGGGCCGCGTCGGCCTCGGCCCCGGCTCCCGTCACGCTCGCCACGTGCACCACGCAGGGGCACGGCACCGGCGGCTCCACGACGGGCAGTTCGCGGCGGAAGCGGCCGTCGGCGCCGGTGGTGACGGCCCGGCCGTCGCCGTTGGCGCAGGAGTTGGTGCCGCCGGTCACGCCCCGCTCCGGCTCGGCCTGCCCGCACACCAGCAGCGTCAGCAGGGCACGCGGCCGCCAGCCGCTGCCGGTGACGGTGACCGAACCGCCCGTCCCCGCCTCGGACTCGGACAACTCGACGACGGGCCGGTCCACCGCCGCGGCGGACCCGGCGCCCGCCAGGACCAGCAGCAGCGCCAGCAGCAGGGGCAGCGCCCCGTTCGGCAGACGGACGGCGGGCGGCATCGGCGGCTCCAGTGGTCGTACGGGTGCGGGCGTGCGACGTCGGCGCCGCATCGGCATCCCGAAGCGGACCGGGACAGCGGCGCCTGTCAGGAGGGACGCGCGCTCAGCGCCCGGCCCGGGCCCCCTGGTGACGCCGCGACAGCCACAGGGCGCCCGCCGCGCCGGCCAGCAGGACCGTGCCGCCGAGGGTGCCGAGGGCGACAGCCGAGTCCTCCGGCCCGGTCTGCGGAAGCCCGGTACCGGTGTCCGGGCCGGAACCGGAACCCTGGGCGGAGCCGGTGGTGCCGCCGCCGCTCGCGGCCGTGACGTCGAGGGTGAGGGACGGGCCCGGGTCGTTCGCCGGGGTGCACGTGGTGGTCGTACCGAGCGCCTTGATGGTGAGCACGCCCGCCGTGAAGGTGACCTCGCCGCTCTTCTTCGGTGTGTACGTGCCGCTCAGGTCTCTGATCTTGATCGGCGTGTCCGCCGGGATCGCGGCGTCGTTGGCGGGGCCCGTCACCGAGAGGGTGCCGCCGTCGGCGCCGCCCAGGGCGATGGTGGCGCTGGGCGTCATGGCACCCTTGCCCAGTTCGACCGGGCTGGAGGAGACGCCCTTCTGCCAGGACATGGTGACCCGGTAGCCGCTGCCGCTCTCGACGGCCTTGATGTCGATGGGCGAGACGGCGCTCTTGTCGCCGATCGGCGTCCTGCACTGGTAGTTGACGTCGACGACCTCGGCCCGGGCGGCGGGGGCGGCCATCCACACCACCGAGCCGGCCAGGGCCGCGGCGGACGCGAGCGCGGCGGTTCGTTTCCGGTACGACACGGTGCCGCTCCCCTTCCTGTTCCTGACGACGTATCAGATTGGGCCGTCAAGGTACGCCCGGGACCTTGAGGAAGGAAGACACAGGGCGCGCCGGATCCATCCGGAGCGGTCACCCGTTCGGACGCAGCCGGAGCACCCCCTTCAGTGGGGAATCCGACAGATGTGCACAGAGAAAGACGGGTACGCACAGGATCGTTCACACCTGCCTGCAATCGTGCCATGCGTCCGTGGCGCGGCACGTGTGCCCGGAATCGGGCAGACCGACCCGAGTCATGCAGGCACGCGGGCCGATCCTGGCCAGCGGCTTGATTCAGGCAGAGATCAGGGGGCGCGCCTGAGATCAGGCGGGCCGCCATGGATCAGACGAGGCGCCCGGGATCAGGCGGGCCGCATCAGACGAGACACGCCCGGAATCAAGCGGGCGCCCCACGGATCAGACAAGACGCGCCCGGAATCAAGCGGGCGCTCCACGGATCAGACAAGACGCGCCCGGAATCAAGCAGGCGCTCCACGGATCAGACGAGACGCGCCCGGAATCAAGCAGGCGCTCCACGGATCAGACGAGACGCGCCCGGGATCAGGCGGGCGCGCCGAGTTCCGCCCACACCGTCTTGCCGGAGACCCCCGGTGCGCGGACGACGCCCCAGTCCAGGCACAGGCGCTGGACGATGAACATGCCATGGCCGCCCGGGCGTCCCGCGCGGTGCGGGGTGCGGGGTGCGGGCTGGCCGGTACCGCGGTCGGTGACCTCGACACGGATCACCTTGTTGTCGCAGGTGATACGCAGCTGGTCCGGCCCTTCGGCGTGCAGGCAGGCATTGGTGACCAGCTCGGAGACGACCAGCAGCACATCCTCGGCCGCGGCGCGCTGGTCCGCGGAGGCGGCCGGCAGCCAGCCCCACGCGTACAGCGCCTGGCGGGTGAAGTCGCGGGCCAGCGGCACCACACCACTCTCGCCCTCGAAACTCAGCCGGCGCACCTGCCGGCCCCCCGGCGATGCCGTCCCGGGCGGCGCGCCCACGCCCTCGCCGGGCGTACCGGTCGCCGCCACGCCACCCTCGGACGCCCCGGAAGCGCCGCTGGGCTCCGGCCCGCGGTCGCCCGGCGGGTAAGGCCGGGTGGTGCTCATCAGCGCTTCACCTCACCGATTCACCAGATCACGATTCAGAAAGTTCACTACACCGTCAGTCACGCAGCGCGCGGCGCGTCGGTTTCGCGGCGCCCCCGCCGACCTGGAGACCGACGCGTTCAGGATGTCTCCTGCCCTGGCGGACCGAGGGAACACCCATGTATTCCGCACGAAAGGCACGACGGGGCCGGGACGCCGCTCACAGGGGGATGTCCGAGGCACCGCACACCGACGCACCGCCGGTCAGCCCGACTCGTCGGCCAGGGCCGCCTCGAGCGAGTCATGAACGCTGAAGACCGCGTCCGCGCCCGTGATCTCGAACACGCGGGCCACCACCGGCTGCATGCCGGCGAGCGAGACGCCCCCACCGGCCGCCTCCGCCTTCAGCCGCGCCCCGAGGAGCACGTTGAGGCCCGTGGAGTCACAGAACTCCAGGCGCGCGCAATCGATGACCAGGCGCTTGAATCCCTTGGCGAGGCAGTCCTCGAGTGGCTCACGCAACAGATCGGCGGTGTGGTGATCCAACTCACCCGCCGGGGTCACGACGGCACTAGAGCCCTCTTCCCGCACCTCCACCAGAAGCCGGCCAGACTGTGCGCTGCCGACCGTCCCGCGGTCCATGCCGTCTCTCTCTCCCGACGTCGAGGCTGGTTACTGACGCCCTCGAACACTACGCCTTCCCAGCAGGCTCCGACACCCGAACAACTACACACAAACGGACATATGCCCACAGAACGCACTTGCGGTGGGCTCGGGAAAGCAGGTAGGCCTAGTACGGACACGTACCCGACACGGCCGGCTTTGGAGGCGCCGCACACCGCAGTGCACCTTACGGCTCCGGCAGCCATATGCCGAGAACGATGGAGGACATCATGTCACCCCGGCTCGACGCATCGCGTACCCCGAAAGCGACGTCGACACCCCCTCCGGAACATCTGGATCCCATCGAGCAGGACGAGATGCTCGTCACACAGGGCGGACTTCTCGCCGGACTTCCGGACATCCCCCCGTACGCGGAAGTCGACGCGGTCGACGCACGGGCCCTGTCGAAGACCCTCTTCGAGCGTCTGGAGATGCTGGAGGAAGGGACCCACGACTACTCGTACGTCCGCAACACGCTCGTCGAACTGAACCTCGCGCTGGTCAAGTTCGCCGCCTCCCGCTTCCGCTCCCGCAGCGAGCCGATGGAGGACATCATCCAGGTCGGCACCATCGGCCTGATCAAGGCGATCGACCGCTTCGAGCTGTCCCGCGGTGTGGAGTTCCCCACGTTCGCGATGCCGACCATCGTCGGCGAGATCAAGCGCTTCTTCCGCGACACCTCGTGGTCCGTGCGCGTTCCGCGACGGCTCCAGGAGCTGCGGCTGGACCTGGCCAAGGCCGGTGACGAACTGGCCCAGAAGCTGGATCGCGCCCCGACGGTGGCCGAACTGGCCGAGCGCCTGGGCCTCTCCAACGACGAGGTCGTCGAGGGCATGGCCGCGTCGAACGCCTACACCGCCTCCTCGCTGGACGCCCAGCCGGAGGAGGACGACTCCGAGGGCGCGCTCGCGGACCGCATCGGCTACGAGGACCACGGACTCGAAGGCATCGAGTACGTCGAGTCGTTGAAGCCGCTGATAGCCGAACTCCCGCCGCGCGACCGGAAGATCCTGTCCCTGCGGTTCGTCGCGGGCATGACCCAGTCGGAGATCGGCGAAGAACTCGGCATCTCGCAGATGCACGTCTCCCGTCTGCTGTCGCGGACGCTGGTGCGGCTGCGCAAGGGGCTGACCGTCGAGGAGTGATCCTCGACGCGGGTGAACGTGTCCTCGGGGGGCGGGCCGGACGGCCCGCCCCCGGGCGCGTGCCACCGGCGGTCCCCCCGGGGTCCGGTGGCTCAGAACTCGAGGAACAGTGCGACCGTCGGGAGAAGCGGGGCCGTGGAGCTCAGCAGCCAGTACGTGCGCGGAGCGAGTGCCGTCCTGCGCCGGAGCGGCATGTTGACGAGCCACCAGATCAGGCCGTAAAGCGCTACGACGGGGACGACGAACACGAGCCAGAGGGCCATTCCGTCGTTCTCGGTCGGTTCCCGTGTGGTCCAGCCGAGCTCGGCAAGCGGCCAGTTCACCGCGACGTACCACAGCAGCCACAACGGCACCAGGCCCGGTATCCCGAGCAACACGTTCACCAGCAGTGGTGCCGACCAGTGCTTCGCCATCCGTCCCCGCTCCGGTGATGCCGGCCGTCCGCCGGCACGGTGTTCATGATCGAGGGCCCGGTGGTCACACCACGCGCACTCCGCGCCTCCACACCCCGCTGACCAGCGGCACGCCGGGGCGGTAGGCCAGGTGGACGTGGCTCGGGGCGTCGAGGAGCGTCAGGTCGGCGTACGCGCCCGGGGTGAGGCGGCCGATGTCGGTGCGCCGCAGGGCCGCCGCGCCGCCCGCCGTGGCCGACCACACGGCCTCGTCCGGGGTCATCCCCATGTCCCTTACGGCCAGGGCGACACAGAACGGGACGGACGAGGTGAAGGACGAGCCGGGGTTGCAGTCCGTGGACAGCGCGACCGTGACACCCGCGTCCAGCAGGCGCCGTGCGTCCGGCCACTCGGCCCGCGTGGAGAACTCGGCGCCGGGCAGCAGGGTCGCGACGGTACGGCTGCCCGCCAGGGCGTCCACGTCCGCGCCCGTGAGGTGGGTGCAGTGGTCGGCGCTGGCCGCGTCCAGCTCGACGGCGAGCTGCACGCCCGGGCCGTACGAGAGCTGGTTGGCGTGGATACGCGGGTGCAGGCCGCGCGCCTTGCCGGCGGTGAGGATCGCACGGGCCTGGTCGCCGTCGAAGGCGCCCTTCTCGCAGAAGACGTCGATCCAGCGGGCGTGCGGGGCGCAGGCGTCGAGCATCTCGCCGGTGACCAGGGCGACATAGCCGGCCGGGTCCTCGGCGTGGTCCGGCGGCACGATGTGGGCGCCGAGGTAGGTGACCTCGTCGGTGTGGGCGGCGGCGATGCGCAGGGCCCGGGCCTCGTCCTCGACGGTCAGGCCGTAGCCGGACTTCGTCTCGAACGTGGTGGTGCCCTGGCGGAGTGCCTCGCGCAGGTAACGGGTGACGTTGGCTTCGAGTTCCTCGTCGCTCGCCGCCCGGGTGGCCGCGACGGTGGTGCGGATACCGCCCGCGCTGTACGGCCGCCCGGACATCCGGGCGTTGAACTCCTGCGTCCGGTCGCCCGCGAAGACGAGGTGGGAGTGGGAGTCCACGAAGCCGGGGAGGACGGCCCGGCCGCCCGCGTCGACCCGATTGTCAGTGGCGGGTGCTTTGCTTCGATCACCGGTCCACACGACGCGGTCGCCTTCGATGACGACTGCCGCGTCCTGGATCAGTCCGAGGGGGGATCCTCCCCCACTTTCGAATGTGCTCGAGCGGGGGGACCCCCATCCGAGGGAGGGGTCGTTGGTGACCAGGCTGGCGATGTTCGTGATGAGCGTGCTTGCGGTGCTCGCGGAGTGGGCGGGGCTGACGGTCGTCGCGTTGCTCATGGCGTCCTTGGTGGCCTGGTCGGCGGTGGGATCGGGTTCGGGGGCGGAGCCGGGCCGCGCGGGCGGGCGGCCCGGGGTCATCCGCGCAGGGCTTCGACGGCGTCCGCGAGGGCTCGCGGCACATCCGGTACGAGACGGTGGACCCCGTCCCGCACGACGTGCCGACCTGCCACGACCGTATGCGACACGTCCGCTGCCGACGCGGCGAATACGGCCGTCTCGGCCCCGAGCCGCGGAAGCGGCCCTGCCGTCCTGACCGAGTCGAGCGCGATGGTGGTGAAGTCGGCGAGCGCGCCGGTCTCCAGGGTGCCCGCCTCCGCCCAGCCGAGGGCGGCGTGGCCGTCGGCCGAGGCCGCCCGCAGGAGGGCCGCCGCCGTCCAGTGACCCCGGGTGCGGGTACGCAGCCGTTCGTTCAGCTCCATGGCCCGCGCCTCTTCGAGCAGGTCGATCACGGCGTGGCTGTCGGAGCCGAGACTGAGCGGCGAGCCGGCCCGCTGGAGGGCGACGGCGGGTCCGATGCCGTCGGCGAGATCCCGCTCGGTGGTCGGGCACATGCAGGTGCCGGTGCCGCTGCCGCCGAGGAGGGCGATGTCCTCGTCGGTGAGGTGGGTGTTGTGAACGCCGGTGGTGCGCGGTCCGAGCACCCCGTGGTCGGCGAGCAGCCGCGTCGGGGTGCGGCCGTGGGCCTCCCGGCAGGCCTCGTTCTCGGCGGTCTGCTCCGACAGGTGCACGTGGAGCGGGGCCCGCCGCTCCCCCGCCCACCGCGCGACGGTCGCCAACTGGTCGGCGGGCACGGCCCGTACGGAGTGGATCGCCGCCCCGATCCGCGCGTGATCCCGTTCCTTGAGAATTGAACAGCGTTCGGCCCAGGCGTCCGCGGTGCCGTCGGAGAAGCGGAGCTGGGGGTCGGTGGGCGGCTGCCCGAAGCCGGAGGAGAGGTAGGCGGTGTCGAGGAGGGTGATGCGGATCCCGGCTTCGGCGGCGGCCGCGATGAGGGCCTCGCCCATGGCGTTGGGGTCGGCGTAGGGAATGCCGCCGGGGGCGTGGTGGACGTAGTGGAACTCGCCGACCGCCGTGATGCCGGCCAGGGCCATCTCGGCGTACACGGCGCGGGCGAGGGCGTGGTAGCTGTCCGGGGTGAGCCGGGCGGCCGTGGCGTACATGACCTCGCGCCAGGTCCAGAAAGTGCCGGAGCCGACCTGCACGGTGCCGCGCAGGGCCCGGTGGAAGGCGTGGCTGTGGGCGTTGGCCAGGCCGGGGAGGGTGAGGCCGCGCAGGACCTCGGCGCCGGGCGGCGGGGCTGGGGTGCCGGTGCGGACGGCGGTGATGCGACCGTCCCGGACGTCGAGGGCGACGCCCGGTTCGACCCGCGTGCCGAGCCAGGCGTGCTCCAGCCAGTACGTCCGCGCGGCTGCTGTCGTCACCTGCACGCCAGTCCTTCCAGTACGTCGGTGAGGGCGAGTACCCCGGCCACGCAGTCGTCCTCGCTCGCGGACTCGGCCGGGGAGTGGGAGACGCCGGTGGGGTTGCGCACGAACAGCATGGCGGTCGGGATGCTGCCGGACAGGATCCCGGCGTCGTGTCCCGCGCCGGTGCCGAGGACGGGGACCGTGAGGCCGGTGTCCGTGCCGAGGATGCGGGCGAGTTCGTCGCGCAGGGCATGGTCGAATTCGACGACGGGGGTGAACGACTCGCGGACGATGTCGAGGTCGATGCCGTGCGCGTCCGCGTAACTTCGGGCCGCCTTCTCGATGCCGCCGACCACGGTGTCCAGGCTCATCTGGTCCTCGGCGCGGGAGTCGAGCCAGCCGCGCACGAGGGAGGGGATGGCGTTGACGCCGTTGGGCTCCACGGCGATCTTGCCGAAGGTGGCGACGGCTCCGGCGAGTTCCGCCTCGCGCCGGGCGGCGAGGACGGTCTGGGCGTAGGACAGCATGGGGTCGTGCCGGTCGGCGAGCCGGGTGGTGCCGGCGTGGTTGGCCTCGCCCCGGAAGTCGAACCGCCACCGGCCGTGCGGCCAGATTGCGCTGGCGATGCCGACCCGGTCGCCGGACAGGTCCAGGGCCCGGCCCTGCTCGACGTGCAGTTCGACGAAAGCGCCGATGCGGGCGAGCCGTTCGGGGTCGGCGCCGATGGCGTCGGGGTCGTGTCCGGCGGCCTCCATGGCGCGCGGCAGCGACACGCCGTCGCCGTCGGTGAGCAGGTGTGCCTGGTCCCGGGTGAGCTGCCCGGCGGTGAGCCGGGACCCCACGCAGGCGAGTCCGAAGCGGGCGCCCTCCTCGTCACCGAAGTTCACGATGCCGAGGGGCCGGGTGAGGCGGACGTTCCTGGCGCGCAGTTCGTCCAGCGCGGCGAAGGCGGACACGACTCCGAGAGGGCCGTCGAAGGCGCCGCCGTCCGGCACGGAGTCGAGGTGCGAACCGGTGACGACGGCGTCCCCGGCGGCGGGGTCCCCGAGCCAGGCCCACTGGTTGCCGTTGCGGTCGACCTCGTGGGCGAGGCCGCGCGAGCGGGCCTGGTCCTCGAACCAGGCCCGGCAGTCGGCGTCGGCGTCCGTCCAGGCGAAGCGTCGGTAGCCGCCGGAGGCGGAACTGCGGCCGACCGGCAGCAGCTCCGCCCACATGCTGTGGAAACTCACGCGTCGCCACCCTCGCGCATCGGGACCCGCACGCCCCGCTCCCCCGCGACCGACTCCGCGATGTCGTACCCGGCGTCGACGTGCCGGATGACGCCCATGCCGGGGTCGTTCGTGAGCACCCGGCGGATCTTCTCGCCCGCGAGTGCCGTACCGTCGGCCACGGTCACCTGCCCCGCGTGGATCGACCGTCCCATCCCGACGCCGCCACCGTGGTGGATCGACACCCAGGACGCCCCGGACGCCACGTTCACCATGGCGTTCAGCAGCGGCCAGTCGGCGATCGCGTCGGATCCGTCGAGCATGGCCTCGGTCTCCCGGTAGGGGGACGCGACGGATCCGCAGTCGAGGTGGTCGCGGCCGATGACGACCGGCGCGGCCAGCTCCCCGCTCGCGACCATGTCGTTGAACCGCTCACCGGCCTTGTCCCGCTCGCCGTAGCCGAGCCAGCAGATCCGGGCGGGCAGGCCCTGGAAGTGGACGCGTTCGCCGGCCATCTTGATCCAGCGGGCGAGGGACTCGTTCTCCGGGAAGAGGTCCAGGATCGCCTTGTCGGTCTTGGCGATGTCGGAGGCCTCGCCGGACAGGGCGGCCCAGCGGAAGGGGCCCTTGCCCTCGCAGAACAGCGGGCGGATGTAGGCGGGGACGAAGCCGGGGAAGGCGAAGGCCCGGTCGTATCCGGCCAGTCGGGCCTCGCCGCGGATGGAGTTGCCGTAGTCGAAGACCTCGGCGCCCGCGTCCATGAAGCCGACCATGGCCTCCACGTGCCGGGCCATGGACTCGCGGGCCCGGGTGGTGAAGCCGGCCGGGTCCTTGGCGGCGGCGTCGGCCATGTCCTCGAAGGCGGTGCCCAGCGGCAGGTAGGCCAGCGGGTCATGGGCCGAGGTCTGGTCCGTCACGATGTCGATGGGCGCGCCCATGGCGAGGAGCTGCGGCACCAGCTCGGCCGCGTTGCCGAGGACGCCGATGGACAGCGGGCGGCGGGCGTCGCGCGCCTCGGTCGCCAGCCGGAGGGCGTGGTCCAGGGTGTCGGCCTTCACATCGAGGTACCGGTGCTCGATGCGCCGCTCGATGGCGCGCGGGTCGCAGTCGATGCAGATCGCCACACCGTCGTTCATCGTCACGGCGAGCGGCTGGGCACCGCCCATGCCGCCGAGACCGGCGGTCAGGGTGATGGTGCCGGCCAGCGTCCCGCCGAACTTCTTCGCGGCGACCGCGGCGAAGGTCTCGTATGTGCCCTGGAGGATGCCCTGGGTGCCGATGTAGATCCAGGAACCGGCGGTCATCTGCCCGTACATGGTCAGGCCGAGCTGTTCGAGGCGGCGGAACTCCTCCCAGTTGGCCCAGTCGCCGACGAGGTTGGAGTTGGCGATGAGGACGCGCGGGGCCCACTCGTGGGTCTGCATGACCCCGACGGGCCGCCCGGACTGGACCAGCATGGTCTCGTCCTGCTTCAGCCCCTTGAGGGTGCGCACCATCGCGTCGAAGGAGCGCCAGTCGCGCGCCGCCTTGCCGGTGCCGCCGTAGACGACGAGCTTGTCGGGGTGCTCGGCGACCTCCGGGTCGAGGTTGTTCTGCAGCATCCGCAGAGCGGCTTCCTGCTGCCATCCCAGGGCGCTCGGTTCCGTGCCGCGCGGCGCTCGGACGGGGCGGGGTCCTGACATGGTCTGCCTCCTGGTGGGTGCTCCCGGCGGAATGTTGCTGCTCCTATTCACATCCTTACCTCATGAATAGAGCTAGTCAATACGTCGGGGGTCGGCGCGGCGAAGCCGTGGATGCTTGGCTGGATGCATGGGCGCACACAGCGAGACGGAAGAAACGGACGACACCGGGGCCGGTCGGGCGGCCCGGCGGGACGAGGCGGTGCGGGCCGCCGTGGAGCAAGGGCTGCTCGGGCCCGACAGCCCCATCGTCGGACTGCTGGACGTCACCGGCATCCGGGAGTCGGCGGCCGAGCTGCGGGCGGCGTTCGACGCGGTGGCGTCACCGGGGACGCCCGTGCTGCACGCCTTCGCGGTGAAGGCGACCCCGCTGGTGCCGGTGCTGCGGCTGCTGCGCGAGGAGGGCCTCGGCGCGGAGGTCGCGAGCCCCGGTGAGCTGGCCCTGGCCCGGGCGGCGGGCATGCCGCCGGAGGCGACGGTGCTCGACTCCCCCGCGAAGACCCCGGCCGAGCTGCGCGAGGCGCTGTCCCTGGGCATCGCCGTCAACGCGGACAATCCGCAGGAGCTGGCCCGCATCGACGCCCTGATGCAGACGGCGGTGAGCCGCTCACCCCTCGGGATCCGGGTGAATCCGCAGGTGGGCGGGGGTTCCATCGAGGCGTTGTCCACGGCGACCGCCACCTCGAAGTTCGGGGTGGCCCTGCGCGACGAGGGAGCCCGCCAGTGGGTCGTCCAGGCGTATCTGGACCGGCCGTGGCTGACGCGGCTGCACGCGCACACCGGGTCCCAGGGCATTCCGCTGGCCCTGATGGCGCGGGGCGTGGCGGAGACGTACGCACTGGCGGAGGAGATCAACCGGCGGGCCGGGCGGCACCAGGTCGACACACTCGACATCGGCGGCGGCCTGCCGGTGAACTTCGCGTCGGACGCGACGGCCCCAGGCTACGCGCAGTACGCGCGGCTGCTGGCCGAGGAGGTGCCGGGACTGTTCGACGGGCGGTACGGGCTGGTCACCGAGTTCGGGCGGTCACTGCTGGCGAAGCACGGGACGGTGGTGGCGCGGGTCGAGTACGCGAAGGCCTCCGGCGGCCGGGCGGTGGCGGTGACCCATGCCGGGGTGCAGGTGGCCGCGCGGACGGTCTACGCGCCGGGGAGCTGGCCGTTGCGGATCTCCGCCTACGACGCGAAGGGACGGCCGAAGGACGGGCCGGTGGTGGTGCAGGACGTGGCGGGGCCGGCCTGCTTCGCGGGGGACCTGCTGGCCGAGGGGCGGTCCATGCCGCTGCTGGAGCAGGGGGATTACGCGGCGGCGCTGGACACCGGGGCGTACTACTTCGCGCATCACTACGGGTACAACTCGCTGGTGCGGCCCGGGGTGTACGGGTTCGGGCCGGAGGGGCGCTTCGCGGTGGTGCGGCGGGCGCAGACCGTGGAGGAGGTCGTCGCCGAGTCCGGTGGACCGCAGGCCGACGCGTTGACACAGCCGCCGTTCGGGCCTGCGTAGCCTCCGCCCGCAGGCGCGAAGTGACAGGCCACGCAGCCCCCTCGCGCGCAGGCGCCTCGCCGCTCGACGGGCAATGCCCCGCACCACGGACCCATCATGAGGGACCACGCAGCCCCCGCCCGCAGGCGCGAAGTGACGAGCCGCGCAGCCCCCGCCCGCAGGCACCTCGCCGCTCGACGGGCAATGCCCCGAACCGCGGCCCCATCACGAGGGACCACGCAGCCCCCGCCCGCAGGCGCGAAGTGACAGGCCACGCAGCCCCCTCGCGCGCAGGCGCCTCGCCGCTCGACGAGCCGCACAACCCCCGCCCGCAGGCACGTCGCCGCTCGAACGGGCCGCACAACCCCCGCCCGCAGGCACCTCGCCGCTCGACGGCCAATGCCCATGCCCCGCACCGCGGACCCATCATGAGGGACCACGCAGCCCCCGCCCGCAGGCGCGAAGTGACAGGCCACGCAGCCCCCTCGCGCGCAGGCGCCTCGCCGCTCGACGGGCCGCACAACCCCCGCCCCGAAAGCACCTCGCCGCTCGACGGCCAATGCCCATGCCCCGCGCGCAGGCGCGTCATGACTCGGAGCGCGGTTTCCCCGCGCCCCGCAGGCGTCACACCAGCGCCGGTGACTTCTTTCGTGCACCTCCCGGGGCGGCGTCTCCCGCCGCGATGCCCGTGCTGCGGTACGCCTTCACTCGCTTGCCGGCCGGGTGTGCCGCGCCCCCGCGCAGCCAGTCCACGCGGACCCACAGCAGTGCCTCGCCGTCGCGCTCCCGGCGGCCCAGCCAGGCCGACTTGAGCCACAGGCCCGCGCCGCACCCGGCCAGGAGCAAGCCCCCGGCCGCCGGGACGGCGAAGGCGCTGCCCAGAGCGGCGAGGAAGGCGAGGAGGAGCCACCAGCGGTTGCCGCGGCGCCAGTTGCGTACCGTGACCGCCCGGTCCTGCAGCACGTCGTGCTTGCCCGCGCGGGCCGCCGAGGCGGCCAGGGCCGCGTAGCGCTTGCGGCGGCTGCCGGCGACGACGGCCGCCGCCAGGACGAAGAGCGCCGCCCCGGCCAGGACGCCGATGCGGCGTCCGGTCAGGCCCGGTACCAGCGAGCCGATGCCCGCCGCGAGTACGCCCAGCCACCACAGGGGGGCCGCCCCCGCCCGTACGACGACGGCCACCCGGGCCAGCCCCTGTCCTCCACGCGTCATGTCCAGCCTCCGTTCGGTCTCCGAAGCCTTCGGAAGACGTACGTTAGCGACGCATCGTGAGACGAATCTGAGAAGACACCTCGCGTGCCGTCAGTCGACGAACAGGCCCCGCGCAGCCGCTTTCGTGTCGAACTCCTCCAGGCGGGACTGGGCCTGGGGCAGGTCGTCGCACATGGCCTCCAGCAGCACCCGGCCGAGCAGCATCGGCGCACAGGCCGTGTCGAAGGCGAGGCCGGTGCCGACCGCGGCGGGCAGCAGCAGGTCGGAGACCTTGGCGACGGGCGCGAAGGCGGAGTCGGCGACCGTGACGACGCTCAGCCCGGCCTCCTTGGCGTAGGCGAGGGTGTCGACGACCTCGCGGGGGTGCCGGGGCAGCGCGAAGCAGAGCAGTGCGGTCGCGCCGGCCCGGACGGCGGCGTCGATGCGGTCCTGGAGCATCGTGCCGCCCTCGCCGAGCAGCCGGACGTCGGGGTGGACCTTGGCGGCGAAGTAGGCGAAGCCGTGCGCCTGGGCGGCCGCGGCCCGCAGGCCGAGGACGAGGAGCGGGCGGGAGCCGGCGAGGAGCCGCCCCGCGCGCTGCACGGGAGCGGGGTCGGCCAGTGCTTCCGCCAGGTGCCGCAGGTTCTCGATCTCGGCCTCGACGGCCTGCTGGTACTCGTTGTGGGTCCCGGCCTCCGCGGCGGGTTCGGCGGGCGCGACCTCGCGCAGATGCCGGCGCAGGGCGGGATAACCGTCGAAGCCGAGGGCGACGGCGAAGCGGGTCACGGACGGCTGGCTGACCCCGGCCAGTTCGGCGAGCTCCACGCTGGACAGGAACGGCACGTCGGCGGCGCGCCGCACCATGCTGTGCGCGATGCGCCGCTGGGTCGGCGTCAGCCGGTGACCCTCGAAGAGGGCCTGCAACCGCGCGGCAGGGCTGTCGGTCACGCTCATGACGTGCTCCCCCTCGCCTATTCAGTAGCTGAGGATTCTGCATGAGCATATGCAGAGCGGCAAGCCGGACGGGAGGACGGCCGGGGCGCCGGGACGGGAAAACCCCTGCGGAACAGGGGGGCTAACCCCAGTGCGGGCGGTGCCGCCCCTTTCTACCGTGGACGGCATGACGGGAATGGACGCGCGGGACACCGACCTGAAGAGGGAACTCGACGCCACCCTGCACGCACGCAGGGATCTGGGCGAGGAGTACGAGTCGGCGCTGGTCGACTCCTTTCTGGAGAAGGTCGACCAGCGGATCGACGGCGCGGTGGAGCGCCGGGTGCGCCGGCAGTTCGCCGAACAGCAGATGCAGACGGCCCGGGACTCCCGGTCGCCGGGGGCCACGGACTCCTGGGGCGAGCGGTTCGGGTTCGGGATCGTCTCCCTGGTCCTCGCGGTGCCGCTGTCCGCGATCGGCGGGGGCGTGGCCCAGTTGCCCGGCCTGCTCGCCGCCTGGGCGGGCATCGTCGGCGTCAACGTCGTCCAGGCGGTTCGCACCAACCCGAACCTGTTCGGCCGCCGCCCGTCCCGGGACAGCGGCTGGGAGGACTGAGCGCCCCGTCCCGGCCCGGGCCGGACCTGGCGGGTCGGCAGCGCGACGATCTGCCGCAGGTTGCCCCGGCGCGGACGGCTGGTCACGTAGGCCACCAGATCGGCGAGCTGCTCGGCGGACAGCGCGCCCGCGGCGTCCAGCAATGCCCTCCACCTGCCGGGACGGTTCCGCGTCGGAGATGTGCGTGCGCAGCTCGCTCTCGACGAACCCGGGCTCGATGCCGGTGACCCCGGGGAGCTGGAAGCTGGGCGGCCGGCCACGCGGGCTGACGTCGCGTGAGGGGAGTGCGCGGGGACCGCCGCACCCCCGTGAACGGGGGGCGGGACGACGGCGGTCCCCGCGAAGGACGCGGGTCCGGCCAGGGCCGGCTTGCGCGTCCATGGCGTCCGTGGAGGTCCGGGAGCCGCTCCGGAGGTCCTTCGACGCCGCTCGGCGCCGGCCTGGGCGGGGAGCCGCTCCCGCCCCTGCCGACACCCACCAATGTGCAGGACCCGTGTTAAGCGGGTGCTGCGCGGACGTGACACCCGCGTACCGGTTCTGCGACGTCGGCGAAGATCACGGACGTCGCAAGTTCACCCGGTTCACGGGCAGTTCACCGGACGTTGGCCGTCACTTCCCCGTGCGGGCCAGGAAGGACAGCAGGTCCTGCCGGCTGACCACACCGGTCGGCTTGCCCTCGACGAGGACGATCGCCGCGTCGGCCTTGCCCAGCACGGCCATCAGGTCGGCGACGGGCTCGCCGGAGCCGACCTGGGGCAGCGGGCCGGACATGTGCTTCTCCAGCGGGTCGTCGAGCGAGGCACTCTTGCTGAACAGCGCGTCCAGCAGCTCGCGTTCCACGACCGAGCCGACGACCTCGGCGGCCATCACGTCGGGGTGGCCGGCGCCCGGCTTGACGACCGGCATCTGCGAGACGCCGTACTCGCGCAGCACCTCGATGGCCTGGCCGACCGTCTCCTCCGGGTGCATGTGGACGAGGGAGGGCATGCGGTCGCCCTCCTTGTCGTTCAGGACGTCGGCGACGCGGGCGCTGGGGCCGGTGTCCTCCAGGAAGCCGTAGTCGGCCATCCACTCGTCGTTGAAGATCTTGCTGAGATAGCCACGGCCGCTGTCCGGCAGCAGGACCACCACGACGTCGTCCGGGCCGAGCCGCTCGGCGACCTCCAGCGCGGCCACGACCGCCATGCCGCAGGAGCCGCCGACGAGCAGGCCCTCCTCCTTGGCGAGACGGCGGGTCATCTGGAAGGAGTCCTTGTCGGACACGGCGACGATCTCGTCCGCGACGCTCCGGTCGTAGGCGGTCGGCCAGAAGTCCTCACCGACGCCCTCGACGAGGTAGGGCCGGCCGGAACCGCCGGAGTAGACGGAGCCCTCCGGGTCGGCGCCGATGACCTTCACCTTGCCGTCGCTGGCCTCCTTGAGATAGCGGCCGGTCCCGGAGATGGTGCCGCCGGTGCCCACGCCCGTCACGAAGTGGGTGATCTTCCCCTCCGTCTGCTCCCACAGCTCGGGGCCGGTCGAGTGGTAGTGGGAGAGCGGGTTGTTGGGGTTGGAGTACTGGTCGGGCTTCCAGGCTCCGGGCGTCTCACGGACCAGCCGGTCGGAGACGTTGTAGTAGGAGTCCGGGTGCTCGGGGTCGACGGCGGTCGGGCACACCACGACCTCGGCGCCGTACGCGCGCAGCACGTTGATCTTGTCGGTGCTCACCTTGTCGGGGCACACGAAGATGCACTTGTAGCCCTTCTGCTGGGCGACGATGGCGAGTCCGACCCCGGTGTTGCCGCTGGTCGGCTCGACGATCGTGCCGCCGGGCTTGAGCGCGCCGCTCTCCTCCGCCGCCTCGATCATGCGCAGGGCGATCCGGTCCTTCACCGAGCCGCCGGGGTTGAAGTACTCCACCTTGGCCAGGACGGTCGCCCTGATGCCCTTGGTCACGCTGTTGAGCTTCACCAGCGGGGTGTTGCCGACGAGGCTGATCATCGAGTCGTGGAATTGCACCGTTGTCTCCGGATGCCGCAAAAGAAGTTGTCCTAGTGGTGCCGCCAGCCTATGGCCTGCCGGTGGTCCGTGACGGTCGATCACTGCCCGTTGAGATTGGGCGACGGGCTGTACGGGGCAAGCACTGGGTGTATGGGTTCGAGGAGGTGGCAGCGACGCATGACGAGCATGTCGAGGGCGAGGGTGGCCCGGCGGATCGCGGCCGGCGCGGCGTACGGCGGCGGCGGGATCGGTCTGGCCGGAGCGGCCACCGTGGGGCTGGTGCTGGCCGAGGTGCAGCTGGCGCGGCGGCGGGTGGGCAACGGCACGTCACCGCGCGTGCCGCACGCGGACGGGCTGTACGGCCCTACGTACGCCGTTCCGGGCGAGGTACCGCTGAGGCTGACGATGCTGGGTGACTCCACGGCCGCGGGCCAAGGCGTGCACCGGGGCGGGCAGACCCCCGGGGCGCTGCTGGCCTCGGGGCTCGCCGCGCTGGCGGAGCGCCCGGTGGTGCTGCGCACGGTGGCGACCCCCGGGGCCTGTTCGGACGACCTGGACCGCCAGGTGGCGCTGGTGCTGGCCGATGCCGACCCGGTGCCCGACATCTGCGTGATCATGGTCGGCGCGAACGACGTCACCCACCGCATGCCCGCGACCCGCTCGGTCCGCCACCTGGCCTCGGCGGTCCGGCGGTTGCGCACGGCCGGTGCGGAGGTCGTGGTCGGCACCTGCCCCGACCTCGGCACGATCGAGCCGGTCCGCCAGCCCTTGCGCTGGCTGGCCCGGCGGGCCTCACGCCAGCTGGCGGCCGCCCAGACGATCGGAGTCGTCGAACAGGGCGGCCGCACGGTGTCGCTGGGCGACCTGCTGGGGCCCGAGTTCGCCGAGAACCCGCGCGAGCTGTTCGGCCCGGACAGCTACCACCCCTCCGCCGAGGGCTACGCGACGGCGGCGATGGCGGTGCTGCCGACCGTGTGCGCCTCCCTGGGCCTGTGGCCCGCCGAGGAGGAGCGCCCGGACGCCTCCCGCCGCGAGGGCTTCCTGCCGGTGGCGCGGGCGGCTGCGGAGGCCGCGTCGGAGGCGGGCACGGAGGTCGCGGCGGCGATGCCGAGCGGTCCGCGCGGGCCGTGGGCCCTGCTGAAGCGCCGGCGGCGTCGGCGGGTGCCCGAGCAGGAGCCGGCCCCTGCGACGCCCTCGAACTGAGGAGGCCAGAAAAGCAAGCGCTTGGAAACTGCGGTCAGGGTCACACCGCGACACCCGTGACCCAGCCCATACGTACGGGTAACTTCCCACACAGCCCTGCCAGACCACCCGGTACGTCAATGGAGCCGTGATGCCCGAAGCCGTGATCGTCTCAGCCGCCCGCTCCCCCATCGGCCGCGCCGTCAAGGGCTCCCTCAAGGACCTCCGCCCGGACGACCTGGCGGCCACGATCGTCCAGGCCGCCCTGGCCAAGGTCCCGGAGCTGGACCCGAAGGACATCGACGACCTGATGCTCGGCTGCGGCCTGCCCGGCGGCGAGCAGGGCCACAACCTCGGCCGGATCGTGGCCGTGCAGATGGGCATGGACCACCTGCCCGGCTGCACCGTCACCCGGTACTGCTCCTCGTCCCTGCAGACCTCCCGCATGGCCCTGCACGCCATCAAGGCCGGTGAGGGCGACGTCTTCATCTCGGCGGGCGTGGAGACGGTCTCGCGGTACGCGCACGGCAGCTCGGACATGCCCGGCACGCACAACCCGCTCTTCGCCGACGCCGAGGCCCGGACCGTCGCCACCGCCCAGTCCGAGGGTTCGACCTGGCACGACCCGCGCGAGGACGGCCTGCTGCCCGACCCGTACATCGCGATGGGCCAGACCGCCGAGAACCTGGCCCGCGCCAAGGGCGTCACCCGCCAGGACATGGACGAGTTCGGCGTCCGCTCGCAGAACCTCGCCGAGGAGGCCATCAAGAACGGCTTCTGGGAGCGCGAGATCACCCCCGTGACCCTCCCCGACGGCACGGTGGTCTCCAAGGACGACGGCCCCCGCGCCGGCGTCACCCTGGAGGGCGTGCAGGGCCTCAAGCCGGTCTTCCGCCCCGACGGCATGGTCACCGCCGGCAACTGCTGCCCGCTGAACGACGGTGCCGCCGCCCTCGTGATCATGTCCGACACCAAGGCCCGCGAGCTCGGCCTCACCCCGCTCGCCCGGATCGTGTCGACCGGCGTCTCCGGCCTCTCGCCCGAGATCATGGGCCTGGGCCCGGTGGAGGCCAGCAAGCAGGCCCTGCGCCGGGCCGGGCTGACCATCGACGACATCGACCTGGTCGAGATCAACGAGGCGTTCGCCGCCCAGGTGATCCCCTCCTACCGCGACCTGGGCATCCCGCTGGAGAAGCTGAACGTCAACGGCGGCGCCATCGCCGTCGGGCACCCCTTCGGCATGACCGGCGCACGCATCACCACCACCCTCATCAACTCCCTCCAGTTCCACGACAAGCAGTTCGGCCTGGAGACGATGTGCGTCGGCGGCGGCCAGGGCATGGCCATGGTCATCGAGCGCCTCAGCTGATCGCCGTACGGTAGCCGCCATAGCACGCGCTGTGAGGTCTTGGCCCAGAACCCCGGAAACTCCGGGGTTCTGGGCTGTTTTGTGATCCAATCTCCCTCAGGATGTGACCTATCTCCCTCTCCACGGAGAGAAGCCCAGGTCACAGCAGCCCCACCCCCTCCCGCGAGACCGAAGCTCTGTCTGTTTCGTGACGCTACGCACTGACAGGTGGTTAGTCCGCCCTTCAAGCTGATGTAGGAAGTCGGGGGTCGACTTTGAACCGGGAGTACGTCAGTGAGCGCCATGCCGATCGCATTGCTGGTCACCACGGCCGCCACGGGCGCCGTGGGCGTCGCCGTCCTGCGCACCGTCCTGCAGCTGCGCCGCCAGGTCGCGGCCCTGCACACCGCGCTGGCCGAGAACCGCGCCGCCACCACCCGTGCGCTGCTGCCCGCGGCCCGCACCGCTGCCGACACCGATGAGATACGTGCCGCCGTCGCGGCGGCGCTCGCCGAGGAGCGGGAGCGGGAGCTGGCCGAGGCGCGGGCGTTCTGGGCCGCCCAGGAAGCCCGTGACGCCTCAGACGCCCCCTCCCTGCTGGGTCTGCCCGAAACCGATCTCTTCCTGCCCCGCCAGGCCGACTTCGCGGGTCTGGAACCCGTGTCCGAGCCCGGCGTGGATGCCGAGGAGCCGGCCGGTGAGTCCCCTGAGCTGGCCGCGGCCCGCCGCCGCCACCCCTCCCACCCGGACTTCGTACCGGCGCAGTCGCCGGTCGCGAACGACCACGAGCGCACCGTCACCACCCTGGAGGAGCTGGCCTCCTCCCGCGTCGAGCTGACGGACGTCCGTCCCGGCCCGCTGGGCACCCTGGACGTCTACGTCTTCGCCGACGGCACGACCCTGTGCATGACGCCGGGCCACCGCGAGACCGCCGAACGCCTCGCCACCGCCCTGCGCGCGGGCGTGACGCCGACCCTGCTGGGCGGCTCCGGCGTCTCCGGCGCCTACACGCTGACGTTCGAGTGCGGCGAGGACAACGTCTACATCCTGGCGGACCGGGTCATCGCGTCCCTGTAGGGAAACGCCCCGACAGGGGCGTGGGGCTGTATCGATGTGCGCTGCGCCGCGTGGGCGCGAGCAGCCGCGGACCACCGGGCACCCGCGTACGGACGCTCAGACCCCCGCCCGTTTCTGCGCCTCCTCCACCAACGTCACCGCCTCCTCGACATCGGCATCACCAGGAATCACCACGGCCAGATCATGCACGGCGACGGTGATCTGATCTGCCGCTGCAAACATCCCCGCATCCGGCATCTCCCGAGGCTCCACGCCCTCGAGCACCTGCGCCCTGCGGGCCAGCTCCCGGGCCAGCCCGAGAGCCTCGGCGGCAGCGCCCCGCTGCAACCGGCTCTGGGGCGCGGCCCTCAAACGATCGGCGAAGTGCTCCACCGCACGGGTCAGAGGCGTCGTATCAACCACGCCGCGAGCGTACGCGTCGCACCGGGACTGTTGCCAACGGGCGAACACTCAGGCACGGTGACCTGAAGGACCGGCTTACATCCCAGCGTCCGGAGGCGCCGATGTCCCAAGTCTTCTCCGAAGAGACCCACCGCAACATGCTCGCCCGCATCCCCCACTGCACCGGTCGTGAGATCTCCGACTGGTTGCGCACCGTCGAAGACGGCCCGGCGCTCTTCCGCTTCGAGGAAAAGGTCAGCTGGCTCCGGCACGAACACAACCTCGCGTACGGCCACGCCAAGGCGATCATCCACGAGTACGACCTGAGGAGGGCCGCGCGCAAACTCCTCTAGCGCGCACCGTCCCGCAGACGACGAAGAGCCCCGGCCGGAGCCGGGGCCCTTCGCGTACGACCGTCGGAGACTAGTCGTTGCTGTTGAGGATCGAGATGATCCTCAGGAACTCCATGTAGATCCACACCAGCGTCAGCGTGAGGCCGAAGGCCGCGAGCCACGCCTCCTCGCGCGGGGCGCCGTAGGCGACGCCGTCCTCGACCTGCTTGAAGTCCAGGGCGAGGAAGCAGGCGCCGAGGATGATGCCGATGACGCCGAAGACGACGCCGAGGGCACCACTGCGGAACCCGAGGCCGTCACCGCCGCCGAACACCGCGAACAGCAGGTTCACGGTCATCAGCAGGATGAAGCCGAGCGCGGCCGCCATCACGAAGCCGTAGAAGCGGCGGTTGACGCGGATCCAGCCGGCCTTGTAGGCGATCAGCACACCGGCGAAGACCGCCATGGTGCCGATCACGGCCTGCATGGCCGCGCCGCTGGCGATGCGGTTGTCGACGATGTTGGACACGACGCCGAGGAAGACACCCTCGAACGCGGCGTACGTCAGGATCAGCGCGGGCGAGGCCTTGCGCTTGAAGGACTGGACGAACGCCAGGACCATGCCGATCAGCGCGGCGCCGATACCGATGCCGTAGCTACGGCTGATGTTGGCGTCGTCGACCGGCAGCAGGGCCCAGGAGAGCGCCGCGGTGAGGATGAGCACGCCGAGCGTGCTCGCCGTGCGCAGGACGACGTCGTCGATGGTCATCCGGCCGGCGGCGGCCGGGGCCTGCGGCGGAGCGCCGTACTGCAGGTCCTGCTGGGCGTAAGGGTTCTGCGCGTACGGGTTCTGCGCGTACTGGCCGCCCGTGGGCTGCGCGTACGGGTTGCCCTGGGTGGCGACAGCGGGACCCCCGGCCTGCGGCGCGGTGTTGAAGCCCGCGTAGCCGTTGTCGCGGCTGAACCCCCGTCGCGAGAAGACCGGGTTTCTGCTCCTCATTTCACTCCTCCATGGCCACCAGGCGTGGCCTTGGCTCAAGAGTAATAGGTAGGCAAAGGAATGACCCTACTGCTTGGGGAGGATCTTTCCCTCGTCGTGCTGCGCAACACGCTACGTGGCTTCCTGATTCCCCTCACCCCAGGGGGTCACTCCCGGCTCACCCGAAAGGGAAGCCCGTGTACGCCTCGGCCAGGTCCGTCTCGGCGGCGCGGGAGGTCGCGATCCGCTCCAGCCGGGCGAGCTGGAGCCGGTCCTCGAAGGGGGTCGCGCCGGGCATGCGGTGCAGGAGGGTCGTCATGTCGTAGGAGAACCGCTCGGCCTGCCAGACCCGGCGCAAACAGGTCGCGGAGTAGGCGTCGAGCAGGGCCGGGGATCCGGTCTCCTGCTGGTGGGTCAGGGCCCGCGCGAAGGTCACGACGTCTCCGACGGCGAGGTTGAGGCCCTTGGCCCCGGTCGGCGGGACGATGTGCGCCGCGTCACCGGCGAGGAAGAGGCGGCCGTGCCGCATGGGCTCGTGGACGTAGGAGCGCATGGGGGTGACCGACTTCTGGGTGATCGGGCCGCGCGCGAGGCGCCAGTCGTCGGCGGTCTCGAACCGGCGCTCCAGCTCGTCCCAGATCTCCTCGTCGCTCCACGTACCGGCGTCGGTGCCGTCGGGCACTTGGAGGTAGAGGCGGGAGACGGCCGGCGAGCGCATGGAGAGCAGCGCGAAGCCGCGGTCGTGTCGGGCGTAGACGAGCTCGTCGTGCGAGGGCGGCACGTCGGCGAGGACGCCGAGCCAGCCGAAGGGGTACGTCCGCTCGAAGACCTGGGTGAGTGCGGTGGGGATCGCCTTGCGGGCCACACCCCAGAAGCCGTCGCAGCCGACCACGTAGGCGCACTCCAGGACGTCCTCGCGGCCCTCGTGCCGGAAGCGGATGCGCGGGGTGTCGGTGCCGGCGTCCTCCACGGCCAGCGCTTCGGCCTCGAAGAGCAGGGGCCCGCCCTCCTGGAGCCGGAGGGCGATGAGGTCCTTGCAGACCTCGGTCTGGGCGTAGACGGTCACGGACCGGCCGCCGGTGAGAGCGGGGAAGTCGACGCGGTGGCGTCTGCGGTCGAAGCGCAGTTCGATGCCGTCGTGGCGCAGCCCCTCGCGGTCCATGCGCTCCCCCGCGCCGGCCGCGCGCAACACGTCCGCCGTGCCCTGCTCCAGGATCCCGGCGCGCTGCCGCCGCTCGACGTAGGAGCGGTCGCGGCTCTCCAGGACGACCGCGTCGATGCCGGCGTTGTGCAGCAGCCGGGCCAGGAGGAGGCCTGCGGGACCCGCTCCGATGATGCCGACGGTGGTGCGCATCGGACGACCCCTTTCCCCGTGACGTTCGTCAGGTGAACTTTCTTTCACCAATGTGCTGCGAGTCTCCGACGGCATGCGGCCGCTGTCAACGGGCGCGCCGTGAACTCTTCAATGGACCACGCAAGGATCGGATGGTGCCCGGAGCCGGACTCGAACCGGCACGCCCGCGAAGGGGCAGCGAGGTTTAAGCTCGCCGTGTCTGCATTCCACCATCCGGGCAGGCCGTGGGCTCCGCATCGAGTGTCCGAGACTATCCGGGACGGGTCCCCCGAACAGCGGAAGCGTGGACCGATGTTGTCTTATTTTATTGACGTCTGAGGGTGCATCAGCACACGGAACGCGCCATCCGCACTTGCCAATAGCCTTGCGTGCGGCAGTCGGCCGCGTATGCGGAATGACGGAATTTCACCGCCTGAACGAGGGCACTCCACCTGTTCTCGACACCCGGAACCATCGGTTCCTGACACCGGGGCCTCTGAGGGGTGTTCGTCATCCCCAGGTATGACACTTCCCCGCGCGGTCCGACTGCAGTCGGCCTCAGGAACGGGAACAACGGGTGACTACACGGCGGCGTTCGACCCGGACGATGGAACACGACCTTCCCCGTGCACAGCCGTCCGACAGGAGAGCCATCCCGTGACCACCGCATCCCTCGCCGACCGGGCAACCAACGTGGCCGCGCGCGCCACGGATCTGTCGAAGATCTACGGCCAGGGCGAGACCCAGGTGGTCGCCCTGGACCGGGTCTCCGTCGACTTCCGGCAGGCCGAGTTCACCGCGATCATGGGACCGTCCGGTTCCGGCAAGTCGACCCTCATGCACTGCGTGGCCGGTCTCGACACGTTCTCCTCCGGGTCGGTGCGCATCGGCGACACCGAGCTGGGCTCCCTGAAGGACAAGCAGCTGACCAAGCTGCGCCGGGACAAGATCGGCTTCATCTTCCAGGCGTTCAACCTGCTGCCGACGCTGACGGCGCTGGAGAACATCACCCTTCCGATGGACATCGCGGGGCGCAAGCCGGACAAGGAGTGGCTGGACTCCGTGATCGCCATGGTCGGCCTGGCCGACCGGCTCGGCCACCGGCCCGCCCAGCTCTCCGGCGGCCAGCAGCAGCGCGTCGCCGTGGCCCGGGCGCTGGCTTCCCGGCCCGAGATCATCTTCGGTGACGAGCCCACCGGAAACCTCGACTCGCGTTCCGGGGCCGAGGTTTTGGGCTTCCTGCGCAACTCCGTGCGGGAAATGGGCCAGACCGTCGTGATGGTGACCCACGACCCGGTGGCCGCGTCCTACGCGGACCGCGTGGTCTTCCTCGCGGACGGCCGGATCGTCGACGAGATGCACCGGCCGACGGCCGACACGGTCCTCGACTTCATGAAGCAGTTCGACGCCAAGGGCCGCACCAGCTGATTCCCCGTCAGGACCGACAGGACTGAGAACCGCCACCATGTTCCGTACCGCCTTGCGCAACGTACTCGCGCACAAGGCCCGGCTGCTGATGACCGTGCTCGCCGTGATGCTCGGCGTCGCGTTCGTCTCCGGCACCCTGGTCTTCGCCGACACCCTCTCCAACGCCTTCCGCAACCAGTCGGCGAAGAGCTACGACGACGTCGCCGTCTCCGTCTCCTCGTACGCCGATCCGGACAACCCCGAGGAGGAGCCGGGTCTGACCGGCAAGGTCCTCGACAGGATCTCCGCCGTGGACGGCGTCGCCGGGGTGTACGGCCGCGTCGAGGGCTTCGCCGGGGTCGCCGACCCCGACGGGAAGCTGATCGGCGTCGGCTGGTCCAACAAGGGCTCCAACTTCGCCCCCGCCAAGGACGGCAAGGACACCGCCTACACCTTCACCGACGGCTCCGGCCCGGTGAAGGACGACCAGATCGCCCTGGACCAGGAGTCCGCCGCCAAGGGTGAGTACAAGGTCGGCGACCGGGTGCGCGTCGCGACCAACGGCCCGGTGAAGGAGTACACCCTCAGCGGTGTGTTCACCACCGAGGACGGCGCCGTCAACGCCGGCGGCAGCCTCGTCCTCTTCGACACCGCCGTGGCCCAGAGGCAGTACCTGAAGCCGGGCTACTTCGAGAGCGTCACCGTCACCGCCGCCCCCGGCGCGAACGACACGAGGATCCTGAACGCGGTCAAGCCGCTGCTGCCGGACACCGCCGAGGCGCGGACCGGCCAGGCGCTCGCTGACGAGCAGGCCGAGCAGATCGAACAGGGCATGGGCAACCTCAAGCAGGTCCTGCTCGGCTTCGCGGGCATCGCGCTCTTCGTCGGGATCTTCCTGATCTCGAACACGTTCACAATGCTGGTCGCCCAGCGCACCAAGGAGATCGCCCTGATGCGCGCCGTCGGCGCGTCCCGCAAGCAGATCACCCGCTCGGTGCTCGCCGAGGCCGCGCTGGTGGGCCTGGTGGCCTCGGCCGTCGGCTTCGTCCTCGGCATCGGTCTTGCCGTCGGACTGCGCTCGGGCATGGCCGCGTTCGACATGAAGATGCCGGACGGCCCGCTGATCCTGTCCGCCACGCCGGTGATCGCGGCGGTCTCGGTGGGTGTGCTGATCACGATGCTCGCCGCCTGGCTGCCCGGCCGCCGGGCCGCGAAGATCCCGCCGGTGGCGGCCATGAACAGCGTCCACGCCGTGGCCACCACCAAGTCGCTGGTGCTGCGCAACTCCATCGGTGCGGCCGTCACCGCCCTCGGCGCGGTGGGGATCGTGGCGGGTGCCTCGACCGGCGGCGACGACGGCCGGATGTACATCGGGGCAGGCGCGTTCCTCGCGCTGATCGGCGTGATCATCCTGATCCCGCTGCTGTCCCGGCCCGTGATCGCGCTCGTCCGTCCGCTGCTCGTCGGCCCCTTCGGGGTGGCCGGCAAGCTGGCGGGCCAGAACGCGGTCCGCAACCCGCGCCGGACCGGGGCCACCGCCTCGGCGCTGGCGATCGGGCTGACGCTGGTGACCGGCCTGTCAGTGCTCGGCGTCACGGTCGGTACGGCCATCGACAAGATGACCACGGACAACATCAAGGCCGACTACATGGTCTCGATGGCCAACGGCGGTGACCTCGACCGGTCGGCGCTGACGGCGCTGGAGAAGGCCGAGGGCGTGTCCGCCGTCTCGCCGCAGCAGGACGTCTACTTCCAGCTCGACGGCAAGGACTACGTGTCCGCCTCGGCGGTCACCCCGGGCGCCATCGAGAAGGTGCTGGCCGTCGACGTCGTCAGCGGCAGCGCGGGCTCGCTCGCCGAGGGCCGGATCGCGGTCGCCGAGAAGACGGCGAAGAGCAGGGGCTGGAAGACCGGCGACACGCTCCCCGTCACCTTCGGCGACGACAAGAAGGCCACGCTGACGGTCGGCGCCGTCTACAAGGACAGCGAGTTCCTCTCCCCCGTCCTCGTCGACCGGAAGGTCGTGGACCGGCACGAGACGAAGCCGTCCATCCGGCAGATCTTCGTGAAGGTCGAGGGCGGCCAGACCGCGGCGAACGAGAAGGTCCTCATCGACGCGCTGGGCGACAACCCCGCGATCACGGTGATGGACCGGCAGGACATCCGCAACGAGTTCGGCGGCGCCATCAACACCCTGCTGAACATCATGTACGGCCTGCTGGCGATGGCCCTGATCATCGCGGTGCTGGGCGTCGTCAACACCCTCGCGATGTCGGTCTTCGAGCGACAGCAGGAGATCGGCATGCTGCGCGCGATCGGTCTGGACCGGCGCCGGGTGAAGCGGATGGTCCGGCTGGAGGCCGTCGTCATCTCGGTGTTCGGCGCGCTGGTCGGCATCGGTCTCGGCGCGTTCCTCGGCTGGGCGATCGGCGAGACCTTCGCGGACCAGATCCCGGGGTACGCGCTGGTCCTGCCCTGGGACCGGATCGGGATCTTCCTGGTGCTGGCCGGTCTGGTCGGCGTCCTGGCCGCGATGTGGCCGGCCCGCAACGCCGCGAGGCTGAACATGCTGAACGCGATCAAGACCGAGTGACCTCGCCTCACCGCCGTACACCGAAGGGCCGGACTCCCCGCGACGGGGAGTCCGGCCCTTGCGGTCGTGTCCGGATCAACCGCGGCCGGGCGTAGCCCACACGCGGGCCCGCAACGGCATCCCGGAGGCGCCCGAGTCCGGGGTGCGGACGGCCAGGACCTGGTTGACGCCGATGCGGTTGCGTTCGAAGGCCAGGGCCGAGGCCGCCATGTACAGGCGCCAGACCCGGGTGCGGCCGGGGCCGGCCAGCCGCACGGCGCGCTGCCAGTCGGCCTCCAGGCGGGCGACCCAGTGGCGCAGGGTGAGGGCGTAGTGCTCGCGGATCGCCTCGACGTCGCGTACCTCGAACCCGGCGCGCTCCAGCTGAGCCACGGTGCTGCCGATCGGCTGGAGCTCGCCGCCGGGGAAGACGTAGGAGTCGATGAACGCGTCGACGCTGTAGGTCGTCTCGTCGCGCTGCGGGCGGCGGGCGATCTGGTGGTTGAGGAGCCGCCCGCCGGGCTTGAGCAGGTGGTACAGGTCGGCGGCGTACTCCAGGTACCGGTCGGCGCCGACGTGTTCGGCCATGCCGATGGAGGAAATCGCGTCGTAGGGCCCGTCACGGACGTCGCGGTAGTCCTGGACGCGGATCTCGACCTTGTCGGTGAGGCCCTCGCCGGCGACGCGCTTGCGGGCGTAGGCGGCCTGCTCCTGGGAGAGCGTGACGCCGACGACGCTCACGCCGTGCTCGCGAGCGGCGTGGACGGCCATGGAGCCCCAGCCGCAGCCGACGTCCAGGAGCCGCCGGCCGGGTCTCAGGCCGAGCTTGCGGCAGACGAGTTCGAGCTTGTCGTGCTGGGCCTGTTCGAGGGTGCTGTCCGGGGCGGGCCAGTAGGCGCAGGAGTACACCATGGACGGGCCGAGGACGATCTCGTAGAAGTCGTTGCCGACGTCGTAGTGGTGGCTGATGGCGCGCCGGTCGGTGTGCTTGGTGTGCAGGTGGCGGCGGGGGCGGCGGGCCTCCTCGCGGGGCGGGACCGGCGGCAGCGGCGCCCCGGCCAGCTTGACCAGTCCGCGGACGGCGGCACGGACCTCGGGGTCGCGCAGGGCCTGGGCGAGGGTGCGGGCGTCCTCGCCGCGTTCCCAGATGAGCCCGGACAGCAGGTCGAGGGTGGTGTAGAGGTCGCCCTCGATGTCGAGGTCGCCCGCGACCCAGGCGCGGGCCAGTCCCAGTTCACCGGGCTTCCACAGCAGGCGGCGCAGCGCTCGGCGGTTGCGCACCACCAGGGTCGGCGCGCCCGGCGGGCCCGCCAGCGATCCGTCCCAGGCGCGGATGCGCACCGGGAGCGGTGCTCCCAGCAACTGTGTGAAGAGGCCCTGCAGCCGCTGCGCGGCGTCTGCCATGGTGTACACCTCCATGACGCGGAATCCTGGAATGTCCGACACCACTAAACACTCGCGGGGCTTCGGCGCAGTCTCCGGCGCGCGTCATGTCTGGGCAAAGCCGGTAGGTCCCCGGCCCGGCAGGAAAGTCCGGAAAACGCCGACGGGCCTCCCGCACCACGGATGGCGGGAGGCCCTTCGTCAGACGGTTGACCGACCGGAGGTCAGGAGGCCTTGGCCTTCTCCTCGGTCTTCTCCTTCGGCGCGGCGGCGACCGGGGCCGGCTTGGCGGCCTCGTAGAACTCCTCGCGCGGCGTCTCGATGGCGCCGAGCGAGACGACCTCGCGCTTGAGGAACATGCCGAGGGTCCAGTCGGCGAAGACGCGGATCTTGCGGTTCCAGGTCGGCATCGCCAGACCGTGGTAGCCACGGTGCATGTACCAGGCGAGACGGCCCTTGAGCTTGATCTTCATCTTGCCCATGACGATCATCGCGACGCCCTTGTGGAGGCCGAGACCGGCCACCGCGCCCTTGTTGGCGTGGGCGTAGTCCTTCTGCGGGAAGCCCCGCATGCCGGACACCACGTTGTCGCCGAGGACCCGGGCCTGGCGCAGCGCGTGCTGGGCGTTCGGCGGGCACCAGGCGTTCTCGTTGCCCGCCTTGCGGCCGACGAGGTCCGGGACCTGGGCGTTGTCGCCGGCGGCCCAGATGTAGTCGGTGCCCTTGACCTGGAGGGTCGGCTCGCAGTCGACGTGACCGCGGGGGCCGAGCGGCAGGCCGTAGCGGGCGAGGGCCGGGTTGGGCTTGACGCCGGCGGTCCACACGATGGTGCTGGAGTCGACCTCGAGGCCGTTCTTCAGCACCACGTGGCCGTCGACGCAGGAGTCCATGGAGGTGGACAGGTAGACCTCGACGCCGCGGCCCTCGAGGTGCTCCTTGCCGTACGTGCCGAGCTTGGGGCCGACCTCGGGGAGGATCTTGTCGGCGGCGTCGACCAGGATGAAGCGCATGTCCTCGCGGGACACGTTCTTGTAGTACTTGGCCGCGTCCCGGGCCATGTCCTCGACCTCACCGATGGTCTCCGCACCGGCGAAACCGCCGCCCACGAAGACGAACGTGAGCGCCTTGCGGCGGATCTCCTCGTCGGTGGTGGAGTCGGCCTTGTCGAGCTGCTCGAGGACGTGGTTGCGCAGGCCGATGGCCTCCTCGATGCCCTTCATGCCGATGCCCTGCTCGGCGAGGCCGGGGATCGGGAAGGTGCGGGAGACCGCGCCGAGCGCGATCACCAGGTAGTCGAAGGGCAGCTCGTAGGCCTCGCCGACCAGCGGGGAGACCGTGGCGACCTTGCGGTCCTGGTCGATGGTGGTGACCCGGCCGGTGAGGACCTCCGCCTTGGGCAGCACGCGTCGCAGCGGGACGACGACGTGGCGCGGGGAGATGTTGCCGGCGGCGGCTTCGGGGAGGAAGGGCTGGTAGGTCATGTACGACCGGGGGTCGACGACCGTGACGGTCGCCTCGCCGTAGCGCATCTTCTTCTGGATGCGCCGAGCTGCGTACAGGCCTACGTACCCACCGCCTACTACGAGGATCCTGGGACGCTCCGTGGTGCTCATGCCATCGAGTATCCACCCGTCTCAGGGGGGTGGCTCGTGCGCCCCTTCACAAGCTTGGGTGGGGTGTGTGCTATCCTCCGCCGCCCGCGTGATCCATGTCATGGTGACAACCGGGAGCGTTTGTGCACCCCGAGCCGTTGTCAATGCCGCGTGAGCTGCCTCTCTGTACCCGAGAGGCCTCCGTGAGGTCCTTCCGCGGCGCCCCTTCGAGGGGCTCCCCGAACCCCTCCATACCATGCTTCTGAACATGTTCAAAGGGCCGTTCGACCCCCGGACGGGTCAACAGGGCCCCTGTGATCGCCCGGGAGGGCCGAATTCCTTGTGAAGAACTTCACGAACTTTTCCGACGGGCTGTCGCCGGGGGGTCACCGGAACCCCCCGGAGACGCTCATTCGTGATCCATGCCTGCTCAGAAGGGGGCCAGGCGACCGACCGCGCGATGCCGTCGAGGATCGCTCGCGAACGCGACTCACGAAAGAAAGCGCCGTGTACACACTGGCGCGTACACTGGCCCCATGACTGAGAACACCGTGACTGTACGGGAAGCCCGCGCGCACCTCGCCGACCACATCAACCGGGCCGAGGAAGGCGTTCCGACCGTCATCACGCGCAACGGTGCTCCGGTGGCGGCCGTGGTCCCGATCGCAGATTTCGAAGCACTGGAGGAAGCGGCCGACGTCATGCTGGCGCGCGAAGCCGAAGCGGTTCTGGCCGAGGGCGGCCCCACCGTGACGATGGCGGAACTGCTGGCGGATCTGTTCACCGAGCATGACGGCGAGGCGGCGTGAAATACGCCTTCCGGTTCACCACGGCGGCGCAGCGGCAGCTCCGGGCCATCAGCCGGCCCGACGCCATGCGCATCCTGACCGCGCTCACCGCACTCGGCGACGACCCGTACCGCGAGGACGCCGACATCAAGAAACTCACCGGTCCGTCGGGACTCTACCGGCTCCGGGTCGGAAGCTACCGGGTCGCCTACCAAATCAACGACGGTGAACTCGTCATCCTCGTCGTCAAGGTGGGCGACCGGCGGGACGTCTACCGCAACCTGTAGTACGCGGCGAACGCCACCGCCGTCATCAACCGAGAAGTGCCGCTGAACGCTATTGGGCGTCCTCTGCCGTTTTGATCGCGATCCCGTCGAGGATGTCGTGCTCGCTCACGACGACCTCCCGTGCCCCGATCCGCTCCATGACCGACAGGAGCACGAGGGCGCCCGCCCCGATCACGTCGACCCGGCCCGGGTGCATCGAGGGCACCGCCGCGCGCTCGGCGTGGGTGGAGCGCAGCAGCCACTCGGTGATCTCACGGACCCGGTCGTGGGAGACACGGGAGTGGTGGATGGCCACGGAGTCGTACGCGGGCAGTTCCTGGGCGATCGCCGACACGGTCGTCACGGAGCCGGCCAGGCCGACCAGGGTGCGCGCCTCGCGCAACGGAACCGTCCGCTCGGCGAGGTCGAGCGCGGCCTCGATGTCGGCCCGCATCGCCGTGATCTGTTCCTCGGACGGCGGGTCGCTGACCACTCCGTCCCGGACCAGGTGCCGCTCGGTCATCCGGACGCAGCCGATGTCCACCGAGCGGGCCGCCCGAACCCGGTCGTCGCCCACGACGAACTCGGTCGAGCCGCCGCCGATGTCCACGACGAGGTAGGGCTTCGGCAGGTGGTCGCGCCCGACCAGCTCCTTGGTGGCGCCGGTGAAGGAGAACGCGGCCTCCTGGTCCCCGGAGATCACCTCGGGCTCGACGCCCAGGATGTCCAGCACCCCGCTCACGAACTCGTCCCGGTTCTCGGCGTCCCGGGAGGCGGAGGTCGCCACGAACCGCAGCCGCTCCGCCCCGTGCTCCTTGATGATCCCGGCGTACTCGCGGCACGCCGCGAAGGTCCGCTGGAGCGCCTCGGGAGCGAGCCGGCCGGTGCGGTCGACGCCCTGCCCGAGCCGGACGATCGTCATCCGGCGGTCCAGGTCGACCAGCTCACCGGTGCCCGGGTCAGCCTCGGCGACCAGGAGCCGGATGGAGTTCGTCCCGCAGTCCACGGCGGCGACCCGGGTCACTGGGCGTCCGCCTCGGCGGTGGTCACGCACGGCCCCTTGCGCCACCACTGAGGCAGCATCGCGATGGCCTCGTCCCCGAGCGGGTTCACTCCGGGGCCCGCGGCCAGCGAGTGGCCCACCAGAACGTGCAGGCACTTCACCCGGTCCGGCATGCCGCCCGCGCTCGGGAAGTTCTTCAGTTCCTCGATCTCGTCGCGCCGGCGGATGTAGTCCTCGTGCGCGGCGCGGTACGCAGCCGCCAGCTCCGGGTCGGAGGCCAGCCGCTCGGTCATCTCCTTCATCACGCCGTTGGCCTCCAGCGTGCCGATCGCCGAGGCGGCGCGCGGGCACGTCAGGTAGTACAACGTGGGGAACGGTGTCCCGTCCGGCAGCCGCGGGGCCGTCTCGACGACGTCCGGCTGTCCGCACGGGCAGCGGTGCGCGATCGCGCGCAGACCGCGCGGGGGCCGGCCGAGCTGCTGCTTGAAGGCCTCGACGTCCGCGTCGGTGGGCTCGGTGCGCGGGGTGGTCGGCGGGGGCGTTTCCATGACTGTCTTCAGGCTGTCTTTCTCTGGGTTCAGGTCACTGACTGGGGCCGGGTCACCGGTCGGAGGCGTCGGCCTTGTCGACCCCGTCCCAGACGTTCGAGTACCAGGGGCGGTCGGCCGCCCCCAGGTCGGTGCGCGACTGCTTCGCCGCGTGCGGGTCCACGACGATGAAGCCCGTCTCCCCCGGCATGACGTAGTGCAACCGCTGCCGGATCTGCTGCTCGGCGTAGGCGTCGTCCTGCCAGCGCGCCTTCAGGTCACGCAGCCGTTCGACGCGCTCGCGGGCCTGCCGCTGTTCGCGCCGGAGGTCGTCGATCTCGGCGCGCTGCGAGACGTACTCGCGCATCGGGTAGGCCAGGGCCACGATCAGCGAGCACATCACCAGGGCGAGCAGCGCCGCCCGGCCGGTCAGGCGTGAGCGGCGGGCCTGGCGCTTGGTCTGGGAGCGGTAGACCCGGGCCGCGGTCTGCTCACCGAGCAGCCGGATCCTGGTCGCGGTGGAGAACCGGTCCCGGTCCTTCACGGCCATCTGTCCGCCTCCCGCTCCACCGTCCTACGCGCGTACGTCCCCGGACACGGTACGGGACCGAGTACGGGGACGTACGTACGACGCTGCCTCGTGTGGCCGGGGTCAGCCCTTGAAGCGCGGGAAGGCGCTGCGGCCGGCGTACACCGCGGCGTCGTCGAGGATCTCCTCGATGCGCAGCAGCTGGTTGTACTTGGCGACGCGCTCGGAGCGGGCCGGGGCACCGGTCTTGATCTGGCCGCAGTTGGTGGCGACGGCCAGGTCGGCGATGGTGACGTCCTCGGTCTCGCCGGAGCGGTGGGACATCATGCACTTGAAGCCGTTGCGCTGGGCCAGCTCGACGGCGTCCAGGGTCTCGGTCAGCGAGCCGATCTGGTTGACCTTGACCAGCAGGGCGTTGGCGGCGCCCTCCTCGATGCCGCGGGCCAGGCGCTCGGGGTTGGTGACGAACAGGTCGTCGCCGACGAGCTGGACCTTGTCACCGAGCTTGTCGGTGATGGTCTTCCAGCCCTCCCAGTCGTCCTCGAACAGCGGGTCCTCGATGGAGACGAGCGGGTACGCGTCGACGAGCTCCGCGTAGTACTCGGTCATCTCGGCCGCCGAGCGCTCCTTGCCCTCGAAGGTGTAAACGCCGTCCTTGTAGAACTCGGAGGCGGCGACGTCGAGCGCCAGGGCGATCTGCTCGCCGGGGGTGTAGCCGGCTTCCTTGACGGCCTCGAGGATGAGGTCGAGGGCCTCGCGGTTGGAGCCGAGGTTCGGGGCGAAGCCGCCCTCGTCGCCGAGGCCGGTGGCCAGGCCCTTGCTCTTCAGGACCTTCTTCAGCGTGTGGTAGACCTCGGCGCCCCAGCGCAGGGCCTCGGAGAAGGACTCCGCGCCGATCGGGGCGATCATGAACTCCTGGATGTCCACGTTGGAGTCGGCGTGCGAGCCGCCGTTCAGGATGTTCATCATCGGCACCGGCAGCAGGTGCGCGTTGGGGCCGCCCAGGTAGCGGAACAGCGGCAGGTCGCTGGCCTCGGAGGCGGCGTGGGCGACGGCGAGCGAGACGCCGAGGATGGCGTTGGCGCCGAGCGAGCCCTTGTTGTCGGTGGCGTCCAGGTCGAACATCGCCTGGTCGATCAGGCGCTGCTCGGTGGCGTCGTAGCCGACCAGCTCCGGGCCGATCTGCTCGATGACCGCGAGGACGGCCTTCTCCACACCCTTGCCGAGGTAGCGGTTCGAGTCGCCGTCGCGGAGCTCGATGGCCTCGAAGGCGCCCGTGGAGGCGCCGGACGGGACGGCGGCACGGCCGGTGCTGCCGTCGTCGAGGCCGACCTCGACCTCGACCGTGGGGTTGCCTCGGGAGTCCAGGATTTCCCGGGCTACGACGACGTCGATGGACGGCACGAGCATCTCCTTCTTCATGTGACGCGGGACGCGGGCCCCGTGGACCCGGCGAGGTGCGGGCCCGTGGTGGCTCGCGACACGAGCCTAACCGGCTCCGGGCGATCGGCCACCGGGTCGCCCACCCCATGGACAGAACCGAGAGTAAATTGTTTCCGAACGGAACAAAGCCGGTTGCCGAAAAAACCCCGCCCCGGCGCGTACGGGGGATGACGCACCGGGGCGGGGAGCACGAGGACCCTGGGCGGGTCCGGCCGGCCGCTGCTTACTTCAGGTGCAGCTGCTGGCCCGGGTAGATGAGGTTGGCGTCCTCGACGATGTCCTTGTTCAGCTGGTAGAGCTTCTCCCAGCCGCCCTTGACCTTCTCCGCCGTGGCGATCGAGCTCAGGGTGTCGCCCTTGACGACCTTGTACTCGCCGTCACCCTTCTTGACCTTCTTGCCGGTCGGGGTGGTGACGGTCTTCTTGGCGGCCGGGCGCTCGTCGGAGCGGGAGGCCGGCTGCTGCTCGGTCTGGCGGGTCTCGGTGCTCTGCTGGCTCTGCTGGCTCTGCTGCGAGGAGCTGCCGGAGTCGCTGGAGGAACCGCCGCCGGTGTAGCCGGCGCTCGACAGGCCCTTGCCGCAGACCGGCCAGGCGCCCTTGCCCTGGCCCGCGAGGACCTTCTCGGCGATCTCGATCTGCTGGGCCTTCGTGGCCTGGTCCGCGGTGGAGGCGTACTTGGTGCCGCCGTAGCCGGACCAGGTGGAGGCGGAGAACTGCAGACCGCCGTAGTAGCCGTTGCCGGTGTTGATGGACCAGTTGCCGCCGGACTCGCACTGGGCGACGGCGTCCCACTCCGAGGCGGTGGCGGCGGAGGCGTTACCGGCCGCCATCAGCGGGGCGGCGACGGCGGCACCGGTGACACCGGCGATGGCGATGGCGCGAGCGGCCTTGGACGGACGGCGGTGCGTGCCCTTACCGGAAAACAGCATGGAGAGATCCCCTCACCGACGCCTGCGAGGTGAGCTGTCGGGTTCGGGCCGGTTGAGTTGCCCGGCCGCGCCCCTCCCGGGACACGGCTTCACCCCAAGCCCTTCCGGCACAACCGGCCGGTCGGGCACTTACCTTGGGTCCCCCGCTCCTGCCTACGGCGCTTGACGCGACGACTGTTCCCGTACGGCCGCTGGCAGGATTCGGCGTTGCGGCAGCCGGGGCTCGCGGTGACGAGCAGTCACGACCGTAGACACGCGATCCACGGAATTTCAAAGACGATCAGGGCTTCTGAGATCTATCTCTCACGGGCCTTATACGGGACATTCGGTGCGAAACGTGACGTGAACTCACCCGCTTTCGGGACGACTTCGGCCCTCGTTTCCGCACTGCCCGAACGGCTACCTCTCGTCCGCTTCGACCCCTGTCGTGAGCGTCTGACCGGGGAGGATGAGGTTCGGGTCGCCACCGACGGTCTGCTCGTTCCCGTCGTAGAGGGAGTTCCATCCGCCGTCGACGTCAAGGGAGTCGGCGATGGACCAGAGGCTGTCGCCCACGCCGACGATGTAGGAGCCCTCGGACGAGCCCCGGGAGGCGTCGTCGCCGCGCGAGGCGTGGCGGCCCGAGGACGAGCCCTCGCTGCCGTTCGCGGACGCGGAGTCCTCCTCGGCACTGGGGCCTCGGTGGCGGCCGGAGCCGGTGTCCGTCAGGGCCGAAGAGTCGCCGCCCTGGCGTGAGTTGCCGGACTCGTCACCCCCGGGGGCGGCGGAGGGGGAACTGCCGGACTTCTGATCCTGCTCCCGCCCCCGCTCCTGAGGTGCGGAATCAGATGACTTGTCCGACTTAGGGGTTTCATCCTCCTGGGTCGACCGCCCGTCAGGCGACGACGAAGGGCTTGAGGAAGGCTCCGAAGAAGGGGACGGCTCGGAGCCGCCGAGCAAACCGGACGAGTCCACCTCGCCGGATGATGCGGACGAGTCGGACGCTTCCGCCCCCTTGTCCTGCGGGAGGCCGGAGAGCAGGCCGCAGGTACGCCACGCGCCGACCCCCTGGTCGGCGAGGATTCTCTCGGCCACGGATATCTGCTGGGAGCGACTGGCCAGGTCGGCGCTCGCGGCGTAGTCGAGGCCGCCGTAGTTCTCCCAGTCCTCCTGGGACAACTGCAGGCCGCCGTAGTAGCCGTTGCCGTCGTTCTGGCTCCACGCGCCGCCGGTCTCGCAGTCCGCGACCCGATCCCAGGTCGTGCCGTCGGCCGCGCTGGCACCGGAGGCCCCGAGGAGTGGGATCGCGATGGCGGAGCCGGTCACTCCGGCCGCCACGAGGAGCGCCGGAGCCTGGCGGGGGCGACGGTGCCGACCGTTCCCGGAGAGCATACGGAGACCTTTCACACGACAGCGGTGACCGACGCGTCCGGCATCCCGGCCGCGTTGATGGGTGAACGTATCGGCAGGAGATCACTTGTCACAAGTTAATGCCGCGTAGATCACGTGAAGATCACAGCTCTGATGTTTCGTCATGTTCAACCGCTGCGAACTCCACCGGCAGGGTGCGCAGCCCGCGCATGATGAGGCCGCCGCGCCACCGCAGCTCGGCCGGGTCCGCCGCGAGGCGGAGGTCCGGGAGGCGGGTGAGGAGGGTGGCGAGGGCGGTCTGGCCCTCCAGGCGGGCGAGCGGGGCGCCCAGGCAGTAGTGGATGCCGTGGCCGTAACCGAGGTGCTGGTTGTCGCGGCGGGACAGGTCCAGCACGTCCGGGTCGGCGAACCGCTCCGGGTCCCGGTCCGCGGCGGCCAGGACGACCAGGACCGGGTCGCCCGCGTCGATGTGCTGCCCGCCGAGGGTGAGGGGCTGCGTGGCGAACCGCCAGGTGGCGAGCTCGACGGGGCCGTCGTAGCGCAGGAGTTCCTCGACGCCGGTCTCCAGGAGCCCGCTCTCCCCGGCGGCGAGGGACGCCTGGAGCCGGGCGCGCTGCTCGGGGTGGGTGAGCAGGGCGTAGGTGCCGTTGCCGATCAGGTTCACGGTTGTCTCGAAACCGGCGAACAGCAGGATGAAGGCCATGGCCGCCGCCTCGTTCTCGGTGAGGTGCTCACCGTGGTCGGAGGCGCGGATGAGACCGGAGATGAGGTCCTCGCCGGGGGCGGGCTCGGCGGGCAGCGCCTCCCGCTTGCGGTGGATGAGGTCGGCGAGGTAGCCGCGCATCTTCTTCACCGACCGCGCCACGCCACCCCTGGGACCGCCCTGGTGACGGATCATCATGCCCGCCCAGTCTCGGAAGTCGTCCTGGTCCTCACGCGGGACGCCGAGCAGGTCGCAGATGGCGTAGATGGGCAGCGGGAAGGCGAACTCGTGGATCAGGTCGGCGGACCCCTTCCGCGCGAACCCGTCGATGAGGGTGTCCGTGAGCTCCTGCACCCGTGGCGCGAACTCGGCGACCCGGCGGGGCGTGAACGCCTTGGACACCAGTCGCCGCAGCCGGGTGTGGTCCGGCGGGTCGATGTTCAGCAGATGCGTCATCAGCTCGGCCTTGCGCTCCCCGGGGATTCCGGTCTTGCCCTTGGCGTGCGCCGGTTCGTCGTGATGCGCCGGGTTCTTGGAGAGCCGGTGGTCGGCGAGGGTCTGCTTGGCGTCGGCGTACCGCGTGACCAGCCAGGCCTCCACGCCGCTGGGAAGCCGCGTCTTGTGGACGGGACTGTGCTCGCGGAGCCAGGCGTAGGCGGGGTAGGGGTTGCTCGCGAACTCCCAGGTGAAGAGCTCGGGCGCGGTCGTGGGGGTGCGGGGCTGGGGCTGGTCGGTCACGCGTCGACCGTATCCGGCTTCCCGCCGCTTCCCGTCCCGCTCCCCTGCTCCCTCCCGTTCAGCCCTCGGCCTGCCTGATCGCGTCGCGGTAGGCGCGGGCCGCCGCCCTCAGGGCCGCCTCCGGGTCCACGCCCTCGGACTCGGCGCGGACGGCCAGGGCGAGGAGCTCGTAGCCGATGCCCTCGACGGGCGGGAGCGGTATGTCCAGGTTCGCTGTGCGGGCGCGGGAGGCCAGTTTGGCGGCGAGGGCCAGACCGGGCTGGCCGAGGGGAATGCCCTCCGTGACCGAGGCGCGCTGCTTCTCGACCGCCTTGGTGCGCAGCCAGTGCTCCTTGACCTCCTCGGGGGTGGTGGCCGTCGCGTCGCCGAAGACGTGCGGATGGCGGTGGATCAGCTTGGCGACGATGCCGCCGGCCACGTCGTCGATGGAGAAGGGCTCCTCCCCGTCCTCCGGGCGGCCCTCCTCGGCGATGCGGGCGTGGAAGACGACCTGGAGGAGGACGTCACCGAGCTCCTCGCGCAGTTCGTCGCGATCGCCCTCCTCGATCGCCTCGACGAGTTCGTACGCCTCCTCGATGCCGTACTTCGCCAGGCCCTCGTGGGTCTGCCGCGAGGACCAGGGGCACTCGACGCGGATGCGGTCCATGACCTGGACGAGGTCGAGGAGCCGGGCGCCCGGGAGGTCGTAGGAAGCGGGCAGCAGCTCCAGCTCGGGCATGGCGATACGGCCGGTACCGGCGAGGCGGGCCAGCCCGTCCGTCAGGACCGGTTCACCCTCGCCCGTCGCCACCACGACCACCGTGCGGCCCCCGGAGCAGGCGCCGACCAGCTCCTGGGCGGTGGGGGACGCCTCGTCGACCGGGACCCCCGCCTCGCGCAGATACGGCAGCTGCGGGTGGGCGCCGTCCGCGCACAGCACCCGGTCCGCCGCGTGCAGTGCCTGCCAGGCGGGCCAGGACAGCAGGCCGGGGGCGACGCGGTGGCTGGTGGTGAGCAGGATGATGCGGCCCGGGGCGGCGGCCGCGTCGGGAGCGGTCCGCTCGGGGCCCGGGGTGGCTGCGGGGCTGTTGGCGTTCACGGTTCGAAGCTATCCCACGTCGCCGTCAGCCCTCCAAGCCATCCACAGGGCCCCGGGAGCGGGTGCCCCGCATGCCGCCCCTGCTCCTACATGCCCTGCTGGGTCTGGGCCGTCGTGACGTCCCGGACCCACGGCGTCTTGGCGTCGGCGCGGCTGCTCTTTTGGACGTCCCACGTGCCGTAGCGGGGGTTGAGGTCGATGTTCAGGTCCTTGGAGGCCTCGGAGAGGGCCTTCCAGAACTCGGGACGGTCGGTGGTCGTGCCGAGCTTCTGGGCGAGCTTCTGGGCCTCCAGCTGGAGGCGGAGGTTCTCTTCGAGGCGCTGCGGCGGGATGCCGTACTGCCGGAGCCAGGTCGTCTCCAGCGCCTCGGCGCCGCCGGCCTGCTGTTCCAGGCCGGACCGCATCTGCTGGATCTCCTTGCGGGAGACGCTCACTGCGGCGTCCTCGGCGGCGCGGTGCAGCACCCGGTCCAGGACCATGGTCTGCAAGGTGTCACGGGTGAGGGTGCCGGTTCTGGCGATGGCCTGCTGGTACTGGGCCTCGTTCTGCACGGCCGCCCGCTGGGCCGCGCGTACCTCACCGACCCGCTCGTCCAGCTGGGAGACGGTGATGCGCTGGCCGCCCACCACGGCCGCCGCCCCGGGATGCGCGTCGTTCCCGCAGGCGGTGAGAAGGGGTGCCGCGGCGGCGATCGCTGCGGTGAGGACGAGCGCGGTGCGACGGCGGCGGTGCAAGGAGACCTCCCGTGGAGATTGCAACGACAGGTGCGGCGCACGGCGCCTCCACCAGGGGTGGTGGTCGGGCGACGGGCGGGCGCACAAGGTCTTGCGATGATCGATGGTAGGCAGTGGCCAAGCTCTGGCCAACCCATTCGACCAACGATTCACCGGGACTTCCGGCACCGCCGCGCCAACCCCCGGGGCGATCGTCAGCCGCGGACCTGCCCCAGCCACTGCAGTGTCCTGCGGATCTCCGCACCCAGGGGGTGCCCGGGGCCGTGGGTGCGCTCCACGTCGTGCAGCAGTCTGGCCAGGGTGTCGTGAGCGGCACCGCGGTCACCCAGGGACAGCAGGAGATGACCGATGCGACGGCGGACGTCGTGCGCGAGCTCGGGGCCGCCCGCGGCGACGTACTGGTTCTCGTAGTACGGCAGCACCGCCCGGTACTCGGCGAGCGCCGCCGCCGGCTCGCCCAGCTGTTCGAGGCACTGGGCGGCCTCGTAGCGGAAGCGCAGGGCCTGCGGGTCGGCCTGGCCGGCCTCGGCGGCGCGTTCGTCGGCGAGCCGGCGCAGTTCGGGCAGGGCGCGCCGGTACTGGCCGTCGTCCAGGAGCGTCGCCGCGTACTGCTTGCGCAGGGTGCGCACGACCGGGGAGTGCGCGCCGTGCTGCTCGGCCGCCGCGGGCAGGATCGCGCCGAGGATGTCGACGGCCTGGGTGACGCGGCCCTCGCCGAGGAGCCGTTTGACCTCGTCGACGGCGCGGGCGATGTCCGTCTTCCCCGCGGTGTCGGTGACGGGGGTGGCGGGCGTGGGCCGGGGCGCGGGGGTGCGCGCACGATCCGGCCAGGGGGCGTGCGGGCGCAGGAACGGCCGGGTGGGATCGAGGGCCGCTCCGGTGGGCGTCCCGCGTGCGGGCAGGAGCAGCTCCAGGTGCTCGTAGACCTCCTGCGCGGAGGCGGGCCGGTGCTGCGGGTCCTTGGCGAGGAGGCGCAGGACGAGGGCCTCCAGGGCCTCGGGGACCTCGGGGCGGACGCGGCGCACGGGCAGCGGGGGCTCGTACAGGTGCCGGTGCAGGACGCCGAGTGCCGTGGAGCCGGAGAAGGGCACGTCGCCGCTGAGCAGTTCGTGCAGGACCACGCCGAGCGCGTACAGGTCGGTGTACGGGCCGACCGCGCCGCCCATCGCCTGCTCCGGGGCCATGTAGGCGGGCGAGCCGATGGGGGTGCCCGTGTGGGTGAGGCGGGTGGTGTCCGCGTCCATGACGGAGGCGACGCCGAGGTCGAGGACGGTGACCGTGCCGTCCTGTCTCACCATCACGTTGCGCGGCTTGAGGTCGCGGTGGACGATCGGCACGGCGTGCACGGCGCTCAGCACCGCGCACAACTGCGCCGCGACCGCGACCGCCCATTGCCAGGGGTACGGATCGTGCTCGGCCAGGTGGCCGGCGAGGTCGGCACCGTCGATGTACTGCATGACGAGGAACAGCTCCTCGCCCTCACTGCCCGCGTCGTGCACGGTGACCAGGCCGGGGTGGTCGACCTGCGCGGTCACCCGGCACTCCCGCACGAAACGCCGGCGCAGTTCCTCCGCGTCCTGCCCGGCCACCTTGTCGGGGCGCAGCAGCTTCACCGCCACGCGCCGGTCGAGCCGCTGGTCGTACGCCGTCCAGACCTGCCCCATCCCGCCCTGCCCGAGGACGGTGGACAGCTCGTAACGGCCGGCGACGACACGTCCTGCCGCCGCGGTCACCTGCCGCCCTCGTGCCCGTCGTCGCTGCCGCCTTCGTGCCGGCGCAGGTAGTCGCTGAGCTCGTCGAGTTCGGCGCGGACCTGGTCGATGCGGGCGGGGCCGGGGTGCTGGGGGGACGGCGGCGGCTGGATCGGGCCGGGGACCGCCGGTGTGGCGTCGTGGGGTGCGGGTGTGCGAGGCACGGGCGTGTGAGGCACCGGGTGCTGCGGGACGGGCGTGGAGTTCGGGGCGTAGGGCGGCGCCGGGTTCGGATAGCCGTAGGGGGTGTTCACGACGGTGGGTGCGTGGGGCGAGGCGTAACCGGTGGCCTGCCGCCGCTCGCCGTGGTGGGCGATGTCCACGACCAGGAAGTAGACGGCCGCGGCCACTCCGATGAGGAGGATCACCGCCAGCGCGATGTCGGTCCGGTAGTCGTCCTTCGGCAGTGAGCCGATCACGGCGAAGCCCGCGATGGAAAGCGGCAGGCTCACCCACGCCACCGTCCAGTCGAGGGCCCGTCCGCGCAGGACGGCCACCCTGAACAGCGGTACGCAGGCCAGCAGGCCGCACGTGAGGAGACCGGCTGCGGCGAACAGCACGCGCAGGGAGATGACCGTTGCCGCGCTGCGGGGAGGCGGCGCCGCGCCGTGGCCGTACATGACTGCTCCTGGACCGGTGGGGCCGATGGGGACGGACGTGCGAGTGACAGACCCTGTTGGGGAATCCGAGCGTATAGCCCGACACGGACAACCGGTCACGGGTTGTACCGAACCGTTGTCATGCTGATCACTTCGCGTACGGCCGTTTTCCGAGCCGGTCACGGCCCAGCCGTCCGCCGCGCCCTACAGGGGGTGCCGCATCCACACGTTGGGCTCGACGTAGACGGCGTATCCGCGCTCCACTTCGCAGCGCACCGGAACGAGGCCTCCCGGCACCTCCGTCTCGCCGTCCGTGTCGAAGGGCAGGCCCGTCCAGCGGCGCCAGTCCGCGAGCGGGGCGGCCACCGTCATGGACGCCGGTGCCACCGAGTCGATGACGGCACCGGCCCGGGCGTGCACACGCAGCCACGGGTCCTCGGGCAGCCCGTCGGGGCGGACGCGGCGGGCGTACTCCTCCATCGGCGTGTGCGGTTCGAGGTGCTTGGCGTTGGGGCGGACCGGGGCGACGACCTCACGGAAGCCACGAGCCCGGGCGTTGTCACGCATGGCCGAGAGCATCACCCCGGACAACCCGCGGCCCTGGGCGTGCGGGGCGACGGAGACCGAGATGGCGCTGACGGTGTCGGGCCGCACTCCGCGCCGCAGATCGGAGAAGGCCCATACGAGCACCGCGTCCCAGCCGTTGGCGGGCAGCCCGCCGCGGTGCTCGGCGCCGAGGGCGAACGGCACGCTGTAGGCGTTCGCCACGATCTCGCCCTGCTCGTCCTCGGCGAACAGGACGTACTCCGGCAGTTCGGTGGCGATCCGGGGGAAGTGGGCGGCGCCCACGAGGTCCTGGATCACGAACTCCGGCCAGCTGTCCGCCATCCCGAGGACCCGCTCCAGCATGTCCGGACGGTCGGCGAGGCTCGCTGTCTTCGGCTGCATGTGATCACGGTAGGCGCGGTTGCGAAGACCCGGAAGCGAATTACCGTCGAGGGGCAGGTGCCTCACCCGCCGCACTGCTTCAGCATCATCTCCTTGTCGGCGTCCGTCACGGGGAGTTCGTACTTCAGCGACACCTGGGCGAAGCGCACCGCATAGGCGCAGCGGATCCGTTTGTTCGGCGGCAGCCAGGACGCCGGGCCGGAGTCCCCCTTCGAGCCGTTGGTCGGTCCGTCCACCGGGAGGAGGTTGAGCGGGTCGTTGGCGATGGACTCCCGCTTGTCCTTCGTCCAGCGCGAAGCGCCCATCTGCCAGTCGTACGACAGCGGCATGACGTGGTCTATCTGGACCTTGATCGCACGGGACTTGGTCCACTCGATGACCTTCCCGGTGTACGGGTCGTGCAGCGTCAGCGAGGTGACCACGCAGTCGGATCCTGCCCGGAAGCGCAGGTCCTGCCCGTCTCGTTTCAGCAGGTCGTTCCGCGAGTCGCAGCCATTGCGGGAGAAGGGGACGTCGCGTGGCGCCGAGTCCATCCAGGCGTAGCCGAACTTGTCCCGTTCGTAACCCGTCCTGGGGCCGCGTCCCTTCGTCACCACCTTCTCGATGAGGGCACGCGCCCTCTGCTTGTCCGCGTCGGAACTGATGGCCGCCAGCCCGGGTTTGGTGCCGTCCGGGTTGTCCAGCGGGTTCACGGCCCGCCCGTCGCCGGCGGCCGGGACGCCGGAGCCGGAGGGCCCGTCGCCGTCGGCGGGCGGGGCCAGGCCCTCGCAGCCGGCCAGCGCCGAACCGGTGAACACCATCGCGACAGCCAGTGCGGCCCCGCCCCTCAGACGCGTCACCGCGCCCCTCCTCTGTTTGCCTGTTCCGCTCCGGCACGGGCGGCCCGTGCCTGGTCCCACGGTAGCGACGAAGAGGTTCAGACCGCACAGGGCCTCACTGCGCAGCCTTCGCATCTCGTGCGTATCGCCGGTTCCGGGTCGTCTCCGGAGGGAGCTTCTCGCATGGGCGTCTCCGACGAGTTCCAGAGCCGGGCGCGGAACGAGGGCAAGCAAGGCTCCGACACCGCGGAACAGCGGGCCAAGTGGTGTCAGGACCCCAGGACCGAGGTGAGGAACTCCCCGACCCATGCCAGCAGTTCCCGCCCGACCAGCGGCTTGCCGCCCACCTTCGCTGTCTTCGGGCGCGGAACCAGCACCTGGTGCGCCGCCGGCTTGATGACGACCCCGGGGTACAGCCGCTTGAGCCGCAGTTCCTGCGACTCGCGCAACTCCACCGGCGCGAACCGGATGTTGTTGCCCTGCAGCACGATCTCGCCGACGCCGCACGCCCGCGCGAACATGCGCAGGCCCGCGACGAGCAGCAGGTTCTCCACCGGCTCGGGCAGCTTGCCGTAGCGGTCGACGAGTTCCTCGCGGACCGCCTTGATGTCCTCCTCCGAGTTGGCGGAGGCGATGGCGCGGTAGGCCTGGAGGCGGAGGCGCTCGCCCGGCGCGTAGTCGTGCGGGACGTGTGCGTCGACGGGCAGCTCGATCTTCACCTCGAGCGGCGGCTCCTCCTCGATCTCGCCGGTCTCCAGCTGGCGCCGGTAGTCGGCGACGGCCTCTCCGACCATGCGCACGTACAGGTCGAACCCGACGCCCGCGATGTGGCCCGACTGCTCACCGCCGAGGAGGTTGCCCGCGCCGCGGATCTCCAGGTCCTTCATGGCGACGTACATGCCGGCGCCCATCTCCGTGTGCTGGGCGATGGTCGCGAGCCGCTCGTGCGCGGTCTCGGTCAGCGGCTTCTCCGGCGGGTAGAGGAAGTAGGCGTAGCCGCGCTCGCGGCCACGCCCTACCCGGCCGCGCAGCTGGTGCAGCTGGGACAGGCCGAAGTTGTCGCCGCGCTCCACGATCAGGGTGTTGGCGTTGGAGATGTCGATGCCGGACTCCACGATCGTCGTGGAGACCAGCACGTCGAACTTCTTCTCCCAGAAGTCGACGACGACCTGCTCCAGCGCCCCCTCCGACATCTGCCCGTGGGCGGTGGCGATCCGCGCCTCGGGGACGATCTCGCGCAGCCGGGCGGCGGCCCGGTCGATCGACTCGACGCGGTTGTGGATGTAGAAGACCTGGCCCTCGCGCAGCAGTTCGCGGCGGATGGCGGCGCCGATCTGCTTCTCCTCGTAGGGACCGACGAAGGTGAGCACCGGATGGCGCTCCTCCGGCGGGGTGGTGATCGTGGACATCTCGCGGATGCCGGTGACCGCCATTTCCAGCGTCCTGGGGATCGGGGTCGCGGACATCGTCAGCACGTCGACGTTCGCGCGGAGCTTCTTCAGCTGCTCCTTGTGCTCGACGCCGAAGCGCTGCTCCTCGTCGACGATGACCAGGCCCAGGTCCTTGAACTTCGTCTCGGACGAGAAGAGGCGGTGCGTGCCGATCACGATGTCGACCGAGCCCTCGCGCAGGCCTTCGAGGGTCGCCTTGGCCTCGGTGTCGGTCTGGAAGCGGGACAGGGCCTTCACGCTCACCGGGAACTGCGCGTACCGCTCGCTGAACGTGCCGAAGTGCTGCTGCACCAGCAGGGTCGTGGGCACCAGGACGGCCACCTGCTTGCCGTCCTGGACGGCCTTGAAGGCGGCGCGGACCGCGATCTCGGTCTTTCCGTAGCCGACGTCGCCGCAGATCAGGCGATCCATGGGGACCGTCTTCTCCATGTCCTCCTTGACCTCGGCGATGGTGGTGAGCTGGTCGGGCGTCTCCGCGTAGGGGAAGGCGTCCTCCAGTTCGCGCTGCCAGGGGGTGTCCGCGCCGAAGGCGTGCCCGGGGGCGGCCATACGCGCGCTGTACAGCTTGATCAGGTCGGCCGCGATCTCCTTGACGGCCTTCTTCGCGCGGGCCTTCGTCTTCGTCCAGTCGGCGCCGCCGAGGCGGTGCAGGGTGGGGGCCTCGCCGCCGACGTACTTGGTGATCTGCTCCAGCTGGTCGGTGGGGATGTAGAGGCGGTCGCCGGGCTGGCCGCGCTTGGCGGGGGCGTACTCGACGACCAGATACTCGCGGGTCGCGCCCTGCACGGTGCGCTGCACCATCTCGATGTAGCGGCCCACGCCGTGCTGCTCGTGGACGATGTAGTCGCCCGCCTCCAGGGTGAGCGGGTCGATGGTCTTGCGGCGGCGGGCCGGCATCCGGGCGCCCTCACGGCCGGACGCCTTCTGCCCCGACAGGTCCGTCTCGGTCAGGACGGCGAGTCTGAGGGCCGAGTCGACGAAGCCGTGCTCGATCGAGCCGCACGCCACGTGCACGACGGACGGGGAGATCTCGCCGAGGCCGGAGTCGAGACGGGCCGCGATGCCCTCGCCGCCCAGCACCTCGACGGTACGGGCGGCCGGGCCGTGGCCCTCGGTGACGAACACCGTGCGCCAGCCGTCGGCGAGCCAGCCCTTGGTGTCGGCGAGGGCCTTGGCGGTGTCCCCGCGGTAGGTCTCCGGGGCGTGCATGCCGAGCTTCAGGGTGTCCGCGTCCAGCTCTTCGTCCGCGGCGAACGGCGACACCGACCACCACATCATGTCCAGCTCGCGGGCCCGGTCCCGGACGTCCGCGATGGACCACAGGGAGGCCGCGCCGACGTCGATGGGCGCCTCGCCGCCGCCCGCGGTGGCCGCCCAGGAGGCCTGGAGGAACTCCTGCGAGGTGGCCACCAGGTCCGACGCGCGTGTGCGCACCCGCTCCGGGTCGCACACCACGGCCATGGCGCCCTTGGGCAGCACGTCGAGCAGCAGCTCCATGTCGTCCACCAGGACCGGAGCGAGGGACTCCATGCCCTCGACGGCGATGCCCTCGGCGATCTTGCCGAGGAGTTCACCCAGCTCGGGGTGCTGTTCGGCCAGGACCCGCGCACGGTTGCGTACGTCGTCGGTGAGCAGCAGCTCGCGGCACGGCGGCGCCCACAGGCCGTGCTCGGCGACTTCGAGGGAGCGCTGGTCGGCGACCTTGAAGTAGCGGATCTCCTCGACGTCGTCGCCCCAGAACTCGACGCGCAGGGGGTGTTCCTCGGTGGGCGGGAAGACGTCGAGGATGCCGCCGCGCACGGCGAACTCGCCGCGCTTCTCGACGAGTTCCACGCGCGCGTAGGCGGCTGCCGCGAGGGCTTCGACGATCTCGTCGAGGTCGGCGCTCTGCCCGGTCCTCAGGGCGACCGGCTCCAGGTCGCCGAGGCCCTTGACCTGCGGCTGGAGCACGGACCGGACGGGCGCCACGACGACCGAGACAGGGCCGGTCTCGGGGTCGTCCGGGCGGGGGTGGGCCAGGCGGCGCAGCACGGCCAGGCGGCGGCCGACGGTGTCGCTGCGGGGGCTGAGCCGCTCGTGCGGGAGCGTCTCCCAGGACGGGTACTCCACGACTCCCTCCGGCGGGAGCAGGGAGCGCAGGGCCGCGGCCAGGTCCTCCGCCTCGCGGCCCGTGGCCGTGACCGCCAGCACCGGGCGGCCGGTGTCGCGGGCCAGGGCGGCGACCGCGAAGGGGCGCGCGGCCGGGGGGCCGACCAGGTCGACGTGCATGCGGTTGCCGTCGGCAGCCGCCCTGATCGCTTCTGCGAGGGCGGCATCCTTTACTACGGCGTCGAGCAGACCGTGCAGGCTCATGGGGGCTTTTTCCGTCCAGGGGTGGGCAACACGACGGGCCCGACGCGCGCCGCGGGCCGGGGGGTCTCCAGCGTACGACGACGCGCGCCCGCACGGTGGGCCTGTGGATAACGCCCGTTCTCCAGGGGCCGGCTCCGGTGGCGCGATGGCTGCGGCGCCCGGGGTCTGCGCCCGGGGTCTGTCCCCGGGGTCTGCGCCTGGAGCCGCGCCTCATCGCCGAGTGCGGCCTCGTGGCCAGGCGGATGGGGCGAGCCCGGTGCGGGGTTCCCGTGTGACCGGACAGCGGCGGGGCGCCGGGGCCCCTCGCCGTGCGGCTCGTCAGCAGAGCCGCCCGGGTGGCACCGGGCCGGGCAACTCG
>NZ_JBIVQO010000003.1:123228-505228 GCF_044755265.1 Streptomyces sp. NPDC092370 | reverse complement strand
CCAGCGGAACCACCAGGCGGGCGCCGAACCGGGCGGCACGTCAAGCGCCACCCAACAGACACAGGGCCGACCCCGGGCTGCACCGAGCCGACCCCGGGTGGCACCGGGCCGGGCAACTCGCCAGCGGAACCACCAGGCGGGCGCCGAACCGGGCGGCACGTCAAGCGCCACCCAACAGACACAGGGCCGACCCCGGGCTGCACCGAGCCGACCCCCGGGTGGCACCGGGCCGGAGTAGCACCCACCCGGCCTACGTGGGCCTGGCCCCATGCCCCACGCCACCCACCCGGCCGACGCGGGCCCGGCCCCATGCCCCACGCCACCCACCCGGCCGATGCCGAGCGCGGCCCCATGGACCCGTGCCACTCACCCGACCGATCGCGGGCCCGGCCCCATGCCCCACGCCACCCACCGCCGGGGGCAAGCCGCGGGCCCGCCCCCGAGGTGGACACCCCGGGGGCGGGCCCATCCCCCGCAACCCCCGTGTGCGGTGGTTCTCGGGCGGCGGTCGCAGTGGTCCGCTACTCCGTCGCGATCGCGTTCAGGACGTTCATCCGGCCCGCCCGGAACGCCGGGATCAGTGCCGCGAACAGGCCCACGAACGCCGAGCTGATGAAGACGCCGATGATCGTCGGCCAGGGGATGTCCAGGACCATCAGGCCCTCCAGGGCGAGCAGCTGCTGTGCCGTGGCGCCCCAGCCCATGCCCAGTCCGAGGCCCAGCAGGGCGCCGAAGAGGGCGATGACGACCGACTCCATGCGGATCATGCGGCGCAGCTGGCGGCGGGAGAGGCCGATCGCCCGCATCAGGCCGATCTCCCTGGTGCGCTCCACCACCGACAGGGCCAGGGTGTTCACCACGCCCAGGATGGCGACGATGATCGCCAGGGCCAGCAGGCCGTAGATCATGTTCAGCAGCTGGCCGATCTGGTCCTTCAGGGCGTCCTTGTAGTCGGTCTGGTCGCGCACGGTGTACTGCGGGTAGTCGTGCAGCGCCGACTTCAGGGACTTGTAGGCGGCGTCCTGCTTCCCTTCCTTGGCGCTGGCGAAGACCAGCGAGTCCAGGGGCATCTTGTCGGCCGGGACGTACGTGGCCATCGTCGAGATCGACGTGTACATCGCGCCCGCGTCGATCACGACGTCGCTGCTGGTGATCGCCCGGACCGTGAGGTCGGCCGCGGAGCCGTCCTTGAAGGCGACCTTGATCTTGGAGCCGAGGCTGATGCCGTGGTCCTCGGCGAACTTCTCGTGGACCGACATGGAGTCGGGCTTGTAGGCGTCGGGGAGCTTGCCGGCGACCGTTTCGGTGCGCAGGTCGGTCGCGTACGACGGGTCGGCCGCCGTGATCGCCGTGTCCTTGAGCGTCTTACCGTCAGGGGTGGTGAAGTCGGCCTTGGTCCACTTGTACTCGGTGACCCGCGCCAGGTCGGGCGACGACTTCACGGCCTTGACCGCCTGCGGGGTGACCAGCTGGCCGCTGTCGGACTGGATGATGAAGTCCGTGCCGACGGTCTTGTCGAGCTGGTCGGTGGCGGACGCCACCATGGAGGAGCCGACCACGGACAGGCACGCCACCAGGGCGAGGCCGATCATCAGGGCGGCGCCGGTCGCGCCGGTGCGGCGCGGGTTGCGCAGGGCGTTGCGCTCGGCCATGCGGCCCACGGGTCCGAACATGCGGAGCAGGACGGCGCCGAGGACGCGGACCACGGCACCGGCGAGCAGCGGGCCGATGACGACGAAGCCGATCAGCGACAGCACCACGCCGAGGCCGAGCCACAGGGAGCCGTCCTTGGCCTTGTCGGCCTCCGACGCCAGGTAGAGGGCGAGGCCGCCGGTGCCGGTGAGGACCGTGCCGATGGCGGCGCGGATCCGGCCCGCCTTGGCGTCCGCGGGGGCTCCCGCGTCGCGCAGTGCGGCCATCGGGGAGATCTTGCCGGCGCGCCGGGCGGGCAGGTAGGCGGCCAGCACGGTGACGATCACGCCGAGGACGAGGCCGACCACCGGGGTCGTCCAGGCCACCGTGAGGTCGTCGGTGGACAGTTCCATGCCCATCTGGCCCATGAGCTTCATCAGGCCGATCGCGAGGCCGACGCCCGCGCCGACACCGAGCACCGAGCCGACGACACCGAGCAGCAGTGCCTCGGCCAGGACGGAGCGGTTGACCTGCTTGCGGGAGGAGCCGATGGCCCGCATCAGGCCGATCTCGCGGGTGCGCTGGGCGACCAGCATGGAGAAGGTGTTGATGATCAGGAAGATGCCGACGAGGAAGGCGATCCCGGCGAAGCCGAGCATCGCGTACTTCATGACGTTCATGAAGCCCGCGACGTCCTTCTGGTTGGCGTCGGCGGTCTCCTTGGCCGTCTTCACCTGGAAGTCGCCGCCGAGTTCGGCGGTGACGTTCTTCTTCAGCTGTGCGTCGCTGACGCCGGCGGCCGCGGTGACGTTGAGGTTGGTGTAGACGCCGCTCTCGCCGACCAGGGTCTTCTGGGCGGTCTTGGTGTCGAGGTAGAAGATCGCGGCGCCGGGGTTGGTGACGGTGAAGTCGGCGACGCCGGAGATCTTCGCGGTGTGGGTGCCGATGGCGCTGATCACGCCGATCTCGTCGCCGAGCTTCAGGTCGTGCTTGTCGGCGGTGTCGGCGTCGACCATGATCTGGTCGGCGCTCTCGGGTGCCGCACCGGAGGTGATCTTCATGGTGCGGGCGTCGTTGCGGTTCCAGCTGCCCACGATGGTCGGGGCGCCGCTGGAGGGCGACAGGCTGTCCTTGTCCGCGTCGACGACGGTCACCGAGGTGGAGAACACCGTGCCCTCGGCGGACTTCACGCCCTGCGCCTTGCGGACCTCGCCCAGCACGGAGGCCGGCATGACCGGCGGCTTGCCGTTGTCGGCGGTCGTCACGCCGGTGTCGGAGGCGCCCTTGGCGCTCACCGTCACGTCGGAGGAGGTGGCCGCGAAGAGCTTGTCGAAGGTGGTGGACATGGTGTCCGTGAAGACGAGCGTGCCGCAGACGAAGGCCACCGACAGCAGGACGGCGATCGCGGAGAGCGCCATGCGCCCCTTGTGCGCGAGGAAGTTGCGCATGGAGGTCTTCATGACGGTCATGACGTACGCCCCCGGGCGTCGAAGTCCTTCATGCGGTCGAGGACGGCCTCCGCGGTCGGCTTGAACATCTCGTCGACGATGCGGCCGTCGGCGAGGTACAGCACACGGTCCGCGTAACTGGCGGCGACCGGGTCGTGGGTGACCATGACGATGGTCTGGCCCAGTTCGTCGACGGACCGGCGCAGGAAGCCGAGGACCTCGGCGCCGGCGCGGGAGTCGAGGTTTCCGGTCGGCTCGTCGCCGAAGATGATCTCGGGCCGGGCCGCCAGCGCCCGCGCCACGGCGACACGCTGCTGCTGGCCGCCGGAGAGCTGGGTGGGCCGGTGCTTGAGGCGGTCGGCGAGCCCGACGGTCTCCACGACCCGTGTCAGCCACTGCTGGTCGGGCTTGCGGCCCGCGATGTCCATGGGCAGCGTGATGTTCTCTATGGCGTTCAGCGTCGGCAGCAGGTTGAACGCCTGGAAGATGAACCCGATCCGGTCCCGGCGCAGCCGCGTGAGCTTCTTGTCCTTCAGACCGGTGATCTCGGTCTCGTCGAGGTAGATCTGGCCGCTCGTCACGGTGTCGAGGCCGGCCAGGCAGTGCATCAGGGTGGACTTGCCGGACCCCGAGGGGCCCATGATCGCGGTGAACTGGCCGCGTGCGATGTCCACGTCGACGTGATCGAGGGCGACGACACGGGTCTCGCCGGATCCGTACGCCTTCACGACCTGCCGCGCCCGCGCGGCAACGGCCGTACGCCCTCCAGTGCCCCCGTGCCTGGGAATGGTTACAGCCGATGTCACGTATGTCTCCTATGTCGGTCAGCAGATGGTGAAGGCGGTCGCCTGGTCGACAGCCGCTGTGCGCCTCGCCGGACCGTGCGGTCCGTCCGGTGCGTTTCAGTCTCGCGGCGGGGAGGGGTCGTGCGCCCTGGTGTTCAGCGCAGTCTTTCCCTGTGGAAAACCCCACCCCCGCGGTGAGCGGCACCGCCCCCCGGCGGCGTAAAGCCAGGTTAAGGAAGGGTCCTCCCCGTCTCGTCCTCCGTCGGTACGAACCCTCCCCAGGTCGTAGTACGGAGGTACCCCTAGGGGCAGTCCACCGAAGGGTGGAGACCGTCTCAGGGTTCGCTCCACCCGTCGGCCCACTCAGCCTCCACCCTCCCGCGACGTCAGGGTCAAGTGGGAAGCTGTCCGCGACAGGTAGATGCAAGGGACAGACACAAGCGACGGGGCCCGGGGCACGGATGCGGGCGCGGCCCGGGCGAGGGGGAGGCACCGGGGTGGACAGCACCGGTTCCGCGGCACGCGAGGCCGCACGTCCCGCCACGACCGGCCGGCGCGGAGCCGTCGTGGCGGCGCTGATGCTCTCGATGGCGCTGGCCGCCCTCGACGCCACCATCGTCTCGACCGCCGTCCCGCAGATCGTCGGGGACCTCGGCGGTTTCTCCGTGTTCTCCTGGCTCTTCTCCGGCTACCTGCTGGCCGTGACCGTCACGTTGCCCGTGTACGGCAAGCTCTCCGACACCTTCGGCCGCAAACCGGTCCTCATAGCGGGCTCGGTGGTCTTCCTCCTCGGGTCCGCGCTGTGTGCGCTGGCCTGGAACATGGGGGCGCTCATCGCCTTCCGCGTCGTGCAGGGCCTGGGCGGCGGCGCGCTCCAGGGCACGGTGCAGACGCTCGCCGCCGACCTGTACCCCCTGAAGGACCGTCCCAGGATCCAGTCGAAGCTGTCCACGGTGTGGGCGGTGTCGGCGGTCGCCGGCCCCGGACTCGGCGGGGTGCTCGCCGCGTACGCGGACTGGCGCTGGATCTTCCTGATCAATCTGCCGATCGGCGCGGTCGCGCTGTGGCTGATCGTCCGTCACCTCCACGAGCCGCAGCGGGAAGCCACCACGCACGCGCGCGTGGACTGGGCGGGCGCGCTCGCGGTGTTCGCCTGCGGCGGCGTCCTGCTCACGGCCCTCGTGCAGGGCGGGGTGGCGTGGCCGTGGCTGTCGGCGCCCTCCCTGGGGCTGTTCGGCGCGGGACTCGCCCTGGTCGCGGTCGTGGTGCTGGTGGAGCAACGGGCCGCGGAGCCGATCATCCCCGGCTGGGTGTGGCGGCGCCGTACGATCGCCTCGGTGAACCTGGCCTTGGGCGCGCTGGGGCTGCTGATGGTCGCACCGTCGGTCTTCCTGCCCACCTACGCCCAGTCGGTGCTCGGCCTCGCGCCCGTGGCCGCCGGATTCGTGCTGTCCGTATGGACGTTGAGCTGGCCGGTGTCGGCGGCGCTGAGCCAGCACGTGTACCGCAGGATCGGCTTCCGCGACACGGCGATGCTGGGCATCGGCACGGCCGCGCTGCTCCTGTTCGCGTTCCCCTTCCTGCCGTACCCCGGGCAGGCGTGGCAGCCGACGCTGCTGATGCTGCTGCTCGGCGCCGCGCTGGGCCTGTTCCAACTGCCTCTCATCGTCGGTGTGCAGTCGACGGTGGGATGGGCGGAGCGGGGTACGACGACCGCGTCCGTGCTGTTCTGCCGCCAGACCGGCCAGACGATCGGCGCGGCGGTGTTCGGCGCGGTCGCCAACGGTGTGCTGGCCGCGCGGCTCGGCGGCGCGGGCGACCTGGACTCGGTGACGCGGGCGCTCGATGCGGGCACCGCGCCGGAAGCGACCAGGCGGGCGATCGCCGACGCCGTGCACGCGGTCTACCTGGGCGCGGCGTGTGCGGCGGCCCTGGCGTTCCTGGTGCTGCTGTTCCTCGCGCCCCGGAAATTCCCGGTGCTCAAGGACTGATCGTCCATATCCTCGCGCCCATGGTGACCTTGGAGCCCCTTGGGGCCGAACACGCGGACGCACTGCTGGCCTTCGAGCGGGAGAACCGGACGTACTTCGCGCGCACGGTGCCGGACCGCGGGGACGCCTTCTTCACCCCCGAGGGTTTCGCCGCACGTCTCAGGGCGCTCCTCGACGAACAGCACGCGCGCGTGTGCCGCTTCCACGTGGTCCTCGGGGAGGAGGGCGCCCTGATCGGCCGGGTGAACCTGATCGACCTGGCGGACGGCAGCGCCGAACTCGGCTACCGCGTCGGCGAACGCGCCGCCGGCCGGGGTGTGGCGACGGCGGCCGTCGCGCACGTGTGCCGGCTGGCTGCCACCGACTACGGCCTGACGACCCTCACCGCGGTCACGACCCTGGACAATCCCGCTTCCATGAGGGTCCTGGCCCACGGCGGCTTCACGCGGGTGGGGGACACGACGGTGGACGGCCGGCCGGGAGTGCGCTACGAGCGCCGGCTCGTGTGAAATCCGCGCCGCCGCGGGTAACACCGAGGCCGGCGAGGCAAGCGCATACCGGCCGATCGGTCGGCCCGAGCTCTCGCGCTCAGCCCCTGCTCCGAAGTCGCGTGCGTGGCTCCCGCCCCCCACCTCCCTGCGGTTCGCCACACCGGACCCCACCCTCGCAGGGAGCACCGCGATGTCCTGCGACCCGCCCCCGTCGCACCCATGCCGACCACCCGGTCCGTCACCGTCCCACGACCCGTACACGTACGGCACCCGTCCTGGGCACCGCGGGAAGAGGCCAGGCCGGCCGGCGGCATGAGCCGACGGGGACAAGGCTCGGCCTGGCCCTCGCCGCGGGGCGCGGGCCAGGCCACCCGCGGCGCCGCGGGGCGCGGCTCCCGTGCGGGAGCGCTCGCGCGTCGACGGCCGGAACGACAGCCGGGGGCCCACCTCAGGGCGGCGCGACCGGCCGAGGACGCCGCCGCGCGTGAATGCGCCCGGCGTGCGCGACCGCGCGGCCGGTGGGAGACGTCCTCGGTCTCGTCACGCACCGCGCGCCCGGGCCGCCGGTCACCCGAGGCCGTGGTCGCCGAGACGCTCGCGCCGGCCCGGGCCCAGGGCTTCTCCGAGACGCTGCGCTCCGGCCGGGACCAGCCGCCGGTGTCACTCCGCCGCCACCCGCCCCGCCCAGTCCGTCAGGCCGGCGCGGACACGGTCGATGTGGGCCCGGGCCTCGTCTCGCCGTTCGGCGTGTTCACGCAGGAGCCGGGCCGTCGCCGCCTCCACCGCCTCGGCGTGCCCGCGAGCCCGGGCGACCAGCTCCGCCGCATGGGCGTGGGCCTCTTCCTCCAGGTCGCGGGCCAAGTCCTCCGCGTCGGCGAAGGCCTGCTCGGCGTCGGACAGCGCTTCCTCGGCGCGCGTGCGCGCCTTCGCGTGGCTCGCGTCCAGGATCGCCGCCCGGCCGGCCTCTTCCCGTTCGGTCTGCGCCCACCGCTCGGCGTGTTCCTGGTCCTGTTCGGCCGGCATCCCGGAGGTCCGCTGCCTCATCTCCCGCAACGCGGCCACGGCCTCGCCCCGCTGCTCCTGCGCCTCGCGCCGGGCCACGTCCCGGATCTCGTCGGCCTCGGCGCGGGCCGCCAGCAGCAGCTGCCGGGCACGTTCGTCGGCGTCGGCGCGCACGGCGTCGGCGTGCCCCCGCGCGGCCTCGCGCAGGCCGGTCGCGGACGCCCGTGCCCCGTCCACGCGACTCCGCGCCTCCCGCCGCGCCACTTCCCTTACGGCCGCGGCCTCCTGCTCGCCGAGTTCGAAGAGCCGCAGGGCCCGCTCCCCGAGTGTCTCGTAGGTCTGCGGGGCCAGCCGCGCCACGGCCTCGCGCAGCAGCGCCAGTTCCTCGTCCATCCGCCGGGCGAGCACCGTCAGCCGGGCTGCTCTCACCCAGGCCGCGTCCCGGTTCGCGGAGAGGGCCTCGGCGTACGCGTCGACCTGCTCGGGACGGTAGCCGCGCCCCCGCACGGCCGTGAAGCCGTGCGGTGACACCGTCGCGCTGCTCATCCGGACCCCTCTCCACCACACCGACGTGAAGCCGCGCCAGAAATGGGATGATTCAGCGCACATCTTGGTCGATCAGACGGAAGTGCTCATAACCCGACACTCCGCTCAGAGGTCACGGACCCACGGCCGGGCCGTACCGCCGTCAGCCCCAGGTGGTGCCCGCGGGCTCCTGGATGGTCGTGTTGATGCGGTTGAACATGTTGGTGACCGAGACGGTGAGGATCAGCGCGGAGAGTTCCTTCTCGTCGAAATGGTCGGCCACCTCGTCCCACAGCGCGTCCGGCACCGACTCCCCGGAGAGGTCGGAAAGCCGCGTCATCGCCTCCGTCAGCTTCAGCGCGGCGCGCTCGGCGTCCGAGAAGAAGGGCGCGTGCCGCCAGGCGGCGACGGCCGCGATGCGCTCCTCGCTCACCCCGGCCTTACGGAGGTTGGCGACGTGCCCGTGCACACAGGCCCCGCAGCCGTTGATCTGGCTGGCGCGCAGCCCGACGATCTCCGCGACGTCCTGCGCCAGGCCGCTCTCCCCGATCGCCTGGAAGAGGGTGCCGATGCCCTTCATCGCGCCGGAAAGGACGTACGCCGGGTTCGTCATCCGTGCCTGCATGTTCTCTGCCTCCTGTGTCGGCGGTGCGTCACTGTCACCGCGCTGACGAAGTGACGGCAGGAGGTGTGACAGCCCGGCACGGACTTCTTCTCCGGCCCGGGCACGAAGAAGCCGGGCCCGGTCGTACGAGCGACCGAACCCGGCTCCTTACGGCATCTCAACGGCGAGGCGTCACAGCAGTCCGTCCCACATCTGCTCCAGCAGCACCGACCACCAGCTCTCCGGCGACCCCAGCGCCGCCGGGTCGAGCGCGGCCAACTGGGCCTGGAAGTCGACGGTCCAGCGGCCCGCCTGCTCCTGGTTCAGCCCGAACCGCAGCCGCCACATCCGCCCGAGCAGCGCCAGGCAGCGCGCGAATTCCGGCAGCCCGGTGTTCACGAACTGCGGCGGCACGGGAGCCCCGCCCGGCCCGGCCTCCACCGGCACCGCGACGATGTTCGCCGTGCCGTACTGCACGCAGATCGCCTTGCCGAAGTCGCTGCCCATCACCAGATAGGAACCCGCGTCCGAAGCGGGCCGCACACCGCGCTCGGCCGCCAGCTCCGCCAGCGTCGGAACGGGCCGGCCCGGCTGTGCCTGCGCCCAGAAGAACGGGCCCATGTCCAACGGCAGTCCGGCCACCACCAGCGTATGCGCCACGACCGGTGGCACACCCTGCCGCGACACCGCCGCCTGCTCGAACCGGAACACCCCCGGCCCGAACGCGGCACCCAGCTCCTGCCCGATGGCCTCCGGCGGGATCGGCGGCGCCGCCTGCACCGGCGGCAGCGGGGCGCGCACCGGAGCCGGACGCGCCGGGCCGTCCGCCACCTGATGCAACTCGCCCTGGTGAACCAGCAGTTGCCGCATACCCTGCTGGCGGCTCGCATGGTCCGTCCCGTACGGCGCGATGCTCGTGATGCGTGCCTGCGGCCACTGCTCCCGGATCATTCGCGCGCAGTACGCACCGGGCAGCTCACACGACTCCAGCTCGGTGTGCAGCTCCAGCACCTGGTCCGGGGGCACGTTCATGGCCCGCAGTTCGTGGAAGATCTGCCACTCCGGGTGCGGCGTTCCCGGCGCCGAACGCCGGATCAGCTGCTGCTCGGAGCCGTCCTGCGCGCGGTAGCGCAGCACGGCCTGGTAGCCGGGGCCGACGGTCGGCTGCCCGGTGGGCTGCTGCGGATAGCCGTACGCGGGCGGCTGCCCGGGGACGGGCTGACCGGATGACGGCATCGCACCCGGCGGCATCCCACCCGGCGGCATCGCGCCGGGCGGCATCGCACCCGGCGCCACGCCGTGCGGCACGGGCGTCCCCGGCATGCCCGGGACGCCCGGCGCGGCGGGAGGCGCGCCGGGGGCCTGCGGAGGCGGAGGCACACCGGGGCCGCCCGCCGGGGGCGCGGCCAGCATGGTCTCCGCGTGATGCACCTGGTCCGGCCCACCGGCCGCGCCGGGGACACCGGGCGGGTGCGGCGCGCCCGGAGGCTGAGCACCGGGCGGGCCAGGCGGCCGCGGGGCGCCGGGCGCTCCCGGAGGCACCGGCGGCTGCGGCGCGCCCGGGCCCATCCGGCCGGGGTCGGCGAACATCGTGGCGGCATGGTGGACACCGCCCGGGGGCGTGCCACCAGGGGCACCCGAAGGCTGCGGCGCACCGGGCGGGCCAGGCGGCCGCGGGGCGCCGGGCGCTCCCGGAGGCACCGGCGGCTGCGAGGGCTGAGGCACACCCGGACCCTGCGAAGGCCCGGCCCCCGCAGGACCCCCGGCACCACCAGGACCGCCGGGCCCCTCGGAACCCGGCCCTCCCGGGCCGCCCTGCCCTTCGGGACCAAGCGCCGACACGAGCTGCGTGGGTACGTAACCACCCGCCGGAGTCCCCGGAGCCCCGGGCCCCGACGGCGGCGGCGTGCTGCCCGGGCGCGCACCCGGAGCACCCGGAGCACCCGGCGGGGGCGGCGTCGTCGGACCCGCGTTCCGCCCACGGCCCGGCGGCGGAGCCGCCTTGCTGGTCGCCGCGTCGGCGATGTCCCCGGCGTGGGACGCGAGCGGCCGCGCCGGCGCACCCGGCGCACCGGGCGACTGCGGCACACCACCCCCAGGACCGGCGGCCCCGCCGCCCGCCCCCTGCGGATACCCGTACGTCGTCCCACCCGGTCCGGGCGGAGGAGTAGGCGACTGCGAACTCCGCGGGCTCTGCGGATAGCCGTACGGCTGTCCGCCCGGCACCGGCGGAGGCGTGCCGCCCTGCGGCGCCCCACCGGGCGGCGTCCCCGGCACGCCGGGCGCGGTGGCCGGGCCCGAAGGGTAGCCGTAGCCCGGGCCGCCCACAGGGCCCGAACCCGGGGCGTGCGGACCGGCACCAGGGGTGTGCGGACCGTCCACCGCCGGCGTCACCGCCGTCCGCGGAAGCTGGCTGCCGCCGGACATCAAGGCCGTCTTGGCATCGGCGGTGGCCGACGGCGGTGTGTCGTCGGCCCCGCTCAGCGGCGGCGCGAAGACCGTCGCGGGCAACGGCACGGACCGGTCGTCACCGGCATCGCCATTGGTGTCCGTACCGGCCCAGGGCGTCGCCCCGGCGGGCACACCCGGCGCGGCCGAATCATCCGGCCCGGCGACCGAGCCGTCGTCCGCCCCCGGGTCACTCCCCCCGGCGGCCGGCCACGCCGCACCACTTTCCGGCGCGACGGGCGCTCCCCGCGCGGGAGTCGCCGCACCCCCGGCCGAGGCACCGGAACCGGAAGCCGGCCCGTCATCGGCAGCACCCGAACCCGCTTCCCCGGCAGCGGCCGACACGGCACCAGCCCCCGCACCACGCCGATCCGGAATCCCCAGCTTGTCCGCCGCATCCTGCAACCACTCCGGCGGAGTCAGCAGGAACGACGTCTGATTCAGATCCACCCGCGCGGCAGGCGCCGCGGGAGCCGGCTCGTCCACCGCGTCCGGACGGCCGTACTCCTCCTCGTACCGGCGGATCACCTCACCCACCGGCAGACCGGGCCACAGCGTCGCCTCACCGCTGTCCCGCGCGATCACCAGCCGCTGCGCACCGCCGTCCGACCGCGGCCCGTCCGCCCGGTCCTCGGCCCACACCACGAACCCCAGGTCGAACTCCCGCACCCGCACCTCACGATGCTGGTACGACGGCAGATCCCCGTTGATCCACTCTTCCGCGCGCTCCTGCGCCTGCGCGAAGGTCACCATCGCTGACGTCACTCCCCCACGGCCGAGGACGACACCGCGCCCACCGGCACCACACGCGCGAACCCGCCGTCCACCATCAGATTCGCCACCGTCTCCAACTCCGGCGGATTGCCCGCCAGCCGGGACAGGAAGACGTCGAAGTCGTCCCCGCACGGCAGCAACAGCCGCTCCACCCGCTCCGCCGGCGGCACCGAGGGATCCACGTCCCGCGCGTCGTCGTACGCGCAGAACCACACCGAACCGATCCGCTCACCCTTCACCTTCACGGCGAGCAACCCGCCCTGGACGAAGGAGATCCCCAGATAGTCCTTGGTCAGATGGTCACGCAGACACTTGTTGACGTACACCAGGTCATTGACCGCCGCCTCGTCGCGCACCGTGAAGAACGGCTGGTCGACCAGCAGCCCCAGCTCCGCGTCCAGCGCGGCACCCACCGGCGCGCAGCCGCCCGCCGCCTTCAGGAACGACCGGTACGCACCCGGCAGCCGGTAGCCGAGATCCTCCTCGACCCCCTGCACCTGCGACTCGGTCACCGCGACACCCGACTTCGGCAGCCCGAAGTGCGCCGGACGCGTCTCCTGAAGCGGCCGCGTGCCCCGCTTGGAATGGTCGACGCCCGACGTGGCCACGCCCCCGTGATGCCGCAGCAGCGCCTTCACCTCGGCCGGAACCAGCTCCAGCCGCCGCGTCCCCACCACGTGGTGCCACGTCCAGCCGTGCGGCGTCGCCACCGCCGGCACCGTGTCCCACAGCTCGTGCCCGGACGCCGACAGCGCCGTGTTCGCCGACACGTAATCCGTCAGCCGCAACTCGTCGACGCCGAAACCCTCCGGCGGCTCCGCGATCTCCGCGGCCGCGCGCGCGTAAGCCGAGAAGTCGGGGTAACCATGCTCGTCGACCCGTACCCCTCTCGGGTGACGGGCCGCCCGGACCGGATCCGGGAAATGCACGACCTGCCCGGCGTAGGCCGCGTTCGGCGGCGCGGCTCGCTGCCCGAGCCGACCTGTCGTCATGGCGGTTGCCCCCTGCGGCACTCTGTACGACCCGTATTCACCACCCTTGGCGCACTACGGCCCGTATCGACTGTCACGTCTTCTGTCTCGACTTCACTGCACGTCACCGCAGGCACCGACCCTCACGGATCCCCCTCCGGTTCACGGCATCGATCTCCGAACGGATCACCGCATCGCCCGCGGTGCCGACAGCCTATGCGGTACGACGACACCGGTCACCGACACCGGCCGGCACCCCCTTCCGCTTCCGTGACCGGCCGTCACCCCACCGTGACGGCACACCCCGCTCCGGGCGTGTCGCGGCGCCCCAGCTTCCGCACCAGCCGCGGCATTTGGCAGTCTGTCACCCCGGGGGGATGCACGGAGGGGAAGACGATCATGAACGCGACGCAGACGGGGCCACACACCGGCAGGCCCGCCGACCCACGAAACGGCGACCCACGAGCCGGCACCCGCGCCACCGCCCCCCTGGCCGGCGACCCGCGACACGGCGACCCACGAGCCGGCGACCCCCGCATCGGCTGGAGCGCCACCGAAGCCGCCCACGCCCCCGTCCTCCGCCACCGCCGCGACGGCATCCTCCCCACCGTCGCCGCCGCACTCTCCGTCCGCGGCGCCACCCTCACCGGCACCGCCGCCCGCGGCGACACACCCCCCGCCCTGCACCCCCTCGTCCAGGACTTCCTGGACACCCTCACCAGCGCCCAGCGCGACCGCTTCACCGGCCGCTGCGCCGAAACCATCCTCATCTCCCGCCACATCGCCGCCGCCGACACCGCCCGCAGCAAACGCGCCGCGCGCAAACCCATGACCAACGGCGAGGCACGCAAAGCCCTCAAGCAGGCCAAACTCACCGCCCGACGCATCCGCGAGGACGGCGACCCCCTCCACGGCAGCTTCGCCACCCCCTGCCGCGCCTGCACCGCGCTCAGCGCCCACTTCGGCGTGCGCATAGTCGACCCGGCGTCCCGGAACAACTGACGCCCCCCACCCCACCCCCAGCACCACCGGACACCCCGGCGCGCCCCTCACGCCACCCCGAAAACCTCGACGAGACGAAGGGCAGATGCACACCGACCGCACCTCCTCCCCCAAGCCCTCAACTCCATTCGGGCAGGGGGGACCCCCATCCCGCTTCGCCGTGCCCGTCGACGCCGCCCTGCGCGCCGCCGGCTGGCAACCCGGACGCTGGGACATCAAACAAGCCGAGATCTGGGCCGACGCCCTGCGCGACCACGCCTCCCCCGCCGGCCACCGCCACACCGTCTTCCCCGCCGCCGTCGAGGCCTGGGCCGAATTCGGCGGACTCCACATCACCCCCACCGGCCCCGGCCGCCAGGTCGCCCCCGCCACCCTCCACCTCGACCCGCTGCACGGCCTCCACATGGCCCGCACCCTCGGCGACCTCGGCCGCGCCCTCGGCACCCACGTCTGCCCCCTCGGCGCCGAAACCGACAGCCAGGCCCTCCTCGCCATCGACACCGGCGGCCGCGTCTACACCCTCGACCACACCGGCGACTGGTACCTCGGCCCCGACATCGACCAAGCCCTCGCCACCCTCATCACCGGCACCGCCCCCGTACGCCTCACCACAGGCTGACCACACAACCCGCCCCCGAACGGACTACGACGCCGGAATCACCGCCGACACCCGAAAACCCCCCGCATCCGTCGGCCCGGACACGAACACCCCACCCAGCGCCGACACCCGCTCCTTCATCCCCACCAGCCCGTTCCCCCCGGACGGCAACCGCGCCGAAGACGCCGCCTCCTCGGGCGGCTCGTTCTCCACCTGCATCGCGATCTCCGACACCCGATGCGCCAACCGCACATACGTCTTCGCCCCGGCCGCGTGCTTGTGGACGTTCGTCAGCGCCTCCTGCACCACCCGATACGCCGTCTGCTCCACCAACGGCGCATACGACCGGGCATCCCCCTCCACCGAGAACGCCACCACCATCCCCGCGGCAGCCGACTGCCCCACCAGCTCCTCGATCTCCGCCAAGGACGGCCCGTCGTCATCCGCCGCCCGCGAAGCCGCCGCCGCCGCGGCCACCCCCACCGCAGCCAACGGCACCGACGCCGCACGCTCACGCCGCACGTCGTCCCCGCCACTGCGCAGCACCCCGAGCATCTCCCGCAGCTCCGTCAGCGCCTGCCGCCCCATGTCCCCCACCAACGCGGCATTCCTGACCGCCTTCTCCGGATCCTTCCGCGCCACCGCCTGCAACGCCGCGGCATGCACCACCATCAAGCTCACCCGATGCGCGACGACATCGTGCATCTCCCGCGCGATCCGCGTCCGCTCCTCGTTCCGGGCCCACTCGGCCCGCTCCTCCGCCCGCTCCGCGAGCAACTGAAGCTCCCGCTCCAGACTGTCCGCACGCTCCCGCAGGCTCTCCATCAGCCGCCGCCGCGCCCCCACGTACAGACCCAGCAGCACCGGAGGCGCCGTGAACCCCAGCGACATCGTGATCGCCGCGAAGGGCACGAACCAGTCCCCTATGTCCAAGTCCCCCCGCGACATGTCCTGCCGCGTCCTCACGAACGTCACGATGAGCGTCCCGACCAGCGACATCCCGGCCAGCGAGGCGATGATCCGCCGGGGCAGCTCGGCCGCGGCCAGCGTGTACAGGCCGACGACGCCCATCATCAGGCCCATCTCCGCGGGCGTGATCGCGATGGCCACCAGCACGACCGCGATCGGCCACCGCCGCCGCACGAGCAGCACGGAACCGGCCAGCACCCCGAAGACGACCCCCGCCGCCACCGGGATCCCGGCGTCCCTCGCGAACGGGATCCCCTCCAGCGCGCACTCCAGCGCGGACACCACGGCCAGGCTCACATCGAACACGGCACTACGCCGCCTGGCCCACCACCACGGCCCTCCCCGGGCCGTCACATGGTCTTCCCCCGTCGCGGTCATGTCTCCCAGCCTACGGGCGGCCACCGCCGGTTTTCCGGTGAGTTTTCCGGCCCGGCCCGCACCACACTCCGTGACCGTTCGACTGCGATACCACCCGATATCCCTCGAACTGCTGAATCGCTCACCGTTCGCCCCCGGAAGCAACCATTCCGCCCGGACGGTATGCGTATGACACATGCACCGGGCAAGTACGCGGACTTCGAGGGGTTGCGGGAGAAGGCGGTGGAGCTGCGGCGCGCGGGGCTCAGCCTCCGGCAGATCCGGGACGAGCTGAAGATCTTCAACAACGACATCCTCCACCGGTTGGTGAAGGGTGAACCGCCCCCGGCGTGGACGAAGCGCCCGAACGCAAAGGACGACCTACGGCAAACGGCAAGGGAACTCCGGCTGCAGGGCTGGACGTACGACCGGATCGAGGCGGAACTGGGCTGCTCGAGGAGTTCGGTGTCGCTGTGGGTGCGGGACCTTCCGAAGCCCGAGCCCCGGTACACGCCGGAGGAGCAGCGGGCACTCATGCAAGCGGGCCTCGCCCGACTCAGCGCCACGCAGGACGAAGAGCGCAAGCGCACCAGGAAAAGCGCAACACGGGAGGTGGGCGACCTCACGGACAGGGAGCTGTTCCTGGCGGGCGTCGCGCTCTACTGGGCCGAGGGCGCCAAGAGCAAGCCCTACGACCGGCGTGAGAGGGCCGTGCTCGTCAACAGCGACCCGGGCGTGATCCGGGTCTACCTCGCCTGGCTCGACCTGCTCGGAGTGAGCCGGGAACGCCTGAGCTTCCGGGTGCTCATCCACGAATCGGCGGATGTGGACGCGGCCCACCGCCACTGGGCAGACTTGGTGGGCGTCGACACGTCGGCATTCGCCAAGCCGACGCTGAAGAAGCACAACCCCAAGACAGTCCGCAAGAACACCGGGGACGACTACCACGGCTGCATGGTCGTCTCAGTGGCGCGAAGTGCCGAGCTGTACAACCGCATCGAGGGCTGGTGGGGCGGCATCGTGGCCCATGCCGAGGCACGTCTCCGGTAAGGTCTGAGGCGCTGTCCCCCGTGGTGTAACTGGCAGCACACTGGTTTTTGGTACCAGCAGGACAAGGTTCGAATCCTTGCGGGGGAGCCCACAGAACACACCACCTCAGTTCGGGTCCTGACCCACAACCCCTCGGTCAGGGCCCGCACCCATGCTCCCGACAAAACCCCCCGGTATCCTGCGGATGTCACCCCACCCCATCCACAGCCGAAGGGCATCCCGTGAGCGCCAACCGCCCGGCAGCCGTAGTCGTTCTCGCAGCGGGTGAGGGCACCCGTATGAAGTCGGCCACACCCAAGGTCCTGCACGAGCTCTGCGGCCGCAGTCTCGTCGGGCACGTGCTCGCCGCCGCCGGCGAGCTGCAGCCCGAGCACCTGGTGGTCGTCGTCGGCCACGCGCGGGAGAAGGTCACCGCGCATCTGGGCGAGATCGCGCCCGACGTGCGGACCGCCGTACAGGCGGAGCAGAACGGCACGGGGCACGCCGTGCGGATGGGCCTGGAGGAACTGGGCGGGTCGGTCGACGGGACCGTCGTGGTGGTGTGCGGGGACACCCCCCTGCTGACCGGCGCCACGCTCCGGGCTCTCACCGCGACGCACTCCGCCGACGGCAACGCGGTCACCGTGCTGACCGCCGAGGTGCCGGACGCGACGGGGTACGGGCGGATCGTCCGTGACGAGGCCACCGGAGCCGTCACCGCCATCGTCGAGCACAAGGACGCCACCGAGGCCCAGCGGTCGATCCGTGAGATCAATTCGGGGGTGTTCGCGTTCGACGGTCAGTTGCTGGCGGACGCGCTGAAGAAGGTGCGGACGGACAACAGTCAGGGTGAGGAGTACCTGACCGATGTGCTCGGGATCCTGCGTGAGGCCGGGCATCGGGTGGGGGCGTCGGTGGCCGGTGACCACCGTGAGATCGCCGGCATCAACAATCGTGTGCAGTTGTCCGAGGCCCGCCGGATTCTGAACGACCGGCTGCTGACGGAGGCGATGCTCGCCGGTGTGACGGTCGTCGACCCGGCGACCACGTGGATCGATGTGACGGTGACGTTCGAGCAGGACGCCGTCGTCCACCCGGGCACGCAGCTGCACGGCACGACGCATCTGGCCGAGGGCGCCGAGGTCGGGCCCAACTCGCGGCTGACGGACACCCGGGTGGGTGCGCGGGCACGGGTCGACACCACCGTGGCCACGGGCGCCGAGGTCGGCCCGGAAGCGACCGTGGGTCCGTACGCGTATCTGCGTCCGGGGACGCGGCTGGGCGCGAAGGGCAAGATCGGGACGTACGTCGAGACGAAGAACGCCTCGATCGGGGACGGGACGAAGGTGCCGCACCTTTCCTATGTGGGTGACGCGACCATCGGGGAGCAGACCAACATCGGTGCCGCGAGCGTGTTCGTGAATTACGACGGGCAGGAGAAGCACCACACGACCATCGGTTCGCACTGCCGGACGGGCTCGGACAACATGTTTGTGGCGCCTGTCACGGTGGGGGACGGCGCGTACACCGCTGCCGGGTCCGTGATCACGAAGGATGTGCCGCCCGGTTCGCTGGCCGTGGCCCGTGGTCAGCAGCGGAATATCGAGGGTTGGGTGGCTCGGAAGCGTCCGGGGAGCGCGGCGGCGAAGGCGGCTGAGGCGGCTTCCCGGGAGTCGGCCGGCGAGGGCTGACCGGAAACCGATGCCTCGAACACGGCGTACGGTGATAAGTGCACACCCGCACCCCCACCAGCTGAGACGGCCTCCGGCAAGCCGGCTGCGAGGTCTCTCGACACCCAGCTGCGAAACCTCTGAGGAGACAGTGCTGTGACCGGGATCAAGACGACCGGCGAGAAGAAGTTGATGTTCTTCTCCGGCCGCGCCCACCCCGAGCTTGCGGAGGAGGTCGCCCAACAGCTGGGTGTCGGGGTAGTCCCGACGAAGGCCTTCGACTTCGCGAACGGTGAGATCTATGTGCGGTACCAGGAGTCGGCGCGTGGTGCCGACTGTTTCCTGATCCAGAGCCACACGGCTCCGATCAACAAGTGGATCATGGAGCAGTTGATCATGATCGACGCGTTGAAGCGTGCGTCGGCCCGCTCCATCACGGTCATCGTGCCGTTCTACGGTTACGCGCGGCAGGACAAGAAGCACCGGGGACGTGAACCGATTTCGGCGCGTCTGATCGCGGACATGATGAAGACCGCGGGTGCGGATCGGATCCTGACCGTGGATCTGCACACGGACCAGATCCAGGGCTTCTTCGACGGTCCGGTGGACCACCTGTTCGCGCTGCCGTTGCTGGCGGACTACGTGGGCCGGAAGGTGGACCGGCGGAAGCTGACGGTCGTGTCTCCGGACGCGGGCCGGGTGCGGGTCGCGGACCGCTGGTGTGACCGGCTGGGCGCGCCGCTGGCGATCGTGCACAAGCGCCGGGACAAGGACGTCGCGAATCAGGTCACCGTCCACGAGGTCGTGGGTGAGGTGGAGGGTCGCGTGTGTGTCCTGGTGGACGACATGATCGACACGGGTGGGACGATCTGTGCCGCCGCGGACGCGCTGTTCGCGCACGGTGCGGAGGACGTGATCGTGACGGCGACGCACGGTGTGCTGTCGGGTCCCGCGAGCGACCGTCTGAAGAACTCCCGGGTGAGTGAGTTCGTGTTCACGAACACGCTGCCGACGCCGGGTGAGCTGAGCACGGACCTGGACAAGATCTCGGTGTTGTCGATCGCGCCGACGATCGCGAACGCGGTGCGTGAGGTGTTCGAGGACGGTTCGGTGACGAGCCTGTTCGACGACCAGTAGGAGTCCCTGGTCGGGCTCTTGTAGATCGTTTTGGGTGCGGCCTCCCTCGCCGAGTAGACTGCTGAAGTTGCTCGGCGAGGGAGGCCGCTTCCGTTTCGGGACGCGGTTGTCCGTTATCGACGCGCTCTTCGTAGCAGGCCGTTCGTGGCCGGGTGACCACGTCCGTTCTGATTTCGAGGAGTGATTATGTCCGAGGTGAAGATCTCCGCCGCGACGCGCACCGAGTTCGGCAAGGGTGCCGCGCGCCGTATCCGTCGTGATGACAAGGTTCCGGGTGTGCTGTACGGGCACGGTTCGGACCCGGTGCACCTGACCCTGCCGGGTCACGACCTGCTGATGGCGCTGCGTACGCCGAACGTGCTGATCGCGCTGGACATCGACGGCAAGACGAACGAGCTGGCGATCCCGAAGTCCGTGCAGCGTGACCCGCTGAAGGGTTTCCTGGAGCACGTGGACCTGCAGCTGGTCAAGCGTGGTGAGCAGGTCAACGTCGAGATCTACGTCCACACCGAGGGTGAGCTGGCCCCGGGTGGCAACCTGCTGGAGCACGTGCTGAACGCGCTGCCGGTCGTGGCCGAGGCCACGCACATCCCGGAGTCCGTGACCGTCTCCGTCGAGGGTCTGACGGCCGGTGACTCCATCCTCGCCAAGGACATCCCGCTGCCGAAGGGCACGACGCTGGCCGTCGAGGAGGACACCGTCGTCCTTCAGGTCCTGGCCGCGCAGGCCGAGGAGGCCGCTGAGGGTGAGGAGACCGGCGAAGAGGCCGCTGAGGCCTGATCCTCTTCGTCGTCGTTTCGTCGGCCGCTGTTCCCGTGCGGGGCAGCGGCCGACGCGTATGAAGGAGACATGGACGTGACGACCGATGCCGCCGCTCCCTGGCTGATCGTGGGGCTGGGCAATCCGGGGCCGGAGTACGCGGGGAACCGGCACAACGTGGGTTTCATGGTGGCCGATCTGCTGGCGGACCGGGTCGGTGGGAGGTTCAAGCGGGCCGGGCGGGCGCAGGCGCAGGTCGTGGAGGGCCGGATCGGGCCGCCGGGGCCGTTGAACCGGCGGGTGGTTCTGGCGAAGCCGATGTCGTACATGAATCTGTCGGGCGGGCCGGTGAACGCGCTGCGGGACTTCTACAAGGTGCCGGTGGGCCATGTGGTGGCGGTGCATGACGAGCTGGACATCGACTACGGGGCGTTGCGGCTGAAGCTGGGTGGCGGGGACAACGGTCACAACGGTCTGAAGTCGATGACGAAGGCGTTCGGTGCGGAGTATCACCGGGTGCGGTTCGGGATCGGGCGGCCGCCTGGGCGGATGCCGGTGGCTGATTTCGTGCTGAAGGATTTTTCGTCGGCGGAGCGCAAGGAGCTGGACTACTTCGTGGACCGGGCGGCGGACGCGGTGGAGGCGTTGGTGATCGAGGGGTTGGAGCGGGCGCAAAGCACGTACAACTCCTGACTCGTCGCCCACTGGGGTTGACGGGCCGTTCAGGCATGGCCAATGATCCCGGCCATGCCTGCCCATGCCGCTTCTTCCCGTCAGGCCTCGGTCGCCGCGCTGCGGTTCGGGCGGTACGCGGCGATGGGGGCGGTCGCGGTGCTGATCCTGATCGCGGGGGTGTGGGCCTCGTGGGGTACGGCGCAGCATGTGATGCTGACCAAGGGCCGGGAGCGGGGCACGGTCGATGTGACGCGGTGCGGGCCGGACAGGTGCTCGGGCCGGTACGCGCCGCTGTCGGAGGGGTCGCTTCCGCGGTCGCGGGTGGTGCTGGAGAAGTCGGTCGCGGTGGAGCAGGGCCGGACCTACACGGTGGTGATGAAGCCCGGCGGTGACGAGGCGGTGCGTTCGGGCCCGGCGGGGGTTCTGTATGCGTGGATTCCGCTGGGTGGTGCGCTGTTGCTGGCGTCGGTGGTGGTGGCGGGTGGTCTGCTGCGGACGCGGGCGGCGTGGGTGTTGGCGTTGTCGGGGGTGGCGTTGCTGACGGCCGCGTTCGTGACCGTCTGAGGGGTTGGGGCGTTCTCTCCTTCTGTGGAGGGGCTGAGGCGTTGTGTGTTCGTGATTGACGTACTGCCGGGCGAGGCTGGAAGCTGAGCCGCCCCCTCCACATCTTCCCGGTCACTTCTCGAAGATGGACTACCTCTCGATGCGAATTCTGTCGCGTGCGGGCGCTGTCTGCGCCGCCGCTTCCGCGGTCCTCCTGCTCGCTCCGGCCGCCGGGGCCACGCCGCCCGGTGACAACGGCACGGTGAAGATCCATGACGCCTCGACGGGTGAGGAGCTGCGCCGTAACGAGCCGCATGTGTGCACCTTCTATCTGGACGCCTTCGGTTTCGACGGCGGGCAGGAGGTGGACTGGCACATCGATGCCATCCCTCCGAGTGAGAACAAGGGGGAGACGGTGAAGTCGGGTGCGCTGGCGCTGGACGCGCAGGGTCACGGCCGCAGCGAGGACCTGTCGCTGCCCGACGGGCACTACAAGCTGTTCTGGACCTTCGAGGGGGAGAAGGGTTCCGCCAAGCACAAGGTGTTCTGGACGGACTGTGAGGACGAGCAGGAGCCGGGTGGCGGAACGCCGTCCGGGTCGGCGTCCGTGTCGCCTTCGACGGGGGTGTCGCGGGCCCCGTCGGGTGAGCCGGGTGACCCGGGTGCGTCGGCGTCCCCGAGTGCGTCGGCCGGTGGTGGTGTGCCGGTGTCGTCGCCGTCGCCGCGGGGCGGTACGGACGGTGACCTGGCCGAGACGGGCAGCGGGGCGCCGGTGGGTCTGCTGTCGGGTGTGGCGGCGGTGCTGCTGGCGTCCGGCGGCTTCCTGGTGGTGCGGCGGCGCAGGCTGGGCCGCGGCTGAGGTGGAACGGCCGTGCCCCCGAGCTCTGTGCGGGCTCGGGGGCACGGTGGTGTCCGGGGTGGTTCAGCCGGTGTTGCGCAGGCCGGCTGCCACGCCGTTGACGGTGAGCAGGAGGGCGCGGGCGAGGAGCGGGTCGGCCTGTTCGGCGGCGGCGGCCGCGTCGCGCTGGCGCTTGAGCAGGGCGACCTGGAGGTAGGAGATGGGGTCGAGGTAGGCGTCGCGGATGGCGAAGGTCTGCTTCAGGACGGGTTCGGCGTCGAGGAGTTCGTTCTCACCGGTGACGCGCAGGACCTCGCGGACGGTGAGCTCGTGTTCGGCCTTGATGGTGTCGAAGATGTGCTTGAGCTCGTCGGGGACGAGGGTGTCGACGTAGTGCTGGGCGATCCGCAGGTCGGTCTTGGCCAGGGTCATCTCGACGTTGGAGATGAAGTTGCGGAAGAAGTGCCACTGGCCGTACATCTCGTCGAGGACGGTGTCGAGGCCGGCTTCGCGCAGGGCCTTGAGGCCGGAGCCGACGCCGAACCAGCCGGGGACGATCTGCCGGGACTGGGTCCAGCCGAACACCCAGGGGATGGCGCGCAGGCCGTCGAGCGAGACGCCGGAGCCGGGGCGGCGGGAGGGCCGGGAGCCCAGGTGCAGGTCGGCGAGCTGGTCCACCGGCGTCGACGCGAGGAAGTACGTCGGCAGGTCGGGGTCCTCGACGAGGCGGCGGTAGGCGGTGTGGGCGGCGTCGGAGACGACGTCCATCGCGGCGTCCCAGCGGGCGAGGGCCTCGGTGGACTGGCGGGGTGCGGTGTGCAGGGCGGAGGCCTGGAGGGTGGCCGCGACGGTGAGTTCGAGGTTCTCCCGGGCCAGGGACGGGATGAGGTACTTGTCGGAGATGACCTCGCCCTGTTCGGTGACCTTGATCTCGCCTTCGAGGGTGCCCCAGGGCTGGGCGAGGATGGCGTCGTGGGTGGGGCCGCCACCGCGGCCGACGGTGCCGCCGCGGCCGTGGAAGAGGCGCAGGCGTACGCCGTAGCGGTGGGCGACGTCGCGCAGGCGGCGCTGGGCGCGGTGGATCTCCCACTGGCTGGTGGTGATGCCGCCGAACTTGGAGGAGTCGGAGTAGCCGAGCATGACCTCCTGGACGTCGCCCCGCAGCGCGACCAGGCGCCGGTAGGACGGGTCGGAGAGCATGTCCTCCAGGATGGTGTCGGCTGCCTTGAGCTCGTCGGTGGTCTCCAGCAGCGGCACGATGCCGATCTTGGCCCAGCCGGCGTGGAGGTCGATGAGGCCGGCTTCGCGGGCGAGGACGGCGGCGGCGAAGACGTCGTCGGCGCCCTGGCACATGGAGATGATGTAGGACTCGATGACCTCGGGTCCGAAGACCTCCAGGGCCCGCTTGACGGTCTGGAAGACGCCGAGGGTCTTCTCGCCGGGCGCGTCGACGGGGGCCGGGGTGGGGGCGAGCGGCCGGCGGGAGCGCAGTTCCTTGGCGAGGAGCTTGGCGCGGTAGTCGCGGGGCATGTCGGCGTAGCGCCAGGATTCCTCGCCGAGCCGGTCGAAGAGCTGGCCGAGGGCGTGGTGGTGGGCGTCGGCGTGTTCGCGGACGTCCATGGTGGCGAGCTGGAGGCCGAAGGCGGCGAGGGTGCGGATGGTGCGGGCGAGGCGGCCGTCGGCGAAGAGGCTGCCGCGGTGCTCGCGCAGGGAGTCCTGGATGATCCGCAGGTCGGCGAGGAGTTCGCCGGTGCCGAGGTAGTCGCGGCCGGCCACGTGGGCGGTGCCCTTGGCGAGGCGCTTCTTGGTGTTCTCCAGCTTCTGCCGGATGCAGGTGGCCTTGAGCCGGTAGGGCTCTTCGGCGTTGAGGCGCTTGTAGCGGGGGCTGATCTCGGGGAGGTTCTCCAGGTCGGCCTGGAGGGAGGTCAGCAGTTCCTCGGTGGCGCCGGCGTAGCGGATGGAGTTCGACAGGAAGCCGCGGAGTTCGTCGATCGTCTCCAGGGCGTCGTTGATGCCGTGCTCGTGCTGGAGGATGAGGACGTCCCAGGTGACCTGGGGGGTGACGTTGGGGTTGCCGTCGCGGTCGCCGCCGATCCAGGTGCCGAAGGTGAGGGGGCGGGTGTCGTCGGGGAGCTTGACCCCGGCGCGCTCCAGTTCGGCGGTGAGGTCCTCCAGGACGTCGCCGACGGCGCCGGCGTGCAGTTCGTCGAGGTAGTAGATGGCGTTGCGGGCCTCGTCGGCGGGCTCGGGGCGCACGACGCGCAGTTCGTCGGTCTGCCAGACGAGGTCGATGTTCTCGGCCAGCCGGATGTCGAGGCGGCGGCGGTCGGACTCGATGACCGGGGTCTCCAGGAGCGCGGCGATGCGCCGGAGCTTGTTCAGGACCGACCGGCGTGCGGCCTCGGTGGGGTGGGCTGTGAAGACGGGGCGGACGTTGAGGTTGCGGACCGTCTCGCGCAGGTGCTCGGGGTCGGCGTCCTTGAGCCGGTCGGCCGTACGGGCGAGGAGTCCGCCCTCGGCGGCGCGGCGGGCGCGCAGCTCGCGGCCGCGGTGGACCTGCTCGGTGACGTTGGCCAGGTGGAAGTAGGTGGAAAAAGCGCGGACCAGCTTGGCCGCGATGTCGAGTTCGGTGCCGCGCAGCAGCTCGGCGGCGGCCTCGCCGTCCTCTCGGGTGAGGCGGCGGACCTTCTCGACGAGTTCCAGCAGCTCAGGGCCTTCTTGGCGGACGAGGGTCTCGCCGAGGAGGTCGCCCAGGCGGCGGATGTCGGCGCGCAGCTCGCTGCTCGTCGTGGTGGTCTGGTCGTCGGCACTGCTCACAGGTGCGGCTCCTTGCAGTGTTGAAGCTCGTCTGGGAGGGGAACCCGGACGGCGTCTCGCGCGGCGGGGCGCCGCTTACGGTCCGGTCATCCGGGAAGAAAACAGAGCGGACCGCGCTGTCCGACCGACTCAAGGATAGGTGTCGGCCGGACGCGCAGGGGCGGGGGCTCTTGCCGCCGGGTAACGCACTGCCATACTTACGATGCCGTAGGTTACGGAACCGTAGGAAGCACGGTTCTCGTGGCTCGGCGACTCCCTCTCCATCCACATACCCCCCAGGGGACGCGTATGACCAGTAGTTCCGATGTGATCGAGGACGCCGCGAAGGCACCCGGTCAGCACACCGACGCCGCAGCGGAGACCGCGACGCTGGGCGGCGAGAAGAAGCGGTCCATCGAGCAGATCGCCCTCCTCCTCTTCATCGTCGTGCCGTTCCTCGCGCTGCTGGCGGCCGTGCCGCTGGCGTGGGGCTGGGGGGTGAGCTGGCTGGACCTCGGCTTGATGGTCTTCTTCTACTACCTGGGATGCCACGGCATCACGATCGGCTTCCACCGGCACTTCACGCACGGTTCCTTCAAGGCCAAGCGGCCGCTGAAGATCGCGCTGGCGATCGCGGGGTCCATGGCGGTCGAGGGGCCGCTGGTGCGCTGGGTGGCCGATCACCGCAAGCACCACAAGTTCTCCGACGCGGAGGGCGACCCGCACTCGCCGTGGAGGTTCGGCGAGACGCTTCCGGCCCTGTTGAAGGGCCTGTGGTGGGCGCACATCGGATGGCTGTTCGACGAGGAGCAGACGTCTCAGGAGAAGTACGCCCCGGACCTGATCAAGGACAAGACGCTCCGCAAGATCTCCCGCCAGTTCGTCCTGTGGACGGTGGTCTCGCTGGCGCTGCCGCCGCTGATCGGCGGTCTGGTGACGATGTCCTGGTGGGGCGCGTTCACCGGCTTCTTCTGGGGTTCGCTCGTCCGGGTGGCCCTGCTGCACCACGTGACCTGGTCGATCAACTCGATCTGCCACGCGGTCGGCAAGCGTCCCTTCAAGTCGCGTGACCGCTCGGGCAACGTGTGGTGGCTGGCGGTGCTGTCCTGCGGTGAGTCCTGGCACAACCTGCACCACGCCGACCCGACCTCGGCGCGGCACGGGGTGATGCGCGGCCAGCTGGACTCGTCCGCCCGGCTGATCCGCTGGTTCGAGATGGCGGGCTGGGCGTACGACGTGCGCTGGCCGTCACGCTCCCGTATCGATTCGCGCCGTAACACCGGGGAAGGCGGCTCCCAGCGGGGGAAGGAACCCGCCGAGGCGGCATGATGGTCGCTGTGGCGACCGACTCGAGCAGCACCCCCAGCGATGACAAGCCGCGGCGAGCGCGTCGCACCCGCATGACCGGTGCCGAGCGCCGCCAGCAGCTGCTGGAGATCGGCCGCACGCTCTTCGCGGCGAAGGGGTTCGAGGGCACGTCGGTGGAGGAGATCGCGGCGAAGGCCGGGGTCTCCAAACCGGTGGTCTACGAGCACTTCGGCGGCAAGGAAGGGCTGTACGCGGTCGTGGTCGACCGGGAGATGCGTCGCCTGCTGGACATGGTGACCAGCTCGCTCACCGCAGGTCACCCCCGCGAACTGTGCGAACAGGCGGCGTTCGCCCTGCTGGACTACATCGAGGAGTACACGGACGGGTTCCGCATCCTGGTCCGTGACTCCCCCATCCCGCAGTCGACGGGCTCCTTCGCCTCGCTGATCTCGGACATCGCCACGCAGGTGGAGGACATCCTGGGCCGCGAGTTCAAGAGCCGCGGCTTCGACCCCAAGCTGGCCCCGTTGTACGCCCAGGCCCTGGTCGGGATGGTCGCCCTGACCGGCCAGTGGTGGCTGGACGTGCGCAAGCCGAAGAAGGCCGAGGTGGCCGCGCACCTGGTGAACCTGGCGTGGCACGGCCTGGACGGCATAGAGGCCAAGCCGCACCTGATAGGGCGCCGCAAGGCCTAGGTGTATTGATCACGAGCGGTTCGAGGAACACCGCGGCGGTTGCCGGCGGGGTCCCGTGCGTGAGAAGCGCTCGGGCCCGGCAGGGCGCAGTCCGGGTGGACGAGCCGTCGGTGCCGCTCACCCGCAGGGCAGGGCGGGCCTTCCGCGTCGCCCGGAAGTCCTCCTCGGTCCCCGGGTGCGGGTGCGCCACCCGGCCCGGGACCAGCACCGCCCCGCCGGACGAGCCCGGGCCGTTCTCAGGGTCTCGGTCATGTGCAGCGGAGAGGACGAGGGCGGGTTGAGCAGCGTGACCGGCCGGGCGTAGGCGGCCGAGGACATCGACGCAGTACACCCGCAGGCGCTCCTCGCTCCCGGCGGGGCGGCGAGCCGGACAGGGTCGGGGGCGGTGGTCACCGGCTCTCCTTCCGGGCGACGGCGAACACGCGGCGGAACGGGAAGGGTGTGCCGTGCGGCCCGGCCGGATAGGCCTCGCGCAGGGCCGCCCGGTACTCGGCGAGGAAGGCCTCCCGCTCCTCCAGATCATCGGCGAGCGCGGTCAGCACGGGCCGCAGCCCCGTCCCCTTCACCCAGTCGAGCACCGGGTCCTCGCCCTGGAGCAGGTGGAGGTACGTCGTCTCCCACACGTCGGCCGTGCAGCCCAGGGACGTCAGCCGCTCGTGGTAGGCCCCGGGCGTGAGGACGGCGTCGGCGTGGCGCAGGGTGCCGTCGAGCCGGCCGCGCCGGCGCGGTGAACCGGCGAGTTCGCGCATGAGCCGGTGGCTGGGGGCGTCGAAGTTGCCCGGCACCTGGAAGGCGAGGGTCCCGCCGGGCTTCAGTCCGGCCACCCAGTCGGCCAACCGCTCGGCATGCCCCGGCACCCACTGGAGCGTGGCGTTGCTGACGATCAGGTCGTGGGGCTCGTCCGGCGTCCACGTCCGTACGTCGGCGTGGCCGAAGTCGAGGCGCCCGCCGCCCGGGGTCGGCCCTTCGTGATCGGCGTGGGCCTTGTCGAGCATCTCGGGTGAGTTGTCGTAGCCGGTGATCCGGGCGGTGGGCCAGCGGGCGGCGAGCAGCGCGGTGAGGTTGCCGGGGCCGCAGCCGAGGTCCGCGATGCGGGCAGGGGCGCCGGGGAGGTCGGGGACGCGGGCGAGGAGGTCGGTGAAGGGGCGGGCGCGGTGGCCGGCGTGACGGAGGTACTGGGCGGGGTCCCAGGTGGGGGCGGCTGCGGGCATGGGTCCTCCTGGTGTCCTGGTGGTGACCGTACGGGCGCACACCCAGCGTGATCCTGAAAGTATCTAGATGTCAAGAAACTTGACGTCAAGAGACTCTACGTCGACACAACCACTACACTGATCGTCATGGAGGACGAGGTCGATCGGCTGGTCGCAGCGTGGCGCCGGGAGCGCCCGGACCTCGACGTGGAACCGCTCGAGGTGCTCAGCCGTGTCAGCAGACTGGCCCGCCACCTGGACCGGGCGCGGCGGCTGGCGTTCTCGGAGCATGGTCTGGAGCCGTGGGAGTTCGACGTGCTGACGGCCCTGCGCCGCGCGGGCACGCCGTACCAGCTGTCGCCGGGACAGCTCCTCACGCAGACCCTGGTGACCTCGGGCACGATGACGAACCGCATCGACCGCCTGGCGAAGAAGGGCCTGGTGGAACGGCTCCCCGACCCCAGCGACCGCCGAGGCGTCCTGGTCCGGCTGACGGACGAGGGCCGGGACCGCGCGGACCAGGCCCTGGCGGGCCTGCTGGACCAGGAGCGCGCGATCCTCGCGGAGCTCTCCCGGGCCCAGCGCGGCGAACTGGCGGGGCTGCTACGCCAGCTGACCGCCCCGTTCGACAACATCCCCGGCTAGGTCGGCGGGTCCGACCCCGGCCCGCCGGGCCAGGGCGACGGCGGCCAGCGTGGAGTGCACGCCGAGCTTGCCCAGAACGTTCTGCATGTGCGTCCGCACGGTGTGCGGTGACAGATACAGGCGCTCGGCGACGGCCTTGCGCCCCAGCCCCGCGACCATGCACCGCAGTACCTCGCGCTCACGCGGCGTGAGGGACTCGACGAGCCGCTCGCTCTCGGTGCGGTGCTTGCGGGCGGCGGTGAGCTCCCGCAGCACCCCCGTCAGCAGGGCGGGCGGCAGGTGGGTCTCCTCCCGCAGCACGCCGCGGATGACCGTGAGCAGCCGCGACAGCGAGCAGTCCTTGGCGACCCAGCCGGAGGCGCCGGCCTGCAGGGCGAGCGCGGCACGCCGCGGGTCGTCCTTCTCGGCGAGCACCACGATCCGTACGTTCGGCTGCGCGGCACGCACTCCCGTGACGAGGGAGATCCCGTCGACGAGCCCGTCCTCGTTGCCCTCCTGCACGGGTACGGCCGGGCGGGTACCCGGCACCTTGCCGCCCAGATCGGCGTCCACGAGCAGCACGTCGAACCGCCGCCCCTCGGCGACCGCCCGCTCCAGGCTGCGCAGCGCGGCCGGACCGCTGCCGGCCGCGGAGACGTCGACATCGGGCTCGGCGGCCAGGGCCGCCGCGAGCGACTCGGCGAAGATGCGATGGTCGTCGACGACCAGGACTCGGATGCGAACCACGAAACCCCCTTACCCGAGCTCTTGAAGAGCAGGGGATACCCCAACCTCGGAGGATGACACCGCTCGGGTACGACGCCGAGGTGCCCGGATCCGCTGCGTCCGACCGTCCGCCCTTGCCGCAGCAGCCTGTTCGGGTCGCCGCAGCCGCACGGCCGCCGCCGTGCGGTAACCGCTACCCCCACCCCGGGCGTCGTACCCGGCTGTCTCGCCCCCCTGATCGGCACCGGCCCCCACCGGTGCTGTTCATCAGAGTACGGGCGGGGGCCCGGAGCGGAAGGTTATTTGCAGAACTGACTGTCCGACGCGTTTATCGTGTGCCGCATGTTCCGTCTTGAGACAGAAGTCGACAAGGCCCGACGTGATCTGCTCCGCACCCGCCTGCGGGACACGAACACAGCCGCCTCTCCGATCCTGCGGGCCCTGCGCGGGACACCGGACGAAAGGGACGTCCCCTTGCAGGTGTGGGCTGTGAACGACCGGGACGACGACCTCGCCGGCGGCCTGGTCGGCCACACCTGGGCGACATGGCTGCACGTGACCTATCTCTGGGTCGACGAACGCCACCGCGGCAGGGGCCTGGGCGCGCGGTTGCTCGCGGAGGCGGAAGCAATCGCGACCTCGTCCCGCGGCTGCCGCTCGGCCCGCCTGGAGACCTGGGACTTCCAGGCACCGCGGTTCTACGAGAAGCAGGGGTACCAGGTGGTGTGCGTGGTGCCGGACTACCCGCCGGGGATCACGGAGTACACGCTGACGAAGAGGCTGGGCTGACCTGCGAGGACGGTGCCCCCCACGTGGGAAGGCGCGGGTGGCACGGGCGGCGACCTGCCCGACGGGGCCTTCGTCACCACGACAGAGGTGCCGGTCCTGGAGATCCGGTCCGTCAACCGCTGACGCGGGCGGGAAGGGCGGGCGCCCTCGTGGGAGGGCGCCCGGGGCGTGAGGTCAGGGCAGTCGGTGGGCGCCCGGTGACGGGACCGCTTCGAAGACGCGGGGCGTGGTGAAGCCCGCTGCCGCGAAGGCCTCCGTCACCGCCTTGGTGATGGTGTCCACGTCCGCCTCCTCCGCGAGGACGATCGCCGAGCCGCCGAAGCCGCCGCCCGTCATACGGGCACCCAGGGCGCCGGAGGCCAGGGCCGTGTCGACGGCCAGGTCGAGTTCGGGGCAGGAGATGCGGAAGTCGTCGCGCAGGGAGGCGTGGCCCTCGATCAGGATCGGGCCGATCGCGCGGGTGTCGCCCGATTCCAGCAGCGACACGACCCGTTCGACGCGCTCGTTCTCCGTGACGATGTGGCGGACCAGGCGGCGGACCTCCTCTTCGTCGCCCAGGCGGTCCAGGGCCGCGTCCAGCTCGGCGTAGGGGACGTCCCTCAGCGCGTCGACGCCCAGCAGGGCCGCGCCCTTCTCGCAGCCGGCGCGGCGCTTGCCGTACTCGCCCTCGCTGTGGGAGTGCTTGACCTGCGTGTCGACCACGAGCAGGCGCATGCCCTCGGCTGCCAGGTCGAAGGGGATCTGGCGCTGGGAGAGGTCGCGGGTGTCGAGGAACAGGGCGTGCCCGGCCTCGCAGCAGGCCGACGCCGTCTGGTCCATGATGCCGACCGGGGCACCGACGTAGACGTTCTCGGCGCGCTGGCACAGGCGGGCCAGCTGCCAGCCCTTCAGGCCCAATTCGTACAGGTCGTTGAGGGCCAGCGCGACCACGACCTCCAGCGCCGCCGACGACGACAGGCCCGCGCCGGAGGGGACCGTCGAGGCGAGGTGGATGTCGGCGCCGGTGACCGGGTGGCCGGCCTCGCGCAACGCCCACAGGACACCCGACGGGTACGCCGTCCAGTTCCGGTCCGTTTCGGGCGCCAGCTCGTCGACGCGCAGCTCGACGACCCCGCCCTCGACGTCCGCCGAGTGCAGGCGCAGCACACCGTCCGCGCGCCGGGAGACGGCCGCTACGGCGGTGTGCGGCAGCGCGAAGGGCATCACGAAGCCGTCGTTGTAGTCGGTGTGCTCACCGATGAGGTTGACGCGGCCCGGGGCCGCCCAGACACCCTCGGGGGCGGTTCCGTACAGCTCTTCGAAACCGTCCCGCACCTGCTGTGCGCCCACTACTGCTCCCTCGAGATGTTCTGTGCGAAGTCCCACGCGTCCGCGACGATTCCCGCGAGGTCCGCGCGGGACGGGTTCCATCCCAGCTTCTCGCGGGCCGTGGCGGCCGACGCCACCAGGATCGCCGGGTCGCCGCCCCGGCGGGGTGCGACCACTTCCGGGATCGGGTGGCCCGTCACGGTGCGGACCGTTTCGATGACCTCGCGGACCGAGAAGCCGTTGCCGTTGCCGAGGTTGCAGATCAGGTGCTCGCCGGGGGCGGCGGCCCCCAGTGCCAGCAGATGGGCCTCGGCCAGGTCCGCGACGTGGATGTAGTCGCGTACGCAGGTGCCGTCCGGCGTCGGGTAGTCGTCGCCGAAGACCGAGATCGCCTCGCGCCCGCCCTGAGCGACCTGGAGGACCAGCGGGATCAGGTGGGACTCGGGGTCGTGGCGCTCGCCGTACGCGCCGTAGGCGCCCGCGACGTTGAAGTAGCGCAGCGACACCGCGCCCAGGCCGTGCGCCGCCGCCTCGCCCGTGATCATGTGGTCGACCGCGAGCTTCGAGGCGCCGTACGGGTTGGTCGGGGACGTGGGCGCCGACTCGACGATCGGGACCTGCTCCGGCTCGCCGTATGTCGCCGCGGTCGACGAGAAGACCAGCTTGTGGACGCCCGCCTCGCGCATCGCGGCCAGCAGCGCCATGGTGCCGCCGACGTTGTTGTCCCAGTACTTCTCCGGCTTCACGACCGACTCGCCGACCTGGGAGAACGCGGCGAAGTGCAGCACGCCGTCGAAGGAGGAGTCCAGCCACTTGGCGGCGTCGCGGATGTCGCCCTCGACGAACGCCGCGCCCGCCGGGACGCCCTCGCGGAAGCCCGTGGAGAGGTTGTCGAGGACGACGACCTCGTGACCGGCCTCCAGCAGATGCTGCGCGACCACGCTGCCGACGTATCCCGCGCCGCCCGTCACCAGGTACTTCCCGCTCATGAACTCGCTACCTCTCGCAGTCGCTCGGCCGCGCGCTCCGGCGGCACGTCGTTGATGAACACGTTCATGCCGGACTCGGAACCCGCGAGGAACTTCAGCTTGCCGGGAGTGCGGCGGATGGTGAAAAGCTCGAGGTGGAGCGCGAAGTCCTCGCGCACGACCCCGTCGAACTCCTCCAGCGCGCCGAACGGGGCCTGGTGCCAGGCCGCGATGTACGGCGTCGGAGACTCACTCTCCCCGAAGATCCGGTCGAAGCGCCTCAACAGTTCCAGATACACCTTGGGGAACTCTGTGCGCGCGCCCTCCTCCAGCCCGAGCAGGTCGGGCACGCGGCGCTTGGGGTACAGGTGCACCTCGTACGGCCAGTGCGCCGCGTAGGGCACGAAGGCGACCCAGTGGTCACCCTCCAGGACGACGCGCTCGCCGGCGAGTTCACGCTCCAGGACGGTGTCGAAGAGGTTCTCCCCGCCGGTCATCTCCTTGTGGGCCGCGACGGAGCGGAGCATCAGCGCGGTGCGGGGCGTGGTGAAGGGGTAGGCGTAGATCTGCCCGTGGGGGTGCTGGAGGGTGACGCCGATCTCGGCACCCCGGTTCTCGAAGCAGAACACCTGCTCGACGGAGGGGAGGTGGGACAGCTCCGACGTGCGGTCCGTCCAGGCCTCCAGGACCAGGCCCGCCTGCTCCTCGGTGAGCTCGCCGAAGGACGCGTTGTGGTCGGAGGTGAAGCAGACGACCTCGCAGCGGCCCGAGTCGCCGGCGAGCGAGGGGAAGCGGTTCTCGAAGACCACGACGTCGTACGAGGAGTCCGGGATCTCGCTCAGGCGGCCGCCCTCGGAGGGGCACAGGGGGCACTCGTCGGCCGGGGGGTGGTAGGTGCGGCCCTGGCGGTGCGAGGCGATGGCGACGGAGTCGCCGAGCAGGGGGTCGCGGCGGATCTCGGACGTGGTGACGGTGCGGTCCAGCGGGCGGCGGTCGGTGGCGTCCCGCACGCTGTCGTCACGCAGGTCGTAGTAGATGAGCTCGCGGCCGTCGGCCAGCCGGGTCGAGGTCTTCTTCACGCCGGACTCCTCATCCTTCAAACATAACCCAACATACCTAAACACGACCCACCCCAATCGTCAACATCACGATCAAACAAAGAACATCAGCAGACGTGTTCAATTGCTGAACGCGGAGAAGTGGTTCCGCGAGGTATCGGTTCGCGCGAAAAAGCGAGGGCTCATGCACACCCCCACCTACCTGGCAGCCGAGCTGCGACTCCCCACCAACTGGCTCGACTACACCATCCTCGGCATCTACTTCCTCGTCGTCCTCGGCATCGGCTTCGCCGCCCGCCGCTCGGTGAAGACCAGTCTCGACTTCTTCCTCTCCGGCCGTTCCCTGCCCGCCTGGGTGACCGGCCTCGCGTTCATCGCGGCCAACCTGGGCGCCACCGAGATCCTGGGCATGGCCGCCAACAGCGCCCAGTACGGCGTCTACACCACGCACTGGTACTGGATCGGCGCCATCCCGGCCATGGTCTTCCTCGGCCTGGTGATGATGCCCTTCTACTACGGCTCCAAGGTGCGCTCGGTCCCCGAGTTCCTGCTGCTGCGCTTCGACAAGGCGGCACACCTGCTCAGTTCCGTGCTCTTCGCCTTCGCCGCCATCCTCATCGCCGGCGTCAACCTCTACGCCCTGGCCATCGTCGTCGAGGCGCTGCTGGGCTGGCCGGAGTGGGTGGCGATCGTGGTCGCCGGTTTCTTCGTGCTGGCGTACATCACCCTCGGTGGCCTGTCGTCGGCGATCTACAACGAGGTCCTGCAGTTCTTCGTCATCCTCGCCGCGCTCATCCCCCTCACGGTGCTCGGCCTGAAGAGCGTCGGCGGCTGGGACGGTCTGTCGGACTCCCTCACCGAGTCCCGTGGCGCCGACTTCATGACGTCCTGGGGCGGCACGGGCATCGGCAGCGACAACCCGCTCGGCGCGAACTGGCTGACGATCGTCCTGGGCCTCGGTTTCGTGCTCTCCTTCGGCTACTGGACGACGAACTTCGCCGAGGTGCAACGCGCGCTGTCCGCGAAAAACCTCTCGGCTGCCCAGCGCACCCCGCTGATCGCCGCGTTCCCGAAGATCTTCATCGTGTTCCTGGTGATGATCCCGGGCCTGGTGGCCGCGGTCCTGGTCCCGAAGATCGGCACCCCGGGCTCCGATCTGCAGTACAACGACGCCATCCCCTACCTCATGGAACAGCTGCTGCCCAACGGCGTGCTGGGCATCGCCGTCACCGGCCTGCTCGCGGCGTTCATGGCGGGCATGGCGGCGAACGTGTCGTCCTTCAACACGGTGTTCACGACGGACATCTGGGCGAAGTACGTCGTCAGGGACCGCGAGGACGAGTACTACGTGCGCTTCGGCCGGCTCATCACCGCGATCGGTGTCCTGGCCTCCATCGGAACGGCGTTCCTGGCCCGGTCGTTCTCGAACATCATGGCCTACCTCCAGACGCTGTTCTCCTTCTTCAACGTGCCGATGTTCGTCGTCTTCATCATCGGCATGTTCTGGAAGCGGGCGTCCATGAAGTCGGGCTTCTGGGGGCTGCTCGCGGGCACCACCGCGGCGATGGTCAACTACTTCGTCCTCTACAAGCGGGACATCATCGACATTCCCTCCGACCAGGGGGCCAACTTCGTCTCGGCGATCGCGGGCTTCGTCGCGGGCGCGGTCGTCATGGTGGCGGTGTCACTGTTCACCGCGCCCAAGCCGGCCGAGGAGTTGCAGGGGCTGGTCTACGGCACACGCTCGCCCGGCATGTCGGAGCCGCCGGCGCCCGGGGACGAGGCCTGGTACCGCAAGCCGGCGCTGCTCGGCTGGGGCGCGGTGATCCTGGCCGCCGCCTGCTACATCCCGTTCTCGTTCTGACCGTTCCCGCTTTTACCGAGGGAGGATTGACACATGTCCGAGTTCTACTCCGAGAAGGACGTGCAGCGGGAAGTCACCGAGCTGCAGGGCAAGTCGGCGACGGCTGCGCGGCTGTTCGACATCCGGCGGATCATCGGCGGGCTGTTCGTGGTCTACGGCGTGATCGTCACGATCGCGGGGTTCACGGCGTCCGACGCCGACATCGACAAGGCCGAGGGCGTGAACATCAACCTGTGGACGGGCTTGGGGATGCTCGCGCTGGGGTTGTTCTTCCTCGTGTGGCTGAAGCTGAGGCCGGTGGCACCTCCCCCTCCGGGGGTCGACCCGGAGGGGGACGAGCGGGTGGAGTAGCCCGGGGTTCTCAGGCGCTCGGCGTTGGTGTTCAGGCCGGGTGGGTGCGCAACCCGGCGCGACGAGGTGCGGCTGCGCCCACCCGTGCCGCTCCTGGCGGCACGGGTACCCGCCGGATCAACGGACGACGACCCGCACCCGCCGGACAGCGCGAGGGGAGGTGTCGGGGGGGCCGCCCGCAGCGGTTGGCGCGACGACGCCGGTCAGTCGGTACGACACCCCATCGCGCCGTTCCGAGGACGGGCATCCCCCGGCGCGGCCCCGCCCGACCTCCCACCGCCAGGCGTGAGTACCCCCAGCCCGCGTCGGACGGTCACGGCTCCCGTCGTACCGGACCCGCCCGGTCCAGCAACCCCGTCCGCGCCGCCAGCGCCGCCGCCTCCAGGCGGGAGCCGACGCCCAGCTTCATCAGGACCCGCTGGACGTGCGTACGGGCCGTGGACGGTGCGATGCCCATGCCCGCCGCGATGAGGCGGGTGTCCTCGCCGTCCGCGACGCGGACCAGGACCTCGACCTCCCTCGGCGTGAGCAGGGACAGCAACCGCTGCCCCTCGTCGTCCGGCTGTGCCGCCGGGTTGAGCAACTCGCTGAACGCCCCCTGCAGCAGCTGCGGCGCCACCGCCGCCTCGCCCGCCCGCGCCTTCATGATCGCCCGCTCGACACCCTCTATGCGTTCATCGTGACGGACATAGCCGGAAGCTCCCGCCGCGAACGCCGCCGCGATGCCCCGGGGGCTGGGCACCGGCCCCAGCACCAGCACCGCGACCTGCGGCCGCTCCCGCTTGATCCGCACCACCGGGTCGAAGATCCCCGGCTCCGCCGGCGCCGCCGTCCCCAGCAGACACACCTCCGGCGCCCGTGTGATCACCAGCTCCGCCGCCCCCGCGGCGGGCGCCGCCGCGGCCAGCACCCGGTGCCCTCGCAGTTTCAACGCCGAGGCCAGCGCCTCGGCCAGCAATCGGTGGTCGTCGACCACCATGAGCCGTACTCCCATCGAGCAACCCCCCAGTCACCCCAGCCCCCTATGGAAGCCCCCCGGCTCCCCCGCCTTCATGCCCCCGGAAGCTACACGCTTGTTCGACGTCGCGCTCCCCCTACCCGCGAGAATCGCCCCGGATCGCCGAACTTCCTCTCCTTCCAGGTTGACCGCGCCAAACAGATTCGGCCCCGCCCCTGAACAGGGACGGGGCCGTATCAGCCATCAGTCGATCAAGAACCGGACAACACCCGGCCAGAGCCCGGTCACAGCCCGGTCAGCTGGTGCCGAAGCCGACGGCCAGGTACTCCTTCTCCCGCACCGTCGACCGCTTGCTCGCGTACACCTTGGACATGTAGAGATGCCCGTCGGCGTACAGGAATTCGGAGTACTCCGGCGACATGCGGGTCTCCACGTCACGGACGCTGTCCGTCGCGGGGTTCTCCAGCAGCGTCGTCTCCTTGAAGCTGCCCCCGTCGATGCTCACGACCTGTCCGCCCTTGTTGTACGGCGGACGCTTGTACGCGATCAGGTTGCCGCCGTCCATGCGCAGCGGCGAGATCGTGTAGCCGTCGCCCGCGTCGGCCCGCTGCCCGGTCTGCTTGCCGGTGGCGAGGTCGAAGGCGACGATCTCGTTGGTCCGGCGGTACTTGCCGGCGCTGTCGTGCTCCTCGGTCGGCAGGTACAGCCGGTCGTTGCCGACGGCCAGCAGGTTGCAGGCCTCGACGCGGGTGATGCCCTCGCAGCGGGCCGCGAACTGCTCGCCCGGCGCGGAGATGCGCGTGCGCAGCTTGCCGGTCTTGCCGTCGATGGAGAAGAAGTCGGAGATGCCGCTGCCGTCGCCCGCGGAGTCGCCGACGTCGGCGGCCACGACCAGCGGGTCGGTCGACACGATGCTCGCGTACTCGATGCCCTCGGTCATCTTGTACTCCGAGATCACCTTCCCGGACTTCGGGTCGATGGTCTGGATGTGCAGCTGCCGCTGGTCGTACGAGCCGCATTTGCGCACCGCGACCAGCTTCTCGCCGCCGCCGTAGCCGGCGTCGTAGCAGGAGTCGGCCGGCTTCGGGCTCCACAGGAGCTTGCCGGAGACGTCGAAGGCGGCGCCGCCGCTGGTGCTGCCGACGGCGACGGTCTTTCCGCTGAGGGTGATGTTGTCGAAGGTGATCAGCTGGTCACCGGTCTTGACCGTCTTGGTCCACAGCTTCTTGCCGGCATCCAGGTCGATCAGCGCGATCTCGCTGCACCCGTGCGAGGGGTCCGCCTTGGTGGGCATGGCCGGCTGGTAGAGGATCGCCGTCAGGTTGTCGTCGGTGACGTGGCGGGCGGCCTGGCAGACCGGGCCGCCCAGCGGGATCTTCCACAGCTCGCCGCCCTTGTCGCGGTCGTAGCCGACGATCTGGGCGATGCCGCTCTTGACGTACGCCTTGCCGGTGAGCCACGAGCCGGAGACGACGACCGTGCTGGCGTTCTTCACCTCGGGCGCCGGGACCTGGAAGAGGACCTTGGCGCTGGGGTCGGACGGCGCCTTCTCCTTGCCGGAGGTGGTGCCGCCGTTGTCGTCGTCCGTCCCGCCGGTGCCGCCGCTGGAGCCGGCGGTGTCGTTCTTCTTGCCCTCGTCACCACCGGACTTGGCGTACCAGACGCCACCGCCGATGATCAGGGCGATCGCCACGACAGCGGCGACGATGATCGCCATCTGCGCGGTGAACTTCCCGCCGCCGCCTGGCTGTCCGGCCTGCGGCTGGTGCGGCATGGTCTGCTGCGGATAGCCGTAACCGGGCGGCTGGCCGTACCCCGGCTGACCGTATCCCGGCTGGCCGACCTGGCCGTACCCCGGCTGCCCGTAAGGCGCCTGCTGCGGCTGCCCGTACGGCCCCGGCTGCTGACCGGGATAGCCGTAGCCGGGCGGGGCCTGCGGAGGCTGGGGCGCCGCGGCACCCTGCGGATAGCCGTAACCCTGTGGGGGCTGGGTCGGCGTCTGCGGGGCGGCCGGCGGAGGCGTCTGGGGGTATCCGTACCCCGGTTCCGGGGCCTTGCCGAGGTTCGGCCCGGCCGCGGGCGGCGGGGTCTGCGGCGGCTGGTCCTGGGGCGGCCCGAAGCCGCCCCCCTGCGGGGGCTGCTGGGGCGGCGGCTGGGTCATGGCGTGGGTACCTCGCGGAAGGGGGCGGGCGACAAAGGGAGTTCGGAAGGAGGAAGAGTCACTTGCCGTAGGCGAGCATCAACTTCTCCTTCGTGTCGTCGTTCCCGCTCAGCCGGGTCGTCGAGAGGTAGAAGCGCCCGTCGACCCAGTCGATGTCCTTGGAGAAGAAGCTGCCCTCGACGTCCGCGGCACCCTGCGGGTTCTGCAGCAGCCTGGACGGCTTGTGGCTGCTGCCGCCGGTCGGGACGGACACGATCTGCCCGCCCGCGTCGTACGACGGCTCCACATAGGCGATGAGTTTTCCGCCCTCGGTCTTCACCGGCAGCATCGACTCGTCGGAGGGCGACTTCACGCGCCACTTCTCCTTGCCGTTGGCGAGGTTGACCGCGACGATCTCGTTGGCGCCGGAGGTGGCCTCGGTCGGCAGGTACAGGGTGGAGTCGTCGACGGCGACGCCCTGGCAGCCGGTGAGGTCGCGCTCGAGGATCGCCCAGCCGCACTCGGGGGCGAAGTCCTCGTCGAAGCCGACCTGCGAGCGGAACTTGCCGCCGGAGGTGAAGGTGGAGATGTTCCAGGCCTTCTTGTCCTGGTGGGTGCTGTAGATGACGAGAGGGCTGACCGAGTAGGTGCGCGCGACCCGCCAGCCCTTGTCGAACGGCTGGGTCCACCTGGCCTTGCCGGTCTTCGGGTCGAGCTCCTGCACCTCGTCGTGCTGCTTGTCGGTGCCGGCGCCGCAGGAGGAGACGGCGATCAGCTTCTCGCCACCGGCGAACGCGGCGGGGAAGCAGGCGTTGCCGTAGCGCTTCTTGTCGAAGAGCTTGTCGCCGTTGGTGACGTCGTAGGCCGTGCCGGACTGGGAGCGGCCCACCATCAGCGTCTTGCCGGTGATGGACAGTTCGACGGAGAGCGTGGAGTCGAACAGGGCGCCGTCGGCGACCTGCTTCTTCCAGCCCTTCTCGCCGGTGCCGAGGTCGATCTCCTGCAGCTGGTTGCACTTGGCGCGGTCGCTGCTGCCGCTCATGTACGCGACGACGATCTTGTCGTCGGACGTCTTCTGCGGAGTCGTCGCGCAGATCTTCTGCGGGAAGGTGATCGCGTCCCAGGCGGGTTTGCCGTCACCGACGTGGTAGGCGAAGAGCTGCTTGTAGGCGGCCTTCACCGCGGTCTTGCCGGTGATCCACATGCCCGGGGCGTCGGCGCCGGAACCGGGGGCGTCGGGCGCCTCCTTGTACCAGAGGACCTTGGCCTCGCCGGCCTGGCGGCCCTCGTTGAGGTTATCCGGGTCCTCGCCGCCGTCGCCGCTGCCGTCACCGGGGTTGACCGGGGCAGGGGAGGCGGGCTTGGCGTCGTCGGTCTTCTGGGCGATCGGCTTCTTCTCGCCCTTGCCGCCGTCATCGCCGGTGACGGCCCACACGGTGGCGCCGGCGACGAGCAGCGCGGCGACGGCCGCGCCGATGATGACGGCCGGCTTGCCCTTGAAGGGGTTTCCGGAGCCGCCTGAGGGCGGGGTGCCGGGCGCACCGGGGTACTGCGGCTGCTGCGGGTAGCCGTAACCGGGCTGGCCGTACGGGCCGGGCTGCTGGCCGTACGGGCCGGGCTGCTGACCGTACGGGCCGGGGTTGTACGGCCCCGGCTGTCCCGGGGGCCCGTAGGGGCCCGGCTGCTGCGGATAGCCGTATCCCGGCTGCGGCGGGCCCTGCGGGGGCGGCGGGGTCTGGGGCGGGCCCTGGGGCGGCGGTGCCCCGAAACCACCACCCTGCGGCGGCTGGTTCTGCGGTGCTCCGAAGCCACCGTGCGGCGGCTGACTGGGCGGCTGAGTCATCAGCGGCTCCCCCGTTCGATCACTGATTTTTAGCCACACCCTGAGATACGACATGGGCTCAGAGTCGCTTCATGAAGTTCTAAGACGACTCTTTGTATCACCAGGTTCCGACAGCGACCGGGCCGTCTCACCCCCTGTTCCCAAGGGCGGACCGGCCCGTGATGCCGCCGTTATGCGCCTTCACGCACCCTTCACGCGTCCTCGGCGAGTTCCAGCCAGCGCATCTCCAGCTCCTCACGCTGACCGGCCAACTCCCGCAGATCCGAATCCAGTTCGGCAACCTTCGCGAAGTCCGTGGCGTTTTCGGCGATTTGGGCGTGGAGCTTGGCCTCCTTCTCGGAGACCTTGTCGAGCTGCCGCTCGATCTTCTGGAGCTCCTTCTTGGCGACGCGCTGGTCGGCGGCGCTCTTCTCCGGGGCTGCGGACTGCTGCTGCGCCACCGCGAGGGACGAGGCGGCCGCGGCCTCCTCCATGCGCTGCCGCCGCTCCAGGTACTCGTCGATGCCGCGCGGCAGCATCCGCAGGGCGCCGTCGCCGAGCAGGGCGAACACCCGGTCGGTGGTGCGCTCGATGAAGAACCGGTCGTGGGAGATGACGATCATCGATCCGGGCCAGCCGTCGAGCACGTCCTCCAGCTGGTTCAGCGTCTCGATGTCGAGGTCGTTGGTGGGCTCGTCGAGGAAGAGCACGTTGGGCTCGTCCATGAGCAGGCGCAGCAGCTGGAGCCGGCGGCGCTCACCGCCGGACAGGTCGCCGACGGGCGTCCACTGCTTCTCCTTGGTGAAGCCGAACGTCTCGCACAGCTGTCCGGCGGTCATCTCTCGCCCCTTGCCGAGGTCGACGCGCTCACGCACCTGCTGCACGGCCTCCAGCACACGCGTGGCGGGGTCGAGTTCGGCGACCTCCTGGGAGAGGTAGGCCAGCTTCACCGTCTTGCCGACGCGGACGCGCCCGCCGACGGGCTGGGTCTCGCCGTCGGACCTCGCGGCCTCGGCCATGGCCCGCAGCAGGGACGTCTTCCCGGCGCCGTTGACGCCGACCAGGCCGATCCGGTCACCGGGCCCGAGCTGCCAGGTGACGTGCTTGAGGAGGATCTTCGGGCCCGCCTGGACGGTGACGTCCTCCAGGTCGAACACGGTCTTGCCCAACCGGGTGGAGGCGAACTTCATCAGCTCGCTGCTGTCCCGGGGCGGCGGGACGTCCGCGATGAGCTCGTTGGCGGCCTCGACGCGGAAGCGCGGCTTGGACGTACGGGCGGGCGCCCCGCGGCGCAGCCAGGCCAGCTCCTTGCGGACGAGGTTCTGCCGCTTGGCCTCCTCCGTGGCGGCGATGCGCTCGCGCTCGGCCCGGGCGAAGACGTAGTCGGAGTAGCCGCCCTCGTACTCGTAGACCGCGCCGCGCTGGACGTCCCACATGCGGGTGCACACCTGGTCGAGGAACCACCGGTCGTGGGTCACACACACCAGCGCCGACCTGCGATTCTGCAGATGCCGGGCGAGCCAGGCGATGCCCTCGACGTCGAGGTGGTTGGTGGGCTCGTCCAGGACCAGCAGGTCCTGCTCCTCGATGAGGAGCTTGGCCAGCGCGATGCGGCGCCGCTCGCCGCCGGACAGCGGGCCGATGACGGTGTCCAGCCCCTTGGGGAACCCCGGCAGGTCGAGCCCGCCGAACAGACCGGTCAGCACGTCCCTGACCTTGGCGTTTCCCGCCCACTCGTGGTCTTCCATGTCGCCGATGACCTCGTGGCGGACGGTGGCCTCGGGGTCGAGGGAGTCGTGCTGGGTGAGCACGCCGAGGCGGAGCCCGCCGGAGTGCGTGACCCGCCCCGTGTCGGCGCTCTCCTGCTTGGCGAGCATGCGGATGAGCGTGGTCTTGCCGTCGCCGTTGCGGCCGACGACTCCTACGCGGTCCCCTTCGGAGACGCCGAGGGAAACGCCGTCGAGCAGGGCGCGGGTGCCGTACACCTTGCTGACGTTCTCGACATTGACCAGGTTGACGGCCATGACTCTCCTGCCAAGGGGGATGGATCGACCCTCCAGGGTAGTCGCGCGGCGGGGTGCTCCGGCCGCGCGGTTCACGCCTCGGCCGCGGCTCCCTGCGGCGCCGGCAGCGCCACACGTCCGGCAGCCGCTCGTCGTCGCGCAGTTCCTCGGCCACGGGGCCGATGCGGTGCTGGGCCTCCAGGCAGCGCGGGTCGTCGCGCACGGCCGGGCCGGACACGGCGCAGAGGCGGATCGGCTGGGGCTCGTCATGGGTGAGCGCGACCAGCACGTCCCCCACCTCGGGCTCGCTTCCCCAAGTGGTGGGCGGACCAGTGGCACACCGCCTCCCCGCACGCCGGGATCCTCGTCAAGGCGTCGGGAGCGGGATCCGACGGGTGGCGAGCGCGTGGGTCAGCAGACGGGATCCGCCGCCACCGCCCGCGTCAGCGGGGTGCTCCCGTCGGGCAGTGGGGGCAGGGGGCCGGCACCGGCTCGCAGCAGGGCCACAGCGACGGCAGGTCGTACACGGCCACCGCGAGGCACCCGACCGGACCGGGAAACCGTCGATCCCCTCGGAGGTGTCAGGGTCCCGCACCGGCTCGCAGCAGCGCCACGACGACAGCAGGTCGTACACGGCCACCGCCAGGCACCCGACCGGACCGGGAAACCGTCGATCCCCTCGGAGGTGTCAGGGTCCCGCACCGGCTCGCAGCAGCGCCACGGCAACAGCAGGCCGTACCCGGCCACCGCGAGGCACCGACCGGACCGGGAGGCCGTCAGTCCCCTCGGGGGTGCCGGGGGCCGCCCGGACTCCAGCAGCGCCGGGACCTCGGCCACGTCAGCGCGCCGACGGCCGCGACCGGTTGGCGCGCTCCTGTGTCCCCTCTTGAAACGACCGGGGGGCCTGGGCGCCCGGCCGCGGCCGGGGCACGTGATCAACGTCCGGCGATCGTCGCCCCGGGCGCCGGACCCGACGCCGTGCGCACCGTCCGGCATGTCCCGGACGCCAGCAGGGCCTGTGCCACCGTGGCGGCCGACTCGGGGTCGCGGACCAGGAACGCGGTGGTCGGGCCGGAGCCCGAGACGAGTGCGGTCAGGGCGCCGGCGGCCCGGCCCGCGGCCAGGGTGCCGGCGAGTTCGGGGAAGAGGGAGAGCGCGGCGGGCTGAAGGTCGTTGGAGACGGCGGCGGCGAGCGCGTCCGGGTCGCCCTTGGCGAGGGCGGCGAGGAGTTCCTCGGAGGCGACGGGCTCGGGGATGTCCGTTCCTTCGCCGAGCCGGTCGAACTCGCGGAAGACCGCCGGGGTGGACAGACCCCGTCCGGCCATGGCGAACACCCAGTGGAACGTGCCGCCGACCTCCAGGGGCGTCAGCTGCTCGCCCCGCCCGATCCCGAGGGCCGCCCCGCCGACCAGGCTGAACGGCACATCGCTGCCCAGTTCGGCGCAGATGTCGAGGAGTTCGCCGCGGGAGGCGCCGGTCTGCCACAGCGCGTCGCAGGCCACCAGGGCGGCGGCGCCGTCCGCGCTGCCGCCCGCCATGCCGCCGGCGACGGGGATGTCCTTGGCGATGTGGAGGTGCACGTCGGGGCTGCGGCCGTACCGCTCGGCCAGCGCGATCGCCGCGCGCGCCGCCAGGTTCGTACGGTCCAGGGGGACCTGGTCGGCGTCCGGGCCGTCGCAGGTGACGCGCAGTTCGTCGGCCGGGGTGGCGGTGACCTCGTCGTAGAGGCCGACGGCGAGGAAGACGTTGGCCAGGGGATGGAAGCCGTCGGGGCGGGCGGCGCCGACCGCCAGCTGGACGTTGACCTTGGCGGGGACGCGGACCGTGACGCTCACGCGGGCTCCTTCTCCTCGTGCCGGTTCGCCTTGTGCTCGGCGATGCGCGCGAACTCTTCCACGGTCAGCGACTCGCCCCGGGCCTGCGGCGAGACCCCGGCGGCGACGAGGGCCTCCTCGGCCGCGGCGGCCGATCCGGCCCAGCCGGCCAGCGCGGCCCGCAGCGTCTTGCGGCGCTGGGCGAACGCGGCGTCGACGACGGCGAACACCTCGCGCTTCGAGGCCGTCGTCCTCAGCGGCTCGGTCCGGCGGACCAGGGACACCAGGCCGCTGTCGACGTTGGGCGCCGGCCAGAACACGCTCCGCCCGATGGCACCGGCGCGCTTGACCTCGGCGTACCAGTTGGCCTTGACCGAGGGGACACCGTAGACCTTCGAGCCGGGCGGGGCGGCGAGCCGGTCGGCGACCTCCGCCTGGACCATGACCAGGGTGCGCTCGATGGTCGGGAAGGTGTCGAGCATGTGCAGCAGGACCGGGACGGCCACGTTGTAAGGGAGGTTGGCGACCAGCGCGGTCGGGGCGGGGCCCGGCAGCTCGGTGACGTGCATGGCGTCGGAGTGGACCAGGGCGAACCGGTCGGCGCGCTCGGGCATGCGGGCCGTGATGGTCGCGGGCAGCGCGCCGGCGAGCACGTCGTCGATCTCCACCGCCGTGACCCGGTCGGCGACCTCCAGCAGCGCGAGGGTGAGCGAACCGAGCCCCGGGCCGACCTCGACGACCACGTCGTCGGGGCGGACCTGTGCGGTGCGGACGATACGGCGGACGGTGTTCGCGTCGATCACGAAGTTCTGTCCGCGTTGCTTGGTGGGGCGTACGCCGAGGGCTGCCGCGAGCTCGCGGATGTCGGCGGGGCCCAGAAGGGCGTCGGGGGTGGGGCTGCTGGTCACGGGACAAGGGTACGGGGGCCCGGTCGCGCCTCGGGTTCCCCCTTATCCGCCTTGTCCGCGCAGCCGCCCCCCGCAGTGCGGCCACGGACTGGTTCCCTGCCGCACGTACAGCTTCTTCGCCCGGTACGTCTGTTCCGCCGCCGGGGCGTCCTGGGGCCTGCCGCTGCCGCCGAGGGCCCGCCAGGTCCGGGTGTCGAACTGGTAGAGGCCGCCGTAGGTGCCCGAGGGGTCGACCGCGTCGGGGCGCCCGCCCGACTCGCAGGCCGCGAGACCCTGCCAGTCGAGGTGGTCGGCGCCCTGTACGGACGCCGGGCGCGGTTTCGTGCCGACCTTCACGATCTGCGGGCGTGGCGCGCGCACCACCTCGGACCTGATCCGGCGTGGTTTCTGTCTGACGCCGTTGACGGTGCGCAGGGAGAAGGTGATCCGGCGCAGGCCCGGCTCGCCCGCACGTGCCACGACCTCCGTGCCGCGGAACAGGGACGGATCGTCCGTGCGCCGCACGTGGAAGGGGATCGGCTCCTCGCGGACCTCCTTGCCGCCGGTGATCCGCAGCACCGTCACGGTCTGTCCGTCACGCGGGAAGCTGCCCTGCGGGACCGAGGTGGTGTCCTGGCCGTGCAGGGTGATCCCGGCCTCCTCGACGGCCTCCCGTACGGTCGCCGCGTTGGTGCGCACCGTGCGGGCGCGGCCGTCCGCCATGATCGTGACCGTGCGCTCGGTCCGCACGTCCAGCGCGAGACCCTCGCGCCCGATGCGCCGTGAGCGCGGCGCGGACACGTAGGCGCCCTCCTGTCGCACACCGAGCTGCCGCAGCGCTCCTTCCACCGTGTGGGCGGTCGTCCACACCTCGCGCCGGTGTCCGTCGAGGGTGAGCCGCACCGGACGGGCGTAGTGCACGGCGACCTCGTCGCCGCTGGCGATCTCCGTGCCGGGCCTGGGCGCCACCACGTCGTGGGCGCCGACCTCGACGCCCTCCTCCGCGAGCAGTTCGGTGACGTCGTCGGCGAAGGTGTGCAGCGTGCGCGTCCTGCCGTCGACGTTCAGTTCGATGGCCTTGTCCTTGGCGACGAACGCCGTGGTACCGCCCGCGAGGAAGGCCACGACCAGGGCCTGCGGGACCAGCCGCCGCATGGGACTGTCCGGGCGCTCGGCGTAGCGCGCCTTGCGCCGGTGCGTGGACCTGCGGTGCGAGCCGGTGCGCGCCGCGGCTCGTGCCCCGGCGCGCGCACCCACGCCTGGGCCGGCGTACCCGGCGGGCTCGCCGTCCGGGGCGACCTGCCGGGGCAGCCCGGGCAGGGTCGGGGCCTCGTAGGCCTGGCGATTGGTGGTCGGGGTCTCGTAGGCGGGGCGATAGGTGGTCGGGGCCTCGTAGGCGGGGCGATAGGTGTCCTCGTAGGCGCCGGGCGCCCCGTGAGCCAGGGTCTCGGCACTGTGAAGATCAGCCGGAGGCGCGTCGAAACGGCCGTACGCCGGGTCGGCGTAGGCCGGGCCATACGTCTCGTACGTCTCGTACCGCGAGTTGCTCACGCCGACGCGCTCCAGGGGCCGGAGGGGGTCCAGAGGGGTCCGGATCGGGCCCCCAGAACCTAGCGGAGCGGTCGTCACTCTCCAAAGCGACGCGACTACGCACAGTCGTACGGCCGGTGTCGGTAACCGAAGGCCCGCGCGGTGTTCGCGCCGAGCGCCGCGGCCAGCGTGTCCTCGTCGACGCCGCGCACCTCGGCCATGGCCCGCACCGTGATCGGCACCAGGTAGGGGGCGTTGGGCCGCCCGCGGTAGGGCGCCGGGGTGAGGAAGGGCGCGTCCGTCTCCACGAGGAGGAGTTCCAGCGGGGCCACGGCCACCGCGTCCCGCAGGTTCTGTGCGTTCTTGAAGGTGACGTTGCCGGCGAAGGACATGAAGTAGCCCGCGCTCGCGCAGATTTCGGCCATCTCGGCGTCGCCGGAGTAGCAGTGGAAGACGGTCCGCTCGGGGGCGCCCTCCTCCTTCAGCACGCGCAGGACGTCGGCGTGGGCCTCGCGGTCGTGGATGACCAGGGCCTTGCCGTGCCGCTTGGCGATCTCGATGTGGGCGCGGAAGGACCGCTCCTGCGCCTCCTTGCCCTCGGGCCCGGTGCGGAAGTAGTCGAGGCCGGTCTCACCGACGCCCTTGACCTGCTCCAGTGCGGCCAGCCGGTCGATCTCGGCGAGCGCGTCGTCCAGGGCCGCCGGGCCGCCGGGTTCGCGGGCGCCCTGCCGCGACCAGCCGTCGGGGTCGCCGTGCACGATCCGGGGCGCCTCGTTCGGGTGCAGGGCGACCGTGGCGTGGACGGCGGAGTGGGCCGCCGCCGTCTCGGCCGCCCAGCGCGAGCCCTTGAGGTCGCAGCCGACCTGCACGACCGTCGTCACTCCGACCGACGCCGCCTTGGCCAGCGCCTCCTCGACCGTGCCGGACTGCATGTCCAGGTGGGTGTGGGAATCGGCGACCGGCACCCGGAGAGGCTCCGGGAGGGGCGGGGCCGCGTTCTTGTCCTGGCGGCCGGAGGCGTTCGAAGGCATGCCCCGATCCTACGAAAGGGGTACGCCCTCCCCGATGGGGGAGGACCGGGGAGGGCGTCGGCAAGGGAAGCCGGACGGGTCAGCTCGCCTTGCGCTGGAAGGGGTGCAACAGGTCGGACAGGTGCCAGTGGTGGGGCTCGCGCTGCCCCTGGCCGGCCGTCGCCCCGGCCCCGGCGCCCGCGGTGGGCGCCTCCACGGGCCCGGCGGGCGGCGGTACGCGGGACGGCCGGTGCGCCGCCTCGCGCGCCGACGCGACCCGCCCGGGCCGCATGATCCGCACGACGTGGCTGTCGCAGTGGTGACATTCGGGCCTGCTCAACGGGGAGGGCACCACCTCGCCGTCGGCCACGTAGAGGACGAACTCGTGACCCGCGGCGTCCGTGTGGTGCTCTATCTCGTACGACTGCTCCCAGCCGTGCCCGCACCGCATGCAGGCGAAGGAGTAGGACTCGTTGACGACTGCGGTCGCACCGGCGCGGAGCCCGGTCCGCCCTGCGATCTCACTCATGCCGGCTCCTGTTGGTCCGCTGTGGCGTGAGGGCGATGCCGCCCCCGCGACCCAGTGGACTCCTCGACCGGGCCGATGGCAGCGGACCTGTCGACTGTTGGCCCCGATTTGGGCGTCCCTTGCCCTCGCGCCCCTTCTCCTTTGCCCACCCATGGGGCGCGCGCTCAAACGAAAAGAGCCCTGCTCAGAGGGGGCCTACGCCCCGCTCGGCGACGCGCAACGGCGCGGCGAACCCGACACCACCCGCGCCCCGCACAGCACACCGGGCCCACCCCGGACCCGGTCACCCCGCGGCGTTCTTCGCCGCGACCACCGCATCGAAGACAACCCTCTTCGGCACCCCCGCCTCCACCGCCACCGCGGCGATGGCCTCCTTGCGCCGCTCCCCCGCTTCCTCCCGCACCCGGACCCGCCGCACCAGTTCCTCGGGCCCGACCTCCTCGGGCCCCTTCTCCGGCGCCCCCTCGACCACCACGGTGATCTCGCCGCGCACCCCCTCCGCGGCCCACGCGGCCAGCTCCCCGAGCCCGCCCCGCCGTACCTCCTCGTACGTCTTGGTCAGCTCCCGGCACACCGCCGCCCGCCGCTCGGCGCCGAACACCTCGGCCATGGCCGACAGCGTGTCGTCGAGCCGGTGCGGAGCCTCGAAGTAGACGAGCGTCCGCCGCTCGTCGGCGACCTCCCGCAGCCGTCCCAGCCGCTCCCCGGCCTTGCGCGGCAGGAACCCCTCGAAACAGAACCGGTCGACGGGCAGGCCGGACAGCGCGAGCGCGGTGAGCACCGCGGACGGCCCGGGCACGGCGGTGACCCGCACGTCCCTCTCGACCGCGGCGGCGACCAGCCGGTATCCCGGGTCGGACACCGAGGGCATCCCCGCGTCGGTCACCAGCAGCACCCGCGCCCCGCCCACCAGCTCCTCGACCAGCTCCGGCGTCCGCGCGGACTCGTTGCCCTCGAAGTACGACACCACCCGCCCCTTGGGTGTGACGCCGAGCGCCTGGGTCAGCCGGCGCAGCCGCCGCGTGTCCTCGGCGGCGACGACATCGGCTCCGGCCAGTTCCTCGGCGAGGCGGGGCGGGGCGTCCGCGATGTCGCCGATGGGGGTGCCTGCGAGTACGAGGGTTCCGATCACGCTCCCATCCTCCCAGGGCGGGCGGACCCGGACTCCTCCCAGGGGCGGAGGATGCGGACGCATACCGGCCATGCACGGGACTCACACAGAACGGTTCCCTACGATGGCGCGGTGACCAGTACCGCGTCCTCCACGGACACCCGGCAGGGCCAGGCGCCGCTCGAACAGCGGACGTCCTGGCAGCAGCGGCTGCGCCGCTTCGGCTACCAGGGGCAGCCCAGAAGCGACGCCGATGACGTCCGTGAGCGCCTGGTGCCGCCGTACACCGAGCCCGGGCCCCGGCTGTGGGCGGCGCTCGGCATCCCGCACACGCTCGCGGGACGGCTGGTGCGCTGGTCGGGCTGGATCGGCCCGCTGCTCGTGACGCTGCTGGCGGGAGTGCTGCGGTTCTGGAACCTGGGCAATCCCAGGGCGGTGATATTCGACGAGACGTACTACGCCAAGGACGCGTGGGCGCTCGTCCACCGCGGGTTCGAGGTCAGTTGGGACAAGAACGCCAACGACCTGGTCCTGTCGTCGGGCTCGCACGTGACCGTCCCGACGGACGCGGCGTACGTGGTGCACCCTCCGGTCGGCAAGTACGTCATCGGGCTCGGCGAGCTGATGTTCGGGTTCGACCCCTTCGGCTGGCGGTTCATGACGGCGCTGCTCGGCACGCTGTCCGTGCTGCTGCTGTGCCGGATCGGCCGCCGCCTGTTCCGCTCCACGTTCCTGGGGTGTCTCGCGGGTGCGCTGATGGCGGTGGACGGCCTGCACTTCGTGATGAGCCGCACGGCACTGCTCGACGGCGTGCTGATGTTCTTCGTGCTGGCCGCGTTCGGCTGTCTGCTGGTCGACCGGGACAAGGCCCGCGCGAGACTCGCCGCCGCGCTGCCGGTGGACGAGGACGGCCGGGTCCGGCCCGACCGGCACACGGCCGAGACCACCCGCCTGGGCCTGCGCCCCTGGCGCTGGGCGGCCGGCCTGATGCTGGGCCTGGCCATCGGCACGAAGTGGAACGGCCTTTACATCCTGGCCGCGTTCTGCCTGATGGCGGTGGTGTGGGACGTCGGCTCGCGCCGCGTGGCCGGTGCCCGCTACCCGTACACGGCGGTCCTCAAGCGCGACACGGGCCTGGCGTTCCTCGCCACGGTCCCGGTGGCCCTGGTCACCTACGTCCTGTCCTGGACCGGCTGGATCCTCTCGGCCACCGACGGCAAGGGCGGCTACTTCCGCAACTGGGCCGCGACCGACGGCAAGGGCGGCAACTGGACCTTCCTGCCCGACTGGCTGCGCAGCCTGTGGCACTACGAGCACCAGGTGTACGAGTTCCACGTCGGGCTGTCCTCGCCGCACACGTACCAGTCCAACCCGTGGAGCTGGCTCGTCCTCGGCCGCCCGGTGTCGTACTTCTACGAGTCCCCCGCGCCCGGAAAGGACGGCTGCCCGGCCGACGCGGGCGAGAAGTGCGCCCGCGAGGTCCTCGCCCTCGGCACGCCGCTGCTGTGGTGGGTCGCCTGTTTCGCGGTGCTGTACGTCCTGTGGCGCTGGTTCTTCCGCCGCGACTGGCGCGCGGGCGCCATCGCCTGCGGCATCGCGGCGGGCTACCTGCCCTGGTTCATGTACCAGGAACGCACGATCTTCTTCTTCTACGCCGTCGTCTTCCTGCCGTTCCTGTGCCTGGCGGTGGCGATGCTCCTCGGCGCGATCATCGGCCCGCCCCGCTCGACCGAGACCCGCCGCGTCGCGGGCGCCACGGCCGCGGGCGTCCTGGTTCTCCTGATCACCTGGAACTTCATCTATTTCTGGCCCCTGTACACCGGCACCGCCATCCCCATCGACGACTGGCGGGCACGGATGTGGCTGGACACCTGGGTCTAGCTGGGCGGACACACCACGAGGGTGCGGCTGACGGCCGCGCCCTCATGGTCGTTATTGGCCGTCAACGGCTGTCATCGGCCGCCCTCGGACGGCCCAGCGACGGCCCGTCCTGGCCTCGCAGGAGACCGTAGATCGCCGCAAAAACGCCCTGAAGATCACGACACACCGATGCCTCCGAGTCACGAAACACGCTGGCCGTCGCCGTCTGGAACGTCATAACATATCGCCCTTACTATGGAGGTCAATCGGTGAGCAATAAGTTCGGAGCTGTTGACTTCAGCGTTCCACCTTCACAGCGCCATGGGGTCGCCTTCAAAACTGAAATTCGGGCCAACATGGAAGCCATGCTGCCCGAATTCCCGCACATCCTCTCAGCGACCATCGAAGAAATCCAGCTCACGATTCGCCAGTTTTTCACCGAGACCACCAACAAGTCTGCGGCAATCATAGGAAATCACGCCTTCAATGACCTGGATAGTTTTATAGACTGCCTCCTCAGCGGAGACGGCAGGTCTGCCGCGCGGGCTTCCAGGTCGCTCTACGAGCACTTGATCAATTATTGCGAGGTGACGTCATCCGCCGTAGCAGCGGAGAGGTACCTAGAGCATGCTGCCGTCACCGCCGATCTGCTGGGAAACCTAACCCACGGGCTGCATTACCTGAGGGGCACGCAACACAAGCAGGAGAGAACTCGACTGGCGAAACTGAGGCGGGACAGCTTGCCTCAGCTCAAGAATGCCGTCACACGGTTTGGGGCCCGATTCCGCCGGGATTGGTCGTCACGCAACCTGCATGATCGTGCCGTGGCTCACGGGTACGGCAACCACTACGACACCTACCGCCTTCTTTCGCAGGTGACGCACGGGAGCTGCGGCGGGGTCCTTGGCAGTCGTGCTGACATTGCTGGCAAAACCGTTCACCGCACCGGATTCTCCCTTGAACTCGCAGTACTGTCCTACCTGGAGGGTTTCACTTTCTTCCGTGCATTCGCTGCCGAGATCAACTCCCGTCAGTCTATAGACACCCAACGGCTCACCGAATGGGTCGATGTACTACTGGCCTATTGGCCTAATTACCGCCAAGCACTCATGGAGATCGATGCCAATACATGGCCGACTTCTCCACCACCTAGCCCAGTCGCCATCTTGGCCCTCTATCCAAACGGGCGAGTTCGCTGGTTTTTCTGGGAGCCTGCCCTAAGCAGAATGAAGCCCGCCTATCCTCCCGCAGACTGCGAATGGATCGAGGAGGAGTTCCGGAAACATGCAGAGAGTGGGAAAGTTGAGGTCCCTGCGAATATGGAAGGGCGGCCTCTAACGACGGATGTTATGGGGGTGCAGGTCACACCAAAGAGGGGAGCATCCTGGTTCACAGCAAGCGCAATTTTGCTACCCGACGCGAAGCCGTCGGCCTCCTGGCTCAAGTCCTTCTGACGGACGTAAGGCTGTCACTGCGAAACGCTTCATGAACTCCGCGCCCTGTACAGAGGTGCGGCCACTCTGGACTGGCGGTCGACCGTGTCTTAAGTCGGCTCATCCGGCTGGGCGGACCCCTCTTACGACACGGCGACGGTCCGGCCTAGGAATTGGCGGATAAGCCAGTCGCAGCGTGTGTCCAGCTAGCGGGAGCCGTCCGCGTCACGCCCGGCCGGGTGCTGTGTCCGGTGATGGACCTGACTTACAGGTCTCGAATCAACATAGGCTTGGTGGTGACGACGGACTAGCAGTAGAGGAGGGCATGTGACGCAGCAGGCGAGCCCTCGGGGGACTTTCCTGGAAATCGCAGCGGCAGTGAAGGCCCAGGTCAAGGCCGACCCGGGGATGACGAAGCTGCCGTCGGCAGCCGACCTCATGAAGGCTCATGGTGTGTCGCGCGGGGTTGTACTCCGGGCGTTCGGTGCGCTTCAGAAGGAGGGCGTTGCCGAACCGGTGCCGGGCGGGCGTTGGCGTGTCGTACGGGCAAGCGAGCGGACAGACCGCCGTCCGCTAGAAGACCGCATCGCAGACATCATCACGGATGAAGGCCTGCCGGTCGGGGCAGCGTTCCCGAGTGCGTCCGTTCTGGCTGAGCGGTTCGGAGTCTCACGTCCCACCGTGACCAAGGCTCTCGACAAGCTGGCGGCCGCCGGCGTGCTGGCGAGTGGAGGACAGGGCAGAGTGCGGACGGTCCGGGCCCTGCCGATTCGAGAGGAGCGTTCCTAGCTTGTCGAAGCTGACGGAGTGGGCCTATCCCTTGGCTGAGTCCCTGCTCGCGGAGCCGCTACCGCGCCGCTGGAAGCACTCACTGGGGGTGGCCGAACGGGCACGGAGCATCGCGCTCATCCTCGGGCAGGAAGCTGAGCTGCTGGAAGCCGCCGCCGTCCTGCATGACATCGGTTACTCGCCGGACCTCGCCAAGACCGGCTTTCATCCGCTCGATGGTGCCCGCTACCTCCGCGACATCGCCCACGCCGACGAGCGGGTGGTGAAACTCGTTGCGCACCACTCCTGTGCGTGGATGGAGGCTGAAGCGCGGGGCCTGCGTGACGAGCTGGAGGGCGAGTTCCCCCGTGAGAGCGCGCCCCTGAACGATGCGCTCTGCTACTGCGACATGAACACCACGCCAGACGGCGAACCGACGAACCCTGTGGACCGGGTCAACGAAATCGCCGGCCGTTACGGGCCGGACAGCCTGATCGGCACGTTCATCCGGCGCGCTGAGCCGGAGATCTGCGCAAGCACGGCGCGCGTGCTCGAACGGGTCGCCGCCGCCAAGCGTCATCCGATGTAGGGGACCGTTCGCGTCCGGTCCATAGCGTGCTCGATGCGGAGCCGCATCGTAGGGTGGACGTCGAGCTTCGGCAGGTCCGTTGGGTCCACCCAACGAACCTGCGTCGTCTCATTGCTCGTGCGCAGTTCGCCGCCCACCGGCCGGGCGCGGAAGCACATGCTGAACTGCTGGCGCACCTCGCCGTCGTCGTACTTCATCACGTGCCCGGGGTCGGTGTAGATCCCTGAGAGATCGACGACTTCGGCCTTGATGCCGGTCTCTTCCCAGACTTCGCGCACCACGGTGTCACCGATGGACTCGCCCACGTCGTGCCCACCACCGGGCAGCGCCCAGCGCCCGTTGTCGGACCGCTGAATCATGAGCACCTGTCCCGCATCGTTCTGAACGAACGCCACGACGGAGGGTACGACCGAGTTAGCCGGCGGCGCGTCGGGGTCGTGCAGGTAGTCAATGCGTCCCACGGTCAGGCTCCTGTGATGTCGCGGTCCGTAACCTGGCGAGCGCCTCCCCAGGTCTGCTCGATGCTATTCGCGTACGTGTCGAACAGGCCGCCGCCCGGCATACGACGCAGATGAAAGACGGGGGCCATGTAGGCGCCGATTCCGTAGACGTGAGGATTGACGAGCATCTCGTCATCGGACCGGTAGATGGAGTTGTAGAGCGTCGTGGCGTGCAGTCGGAAGCTGATCTCAGGATGGCTCTCGAAGAGCGGCCGGTAGTTCACCAACACGTTCCGAATCTTGCCGTCCATGATCCGGTGCCCCTCGTCTATGCCCCGCTGCCGAACGGCCTCGCAGTCCGGGTCTCCGAGCAGGATGCGCACCTGAGTGTTCCCCTCGACCTTCTTCTTCAGAAGGTCGATGAACAGCGGGTCCTCCGACAGGAAGAGCCCGGAGTAGACGAGCACGTCAAGGTTCGTCTCGGCTCGCGCGTACATCTCACGCCACAGGTTCGGTGGCACCGTGTGGCGGTGCGGGTAGACGGCCACAATCTCCGCCTTGGTCAGGTCCGTTGCGCTCTCCAGCGTGCGGCTGTCGTCCCACAGCGTCGTCACGTCGACCTGGAGCGCTGCGGCTGTGGCGTACTGGTGTCGCCGATACGGAACCTTCCCTTGCGTGATCCAACGTTCGACCGTCTTCGGGTTGACCTTGATCTCTTCGGCCAGGTCGTGAACGGACATGCCGCGAGCCAACAGGGCTGACCGCAAACGCTCGTTGGACATCTGCACCCCCCGGTGGGACATCTAGGGACCTCTTGACCGTAGTGAGAACTCCCCGAGGTGTCCACGCATGGGGTAACCAACTCCCCTGACCTGCGGCGATTCTGATGGTGCGCCAAGAAGTCCCGGCGCAAAGCCCAAGAAGTTCTGCGGCTCTACTTGACTGACCCCTACGCAGTACCTGTAAAACAGGTACTGCATCAGCCGGACGGGATAGCTCGGCAGGAAGGCGGCTTCAGCCGCACGCCGCGAGCCCCGTGCCGGGTGATCTTTGAGAACGCTCCGCTGCTGACGGAGCTGCATAAGCGGGCTTCTGAGCCGTCTCCCCCGAAGTGACGGCCGCGCGGCTGCAAGACCGCGCACCTGCACGACTTCAGCCCCCGCAGCTCAAGCGCTGCGGCCGGTTGCCTCCCCTGCCCGTCTGGCTCCGCACTTCGGTGCGGGTGTCGTACGGGCGGGGTGTGGGGAGCCGCGAGGGCTTCACCCATCACCAGTCGAGAGGACTGTTCATGGACCGCATGAAGGCACAGGCCGCGAAGAACCGTGAGGCGGCGAAGGTGCTGCGCCGCCGGGGCAAGGACACCGCCGCGGAGGAGATGGAGACCCGGGCCAGCGAGCTGGAGTCCGGCCGGGTCACCGACTGCACCGACGCCGTCAGTGACCTCATCTCCTGGGCCTTTCGTCGCTGACCTGGCATTACCCCTTCATCAACGGCGCGCGGCTCCCGGGTGGCACCCCGGGAGCCGCTGTCGGGCCGTTCACCTGTGAGAGGACACACGACCCAATGAAGACCATCGTCACTGTTCAGGACGCTGTTACCGCGTTCGCCGACTGGATGGAGCCGACGGACGCAGAGCTAGACGCGATCGAGCAGGAGATGCCCGTCATCCTGGCGGACATCGAGCTGCTGGACGCGCAGATCAGCACCCTGGACCGCATCCCGACCGAGCTGGACAACCGGCGCCTTCGCCGGGCCCGCCGCCGGGCGCTGGCCGCCCGCGTGGCCCTGGCCAACCGCACCGCCGGCGCTGCCCTGCCCGGGGGTGCCGCATGAGCGCCACCGCACGGAGTCTGACCGCTGCGCACGCTGAGGTGAAGGCGGAGATCACGCGGACCGACACCAAGACCGGTCTTCTGCTGGCGTTCGTCGGCGCAGTGCTGGCCGGCGCCTGGTCGGTCGCCCGGGACCTGCCGATGAACCTGCCCGCCTACCTCGTGGGCGGGGCCGGTATCGCGCTGCTGGTCGCGGCGGCCGGGATGCTGCTGCGCTCCACTCGGCCGAACCTGCGCGGCCGGCACGGGTTCCCGCTGTGGGCCACGCTCACCGCCGAGGAGATCACCGACGCCGTCGCGACCGACCTGGCCGCCGACATCGCCGGACTGTCCCGGCTCGCGGTCGCCAAGTTCACGATCCTGCGCCGTGCGGTCGACCTCACCTTGACCGGCGGCGGACTGCTCATCGCCGCCGCGCTGCTCACCATTGGGGGTGCCCGGTGAACGGTCTGCTGCACACGCTGTCCGCCGCGGGCCCGCTCGCGGCCGGGTGGGGTATCCACGGCCTGTGGATGCGCCGCCGCCTGACCGCCGCCCGCCGTGACCCGCTGTCGGGTCTGTGGACGCGGGAGGCGTTCGAGTCCCGCGCCGCCCGCACTCTGGCCCGCCGCCCACACGTCGTCGTCCTCCTGATCGACCTCGACGGCTTCAAAGCCGTCAACGACCGCTTCGGGCACGCGGCCGGGGATGCCGCGATCCGCGCTACCGCCGTGAGCCTGAGCGACGCACTGAACGAGCGACCGGGTGTGGTCGCTGCACGGCTGGGCGGGGATGAGTTCGCCGCCGTCATCCCGCTCGCCGATCCGGCTGGGCTGCCGTGGCTGTTGCGCGGCCTGCACAGCGAGATCACCGCCCCGTTCCGCCACGCCGGCCGTGACCTGACGGTCGGCGCTTCGATCGGCGCCGCCCTCTCCTCCGAGGCTTCCCGTCCGGGTGAGGTGCTGGGGGCGCTGCTGCGGCTGGCGGACGAAGCCATGTACGCGGTCAAGCGCGCCGGAGGGGGCTGGCACTACCCCGCGACGGGAGCACCCACCGCGGGCACGACGGCCGGGCGCCGCGCCGGACGGCCCGGCACCCACACCACGTACCGGAAAGGAGCGGCATGAGTGCTGAGAGCCTTCCCCCCGCCACCGGCGCGCCCGCTCCCGGGGTGCCGCCGCTGACCCGCCCGGAGATGGGCCTTGCCGGACTCGGGGCGCTGGCCGCCGCCGGGGTCGGCGCACTGGGGCTGGTCTCTTCCTTCGACGCCGTATCGGCCGCCGCCGCCCGCTGGGGGTTCAGCGAGCCGTGGATGCTGCCGGTCGGTATCGACGTGGCCATCCCGGTGTTCACTGTGGCCAACCTGCTGCTGATCCGCATGGACATGGCCCTGGCCTGGGTGCGGTTCGTGCCCTGGGTGCTCACCCTGATCACCTGCGGCCTGAACATCGCCGCCGGACGCGACGTGTGGGCCAAGGTCGCGCACGGCACGATGCCGCTGCTGTGGGTGGTCTTTTCCGAGATCGGCGCGCACATCTACGCTGTCCGCATCGGCGCCGCCACCGGCCGCCGCATGGAGAAGATCCGCGTCTCGCGGTGGCTGCTCGCCCCGGCCTCGACGTTCGCGCTGTGGCGGCGCATGACGCTGTGGGAGGTCACCTCCTACGCCGTCGCGCTGGATCTGGAGCGGGAACGGCAGTTGGCCCGTGCGGATTTGCGCGAGCGCTACGGCTGGCGCTGGCGGTCCAAGACGCCCCGGCGCGAGCGAGTCATGCTGCGCATGGGCGACCACGCCCCCGCCGCGCCTGAAAAGGCCACCCCCGCCCCGCCGCAGCCCACGAGCGCTGAGAGCGGCGAGGCGGCGGCCGGAGGCAAGGCGCCCGTCCCGCGCCGCCGCCCGGCGTCCAAGGCCAAGTCCAAGACTCGGCAGCGCTCTTTCGACGAGGTGCTGAGCGAGGCGCGCACGGTGACCGCCGACTGGCCCGAGACGGAGCTGACCGCCGACCGGTTGCGGACCAGGCTGCGGACCTCGCAGGACAACGCCCGCAAGCTGCGCGACACGCTGAAGGCCGAGCGCACGGAGGGCTCCGGCCTGGACGCCGTCGACACTTCCGTCGGTACGGGGGTGGCGGCGTGAAGTCTCAGCCCCTGGTCGCCGTCAACGTCTGGCGGCCGGTGATGCAGTCGGCCGGCTGGCGCTGCCAGTGCACCGGGCAGTGCGGCAACCCGCACGCCAAGACCGATGGCCGCTGCCCGCGCGAGCACGACCGCTACACCAGCAAGCACGGCCACCGCGTCCGCCTGATGGCCGCGCCCGCAGATGTGCTCACACCGCCGGTCAAGGCCGTCACGCTCCCGGCGGAGGAGCTGCGGGCCTGGTGCCCGGAGTGCCACACCGCGGCCACCCGCAAGACCCGCACCGCCACCGCGCCCGCCGACGAAGCGCCGGGCCTGTTCGAGATCTGACCCGCCCTGTACCCGAAGGGAGTCCAGGCGTGAGCCTGACATTCACTGATCTGTTCTGCGGCGCGGGCGGCTCCTCTACCGGCCTGGTCGCGGCCGGGCTGGAGTTACGGCTGGCCGCGAACCACTGGAAGCGGGCCGTGGAGACGCACGCGGCCAACCACCGCGACGCCGACCACCTGTGCGCGGACATCAACAACTACGACATGCGGCGCCTGCCCAGGACGGACATCCTGTGGGCCTCGCCTATCTGCACGGAGATCTCCCCGGCCGGCGGGCGCCGCCGCACGCACGGCCAGCTCGCCCTGGAGCTGGAGGAGTACGGGCGGGTGGAGGACGCGGGGTGGGAGCGCACCAGGGCGACCGCCTACGACGTGATCCGGGCGACCGAGGTGCACCGCTACAAGGCGGTGCTGTGTGAGAACGTGCTGGAGTTCGCCGTCGACTGGGAACTGTTCGACTGGTGGCGCAAGGGCATGGAAATGCTCGGCTACCGCTCCCAGATCGTCTCGGTGTCCTCCGCCCACATCGGCGGTGCGGACAACGCGCCCGCGCCGCAGTGGCGTGACCGCATCTACGTCGTCTTCACCCGCACCGACGTCCCCATGCCGGACCTGAAGCCCTCTCCGCCCGCCTGGTGCCCCGAGTGCGACCAAGACGTTCTCGCCGTGCAGACATGGCGCAACGGACGCCGGGTGGGCAAGTACAAGCAGCAGTACGACTACCGCTGCCCCAACACCGCCTGCCGCCACCGGGTCGTGGAACCCTACGTGCGTCCGGCCGCGTCCATCATCGACTGGACGAACCTGGGCGTGCGGATCGGGGACCGCCCGGCGCACGGGCTGCGGCCCCTGGCCGCGAACACCGTCAAGCGCATCCGCGCCGGGCTGAACCTGCTGGGGGATCAGCGGATGGTGCTCACGGTCAACCACGGCGGACACGACGGTCGCGCCGTCCCCGCCGACACCGCCCCGCTCGCCGCCCGCACCGTGAAGATCGGGGATGCGGTGCTGGTTCCGGCGGGCGGGACCTGGAACACCCAGCCGACTCACGCGGGTGAGCCGATGCGCACCCGGCTGGCCAACCCCAAGGGGTTCGAGGCGCTGCTGACCCCGCCGCAGGCCGATGACTCGTTCATCGTCACCCTGCGCCGCAACGCCACCGCCCGACCGGTCTCCACCCCGGTCGACACGGTGACCGGACAGGGGCGGCATCACTGGCTCGTCATCCCCTACCGCAACGCAGGGACCAAGTCGGCCGGCGAGCCGCTGCACACGCTCGGCACGAAGGACTCCGCCGCCCTGCTCGGTCCCGCACCGGAGCTGGACGACTGCCACTACCGGATGATCCAGCCGCGCGAACAGCTCCTCGCGCAGCGCTTCCCGGCCGACTACATCGTCCACGGCAACAAGGGCGAGCAGACCATGCAGGCCGGGAACGCCGTCTCCTGCAACGTCGCCCAGTGGATCGGCGAACGCGTCACCGATGCCCTCGCCCGCACCGCCGCCCACGCCGCCTGAATCGAACGCGTGAGCCAGGGGCACAAATTGTGCCCCTCCCGGCCCACCGGCGAACCGACCATCGCAGCACGGGCCCGGCCGCCCACCTCCTACAGCGTCGGCCGGGCCCGCTCTCCCTCGCACCCGAAAGTGGAAGGACCCTCAGTGAACCACTCCGATGACGACGAACTGTTCAACCGGCTGGAAGCCGAGATGGCCGCCGGGCCCGACTCGGGGGCGGACGTGGTCGACCTCGACAAGGCGCGGTCGGCCCGTGCCGAGTCGGCCGACCGGGCCTCCCGACCCGGCCCCGACGCGTCGGCCGACTCCCGCTCGCACGAGTCGGGCAGTGAGTCGGCCGACCCGACTGCGGCCGTGATGGTCGACCAGTCGGCTCAGGCGGCGGTCGGTCCGGGCTACCTCGGTCGGCTCGCTGCCGCCAAGCGCCGGGCCGTGATCCCCGTCTGGCTGCGCTCGGTTGCGGAACTCAAGACCGCGTCGGCGTGGGTGGCCCGCCACTACACCCACACCGCCGCCTACCACGCCCTTCGCACCCCGGTCTACGCCGCCCGCCTCACTCTGCAAGCCCCGTCGGGTGCCGCGAAGTTCGTCGGCGGCGCGATGCGGTGGGTTGCCGACCGCGAGGGCGAACCGGTCCGACTGGCCGCCGTGCGCCGCGAGGACGCGGCCGAGTACCTGAAGCTTTCGCGGCAGCGCGACGGCCGGGTCCGGCTGCGGACCCTGGTGATGGTGCTGGGCATGTTCATCGGCGTCGGTCTGGCGCTCGCGATTTACGTCCTGGCCCCCGACTGGCTGCAAGCCCTGTCCGTGGGCGCCCTGGTGCTCGCGCTGGGCATCCACGGCCGCAAGGCCGACCAGCCCGTCATTCACCGGGCTGTGGAGATCCCCAAGGCGTCCAAGCTCACCAGTGACATCGTGCTGCGGGCGCTGGGATCGATCGGCATTCCCGCGATCAACCAGGCGCAGGCCAAGGGCCGGGACGGGTTCGAGTTCACCGCCCCGATCACCCGCGACGGGCCCGGATGGCGCGCGGAAGGCAATCTCCCCTTCGGCGTGACCGTCACCGACGTGATCGAGAAGCGCGAGCGTCTCGCCTCGGGTCTGCGCCGGCCGCTGGGCTGCGTGTGGCCGGAGGCGGAGTCGGAGGAACACCCCGGGCACCTCGTGCTGTGGGTCGGTGACCAGACCCTCAAGGCCGCGCCCAAGCCCGCCTGGCCGCTGCTGAAGTCCGGCACGGTCGACCTGTTCAAGGCCATCCCGTACGGCACTGACCAGCGCGGACGCTGGGTCGAAGTCACGCTCATGTTCATCGCCGGGGTGATCGGCGCGATCCCCCGCATGGGCAAGACCTTCCTGCTGCGCCTGCTGCTGCTCATCGCCGCACTCGACCCGCGCGCTGAGCTGCACACCTACGACATGAAGGGCACCGGCGACCTCGACCCAGTCGGCGAGGCCGTCTCGCACCGGCACGGCGTGGGTGAGGAAGACGAGACCATCCAGTACGCGCTGGCCGACTTCCGCGCCCTGCGCGAGGAACTGCGCCGCCGCACCAAGGTGATCCGCTCCCTGCCTCGGGACATCTGCCCCGAGTCCAAGGTGACCAGCGCCCTTGCCGACAAGCGCTCCCTCGGTCTGCACCCGATCGTGATCGGGGTGGATGAGTGCCAGGTGCTGTTCGAGCACGCCGAGCACGGCAAGGAATTCGAGGCGATCGCGACCGACCTGGTCAAACGCGGTCCGGCCACCGGGATCGTGCTGCTGCTGGCCACCCAGCGGCCCGACGCCAAGTCCCTGCCCACCGGCATCTCAGCGAACGCGAGCACGCGGTTCTGCCTGAAGGTCATGGGCCAGACCGAGAACGACATGGTGCTCGGTACGTCCTCCTACAAGCGCGGGGTACGCGCGACCATGTTCGCCTGGGGTGACAAGGGGCTGCACTACTTCGTCGGCGAGGGATCCGACGCCCGGATCGTCTCCAGCACGTTCCTCGACGCGCCGATGGCCGAACGCGTCGCGGCCCGGGCCCGCAACGTGCGCGAGAAGGCCGGTCTGCTGTCCGGCTACGCCCTCGGGGAAGCCCCTGAGGCGGTCACCGGCCCGTCCTACGACCTGCTCGCCGATGTCGCGGCCGTGGTGCCGGAGAAGGAGGAGCGGGTGTGGAACGAGCGGATCGCCGCCCGCCTCGCCGAACTGCGCCCCGAGGTCTACGGCGGCTGGAAGGGCGAGAACGTCACCAGCGCGCTCAAGCCGCACGGCATCCGCACCCGCGACGTGGCCGGCACCACCGACGACGGCACCCGCACCACCCGCCGGGGCATCGTCCGCGCCGACCTCATGAAGGCGATTGCGGAGCGTAACGAAAAGCCGGGCGCCGCATAGGCCCGGAACGCTGCTACCGGTAGCAGCCACACCTGCTACCGGTAGCACCCCCGCTAGCACCACAAACCTGCCCTCACCAGTGATCTAGCGGATAGCACCCCATCTGCGGAAACCCCTGGAAACCGCCTGGAAGGGCCCCTCATGACCCCCGCTCTCCTCGCTATCGCCTGCCTGATACTCGTCACTCTCGGTTACGGCGGTCTGTGTGCGGCCTCACCGTTCGGCGACTGCCGCAAGTGCCGTGGCATGGGCCACGCGCTCAAGACCGACCGCAAGGGACGACTCAAGCGCGGCAAGGACTGCCGCCGCTGCCGCGCCACCGGCAAACGCATCCGCGTCGGCCGCTGGCTCTACAACCGCTGGGCGCGCATCTACCGCGCCGGTACCGACACCCCTGGCCCGGGAGGCTCCCGATGATGCTGAACATCTCCGCCGTGCTGCTGTTCGGCGCCGCGTCCGTCTTCGCCGTCAAGACCAAGTCCGCCGGGGGCGGCGCGGCCGTCGTGCTGTTCCTGTTCGGCTTCTTCGCCGCCGGGACCGGCGCGTACGAGCCCATCCACAACCTCGTGCAGGCATCCGCCGACGCCCTGTCCGCCCTCGGCAACTGACAGGAGGCCTCGCCATGAACGACAACGTCCCGGCCCTGCGGCCGGACACACCCACCGCCCCCGCGCACGACCCGGCCTCGCTGAGCATGTGCGCGCCCGACCCGGCGGCCGTCGAACTGGCCGCCGAACACGGACCGGTGGTGTGGGTGCCGGACGCCTATGGCCGCATGGTCCCCATGCCCAAGCACCTCGCCCCGCCCCCCATGGAGCGCCCCGAGCCGCGCGACCTGACCCCGCTGCCCCTGCTGGACCCGATCGCACAGCGCTTCCTCGGGGCCGGGATCGGCGGAGGCGCCTGCGCGGCTGGCATCGGCTGGGGCGTCGGCGAGGCCATCAACGCCGCCGCGGGACTGGGCACCGGCACCGTGATGTGGATCGCCCTCGCCGCCCTCGCCTGGCGCACCCCCGTCCGCGCCCTCGCTTACGGGCGCGGCAGCACGGTCAACATCCGCAAGGCCGTCATCAAGCGCAACCACTTCCACGGCTGACAGGAGGCCAACACCCTTGACTCGACTGCGCATTCAGGTCGCCCACTGGCCCCGCCGAGCCCTGGTCCTGACCGACACACCCCGCCCTGACTGCCGTGACTGCGAGGGCGTGGGTGGCGTCGAGTACCCCTACGGCGACTCCAACGGCGAGTACGCCGGGAGCGACTGGGAGCCTTGCGGCTGCTGGAACGAGAACCGCCGCTGGCCCCTTCTCCCCCTGCCGCGCCTGCCCCGCTGGCTGCGGCGCACCCCGCCCGGCGGCTACAGCAACGAACCGCCCTTCTAGCTACGCCAAGGGCGGCCCCCACATCTCTCCAAAGACCTGGGGCCGCCCTTGCCAACCAGTCCTCAACAGACCTGTTGGAGATCCCAGCATGACCGAACCCACCCCGATCCGGCGAGTAGCCTGCGCCGTCGCCGCCGCCGGGCTGCCCGTGCTCCCGCTGCGCGCGGGCAAGGTCCCCTTCGGCAACTGCCGCGCCTGCACCGGCAACGCGTGCGGCGGGCGGCCGAACATGAAGACCGCGGGCCCCTGCACCTGCCCGGCCCCCTGCCACGCGTGGGCCGCCGCCACCACCAACCCCCACATCATCACCTCGCCCGCGTGGGCGCCGGCATGGGCTGAGGCCGTCGCAGTCGCCTACCACCCGGGCGGCGCTGGGCTGACCGTCGTCGACCTCGACAACCCCGCCGCCATCGCGTGGGCGAGGGAGAGCCTCCCCGCGACGCGGACCGTTCCGACCACGCGCGGCCAGCACTGGATCTACCAGGGCGCCATGCCGTCGGCGAACGCCGTCCGTCCCGGCGTCGACATCAAATCCCGCAGCCAGTACGCCCGCTGGCTCGGACCCGGCACCGGCCGCATGACCGTCCTGCCGTCCGCCGTCCGCGCCCTGGTGGTGAGGGAAGAAGCCATCCCCGCCCGGCGCGGGGTGGCCTCTTCCTCCCCGCGCGCCACGTGGGACCGCACCGTGGCGCGCGGCTGCCGCCACACGGAGCGGTACGTGCGCACCGGCCTCGAACGCGGACTGAGCCTCGTGCGCCAGCACACCGAATCCGGCGCCGGATCACAGGCGTTCGGCGTCGCCCGCTTCCTCGCCGCCCAGCACACCACCTGCCCCGGGCCCTGCGGCCTGGACGCCATCGGGGAAGAGATCGTGGCCGCCACCGTCTCAGTCGGTGTTCCCGAGCCCTACGCCCGCCGCGCGGTCACCAACGGCTTCCAGACCGCTCTGGAGAGCGCCGCATGAATGAAGCGCCGCAGAACACCGTCAACGGCTCTCAGGCCGCCACACGGGGCGCGCCACGGCCTTGCGTGGGCGCACGAGAAGGCGCCGCCCGCATGGGCGTCCGCACAGTCCTGGAAGGGAGGACAGCAGCAGCATGACCGATGAGAACACCACCGAAGCCGAGGAACTGCCGCCGCCGTCTAACCCGCTGGCCGTGGCCCGGCGCCTGCTGCCCGACTGGCAGACCGAGGACGGGCGCCTGGCATACCGGCGCTGGCGCGGCTCGTGGATGCGCTGGACCGAGACCTGCTGGCGCGAGCTGGATGAAGCCCAGGTTCGCAAGGCCATGTACGAGCGGCTTGAGTACGCCGTCTACCTGGCGCCTGGCAAGGACGGGCAGCCCGAGGAACGCGACTGGGCACCCACGAAACCGAAGATCAGCAACCTTCTGGACGCTCTCGGTTCCATCATCTTGCTGCCCACCGACGCTGACGCCCCCGCCTGGATCGACCAGGACGGTGACGGTGAGCAGGACGGCAGCCTGATCGTGGCGTGCCAGAACGGGTTGCTGCGGATCCGGGACCGCGCCCTGCTGCCGCACAGCCCCGGGTTCTTCAACCTGGTCTCCGTCCCCTTCGCCTACGACCCGGCCGCAACCGCGCCGACCTGGCAGCACTTCCTGTCCCAGATCTGGCCCAACGATCCCGACGCCATCGCGGCTCTTCAGGAGTGGTTCGGCTACGTGCTGTCCGGCCGCACCGACCAGCAGAAAATCCTGCTCATGGTCGGCCCCTCCCGTTCCGGCAAGGGAACCATCGCCCGCGTGCTCAAGGAGCTGGTCGGCAAGGAGAACCTCGCCGGACCCACCCTCGCCGGAATGGGCACGAACTTCGGCCTGTCCACCCTGATCGGCAAGCCTCTGGCGGTCATCTCCGACGCGCGACTGTCAGGCAACGAGAACAGCCAAGTCGTCGAACGACTGCTGACCATCTCGGGTGAAGACACCATCGACATTGACCGCAAGTACCGCGAGGTCTGGACGGGGAAACTGCCCACCCGGCTGGTGATCCTGTCCAACGAACTCCCGCACTTCGGCGACTCCTCCGGCGTCATCGCCCGCCGCTTCATCGTGCTCAACACGACCGTGTCATGGCTGGGCAAGGAAGACCCCACCCTCTTCGGCCGACTCGTCGCCGAGATGCCCGGCATCCTCAACTGGGCTCTCGACGGCCTGGCCCGCCTGGAGGCCAAAGGCCGGATCACGGAACCGTCTACCAGCCGCGAGGCGGTCACCACAATGCAGGACACCGCATCGCCGACCAGCGCGTTCGTCCGCGAACGATGCACTACCGGGGCCACGAGCAGCGTGCCCGTGGACACCCTGTGGTCCGTCTGGCGGGACTGGGCCGAGGACAACAACGTCAAGCCGGGGACGAAGCAGGTGTTCGGCCGCAACCTGCTCTCCGTCGTCCCTCAGCTCAACCGCACCCGGCCCCGGGATGAGTACGGCCGGCAGGTGGCCACCTACAACGGCATCGGCCTCATCCCGTCCGGTCCACATCAGCCTGAGTCGTGACTCATCGCGACTCAAGCCCCCTCAAAGCCGCGCTGAGTCGCGATGAGTCACGACTCAGCGCAATGTGGCTCCGACTCACGGAGGACGTAGTGACGCCGCCCCGCCTCCTTGAGGAGACCGATCCCCGCGCCATCCTCCGGGGTGGCCTCCCGGACCGGTACCTCAACCCAGACGACATCGCCGAGATCTTCGACGTGCCGAAAGAGACCGTCTACCAGTGGCGTAAGAAGCGCATCGGCCCGCCCGGATTCCGCATCGGCAAGTACGTCCGATACGACCCCGCAGATGTGCACGCCTACGTCACCAGCCGCAAGGACGCCGAGAACGACGTCGCCTAACGCGGCCGAACATCGCACCGCACAACTCCCCGGGGAGGGTCACGCCGTGGCCCTCCCCGTCTCATGCTCAGAAGGGACAACGCCTAGATGGCAGGCCACATTCAAGACCGATGGTTCAAGACCGCCACCGGCCCCGACGGCAAGCCCGTCAAGGTCAAGACCGACCGCCACGAGACGGGACTCCGGTACCGCGCCCGGTACGTCGGCCCTGACGGAACCGAGAAGAGCAAGTCATTCCGTGACAAGGAACTGCGGCTCGCCAAGCAGTGGCTCGCCCAGATCGAAGCGGACATGTCGCGCGGCCAGTACGTCGACCCCCGCTCCACGCGGACCACGTTCCGGCAGTACGCGGAACGCTGGGTCAAGACGCACACAGGCGAGATCAACAGCCGTGAAGCTGCGGAACGTCGGCTTCGCCTGCACGCCTATCCCCACATCGGCTCCCGCCCGCTCGGCTCGTTCAAGCCAGAACACATCCGCGCCTGGATAGCCGCCCTGGAAGCCACCGTGCCGGCGGAGTCACACCGCCGCATCATCGTCGGCACTGTGTCGGCCGCCCTCAGCGCGGCAGTCGACGACGGACTACTCAGCAAGAACCCCTGCCGCGCCCGCACAGTGCAGCTCCCGAAGCCGGGCAAGCCTCGCGTTGTCCCCTGGACAGCGGCACAGGTCTTCGGCGTACGGGCCGCCCTGCCCCGGCGCTACCAGGCCGCAGTAGACGTGGGTGCGGGCTGCGGACTGCGACAGGGCGAAATCTTCGGCCTGGCCGTCGAGGAACTCGACTTCGAGGGCGGCTGGCTGACTGTCGGCCACCAGCTCAAGCGCATCCGCGGCAAGTACGTCTTCGCCCTGCCGAAGGGCGGCAAGGTCCGAGATGTGCCTCTTCCCAGAGCCGTGGCCACCGCGCTCCGGGACCACTCGAAGGAGTTCGAGCCGATTGACGTGACACTTCCGTGGCGCACGCCTGACGGTCCGCTGGTGACGAAGCGACTGCTCTTCAGCGGCCCCGAGGGCAACCACATCCGCGTGAGCAACTTCAACGATCACCACTGGAAGCGCGCTTTGGCCGCCACAAGCATCATCCCGGCGCGGGAGGCGGGTGAACGGTACGCGTCGGCCTCCGAACACGGCATGCACGCGCTTAGGCACTTCTATGCGTCGGTACTGCTGGACGCAGGCGAGAACATCCGGGCCCTGAGTTCGTACCTCGGTCACAGCGATCCGGGGTTCACTCTGCGCACTTACACTCATCTAATGCCTAGCAGCCAAGGCAGGACCCGCAAAGCCGTAGATGGGTTGTACGGCATCTGATTAGTCCGCGACCATCTGGTCATATCGGGGGCTTGCTGGGCTTCTCGGGGAGACAGCGCCATCTCATGCACTACGCCAAGATGCCGCGCCCACGCGGGAGCCAAGCCGACAGACATCGCGAGGGTTGATCGACTCGAACGGCGAGGTGGGCGGTTCCCTCCCTGAGGGAACCGCCCGCCAGTGGTGGTGACACAGCACCCATCAGGCGCCGTTGCCCTTGACGACGAACGACATGATCGGGAAAGCAACTCCGAGTGTCAGCAGAAATGCTCCGCCGCCCGTCGCCGTCGCTGTGTATAGGGAGAGCTTTCCAACGACGCCAGCGAAGATGCCCGACAGAAACCCGAGATTGCCGCATCCGAAGATGAGCAACGTGACGAGCATCGCCCTAGAGGTGGTCTTCTCGGCAACCCTGTTCTGTGTAGTGTCCAAAGCGAGGTCCGTTTCCTATGCCTGGATTCGCGACCCGAGAGGGCCCGTCGGATCGCTTGCGAGGTGACGCCGACGGGCTCTCGCGGTTGGATGAAATCTTCAGGCCGGGGAACTCCCGGAGCCAAGCGCGATCAGGGCTTCTGAGACCTATTCAACACTTTGCTAAAATTGGGCAATTGCGTCGAAGCGGGCGCCAACTGGTCTCGCGAGGAGTCCTGTTCGTCTGTCGACTCGCAGCCCCGTCGCGCCGCCCCTTCAGGCCGGACCGGCAGCCGAGCGGCCAGGTATAGCTTCACGGCAGGATGTGGGTCGTCACAGCCAGCGGAGTTACGACCGCGGGCAGCCGGCCACCGCATCGAATACCCCCGAGGCCGCACAAGCGGGCTCAAGCTACCGACTGGGGGTGTGTCGACCTCATTGTGAGGGACTTCACAAGGTTTTCCTGCACCTTGCTATAATTTGGGACGATAAGCCCCTGGCGCATCAGAGGCCCCTCAGTCCCCGTCTGCCACCCCTGCGATCCGCTCAGTTGCCTTTCGGCGGGTCACGGCGCGCTCACACAGCGAGGGGCGAACGGATATCGAGTCCGGATACGCGAAACTTAGTGAAGATCTTCACAGACTTTCGCGCCCCCTGCGGCCGCCGGGACAACCTCTGGCCCTCTGCCCACGAGGCGTTTCCGGCCAGCGTTCATGAACTGGCCGTCACAGTCGCCGCCTGCAGGGGTGAACCGTGCGTGGGTCACCGGGGCCGGTCTGACCACGTTCACGGCCCAGAGGCGGCCCAAGGCGCCTGCGGTGACCACGGTCAGCAGCAAAGGCCCTGGCAGTCGGCTTCCCCCGACCGATCGCGCGCACTTCATCTATTTCTGGCCCCTGTACACCGGCACCGCCATCCCCATCGACGACTGGCGGTCGCGGATGTGGCTGGACACCTGGGTGTAGCTCGGCTGACGACCGTCGTGGTGCGAGGGAGTCGTCACGCCGTGACGGTCGTCGCTGAGAGGAGTGGGCCATCGCCCGCTCGCGGGCGGGGAGCCGCCGGCCCCGGCGGACGAGACCGGGCTGGACCGTGCCGGGTCGACGGGACCGAGCCGGTTCACGTTCGCGCAGGGTAGTGCCTCGCCGGGCGGAGGATGCGCACCAGGTGGGCGAAGAGGTGGTCGGCGATCCACCGCTCGGGCACCACCACGAAGACCTGCGGAAACGATCTCCGATCGATCAGCGGCGCCCTGCGGACTTCCGGGGACCAGGGGATCTCCTGTGGCAGAAGCAGCATCGAGCTTCTAGTTTTTAGGTATTGCCCGACTTTGCACTGGGATGGCGATGAATCCTGACGATGGGCTGGTTCACGTCTTGGTGATCGAGGACGACCGGGACGTCAGTGCCCTGCTCAAGCGGCATCTCACCGGTCTGGGCTGCCGTGTGACCGTTGCGGATTCGGGCGAGAAGGGGCTGGACCTGGCCTTCGGCGATCCTCCGGACATGGTGATCGTCGACATACTGCTGCCGGGGATCGACGGGCGTGAGGTCATCCGCAGACTGCGGGCGGACGAGCGGACGAAGCACTGCCATCTCGTCGTCTCGTCCGTACTGGATCGGGAGGACCAGGTGGAGCTCGCGACGCACGAGCTGCTGGCCAAGCCGTTCCGGCAGGCGGCGGTGGCACGGCTGCTCGCCTCCTATCGGAGCTCCCTGGCGCAGGAGGAGTAATGGCTCATGTCCTGATAGCCGATGACGACGCCGACATCCGGGACCTCGTGGCGTTCAAGTTGACGCAGAGCGGTCACCAGGTCACGGCCGTGGAGGACGGCATGGCCGCGCTGCGAGTGCTGCGCGAGCAGCCGCTGGATCTCGTCCTCCTCGACATCCGCATGCCGGGAATGTCGGGACTGGACGTCTGCCGCGAGGCGCGGGCGGCCCCCGAGACCACGTCACTCCCGGTCATCCTGATCACCGCCCGGTCCCAGGAGGGCGACGTCGAACTCGGCTTCGCGGCGGGCGCCGACGACTACATCATCAAACCGTTCAGTCCGCGCGAGCTGTCCAGCCGGGTCAACGCGGTGCTCACCCGGGCAGAGCGGTGATTCCCCTCAACTTCGTCACCCAGGTGTTGTTGTGCCTGCTGGCCGTCGTGTTGGTCCTGAGCCTGCTCATCACGGGGATCCGCGGTGTGCGTACCTTCCGCCAGAGCAGACGCCGGCGGATCGCGGCGCCCGTGCGCGGCCTCCTCCTGGAGCTGCTGTGCACGCAGGAGCACGAGCAGAGCGAGTTGTTGGACCGCATCACGCGCATCGACAAGCGGACCTGGGCCGCGCTGGAGCCGACCGTCGCGGCGATGCTGGGCAAGGTCTCCGGAAAATCGCGCGAGGCGCTGGTCCTGCTGTACGAGCGGCGTGGGTCGCCCGCGCACGCCGTCGCCGATCTGCGGAGCCGCAACGCGGCACGGCGAGGGCGCGCCGCGCAGGTGCTCGGTCTGCTCCACCACCGCCCGGCGGTCCCGTCACTGTGCCGTCTGCTCGACGACCCGGATCGCGAGGTGCGGTCGGCCGCGGCCCGGGCGCTGGGCCGGATCGGTGATCCCGCGGCCGTACCGCACCTGCTGGGGAGCCTGCACGGTGCGCGGACCGTAGCGCCCATGGCGGTCACCGCAGCGCTTGCTTCATTCGGGCCTGCCGCGCGGTCCGGCGTCGCGGCAGGGCTCCGGGACCCGGCGCCCCTCGTCAGGGCCGTGGCCATCGACGTGCTCGGCGTGACCGGCTCGATCGCCCACACCCCCGAGATCGTCCGTGCGCTGCGCGAGGATCACGACACCGAGGTCCGGGTCCGGGCGGCACGCGCGCTGGGCAGGCTGGGCATGCCCGACGGTCTGGAACCGCTGCTGGCGGCCGTCCGGCCCGGTCAGCCGGTCGCCCTGCGCATCGTGGCCGCCGGGGCGCTGGGCAGTCTGGGAGCCGCCACCGCGACGCCCCCGCTGAGGGAGATGCTCGACGACGCCGACCCGCACGTGGCGGGCACCGCGGCGCGGGCGCTGCTGCGGCTCGGCCCGGCGGGGCAGGCGGCATTGCGCGAGGCCGCGGACGAACGTCTGGGCGCTCGGGCCACCGCCCAGGCCAGGGCCGCCCTCGCGGAGGCGGCCGTCGGCGGCCTGCGCCACGACGTCGTGGTCGAGGTGACGTTGTGATTGCGACGCAGGTCGAATTGTGGGAGGGAGTGCTGGGCACACTTCACGGCCTGATCTCGCTGTGCGACACCGCGATCATCATCTACTTCCTGGCCATCAACACCGGTCATCTGGTACTGAACCTCCTCGCCCTCAACGAGATCATCACCGGGCTGCGTCGCGCCTCCTTCGCCGGCTACGAGGACGCCGTCGAGGGGCCCTTCACTCCTCCCATCTCGGTGATCATGCCCGCGTACAACGAAGCGGCGGGCATCACCGAGGCGGTGCGGGCCATGCTGCTGCTGCACTATCCGGTGTTTGAGGTCATCGTCGTCGACGACGGTTCCACCGACGGCACGCTCGACGCCCTCACCGAGGCCTTCAACCTGGCCGAGGTGGACCACGTCGTCCCCGAGGACGTCCCCATGCGGGGCAAGGTCACCTCGCTGCACCTGCCCAGAGGAGGTCCCGTGCCCGTGGTGGTTGCCCGTAAGGACAACGGGGGCAAGGCCGACGCGCTCAACGTGGGGATCAACCTGGCGCGCTACCCGCTGGTGTGCATGGTGGACGCCGACTCCCTCCTGGACTCCCAGGCCCTGCTCACGGTCGCCAAACCGTTCAGCGGCGATCCGCTGCGAGTCGTGGCCACGGGGGGCGTGGTCGGTGTCGCCAACGGCTGCACCGTCGAGGCCGGACGCGTGATCGAGGCGCGCGTCCCCACGGACGTGCTCGGACGCGTGCAGGTCGTCGAATATCTCCGCGGCTTCTTCCTCGGCCGTACCGGGTGGTCGAGAGTGGGCGGGTTGCTGATCATCGCCGGTGCGTTCGGCCTGTTCCGGCGGGACGCGGTGGTGGCGGTGGGGGGCATGGACCCGGACTGCATCGGCGAGGACGCGGAACTCGTCGTCCGCCTCCACCGGCACCTGCGCGAGCAGGGCCGCCGTCACCGCGACTACCGCATCGTCTTCGTCACCGAGCCGATCTCCTGGAGTGAGGCCCCCTCCACGTTCAAGGTCCTCGCGCGCCAGCGGCGCCGGTGGCAGCGCGGCCTGACGGAGATTCTGCTCAAGCACCGCCGCATGATCGGCAACCCCCGCTACGGGCGCATCGGGCTGGTGGCGTTGCCGTTCTACGTGGTTTTCGAGCTGGCGGCCCCACTGGTGGAACTCGCCGGTCTGGTGCTGGTGCCCTTGGGCGTGTTGCTCGGCGCGGTGCACACGGACTTCCTGTGGCGCTTCATGCTCGCCGCCTACGCCTACGCGATGGTCGTCAGCCTGGTGTCGATGGCGGTCGAGGAGTACGCCTACCACCGTTTCTCACGGTGGCGGGACGTGTGGGGTGCGTTCGTCGGCGTGGCCGTCGAGAACCTCGGCTACCGGCAGTGCACGGCGTGGTGGCGGCTGCGCGGCATGTGGGACGCATTTCACCGGACGCCGCAGGTGTGGGGGGCGATGACGCGCAGCGGGTTCGGCCCGCAGGGGGCCCGCGACGGCGAGGATCAGCTGTGAGGCGCGTCATCGGACGGCGCGGCAACGGCGTGGGACGCCGGCTCGCCATGGCTTTCGCACTGCTGATCGCCCTGCTCGTGCTCGTCGGAGCGGGCGCGCTGGCCACCACCAGAGTGGCCGACGACATGCACGATCGGGTCGTCCATGAACTGGAACCGGTGATGCGCGAGAACCAGCAGGTGTACGGCCAGGCGGCCGACCTGCACCGTGCCGTGCGCACCTATCTGCTCACGGGTGACGCAACGGAACGGACCAATTATCTCCGGATGCGTGACGAGCTCTTCACCACTCTCGCGACGGCCCGACGGCAGACCAGCGACGCGGCCCGGCGCAATCTCGCGGCGCAGGACCGGCAACTGCGCGCCTACGTTCGCGTCGCCGACCAGCAGGCGAAGGCCCCATCCGGCAGCGCCCCGGACACCCGGATGTCCGCGGAGGCCGCCCGGCGGTTCGAGACCTTCGAGGCCACCAACCACCGGCTGGAGGAGCAGCTCACGGCAGACGTCCAGCGTCTGAACGAACGGGCCAACGCGTTTCTCGACGTCAGCGCCATGGCCATCGGCACCTTGCTGGCGGCGGGCGGGGCAGCGGCGGTCTTCATGGCGGTGCGCACCACCCGTACCCTCACCCGGCCGCTGCAGCACACCGCTCAGGCCCTGGACCGGCTGGCCTCGGGCGAACACTCGGCGCGGGCGCGGGAGGAGGGTCCCGAGGAGACCAGGGCGGTGGCGCGGTCCGTGAACATGCTGGCCGACGAGAGCGACCGTCTGCGCGGAGCGGCGCAGGAGCGCACGAGACTGGTGGAAGCCGCGAGGCGGACCGTCGTCCGGATCAGGGACCGACTCGATGTCGGCGACGTCCTCGACACCGCGTGCCGTGGCATCGGGGAGGTCCTGGCCGCCGACTACGTCTTCGTCCTGCTCGCCGAGGACGGCGGCTCCGCGTTTCCGGTGGCGAGGGTGTGGTCCGCGAAGCGGGGCCTGCTGCCCGAGGAGGAGGCCAGGGCCATGCCGACACTCCCGCCGGACGTGGTCCACGACCACTACCGGCGGGGAAAGGCCTGGCTGGTCACCGACCTGCCCACGTACGTGTCGGACACCACGCCCATGCCGGGTGCCCCCGGTTCCTTCGGGGAGAGCGGTATGCCGGCCGCGAACCGCGCCGCCGCGGCGGCGATGGACCTGTACTCGGCGGTGGTCAGCCCGATCGGGGTCGGCGAGGAACCGGTCGGTGCCGTCTGCGTGGCCCGCACCAGCCCCGACCGCCCCTGGCGCCCGGTCGACGTCGAGATCGCCGAGTCCATGGCCAGCGGCGTCGGCCGCGCGCTGCACACCGCGCTGCTCTACGAGAAGGAGACCCGTCTGGTGGAGGAGCTTCGCGCGCTGGACAGGGCCAAGAGCGACTTCCTGTCCACCGTCTCCCACGAGCTGCGCACCCCGCTGACCAGCATCATGGGATACATCGAGTTGCTGAAGGACGAGGAGACCGGGCCGCTCACCCCGCCACAGCTGCGCATGCTGGACGTCGTCGACCGCAACGTCAACCGTCTGCGGGCGCTCATCGAGGACCTGCTGACCCTCTCGCGCATCGAGTCGAAGGCGTTCAGCTCCAAGAAGGAGCCGGTCGATCTGTGCCATCTGGTGGCGTCGGCGGCCGACGCCGTCCGTCCGGCCGCGGCAGCCGCATCCGTCGGCCTGGAGACGCACTGTCCCTCCCGGCCTCTGCTACTGACGGCGGACAGCGACCAGCTCGACCGGGTCCTGATGAACCTGCTGTCGAACGCCGTGAAGTTCACCCCCGCGGGCGGGAAGGTCACCGTGCGCGCCGAGGCCCGGGAGGGCGAGGCGGTCCTGAGCGTCAGCGACACGGGCATCGGCATTCCCGTGGCCGAGCGGGAGAAGCTCTTCCAGCGGTTCTTCCGTGCGTCGAACGCCACCGACGCGGCGATTCCGGGCACTGGCCTCGGGCTGACCATCGTCCGCACCATCGTGGCGAACCACGGCGGTGAGATGTCCGTGCACTCCGAGGAGGGGCGCGGCACCACCTTCACCGCCCGGCTGCCCATCGTCGCCCCGAAAGGGACGGCTGCCTCGTCCTGATCAGCCGCCCTTCCGGGTGCGGGCGGATCAGACGGTGTCTTCGAAGGTCACCCCCCGGGCCCGGTAGTCGGCGACGACGGTGAGCACCTCGGCCGGGGTGAGCACCTGGTCCTGGGCGAAGTACACGTAGTCGATCTTCTCCTCGTACGCGCGTGTCTTGCGGCTGTTGATCCCCGTCAGGTTGATCAGCCAGTGGTTGAAGCGGATGCTCATCGTCGACTCGGGCAGGTACGGATCGCTGTGCGTGGCGAAGTGCCGACCGTCGATGTAGTAGGTGACGGCAGTGCTGTCGACCGTGATGACCAGGTCGTGCCAGCCGGCGAAGCTCGCGCGCTCCTGGGTGGTGACGTGCTCCTCCTGAGGCGGGTCCTCCGAGTACGTTTCCCAGGAACTGGCGAGCAGCGCGCTGCCGGGGATGTCCCATCCGCCGTTGGGCAGGTACTCGAAGTCGAGTTCGCTGTAGGACGGGTCCATCGGGTAGTTCAGCGGCGAGATGGCGAAGAACGTCTGGACCATGCGGTCGCCGTCCGGTCCGTAGCTCGGCACGTCGCTGAAGCGGACCCGCGCGGCATAGGTGCCGTACAGGAACTTGCGCTGCTGGTAGATCTCGGTGTGCTCGGTACCGGCAGCCGTGCCGTTGGTGCCGGAACGCATCGTTATGAGCGAATTGCCGGACTCGGTGGTGAAGGAGAAGTTCTGCGGCTTCCACGTGGCGCCGGGCACACCCGGACCGCCCTGACCGGACCGCAGGGTCCAGCCGTGCTGCGTGAGCGACGGGTCGGTGTAACCGGTGTAGTTGAAGTCGTCGAACAGCGCCGGGCCGACGACGGGCTGGGCGGCCGCTCGTGGGGCCGGGAGGAGGACGAGGGCCGCGCACAGCAGCCCGAAGGCGACGAGGCCGGCAGCGCACCTCATTCGCGAGAGCGGAACGAGTCTGAGCATGAGTCATGTGCCTTTCCTGGGAGGACAGAAGGCGTCCGACGCCCGACCTGGCGGACCACGGTCAGTGAAGCATCGTCAGAAGATCGGTTTGGGTGGAATACCGCCCGTTCACCCGAACGGCCCAAGGCGGTCGGGATGGTGGGTCCCGGGAGCCGCGGCGGCCGGGGACTCCACCCGGGACCGGCCGACCGCCGTGACGCCGGCCAGGCCGTTGCCGATCGACGACCGGCGGTCGCGGATATGGCCGGACACCCGGGGTTGACCCGCCAAAAATCGCAACTCCCTGCCCGGCAGTAACCGCTTGCGCATAGAGTGCTGCCGGGACCGGGCCTTCTGAACGCGTTCAAAGGATCGCGTGGGGCCCAACGGGGAGGGATCGCCCCATGGGCAAGGGGGTCAAAGCCGCTGTCATAGGCGGGGTGTTCGCGGTGATGGTGGGCGGTGCCGGCTACGGGGCCTACAACGTCATCGGCGCGCTGAACGGTGACGGCGGCGCCGGCGGGGCGCCCGCGGGGAAGAGAACGGGGCCGCCCGGCAAGGACGAGGTCAAGGAGACCACGGCCACGTTCTTCGCGGCCTGGCAGACGGGCGCGGCCGCGACGGCGGCGTCGTACACGAACAACGACGCGGCCGCCGAGCGGCTGCTCACCGCCTTCGGTGACGACGCGCACATCACCGGCGTGAAGATCACGCCTGGTGCGGCGCAGGGCACGACCGTGCCGTACACGGTGAAGGCGACGGTGTCCTACGACGGGAAGTCCAAGCCGCTGACCTATCGGAGCAAGCTGAAGGTCGTGCGCGGGCTGACCACCGGGCGGGCGCTCGTGGACTGGCAACCCTCCGTCGTGCACCCCGGGTTGAAGAAGGACGACACCCTCGTCACCGAGCAGTCGGCCACCCCGCCCATCGAGGCCGTGGGCCGCGACGGCTCCGTGCTGACGAAGGAGAAGTACCCCTCCCTCGGCCCGGTCCTGGACGCCCTGCGCGACAAGTACGGTGAGAAGGCCGGTGGCACCCCCGGCATCGAGCTGGTCGTCCGGCACGACGGCGACGGCGCTCCCGACACCCCGCTGCTCACCCTCGCCGAGGGCGAGCCGGGCAAGCTCACCACCACGATCAGCCCGAACGCGCAGGCGGCGGCCGAGAAGGCGGTCAAACGGTTCGCCCAGTCGTCGGTGGTGGCCGTCAAGCCGAGCACCGGGGAGGTGCTGGCCGTGGCCAACAACCGCACGGACGGCTTCAACGCGGCCTTCGAAGGCCAGGCGGCGCCCGGCTCCACCATGAAGATCATCACCGCCGCGATGCTCATCGACAACGGCGTGACCTCGATGAACGGTCCGGCGCCCTGCCCCGACACCGCCGTGTGGCAGAGCCAGACGTTCAAGAACCTCACGAACATGAAGCCCGACGAGAACGCCACGCTCGCGGGCAGCTTCATGCGGTCCTGCAACACCGCCTTCATCAAGCTCATCGACGAGAAGCCGCTCACGGACGCCTCGCTGACCCAGGAGGCCGAGGAGCGCTTCGGGCTGGGGCAGGACAACTGGAAGACCGGCATCGTCTCCTTCGACGGCCGGGTCCCCGCGGTCGACGGGCCGGACCGGGCGGCGGGCGCCATCGGGCAGGGCCAGGTCCAGATGAGCCCGCTGAACATGGCCTCGGTGACCGCGACCGCGATCACCGGCACCTTCCGCCAGCCCTACCTCGTCTCGCCCGAACTGGACGGCCGCGAGCCGGCCCGGGCCCGGGGCCTGCGGGCGAGCACCGCCGCCCAGCTCAAGCAGATGATGCGGCTCACCGCCACGCAGGGCACGGCCATGCAGGCCATGGCCGGACTCGGCGGCGACATCGGCGCCAAGACCGGTTCGGCCGAGGTGGACGGCAACGCCAAGTCCAACAGCTGGTTCACCGGCTTCCGCAACGACATCGCGGCGGCGGCCATGACCGAGGAGGGTGGACACGGCGGGGACGCGGCCGGGCCGATTGTCGCAGCCGTGCTACGAACGGGTGGCTGATCTCACCTGCGCGGGACGGGACTCTAGGGTGGTGGCCGTCGTTGGGACAGCCGAGGGCAACGGTGACCCTGGGGATTCGCGGAGGAACGAACAGCAGTGGGCAACAGAAGGCGCGTCGCCGAGCGACGGAAGACGAGACCCGCCGTGATCGGCGGGATGATCGCCGTGGTCGTCGGCGGCGCCGGATTCGGCGCCTACGCGCTGTTCGGCAGCGGGGCCGCTGCCGACGACGGGACGCGGGCCCCGGACCGGAAGCCCGAGGTGAAGACCGGCCCGCTGTCGTCGGCCGAGGTCACCACCACCGCCCGTGCCTTCCTCACCGCCTGGGAGTCCGGCAAGGTCCCCCAGGCCGCCGCCGCCACCGACGCCCCCTCCGCGGCCCGGCAGCTGCTCACCGGCTACACCAAGGACGCCCACATCGAGGACGTCACCCTCACCCCGGGCACGCCCGCCGGTGACAAGGTGCCGTTCACCGTCAAGGCCACGGTGGCGTACAAGGGCACCGAGAAGCCGCTGACGTACGACAGCGCGCTGACCGTCATGCGCCGCACCAGCGACGGCAAGCCCCTGGTCGACTGGCACTCGACGGTGGTCCACCCGGACCTCAAGGACGGTGACGAGCTGGTCACCGGCGAGGCGGGCACACCCCCGGTCAAGGCCCTCGACCGGGACGGCGGTGAGCTGACCACCAAGAAGTACGCCTCGATCGGCCCGGTCCTGGACGGACTGCGCGAGAAGTACGGCAAGGAGGCCGGTGGCAAGGCCGGTATCGAACTGCGCGTGGTGCGCGGGAAGGCCGCCAAGGCGAAGGACCTCTCGGACAAGACCCTGCTGGAGCTGAGCGAGGGCACACCGGGCACGGTGAGGACCACGCTGGACCCGGCGCTCCAGGCCGCCGCCGAGCGACAGGTCGCGAAGAAGGCCCGGTCGTCGGTGGCCGTGGTGCGGGTGTCGACCGGCGAGATCCTGGCCGCCGCCAACGCCTCCCCCGGCTTCAACACCGCCTTCCAGGGCTCCCTGGCCCCCGGCTCCACGATGAAGGTCATCACCTCCTCGCTGCTGCTCGAAAAGGGCCTGGCCTCGGCGGACAAGAAGCACCCGTGCCCGAAGTACTTCACGTACGGCCACTGGAAGTTCCAGAACGACGACAAGTTCGAGATCAAGAACGGCACCTTCAAGGCGAGCTTCGCCCGCTCCTGCAACACGGCCTTCATCAGCCAGGCGCCGAAGCTGAAGAACGACGACCTGACCAAGCAGGCCCAGCAGGTCTTCGGTCTGGGGCTGAACAACTGGGCGATCGGTGTGCCGTCCTTCGACGGCGCGGTGCCGGTGCAGTCGGCGGCCCAGATGGGGGCCTCGCTGATCGGGCAGGGCGGAGTCCGCATGAACCCGCTGAACATGGCGTCGGTGTCGGCGACGGTCAAGGCCGGCACGTTCCACCAGCCCTACCTGGTCTCCCCGGAGGTGGACGGGCGCGGGCTGGCGAAGGCCTCGCGCACGATGTCCGCGGGCATCCTGTCCGCGCTGCGTGAACTGATGTCGTACACGGCCGCGTACGGCACGGCCGCGGAGGCGATGGCCGGGGTCGGCGGTGACGTCGGCGCGAAGACCGGGTCGGCCGAGGTCGACGGGCAGAAGAAGCCGAACGGGTGGTTCACGGCCTACCGGGGCGACCTGGCCGCCGCGGGCGTGGTCCAGCAGGGCGGGCACGGCGGTTCGACGGCCGGTCCGATCGTGGCGGCGCTGCTGAAGGCGGGCGGCTGAGCCCCGGGGTCAGTGCGTCACCGGTTCCGCGGCGGCCGTGTACGTCCGCCGCAGGAACCGCAGCAGCGCCTGCTGCTCGAACTGCACGACCGAAACGCCCTGCGGCGAGTGGAACTCCACCACGACCTGCACCCGGCCGCAGGGCCACACCCGCACTTCGCCGCTGCCCGCGGGGGCCCGCAGGCCCTCCTCCAGGAGTTCGCGGCGGAAGGTCCATTCGCCGCCCCCCGCACCGGGCAGCACCATGCGCACCGACCGGGGATCGTGGTCGGGGTCGTAGCGCAGGGTGACCGGAACCGCCTCCAACTCGTCGACGAGCGGGACGGCCGCGTCCGAGACGATGTGGGCTCGCGCGTACTGCTCGACTACGGACATCGGACAGCCCCTTCACCGTGCGCGTTCCGAGTGGAAACTCTGCGTCCACTCCCCCTCCAATGTCGCATAATTTCCGGATTGCGCCCCTTGAGGTGCATATATCACGGGTGAGATAAAACGAGCGGCACGCTCTTGCAAACTGTTCGCATCAAGCCACATCATCGAACGGTGCATGTACCTGACGGATTCATCAACGCGCCCACCTCAGCAGCCACCGGTGTGATCGCCGCGGGCGCCGTCGCCGTGAGCCTGCGCGGCGCACGCCGCGAACTCGACGAGCGCACCGCGCCGCTGGCCGGGCTTGTCGCGGCCTTCATCTTCGCGGTGCAGATGCTGAACTTCCCCGTCGCGGCGGGGACCAGCGGCCATCTGCTCGGCGGTGCGCTGGCGGCGATACTCGTCGGCCCGTACACCGGGGTGCTGTGCGTGTCCGTCGTCCTGCTGATGCAGGGCATCCTCTTCGCGGACGGCGGCCTGACCGCGCTGGGCGTGAACATCACCAACATGGCGATCGTGACCACGGTCGTCGCCTACGCCCTCTTCCGCGGCCTGGTCAAGGTGCTGCCCCGCACCCGCCGGTCGGTCACCGCGGCCTCCTTCGTCGCCGCCCTGATCTCCGTGCCGGCCGCCGCGCTGGCCTTCACGCTGATGTACGCGGTCGGCGGCACCACCGACGTGTCGATCGGCAAGGTCGCCACCGCCATGATCGGCGTGCACGTCCTGATCGGCATCGGCGAGGCCGCGATCACCGCCCTGACCGTCGGCTCGGTCATCGCCGTACGCCCGGACCTGGTGTACGGAGCGCGGGGGCTGACGCAGAAGCTCAAGCTGCGGGTGAACGGCGAACTGGTCGACGCCCCCGAGGCCGAGCCCGCGCCCGCCCCGGTGGCCGCCCGGACCTCGCACCGCAAGGTGTGGGCCGCCGGCCTGGTCGCCTCCCTCGTACTGGCCGGGTTCGTCAGCTTCTACGCCTCCGCGAGCCCCGACGGGCTGGAGAAGGTCGCCGCCGACCACGGCATCGACAAGAAGGCCGAGGAGCACGCCGTCGCCGGCTCCCCGCTCGCCGACTACGGCGTCGAGGACGTCGACGACGCCCGCCTGTCCGGGGGGCTTGCGGGCGTGATCGGTGTGGGCGTCACGGTGGTGGCGGGCACCGGCGTGTTCTGGGCCGTGCGCCGCCGCCGTACGGACGACACCTCCCCGTCGGACACGACGAGCATGACGAGCGTCTGACGTGGGAGCCGGGCACGCGCACAAGCTGTACCGGCACGGGCACTCGCCCGTGCACGGCCTGCCGCCGCACACCAAACTCGCGGCCGTGTTCGCCTTCGTGGTGGTCGTGGTGTCGACACCGCGCGAGGCGATGTGGGCGTTCGGCCTGTACGCGGTCCTGCTCGGGGCCGTCGCCTACGTCGCGCGTGTGCCCGCGGCGTTCCTTCTCAGGCGGCTGCTGATCGAGGTGCCGTTCGTCGCGTTCGCGGTGCTGATGCCGTTCGTGGCGGAGGGCGAACGGGTCGACGTCCTCGGCCTGTCCCTGAGCGTCAACGGTCTGTGGGGCGCCTGGAACGTGCTCGCCAAGGGCACCCTCGGTGTCGCGGCCTCGGTGCTGCTGGCCGCCACGACCGAACTCCGCGAACTGCTCCTCGGCCTCCAGCGCCTCAAGCTCCCGCCGCTCCTGGTGCAGATCGCGTCCTTCATGATCCGCTACGGCGATGTCATCACCGACGAGATGCGGCGCATGCGGATCGCCCGGGAGTCACGCGGCTTCGAAGCCAGTGGCGTGAAGCACTGGGGTGTGCTCGCGAAGTCGGCGGGCGCGCTGTTCATCCGCTCCTACGAGCGCGGCGAGCGGGTACACCTGGCCATGGTCAGCCGCGGATACGCCGGCTCCATGCCCGTCATCGACGAGGTGACCGCGTCCCGGGCGCAGTGGTCGTACGCCCTCGCCCTCCCCTGCGCCGCCCTCCTCGTCTGTCTGCTGGGATGGACCCTGTGACCGATGCGACCCCTTCACTCGACGTGGCCGGACTGGCCTTCGCCTACCCCGACGGGCACCAGGCCCTCTTCGGTGTCGACTTCTCGATCGCCCGCGGCGAGCGGGTCGCGCTGCTCGGGCCGAACGGCGCCGGCAAGACGACCCTCGTACTCCACCTCAACGGCATCCTGACCGGCGGCGCCGGCACGGTGAAGGTCGCCGGGCTGCCCGTGGACAAGCGCAACATGGCCGAGGTCAGGCGCCGGGTCGGCATCGTCTTCCAGGACCCGGACGACCAGCTGTTCATGCCGACGGTCCGGGAGGACGTGGCGTTCGGGCCGGCGGCGGCCGGAGTGAAGGGGCCCGAGCTGGAGGAGCGCGTGGAGCGGGCCCTGGAGCGGGTCGGCATGGCGGGGTTCAAGGACCGCCCGCCGCACCACCTGTCCTTCGGGCAGCGCCGCCGCGTGGCCGTCGCGACCGTGCTGGCGATGGAGCCGGAGATCCTCGTGCTGGACGAGCCCTCCTCCAACCTCGACCCCGCCTCCCGCCGCGAGCTGGCGGACATCCTGCGCTCCCTGGACGTGACCGTGCTGATGGTCACGCACGACCTCCCCTACGCCCTGGAGCTGTGCTCGCGCTCCCTGATCCTCAGCGACGGGGTGATCGCGGCCGACGGTCCGACCGGCGCACTGCTCTCGGACGAGGAGCTGATGCGGGCCCACCGTCTGGAGCTGCCATTCGGTTTCGATCCGCGTTCCGTCCCGGCGGCTGGGGCCCGTCCGTGACAATGGGCGCGTGACGAACGAGGAGAGCGACGGATCACCGCTGCTGGACGAGCAGCTGTGCTTCGCGCTGTACGCCGCCCAGCGCGCGGTGACGGCGGCGTACCGCCCGCTCCTCGACGAGCTGGGCCTCACCTACCCGCAGTATCTGGTGCTGCTGGCCCTCTGGGAGCGCGGCGAGACGACGGTCAAGGAACTGGCCGCGGCTCTCCGTCTCGACTACGGCACGGTGTCCCCGCTGCTGAAGCGCCTGGAGGGAGCCGGTCTCGTCCGGCGTGAGCGGTCGGCGCGGGACGAGCGGTCGGTGCTCGTGGCCGTGACCGGGCGCGGGGAGGAGCTGCGGGAGCGGGCGGGGCGGGTGCCCGGCGCGCTGCTCACGGCGACGGGGCTGGACGCGGCGGAGGCCGGGCGGCTGCGTACGGAGCTGTGGCGCCTGGCGGAGCGGGCGGAGTCGGCGGCGGACCGGGCCCGCTGAGGGTTACCCGCGGTTGCCACCCCCTGGGCACGACCGAGGGGTTACCGGTCAGTACCTTGTGCACGATGTGTTGGTGCACACCTGGTTCCGGGGGAGGACAGCATGACTGACGGCCCCGCCGTCGACACCCGCCCGACGAAGATCATGTTCGTGGCGGAGGCCACCGCGCACGGCGGTCGCGACGGCTACGTCACCAGCCAGGACGGTCAGCTCGACCTCAGGGTGGCGATGCCCCCGCAGCTCGGCGGCGACGGCAACGGCACCAACCCGGAACAGCTCTTCGCGGCCGGCTACAGCTCCTGCTTCCACAACGCCCTGATCCTCGTCGGCAACCGCGAGGGCTACGACCTGACCGGCTCCACGGTCTCCGCGAAGGTCGGCCTCGGCCCCAACCGACAGCGCGGTTACGGCCTCGCGGTCGCCCTCAGCGTCTCCCTGCCGGTCGTCGACCCCCACCTCGCGACCAAGCTGGTGGACGCCGCCCACGAGGTCTGCCCGTACTCGAACGCGACCCGCGGGAACATCGACGTGACCATCCTGCTTGGCTAGGGAGGGCATCACGAGCACAGCGGCGAGACGAGGAGTACGGGCGTGGACGTGCACGGCACAGTGGCCGAGGGCTTCGAGCCGGTGAGGGACGCGTTCGTACGGAACTTCGAAACGCTCGGCGACCGGGGCGCCGCTGTCGCCGTCTACCGGGACGGGCGGAAGGTCGTCGATCTGTGGGGCGGCACCAAGGACGTCGACGGCACGGCTCCCTGGGAGCGCGGCACCGCCCAGGTCGTGCGCTCGGCGACCAAGGGGGTCGCCGCCGCCGTCCTCCTGCTGTTGCACCAGCGCGGGCAGCTCGACCTGGACGCGCCGGTGGGGCACTACTGGCCCGAGTTCAAGGCGCGGGGCAAGGAGCGGGTGCTGGTCCGGCACGTGCTGAACCACCGCGCCGGGCTGCCCGTCCTCGACCGGCCGCTCACCCCGCAGGAGGCCCTCGACCCGCTGCGTGGCCCGGAGGCGGTCGCCGCGCAGGCCCCCGCGTGGGAGCCCGGCACCGACCACGGCTACCACGCGCTCACCTACGGCTGGCTGCTCGACGAACTCGCGCGGCGCGTGACCGGGCAGAGCACCGGGGAGTGGCTCGCCTCCCAGGTCACCGGCCCGCTGGGCCTGGACCTCTGGCTCGGTCTTCCGGAGTCGGAGGCCGGCCGGGTCGGGCGGGTGGGCCGCGTCGAGGGAGCCGAACCGGCCGGGGGCCTGCGCGCCCGGCCGAAGCGCTCGGTCACCGAGGCCTACGAGGACCCGGCCTCCCTGACGCGCCGGGCCTTCGCCGCGATCTCCCCGTTCCCGGACCAGAACGACCCCGCCTACCGCGCGAGCGCCCTCCCCGCGACGAACGCCATGGCGACGGCGGACGGACTGGCCCGCTTCTACGCGACCCTGATCGGCGAGACGGCCGGCGCCGCACGCCTCTTCACGCCACAGACGGTGGAACTGGCCCGTGCCGAGGAGGCGGCGGGCCCCGACCGGGTCCTGATGGTCGGCACCCGCTTCGGCCTCGGCTACATGCTGCACGGCAGCGCCTCGCCCTTCCTCACCCCGGGTTCCTTCGGCCACCCGGGCCGCGGCGGCGCCCTCGGCTTCGCCGACCCGGAGACCGGAATCGCCTTCGGCTACGTCACCAACGGCTTCCGCAAGACGGTGACGGCGGACCCGCGGGCGCAGGGGCTGGTGCGGGCGGTACGGGGAGTGCTGGGCCTCTAGACGTGGATGGGGTGGGAAGTCCGCCCGGACGCCTGGTCGATCTCCTCGTGGGCCTTGCTCAGCAACGCCATGGCGAGTTCGTTGAGCGCCCGGGCCCCGGCGATCTCCTCCCCCACCCTCGGCTGATTGGCGTCGGTCCGGTGCCGGCTGGCGTGCCCGCGCGCCCGTACCTCGGTGCCGTCGGGCAGGCGGACCATCGCTACGGCTCGCGTGTGCTGCTCGTCCTCCGTGAACTCCATCTCGACGTGCCACCCGACTGTGGTGTGCATCATGACGATCACCTCCGGAACGCTTAGTTCCAGGGTGCTCCTCGCACCGCCCGGACGCACCCGTCCGGCGGCCCCTACCCGGCGTGCAGCATCAGCCCGATCCCGACGACCAGCAACCCGGCCGCCGCGATCCTCGGAGCCCCGAACCGCTCCTTGAAGAAGACGGCCCCGATCGCCGCGCCCACGATGACCGACGACTCGCGCAGGGCCGCGACGGGGGCGAGTTCGGCCCTGGCCTGGGCCCACAGGACGAGGGCGTAGGCGACGACGGACAGCGCGGCGCCGAGCAGCCCGACTCCGGCGAACGGCCGCAGCAGGGCGACGGTCCGCCCGCGCCAACGCCACACGGCGTATGCCGGGACGGCGACCCCCTGGACCGTCATCAGCCAGACGATGTAGCCCAGGGAGGACCCGGAGGCCCGCACGCCCAGCCCGTCGACGACGGTGTACACCGCTATGGTCAGCCCGGTCGCGAGGGCCGCCCCGATCGCCGCCCAGTCGGGCCGCCGGCCCCGCAGTCCCCACAGGGCGACGCCGGTCAGCCCCGCGCAGGACAGGGCGATCCCGGCGGCGGCCCACCCGTCGGGCACCTCGTGTGCGAAGAGGGCGGCGAGCAGGGTCACGACGAGGGGCGCGGTGCCCCGGGCGATGGGGTAGGCCTGCCCGAAGTCGCCCAGCCGGAAGGATTTCATCACCAGGGCGTAGTAGGCGATGTGAACGGCGGCGGAGGCGAGCAGATACGGCCAGGCCCGGGCTGCCGGGAAGGCCACGAAGGGCGCGAGTGCCAGCCCGATGGCAACGCCCCCGCCCGAGATCAGCGCGAAGCCTGCCAGCTTGTCGGTGATCTTGTGGGCGAGGGCGTTCCAGCCGGCGTGGGTGACGGCGGCGAGCAGGACGGCAGCGGTGACCAGGGGTGTCACGGGGTGCGCTCGCGCACGTCCACCAGGATGCCGTCGGCGTGGGTGACGAGGTCCGCGGGGGCCATGGGGAAGACGGTGTACGGCGTCCCGGCCGCGGCCCAGACGACGTCGTGCTCCAGCAGGGACCGGTCGGCGAGCACGCGGGTCCTGGTGCGGTGCCCGAAGGGCGGCACGCCGCCGATGGCGTACCCGGTGGTCTCCCGCACGACGTCCACCTTGGCCCGGGTGACCTTGTCCGCGCCGAGCTCCTTGCGGACGAGTTCGAGGTCCACCCGGGAGGCGCCGTCCATCAGCACGAGCACGGGCGCCCCGTCCGCAGCGAAGATCAGCGACTTGCAGATCTGGCTCAGCTCGCACCCGATCGCGGCGGCGGCCTCGGCGGCGGTACGGGTGGCGTCCGGGAAGCGGCGGACCCGCCGCACGAGGTCCCCGAGCCCGAGCTCCCGCAGGGCCTCGGCGAAACGGGGATGTGCTCCGGAGTTCTCGGCGTCAGTGGCGGCTGTCGTCGTCATGCCGTGCACGCTAGCGGTACGTGTACGGGGCATGCGAGGCGGTATCGGCGCGCTGCCCCGGTCCGGTTCAGCCGGCGGCGTCCTCCGGCCGGACGTCCGCGAACTCCCACCAGGCGAGCGGCAGCCAGTCGCCGTCGACGAAGCCGTCGACGGAACCGCCGGTGCCCTGGATGGCCACGCGGGTCCCGACCGGGTAGGTGGTGCCGGACAGTCCGGAGACCGCCACGAGAAGGGTGCCGATACGTCGTGACAAAGCCCTGCTTCCTCTCTCCTCTGGGTGCAAATCATCTCATCATGCACCAGCCTGGTATATGAGCCACGGCACAGATGGAGGTGCTTGACGATGAGGGCTGTTGTATATAAGGGCCCCTTCGAGGTAGCGATAGAGCAAGTGGAGGATCCACGGATTCAACACCCGAACGATGTGCTCGTCCGGGTCACGTCAACGGCCATCTGCGGCTCCGACCTGCACATGTACGAGGGCCGCACGGCCGCGGAGCCGGGCATCGTGTTCGGCCACGAGAACCTCGGCGTCGTCGAGGAGACAGGAGAGGGGGTCACCACCCTCAGCAAGGGCGACCGGGTGGTCATGCCGTTCAATGTCGCCTGCGGGTTCTGCAAGAACTGCTCGGCGGGCTTCACGGGCTTCTGCCTGACGGTGAACCCGGGCTTCGCCGGCGGCGCCTACGGCTACGTCGCGATGGGGCCCTACACCGGAGGCCAGGCGGAGTACGTACGGGTCCCGTACGCCGACTTCAACTGCCTGAAGCTCCCGGAGGGCACGGAGCAGGAGGCCGATTTCGTCCTGCTCGCGGACATCTTCCCGACGGGGTACCACGGCAACGAACTGGCCGACGTGCGCCCCGGTGACACGGTCGCCGTGTACGGCGCCGGGCCGGTCGGGCTGATGGCCGCCTACTCCGCGATGCTGCGCGGTGCGAGCAAGGTGTTCGTGGTCGACCGGGTTGCGGAACGTCTCCAGAAGGCCGAGGAGATCGGCGCGGTCCCGATCGACTTCACCCAGGGCAACCCGGCGGAGCAGATCAAGGAACAGACCGGCGGCGAAGGGACCGACAAGGGAATCGACGCCGTGGGCTACCAGGCCCAGGCGCAGGGCGAGGACCGTGAGGAACCGGCGGTCGTGCTGAACTCCCTCGTCGAGACGGTCCGGCCTACAGGTGCGCTCGGCATCCCCGGCCTCTACGTCCCGAGCGACCCGGGCGGTCCGGACGAGCAGGCCAAGAAGGGCATGCTGATGGTCTCCATCGGGCGCCTCTTCGAGAAGGGGCTCCGCATGGGCACCGGGCAGTGCAACGTCAAGCGGTACAACCGGCACCTGCGGGACATGATCATCGAGGATCGCGCGAAGCCCAGCTTCGTCGTCTCGCACGAACTGCCGCTCGACCAGGCCCCGTCGGCATACGAGAAGTTCGACAAGCGCGTCGAGGGCTACACGAAGGTGGTCCTCCACCCCCAGGCAGCGTAGGAAAGCCCGGGTCGGCCGACAGTCACTCGGTGACGTACGCGAGGAACGACTCCCACGTGGCGGAGACGACCGTCACGTGGGGAGTCCCTGGGATCTTGGAGTCACGGATGTGGGTCGCGGCGGGGGTGTGGGCGACCTCTACGCAGTCGCCGGGTTCGCTGCTACTGCTGTAGCTGCTCTTGAACCAGTGGAGTTCCGGCGTGCTCATAGTCTCCCCAGCACTTGCTCGATAAAGGTCTGCGACTCCCTTGGCGTGAGAGCCTGCGCCCGGATCATGCCATAGCGCAGTTCAAGGACCCGTAGATCGCGGGGACTTGAGACCGGGCGGCCGTTGAACGCGCCCTCGGACCGCCCGATGGCCGTGCCGTCAGCGAACTTCAGCACCTCGATCAGGCCCTGCGTACCCGCGTGCTCGTCCCGATCGGTCGGCATGACTTGGAGCGCCACGTTCCGCAACTTGGCCACCTCCAGCAGGTGTTCGAGTTGGCGGCGCAACACCATCTTGCCCCCGAGTGGCCGTTCGAGCGTCACCTGTTCCTGGACAAAACTGAGATCCGGGGCAGGATCCCGCTCGAAGACAGCCTTGCGGGCCATGCGTGCGGCGCTCTCCCGCTCGATCACGTCGGCAGAAAGGGCAGGCTGGCGCATCTCGAACAGCGCCCTCGCATACTCCGGCGTCTGCAGGAGTCCGTGGACGTTGTGATTGCTGTAGAGCAGCATCTCCACCGCCCGCTCCTCCAACTGCGCCAGCTCCCGCACCTTCTTCGGGTACCGAGCCCTCTCCATGTCCTTCGTGAACGCCCTCAGATGCCCTTGGGCGTTCAGCACCTGGTCCGCCCTGTCCAGGCACTCCGGTCGGGGAATCCGCGCCCCCCGTTCCATCTTGCGGATCATGTCCTCGCCGTAGCCGAGTACCTCGCCCAACTCGGCGACCCGCATCCCCGCCCCTTCCCGGCACACCTTCAGCAGCTTCCCCACCGCCTGCACCAGCGGCTCGATCTCGTCCCCCGGCTCGACATCCCAGCCGGCCTCGTCGACAGCCTCGTTCATGCCCCACCTCCATCGCGCAGCCGTACCCGTACAACGCCCGGGACAGCCGAGACAGCACGAGACAAGCTCCGGACAGTAGTGGTACGCACACGTGCTGTCGCTGATCACGGTAGGCAGACTCCGCCACGCTGAGTCACATGAACCAGGAGACCACCGTCCGCAACGTCAGCCTTCTGCTCTCCCCCACACCCCGGGGAGCCCGGCTCGCCCGGCTCCTCGCCACCGAGCAACTCCGCTCGTGGGGAGTGCCGTTGGACCCGGCCGAGCAGATCGTCGCCGAGCTCGCGACCAACGCCGCCACCCACGGGCGCGTACCCGGCCGGGACTTCCGGCTGACGCTCTACGTCGTCGGCGGCACCCTCCGCATCGAGGTCACGGACACGCGCGGCGACCGGCTTCCCCACCCCACCCGGCCGGTGCCGGACGCCGGCAGCGGCCGTGGCCTCCTCATCGTGGCCGCCCTCGCCGGCCGCTGGGGCGTGACGCCGGGTCCACACCCGCGCAAGACGGTGTGGGCCGAAGTCGAGGTGCCCAGGTGAAAGGCCGGTGAGGGCGCACCGTCCCCACGGTGCCTCACCGGCCGGTCTCTCACGAGCGGTCAGACGCGGACCAGTTCCCTGTCGCCGTCGTCGTCGCCGGGGGCGGTACGCAGCCCCTCGCCCTCCACGTCCACGTTGGGCAGCGCGCGGTCGAGCCACCTGGGCAGCCACCAGGCCGTGCGGCCGAGGAGGGCCAGGACGGCCGGGACGACGGCCATGCGGACGACGAACGCGTCGAAGAACACGGCGATCGCGAGGCCGAAGCCGATCATCTTGACCATGGACTCGGACGAGCCGATGAAGCCGGCGAAGACGGCCATCATGATCACCGCGGCGGCGGTGACGACCCGAGCGCCGTGCCGGAAGCCGGTGACCACGGCCTGGGCCGGCTTCTCCCCGTGGACGTAGGCCTCGCGCATCCGGGTCACGAGGAAAACCTCGTAGTCCATCGCCAGGCCGAAGACCACGCCGACCATGAAGATCGGCATCATCGACATGACCGGTCCGGTCTGCTCCACGCCCATCAGGTCCGACAGCCAGCCCCACTGGAAGACCGCGACGACCGCGCCGAGGGCCGCCATCACCGACAGCAGGAAGCCGAGGGCCGCCTTCAGCGGGACCAGGATCGAGCGGAAGACCACGATCAGCAGGAGGAAGGCCAGACCGACGACCAGCACCAGGTACGGCACCAGCGCGTCGTCGAGCTTCTCGCTGACGTCGATGTTCATCGCCGTGCTGCCGGTGACCAGGACGTTGGCGTCGGTGTCGGTCTTGATGCCCGCGCCCGCGTCCCGGATGCCGTGCACCAGGTCCTCCGTCGTGACGGAGGACGGCTTGGAGCCGGGGATCACGGTGATGGTGGCGGTGTCACCGGCCTTGTTGGGCTGCGCCGGCGTGACCGTCACGACGTCCTTCAGGCCCTTGATCTCGTCGCGGGTCTCGGCGAAGACCGCCTTGGGGTCGGCGCTGTCCTTCGCGTCGACGACGACCATCAGCGGGCCGTTGAAGCCCGGCCCGAAGCCCTCGGACAGCAGGTCGTAGGCGCGGCGCTGGGTGGTGGAGACGGGCTGGGAGCCGTCGTCGGGCAGGCCCAGTTCGAGGGAGGTCGCGGGCACGGCCGCCGCGCCGAGGCCGATGACGCCGAGGAGCAGGACCGCGAGCGGGCGGCGCACGACGAAGCTCGCCCAGCGGGTGCCCAGATTCGGCTTGGCCGGCTTGTCCTGCTTCTTCGCCCGGCCGAGGCGCTTGCCCTTCTCCCCCATCGGCCTGACCTTCCGGCCGGCGTATCCGAGCAGTGCGGGGATCATCGTCAGGGCGATGAGCACCGCGATGGCCACCGTTCCGGCCGCCGCGATGCCCATCTTCGTCAGCATCGGGATGTTGACGACGGACAGGCCGACCAGCGCGATCACCACGGTCAGACCGGCGAAGACCACCGCGGAGCCCGCCGTGCCGACGGCCCGGCCCGCCGCTTCCTCGCGCTCGCGGCCCTCGGCCAGTTCGGCGCGGTAGCGGGAGACGATGAACAGCGCGTAGTCGATGCCGACGGCCAGGCCGATCATCATCGCGAGGGTGGACGTGGTCGTGCCCAGGTCCAGCGCACTGGCCAGACCCGTGATCGCGAAGACGCCGATGCCGACGCCGATGAGCGCCGTCAGCAGCGGCAGTCCGGCCGTGACGAGCGAGCCGAAGGTGATGACCAGGACGACCGCGGCGACCGCGATGCCGATGATCTCGCTGGAGCCGGTGTGCGGAACGGCCTGGAGGGCGTCACCGCCGATCTCGACGGTCAGCCCGGCCTTCCGCGCGTCGTGCGCGCTGTCCTTGAGGGCGTCCTTGGCGGCGTCGTCCAGCTCCATGCCGGAGACCTTGTACGACACCTGCGCGTAGGCGATGGTGCCGTCCTCGCTGACGGCCTTCGCCCGGTACGGGTCGGTGACGCGGACGACCTCGGAGCCGACGGACAGCTCCTTCACCGTGTCCTGGACCGTCGCCCTGTTGCCGGGGTCGGTCATCTTCTCGCCGCTCGGCGCCTTGAAGACGACGCGTGCGGTGGCGCCGTCGGCACTGGTGCCGGGGAAGCGCTGCTCCAGCAGGTCGAAGGCCTTCTGGGCCTCGGTGCCGGGGATGGAGAACGAGCTGTTGCCCGCGGCGGGGGCGCCGGCCGCGCCGGCACCCGCGAGGGTCAGCAGGACCACCCATATCAGGGCGACGACGTGCCGCCGCCGGAACGAGAGCCGGCCGAGTGTGTAGAGGAATGTGGCCACGAGGGCGTACTCCCGGTCAGTCGTGGGGTCTTCAGGGCAGGGGTGATCAGCCCGACGACGTGAGCGGAGACGTCAGGTAGGGGGCTTGCTGGGGGACTACTCGGTGGGCACGCCGAGGGCGGGGAGAACCACGGCGTCGATGTACGAGGTGAGGAAGGCCGTCGTCGGCGGCTTGTCCTCGAGGACCGAGCAGGTGACGAAGGCGCCGAGCATCATGTGCACCACGAACTCCAGCGCGGGGCAGTCCGGACGGACCTCGCCCCGGTCGACGGCACGCTGGAGGAGACGGCGCGAGTCCGCGATCTCCGGCTCGATGATCTGGCTCCTGAACTCGCTGTGGAGGTCCGGGTTGGCGTGCATCGCCGTGGCCAGGCCGCGCATCAGCGCGCCGTTCTGCTCCATCTCGGCGTCGTCCGCACGCGCCATGAGGGCGTGGAAGTCGCCGCGCAGCGAGCCGGTGTCGATCTCGTCGAGGTTCTTCACCGGCTTGATGTGCCGGAGCGCCTTGACGACCAGCTGGGCCTTGCCGCCCCACTGGCGGTAGAGGGTGGCCTTGCTGGAGCGGGTGCGCGCGGCCACGGCGTCCATGGTGAGGGCGTCGTAGCCGACTTCGCGGAGCAGGTCGAGCACGGCCGCGTAGAGCTCGGCCTCACGCTCGGGGGTGATCCGACTGCGACGCGCGGCGGCGACCTCAGCCATCTCTTCCACCTTCCTGCTCCGTACGACACGGTGTCGTACGTGACGAAGATAGCGCAGCCCCGAAGAAAACGAAACCGTTTCGTACATGTGCTGGGTCACGGTCGCACATGTGGGCTGAGTTGCCCCGGTACGTCCCCCGGCAAAGCATGAGGTGGTGACCTATCTGCGTCTGCCGCACCTCCATGACGACCTGCTGTGCTTCGTGGCCGAGGACGACCTCTGGCTCGCCCCGCTCGACGCCCCCGGCCGGGCCTGGCGGCTCACCGTCGACCGCACCAAGGCGGGCCACCCGCGCTTCTCGCCCGACGGCCGCCACCTCGCCTGGACCAGCTGGCGCACCCTGGTGCCCGAGGTCCACGTCGTCCCGGTGGACGGCGGCCCGGGCCGCCAGGTGAGCCACTGGGGCAGCGCCGACACCCGGGTCTGCGGCTGGACCCCGGAGGGGGAGATCCTGGCGGTGGCCTCGCACGGCGAGCCCTTCTCGTTCTACACCTGGGCCTACAAGGTCTCTCCCGGCGGCGACCCGGGCCGCAAACTGCCCTGGGGGCCGGTCTCCGACATCCAGGTCGCCGACGTGGACGGGGAGCGCAGGTCCCTGCTCCTGACCGGCACCCCGCCGCATGAACCGGCCTCCTGGAAGCGCTACCGCGGCGGCGCCACGGGCCGGCTCTGGCTGCACGGCGAACGGCTGCTGGAAGGCCTGGGCGGCCATCTGCACTCCCCCATGTTCGTCGGCGGCCGCATCGCGTTCCTCTCCGACCACGAGGGCGTCGGCAACCTCTACTCCTGCGCCTACGACGGCTCCGGCCTGCGCCGGCACACCGACCACGACGCCTTCTACGCCCGGCACGCCGCGAGCGACGGCACCCGGGTGGTGTACCAGTGCGGGGGCGACCTGTGGCTGGTCGACGACCTGTCCCCACACTCCGAGCCGCGCCGGCTGGACGTACGGCTGAGCGGGCCGCGCGCGGGGCGGCGTCCCTATCAGGTGGCCGCGTCCCGGCACGTCGACGGGCTCTCGGTCGACGAGACCGGGCGGGCCGGCGCGGTCGTCGTGCGCGGCAGCCTGTACTGGCTGACCCACCGGGACGGCCCGGCCCGCACCCTCACCGACACCCCGGGCGTCCGGGTGCGGCTGCCGGAGATGCTCGGCGGCAGCGGGCGGGTGGCGTATGTGACGGACGCCGAGGGCGAGGACGCCGTCGAGATCGCCTCCCTGCCCCGGGTGAGCGGCGACCGTGAGCCCCGGCGTCTGGCCCCCGGTGCGCTGGGCCGGGTGCACGAGCTGGTCTCGGACCCGGAGGGCGAGCGGCTGGCGGTCGCCTCGCACGACGGCCGGCTCCTCCTCCTCGACGTCACGGAGGAATCCGACGGCGAGGTCACCGAGTTGATCCGGTCGGTCAACGGGCCCGTGCGCGACCTCGCGTTCTCGCCGGACGGGGCGTGGCTCACCTGGTCGCACCCGGGCATCGGGCGGACCCTGCGCCAGATCAAGATGGCCCGGCTGACCGGGACACAGGACGGGGAGCGGCTCATCGTCGACGTCACCAACGGCCGCTTCGAGGACGAGAACCCGGTCTTCACCCGCGACGGCCGCTACCTCGCCTTCCTGTCCTGGCGCGGTTTCGACCCGGTCTACGACGTGCACACCGGTGACCTGTCCTTCCCGCTGGGCTGCCGCCCGTACCTGGTGCCGCTGTCCTCCGCGACGCCCTCCCCGTTCGCGGTGAACCCGGAGGGCCGCCCGGCCGCCGGGGGCCTCGATCCGGTGGAGGACGACGACAACGGGGACAGCGGGGCCGTGACCGTCGAGGTCGAGGGGCTGGAGAGCCGGGTCACGCCGTTCCCGGTGGCCGCCTCCAAGTACTCGGCGCTGTACCCGGTGGCGGGCGGCGGGCTGGTGTGGCTGCGCTGGCCGATCTCGGGCGCGCTCGGCGAGACGTTCGCCAACCCGGACGACACCAGCGGCCGGCCGACCCTGGAGCACTTCGGCATCACCAAGGCCAAGAAGGCCGAACTCGCCCAGCACCTCGACTGGTTCGCGGTCAGCGGCGACGGCACCCGGCTGGTGATCGTCGACGAGGGCGAGCTGCGCGCGGTACCGGCCAACGAACAGGGCGACAGCGACTCCACCGTGTGGATCGACGTGCGGCGCATCCTGCACGTGGCCGACCCGGCGGCGGAGTGGCGGCAGTCGTACGAGGAGGCCGGGCGGCTGATCCGGGCCTACTTCTGGGACCCGGGCATGTGCGGCATCGACTGGGACGGCGTACTGGACCAGTACCGCCCGCTGGTCGAACGGGTCGCCTCCCCCGACGAGTTCGCCGACCTGCTGCGCGAGGTGCTCGGCGAGCTCGGCACCTCCCACGCCTATGTCACCGCCGCCCGGCGCAACGAGGGCCCGCCGCACTACCAGCGCCGGCAGGGCCTGCTGGGCGCCAACTTCGTACGCCGGGACGGCGGCTGGGCGGTCAGACGGATCCTGCCCGGTGACTCCTCCGACTCCAAGGCCCGCTCCCCGCTGGCGGGCACCGGCGTCCGGGAGGGCGCGCTCCTCACCCATGTCGACGGCCGCCCGGTGGATCCGGAGGCGGGCCCGTATCCGCTGCTGGCCGGTGCGGGCGGTACGACGGTGGAGCTGACCTTCCGCCCCGCACAGGGCGAGGGTCCGCCCCGGCGGGTCGCCGTCGTCCCGCTCGTCGACGAGCGGCCGCTGCGCTACCAGGACTGGGTGGCCAAACGCCGTGCGGTGGTGCGCGAGTTGAGCGGCGGACGCTGCGGCTACCTGCACATCCCGGACATGGGCGGCTCGGGCTGGGCGCAGTTCAACCGCGACCTGCGCATGGAGGTGTCCCGCCCGGCGCTGATCGTGGACGTGCGCGGCAACGCGGGCGGTCACATCAGCGAGCTGGTCGTCGAGACGCTGAGCCGGACCATCCTCGGCTGGGACCTGACCCGCGACGCCCAGGCGGTGTCGTACACCTCGAACGCGCCGCGGGGCCCGGTGGTGGCCCTGGCGGACGAGGCGACCTCCTCGGACGGCGACATGATCACCGCCGCGTTCAAGCTGCTGAAGCTCGGCCCGGTCGTGGGGCAGCGCACCTGGGGCGGTGTGGTCGGCATGACCGGCCGCCACGAGCTGGGCGACGGCACGGTGATCACGGTGCCGATGAACGCGGCCTGGTTCGACGCCTACGGCTGGTCGGTGGAGAACAAGGGCGTCGCCCCCGACATCGACGTCCTGCGCACCCCGCTGGACTGGGCCGAGGGGCGGCACGCCCAGCTGAGCGACGCGGTGGAACTGGCGCTCGGGCTGCTGGAGACCAACCCGCCGGCGACGCCGCCGACCTACAGCGACGTACCGGACCGCTCCCGCCCGAAGCTGCCGCCCAGGACGTGAACTCCCGGGCCGGGGCGGGACACACAGGGGAAAGGGGCGCCCCGCTCGGGGGCACCCCTTGCCTCAGCACGCATCGTCAGGCGTCGAAGTCCTGGTCGAAGCGGTCCTCCTGCTCGCGCTCACGCTCGCGCTGCGGCTGCGAGCGCTCACGGTCACGGTCACGCTGCGGCTGCGAGGGGTCCATGTCCTCGTCGCGCCGGCGACCGCGGCCCTGCACCTGCTCGCGAGCCTGGTCCGCCTTCTGGCGAGCCTGGTTCTGCCACTGCTCGGACTTCTCCTGGAACTGGTCCTTCATACCCATGTGGGTTCACTCCCGTTGGGGGTGAGGGGATCTGGCTCGATCAGATTCACACGGGCCGTGACGCTGCGCATGTCGATCAGTTACGGAGCGTGTTCCGCTGCTGCTCGTCGGCCGCTCCACCGGCCCCGACCAGGCCCGTGCGCATGCCGGTCAGGCGGTCGGAGAAGCGCCGCATCTCGCGCTGCCCCACCGTCCCGATGACCGCGGGCAGATAACCGCGCACGCCCTGCATCCCGCGCAGCCACCACTGCCCGTACACATGGCTCGACCGGCGTTCGATCCCCTCCACCAGCCGGTCCACGGCAGGACCGAGCGGGTAGGTCTTGTTGGACGGCCAGGGCAGCCGCTGCCTCAACTCCCGCATGACGTCGTCCTGGTCGGCCCCGCGCACCATGTCGGTGTCGGTCCACGACAGATACCCGACCCCCACCTTCACACCCCGGTGCCCGACCTCGGCACGCAGGCTGTGCGCGTACGCCTCCACACCCGACTTGGACGCGCAGTACGCGGTCATCATCGGCGCCGGGGTGATCGCGGCGAGGGAGGCGATCTGGAGCAGATAGCCCCGGCTCTCCGTCAGCAGCGGCAGGAAGGCGCGGGCGGTCACCGCCGAGCCGATCAGGTTGACCTCGATCACCCGCCGCCAGGACTCCGGGTCGGAGTCGGCGAACGGCCCGCCGGTGGCGACACCGGCGTTGGCGACGACGATGTCGACCCGGCCGAAGCGTTCCTTGACCTCGGCCGCGACACGGGCCATCGCCTCGTGGTCGGTGACGTCGGCGTGCCAGTGGTCGCTGTCGCTGTGCAGCCGCGCGGAGACCTGCTTCAGCGCGTCCGGTTCCAGGCCGACCAGCGCCACCCTCACTCCGCGCGCGGAGAGCTTGCGGGCCAGCAACTCCCCGACGCCGCGCGCCGCCCCGGTCACCACGGCGACCTTGCCTTCGAGGCTCACCCTGCTCATGCGCTCTCCTCGGATACGACCTGGATGTGTGTGGTGACGAGCTCGCGTATCTTCGCGGTGACCTGCTCGGGCGCCTCGATCGGCGTCATGTGGCCGATGCCGGACAGCTCGGTGAAACCGGTGCACCGCGGCAGCGCTTCGCACAGGGCCCGGGCATGCACCGGCGGCGTCAGCCGGTCCGCCCCACCGACGATCACGGCCGTGGGCAGGTCCAGTTCCCGCACGCCGTGGTCGAGATCGAGCAGATCCAGCACCTGCGACCAGGAGTGGCGGACCGTGCGGGGGCAGGCGTGCACGATCCGGGCGCACGCCTCGATCATGTGCGGAGCCGAACCGGGTCCCATCGTGCCGTACTTGAGGACGCGGCGGGCGAGCGGCGTGACCGGCCCGAGCGGGGCGCGGGAGCCGAGGATCCGCCGGGTCAGCCAGGTCCGCACCCGCCCGGCCCGCAGGGGGACGACGGTGGCGGCCGCGACCAGCTGCGAACTGCCCGTGCTGCACAGCAGGACGGCGGCCGCGTGCGCACGGAAGGCGGCTCTCCCCGAGGCCGCCATCACGGTCATCCCGCCCATGGAGTGCCCGGTGATCACGGCCTGTTCACCAGGCGCGAGGGTGGCTTCGAGGACGGCTTCCAGATCGTCGGCGAGCGCGTCGGCGCTGCACGCCGGGCTCGCGGGGCTGCGCCCGTGGCCACGTTGGTCGTAGGCGATGACCCGGTGGTCGACGGCCAGGTCGCGGATCTGCGCCGCCCAGAAGGCGGTGGAGCACGTCCAGCCGTGGGCGAGGACGACGGCGGGGCCGAACTCGGGCCCGTGGATCTCGACGTGCAGCCGGGCACCGTCGGCGGAGACGGCGGTCAGCTCGCGCGCCGGGGCGGGCGGGGCGTAGGGGCCGGAGTCGACGGCCAGGAGGCGGCTCACGCGTCCACCTCCGCCTTCTGCGCCGCGTCGGCCTGTCGCGTCGCGGGCGCCCGCAGGACGTCGTACTCGGCGAGGTCCACCCGTCGCGTCGCCCGCCGGAACTCGGCCGTCGTCCCCGGCCAGATGGTGGTGTTGCGACCGCTCGCGTCGAGGTACCAGCTGGTGCAGCCGCCGGTGTTCCACACGGTGCGCTTCATGCGCTCCTGCACCCGGTGGTTCCAGGTGCGCACGGCGTCGGGGCGGGCGTCCAGGGCGACCCGGCCGCCGAGGACGTCGAGTTGGCGGAGGTAGTCGGCGAGGTAGTTCAGCTGGGACTCGATCATGAGGATCATCGAGGAGTTCCCGAGGCCGGTGTTGGGCCCGATGACCGTCATCCAGTTGGGGAAGCCGGCCGCCGAGGCGCCGCGCAGCGCCTCCATGCCGCCCTTCCAGGTCTCGGCAAGGGTCCGCCCGTCGGCGCCCACGACCCGTTCGGCGATGGGCATGTCGGTGACGTGGAAGCCGGTGCCGAAGACGATCGCGTCGACCTCGGCCTCACTGCCGTCGGCGGCCACCAGGGTGGAGCCGCGCACCTCGGCCAGACCGCTCGCGACGACGTCCACGTTGGGCTGCGCGATCGCCGGGTAGTACTCGCTGGACAGCAGGATCCGCTTGCAGCCGATGCGGTAGTCCGGGGTGAGCTTCGCCCGCAGGGCCGGGTCCTTGATGGCGCGGGCCATGTTGCGCCGGGCCAGCTGCTCGACGAAGCCGAGCTCGTTCGGGCGTTTGGTGAACGCCTGGACCTGCAACTCCCGGATGCCCCACAGCAGTCCACGCCTGACCTGCGAGGTGAAGGGCAGCTGCCGGTGGAGCCACCGCTCGGCGCCGCTGATGGCCCGGTCCATGCGGGGCATCACCCATGGCGGGGTGCGCTGGAAGAGGGTGAGCCGGGAGACGTCGGGCTGGATGGCCGGCACGATCTGGATGGCCGAGGCGCCGGTGCCCACCATGGCGACGCGCTTGCCGCGCAGGTCGTAGTCGTGGTCCCAGCGGGCGGAGTGGAACACCTGGCCGGGGAAGGACTCCAGCCCGGGGATGTCCGGCACCTTCGGGTCGGACAGGGGCCCGGTGGCCGACACGACCATGTCCGCCGACAGGTTCCCGCTGCTGGTCTCGATGTCCCAGCACAGCCGCTCGCTGTTCCAGGTCATCCGCTTCACCTCCGAGTCGAAGCGGATGTGCGGCCGCAGCCGGAACACGTCCGCCACGTGCTCCAGATAGGCGCGGATGTGCTCCTGCCCCGAGAAGGTGCGCGGCCAGTCGGGGTTGGGCGCGAAGGAGAACGAGTACAGGTGGGACGGCACATCGCACGCGCACCCCGGGTAGCTGTTGTCCCGCCAGGTGCCGCCGACACTGCTCGCCCGCTCCAGGACGACGAAGTCGGTGACACCTTCGCGGCGCAGCCGCACGGCGGCCCCCAGCCCGCCGAACCCGGACCCGACCACCGCGACCCGCACATGCTCGTGTTCGCGCTCGCCCATGCCGACACCTCCACACACACCACGAGAACCATGCCAGTGAACACTGGCGCAATGGGAGCGTAGGGCAGCGGCGTACCGATGGGTAGGGGGTGGCCAGGAAAGTTACCCCCGGTACGCCTTAAGGTGCCCAGGTGGCCGAGAAGCGTGAATACCGCATGGAAGAGCTGGCCCGCCTCGCCGGGATCACGGTGCGCACCCTGCGTTTCTACCGCGAACGCAAACTGATTCCGCCACCCCGCCGCGAGGGCCGCATCGCCTGGTACGACGATCACCACCTGGCCCGGCTGCGCACGATCACGGCCCTGCTGGAGCGCGGCCACACCCTCAGCGGCATCGCCGAACTGGCCGAGGCCTTCGACCACGGCCGGGACGTCGGCGAACTGCTCGGCGTCGGCGGCCCCACCGAGGAGGAGCCGGTCCACCTCACCCCCGAGGAACTCGCCGACCACTTCGCCGGCGAGGCCACTCCCGAGAACCTCGCCGCCGCGATGGAGCTCGGCTACCTCGGCACCGACGGCGAGGAGATCGTCCACATCAGCCGCCGCCTCCTGGACGTCTCCGCGGCCCTGGTCCGCGAGGGCATCCCCCTCGCGGAGGTCCTCGGCGCGGCCAAGGAGGTCCGGTCCCACGCCGACGCCCTGGCCGGCCTCTTCGCGGACCTGGTCCTGCGGCACGCCTCCGCGCAGGACCTGCCCCGCCTGCGCCCCCTGGCACGGAGCGTGGTGGAGGCGGAGCTGTCCCTGGCGCTGGACCGCAGGATGCACAAGCCCTAACGGTCGTAGACGACGGTCACCGGCGCATGGTCGGACCACCGCTCCGCGTGCGTCGCGGCGCGCTCCACGAACCCCTTGACCGCCCGCTCGGCGAGCCCCGGGGTGGCCACGTGGTAGTCGATGCGCCATCCCGTGTCGTTGTCGAAGGCCCGCCCGCGGTACGACCACCACGAGTACGGCCCCTCGGTGTCCGGGTGCAGGGCGCGTACGACGTCCACGTATCCGCCGTCGGCCGGGTCGAGGACCCGCCCGAGCCACTCCCGCTCCTCGGGCAGGAACCCCGAGTTCTTGGTGTTGCCGCGCCAGTTCCTCAGGTCGGCCCGCTGGTGGGCGATGTTCCAGTCACCGCAGACCAGCACCTCGCGCCCCTCGGCGGCGGCACGCTCCCGCAGCCCCTTCAGATGGGCGAGGAACTCACCCATGAAGCGTTCCTTCTCGTCCTGACGCTCGGTGCCGACCTCGCCGGAGGGCAGATACAGCGAGGCGACGGTGACCCCCGGCAGGTCCACCTCGACGTACCGCCCGCTGCCGTCGAACTCGGCGGAGCCGAAGCCGATCCGCACCCGGTCGGGCTCACGGCGGCTGTACAGGGACACCCCGGCCCGCCCCTTGGCGGCGGCCGGCGCGTGCACCACGTGCCACCCCTCGGGCTCCCGGACATGCCCGGGCAGCTGCTCCGGCTCGGCGCGCACCTCCTGCAGGCACAGCACGTCGGCTTCGGTCCGTGCGAGCCACTCCACGAAACCCTTCTTCGCGGCGGCACGCAGCCCGTTCACATTCACAGAGGTCACTGTCAGCACAACACTCTCCTCGACATCACAGGCGACCCCATCGGCAGGACCCGTTGTCGGAGGTCACAGTGAGCACCCCGGCACGATACCGGCACTCTGGACGAGGTCCAGTTCCGGATCGAATACGGTAGCGGCCATGCACATCCGCCGGGTCTCCTTCGACCACCCCGACGCCATGAAGCTGAACGACCAGGTCCAGGCCGAGTACGCCGTCCGCTACGGGGACGACGGCGACGCCACGCCCATGGCCGCCGCGGACTTCGCCCCGCCGAGCGGCGTCTACCTGATCGCGTACGACGAGCGCGGCACCCCCGTCGCCTCGGGCGGCTGGCGCGCCCAGGACGTCAACGACGAGGGCAACCTCGACGGCGACGCCGAACTCAAGCGCATGTATGTGATCGACGGCATGCGGGGCCGGGGCCTCGCCCGCCGCATCCTGGCCGCCCTGGAGGAGGACGCCCGCGCGGCGGGCCGCGTCCGCATGGTGCTGGAAACCGGCACCAAGCAGCCGGAGGCCATAGCCCTGTACACGTCCAGCGGCTACGAGCCGTGCGCCAAGTTCGGCTACTACCGCTTCCATGACGAGAGCCGCTGTTTCGCGAAGCGGCTCTGACTCACCGGCTGACAAGGGCTCAGCGGCAGTCCCGCCCGGAGCCCTTGTCACCCGGAGCGCCGTCCCGGCGCGCCACCACTCGGTCACCGAGCCGGTCTCGCCGCGCCGAGACGGCGGAACCAGGGCAAAAGATCCGCGAAAGCCCCATGTGCCGTTGAACACACGTCAGAGCCCCGGTCGGGAATCCCGACCGGGGCTCTGAGCTGCGTGGACCTGAGGGGATTTGAACCCCTGGCCCCCTCGATGCGAACGAGGTGCGCTACCGGACTGCGCCACAGGCCCTTGCAACGAGTGAAACTTTAGCACCCCGATCGGCCTGCTTGGAAATCCGTTCCCGAGGGCCGGTCACCTGCGGCTTCATGGCCCTATTCGTTGGCGGCCCGGGGCCGCTCGCCGTCTTCGTACTGATCGAACAGGGGGGTGCGTCCGCGCTCCCGGGCCCGCCGGGCAGAGGCCGCCCTCCGGGCGTCGGTTCGTCCGTCGCCGTCGCCGTCGCCCGCGTCCTCCTGGGCGGGGTGGTCCGGCTCACCCGGGTGGTCGGCGGCGCCGGAGTCGTCGTCCTCGTTCGGGGCGACGGTGCTCGACCGGGCCGAGCTCCAGGTGTCGGGGGCGCCGAGGTCCACGTCGCTGGTGGCCCGCGGGGCGACCGGAGCCGTCACGTACGTCGGCAGGGGCACCGGCACCGGTTCCCAGCTGTCGCCGCCCTGCCCGGGCCGCCGCTGCCGCTCGCGCTGCTGGTCGACCCACTCCGCGTGGTCGGTCTGCTCGACGAGGGCGCGCCGGTCCGCCGCCAGGGCCGACAGACCGGGGTCGGTCACCGGCCCGGGTCCCTCCTCCGGTTCGTCGATCTCCTCGTCGGCGACGGGACGCCGGCGGGGCTGGCGCTGCCGCTCCCGCAGGCGCTGGGCCGCGGCCTCGGCCATGCGGCGGTCCATCTGGTAGGTGAAGCGGCGCCGCTCCTGGGAGCGGAGGTACGCGATGTAGACGCTGAGCATGACCGCGGGCACGCCGGGCGCCCACAGGAACGCGAGTCCCCCCACCGCGGCGACGATCGCGCCGAGGGTGAAGGCGAGGAACAGCATGATGGTGGTGCGCCGACGGCGCGCGAGCACCTTCGAGCGCCGGGCCCGCGCTGCGGCCGCCTGGTCCGCCTGCGCCGAGGCGCCGCGCCGGGCGGCGGGGACCCGCTCCCGGGGACGCCCGGTACGCGCCGCGCGGGGTGCGGGCGACTGACGGGCCGGGGGTTCGGGCGCCGTCGGGCGGGCCGACTGCTCGGGGGCGGGCGACGACAGGGGTGCCTGGGTCTGCGGACGGGTCTTGGACACGGCGAAGGCCCGGACGTCCACCGAGTCGGTGACGGCGTCCAGGTCGTCGGCGCCCTGCTCCCCCTCGTCGGCGAAGCGGGCCCGCAGGTCCTTGGCGTACCGGCGCTCCATCCCCGCCCGTCCGGACAGCAGCCGGATGGCGGTGCTGAAGCGTTCCGTCGGACGGGCCTCGTTCAGCTCGTCCTGCCTACGGAGCCACATCGGCACCAAGTAGGCGGCCCAGGCCCCGACAATGACTGCGTAGATGAGGCCGCTGCTGCTCACGCCTCACACCGTAGAGGGGTTTGCGTGAGGCCATCTGCCAATTGAGCCGGTGTGTCGCACGATCTGGCTGATATTTCGAACTTTTCTTGTGACCGATGCGATCAGCAGACCGCCCAGGCCGGGAATTCATTGCCCCGAGACGGTCACCGACCGATCAATTTCGAACACTTATTCAATTTCCGGGGTGGTGCCGCATTCCCCGATTACTCTGCGATCGTGCCCGGTGCCAGCGCCTCAGCAGCCCGTCCGGGACCTCTTCCGCCGTGAGCGCGAAGACGAGGTGGTCACGCCAGGCCCCGTCGATGTGGAGATAGCGCGGCCGCAGGCCCTCCTCACGGAATCCTAGTTTTTCCACGACCCGGCGGCTGGGCCCGTTCTCCGGGCGAATGCACACCTCGATGCGATGCAGCCCGACAGCCCGGAAACAGTGGTCCACGGCGAGCGCCACCGCCGTCGGCATCACCCCGCGGCCGGCCACCGACTCGTCCACCCAGTAGCCGACGTGCCCCGAGCACATCGAGCCCCAGGTGATCCCGGCGACCGTCAACTGCCCGACCAGCCGCCCCTCGTACTCGATGACGAAGGGCAGCATCCGGCCCGCGTTCGCCTCCGACCTCAGATGGCGGACCATCTGGCGGAAGGTCGGGCGGTGTGCCATCGGCCCACCGGGCGTGGGCGGCGGGATCGTCGCCTCCCAGGGGCGCAGCCAGTCGCGGTTGCGCCGGTTGACCTCGCGCCACGCCCGCTGGTCGCGCAGCTTTATCGGCCGAAGGACGATGTCGCCGTCCACCAGCTCCACGGGCCAGGATGGGCTGTTCAGCTCGCACCCCCGCTGCCGGGTCTGGGGTGATCGCCGCCCCGAAGCTGTTCGACGGCATGCACGAGCAACGGCTCCAGGACGGCGAGGCCGTCCTTCACGCCGCCGCTGGAGCCGGGCAGATTCACGATCAGCGTCCCGCCCGCCACTCCTGCCAGGCCCCGGGAAAGCGCCGCGGTCGGCACCTTCTGCCGGCCGAACGCCCTGATGGCCTCGGCGATGCCCGGCACCTCGTGGTCGATCACGCGGCGGGTGGCCTCGGGGGTGCGGTCGGTGGGCGAGATGCCCGTGCCGCCCGTGGTGACGATGACGTCGTAGCCGGCGTCCACCCCGGCGCGCAGGGCGGACTCCACCGGGTCCCCGTCGGGGACGACCTGGGGGCCGTCGACCTCGAAGCCGAAGCCCTTCAGGCCGTCGGAGATCAGCGGGCCGCCCTTGTCCTCGTAGATCCCGGCGGCGGCCCGGTTCGACGCCGTGACGACGAGAGCGCGATAGGTCATGCCCGGCTCCAGTCGCCCGACTTGCCGCCCGTCTTCTCCTCCACCCGCACGTCCGTGATGACCGCTCCCTTGTCGACCGCCTTGACCATGTCGATCACGGTGAGCGCGGCGACGGAGACCGCGGTGAGGGCCTCCATCTCGACACCCGTGCGGTCCGTCGTCTTCACGGTGGCCAGGATCTCCACGGCGTCGTCCGCGACCGACAGGTCCAGTTTCACACCGGACACCGACAACGGGTGGCAGAGCGGGATCAGATCGGGGGTGCGTTTGGCGCCCATGATCCCGGCGATCCGCGCGGTCGCGAGGGCGTCGCCCTTGGGGACACCCTCGCCGCGCAGCAACTCGATCACGCGGGGCGAGACGAGAACGCGTCCACTGGCGCGGGCGGTGCGCGCGGTCACGTCCTTCTCCGACACATCGACCATGCGGGCGGCGCCCGCCTCGTCGATGTGCGTCAGCCGATCCGGCGTACGGCCGTCGTGCGGGGGTGGGTCCTGCGTGCTCATGCTGTGTGGCGCTCCCGGTCCGGGCCCGTCGCGGTGCGGCGCACGGGCCTGTTGTGCGCGACACGGTACTCCCAACCAGCGCCTCTCAGCCGAGCAGGACCACCTCGACCTCGGTGCCGGGCTCGACGGAGACGGTGTCCTCGGGTACGGCGATCAGGGCGTCCGCGTGGGCGAGGGCCGCGATCAGATGGGATCCGGCGCCCCCCACCGGGGTGACCTTGCCGTCGGCGTACGCGCCGCGCAGGAACTGGCGGCGGCCCTTCGGGGAGGTCAGCGTCTGGTCGGCCGTCAGGGTCGCCCGGGTCGTGGGGCGGTGGACGTCCTTCAGCCCCATGAGGGTGCGGATCGCGGGGCGGACGAACAACTCGAAGGAGACGTACGACGACACCGGGTTGCCGGGCAGGGCCAGCAGCGGGATGTGGTCGGGGCCGATGGAGCCGAAGCCCTGGGGCTTGCCGGGCTGCATGGCGAGCTTGCGGAAGTCGATGCCGCTGCCGGCCTCGTCCTCGTCGCCGACGTGGGAGAGAGCCTCCTTGACGACGTCGTACGCCCCGACGCTCACACCGCCCGTGGTGACCATCAGGTCGGCGCGGACCAGTTGGTCCTCGATGGTGGAGCGCAGGATCTCGGCGTCGTCGGCGACAGCGCCCACGCGGTAGGCGATGGCGCCGGCGTCGCGGGCGGCGGCGGTGAGGGCGAAGCTGTTGGAGTCGTAGATCTGGCCGGTGCCCAGTTCCGTGTCCGGCTGGACGAGTTCGCTGCCGGTGGAGACCACCACCACGCGCGGGCGAGGGCGTACGCGGACGGTGCCGCGGCCGATCGCGGCGAGCAGGGCGATCTGGGGCGGGCCGAGGATCGTGCCGGCCTCCAGGGCGCGGTCGCCGGCCTTCACGTCGCTGCCCTTCGCGCGCACGTGCGCGCGTGCCTCGGCGGGGCGGTACACGTAGACATGCCCCGTGGCGCCCTCGGGGCCGAGGCTGCGGGCGCGCATCTGGTGCACCGGGCCCTCGCCGAGCCCGCCGTCGGTCCACTCGACGGGCACGACCGCCTCGGCGCCGGGCGGCAGCGGAGCGCCGGTCATGATGCGGGCGGCCTGGCCGGGGCCCACGGGGAGCGATTCGGCCTGGCCCGCGGCGACGTCCCCGACGACCTCCAGGGCCGCCGGGTACTCCTCGCTCGCGCCCGCCACGTCCGCGACCCGTACCGCGTAGCCGTCCATCGAGCTGTTGTCGAAGGGCGGCAGGGACACCGGCACCGTGATGTCCTCGACGAGGACGCAGCCCTGGGCGTCGAGCAGGTTCAGCTCGATGGGTTCCAGGGGCCGGACGGTGGCGAGGATGTCCTCCAGGTGCTCGTCCACCGACCACAGGTGGTCGGGGCCGGAGTGGTCCTGGCCGGTGACGTGGGGCGCGGCGCTGCTCAACGTGCTACATCTCCTCGGCTACGTAACGGCGAAGCCAGGTCCGGAAGTCCGGGCCCAGGTCTTCACGTTCGCATGCGAGTCGGACAATGGCACGCAGGTAGTCACCGCGGTCGCCGGTGTCATAGCGGCGGCCCTTGAAGACGACGCCGTGCACGGGGCCGCCGATCTTCTCGTCCGCGGCGAGCTGCTGGAGGGCGTCGGTGAGCTGGATCTCGCCGCCGCGGCCCGGCTCGGTCCGGCGCAGTATCCCGAAGATGTGCGGGTCGAGGACGTAGCGGCCGATGATGGCGTAGTTGGACGGGGCGTCGGCCGGGTCGGGCTTCTCGACGAGGCCGCTGATCCGGACGACGTCGCTGTCCTCGGTGGTCTCCACGGCGGCGCAACCGTAGAGGTGGATCTGCTCGGGGGAGACCTCCATGAGCGCGATGACGCTGCCGCCGCGCTGCTCCTGGACCTCGACCATGCGCTGCAGCAGCGGGTCGCGGGGGTCGATGAGGTCGTCGCCGAGGAGGACCGCGAAGGGCTCGTCCCCCACGTGCGGGGCGGCGCACAGGACGGCGTGGCCGAGGCCCTTGGGGTCGCCCTGGCGGACGTAGTGCATGGTCGCGAGGTCGCTGGACTCCTGCACCTTGGCGAGACGGCCGGCGTCGCCCTTCTTCTGCAGGGCCGATTCCAGCTCGTAGTTGCGGTCGAAGTGGTCCTCGAGGGGGCGCTTGTTGCGGCCCGTCACCATGAGGACGTCGTCGAGACCCGCGGCGACCGCCTCCTCGACCACGTACTGGATCGCGGGCTTGTCCACGACCGGCAGCATCTCCTTGGGAGTGGCTTTGGTGGCCGGCAGAAACCGGGTGCCGAGGCCTGCTGCGGGAATGACAGCCTTGCTGATCCGAGGGTGCGACTGAGTCATGGCCGCCACCCTATCCGGTGCCTTTGGATGGAATCTGTGGCTCCGGTTCATAGACGCTCATATGAGCGTATTGCGACGGTACGGGAGCAACCATTGAGGCATATCGCACGTCCGGGCGAGCCTGACAAGCGGAGTTTGCGGCACGAGATCCTCGCGGTGAGAAGCAGGTTGACGGCGGATGACCTGCGGGAAACGTCGGCCGCGCTGGCCGGGCGGGCGCTGGAGCTGCCCGAGTTGGCGCGGGCCCGGGCGGTGGCGGCGTACGTCTCGGTGGGGAGTGAACCCGGAACGCTCGCGCTCCTGGACGCGCTGCGCGCCCGGGGCGTGCGCGTGCTGCTGCCGGCCCTGCTGCCCGACAACGACCTCGACTGGGGCGAGTACGAGGGAGAGGGCTCGCTCGCGCGTGTCCGGCACGGTGGCCGGATGGCGCTGTTCGAGCCCACGGGCGAGCGCCTCGGGCCGGACGCCGTGACCAGCGTCGACGCCGTGCTGCTGCCGGGGCTCGCGGTCGACGCGCGCGGGATGCGGCTCGGGCGGGGCGGCGGCTCGTACGACCGGGTCCTGGCACGGCTGGAGCGGGCGGATGCCCACCCCGCCCGGGTGGTGCTGCTGTACGACTCCGAGGTCGTCGAGCACGTCCCAAAGGAGCCGCACGACCGGCCGGTGCACGCGGTGGTGACACCGTCGGGGGTGCGGCGGTTCCGGCCGGAGTCCTGACGCGAAAGGGCCCTCCACGCGTTGCGTGGAGGGCCCTTCGGCCAGCCGGTGTCAGCGGCTCACGGTTTGAGCACCAGCTTGTCGGCCGTGCTCTTCTCGACCGCCTGGTCCGAGAAGGACCAGGGCAGCAGTTCACCGTCGGCCCACTTGTCGGTCTGGTCGACGTAGTGGGCGCTGTAGGCGTGCCCGGAGGCGCCGGTGAGGTTGATCCAGCGGGACTTGTCGAGGTCGCCGAGGTTCACCACCATCCGCATGGACGGCACCCACACCACCCCGTAGCCGCCGGCCGCGTTCCAGCCGGTCGCATTGACCGTGGCCTCGCCGCCGCCGAGCTCCCAGGGGCCGCGGTTGAGGGCGTACCGGATGAATTCGGGGCCCGCGGTGCCGAGGGTCTGGTTCTTCAGGAACAGACGGTGCAGCCTGCCCCAGCTCCAGGAGTCGATGTCCTTGCCGAGCTTGGCGGTCAGCTCCCAGCGGGCGTCGATCATGGCCCGCTTGAACAGGTCGTCACGGTTGTCGGCGCCGGGGCGGCTCTTGCTCACCTCGGGCGTCTTCCACCAGTCGCTGTCCGGCTGGTTCATGAGCCCCCGGACCACCTCGAACCAGCGGTCGCCGCCGTCCGGCTGCGCCTTGTCCGGGTCGCGCTGGCCGCACTCGCGGACCTTCTCGGCCTCGTCGGCGGGGCCGGTGGTGTTGACCGGCTCGACCCACAGGCACTGACCCCTGGGACGCAGCTCCTTGGGCAGCTTGTTGCCGAAGGAGAGCTTGAGGATGTTGCGCCAGACGGCATTGAAGTAGGCCGCTGCCGCCGAGTCGGCGTCCTGGGTGTAGTCCCAGCCCTCAAGGAGCTTCTGCGCCTCGCGGACGTCCTTGTTCTCGGGGTCGATCTTCAGCAGCGTGGGCACCAGCAGCCGGGCGATCTCGCTGCTGTTGTCCAGCTGCATCTGGCGCATGTCGTCCGTGGAGATCTTGCCGCCGTCCTTGATCTTCGACTGGATCAGGTCGGTGATCCGCTGGCTGCGCGCGCCGTAGCCCCAGTCCGTGGTGAGCGTGTACGGGTACGTGTCCGGGTCGATCACGGCCTGGTTGGCGGTGACGATGTAGCCGCGCTCCGGGTCGTACTCGTAGGGCAGCTGGTCCTGCTCGAGGTACCCGGTCCAGCGGTACTCCGGGTCCCATCCGGGCGCCGGGATGGAGCCGTTGTCGCTCTTCGCGCGCGTGGGGATCTTTCCCGGCAGCGTGTAGCCGATGTGGTTCTCGGTGTCCGCGTAGATCAGGTTCTGCGAGGGCACCTCGAACAGTGCGGCGGCCTTTCGGAAGTCGGTCCAGTTCTTCGCCTTGTCCATGGCGAAGACCGCGTCCATCGTGGTGCCCGGCTGCAGGGCGGTCCAGCGCAGCGCGACGCCGTAGCCGTCGCCCCTGTCGGGTGCGGCGGTGTCGACGGTGGCCTTCTTGCCGACCTTCACGAGCTCCTCGTTGCGGTCGGACAGCAGGGGCCCGTTGTTGGTCTCACGGACGACGATCTTCTTCGGCTCGCCGCCGGCGACCTTGATGGTCTCCTCGCGGGTCTCGAAGGGCTTGACCTTGCCGTCGTAGAGGTAGCCGTTGCCGGTGATCTTCTCCAGGTAGAGGTCCGTGACGTCGACGCCGGAGTTGGTCATGCCCCAGGCGATGTCCTGGTTGTGACCGATTATCACGCCCGGCATGCCGGCGAAGGTGTAGCCGCTGACGTCGTACTGGCAGGTACTGGAGACGCTGCGGCAGTGCAGGCCCATCTGGTACCAGACCGACGGCAGGGACGGCGACAGGTGCGGGTCGTTGGCCAGCAGCGGCTTGCCGGTGATGGTGTACTTCCCGCCCACGACCCAGGAGTTGGAGCCGATGCCGTCGCCGTTCACGCCGACGGCCGGCGGGAGGTCGTCCAGGACCCGGGTCAGGCCGCCGAGCTGGCTGTCCAGGCCCGCGGTGCCCGAAGCGCCGGAGGCGGTGCCGCTCGTGCCGGCCGTACCGGACGTGCCCGAGGCGGTGCCCGGCGCGCCGGAGCCGCCGGACACCGTGCCCGCGGTCCCGGACGCCGTGCCCGCGGTCCCGCTCGTACCGGACGTGCCGCCCTGTTCGAACGCCTGGGTCAGCTCGTTGTACTGGCCCTCCTGGACGATGGCCTTGTTCCGGCTGTACGGGTACCGCGGGTACAGGTCGGCGATCTGCTTCGGGCCGAGGCGGCTGGTCAGCAGGGCCCGGTCGATCTCGTCCTGCATGTTGCCGCGCAGGTCCCAGGCCATCGCCTTCAGCCAGGAGATCGAGTCGACCGGGGTCCACCGCTGCGGCTTGTAGTCGTTGGTGAAGCCCAGTGCCGCGTACTCCAGGGAGATGTCCTCGCCGTCCTTGCCCTGAAGGTAGGAGTTGACTCCCTCGGCGTACGCCTGGAGGTACTTCTTCGTGGCGGCCGACAGCTTGGTGTCGTACTCCCGCTGGGCGACCCGGTCCCAGCCGAGGGTGCGCAGGAACTCGTCGTTGTCGACCTGGCTCTTGCCGAACATCTCCGAGAGCCGTCCCGAGGCCATGTGGCGGCGGACGTCCATCTCGTAGAACCGGTCCTGTGCCTGGACGTAGCCCTGCGCCATGAACAGGTCGGCGTCCGAGGAGGCGTAGATCTGCGGGATGCCGTGATTGTCGCGTCTGACCTCGACGGGACCCGAGAGGCCCTTCAGCGTGAGGGTGCCCTTGGTCTGCGGGAAGGAGGCCCGGACGGTACTGATGGACCAGTACGACCCGTAGGCCACGCCCCCGATGAGGGCCAGCACCAGGACGAGCACGAAAAGTCGGGCTTTGCGCCCTTTTCTCCTGCCGGACTTGCCGGGCTGCTGACCCGTGGAGGCGGTGGTGTTGGGGGGCATCGCTGTCCTTGCTGTCCTAACGCGAGCGGCAGGTTCGGCTGTGCTTTTAACTGAGCGCTGGAGCAACGATAGGCGCAGGGCCTTGCGCCCCTTGACGCGGAGTCGGGAACCAGCCCGGACGAACGTTCGATCTCGCCCTCGGAAGCGTCAAGAAATCGTCAAGAGTTAGGTAAGGTAACGAAGTAGTTGGCGCGGTGCGCCACGGCGTCATGTGCGATGTACGTGAGCCCACGCGCGGGTGCGTGCGGGCCAGGGAAGGATTCGGCCGCTGACTGTTCACCACCTCAACCAGCTCCTGCTCGTCTGCTCGCTCGTCCTGCTCGTCGCCGTCGCAGCGGTACGGATCTCCTCGCGCAGCGGGCTCCCCAGCCTGCTCGTGTACCTGGGGATCGGCGTCGCCATGGGCCAGGACGGTGTGGGCGACATCCACTTCGACAACGCCGAACTGACCCAGGTCATCGGATACGCGGCCCTGGTCGTGATCCTGGCGGAGGGCGGTCTGGGCACGAAGTGGAAGGAGATCAAACCGGCCCTGCCGGCCGCCACGGCACTGGCGCTGGCCGGCGTCGCGGTGAGTGTCGGGGTCACGGCGTCGGCCGCGCACTATCTGATCGGGCTGGAGTGGCGGCAGGCGCTGATCATCGGGGCGATCGTCTCCTCGACCGACGCGGCGGCGGTGTTCTCCGTGCTGCGCAAGATCCCGCTGCCCGCGCGCGTGACGGGCATGCTGGAGGCGGAGTCCGGCTTCAACGACGCCCCGGTGGTCATCCTCGTGGTGTCCCTGTCCACGGCGGGCCCGGTCGAGCACTGGTACGTGCTGCTGGGCGTGATCCTGCTGGAGCTGGCCATCGGCGCGGCCATCGGTCTCGCGGTGGGCTGGCTGGGGTCCTGGGGCCTGCGGCACGTGGCGCTGCCCGCCTCCGGCCTCTATCCGATCGCCGTCATGGCCATCGCCGTCGTGGCGTACGCGGCGGGCGCGCTGGCCCACGGCAGCGGCTTCCTCGCGGTGTACCTCGCCGCGATGACGATGGGCAACGCGCGGCTGCCGCACTGGCCGGCGACGCGCGGGTTCGCCGACGGCCTCGGCTGGATGGCCCAGATCGGCATGTTCGTCCTGCTCGGCCTGCTGGTCACGCCGCACGAGCTGGGCGACGACATCGTGCCCGCCCTGGTCATCGGACTGGTGCTGACCATGGTGGCCCGGCCGCTGAGCGTGATCGTGTGCCTGTCGCCGTTCCGGGTGCCGTGGCAGGAGCAGACCCTGATGTCCTGGGCGGGGCTGCGCGGCGCCGTGCCCATCATCCTGGCGACGATCCCCATGGTGGAGGGCGTCGAGGCGAGCCGCCGGATCTTCAACATCGTCTTCATCCTGGTCGTCGTGTACACCCTGGTCCAAGGTCCGACGCTGCCCTGGCTGGGCCGCAAGCTGCGCCTCGGGGACGACTCGGAGGCCGCCGACCTCGGCATCGAGTCGGCGCCGCTGGAGCGGCTGCGCGGGCATCTGCTGTCCGTGGCGATCCCCGGCGGATCGAAGATGCACGGCGTGGAGGTGGCCGAACTGCGGCTGCCGCACGGCGCCGCCGTGACGCTCATCGTGCGCGGGGGCGAATCCTTCGTCCCGCTGCCGACGACGATATTGCAGCGGGAGGACGAGCTCCTCGTCATCGCCACGGACCCCGTCCGGGACGCGACCGAGAAACGGCTGCGGGCCGTGGGGCGCGGCGGCAAGCTGGCCGGCTGGCTGGGGACGGACGGGGCGAGCCGGTGAGCATTTCGCACCGTTTGCGATGTGCGGGGTGAGCGAGCCCATGGTGCTCACTTTCACAGGAACGCAACCCCTTGATCCCTGTACGATGAAGGCGTTACCCAGATCGAACCAACTCTGCCTGACGCAGAGCTGGCGCGACCGTATGGCGGTCGGGACACCCCTCCTCACCGGGCCCCGGCATCTACCGCAGTTCCGCGCAAGAGGACAGCTCTCGGCGCCGCCCGCATGGGGGCCGCGCTACCAGGCGGCAGAAAGGCACGGGCCGTGGTGTCCACGGTCACCTCGAAGGCGTCGGAGAACCCGCCGGCTTCCGCCCGCCCGGGATACGGCCGGCTGCTGCGCACCCGCGGCGCCTGGACGTTCCTGCTCCCCGGTTTCGCGGCACGCCAGCCGTTCGCGATGCTGACCATCTCCATCGTGCTGCTGGTGCAGCACACCACCGGCTCGTACGGAGCGGCGGGCGCCGCCGCCGCCGTCACCGGTGTCTCCATGGCCCTGTTCGCGCCCTACAGCGGCCGCCTCGCCGACCGCTACGGGCAGCGGATCGTGCTGATCCCCGGAGTGCTGCTGCACGCGCTGTCCGGACTGACGCTCACCGCGCTCGCGCTGCTGGACGCGCCCCTGTGGGCGGTGTTCGTGGCGGCCGTGCCGACCGGCGCGTCGGTGCCGCAGGTGGGCCCGATGGTGCGCGCCCGCTGGGGCGTGAAGCTCAAGGACTCGCCGCTGATGACCACCGCGGCGGCCTTCGAGTCCGTCACCGACGAACTGACCTTCGTGGTCGGACCGCTGCTGGCCACCGCCCTGTGCACGGCCGTCGACCCGGCCGCCGGACTCGTCACGGAGGCCTCGCTGACCCTGCTCGGCGGCCTGCTGTTCGCCGCGCAGAAGAGCACCCAGCCCTCGGTCGCCCCGAGCGGGCACGCGCGCGTGGAACACGTTTCGGCACTGCGCGTCCCCGGCGTGCGCGTGCTGATCGTGACCTTCCTGGGCATCGGCACCGTCTTCGGCGGCATGCAGGTGTCGCTGGCCGCGTTCACCGAGTCGATCGGCGAACCGGGTCTGAACGGCGTCCTCTACGGCGTCTTCGCCGCGGGCAACATGCTCTCCGGCGTGGTCTGCGGCGCGATCGCCTGGAAGGCTGCCCCGCAGCGCCGCCTGGTCGTCGGCTACACGGCGCTCGCCCTCACCGCCTCGGGCCTGTGGGCCGCCCACTCGGTGCCGGTCCTCGCCGGCCTCGGCCTGCTGGTCGGCATGTGCATCGCGCCCGCCCTGATCACCGGCTACACCCTGGTCGAGAGCCTGGTCCCGGCCGGTGCCCGCACCGAGGCCTTCACCTGGCTGACCGGAGCGGTCGCGCTCGGCCAGGCCGCCGCCGTCACCGCCGCCGGTCAGCTGGAGGACCGATTCTGGTCGGGCGCCGGTTTCCTGGTGCCCATGGGCGGCACGGTGCTGGCCCTGGTGACCCTTCTGGCCCTGCGTTCCCGGCTCGCGGCGCGGGGCAACGGCCGGACGGTCGCACGTGGCGTGGGTCACCGCGTGCCGGTGGCAGTGGACTGAGCGGCCGGAATACGTCACTATGGATCGTCGTTAGCACTCATCGAGTGAGAGTGCCAGGAGGAAGACAGTGCCCACCTATCAGTACCAGTGCACCGAGTGCGGCGAAGGCCTCGAGGCGGTGCAGAAGTTCACCGACGACGCCCTCACCGAGTGCCCCCAGTGCAAGGGCCGCCTGAAGAAGGTGTTCTCGGCGGTCGGCATTGTCTTCAAGGGTTCCGGCTTCTACCGGAACGACAGCCGCGGCTCCTCGTCGAGCAGCTCCCCGGCGGCGAAGTCGTCGAGCACCGGATCTTCCGGTTCGTCGTCCTCGGACTCCGGCTCGTCGAGCTCCGGTTCGAGCACGTCGTCGAGCACCGGCAGCTCCTCCAGCAGCAGCAGCACCACCGCCGCGTAAGGCCTGATTCCTACGGGACCCTGTCGCCCTCGGGGCGACGGGGTCCTCGGTGTTCCGCGTGCGGTTAGGGTGCGGGCATGGCGAACAAGGCGAACGTGACGGACAGGGGTGGCGCCGGGATCGGCGTCATCGGCGGCTCGGGGTTCTACTCCTTCCTCGACGACGTGACCGAGATCCAGGTCGACACCCCGTACGGGCCGCCGAGCGACTCCCTGTTCCTCGGTGAGGTCGCCGGCCGGCGGGTCGCCTTCCTGCCGCGGCACGGACGCGGCCACCACCTGCCGCCGCACCGGATCAACTACCGGGCCAACCTGTGGGCGCTGCGCTCGGTCGGCGTGCGCCAGGTCCTCGCCCCCTGCGCCGTGGGCGGCCTGCGCCCCGACTACGGGCCGGGCACGCTGCTGGTGCCGGACCAGCTGGTCGACCGCACCAAGTCCCGCGCGGGCACCTATTTCGACGGCCTGCCGCTGCCCGACGGCTCGGTGCCGAACGTGGTGCACGTGTCGCTGGCCGACCCCTACTGCCCCGCCGGGCGGGCCGTCGCGCTGAAGGCGGCGCGCGGCCGGGACTGGGAGCCGGTGGACGGCGGCACGCTGGTCGTCGTCGAGGGGCCGCGCTTCTCCACCCGTGCCGAATCGTTGTGGCACCAGGCGCAGGGCTGGTCGGTGGTGGGCATGACCGGCCACCCCGAGGCGGCGCTCGCCCGTGAGCTGGAGCTCTGCTACACGTCCCTGACCCTGGTCACCGACCTCGACGCCGGTGCGGAGACCGGGGAGGGCGTCTCGCACGACGAGGTGCTGCGGGTGTTCGCGGCGAACGTGGACCGGCTTCGGGGCGTGCTGTTCGACGCGGTGGCCGGGTTGCCCGGCGAGGGCGAGCGGGACTGCCTGTGTGTGAGTGCGCTCGGCGGCATGGATCCGGGATTCGCGCTGCCGTAGGGGTTCGCGTCACCGGAAGCACGTCGAAGCGGATGCCCGCGCCGGACCCGGAAGTCGCCCTTCGGGTGAGGGAGTTGTCCACAGGCCGGCGGTGGGTCCACAGGCCCGAGCGGGCGGCGGCGGGAGGCCCCATCGTGGGGAGCGCAAGCCGGTCCCTCGTCGCAGGTGGTGGTCTCCGTGTCCCTCGCTCGATCCTCGGTCGTCCCTCCGTCTCCCTCCTGGTCCGTCACCCCGTGCCCGCCCGGCGCCGAGGTGCCCGCGACCCGTGAGGTGCCGCGGTTCGATCCGGTCCGGGTTCGCGGCGGCCACCGGCCGGGCCGGCTCGTACGGCACCGGCGGCGGGCCGTGGCCGCCGGACTCGCCGTCACCGCGACGGCGCTCGTGGCGGCGGGCCCGCGCGATGCCGACGGGGCCCGTGGCCATCCCCCGGCGCGTCCTCCCGCGCACGCCTCGGCGTCCGGGGAGCGGCCCGCGCACCCGGGCGGTGCCGCGGCGCCGGTGACGGCCCCGATCCGGATCTCCGACGGGGCCACCGTGCGGCTGCTGCGGCCCGGCGACCGGGTCGACGTCATCGCCGCCGAGGAGACGGTTTCGGGCGGCGATGCCCGGGTGGTGGCGCGCGGAGCCAGGGTCACGAAGGTGCCGGAGCCGGAGGACGCGGGCGACAGCGGGGCGCTGGTCGTGCTGTCGGTCCCGCGGGCCACCGCGGCGAGGCTGGCCGGTGCGAGTGCCACGGCACGGTTGGCGGTGACGCTGTGGTGATCATGTGCACGATCTCGTCCCGGCCCTCGTTCGAGGGACCTGGTTACCCGGTTCGGCCCAACGGTGACGTAGGTTGCGGAGCGTTTTGTTCCACAAGCTGCTTGTGCGAGGAGAGGCCCCGAGGTGAGCGAGATGAAGGAGCCGAGCGTCTGGCAGGGCTTCAAAGCCTTCCTGATGCGCGGGAACGTCGTCGACCTGGCGGTGGCGGTGGTGATCGGTGCCGCCTTCACCAACATCGTCAACGCCCTGGTGAAGGGGATCATCAACCCGGTCGTCGGAGCGATCGGAACCAAGAACCTCGACCACTACAGCTCATGCCTGAGCTCGACCTGCGAGGGCGAGCAGGGCATCCAGATCCTGTGGGGGTCCGTGCTCGGCGCCGCCCTGAGCTTCGTGATCACCGCGGCGGTCGTCTACTTCCTGATGGTCCTGCCCATGTCGAAGTACCTGGCCCGCCAGGAGGCCCGCCGGAAGGCGAAGGAGGGCGCGCAGGAGGTCCTCGAGGTGACCGAGCTGGAGGTGCTGAAGGAGATCCGGGACGCCCTGGTCGCCCAGCGCGGCTCGGGGCACGACCAGCGGTAGCGGCGGCTCAGAGGTGGTGGGGCGGCTTCTCGTCGAGGAAGCGCTTGAGGTCCGCCGCACTGCCGCCGGAGTCGGTGCGCTCGCCCCAGCCCCGGTCGGTGTCGTCGGAGGACTGCTGGTCGAGGGGGTCGTCGAAGACCAGCGCGGGCTTCGGCTCGCGCGGCTCGGGGCCGGGGACGGTACTCATGCACCCAGGGTACGGTCGCGGAGAAAATCCCCGCGCCTTCCGCTGTGCCGGGACGCATGACCGCCGGACCCGCTCCCCCGCCCGTCCCCTCCGGCGCGCCCGGCGAGAGGGGAGCGCTGCGCCGGCTCCGGGCCCGCGGGGGCATCACTCAGAGCTGGTGCTGCCGACGACGGCGCTGCTGGTGATCTGCCGCACGTTCCTGGGCCAATGGGCGGTGTTCGCGGCGGGCGTGGTCTGTGCGCTGCCGGTGGCCGGAGGGACCCTGGCCACCCGCCCGGCCGTCCGGGACAGCGGGCCGGCGACGCGGACCGGATGAGGGCACCCGCGACCCCGTCCCCGCGGACGTCAGCGGGCTGACGCGGCACCGGCCGGTTCGCTGCGCCCGCCGGGGCAGGCGGCTGGACGACACTGTGGCATGACAGTTGACGCACTGACGGATGTCGCCGGCCTGCGGGTGGGGCACGCGACACGCACCGGCGACGGTTGGCTCACCGGCACCACGGTCGTGCTCGCCCCGGAGGGCGGGGCCGTGGCCGCCGTGGACGTGCGGGGCGGCGGGCCCGGCACCAAGGAGACGGACGCGCTGGATCCGCGCAACGTGGTGCGGAAGGTGGAGGCGGTCGTGCTGACCGGCGGCAGCGCGTACGGCCTCGACGCCGCCTCGGGGGTGATGGCCTGGCTGGAGGAACGGGGGCGCGGGATTCGTGTCGGGGCCGACCCGGCGCATGTCGTGCCGGTGGTGCCCGCCGCCTGCGTCTTCGACCTGGGGCGGGGCGGTGACTTCCGGGCCCGGCCGGACGCGGCGACCGGCCGGGCCGCGGTCGAGGCGGCCGCGGCCGGCGAGCTCGGCGCACCCGTGGCGCAAGGGTGCGTGGGCGCGGGCACGGGAGCGGTGACCGGGGTGGTGAAGGGCGGCATCGGCAGCGCGAGCACGGTGCTCGGCTCGGGGATCACGGTGGCCGCGCTGGTGGTGGCCAACGCGGCGGGGTCGACGGTGGATCCGGAAACGGGGGTGCTGTACGGGGAGTTGTTCCAGGGGCGGGTGGAGTATCCGGATGCGGAGGTCCACGCGGCCGCGCGACGGCGTCTCGCCGAGACGGCCGCGAGGAGCACGCCGCCCCCGCTCAACACCACGCTGGCGGTGGTGGCCACGGACGCCGATCTGACGAAGGCTCAGGCGCAGAAACTGGCGGGTACGGCGCACGACGGCATCGCCCGGGCGGTGCGTCCGGTGCACCTGCTCAACGACGGCGACACGGTGTTCGCGCTGGCGACAGGGGAGCACGCGCTGGACGCCGCGAACCCGCTCGCCCTGAACGAGATCCTCGCCGTGGGCGCGGACATGGTGACGCGCGCGATCGTGCGGGCCGTACGGGCCGCGGAGCCGGTCGACGGTCCCGGCGGGGCGTGGCCGTCGTACGGGGAGTTGTACGCGGGCCGCTGAACGGGCCTGTGGCGCACAGCGGATCCCCAGCCGCACCGGAATGTGTCGCGGTTCTGTCACGTGACGGCCTTGATGGGGAACGGACGGAACCCGACCGGTTCCCCGGCCCTTCTTCCCTCACGTACTGGAGCGGATCGCGCACCATCACACCAACCGGGAGCAGCCTGTGACAACGCCGAACATTTCAGCGCGGCGCACTCTGGGGGCCTGTGCCGCCCTGATGGTCGGCGCCCTGACGCTCACCGCCTGCGGTGGCAGCGCCAACGCCAAGGACGACGAGAAGAGCGGCAAGGGCGACACCAAGACGTCCGTCGCGAAGATCGTCATCTCGGCGGAGGACGGTTCGACCGGAGCGTCCATCAATTCCACCGGCGTGAAGGTCAGTGACGGGAAGCTGACCGACGTGAGGATGACGGTCGCGGGCAGCGATCGGGCGGTCGTGGGCTCCGTCTCCGCCGACGGCAAGGCCTGGAAACCGAAGGAACAGCTGGAGCGCGGGACGAAGTACCAGATATCCGCGACCGCCGAGGACGCGGACGGCAGGACCGCCGCGGCCAACTCGATCTTCACGACGGTGACGACGTCGAACAGCTTCATCGGGACGTACACGCCGGACAACGGCACGACGGTCGGTGTGGGCATGCCGGTGTCGTTCACCTTCGACAAGGCCATCACCGAACGCAAGGACGTGCAGTCGCACATCACGGTGACCTCCAGCAGCGGGCAGAAGGTCGTCGGGCACTGGTTCAACGGGCAGCGGCTGGACTTCCGGCCGCAGGAGTACTGGAAGGCCGGCTCCAAGGTCACGATGAAGATCGACCTGGACGGCGTCGAGGGCGCGAACGGCGTCTACGGTGTGCAGAAGAAGACGGTCACCTTCACGGTGGGCCGTTCGCAGGTCTCCACGGTCGACGTCAACACCCAGACCATGACGGTCGTCCGGGACGGCAAGACCATCAAGACGGTCCCGATCTCGGCGGGCAGTCCGGAGCACACCACGTACAACGGGCAGATGGTGATCTCCGAGAAGTTCGTCCAGACCCGGATGAACAGCCGGACGGTGGGGCTGGGTGGCGAGTACGACATCCCGGACGTGCCGCACGCGATGCGCCTGACGACGTCCGGCACGTTCATCCACGGCAACTACTGGTACCAGAAGGGCAACCCGCCCTTCGGCCGTCAGGGCACCAGCCACGGCTGTGTCGGTCTCGCCGACGTCCGGGGCGCGGGGGGCAGCACGCCCGCCAAGTGGTTCTACGACAACTCCCTGATCGGTGACGTGGTCGTCGTGAAGAACTCCCCCGACAAGACGGTGACGCCGGACAACGGGCTCAACGGCTGGAACATGGCGTGGAGCCAGTGGGTGGCGGGCAACGCATCCTGACTGCCCGTAAGACCATCTGAAAGATCACTCCATCTGGGGTTTTTGACGACCCGACCGGGCCGCGCGGGAACTTTTCGCGCGGCCCGCGCGTTTTCCCGGACGTACGTTTTCTCGGTTCCCGGACATGATGTCCGACCGAAGGGCTACGGTATGCACCCACAAGGTGACATGCAGCAACGCCGGGAGAAACCTTGAGCGTTCCGTACGAGACGGCAGCGTACGAACCCCACGACTCGCCCGAGTCTCCGGAGGAGCACCTCGCGCGACTCCTCGGCCGCGCCCTGAACTCCTTCGAGCTACCGGACGAGACGATAAGGCGCCTGGACAGCGCGCTGGCGCACGACGGTTCGCTGCACTCCGCGCACCACAGCGCGGGCCTGCACCGGGAGACCTACCGGCACACGTGGCTGCTGGCCGACGGTTCGGCGCTCACCCTCTGGGAGCTCGTCCACAACACCGCGCCGAGCAGCGAACCGCAGCACGAGGTGTACGTGGACGAGGAGGAGCTGCGCGCCGCCACCACGCGGCTGCCGCTGCCGCCGGACACCCTGGACTTCGAACTGCCGGTGACGGTGCAGCTGTCCCCGCTCCCCTCGCCCCGGCATGCGTACGCCGCCGAGGACTCGGCGGACCACGCGCGCAGGTTACTTCGCCGGGCGGAGAACGCGGACCGGCCGGGCGCGGACACGGCGGCCCTGCTGGCCACGGCGTCGGGGCACCAGATCACCCAGGCGTTCGGCCGGCCGTGCCGCGCGGGCCGGGCAGGGCTGGGCTTCTCGCTCTACGAGCACGCGTTCCTGCTGCGCGACGGCGAGGAGGTCTCCCTCTGGGAGGTCGAGCACACGGCGACGCCGGACGGGCGGCACATGTGCGAGGTGTACACCAGCGAGGACGCGGCACGTGAGGCGATGGAGCGGAGAGCGGCGCAGCTGTCCTGAACCAGGGCCGCGGCAGGCGACGTTCGCCCGTTGAGGAGCGGCGTCCGGTGCGTGCTCTGGGGGTGCCCCCTGCTCGAAGAGCTCGGGGGAATGCCGGCCGGAACTCCTCGTACGGGACGTACTTGGGCTTTCGGCCGGTGCGGCGAGCGGGAGTGCCCCCTGCTCGCAGAGCTTGGGGGAGCGTGCCGGACGTCGCGACGGGGCGAACGTTGCCTGCCGCGACTAGAGCCTGTCGCCGAGTCGGCGTACCAGCTCGGCGAATGCGGCTCTCTCCTGCGTGGTCAGTTCCACGGACTCCGACCGGGAGCCCGTCTGCCGCTGCTGCGGGAGGGCGGGGAGCGGGTGACCTTCGGGCCACCGGAAGACGTGCTCGGGCATGCGCCCCAGTAGACACCACGGCCCGGGACTTCGGTCCCGGACCGTGATTTTCGTGATCTATCTCGCAGGTACCATGAACGGTTCACACACCCCGAAAGGGGCGAACCTCCACCGCGTCAGCGCTTCACGCCGCGACGGGCTGCTTCGTCTCCGCCGTGCGGACCGCGCCGTCCTCACCGGAGGCCGGTGCGGCGCCCGGGGCCGGCTTGCGCATGCCCTTCAGGACCACGACGAGGGCCGTCGTGACGCAGACGCCCGCGGCGATGGCGGCCAGGTAGAGGAACGCGTTGCCGATCAGCGGGACCACGAAGATGCCGCCGTGCGGGGCGCGCAGCGTGGCGCCGAAGGCCATCGACAGGGCGCCGGTGACCGCGCCGCCCGCCATGGAGGCCGGGATGACGCGCAGCGGGTCGGCCGCGGCGAAGGGGATCGCGCCTTCGGAGATGAAGGAGGCGCCGAGCACCCAGGCGGCCTTGCCGTTCTCGCGCTCGGTCTCGGTGAAGAGCTTGCCGCGCACGGTCGTCGCGAGCGCCATGGCCAGCGGCGGGACCATGCCGGCCGCCATCACCGCGGCCATGATCTTCATCGCCGAGTCGCTCGGGGTGGCCACCGCGATGCCGGCCGTGGCGAAGGTGTAGGCGACCTTGTTGACGGGGCCACCGAGGTCGAAGCACATCATCAGGCCGAGGAGGGTGCCGAGGAGGATCGCGTTGCTGCCGGACAGGCCGTTCAGCCAGTCGGTCATGCCCTTCTGCGCCTCGGCGATGGGCTTGCCGATGACGACGAACATCAGGAATCCGACGATCGCCGCGGAGATCAGCGGGATCACCACCACCGGCATGATGCCGCGCAGCGCCGCCGGGACGTTCACCTTCTGGATCGCCATGACCACGCCGCCGGCGATCAGACCGGCCGCCAGGCCGCCGAGGAAGCCGGCGTTGATGTTGAACGCGATCATGCCGCCGACGAACCCGGGGACGATGCCGGGCCGGTCGGCCATGCCGTAGGCGATGTAGCCGGCCAGGACCGGGACGAGGAAGCCGAAGGCGACGCCGCCGATCTGGAAGAGCAGCGCGGCCCAGCTGTCGGCCTGGGTCCACAGGAAGTGGTCCATCACCGACGGTGCCTTGTTGATCTTGTAGCCGCCGATCGCGAAGCCGAGGGCGATCAGCAGACCGCCCGCCGCGACGAAAGGCACCATGTAACTGACGCCGGACATCAGCCACTTGCGCAGCTTGGTGCCGTAGCCCTCGCCGGAGTCGCCGTGGCGCTCCACCGGAGTGGCCGGGGCGGATCCGGAGGTGACCTCACCACGGGCGGCCTTCTCACGGACCTCGGCGATGAGTTCGGCGGCTCGGTTGATGCCCGCCTTCACACCGACGTCGACGGTGGGCTTGCCGGCGAACCGATCCTTCTCCCGTACGGGCACGTCATGGGCGAAGATCACGGCGTCCGCCGCCGCGATGACCTGCGGGTCGAGCCGGGTGAAACCGGCCGAGCCCTGTGGCTCGACGGTGAGTTCGACGCCTGCCTGCCGGCCGGCGTTCTCCAGCGACTCGGCCGCCATGTAGGTGTGGGCGATGCCGGTGGGGCAGGAAGTGACGGCGACGATACGGAACGGGCGCTCGGCGGACGGTTCTTCAGTGGTGGTGTCGTCGGGGGCCGTGGCGGCGGCGGGAGAGGCCGCTCCCGCCGACGCCACGGTGTCTTCGGAACCCGCCGGGGCGGGTGCGTCCGGCTCGTCGCCGCGGATCAGGGCCGCTGCGGCCGGCGCGTCGCTCACCGCGCGCAGGGCGTCGGTGAACTCACTGTTCATCAACTGCCGGGCCAGCGACGACAGGATCGTCAGATGGGCGTCGTCGGCGCCGGCCGGCGCGGCGATCAGGAAGATCAGGTCGGCGGGGCCGTCCGGGGCGCCGAAGTCGATGCCCTCGGCGCTGCGTCCGAAGGCGAGCGTCGGTTCGGTGACGTGCGCGCTGCGGCAGTGCGGGATGCCGATGCCGCCGTCGAGGCCGGTCGGCATCTGGGCCTCGCGGGCGGCCACGTCGGCGAGGAAGCCGTCCAGGTCGGTCACCCGGCCCAGGGCCACCATGCGCTCGGCGAGGGCACGCGCCACCGCTTCCTTGGTGTCGGCGGAGAGGTCGAGGTCGACCAGGTCCGCCGTGATCATGTCGCTCATCGCGGGCTCCTTAGCACGCGTATCGCCCGGTGGGAGGGGTGGGCGGGGAGGGGGACGGGGGTGCGGTGGGGGGTGGCGGGGATGGAGGCGCGGGGTAACGGGGGGGTCCGCCGCTCGCGCGCCGGTCCGCGCTGCTCGCCGTACGTCATGTGACCGGCTCCTTCAGTACACGGTCCGCCGGGACGTCGGCCGTGACCGCCACCGCCGCCGGGTCCAGGTCGCGCGGCGTCGGCATCACGCTGCCGGGCAACTGGACGGCCGCCGCACCGTGCGCGACCGCGGAGGCGAGGGCGTCGGGGCCGTTGCCGCCGGCGATCAGGAAACCGGCGAGGGAGGAGTCGCCGGCACCCACGTTGCTGCGGACGACGGCGACGCGGGCGCTGCCGAACCAGGCACCCTCGTCGGAGACGAGCAGCTGCCCGTCGGCGCCGAGGCTCGCCAGGACGGCCCGGGCGCCCATCTCGCGCAGTTCCTCGGCGGCCTTGACGGCGTCGCCGACGGTGGCGAGGGGGCGGCCGACGGCTTCGGAGAGTTCCTCGGCGTTCGGCTTGACCACGTCCGGCCGCTCGCGCAGGGCCGCGAGCAGCGCGGGCCCGGAGGTGTCCAGGGCGATCCGGGTCCCGGCGGCGTGCGCACGGGCGACCAGCTCGGCGTACCAGGAGGGGGCGAGTCCGCGCGGCAGACTGCCGCAGCAGGCGATCCAGGAGGCCTCGCGGGACTGCTGCCGTACGGTCTCCAGGAGCAGTTCCCGCTCGGCGTCGGCCAGTTCGGGACCGGGCGCGTTGATCTTCGTGAGGACGCCGTCGGACTCGGCGAGGGCGATGTTGGAGCGGGTGGCCCCGGCGACCGGGACGGGCGCGACCTCGATGCCCTGCTGGTCCAGCAGCTCGGCGACGAGGGCGCCGGGGGCGCCGCCCAGGGGCAGGACCGCCACCGTGCGCTGTCCCGCGGCGGCCACGGCGCGCGAGACGTTCACGCCCTTGCCGCCCGGGTCCATCCGCTCGCCGGTGGCGCGGATGACCTCGCCGCGGTCGAGGGACGGCACCTCGTAGGTCCGGTCCAGGGACGGGTTGGGGGTGACGGTGAGGATCATGCGCGCACTACTTCCGTGCCGCCGCGCTCGATCGCGACGGCGTCTTCTGGGCTCAGCCCGCTGTCGGTGATCAGCAGGTCCACATCGCTCAGGCCGCCGAAGCGGGCGAAGTGCTCCTGGCCGTGCTTGGAGGAGTCGGCGAGCAGCACCACGCGGCGGGCGGCGGCCACGGCCGCGCGCTTGACCGCGGCCTCGGCGAGGTCGGGGGTGGTCAGACCGTGCTCCGCGGAGAAGCCGTTGGCGGCCACGAACAGCACGTCGGCGCGGATCTCGCCGTACGCCCGCAGCGCCCAGGCGTCCACGGCGGCGCGCGTACGGTGCCGTACGCGTCCCCCGACGAGGTGGAGCTGGATGCCGGGGTGGTCGGCAAGGCGGGCCGCGATGGGGAGGCTGTGCGTGACGACGGTGAGGGAGGCCTCCAGCGGGAGGGCGGCGGCCACCCGGGCCACCGTCGTCCCGGCGTCGAGGATCACAGTGCCTTCGACGGGCAGTTCCGCGAGGGCCGCTTTGGCGATGCCGTCCTTCTCGTCGGCGGCGGTCGTCTCGCGCTCGGCGAGGTCCGGCTCGAAGTCGAGCCGCCCGGCCGGGATGGCCCCGCCGTGCACCCGGCGGACCAGACCCGCGCGGTCGAGGGCCTTCAGATCCCGGCGGATCGTCTCCGCCGTCACCTGGAACTCCTCGGCCAGCGACACGACATCCACTCGGCCGCCGTCACGGGCGAGCCGGAGGATCTCCTGCTGCCGCTCCGGTGCGTACATGTCCGTTCGCCTCCGCCTCATGCCCGAACGTGTGGTTTCAGCGGGAGGCTACGCCGAGATGTCCACAATGTAAACAGGTTCGGACCCAATCGGGCATGATCGGAAACACGGAACGGGCCCGGCACCGTAGTGCCGGGCCCGATGGGCCCACGACCGCCGCTCTCAGGAGACCAGTACCCGCTCCTCCTCCACCGCCGCCTGCTCCCCCTCCACGTGCTGTGCGGGCCGCTTCGGCAGCGCGAACATCAGCAGGAAGATGGCGACCATCACCGCGGCCACCCAGCCCAGCGCGTTCTGGAAGGCGTCCGCGAAGGCCGGACCGATCCGCTCCGGCCGCAGATGGTCGGAGATCGTGCCGAAGAACACCACGGACACCAGGCCGAGACCGAGCGCGTTGCCCATCTGCTGCACGGTGTTGATCAGTCCGGACGCCGAACCGGCGTGCTCGCGCGGCACCTCGGAGAGGATCGCGTCGGTCAGCGGCGCGACGATCAGCCCCATGCCCACACCCATGACGACGAGCGGCAGGGCCATCTGCCAGGGCTCTATGGCGAGGCCGTAGTGCCCGGACTCCCAGATGTAGAGCAGTACCCCGGCCGCCATCACCAGCGCGCCCGCCTGGAGCACCTTGCGCCCGAAGCGCGGGACCAGCATCTGCACCGACATCCCGGCGGCCGCGGACACGGCGATCGAGAACGGCACCCCGGTCAGCCCGGCCTTCAGCGGCCTCCAGCCCAGCCCGTACTGCATGTACAGCGTCCACACCAGGAAGAAGACACCGAGCGCGACACCGAAGACGGTCTGCACGGCGATGCCTGCCGCGAAGCTCTTGACCCTGAACAGGGACAGCTCGATCAGCGGGGAGCCGTCCCGTGCGGCCTTGCGCCTCTCGTACGCCACCAGCACCGCCAGGACGACGAGCGAGCCGGCCATCGAGACGTACCCCCACACCGGCCAGTCCAGCTCACGGCCGCGAATGAGGGGGTAGAGCAGCATCAGCAGGCCCAGCGTCACCAGCGCGACGCCCACCAGGTCCAGCTTCAGGGCACGCGGCGCCTTGGACTCGGTGATGAAGCGGCTGCCGAGGATCAGGCCGGCGACACCCACGGGCAGGTTGATCAGGAAGATCGACCGCCACTCCCAGCCGAACAGGTTCCACTCGGTCAGCAGCGCGCCGAGCAGCGGACCGGACACGGCTCCGAGACCGACCACCGCGCCGAACAGCCCGAACACCTTGCCCCGTTCGTGCGCCGGGAAGGTCGCGTGCACGATCGACAGCACCTGCGGCACCATCAGCGCCGCCATGCCGCCCTGCAGGAAGCGGGAGGCGACCAGCATCTCCGGGTTGACCGCGAGGCCGCACAGCGCGGAGGCGACCGTGAACCCACCGATGCCGATGAGGAAGATCCGCTTGCGGCCGTGGATGTCGCCGAGCCGTCCGCCGGTGATCAGACCGGCGGCGAAGGCGAGGGCGTAACCGGCGGTGATCCACTGGATCTGGCTGAAGGAGGCACCCGCCTCCCGCTGGATGGACGGGATGGCGATGTTGACGATCGTCACGTCGACGAGGTCCATGAAAGCCGCGGTCATCACGATCGCGAGGGCGAACCAACGTCGGCGGTCGGTCCCGCCGCCCGCCGTGCCCGGGGTGGTGTCGGTGGAGTTCATGCCTCGACGTTAGACCCCCACTAGGTCAGTCCATGTCCTAGTGGTGCGGCATCCTCATGCGTATGACGACGGACACTCCGGCCCGGCTGCTGACGCTCCTCTCCCTTCTCCAGACGCCCCGCGAATGGCCCGGCGGCGAACTCTCCGAGCGGCTCGGGGTCTCCCGCCGCACGGTCCGGCGGGACATCGACCGGCTGCGCGAGCTGGGCTACCCCGTGCAGGCGACCAAGGGCTCCGACGGCGGCTACCGGCTGGTCGCCGGGAAGGCCATGCCGCCGCTCGTGCTCGACGACGAGGAGGCCGTGGCCATCGCGGTCGGGCTGCGCGCCGGGGCCGGGCACGCCGTGGAGGGCCTCGACGAGGCCTCGGTACGGGCCCTGGCCAAGCTGGAGCAGGTCCTGCCGGGCCGGCTGCGCCACCGCGTGACCACCCTGCAGGCCGCGACCACCCCGCTGACCAGCGGCGACGGGCCGAGCATCGCGCCCGAAACCCTGACCGTCATGGCTTCGACGGTCGCCGGGCACGAGCGGCTGCGGTTCGCCTACCGGGCGGCGGACGGCACCGAGTCGCGGCGTCTGACGGAGCCGTACCGGCTGGTGTCGACGGGCCGCCGCTGGTACCTGGTGGCGTACGACATCGACCGCGACGACTGGCGCACGTTTCGCGTCGACCGGGTCAGCGAGCCCTTCGCCACCGGGGCCCGGTTCGTGCCGCGCGAGCTGCCGACGGGGAACGCGGCGGAATACCTGCGGCGGTCCATGCAACGGCAGCAGCAGACCTACGACTTCGAGGTCACGTTCGCCGCACCGGCCGGCTTCGTCGCCGCCCGGGTGCCCCGGTGGCTGGGCACGCCCGAACCGCTGGACGAGGACAGTTGCCGGCTGCGCGGGTCGGTCGGGGACGCCTTGCAGTGGGTGGCGTTCCGGCTGGCGATGCTGGAGTGCGACTTCGTGGTGCACGAGCCGGAGGAACTGGTGACGGCGGTACGGGAGTTGGGGGCGCGGTTGAGCAGGGCGGCCGGCGGCCGGGACGCGGACGGGGTGTAAGCCCTCGCGCCACGGTGCCCGCAGGGCGTTTCACGACCTCCCGGGAAGCCCCACCGGCGGCCGGCGGCCAGGGCGCGGACGGGGTATGAGCCCTCGCCCCACGGTGCCCCCGGGGCGTTTCACGACCTCCGGGGAAGCCCCACCGGCGGCCGGCGGCCATGGCGCGGACGGGGTATGAGCTCTCGCGCCACGGTGCCCGCAGGGCGTTTCACGCGCCACGGTGCCCCCGGGGCGTTTCACAACCTCCCGGGAAGCCCCACCGGCGGCCGGCGGCCAGGGCGCGGACGGGGTGTGAACCCTCGCGCCAGCCCCGGGGCGTTTCACGACCTCCCGGGAAGCCCCACGGCTCTCAGGGGCAGCCACTTCGCGTCCCCGAAGATTACGGCCCTCCAAGCCACGGCCTTCTGAGGTCACGCCCCCGGGAAGTCACGGCCCCGGCCGTCACGGCCCTGGAAGGTCACAGCCCCCGAAGGTCATGCCCCGGCAGCCACGGCCCCCGAAGACCACGGCCCCCCGGCCGTCCCGACCCCCGAAGACCACGGCCCCCAGCAGCCACGACCTTCATAGGTCACGGCCCTCGAAGACCACGGCCTCCGAGGTCACGACCCGGCCGTCACGACCCTGGAAGGTCACGGCCCGAAGCTCACGCCTCCCACGGGAAGTCCCGCAGCGCCGCGAGGTTGCGCAGGGCGAGTTCCGCCGGACCGTCCGGGCCCTCGACGGGCCCGTCCCCCTCGGCCCAGGCCTCCAGAGCCGTCCGCACGGCGGCGCTGGCCACGGCGGCGGCGAAGCGCGCTCGCGGGCCTGCGGCAACGTTGTCGGAGTCGTCCGGCCTCGCGGGTGCCCCGGAGGCACCGGCACGTGTCACCAGTTCCGTCAACACCTCCCCCAGCAGCCGCTCCGACGTCTGGCACACCTCCGCCCAGACCCTGCGCAGGGACGGGTTCGCCTCGGCCAGGCGCAGCAGCGTGCGGACCCACTCCCAGGACGACGCCGAGTCGCCGAGGCCCGGGGTGAGGGTGAGGCGGACCGCCTGCTCCAGGGCCCGCAGCACGCCGGTGCCGGCGGGGGCGGCGCGCACCGCCTCCACCCAGCGCTGGGCGCCGGCCGCGTAGAGCGGGGCGACGGCCTCCTCCTTGGTCGCGAAGTACCGGTAGAAGGTGCGCGGGGCGATACCGGCGGCCTGGGCGATGTCCTCCGCGCGGGTGGCGCGCAGGCCGTGCCGCAGGAAGAGGCCGGCCGCGGCCCGGGCGATCTCCATACGCGTCTCGGCCTTGCGCCGCTCGGTCAGTGAGGACGGAGGCGGGGGCGGGGTGGTGCTGCTCACGCCCGGCAGGCTATGCCCATGTGACACAATCTGCCATCTGGCGGGCCACCCCGTGGTTCAGGTACGGGGTGCCCCGCCCTCCAGCACCCATCCCACGCTCGGCCGGACCACGGGCCACGGTGCCGGGCCCTTCGGGCATGCGGAGGCGGCGGCCGGTCAGAATGAAAGCCGGGCTCCGGCATCCGGGGGGAAGGACGCCGAAGCCCGGCCTCGGGAAAGTCCCGGCGCCGGGGGGAGTGCGGCGGGACTTGGCTGTCGGGGGCAGGGGGTATGCCCCGGTCTCGAACTGGTGGGCCCAGAAGTCTTGTTCCCTGGGTCCGCGGATTGAAGCGGCGTTACAACGCCATGTTTGCGCGGTCTTTCGCCACCCCGCGTACGCGGTGACCCCCGGGCGCACAAGGTCCGTCACCCACGGGCCGTGGGAACGGATCGTACGCCCGGACGCTCACCGTGCTCACCGGTCTCGCGCCGGCCCGCGAACGGGCGGGGGCGCGCCACGCGGGCGGGGGCGGGGTCACGCCGCCGCGTCGAACCCGGTACTGCGGGCCAGCTTCTTCAGCTCCAGCAGCGCGTGCTTCTCGATCTGCCGGATGCGCTCGCGGGTCAGGCCGTGCTCCTTGCCGACCTCGGTCAGCGTGCGCTCCCGGCCGTCCTCGATGCCGTAGCGCATCTTGATGATCGACGCCGTCCGCTGGTCGAGCCGGCCGATGAGGTCGTCGAGCTCCTCACTGCGCAGCAGCGTCAGCACCGACTGCTCGGGCGACACCGCCGAGGTGTCCTCCAGGAGGTCGCCGAACTGGGTCTCGCCCTCGTCGTCCACCGACATGTTCAGCGAGACCGGGTCGCGCGCCCAGTCGAGCACGTCGGTGACGCGCTCGGGCGTCGAGCCGAGCTCGGTCGCGATCTCGGCGGGCTCCGGGTCCCGGCCGTGCTCGCGGTTGAACTCGCGCTGGACACGACGGATCCGGCCGAGCTCCTCCACGAGGTGGACGGGCAGGCGGATCGTACGGGACTGGTCCGCTATCGACCGCGTGATGGCCTGGCGGATCCACCACGTGGCGTACGTGGAGAACTTGAAGCCCTTGCGGTAGTCGAACTTCTCGACCGCGCGCACCAGGCCGGCGTTGCCCTCCTGGATCAGGTCCAGCAGGGGCAGACCGCTGCGGGGGTAGCGGCGGGCGACCGCGACGACCAGGCGCAGGTTGGAGCGGATGAAGACGTCCTTGGCCCGGTCGCTTGCGTCGACCAGGGCCTGGAGCTCCTCCGGCGAGGCCCCGGTCTTGTTCTCCTCCAGGCCTTCGAGGATCTGCTGTGCGAACACACCCGCTTCGATGATCTGCGACAGCTCGACCTCCTTGGCGGCGTCGAGCAGCGGTGTGCGCGCGATCTCGTCGAGGTACATGCCGACCAGGTCGCGGTCGGCGATCTCGCCGCCATGGGCGCGAACACTGCTTGCCGCGTCGGCCGTCTCGCCGGTGGCGGACTGACGACGGGCGACGGCACGGGTTGCCATGCGAGCTCCCTTGCGATGGTGAGGTCGGCGGGTGGTCCTTCGGACGCTGGACTCCGTCTTCCGAGACTCTCCGGACTCTCCTCGGGTGCCCTGCATCCGATGGAAACAACGACTGGAATCAGGACAGAATTCCCACCCGCCCCCCGAATTTTCTGATCATGCAGTACCCTGTCCGGCCACACAGGGAGGCGCGATGCCGTCGGAACGTACAGAGGTGCAGGTCAGACCGGGAGTCGAGGACGACCTCGAAGCCCTCACGGCCCTCTACAACCACTATGTACATGAGACGGCGATCACATTCGATACCGCGATCTTCACTCCGGAGGAGCGCCGTCCTTGGCTGCTCTCCCACCCAGAAGACGGACCGCACCGCCTGATGGTTGCCAGGGAGCCGGACACACAGCGGATTCTGGGTTACGCCACTTCCAGCCCTTTCCGATCGAAGCCCGCCTATGCCACCTCCGTGGAAACGACCGTGTACGTCGCCCCGGACGCAGGCCGGCGCGGCATCGGCACGCTCCTCTACACAGCCCTCTTCGAGGCCCTGTCGGGCCAGGATCTGCATCGCGCGTACGCGGGCATCGCGCTGCCGAACGAGGCGTCGGCCCGGCTGCACGAACGCTTCGGCTTCCGGCATGTCGGTACGCACCGGGAGGTCGGACGCAAGTTCGGCCGCTACTGGGACGTGGCCTGGTACGAGAAGCCGCTGTAGACGCTCAGCCGAACTGGACCGATCGCTTCGCCAGGCCCATCCAGAACCCGTCGATCACGGACTTCTGCGCGTCCAGTTCACCGGCCGCGTCGGCCGCGCCCATGGTCACGAACAGCGGGGCGAAGTGCTCGGTGCGCGGGTGGGCCAGCTGCCCGGCGGGCGACTTGCGGGTGAAGTCGAGCAGGGCGTCCACGTCACGCGCCTCCAGCGCCCGCCGGCCCCAGTCGTCGAACTCGGCCGACCAGGCGGGGACGCCGCCCTGCCGGAGCGCGGCCAGGTTGTGGGTGAAGAAGCCGGAGCCGACGATGAGCACGCCCTCGTCCCGCAGGGGGGCGAGCTTGCGGCCGATCTCCAGGAGCCGGACCGGATCGAGCGTCGGCATGGACACCTGGAGGACCGGGATGTCGGCCTCCGGATACATCTCGACGAGTGGGACGTAGGCACCGTGGTCGAGGCCGCGGTCGGGAACGTCCTGGACGGGCATGCCGGGGGCGCGCAGCAGCTTGCGCACGGACTCGGCGAGCTCCGGCGCGCCGGGGGCGTCGTAGGTCACCCGGTAGTAGTGCTCCGGGAAGCCCCAGAAGTCGTAGACGAGCGGGACGGTCTCGGTGGCACCGAGAGCCAGCGGGGCCTCCTCCCAGTGGGCGGAGACGATCAGGACGGCCTTGGGGCGCGGCAGGCCGGCGGACCAGGCGGCCAGTTCACCGGGCCAGACGGGGTCGTCCGCCAGGGGCGGCGCGCCGTGGCTGAGGTACAGAGCGGGCATGCGCTCCTGAGCGGCGGCGGACATGCTGCGGCTCCTTCCACAATGGTTCCCTACAAACTGTACGGGCCATTTGTTTAAAGTTCAAGGAGAGGCCGCGTAGAGTGGAACCCATGAAGGCACCCGCATCCGCACCGACACCCGGCTCCGCCGCGGCGCCCCAGGAACCGCGTTGGCTCACCGACGAGGAGCAGCGCGTCTGGCGCTCGTTCATGGAGGGCGTCACCCTCCTCGACGACCATCTCGACCGTCAGCTGCAGCGCGACGCGGGCATGCCGCACGTCTACTACGGCCTTCTGGTCAAGCTCGCCGAGGCACCGCGGCGGCGGCTGCGGATGACCGAGCTCGCGATGCTGGCGAAGATCACGCGGTCCCGTCTCTCGCACGCCATCGCGCGCCTGGAGAAGAACGGCTGGGTGCGCCGCGAGGACTGCCCCGACGACAAGCGGGGCCAGTTCGCCGTCCTCACGGACGAGGGCCTCGACGTGCTGCGGCAGACCGCGCCGGGCCATGTGGAGGCCGTGCGCCAGGCGGTCTTCGACCGGCTCACCCCGGAACAGCAGAAGTCCCTCGGCGAGATCATGCGGATCGTCGCCGAGGGACTTCAGCCCGCCGAAGCGGGCGCGGACCTGCCCTGGCTCCGCTGACGCGGGAGCCGGGCGGGTCCTGGATTCCGTAGGTACGAGGCGTCCCCTTCCTCGTACCTACGGATGGCCCGAAGGGGTGTGGTGCGCGGCCGTCAGTGGGCGACGACCGGGATCTGCACTTCGTCCGCCGCGTCCGCCTGGGAGCCGGTCACCGTGGTGGTGCCCGGGCGTCCGGCGTTGACGAAGGTCAGGGCGATCACGGCGGCCGCCACCAGGATGCCGACGGCGAACCAGATGGCACTGGTGTAGCCCTGCACCATGGCCTCCAGCTGGACCAGCTGCTGCTGGGACCGGCTGGTCGCCCCGGCGATGTGGTCGGCGACGTACGCCGTGGTCGCCGAGGCGGCGATCGTGTTCAGCAGGGCCGTGCCGATCGCGCCGCCGACCTGCTGGGAGGTGTTGACCATCGCCGAGGCGACACCGGAGTCCCGCGGCTCGACGCCCTGGGTGGCCAGCGACATGGCCGGCATGAACGCCGTACCCATGCCGAGACCGAGCAGCAGCATCGCCGGGAGCAGCAGCGCGGCGTACGAGGAGCCGATCTCCAGCTGGGTCAGCAGCAGCATGCCGAGCGCGGCGACCAGGAAGCCGGGGCCCATCAGCAGGCGCGGCGCGACCCGGGTCATCAGACGCGTGCCGATCTGGGTGGAGCCCGTGATCATGCCCGCGATCATCGGCAGGAAGGCGAAACCGGTCTTGACCGGCGAGTAGCCCTTCACGATCTGCAGGTAGTAGGTCAGGAAGAGGAACAGACCGAACATCGCGATGATCGCGAGACCGAGGGAGAGGTAGATTCCGCCGCGGTTGCGCTCGGTGATCACGCGCAGAGGCAGCAGCGGGGCCTTGACCTTGGACTCGACGAGCACGAAGGACGCCAGCAGCACGACCGAGGCGACGAACATGCCGACGGTCACGGAGTCGCTCCAGCCGTCCGACTCGGCGCGAGTGAAGCCGTAGACCAGAGCGACCAGACCGAGGGTGGAGAGGATGACGCCCGGGATGTCGAGAGCGGAGCGGTTGCGGCCGCCCTCCGGCTCACGGATGACGAAGTAGGCACCAGCGGCGGCGACGACGGCGAAGGGGATGTTCACGAAGAACGTCCAGCGCCAGTCCAGGTACTCGGTGAGGAAGCCGCCCAGGATCAGGCCGACGGCGCCACCGCCACCGGCGATCGCACCGTAGATGCCGAACGCCTTGGCGCGCTCCTTGGCGTCGGTGAACATCACCGCGAGCAGGGAGAGCGCGGCGGGCGCGAGCAGCGCGCCGAAGGCACCCTGGAGGGCGCGGGCGCCGAACATCATCGCCTCGTTGGTCGCCGCGCCGCCGAGCGCGGAGGCCGCGGCGAAACCGCCGAGCCCGAGGACGAACGCCCTCTTGCGGCCCCACAGGTCGGCTATCCGGCCGCCGAACAGGAGCAGACCACCGAAGGCGAGGGCATAGGCCGTGACGACCCACTGCCGGTTGCCGTCGGAGATGCCGAGGTCCTGCTGGGCGGAGGGCAGGGCGATGTTCACGATGGTGGCGTCCAGGACGACCATCAGCTGGGCCAGCGCGATGAAGACGAGCGCTTTCCAGCGGCCGGCGTCCGGTTCCCTGGCCGGTGCGCCGAGGGTTTTCGAGGCTGTTTCAGACATGGGGATACCCACTTCGGGACTTCGTGACGGAAATTCGGGACGTCTTACTGAAAAAGGTGACGAAAGGTAATGAAAGCTGACGGCTCCGACGACTCGTCCTGGGGACCGCCGCAGGGGCTGCCGTTCGGGTTTCAGGCCGGCGGGGCGGCCTGAACTCATCGGGCTGAAACGATCGGGGTGAGCCGGTCGGGCCGAGCCGGCCGGACTACCGATCGGACTGAGCCGGTCGGCCGAGCCGGTCGGTGGACGAACCGACCGGTCAGGGCCGGCGCAAATCCTCCAAGGTCACGGCCGTGCCCGGGAGAGCCGAGCGAGCGGGAGCCCGCAGCCCGTCCAGGAACAGCTGAAGATGGCGGTGGACGAAACGGTCGGCCCGGAAGCAGTCCGTGCCGGCCGGGGGGCGGCTGAGCTGGGCCACGGCGATCATGACGTCCCCCACGTCCACGTCGGGCCGGAGCTGTCCGGCCGACCTGGCGCGGTCCATGACCTCCGCGACCTGCCGCTCGACTCGTTCGCGCGCGGCCTCCAGGTCCGGATGATGCTTGTCGAACGTGCTGGAGACCATCGGACACAGCGCGCTGATCCGCTCGTCGGCGGCGGCGTGCACGAAGCGCTCCAGCGCCTCGAACGCGTCGCCGGTCTCGGCGAGCGCGAGCTCGGCCGCGGCGGCCGTACGGTCCATGACGGAGCAGACGACCTCACGGACGAGTGCGTCGCGGTCCGGGAAGTTGCGGTACACCGTGGCGTTGCCGACGCCGGCCCGGCGGGCGATCTCGTCGAGCGGCACCTCGGGGCCGTGTTCGACGAACATCTCCCGGGCGGCGGTGACGATCCGCTCCCGGTTGCGCAGAGCGTCGGCACGGGGCCGGGGCGCCTTGCGCGCTTCGGGGCTGGCGGTCTGCACGGCGTACTCCTGGTCTGGAAGGGGTGGTACTCCGATCCGGGGAGCGGGTCCCCGTTTCGGTCGGACACATGGCTAAACGGGGAGTGGGTCCCCGGTATTTCCCGCCGACGTCAAAATTCCCTGTGACCTAGCTCACAAGCAACACGGGCCGCTACTGACGGGAAACCCACGATCGGTCTCCTCCAACGGGCGTACCCCCCACCCCGCGACGCAGGGTGAGCGCAAGGGTGCAGCCGGAGCCCGGGGCTGCCGTGGCGCGGGAGGTCTCTTGCAGGTCCCTTGCAGGCAGCCGCAGCCTCGGCGCCCCCGGCCGACCCGCACGGGTCCGGCCGGGGGCCGGATACCCAGGCGCCGACTGGCCGCCCTGGCCTGTGTGTCCGCACTGACCTTCACGGTCAGCACCTCGGCGGGCACGGGTCGTCTCACCCCGGGCACCAGTACGGCGGGAGCGGACCCGATCGTCCTGTCCCACACCCCTGCACACGGCCCCTGCATGATCCGCGGCGCCCGCGAGGTCCAGATGTCCGAGGGCATCCCCACCTCCACCGGCTACACCCGCTCCACCGGCACCGTCCGCGCCCTCACCCTGATGATCGACTTCTCCGACGCCCCCGGCGAGGGCGAGGCCCAGGACCGCTTCCACGAGTTCTTCCCGCAGACCCGCGAGTGGTTCCGCACCAGTTCCTACGGCCGCCTCGACTACCGCCCCGAGACCCCCATCCCGGGCTGGCTGCGGATGCCGAAGTCCTTCCGGGAGTACGGCATAGAACGCGGGGCCCCGTTCGAGCCCGGCTACCGCGCGCTGGTCCAGGACCTCGTGGCCGCGGCCGACCCGAAGGTGGACTTCCGCGCGTACGACCTGCTGAACGTCCTGGTCACCCCGAACGCCGGCCCCTCCGCCCTGGACACGGTCCTGTCCGTCACCTTCGCCGGCAACCCGGACGCCCCCACGGCCGACGGCATACCCGTGGCCAACGCCTCCTTCGTCTACTCCCGCCAGGACGACGGCTCCGGCTCCTACGACCGCACCGGCTACCGCGTCCTCCCCCACGAGAACGGGCACGTCTTCGGCCTGCCCGACCTGTACACCGCGGAGGGCGGGGGCGCGGTCGGGCACTGGGACATCATGAGCGAGGACTGGGGCGCCAACAACGACTTCCTCGGCTGGCACAAGTGGAAGCTGGGCTGGCTGGACGCCACCCAGGTCCACTGCGCGGCGACCCCCGGCACCACGGAGTACACCCTCACGCCCCTGGCCCGGGCCGGCGGCTCCAAGCTGGTCTTCGTCCCCCTGGACGGCAGAACCGGCTACGCCGTCGAACTGCGCACCCGCGCCGGCAACGACGAGGCCGTCTGCCGCCCGGGCGTCCTGATCTACAAGGTCGACGCGGAGGTGGACACGGGCATGGGCCCGGTCACCGTCCACGACTCCCGCCGCAACAGCGGCGGCTGCACGCGCGCACCGAACGTCCACGCGGAACTGTCGGACGCGCCGTTCACACCCGGGGAGACGTTCCGGGACACGGGCAGGGGCATCACGATCGAGGTGGCGCGGGCGGAGGCGGGAGCGGCGGGGGCGAGCGCGGAGGGGGGTTACCGGGTGCGGGTGACGAGGGAGTGAGGAGTAGGGGCGACGCACGGAGGCGCCGGCCCCTCGAACCCCTCCCTGTCTCCGGACAACGGATTCCGGATTACGGTGGGCCTGCCGCGACCGTCGCGAGCGCCGTACCGGAGAGCCGATGCCAGCGAAGCCCACGTCCGAGACCCCGGAGGGGTCCGCCCCGCCGGCCGACGAGAAGAGGCAGCCGGTCGAACAGGGGTTGCCGGCCGAGCAGGGGCCACCGGCCGAGCAGGGGCCACCGGCCGAGCAGGGGTTGTCGGTCGAGCAGGGGCCACCGGCCGAGCAGGGGCCGTGGGCCGAGCAAGGGCAGCCGGCCGAGCAAGGGCAGCCGGCCGAGCAAGGGCAGCCGGCCGAGCAAGGGCAGCCGGCCGAGCAGGGGTTGTCGGTTGAGCAGGGGCCGTCGGCCGAGCAGAGGCCGTCGGCCGAGCAGGGGCCGTCGGCCGGGAAGAGGCCGTCGGTTGAGCAGGGCCCGTCGGCCGAGCAGAGGCCGTCGGCCGAGCAGAGGCCGTCGGCCGAGCAGAGGCCGTCGGCCGAGCAGAGGCCGTCGGCCGAGCAGGGGCCGTCGGTCGGAAAGAGGCCACGGGTCGCAAAGGCGACCGCGTCCGCCACTCGGAAGGACCCGCCGGTCGCTCGCACGGCGAGCACACCCGGTGAGAGAGGGATCCCCGCCGAGGCGGTCACTCCCCTCATCCGCGGCATCGCGGTGCTACGGGAACTGACGGAGGCTGACGGCACACTGAGTCTGAGCGGCCTGGAACGGGCCACCGGCCTCGCCCGCTCCACGGTCGACCGCATCACAGCCACGCTCGCCCGCATGGGCTACGTCCGCTTCGACGGCCGTGACGTGCACCTGTCCCCCCGCCTGATGGAACTGGGCAACGCCTACATGTCGGCCCTGCGTCTGCCCGCCCTCCTCTCCCCGCACGCGGACGCCCTGGCCGACGAACTGGACGAGTCGGTCTCCCTCGCGGTCGCCGACCGCGACGGCATCCGCTTCATCCACCAGGCGACCCGCCGCCGCGCGATGTCCCTCAGCTTCCGCATCGGCGACCTCCTGCCCGCCGAACGCACCGCACCCGGGCCGCTGTTCGCGACGGAGTGGACGGCCGCGGACTGGCAGCACTGGCGGGACCGCAGAGCCGCGGACCCGAGGGACCTGTCCTTCACGGCCGTACCGCCACGCGGGTACGGGGCGGACACGCAGGACGACGAATTCTTCGCCGACCGTGCGGCCGAGGCATCCGCCCACGGCTGGTCCATGGACGACCAGCTGATCGAGCCGGGCCTGGTGGCGATCGCGGTACCCGTGCGCGCTCCCGGCCCGGACAGCCGGATCGCGTGCGTGGCGAGCGTGGTCAGCCACACGAGCCGGCACACCGCGCACCACCTGAGGACGGCCCTCCTCCCGAGGCTGCGGTCAGCGGTCACTGACATGGAACGCACACTCCGCCGCACCCCGCCCCCGCACCCCGGCCCGCCCCCCTCGGACCTGGCGCTCTGGACGGGCGCCTCGAAGCAGCAACTGGGCCGCGAGTTCATCGAATCCCTGGCCCGGGGGCTGACCGTCCTCACAGCTTTCGGCGAGGGCAGGCCGGAGCTGACCCTCACGGAGGTGGCCCAGGCGACGGGCCTGGCCCGTGCGACGGCCCGCCGAGCCCTGATCACCTACGAGCACCTGGGCCTGGTGGCCCCGGCCGGCCGCACCTTCACCCTCACCCCCCGGGTCCTCTCCCTCGGCTTCCCACCCCTGTCCCGCACCTCCCTCCCCGAGATCGCCCAGCCCCACCTGGCCGACCTGACGTCCCGCATCCACGAGTCGACATCACTGGCGGTGCTGTCGGACTCCGGCGAGGAGATCCAGTACACGGCCCGGGTGGCCACGGCCCGGGTGATGAGCGTGAACATCACCGTGGGCACGCGACTGCCGGCACACGCCACGGCCCTGGGCAGGGTCCTTCTGGCGGACGCGCCCAAAGACGCCCTCCGACCGGAATCCCTACGGGCTTACACCCCGCACACGATCACGGAACAGCGGACCCTGGAAAAAGTCCTGACCTCGGTCCGCTCGCAGGGCTACGCCCTGGTGGACGAGGAACTGGAAGACGGGCTCCGCTCGATCGCCGTCCCGATCCGCGACCGGTCGGGCCGGGTGGTGGCAGCCCTCAACACAGCGATGCACGCGAGCCGCCGCACGCCGCGGCAGTGCGTGACGGACCTCCTGCCCGAACTGACGGCTACGGCCGGACTCATCCAGAGGGACCTCCACACGGCGGCCAGCTTCACCCACGTCCCCTCGTCCTGACCCCGGCCCCTCCGGACCACCCCTGGCCGCCGCTCCCCACTCGCCCGCATCCCTGCCGTACCCCACACCCACCCGACCCCCATCCCTGACCTGACCCCCACACCCGTCCCACCGGCATCCGGTACGCTGACGCCTGTGGTCCTCCCAGACCACGGGCACGTCGCTGCTTGCGTTCGCTGCCACTGCCTTCGTAGCTCAGGGGATAGAGCACCGCTCTCCTAAAGCGGGTGTCGCAGGTTCGAATCCTGCCGGGGGCACCAGGTCAGAAGGGCCCGCACCTACGACTTTCGTAGGTGCGGGCCCTTCTGACATCTACGGCTGACATCAACGAGCCTGGTCACTGACGACCGGGGCGCCTCCTGAGCACGCGATCCATGTGGCTCATGGCTTCGCGCTGCGTGTCCTGGACGACGTGGGTGTAGACGTCCATCGTGATGCTGATCTGCGAGTGACCGAGGATCTCCATCACGACTCGGGGAGCGACTCCGGCCGCCGTGAGCAGGGTGGCCGTCCCGTGGCGAGCATCGTGCAGCCGGATCACGCGAAGGCCGGCGGACACGGCGACGCGAGTGAAGGAGCGGTACAGGTTGCGCGGCTCGACAGGGCGGCCGGTTCGGGTGGCGAAGACATAGTCCGACTCCTGCCACCTCTCCCCCGCCTTGGCGCGAGCGTTCGCCTGCCGTAGGCGATGCCATCGCAGGGGCGCGATGCAGAGGGCGGGGAGAAGGACTGCGCTTAGACGGGGAACAGCGGGGATTCACGGTGAAAGCGGTGCAGCATGAGGAGGCGGCAACCGAGGCGTCCCCCAGGGCATAGCCCGGGCATGCGCCGATTGACCGCAGCCTCCCAAGCTGAGAGCGCGAGTTCGATTCACGTCACCCGCTCCACGAAGAAGGCCCAGGTCAGAGACCTGTGCCCTTCGCCGCTCTTGGAGCTGATGCGCACGGGAGTGTGGTCGTCGTTGGCGCGCTTGATGAGCGGAAAGAGGCCCTTGCGGGCCTCGCTGGCGCTTATCGTCATCTGTGGCGCCCCCCTCTCGGCCGTACGGGAAAGCGGTACCGCAGATGGTATGGGTTTCTCGAACAGTTCTCGGAGTGAGATGCCTTTGACGGCCCTGACCGGTTTCGCGTGGGCGGAGGCCTAACGGGCGTCGCCGCTGACCGGCCGCCCGGCCTGTGTTCCGGTGAGGCGTCAGAGGCGCTTCGCTGGGGCAGGCTGCCGCGCGCCCCGGCCATGCCACCAGCTCCACGCTGTATGGCCCACCAGAAGCACGACGGTTACGACCGAGAGCACGCGAACCGAAGCCCACACCATTTCGACGACTCGGCCCTGCGAGTCGCCCACCTCTGCTGCCAGCCGCTGGGATGCCTCGAAGAAGGCGATCAACGGGACAAGCAGGCGGAACCCGAGACCGCCGATGCCGGGCGTTCTGGCCATACTCCCGAGGAGCCCAATGGGCGCACCGAAGACGAAAGCCGCTACCCCCCAGAACACGGCCCTGGAGTAGAGGCCATCCCCCGCACCAGAGATAACGTGTCCCCCGGCCGGAACCGCGGGGCTCAGAAACTTGAAAAGGTAATATACGGCTACGCCCACTGCCAATGCCGAGGACGCCAGCAGTGATGCCTCGATTCTTGACCGCCTGGAGTAACCGACCAGGAAGGCGAAGCATGCCCACGACCATCCCACAGAAAATATGACGCCTACGGCCTGGTAGGCCGGGTTGTCGAATTTGCTCGCGAATGGGCCGACTGCGCCGAGCAGCACACCTGCCCCGAGAGCTGTCGCAATAGGAGCGATGCGAGAAGGCGTAAAGTGTGGGATTTTCATGACCCTACTCTGTGGCAATTTCCCAGGCGGAGAAAATCCGCCCCCGGCGGTGGCCGCCGGGGGCGGAGGGAACTAGTACTTAGCGTAGTAGGTCTTGCACGTGTACGCCGCACCCGCGGTCATATTGGCGTAAGACCACTTACCCTTGGCCGCCACGGCCTTGTTCGACCCCCCGGCCAGCTCCACTGTCGACCCATGCATCACCTTGGGGTGGTAGTAATTCGAGTAGCAGTACTGGCCATCGGTGGTGAGATCCTTCCCGTAGCTCCAAGTTCCGCCACCAATGTCAAGGACGGTCTTCGGCCTGATGCCTCCCGTGGAGCCAGCCGTGAACTCCACTACGCCCCATTCCTTGGGGTCTCCCAGCGCCGCAGGCGGCTGGGTGCCGTCACCCCTGGTGTGGGTCGTGACGGTGACCGCGCCAGCGGCCGGAGCCTGGGCACTGTCCGCAGTGGCCGGGCCGGCAAGGGTGCCCACGGCCAGGAACCCACCCGCAACAGCAAAAGCCATGGACCTACCGGATACCTTCATGCGATTCCCCTCCCGTGATGCCCCCGTCGCGAGGGCTGCGGATGGATCTTCCCCCAACCCGAACATCCCGGTAAAGAGACGCTAAAGCACTTGACCGAAAAGCGCCGACGATGGATGTGTGAGATTCGCATACCGCTAAATGGTTAGTACCGGCTTCCTCGTAATGGTCGCTTGAGTGCGTAATGTCCGGCATGCTGGACTGGTGCCACGCCGCTCCGTCCGTGAGCAGGGCGGGCAGTGAGGTCGGAGGCGTACCGTTGGCCGATTCGCCATACTGGGCAGGACGATCTACGCCGGCTACGTCAGGGCAGCAGCAGGCCAAGCGCCTCGAACGCGACCGACGGGCGTTCCTGGCCACACCCGTGGGGCAGGCACGCCAGTGCTTCGAGCAGGGGGACCTCGTATATCAATGCTCGTTGAACGTCATGAACCAGTAAGCGATCACCGTCAAAATGGTTGGCAGCACAACCACCAAGCAAACGACGGATCCCGTAGTCGTCCTCAACGCCGTATGCCGAGAGGGGTGGGAGCTAGTGAACGGTTCCTTCGTCTTCCTGGGACAGGGGCAGCAAAGTCGCGACAAGCTCATGTCGTCCAGTCAGAACGTCGCCATCAGGGGTGAAACCGTGGGCTACTACCTCTTCAAATTGCTCACGGAAGAGCCAGCCCAGTTGGGTGGTAACCAGGTATGCGGCTCGAGACACCCCAGCCCGGTCCACCAGGTGCGTGGGAGGAACGACCGTCAAGTTACATCTCCTCATGCCTGTTCCGGCAGCCGGCAATTCCCAGCCTAGAGGCTGGGAGTGACAGCTGGTCTCCGTAACCTGGTCGTACAGCAACGGAGTTGGCTGGAGGGCCGTTGCTGGCTGGTCACACTGGTGCGCGCTTGGCTCAGGCCCTCGATCAGATGCTGGCTCATCGGATGCCCTCGGGGATTCCTTAGCAGCCTGAGGTCGTGCCGGCCGCCATCGATGAGGACGCCCGAGGTCTTGAGTCGGGTGCGGCGGGCCGAGTCGGAGCACCGTAGAGAGGACGTGAGGGAGAGCTGTGTGGCACGATCCTTCGCGTGGAGTGGGGGACACTTGTCGGGACGGCCCTTGGGGCGGTGCTCGGCATCGGGGCGACGCTGGCCGGCGAGCACTTGCGTTGGCGGCGGACTGTCAGGGACAACAGGCTGCAGGACCGACGAACCATGTACGTGGACTGTTTGGTGGCTCTTCGCCGTGCCCACGAGGCGATGCGGTTGGCCGCTGACGAGGACCACCCGGACCCGCAGGCCAGGGCGGCCAAGATCCGGCAGGCGTTCCAGGCGTCGGGGTGCGACGAGGCGCGAGAGCGGCTCGTTCTCACGGCAGCCACCGACATATCGGAAGCCATAGACGCTTCGTACCACTCTTTACGTCGAGTTCGAGAGACACTCGCGTCCGGATGCACGTTGACGTCAGATGAGTACCACGCTGCCAGGCAGGCTCACGGAGACGCGACCAGGGAGGCACGTGTGGTCCTCCGGCAAGACCTGGAGACGTTGGAGCTCTGAGCCGCGTTGCCGGGACGGGCTCGGATCGGACTTCCCGCCGTGTTCGTACACAAGCGCTCCTCCGGCTGTCCCGGGCTGCGCAAGCGCCTTCGGCCTCCTCAGATGCTTGTGGTGGGCGGACGCCCGAAGCTCGTACCGATCAGAGGAGATCTCGCCAGAAGGGGAGCGTCGCTTCCGGATTCCAGCTCTCGTCGACGTCGCCGCGTGCCTCGTCGAACTCCTGGTGCATGTAGTCGACCAGGTCCAGCCCGTAGTACATGGCATCGGTCTGCCACAGCGAGAGGACGGGGTGGTTATGGCTTCCCCGGCCCGCCGGCAGGTACCGATGGGTGTGCACGGGCACCAGCGTCGGCGCTTCCGTGAGTTGACGGCGTGCCGTAGCCAGTGCCGTGAGTCCGTCGGCGGGACGTTCGCCCCAGCCCTCGTGCGAGAAGCCGTTGTGTTCGATGCTCAGGAGAACGCCCTCCACCGGCCAGCCGAGTTGATCACACAGCTCGTCGGGATCTCCGCTGCGCCAGTCGGGCCGGGGCCTGGACCAGGTTTGCCCCTCGCCGCGAGGAACGCGCGGTGGTCATCCGCGAACTCGAAACCGTACTCGCGCTCGATGCGCGCGAACTCGGCGTCCGACAGCCCCGGCTCAACCTCGTACAGTCCGGTCTGCGCCAAGCGACGCGCCGCTATTGCGCCCAGACGTGCACCCTCATCGCTGACCACCGCCGCACGTTGACGTCCAACGGTGGTCTTTCGCATTCGAGTTGCGCAGACGCTCGGTGCGGCTCGGTTCCGTCTGGTCAGGGGCACTGCTGTCCGCGTGGGCGGTGGGTGCCTGGGGACTGCGATGAGAGCCGTCCAATCCGTGAAGGTTGTCGTCCCCGTCGACGGCCGCCCCGAGCCCGGTTTCCGAGGCGACGACAACGAGGCCGGGCCGGGCGCGCGCATACAGCTTGGCGGGCGGGCGGCCCGGGATGGGTTCGGGCATGCGCACGTCCGTCAGCACGACGTCCTCACACCGTGGCGTCCGCCTCGCCGAGCGGGACGTGGCCCACGTGGTCAGCGCTCTTCCGCAGGTACGGTGGTTCGGGCCCGCCATCCGCGAAGGCCCGGCTATGGCCGCCCGCGAGGTGGCGCCCGCGGTTCGTGGCCGGGAGGGTTCGGTGAGCCGCGGGTGGACACCCAGCGGCGAGGCCTGCAGCCAGGCGGCCGCGTACCCCCCGCTGCGGCGGAACGCGGAGTAGTGTGGTCAGTACCGAGGGCATTTCGCACACCGGCTTCCACGCCGGGTCGTTCTCGGCGAAAGATGAAACCCGGGCCGCCGCAGAGCGGCCCGGAGACGGGTCCGCGTCATGTCGGCGACCTTGCTTCCCACCCTGCCGCACCCCGAGCCCGTCGCAGCCCCGGCCGCGCGTCTCGCACTGAAGACCGACGGCAGCTCCCGCGGACTCCTGGACGGCGCCTGGTGGCCCCGCTCCCGTGATCTGCCCAACGAACTGCGGGCGCTGACCGACGTGTTGGACCCTTTGTGGGGCCGCATCACCCGCGTCGCCGTCAACCCGAGGCACTGGCCGGTCCTCCCCCACAAGGTTCCCGTGGACGGCCACACCGTCAAGGTCGGCTGGTTCACGCCGGAGATCGACCCGCACAAGCTGCTGTTGCTCTCGTACCGCACCGGCCGCTGGGATCTCCTGGTCATCCCGCCCGAGACCGGAGCGGAGTCGGCGGCCCGGCTGATGGCTGCCGCGTCCGGCCGCGACGGCCTGCCACTGACCGCGAGCGCGCTCATCGCCGCGGACGAGGCGCGGCACGGCGTCTCGGCGGCCGACCGGCCTCTGGCCCCGGACGAGGCATGGGAGTACGAGGGCGGCGCCTCCACGGTGTCCGCGGGCGTTCCGCAGCAGCTCGGTCCGCCCGGCCCGGCCGCCCGGCTGACCGGTTTGTGAGGTGTCCGCCATGAACGTGTATCTGGCAGCCGTGGCCTTCTTGGTCCTCGTCGCAGTGGCGGCGTATGTGATCCACCGGCTCAACCTCCAGCACGCCGACAGAATCGCCGTGTACCGGTACAGCTCCCCTCTGCCGGGCCGCCGCGGCCGCGTCACGCCGCAGCCGCCGTCGGTGCCTGACCCGTCGGGGTCGGCGACCACCGGCGGTCGGCGGGAGCACCGCGCCCGAGGGTCCGCACGTTCGGCCGATGGGGAACGCGGCTGAGAGGGACGTCTTCGTCCTCCTGATCAGATCCGGCTGATCAGATCCGGAGGGCTCGGGCGATCACCTCTTTGCCGGGGAGCCCTCAGGGAGCCGGGTGCGGTCGGGTGGCGCTCATCGCCCGCCCCTCCGGCGTCCCGGCTCCCTCGCGGCCTGCGCAGGGTTCAGTACTGCTCGGTCTCCACGAAACCCGCGTCCGCGTCGTCGTCCGCGCCGAAGGCGGCGGCGGTCGGGTCGAATCCGGGCGGGCTGTCCTTCAGGCCGAGGCCCATGCCGGCCAGCTTCGCCTTGACCTCGTCGATCGACTTCGCACCGAAGTTGCGGATGTCGAGCAGGTCCGCCTCCGAGCGCGCCAGGAGTTCGCCCACCGAGTGGACGCCCTCACGCTTGAGGCAGTTGTAGGAGCGGACCGTGAGCTCCAGCTCCTCGATCGGCAGGGCCAGATCGGCGGCCAGGGCGGCGTCCGTGGGCGAGGGGCCCATGTCGATGCCCTCGGCGTCGATGTTGAGCTCACGGGCCAGACCGAACAGCTCGACCAGGGTCTTGCCGGCGGACGCCATGGCGTCACGCGGACGCATGGCCTGCTTGGTCTCGACGTCGACGATCAGCTTGTCGAAGTCGGTCCGCTGCTCGACACGCGTGGCCTCGACCTTGTACGTGACCTTCAGCACCGGCGAGTAGATCGAGTCGACCGGGATCCGGCCGATCTCCTGGCCGACCTGCTTGTTCTGCACGGCGGAGACGTAACCGCGGCCACGCTCGACCGTCAGCTCCATCTCCAGCTTGCCCTTGCCGTTGAGCGTGGCCAGGACCAGGTCGGGGTTGTGCACCTCCACACCGGCCGGAGGCGCGATGTCGGCGGCGGTGACCAGACCCGGACCCTGCTTGCGCAGGTACATCACGACCGGCTCGTCGTGCTCCGAGGAGACGACCAGCTGCTTGATGTTGAGGATCAGGTCGGTGACGTCCTCCTTGACGCCCGGCACGGTGGTGAACTCGTGCAGGACACCGTCGATACGGACGGATGTGACCGCCGCACCCGGGATCGAGGACAGGAGCGTACGACGCAGGGAGTTGCCGAGGGTGTAACCGAAGCCCGGCTCCAGCGGCTCGATCACGAACCGGGACCGGAACTCGTCGACGACCTCTTCGGTCAACGAGGGACGCTGAGCAATCAGCACGAGGTATTGCCTCCAGTGTGTGGCGCCCGCTATGTGACGCCGTAGACACCACAAAGGGTACGGGGTGGTTCGGCCTGCTGTGAGGCCGAACCGCCCGGCCTCACCCGGGCCTGCTCAGGAGGGGGTTCCCTCCCCGGGGGCCTCCGTCGTGTTCGCCGTGCACCAGGCGGTGCCCGCGGCCCTGCACGACCGTGCGGCGCTTTACGGGCACGAGACGGTCCGCAGCGTGGTGCCGGCTTGATACTCCGGAAGGATTCCGAAACATTCGAAGAGCAGAGGCCCGGCCTTCCGCACCTCAGGGCGGGCAGATCTGTGGAACTTGCTCCACCGCGCCGCAGAACTGCCGAGCGAGCAGGAGAAAGGCGCGGATACCACTCTTTTGAGGGAACCGAATATTTCGTAGCCGCAGCCGAAACTATTGACAGTTGACAGGGCCCGGCCAACACTCCGGATGACAGAGCTCCCCCATCGACCCACCCCACGAGGACATGGAGGAAGCACCTCATGAACCAGTCATCCGGCCGTTTGCGGCTGCTCCTGAGCAGCGTCTTCACGATGCTGCTGGTCGCGGCCGCGGCCCTCACCATGCCGGGCACCGCTCACGCCGACACCGTCGTCACCACCAACCAGACGGGCACCAACAACGGCTACTACTACTCGTTCTGGACGGACGCGCCGGGAACGGTCTCCATGAACCTGGCCTCCGGCGGCAGTTACAGCACCTCATGGCGCAACACCGGGAACTTCGTCGCCGGCAAGGGATGGAGCACCGGCGCCCGTCGCACCGTGACCTACTCGGGCTCGTTCAACCCGTCCGGCAACGCCTACCTGACCCTTTACGGCTGGACGGCGAACCCGCTCGTCGAGTACTACATCGTCGACAACTGGGGCACCTACCGGCCGACGGGCACGTACAAGGGCACCGTCACCAGCGACGGCGGCACGTACGACATCTACAAGACGACGCGGTACAACGCCCCGTCCGTCGAGGGCACGCGCACCTTCGACCAGTACTGGAGCGTGCGGCAGTCGAAGCGGACGGGCGGCACCATCACGACCGGCAACCACTTCGACGCGTGGGCCCGGGCCGGGATGCCCATGGGCAGCTTCAAGTACTACATGATCATGGCGACGGAGGGCTACCGCAGCAGCGGCAGCTCCAACATCACCGTGCGCTCGTGACCGTGACGAAGAGGGCGCGCCTCCCCCTCCGGGCCCTGGTCACGGCCCTGACGGTCCTCACCACGGCGGCCACCGCCACGCTCACGGCCACCGCCGCCCCGGCGCGGACCACCGCCTGTACCGGATACGTCGGACTCACCTTCGACGACGGCCCGTCCGGCACCACCACCAGGCTGCTCGACGCCCTCCGGCAGAACGGACTGCGGGCCACCATGTTCAACCAGGGCCAGTACGCGGCCGCCAACCCGTCCCTGGTCCGGGCCCAGGTCGCCGCCGGCATGTGGGTGGGCAACCACAGCTACACCCACCCGCACCTGACCCGGCTGAGCCAGGCACAGATCGACTCCGAGATCTCCCGCACCCAGCAGGCCGTGGCGAGCGCGGGAGGCGGCACCCCGAAGCTGTTCCGTCCGCCGTACGGCGAGACCAACGCGACGGTGAAGTCGGTCGCGGCCCGCCACGGCCTGACCGAGATCATCTGGCACGTCGACTCCCAGGACTGGAACGGCGCGAGCACCGACGCGATCGTCCAGTCCGTCGCCCGCCTCACCGACGGCCAGATCATCCTCATGCACGACTGGCCCGCCAACACCCTCGCCGCCATCCCGCGCATCGCCCGGACCCTGGCCTCCCGGGGCCTGTGCGCCGGAACGATCTCCCCCCGAACGGGCCGCGCGGTGGCCCCGTCCTGAACACCGGGCGCGACGGCCCGGGACCGTCGCGCCCCAGGCCGGTTACGAAGGGACGGCTCGGACGCCGGGGCGTGCGCACGCCCCGGCGTCCGCCGTACTTGAGTACGCGTGCTCATGACGGCCCCCGCTCCGCTCCTCGATCCTGGACGTATGACACAACGGGGAATGGTGGCGGCCGGAGCCGCGCTCGTCAGTGGGGTGCCCGTGGCCGCCTGGGGGCTGATGGGACAGCAGAACCACGACGGGCTGCCGGCCGGTGAGCTCGACTACGCGTTCCAGCCGTGGGACATCGGCGACGGCGTGGCCGCGGTCGCCGGAGGGCTCGCGCTGGTGCTGGCGGTGGCCGGTGCGACGGTGCTCGTGCGGGGCTCGCTGCGCGGGGCGATGGACCGGCGGTGGTGGGGGGTGCTCGGGCCACTGGTCGTGCTCGGGCTCATGGCCGGGGTGGGGTGGCGGATCCTGACCGCAGGGGGCATCGGAGCCAACATCGGAGCCGGGTTGCTGATCGTCTTCGGTACGCCGATCGCCGCCGGGCTGCTGCTGTGGTCCCTGGCCTGGGCGTTCTGGCTGGTCACCCAGCGCCATGGGCACGAGGGCGGCAACGACGTGGGCGGTTTCGCCTCCCGCGGGGTGTAGCGCCCAGGCCGTGGCCGAAACTCCACGCCGGGCGGGAGGCGGGAGGGGCGACATCCGTACCTCACCTGGACGTTCTTCTAGGTTGGTGGGCGGTCCCCCTTCCCCACCCCCCAGGAGGCCCCGCCGTGTCCGATGACAGGCTGCGCGACCGTATCGACACCTCCACGCCGCACTCGGCCCGCTTCTGGAACTACTTCGTCGGCGGCAAGGACAACTACGAGGTCGACCGCGAGATCGGCGACCAGATCAAGTCGATCTTCCCGGGGCTCGTCGACGTGGCGGTCACGAGCCGCCGGTTCCTGGGGCGGGCCGTCGGACACCTGGCCGGTGAGCGGGGTGTACGGCAGTTCCTGGACGTCGGCACCGGCCTGCCCACCGCCGACAACACCCACGAAGTCGCGCAGCGCGTCGCACCCGACGCGCGGATCGTCTACGTGGACAACGACCCCGTCGTGCTGGCCCACGCCAACGCGCTGCTCACCAGCACCGCCGAGGGCAGGACCGCCTATCTGGACGCCGACCTGTACGACCCCGAGGCCGTCCTGGAGGCCGCCGCCGGCACGCTCGACCTGTCGCGGCCGGTCGGCCTGATGATCCTCAACACCCTCGGTCACGTCGCCGACTACGAGCAGGCCCGCGAGCTGGTGCGGCGGCTCATGGCCGGGCTTCCGGCCGGCAGCCACCTGGTGATCAGCGACAGCACCGCGACCAGCGAGGGCATGATCGCCGCGTCGAAGGCGTACAACGCCAGCGGGGCGGTGCCGTACCACGTGCGTACGGTCGCCGAGATCGCCGGGTTCTTCGAGGGCCTCGAGCTGGCCGAGCCGGGGGTCGTGCGGGTGCCCGAGTGGCGGCCGGAGACTTCCGGCGACGCCGGTTCCGGTGCCGCCGTGGACGCGTACTGCGGAGTGGGGCGCAAGCCGTAGGCGCCCCCGGTCACCCGTCCGGGTCGATCACCTCAGCCCCTCGGCGCCCCCACGCGATAATCAGGACATGTCCGCCCCTCCCCCCGTCTCCGAGCCCGCCGGCCGGCTTCTCGGTGATCTGCTGGCGGTGGGTGAGGCCCACTCCCTCGTCCTCGCCGGCGGCTACGCGGTGCTGGCGCACGGCCTCGTGGAGCGGGCCGGGCGGGACGTGGACGTGGCCACCGAGCACCCGGCCGCGATGGAGGTCATCGCCGGCACCGTCCGGTCCGGGCTGGTGGGGCGCGGCTGGCTCGTGCGGACCCTGGAGACCGAGCCTCTGTCCGCCCAGTTCCTGGTCACCGACGCGGCGAGCGGCGCGGAGTGCGAGGTCGGGGTCCACAAGGAGATGCTGTGGCGCCCGCCCGTGCGGACGGAGCTCGGTCCGGCGCTCTCCCTCGAGGACCTGGTCGGCACCCGGGTGCGGGATTTGGCCGACCGCGGACTCGCGCGCGACCTGGTCGACGTGCACGCCGCCTCGGCCCGCTGGAGCCACCCCGAGCTGGAGGAACTCGGCCGCCGGCACGCACCCGACACCTTCGACCTCACCGACCTCCAAACCCGGCTGACCGGCACGGACTGGCTGGACGACAGGGCCTTCACCGTCCACGGTCTCGACGCCGCCGCCGTGCCCGAACTGCGCCGCTGGGCCCAGGAGTGGGCCGACGACATCGCGGAACGCCTCATCGAGGGGGAGGCCCCGCAGGAGGAGTGACCCGCACGCCTCTCACGAGACTGACCGGTCGGTACCCTGACCCGATGGGGAACGGGGCAGCCGGGCAGGTGGGAGTCGTCGCCGCGCTGGTGCGCGCGGCGTTCCTGGTCGACGGTGTGTACGCGGAGACCAGCCGGGCCCACGGACTGACGCCGCAGCAGGGGCAGTTGCTGTGCGTGCTGATGCCACAGCCCTACGGGATGAGCGAGCTCGGCGAGACCCTCGGGCTGGCGAAGTCGAGCCTGACCGGACTGGTGGACCGGACGGTCCGGCGGGGGCTGGTACGGCGGGAGGCCGATCCGCGCGACGGGCGGGCCGTGCGGGTGGGCCTGACGGACGAAGGAGCCGCGCTCGCCCGCAAGTTCTACGCCGAGACCTGCCGCCGCATGGAGGCCCTGCCGTCCGGGCTGAGCGGCGCCGAGCGGGACCGGCTGGCCGTGCTGTTGTCCCGGGTCGTGGTGGACAACGAGGTTCCCGAGGTGTTCGTCGAGACCGGGCCGCTCGCTGTCCCCGGTGCCGGTGAGGGCCTGTCGTTCGGATCAGGCGGGCTGTGAGGGACGGCTCCTGCCGGCCGGCCCGAGCCCCGCGGCACCGGGAGGACCCGAACGACAGGCCGCCGGCGCACGTCCCGTCAGGCCGACCGTGAGGCTCGGAAGGGCGGGCAGGTCGGTGCTGTACTCGCGGACGGCGGCGGGTCAAGTGCTGGTGGAGGCAGCCGAGGCCCGCAACCGGTCCGGCACCCGACGGAGCTAGGGTCCTCTCATGACGACAACCAACGGTTCCTCTCCCCTCGATGTCGAGATCGGTGCGCTGCAGGGCGGTTCCGCCGACCTGTCCCAGTACGCGGGCAAGGCGGTGCTCGTGGTGAATGTCGCCTCCAAGTGCGGCCTGACCCCGCAGTACACGGGCCTCGAGAAGCTCCACGAGCAGTACGCCGCGCGCGGCTTCAGCGTCCTCGGCGTGCCCTGCAACCAGTTCCTGGGGCAGGAGCCCGGCAGCGCCGACGAGATCGCCGAGTTCTGCTCGGCGACGTACGGCGTGACCTTCCCGATGACCGAGAAGGTCGAGGTCAACGGTGAGGGGCGGCACCCGCTGTACGACCGCCTGACCGGCTTCGCCGACGCCGAGGGGTACAGCGGGGACATCCGCTGGAACTTCGAGAAGTTCCTCATCGGCCGCGACGGCCGGGTGGTCGCCCGCTTCTCGCCGCAGGCCGAGCCGGACTCGGCGGAGGTCGTGGCCGCGATCGAGGCCCAGCTGGCCTGAAGGCGGCCGGCGGGGCGTTGACCTTGCCCCTGGGTCAGGCCGGAGTGTCCTCGTCATCGGGCGGAAGAGCCGCCCGATGACGGAGGATGCCGTGGTGGACGGACCGGAACGGGACCTGGAACTGCTCACCATCGGGGCGTTCGCCGCGCGCGCCCGCCTGTCGGCGAAGGCGCTGCGGCTGTACGACCGGCTGGGCCTGCTGGCCCCGGCGCACGTGGACGAGGCCACCGGCTACCGCTACTACCGCGCCGGGCAGGTCGAACGGGCCCGGCTCGTGGCCATGCTGCGGCAGCTGGACATGCCGCTCGCCCGGATCGCCGAGGTGGTCGCGGCCGGCGACGGGCCCTCGGCCGCCGCACTGCTCGGCACGTACTGGGCGGACGTCGAGGCGCGGGTGGCGGGGCAGCGGACGCTTGCCGAGTACCTCCGTGGACGGCTGTCGGGGAGGAGCTCCGAAATGTACGGGAACTTCACGGTCGAGACGGTGGAGGTGCCCGCCCAAGTGGTGATCTCCGAGAAGCGGCACACGCTGGCGGACGAGCTGCCGACGTGGATCGGTGCGGCGCTTCACCGGCTGAAGGAGGCGGCCCGGGAGTGCGGGGGCGTGGCCGGAGTGCCGTACGTCGCCTATCACGCGGAGGTGTCGATGGAGAGCGACGGCCCCGCGGAGGCGTGCGTGCCGGTGGCCGACGAGGCGGCGGCCCGGGCCTGGGCGGAGCGGCGGGGGAAGGCGTGGGAGACGGCGGTGCGGGTGGAGCCGGCCCGGCGGCTGGCGTACACCAGGATCACCAAGGCGCAGGTGGCGCACCCGCAGATCCTGGCCGCCTTCGAGGCGGTGGAGGAGTGGATGGCGGCGGAAGGGCTGACGGCGACCGGCCCCTGCCGGGAGCTCTATTTCGCGGACTGGGCGGCGGCGGGCCCGGGGGATCCGGTGTGTGACGTGGCGTTCCCGCTGAGCTGATCCCGGAGTTCTCGGGGCACAAGCGGAGCCCTCTCGGCAAGGACGGCGATTCTGGTCGAGAGGGCTCTGTCGGTGGTGCTTGTGGTGCTGTCGATCGCGGGGGTCAGGCCTTGACCGAGGCCACGAAGGCGCTCCACGCGTCGGCGGGAAACGCCAGTTTGGGACCCTCGGGGATCTTGGTGTCCCCGAGCTCCAGGGCCTCGTCGACGGTCGACCTGACCATCACGCACGCGCCGTTGTTGTTGGTGTAGGAGGACGTCGTCCACGTTTCCGTGGCGCCCAGACGAATTGCCATGTTCGCTCCGTTGCCAGTTGCGTTTACGCCAACCGGTGCTGATGGTTGGCGTGATCGACGCTACTCGCCAACATCCTCGTTCGGAGCAGCCATTCACTCGACTGGATGGCATATTCCAGGGGAGACTTCCAGTCAGGCGTGTCCGGGGTGTAGCATCCCGCGCTTTTGCCCACCGGAGGTCCGCTCCCGACGTCAGGTCAGCGCGCGTACTCCTTCGCCACCCGCTCGATGAGCTGCCGGGACTGGTCCACGTTCAGCGACTGGGCGCGCAGGTGCTCGTACATCACCGTGTACTTCTGCACGTCGAGCGGCTTCTCCAGATACAGGTCGCTGGTGACGCCCTCGATGTAGACCACGCTCGAATCGGCCGCGTCGGCGAACTCCAGGATCGAGTACTGGCCGTTGATGCCCGCGTGCGCGCCGACCTCGAACGGCAGGACCTGCACGGTGATGTGGGGCAGCTGCGAGATCTCGATCAGGTGCTCCAGCTGCTCGCGCATCACCGGCCGGCTGCCGACGATCCGGTGCAAGGACGCCTCGTCCAGGACCACCCACAGCCGCAGCGGGTCGGTGTCGGCGGTGATCCGGCCCTGCCGGCGCAGCCGGACCTCGACGCGCTTGTCGTTGTCGGCCTCCGACGCCTCGGGCGAACCGCCGCGGATGATGGCCTCGGCGTACGCGCGGGTCTGCAACAGGCCGGTGATGATCTGGGGTTCGTACACTCTGAGCGACTCGGCGTCGGTCTCCAGGCCGATGTAGACGCTGTAGGGGATGTCCCCGAAGGCGTGCCACCAGCCCTGCTGCCGGGAGTCCTTGGCCATCTGCATCAGCGAGTCGACGATGCGCTGGTCCTCGACCTCGTAGACCCCGCACAGGTCGCGGACGTCGCGCTGGCTGATGCTGCGCCGCCCGTTCTCCAGGCGGCTGATCTTCGACTGCGACACCAGCAGCCGCTCGGCGACCTCTTCGGCCGTCATGCCCTTGAGCTCCCGGAGCCTGCGGAGCTCCTGGCCCAGCCGGCGCCGCCTGACGGTGGGATTGACATTGGACGCCACGGGACGTGCACCTCCGGCTGCGTGCCTCTACTTTGCGTATCTGCTGTTGAGCAGACTGCCACCAAGGTGCTTACTACCGCTGGGAAACGGTGGATATGCGACGGGTACACGCCAGTTGGGGCACGGCACGCCGAGCGGGGCGAAGAGAGTGTGCGCTCTCTCCGCCCCGCTCGGACAGCGGCTCCCGTGACCGGGTTCGTGGGTCCCGTGATGCGTGTGCCGGTCGTAGGTCGTGCCGGCGCGGCGCGGCTCAGTGGGCCGCGACGCGCGCCATGGTTCCGTGGCGCGGTTGCATCGGAACGCCTCGAGCGGGTTCCGATGCGGGCCTGGCTCCGCCGGCGGCCTGACGGCCGGACGGTGCCGGGCTGCGGCGCGGCTGGGCCGCGACGCCGTTCTGGACGTCCATCACCGCGTGCGCGACGAGGCCGCCCATGGGGTCGTGCCTGATCAGGTCCCGCAGCCGGGATCGAGAGGAACGCCCCTCGTTGCCCGGGTACAGGTGCTTGCCGAGGCCGACCGCGTGAGCGAGGGCGGCGAGTGCCGCGGTCCGCGGGTCCGGCGGTACGCCGGTGCGGATCGCGGAGTCCAGCCGGGCCCTGATCTCCCGGCTGATCTCGTTGTCCGTCGCCTGATAGCGAGTCGTCGGCAGCACTCCGCACATCTGGCCGGCCACGGCGTGCACCATGCCGCACCGCTCCAGATGCGAGAGGTAGGTCTGGCGAAGCCCGAGACGCGGCCCGCCGATCCAGTGGACGGCACGCACGGGAGCGCCACGCCGTCGCAGCAACTCCAATGCGCAGTCCAGTGTTGGATCTCCTGTCGGCCGTGGTGCCACCACGGCGATACGATCCCCGTCTGGGGCTATCCGTCCGGCCAGCGCCAGCTCCACTAGCTGTGCTCCGGCCAGACCGAGGTCGAGCGACTGCGGCTGAGCGGTGGTACCCGTGGTCGGGTCCAACGCCAGCAGCAGAAGCTCCTCCGGAAGTGTTCTGCGGCTCCTGCCCATCCATGCCTCCCCGCGTGGATGAAAGACAGGGTGACCCCTCTCACATTGGTCTGTCGAGGGTGCGTGACCGGTTCGTAGTGGAACCAGCAGGTATGTCGTTCTCGTCTACCGGATGGGTTTGGCCCGCACACAGGACACTGGTACATGGTTCGGACAGCGCCGAGCGGTGTCACGGGCGGCGGTTCACGGTTCGGTACGCGTACGCGGGGAGTGCGGCGCGAGGAGGAGGCATCGGTGGCGGGCGAGTCCCCCGACAGGTCGAAGCAGCGCGAGTCGTCGGCACGAAGGACGTCGGGGAGCGCGAGTCCGGTTCCGGAGGCCAGGAGCGAAGCCGCCGACCCGCGGCTCGCGGTGGCCCGGGACGCGGAGAAATCCTCGGCGCGGGGTGCTGCCGACACGGCGACCCGCGTGCTGTCCACCCGGACGGCGGAGGGCCCGGAGAACACCGAGGGCGCCACGCGTGGCTCGGACACCGAGAGCGACGCCGAGCAGGATCCGTCCCGCTCCGCCGAGGGCTCCGAGGGGTCCGGGGGGCCCGGGGCCGGGGAGCCCTCCGCCGCCGAGGGTGGTGACGGGCGGCTACGGGATGCGGTGGCCGCGTGGGTCGCTTCGGCGGACGGGGGCGAGAAGCCCGCCGCCAAGGGCGACGGCGAGGACGCCGAGGGCGGCCGAACGGCTGCCGAACACACGGCCGAGCCCACCGAGGCAGACACGGACGAGCCCACCGAGGCCGACACGGACGGCCAGGAGGCCGGGAAGGCCGCCGGGGTGCCGGAGGCCGGCCCGGACGCCGAGGACGCACGTACGGCCGGGTCCGCGGACGGGCCCGCGAGGAACGACGCCCACGCCGGGGACGCCGAGCGCGCGGACGGGCCTGCCGAGAGCGGCACGGGCACGGACGCCACGGGCCGCCGTGAGGCCGAGCGCGACGAGGCGCCCCAGGACGCCGTTGACGCGTCCGACGGGGCCGACGAGGCCGAGGCGGACCGTTCCGCCACGCACGGCAGCGTGAGCGCCACGGCGACCGGCGAGAAGACCGGCGACAAGGCCTCCAGGCCCGCGGACCCTCGAATCCCCAGCCCGGCCAAGGCCACGCCGAAGGCCGCCGACGCCAAGGCCGAGCCCGAGGACGCCGTCCCCCAGGACGCGCCCGAGCCCGCCGACGCCAAGGCCTCGGCCAAGGACGCTGAGCACACGCCCGCGCCCAAGGCCCCCGCCGCCAAGGACACCGACGCCGAGGCCACGCCGAAGGCCGCCGACGCCAAGGCCGAGCCCGAGGACGCCGTCCCCCACGACGCGCCCGAGCCCGCCGACGCCAAGGCCTCGGCCAAGGACGCTGAGCACACGCCCGCGCCCAAGGCCCCCGCCGCCAAGGACACCGACGCCGAGGCCACGCCGAAGCCCGCCGACGCCAAGGCCGAGCCCGAGGACGCCGTCCCCCACGACGCGCCCGAGCCCGCCGACGACGAGGACGCCGGCGGCAAGGCCGCGCCCGAGCCCGCCGACGGCAGGACCGCGCCCAAGGCTCCCGGCGCCGAGAACGCCGAAGCAAAGCCCTCGCCGAAGGACGCCGGCGACGAGGACTCGGCCGAGGACGCTGAGCGCACGCCCGCCTCCAAGGCTCCCGACGCCGAGGGTGCTGCCAAGGCCCCCGCCGTCACGGGCGACGCCCCCGGGGACGAGTCCGGCGCGACCAAGGCCGGCGGAGCCGCCGGCAGCGGCACCGCGCCCGCGTCGGACGACGACGCCCCGGCCGAACACCCCGTCGACCAGCCCACCGCCGTCTTCAAGGCCGTGCGGCCGCCCGTCGACCAGCCCACCACCATGCTGAAGCTCGGGGGCGGGACCAAGGACGCGCCCGAGAAGGACGCCGAGCGGACCAGCAAGTTCGTCGCGTTGAAGCCCTTGGACGAGCCGGCGGCCAAGAAGCCGGTCCCGGCCGAGGCCACCGCGCCCGTCCCCACCGTCGGCCCCGAGCGGACCACGCAGCAGCCTCTGCCGCCCAAGCCGCCGCTGGATCTGCTGGCCGAGCTGACGAACACCCCGCCGCCCCCGGAGACGCCGCTGCGGACGGCCGCCCGGCGGGTGAAGATCTGGACGCCGCTGGTGCTGCTGCTGGTGGTCGTCTTCGCGGTCGTGCAGAGCGTGCGCCCGCTGCCCACACCCACCCTCGAACTCACCGCCGAGGACAGCTACACCTTCGAGGGCGGCAAGGTCGACATCCCCTGGCCCACCCAGGGCCAGGCCGCGCTGGACGTCCAGGGCATCGGCACCTTCGGCTCCTCCGGTGAGCAGAAGCCCGTCCCGATCGCGAGCGTGGCCAAGGTCATGACCGCCTACCTCGTCCTGCGCGAGCACCCGCTCAAGAGCGGCGAGGACGGTCCGAAGATCCCGATCGACCAGGCCGCCCAGGACCAGTCAGACGCCGGGCAGGAGTCCACCGTCGACGTCACCAAGGGCGACAAGATCACCGAGCGGGAGGCTCTGGAGAGCATCCTGATCGCGTCCGCGAACAACGTGGCGCGGCTGCTCGCCCGCTGGGACGCCGGGTCCGAGAAGGCGTTCGTGCGGAAGATGAACGACGCCGCCGAGGACCTCGGCATGAAGAACACGACGTACACCGACCCCTCGGGCCTGAACAACACGACCGTCTCCACGGCCGTGGACCAGGTGAAGCTCGCCAGGGCCGCCATGCAGCAGCCCGTCTTCCGCGAGGTCGCGACGATGATGTCGTACGTCGACTACAAGGGGAAGAAGCACGACAACTGGAACCGGCTGGTCGGCTACAACGACGTCACCGGCATCAAGACCGGCACCACCACCTCGGCGCTCGGCAACCTCGTCTTCGCGGCCAGGAAGGACGTGAACGGCGAGACCCACCGGATCATCGGCGCGGTCGTGCGCCAGCCCGCCGGCGGCCCGGACAACACGATCCTGGGCGCCGCGCTCCACGAGGGCGACAAGCTGATCCGGGCCGCGCAGGGCGCGCTGGAGTCGGCGACGATCCTGAAGAAGGGCGAGGTCGTCGGGTACGCCGACGACGGTCTCGGCGGCCGCACGCCGGTCGCCGTCACCGAGGACGTCACGGCCGTCGGCTGGGCGGGGCTGTCCGTCAAGCTCACGTTCGCCCGGGACGACCTGCCGCACACGGCCAAGGCCGGCACGAAGGTGGGCACGCTCACCGTCGGCGACGGCACGACCAGCGCCGTGAAGGTCCCGGTCGCCCTCCAGAAGGACCTGGTGGAGCCGGGCTTCGCGGCCAAGCTCACGCGAATCGGCTGATCCGGGGCGCGAGCCCGCACCACCGCACCCCGCCGGTGACGGCCCGTCCGGGCGCTGCCCGGCGGGGTGCGTGCTAGCGTCCCGAATCGGGACAGGTCGCCGTTCGCGGCGGCGCGGCGGCGAAGCCGAGAACAGAAGACGGGACACGGGGAGTGCCTTCGAGTGGCCACTGCGGAGCCGACACGCGCAGACGACGCCGATCCGGGCTCGGTATCGGGCCCGCGAATAGGTGTGCCCGAAGCGCCGGAGGCCGGCGCGTCTGAAGACGGCGGGGAGCGGTTCGCGTGGCCGGCCCCCGTACTGGCGCTGCGTGAGCGCATGCTGCGGCATCCCGTTCTGTCGATCACCGGCCTGGCCGCGGCGCTGCACATCCTCTGGTTCTTCACGTTCGCGAACAGCGGTGGCGATCTGGCCGCGCAGGACGCGTGGGCGGAGTTCGTCGGCCGGCATCCGGACTCGGCGTACAACCTCGCCTGGTACGGCGGAATGCACCCGGTCTCCTACAGCGTGGTGTCGCCGTATCTGATGTCCGTGCTGGGCGTGCGGACGACGATGATGATCGCGGGGACGGTCTCGGCCGGGCTGCTGACCCTGCTCCTCCTGCGCAGCCGCTCGGTCCGCAATCCGCTGTGGGCTTCGCTGGCGGGCGTGTTCGGGCTGTTCTGCAACGCGGTGTCCGGGCGCGTCACGTTCGGGCTGGGCATGATGTTCGCGCTCGGCGCGGTCGCCGTCGTGTTCTGCTGGCCGTACCGGTGGCGGTACAAGCGCTGGGCGAAGGCGCTGAGCGCGGCGCCGCTGGCCGCGCTGGCCACCATGGCGTCGCCGGTCGCGGGCCTGTTCGTGGGTCTGGTGGCGGTGGCGCTGTTCCTGCAGAAGCGGCGGCCCGGCGCGTGGGCGCTGGGTCTGGCGCCCAGCGCGGTGGTGGCGGTGTCGGCGTGGCTGTTCCCGTTCTCGGGCACGCAGCCGATGATGATCGGCTCGGTGCTGCTGCCGCTCGCGTTCTCGATCCTCGCCTACGTGCTGGTGCCGCGGGAGTGGAAGACGGTCCGGCTGACGGCCGCGGTGTACGGCCTGGCGGTCGTGCTGGTGTGGCTGATCAGCTCCCAGATCGGTTCGAACATCACGCGCCTGGCGATGCTGTTCGCCGGGGTGGCGCTGGTCGCCGCGCTGCCGTTCACGGTGCCGCGCAGCCGCAAGTGGTACGCGGCCGTCGTGGCGCTCTGCGGTTTCGGTGTGTGGATCGGCTTCAAGACGGTCGACGACATCGTGCACACGGCCCCGGCGGCGTCCTGGTCGCGCGAGCTCGCGCCGCTGGTGAACGAGTTGCAGCAGGTCGGCGCCGAGAAGGGACGGGTCGAGGTCGTCCCCGCCCGTTCGCATCGCGAGGCCTCCGCCCTCGCCCCGTACGTCAATCTGGCCCGCGGCTGGAACCGCCAGGCCGACATGGAGCGCAACCCGCTCTTCTACGACGACACGCTCAACTCGGCGAACTACCACGAGTGGCTGAAGCGCTGGGCCGTGCACTACGTCGTGCTGCCGAAGGGCGAGCCGGACGGTGACGGGGGTCAGCGGGAGCGGGCGCTGGTGCGGCGCGGGCTGCCGTATCTGACCCAGATCTGGGGCAACGACACCTGGCAGCTGTTCAGGGTGACGGCCCCGACCCCGCTGGCCGAGCCGAACACCGTGGTCGACCGGGCCGAGCAGGGCGAGATGACCCTCCGGGTGAAGAAGGCGGGCCGGATCCTGGTCCGCGTGCCGTATTCGCCGTGGCTCAGCATCGTCGACGCGGAGGGCAAGAGCGTGCAGCCGCCGCAGGAGACGGAGGAGTCCACGAAACGTCCCGAGGGCGAGCCGAAGACGTACGTGAACGTCAACGGGTGCCTGGCGGAGACGGAGGAGGACGCGCAGGGCGGCACGTGGACGGAGCTGCTGGCCCCGAAGGCCGGGACGTACCGCCTGGCGGCGCCGTACCAGTTGCCCCGGGGCACGCCGTGCCCGGAGGAGTTGCGCTGAGCCTCAGCGCAACCGGTCCACGTACGTGTCCGTGCCCGGCACCGTCGGTATGAACGGCGCCACCAGCTCCACCCTGCCCAGGCCGGACTCCGTCACCGCCGCGTCGAGGTCCGTGAAGGAGGGGTCCCAGCACTGCCTCGGGTCCGTTTCGAGGAACCACAGCAGCGTCAGGCGGGTGTCGACGCCCTCGACCTGTTTCACGTACGTCATGCGGTCGCCGGGGAGTGGCGTCGGGCTGAAGACCGTCACCAGCGAGGCCGGGGAACCCGCCAGGCGCCTGGGGAGGTGGCGGGTGCGCAGCCACTCCAGCGCGGGGGCGCGCCGCTCGGGGGTGTCCACATCGACGACTTGGAGGACCAAGCCCGCGTAGGGGTGGTCGAGGGCGTGGACGTCCCGGGGGCCGGCCGCTCCGTCGCGGTACACCGTCGCCTCGTGGTTCTGGAACGCCGTGAGGACGTGTGTGCGGTGGTGGTAGACGCGGGCGTCCCGGTTGAGGCGCTTGTTGATGGCGACCGTCCAGCGCATGTGGTCGTCGTAGCGGCCGGCGGTGATCCAGTACGTGGAGAGGTAGCAGCCGGCGGTGACCGGCTGTGCGATCGCCGACTTCTGGGGGTAGCGCAGGAGTTGCAGGTCCCGCGTCGCCACCCAGCGGCGGCCCGCGTACATCCAGGGCATGGCCATCGCACCGGCGTAGTAGTGGTCGTCCTCGTACCAGTGGTTGTAGGCGTACTCGTGGCCCGGATGCGGTTCGACCATGGTGATGAGGGCGTGCCCGGGGTGGGTGCCGTAGGGGCCGACGGCGGCCAGTTCGGCGTACAGCTCGCTGCGGGTGTCCTCGTTCATGCCCTTCCCCTTCGTCGGCGGCTCGCTCATACTCTGACGCTCCGTCAGATGGAACGCCAGGGTTCCGGTCCGGGGAGGTCCTGCCATGTCACTGCTCGCGGGGAAGACGGTCGTCGTGTCGGGGGTCGGGGCCGGGCTGGGCCGGCGGGTCGCGGCGGCCGTCGTACGGGACGGCGGGCGGGCCGTGCTCGGGGCCCGCACGGAGGCGAGTCTGGCGAAGACGGCCGCCGAGATCGACCCCGGCGGGGCGTGTGCCGCGTACCGGGTCACGGACATCTCCGACGAGGCGCAGTGCGAGGCCTTGGCGGAGGTGGCGCGCGAGCGGTTCGGCGGGATCGACGCCGTCGTGCACGTGGCCGCGCTCGACGGTTGCTTCGGCGGGCTGGAGGACGCCGACTTCGAGTCCTGGCGGACCGTGCTGGAGGTGAACCTGCTGGGCACGCTGCGCATGACGCGGGCCTGTCTGCCGTCGCTCAAAGAAGGCGGCGGGTCCGTCGTGTTCATCGGGACGCAGTCGGCGGTAGCCGCCCCGTCGCAGGTGCGGCAGACGGCGTACGCGGCGTCGAAGGGGGCGCTGACGAGCGCGATGTACTCGCTCGCGCGGGAGCTCGGGCCGTACCGGATCCGGGTCAACACCGTGCTGCCCGGCTGGATGTGGGGGCCGCCGGTGCGGGCGTACGTGCGGTTCGCGGCAGAGTCGGAGGGCGTGTCGGAGGCGGCGGTGCTGGGCAGGCTGACGGACCGGATGGCGCTGCCGGAGCTGGCGACGGACGGAGACGTGGCCGACGCGGCGGTGTTCCTCGCGTCCGACCGGGCGCGGGCGATCACAGGGCAGTCGCTGCTGGTGAACGCGGGTGAGCTGATGCGCTGAGGAGTACTCGAGAACTACTTTCAGCCAGCACCGACAGTTCACGTACATAAACTGATTTCACCTCACCGAACTATTTTACGGTCTCTTGACCTTCTCCTTGCTTGCCGTGCGCACGTCATCGAAACCAGAGTTCACATGCCTGACCCTGGCGGCAGCACCGTGGAAGGGGATTCATGAACGGTCTCGACTGGGCCGTGCTCATCGGCTACTTCGCCGTGATGGTCGCGATCGGCGTCTGGTCGCACAAGCGCGTCGACAACGTCAGCGACTTCTTCACCGCCGGCGGCAAGATGCCGTGGTGGCTCTCCGGCATCTCGCACCACATGTCGGGCTACAGCGCGGTGATGTTCACCGGGTACGCGGGCATCGCCTACACCTACGGCGTCACGTCCTTCGTCACCTGGTCCTTCCCCATCGCCCTCGGCATCGCCATCGGGTCGAAACTGTTCGCCCCGCGCATCAACCGGCTGCGCTCCCGGCTCCACGTGGCCTCCCCGCTGGAGTACCTGAAGAACCGCTACGACCTCAAGACGCAGCAGGCGCTGGCCTGGTCCGGGATGCTGCTGAAGATCGTGGACGTGGGCGCGAAGTGGGCGGCGATCGCCACGCTGCTGTCCGTGTTCACCGGGATCTCCCTCAACCAGGGCATCCTCATCACCGGTGCCATCACGGCGGTCTACTGCACCATCGGCGGCCTCTGGGCGGACGCGCTGACCGAACTCGGGCAGTTCGTCATCCAGTTGCTGGCCGGCGTCGCGATGTTCCTGGCGGTGTTCGTACGGCTCGACGACCACGGCGGCTTCTTCGGCGTGTGGGACTCGCCCGAGCTCCAGGGCCACGGGAAACCGCTGGTCGGCCCGTACGGCACGGTGTTCCTGCTCGCGTTCCTCTTCATCAAGCTCTTCGAGTACAACGGCGGCATGCTCAACCAGGCCCAGCGTTACATGGCCACACCCAACGCCAAGGAAGCCGAGCGCTCCGCCCGCCTGTCGGCGATCCTCTGGCTGGTCTGGCCGCTGGTGCTGTTCTTCCCCATGTGGATGTCGCCGCTGCTGGTCGAGTCGCAGAAGCGGGACGGCTCGGACTCCTACGCCCTGATGACCGAACAGCTCCTGCCACACGGCCTGCTGGGGCTGGTCATCGTCGGGTTCTTCTCGCACACCATGGCCATGTGCTCCTCCGACGCCAACGCCATCGCGGCGGTGTTCACCCGGGACTGCGCGCCGGTGATCTGGGCGAGGGCCCGGACCTGGAACCAGAGCCAGGGCCTGCGGGTCGCCCGGATCGCCACGGTCGTCTTCCTCGGCCTGTCCATGGCGGCGGCGACCCAGGTCAACTCACCCGCGTTCAAGGACATCATCACGGTCGTCATCAAGTGGGTGGCCGGTCTGATGGGCCCGATGGCGATCCCGATGATGCTGGGCCTGCTGCGGGCGTTCCGCCGCTCCGGACCGACGGCGGCCCTGGTCAGCTGGTCGATGGGTCTGCTCGCCTTCTGGCTGGTGAACTACCCGGTCCACTGGAGCATCGAGGGCGGCGTGCCGCTGCAGTACCAGGTGTCGATCCCGCTGGCGGTGTCGCTGGTCCTGTACATCCTCGTCGGCTACATCAGGCCGGAGGACACACCTGAGCGGCTGGCGATCATCGAGCGGATCAACACCGACGACGACGGGGCGGCGGTCACGGTTCCGGTACCGTCCGGGCCCACGGAGAACGTGGTGCGGACGACCGTCAAGGACTGAGGCACCGGGCCGGAGAGGGCGTCTCCAACGGTGTGCTCAGGCCCGTGGATAGCGGGCGAGCCACCCCGGTGACGCACCCCCGGGCCCGTGCAGCGCGGGCCCCTGGGTCATCTCCATGGCGAAGTCGTCGGCCAGCTCCAGAATCGTGGGACGGCCCTCCAGCTCGGCCAGCCAGGCCGGGGGGAGGGCCGTCTCCCCGTGCAGGGCGCCGAGCAGGCCACCGGTCAGCGAGCCGGTGGCCGCGGACGGGCCGTCGTGGTTCACGGCGAGACACAGCCCGTGCCGCACGTCGGCCGCGACCAGCGCGCAGTACACGGCGGCGGCCACGAGCCCCTCCGCCGTACCCGCCCCGCTCAGCTCGGCCACGCGCTCCGGTCCCGGCATGCCCTGCCGCACGGCACCCAGCGCATGCTGCAACGCGTCCGACACCGGCTGGTGCCCCGGCCGGGCGGCCAGCAGCGCGAAGGCCCGCTGCACGGCAGCGTCGAGGCTCTCGCCCAGCGCCAGCGCATGCACGATCACGGCGTACGCGCCCGCCGCGAGCGAGGCCGTGGGATGGCCGTGGGTCTGCGCGGCGCACTCGACGGCGAGCTGCGCGACCAGCTGCGGCTCCCAGCCCACGAGCAGCCCGAAAGGGGCCGACCGGGCGGCGGCCTCGGGCCCGGCCTCCCCGGGGTTCTTGGGCGCTTCCGGAGTCCCCATGGTCTGGTCGCCGAGCCCCAGCAGCAGCGCGCGGCTGGGGTCCCGCCGCGCGTACAGCCACTCCTCCCGCGCCAGCCACCCGTCTTCCTTGCGCCGCTCGTCGGGCCCCCAGTCGCGCTGGGTGGCGGCCCAGCGAAGATACGCCCGGTGCAGATCGGTCGGCGGATGCCAGGCGCCGGTGTCCCGCCTGACCTGGGCCCGGATCAGACCGTCGACGGAGAACAGGGTGAGCTGGGTGAGGTGCGTGACGGCGCCGCGTCTGCCGTAGGCGGGGGCCAGGTCCACCAGGCCCTCCGCCCCGTGCGCCTCCCGGATGGCCTCGACGGTCAGCCCGTCGACCGGTGTCCCCAGGGCGTCGCCCACGGCCACGCCGAGCAGGGTCCCGCGCACCCGGCTGCGGAAGTCCTGCTGCTCTGTACGGCCCCAGACGGCGCCGGCAGTCGCACCCACCTAGACCTCCCAGGGCACCGTCCACACGTACGACAGCTCAGCACTGTAATCGAACGGGAACGGTGGGTTCAGGGGCGGAACGGTGCGGGAGTGCGGGCGGGAGGTCCCGGTCGGCGGCCTCAGCTCTGCGGCCGGGTGATCCCCGCTGCTCACAGCATCCCGCCGCACGTCCGGTGGCGGCGCCGGGCGACGAAAGGCCCCCCACAGACCGGCGAAGAACAGCCGGCCGAACACGATCCCTTCCCGCCTTCGGGTTCCTCGGCGCCGGGTCCGCCCCGGTCATGACGGGCCGCGATCCGACCCCTCCCCCGTCCCGCCCACGTCGCGACCGTCCAGTTCGGCCCAGAGTGTCTTCGCACCGGCCGGTGCCTGCGTCAGGCCCCAGCGGTCCGCGTACGCGTCGACGATCCGCAAGCCCCTGCCTCCCTCGGCGTCGTCCGCCACCGGCCCCGGGAGCCGTGGCACCCGATCGCCCCGGGCGTCGGTGACCTCGATACGGAGCGTGCGGTCGGCGTACAGCGTCAGGGCCAGCCGGAAGTCCCTGCCCTGGACACGGCCGTGCAGCACCGCGTTCGCCGCCAGCTCGGCCACCACCTGCGCGGCCACGTCGTACGCCTCGCCCCACTCGTCGAGCTGGCGTTCGGTGAGCAGGCGGGCCAGTCGAGCACCTCTTCGAGTGGCGGACAGCCGGAGCGCGACGTGACGTACGGGGGCGTTGGTTCCGGCGAGGGATTTCTGGCTCATGTCACCCAGCGTGGTCGTCCGTCCCTACTCTGAACAGCGATGACCTCGGTACGGACCGTGACTGTCCGGACACGTCACGAGGTCGTACGGCTCGTACGTAGGAGGGGAAGGCGTGGAGGACGAGGAAGCGGCGGCCGTGCTCAGGGCGGTCGGGCGGCAGATCAAGATGTGGCGCGAGGCCGCGGGTCTGAAGCAGGCGGAGTTGGGCTCGGCCATCGGCTACGGCGAGGAGATGGTGTCGTCCGTCGAGCGGGCGCGGCGCATCCCCAAGCCGGACTTTCTCGACAAGGCCGATGAGGTCTTGGGGGCGGGCGGCAAGATCTCCGCGATGAGGGAGGACGTGGAGAGGGCTCGGTATCCGAAGACCGTCCGGGACCTGACCAAGCTGGAGGACCAAGCGGTCGAACTCGGCGCCTACGCCGCCCTGCACATCCACGGGCTGTTGCAGACACCCGAGTACGCCGAGGCGTTGTACGCGATGCGCCGGCCGGCCTACACGGAGGACGAGATCGAGCGCCACGTGGCCGCGCGCATGGCACGGAAGGCCGTCTTCGATCGGGTGCCCCGCCCTCTGGTCACCTTTGTCCAGGAAGAGATGACCCTGCGGCGGCCCCTCGGAGGCAGAATGGTGCTGCGCCGACAGCTCGAACACCTGTTGCAAGTAGCCGAGTTGAGGCACGTCGAGATCCAAGTGATGCCGATGCGCAGGGAGGATCACGCGGCTGTGATGGGTTCCTTCCGGCTGCTCAAGCTCCAGGACGGCAAGGCGCTCGGCCACACGGAAAGCCAGCTGTACGACCGGGTGATCAGCGATCCGAGAGACGTCCAAGTCCTCGATATGCGCTATGGCATGATCCGGGCGCAGGCCCTCTCACCCCGTGATTCGCTCACCTTCATCGAGAAAGTGCTGGGAGAAGAGACATGACGCCCACCCTGCTGACGTGGATCAAGAGCAGCTACAGCGGCAACGACGGACCGGACTGCGTCGAGATCGCGATAGCGCACCCCACCATCCACATCCGCGACTCCAAGAACGAGGACGGCGCCCGGCTGTCGTTCACTGGCGGCGCCTGGTCACAGTTCCTGGAGTTCACCACAGGACGCTGACGTCGCCCAGGTCTTTCCCCGGACGGCGGACCGAAGGCCTCCTCCCGGACAACCGGGAAGAGGCCTTCGCCAGGTGCCGACGGCCGGTGGGCCTCAGTCGCAGTGGAAGTAGCCGGAGGGCGGCACGTGGTCCTGGATGATGTTGTTGCCGTTCAGGTTCCACACGTCGGTCTCGACGGCGATGCAGCGGTTCTTCCCGTAGAACTTGAAGCTCGCGTAGTAGAGGTAGTGGCCGTCGTCCCCCGGGGGGACGTAGCCGTCCACGTTGGTCCAGGCGTCCACCGCGATGCGCGACTTGACGCCGTAGTAGGAGCCCTGCTTCACGGCCGCGACGCAGTTGTAGGTGCCGTCCCAGAAGAGGTAGGTCTTGGCGTACGTCCTGCCGTTGTAGGTGTTGTTCCAGCTGTCGATCTGGGAACCGTTGCAGCCGTATGTGGCGGCGCTGGCGGCCGGAGCCGTGACGAGCGAGTAGCCGGCGATCGCCGACAGCATCATCGCCATGGACGTGGCGTATCTGGCGGTCCTGCTCTGGAACTTCAACTTATCCCCCTGGAACGGTCGTTGTCCGACTCGTGACTGCCCAGGATTTTGTCATGTTCAGGTAATACATATGATCGCCGCGTAACGCATTGACCAGAAATGACCTTTCTGGCCGAAAGCGCTTCCAGAGGGCTGCTACCAGGTGAAGTCGGGATTGACGTGCATACAGGCCTTGGTGTCCGCGCCGTTGAAGGTGTCCTCCGACTCGGTCGGCGAGTCGTCCTCCCGCGCGGCCTTGTAGGTCGCACCCGAGCGCCAGTCCCCGCCGACGACCAGGGTGACCCCGGAGACGTCCGTCGACCTCGTCACCGAACCCATCGGAATGCCGAGGGCCTTGGCGACCCGCTGGGCATCGCCTTCCAGGTCGGCGCTCGGATAGCGGACGACCGTCTTGTCCTGGCTGAGGAGCACCGAGGAGTCCGACTTGGCCGCGGTGAAACCCTTGCCGACGAGAAGCTCGGTCACATCGCCGGCTCGCCCCGGCACCGCCGCCTGTGTGCTGGTACGGGTGCCGTTGTGCACCTGGACGGCGATCTCGTCGTCCGCGGCGGCCGGGGCGTCGGAGGTCTCGCCCTCCGTCCTTTCCTTGTCCTTGCCGTCGAGCGCGATGTCCTCACGGATCAGGCGGAAAACCTTCTCCGCCTCCTCCGGCTTGGGCACCACCCGGTTGCCGTCCGAGGCGTACCGCCACGGCATCGTCGTCATGGTGATGCGCTCGGTGGGCACCTTCCGCAGCTCGTTGCTCAGGTCGTACAGCTTCGTCACGCTGCCCAGCCCTTCGTCCACCGTCAGCGCCTCGGTGGCCGTCTCGGCGAGCTTGCGCAGCTTGATCGGGCTGCTCAGTGTCGCGTTCTCGCGCAGCTGGCGGACCATCGAGTTCATGTACTGGTGCTGGGCCTTGGCCCGCGAGATGTCCGTGTTGTCCTCGAAGCCGTACCGTGTGCGCAGCCACTGCAGGGCCTGCTTGCCCTTGATGTACGTGGTCCCCTTCTCCAGCTTCAGGCCGGAGCCGTGGCCGCTGGAGGTGTGGGAGCGGATGTTGGCGTCCACGCAGACCGGTACCCCGCCGATCGCGTCCGCCATCGACACCACTCCCGCGAAGTCGACCATGATGAAGTGGTCGATGTGGATGTCGGTCAGCTTCTCCCAGGTCGCCACCGTGCAGCCGGGGCCGCCACGGCCGAGGGAGTCGTTGGTCATGGCCGACGTGACGGCCTCGTAGACCTTGCCGTTGTCGGGGTCGGTGCACTTCGGGATGTCGACCAGGGTGTCGCGTGGCATGCTGACGACCGACATGTGGGAGCGGTCCGCCGACACGTGCAGCAGCATCTGGACGTCAGCGCGCGGCGCGGTGTTGTACGTGTCCTTGGCACCGCCGAGCTTCTGGTTCTCGGCGTTGTCCCGGGCGTCCGAGCCGATCAGCATGATGTTCAACGGCGTCTGCCCGGCGGCGTTCGGCTCCGACTCAGACGCCCTGTCCTTCTCGTCGCTCAGGTTGAGGGCGTCCTTCTCGATGTTGGCGTTGAGGCGCTCGTAGTAGAGGTAGCCGACGCCCGCGGTGCCGACGATCACCACCGCCAGCACGATGGCCGACCAGCGCAGGACACGCCGTCCACGCGGCCGGTCGCCTCTGCCGTGCCGTTCCCCGCCGTGACCGGCGGGCGGTCTCGGGCCCTTCGGTGCCGGGGACGTCGTGTCCTCGACCGCGGGCACCTCCCCGTGCACGCTCTGCGTCAACTCTCTGCCCCCACCCCTGCTGACTGCCGAGCTCCCCCGAGCCCGGCGGCCGGCCCGCATGCCTGGTCCGCCCTGACCGAAAATCGTACGCGAGAACCATCGTCGAACACGGCATCGCATACTGACCCGGCTCAGGGACGTGAGCACGCTTCATCCATCCGCCGGGCGTGATGAGTTGGCCGGGAGCCTGATTCACCCACCGATCACGGTCTCCGCGCCGGTCTCACCGTCGCCCGTCGTCCTCTTCGGCGCGAGTGCCTTCCTTGCCGTCGCCGGTCAGGAGGGCACTCGCGGACAGGTGACCGATGCCGGTCGCCCGGCTTCTTCGTGAGGTCAGCCGCAGGTGGGCGGCGGTGCATCCTCGCCACCGCCGGGCTTCACGCATCTCGGCGGAGGCACGGCGGGGTCGGAGCCGGACAGGCGTTTTCCCCGCCTCCCCCACCCCCGCGGCCCTGAACAGGCCTGCCGTCACTGTGCGACGTACGACAGGCCTGTCAGGTGGAACCTCGCATGCTCAACTGGCGCACTGCTGCTCGTTCGCCGTGGTCTTCGAGACGCCCGGAGGCGCCGCCGAGGGCGCTTCGATCTTCACCCCGGCTCCCTTGAAGTCCTCGCCCAGCGTCAGCGTCATGGTCGGCAGGCCCTGGGAGTTGGTGACGCTCTCGCCCGGCTTCATCGCCGATCCGGACAGCCCCATGATCTCGGCCAGCCTGCGGGCCTCGTCCGCTTGGTCCGGGGCGTACTCGAGGGTCGTCTTCGCCAGCGTCCTCTCCGCGTTGCCCCCGTTCTCGGACTTGATCACGCCCGCCTGGGTCTGGAGATAGGTCAGCTCCTCCTGGGCGCTGCCGGCCGGGGCCCCGCCGTTGAAGATCCGCACCCGCACCTCGTCCGCGGCGGACTTAGGACCCTTCAGCCGGGCGGCGACCGCGGCCTTCTCCTTCTTCTCCTTCGCCTTGACCTCGGTGAAGGAGACGTCGTTCTTGATCATCGTGAAGACCTGGGGGGCCCGCGAGTCGTCGACGATGACCGTCTTCTTGACGGCACCGTCCGCGGGGTTGTCCGCCACCGGCGTCGTCAGGAAGGTGATGTTCTTCACCGGCACCTTCTTCATCTCCAGCGCCAGGTCCTTGAGCGTGCTGGCCTTGCCGATGCCCTTGTCGACGGTGAGCGCCTTGGTGGCGGCATTGGCCAGCTTCACCAGCTTCGTCGGGCTGGTGAGGGCGTTGCCGGAGGTCATCTTGCGCATCAGCGAACTCATGAACTGCTGCTGGATCTTGATGCGGTCCAGGTCGCCCTGGTTGCCGAAACTGTGCCGGGTGCGAACGAAGGCGAGGGCCTGCTCACCCTCGATCGTGGACGTGCCGGCCGGCAGCTTCAGCTTCGACTCCTTGTCGTTGACGGCCTTCTTCAGGCAGACCTCCACGCCGCCCACCGCCGTCGTCAGCGTCTTCACCGCGTTGAAGTCGGCCATCACGAAGTGGTTCACGTCGATGCCGGTGACCTCTTCGACCGTCTTCATGGTGCAGCCCGGGTCGCGGCCGTCCTGGCCGAGACTGGTGTTGAAGCGGACGCTCTGCGCGCCCGGGATGATCGAGCCGTCGCTCGCCTCGCAGTCGGGCACATCGACGACCAGGTCCCGCGGGATGCTCATCGCGGTGGCGTTGGTACGGTCCTTGGAGACGTGCAGCAGGATGGTGGTGTCGGCGTGCCCGGCGCTGCCCTTGTCGCCGTAGCCCTCGTTGCCCGCGCCGGTCCGCTTGTCGGTGCCGATGATCAGGATGCTGAAGGCCTCGTCCTTGCTGAAGCCGTCATCCGCCACGCTGCCGACATCCTCGGTCGTGACGTTGCCTTCGAGGTGCTTGAGGTAAAGATAGGCGGCCCCGGCGGTGCCGACGAGCACGAAGGCCATGACGCCGCCGGTCCACAGCACGGCCTTCTTGGCCCTGGCCTTCTTCTTGACCGGCCGCCGGCTGCGCCGCCCCGGCAGTGGCTCCTCGGGCGCACCGCGGCGTCTGCGCGGCGGCGGCACGTCACGGCCGGGCGCCTCGGCGGGCACCGTACGGCCCGGCGCCGCCGACCGGTTGCGTGTTGCCCCGCCCGCACCGCCGGAGCGGGGAGCGGACCTACGAGGTCCTGGCACCGCTGATTGCGGTGCGGAAGGAGTCAGTCGCAGTTCGTATTCGCCAGTGGCCGGATTGACTACCCACTGGTCTGCGGGGTCGATGTCGTCCGCCCGCCCACGGCCTTGCGCGTCCACGGTTGCTGAATCCTCCGTCGGGGCCACGCGGCGCCTTTCCCCTCAAGGCGCTCGGGTCTCGGTCACACAGTCCGACCGCAGGAAGACCTGATAGCCGGATGCACAGGATCGCTCACACTATCCGCCCAGTTCATCGTCGAGCGACGACGGTGACAGATTCCACGTTCCTAGAACTGGTCAATCCCCCACAATTCCCTGGACACCTCTACATCGCCTTGGTAATCGCTTTACTGAACGCTTCTCATCCTGAGGGTCGGCGGCTCATGGCGGCCGGCGGGTGGGGGCCGCTGACGCGGCAGAGCTCCTGGTCGTCGCGGCCGGCGATCCCACTCGCCAACCTCCCGGCAAGGCAGGCCTGTTGGTGCCGTACGGGTACACCGGACGGTCGCGCTTGGGGAGAATGATCGGCATGGCCACCTCCACATCACGCGGCGCGCTGTCGCTCGCCGCCACCCTGCTCACCGCGACCATCGCCCTCTACATGACACTCGTCGCCTTCGGGAACATCACCGACTTCGGGACCAATCAGCAGTTCGTCCGGCACGTGCTGGCCATGGACACCACGTTCAAGGACGAGGACCTGATGTGGCGGGCCATCACCAGTACAGGGCTTCAGGACACGGCCTATGTGCTGATCATCGTCTGGGAGACCGTCGCCGCGCTGGTCCTCATATACGGGAGCTGGCTGTGGGCCAGACGCGATGACCTGCGCGCCCGCCGGATGTCCACCTACGGGCTGCTGATGGTGATGCTGCTGTTCGGGGCCGGGTTCATCGCGATCGGCGGCGAGTGGTTCTCGATGTGGCAGTCCAAGAGCTGGAACGGGCTGGACGCCGCGACCCGGATCTTCCTGTTCAGCGGGGTCGTGCTGATCGTCAACCAGCTGTCGGCCCCGCGCGGGCAAACGCCCGCTACCTGACCACGGTCACGGTCGTGCCGACCGTGCCGAACGCCCACAGTGCCGTGCCGTCCGCCTTCCGCATCCTGACTCCGCCCGTCCTGGTGCCGGAGGCGGCGGGCGGCGGCGAGGCCCCGTCGACGGCGTTGGAGAACGCCACGGAGACGCCGGACTTCGCGGCGAAGTACATGATGTGCTCGATCCGGACGCCGTCCGAGCCGGTCGTGGCCGCGTTGCGCGACGACACCGTGTAGCTGCCCGGGTCGGGGCTGACCGAGCCCGGCCAGACGGTGAAGGTGCGGCGAGTGGCCTCGCTCGCGTCGACCAGCCACACCCGCTTCTCGCCGAGGGAGTAGACGATGCGCCGGCCGGTGCCGGAGCCGTCGGGCACCTTCGCCGGGACCGAGGCGGTGGGGGTGGGCTGCGCCGAGGCCGTGCTGCTCGGCTTGGCCGACGTGGCGGTGGGGTGCGGGCCCCGGTCGGCCTGTACGCCCAGGACCGTCACCGCGGCTATCGCTCCCACGGTCAGCCCGGTCACCCAGGCCCACGAAGGAAGTCGGGCAGGCACCGGCACGCATCTCCTCAGTCACGGGACCCCGCACCGAAACGGGGTTCCGATCATCGTACTGCGCGTCCGCCGTTGACCCGCTGCCTCAGGGGCCTCGGCCGCCTCAGGGGCCGCCGACGGTCTTGCGGACCGGGACCGGGCCCGTGCCGGCGCCGCGGGCGCTGTAGCGGGGGGTGCGCACCGGGGCCGGGTAGGAGAGGTGCACCAAGCGGGTCTGCTCCTGGCGCATGTGCGTCAGCGACTCGAGGATGTAGCCCACGAGCAGCACGAGTGCCGCGATGGTCATGATCGCGGCGGCGAGGATCGCCGTGGGCATCCGGGGCACGGTGCCCGTCTCGACGAAGTCGGCGATGACGGGGATGCCGAGGATGACCGAGAGGAGAGCCAGGACCCCGGCGACGACGGTGTGGACCAGCGAGGGGCGCTCGCGCCGGGCCAGGTCGAGGATGACCCGCAGGATGCGCCAGCCGTCCCGGTAGGTGCGCAGCTTGCTCTCGCCGCCCGCGGGCCGGACCCGGTAGTCGACGACCACCTCCGCCGTGGGCAGCCGCAGGTGCAGCGCGTGGATGGTCATCTCGGTCTCGGTCTCGAACTCCCGGGCGAGCGCCGGGAAGGACTTCACGAACCGCCGCGAGAAGACGCGGTAGCCGCTGAGCATGTCCGTCACGTCGTTGCCGAACAGTGATCGCACGGCCCCGGTGAGCAGCTTGTTGCCGACGGCGTGCCCGGCCCGGTAGGCCCCGTCGTCGGTCACCCGGCGGGCTCCGACGACCTGGTCGTACGGCCCCTCGAAGAGGAGGTCCACCAGGTCCCGGGCGCGGGAGGCGTCGTAGGTGTCGTCGCCGTCGATGATGAGCAGCGCGTCGGCGTCGACGTCGGCGAAGGCGCGGCGGATGACGTTGCCCTTGCCCTTGCGGATCTCCTTGCGCACGATCGCGCCGGCTTGCCGGGCGATTTCCACGGTGCGGTCGGTGGAGGCGTTGTCGTACACGTAGACGACGGCCTCGGGGAGGGCCGCGCGCAGGTCGCGGACCACCTTGCCGACGGCCGCCTCCTCGTTGCGACACGGCACGACACACGCGATCGTCGGTTCCACGACCACTCCTCACTCGGACCGGTTCCGCACAGGGTCGGCACCGCACGGTCAGCACCTCGTACATCAGCACCTCATACAGCAGGACATAGTGCGATATGAGCGCGCCTGACCGGATGTGGCGCGCCGGGTGGTTACGCTCGCCGGGTGCCGGTCCTCGACTCTGTGACGCTGCGTGCGCGTGACGCCATCAAGGGCATCTGGCGCGAGGCCGCCGCGTTCGGCGTCGTCGGGGCCCTGGCTTTCGTCGTCGACAACGGCGGCTACAACCTGCTCGTCTTCGGCCTGCCCGGCGGCGCGGAGGGCGGGGTGATGCGGACCGCCCCCGTGCAGGCGTCCGTCCTCGCGACGGCGGCGGCGGCGCTCTTCAGCTGGGTCGGCAACCGCTACTGGACGTACCGTGACCAGCATCGCGAGAAGGTCACCCACGAGCTCGTGCTGTTCCTCGTCGCGAACGGGGTCGGGCTCGCCATCACCGCGGGCACGGTCTACGCCTCCCGGCATCTGCTCGGGCTGGACTCGGCGCTCAGCGACAACACCGCCCGCATCCTCGGCTGGGTGCTGGCGACCCTGTTCCGCTTCTACGCCTACCGGCGCTACGTCTTCGTCGCACCCTGACCGGTCGGCACCCGACGACCCGTTAGCATCCGACATATGGGACAAACAGGGTGGGTGCGGCGGGACGGGCAGCGCTGGGTCTGGGGGACGGCCGCCGTCGCCGCGGTCTGCTGCCTGGCGACGATCCTCGTCTTCGCCCCCGGCTACCTGAGTCCCGACAGCCTCGACCAGCTCCGCCAGGCCGAGGGGAAGAAGCCTCTGACCGACTGGCATCCGCCCGTGCTCAGCCTGGTGTGGCGGGCGCTCATCGCGGTGACCGGCTCGATCGCCTCCCTGCTGGTCCTCCAATGCCTCGTCCTCTGGGCGGCGCTGTGGGTGCTGGCCGTATGCGTAAGGAGGCTGACCGGGAGCCGGGGCGCTGCGCCGGCCGTGCTCGGGCTGGGTCTGGCGCCGTTCGTGCTGACGTTCGCCGGGGTGGTGTGGAAGGACGTGCACGCGGCGTTCGCGCTGCTCGCCGCCTGCGCGGTCGCGTTCACCGGCCTGCTGCTGCGCGACGGCGCCCCTCGCCGCCCCGCCGTGCGGTGGGGCCTGCTCTGGCTGGGCGTGCTGTTCCTCGCCTACGCGATGCTGGTACGCAAGAACGCCGTCGTCGCCGCGATCCCCGTCTTCGTGATGCTGGTCCTCGCCCTGTGGGGCACGCCCGGACGCCGTACGTGGCTGAAGTGCGCGGCGGCCCTCGTCGCCGGGGTCGTGGTGCCCGCCGCCGCCATCTCCCTCTTCGCGCATCCGCTGCGCACCGACCAAGGCGCGCAGATCATGCTCGACGACCTCGTGCACGTGCTGAGCGTGGACGAGCTCCGGTCGGCGGACGTGTCACCCGGGCTGCGGGACCGGCTCGTGGCCTCGGCGCGCGCATGCGAGCGCGTCGGCGCCCTGTCCGACGCCTACTGGGCCTGCTACCAGCGCCCGGCGGACGGGTTGCGCGGCGACTCCGGCGCGATCACGTCCCTGTGGCTGCGGGAGATGAGCGGGCATGTGCCGCACTACCTCCAGTACCGCCTGCTGCTGTTCACGACCCTGCTGTTCGAGACCGACTACGCGTACAAGGCGGGGATCACCCGCAACGACCTGGGCATCGAGGTGGCACACCCCCGGCTGGAGGACATGCTCGGCACGTACGTCAACGGCATGGCCGAGGACCTGCCCTGGCTGTTCCGCGGCTGGTTCTGGCTCGCGGTCGCGCTCGTGCTCGCCGTCCGGCCCGGCACGGGCGTCTTCGCGATGCCGGTCCGGGCGCTCGGTGTCAGCTCGGCGGCCTACATCGTCGGCTATCTGCCGATCATGCCCGCCACGGACTTCCGCTACCTCTACTGGCCGGCGATCGCCTGCGCCCTCGGCCTGCTGCTGCTGTGTCTGGGCCGGGGCACGCCTCCCCCACGACCGGCGAGCCCCGGCGCCCCGGCCGACCGCACCCTCACGGCGCATCAGCCGGCGGACGCCGGGGGCCAGTAACGCCTCAGTCCAGCACCGGCAGCAGCTCGGGCAGGTGCCCGTCCGACGCCTTGGCCGCCCGCTGCCGCTCCTCGGGCACCTCCCCGTACAGGGTGTTCCGGGCCCTGGCCGGGCGGCCCGCCGCGTCCGCCACCGCGATCAGGTCCTTGACCGACTTGTACGAGCCGTACGACGAGCCCGCCATGCGGGAGATGGTCTCCTCCATGAGCGTCCCGCCGAGGTCGTTGGCGCCGGAGCGGAGCATCTCGGCCGCGCCCTCCGTGCCCAGCTTCACCCAGCTGGTCTGGATGTTGGGGATGTACGGGTGCAGCAGGAGCCGGGCCATGGCCGTGACCGCGCGGTTGTCCCGCACGGTCGGGCCCGGCCGGGCGATGCCCGCCAGGTAGACCGGCGCGTTGGTGTGCACGAACGGCAGCGTCACGAACTCGGTGAAGCCGCCCGTGCGCTGCTGGATGCCGGCGAGGGTGCGCAGGTGCCCGAGCCAGTGCCGGGGCTGGTCGACGTGGCCGTACATCATCGTCGAGGACGAGCGGATGCCCAGCTCGTGGGCGGTCGTGACGACGTCGATCCAGTCGGCGGCGGGCAGTTTGCCCTTGGTCAGGATCCAGCGGACCTCGTCGTCGAGGATCTCGGCCGCCGTGCCCGGGATGGTGTCCAGGCCCGCCTCCTTCGCGGCGGTCAGCCACTCGCGGACGGACATGCCGGTGCGGGTCGCGCCGTTGACGACCTCCATCGGCGAGAAGGCGTGCACGTGCATGCCCGGGACGCGCTCCTTCACGGCCCGCGCGATGTCGAAGTACGCCGTGCCCGGCAGGTCCGGGTGGATGCCGCCCTGCATGCACACCTCCACCGCGCCCACCTCCCAGGCCTGCTGGGCCCGGTCGGCGACCTGGTCCAGGGAGAGGGTGTAGGCGTCGGCGTCCGTGCGGCGCTGGGCGAAGGCGCAGAAGCGGCAGCCCGTGTAGCAGACGTTGGTGAAGTTGATGTTGCGGGTGACGATGTAGGTCACGTCGTCGCCCACGGCCGATTTGCGGACGTCGTCGGCGACCCGGGCGAGGGCGTCCAGCGCCGCCCCGTCGGCGTGCAGCAGCGCCAGCGCCTCGTCGTCGGTCAGCTTCGTCGGATCGTCGGCGGCCGTGCGCAGGGCCTGCCGTACGTCGGTGTCGATGCGCTCGGGTGCCATGCCCGGGGCGGCGGCCTCGCGCAGGGCGCCCCAGTCGCCGTACACCTCGTCGAAGTCGTCCCGCCGGTCCGACGTACGGCCCTCGGAGTCGATCGAGGAATGCAGGTCGGTGCGGCCGGACGCGACGAAGACCTCCTCCGGCTCCTGCCAGGGCAGGCCCTCCGGCAGGGCCTCGGGGCGGGCGAGGCCGGTCTCCGGGTCGGCCAGGGCGGCCACGTGCGGGCGCAGCCGCGGGTCCAGCCAGGGCTCGCCGCGCCGCACGAACTCCGGGTACACGCAGAGCCGTTCGCGCAGTTCGAAGCCGGCGGCGCGGGACTTCTCGGCGAGCTGCTCGATCTGCGGCCAGGGGCGCTCGGGGTTGACGTGGTCGATGGTGAGCGGGGAGACGCCTCCCCAGTCGTCGATCCCGGCGCCGATCAGCCGCTCGTACTCGTCGTCGACGAGGTTGGGCGGCGCCTGGATGCAGCCCGAGGGGCCCATGAGGAGCCGGGCGACGGCCACCGTGGCGACCAGTTCGTCGAGTTCCGCGTCGGGCATGCCGCGCATCGCGGTGTCCGGCTTGGCGCGGAAGTTCTGGATGATCAGCTCCTGGACGCCGTGGTAGGCCCGGGAGACCTTCCGCAGCGCGAACAGCGACTCGGCGCGCTCCTCGTAGGTCTCGCCGATGCCTATGAGGACCCCGGAGGTGAAGGGCACGGAGGAACGCCCCGCGTCCTCCAGGACCCGCAGGCGGACGGCGGGTTCCTTGTCGGGAGAACCGTGGTGCGGGCCGCCCGGCTCCGACCAGAGACGGGTCGCGGTGGTCTCCAGCATCATGCCCATGCTGGGCGCGACCGGTTTCAGACGCTGGAAGTCCGTCCAGCTCATGACGCCCGGGTTCAGGTGGGGCAGCAGGCCCGTCTCCTCCAGGATGCGGATGGAGATGGCCCGGACGTAGGCGATGGTGTCGTCGTAGCCGTGCGCGTCGAGCCACTCGCGCGCCTGCGGCCAGCGGTCCTCGGGCTTGTCGCCGAGGGTGATGAGGGCTTCCTTGCAGCCGAGGGCGGCGCCCTTGCGGGCGATGTCCAGCACCTCGTCCGGGGACATGAACATCCCGTGGCCGTCCCGGCGCAGCTTGCCGGGGACGGTGACGAACGTGCAGTAGTGGCACTTGTCCCGGCACAGCCGCGTCAGCGGGATGAAGACGCTCTTCGAGTACGTGATGACGCCCGGCCGCCCCGCTGCCGCCAGGCCCGCGTCCCGCACCCGGGCGGCCGAGGCCGACAGGTCCTCCAGCCGCTCACCCCGGGCCTGGAGCAGCACCGCAGCCTCGGTGACGTCGAGCGAGACGCCGTCCCTGGCCCGTTTCAGGGCGCGACGCATGGAGTTCTCGGTGGGGCCGGTTCCGGAGGTCGCGGAAGTCGTCATCCTTCGAGCATACGAGTGCGCTGATCAGAGCCGGGGAATCCCCGTCAGTGGAAGGCCAGCCACCCGATGCCCAGGGCCGAGGTGAGGCCGGCGGCGGCGACGGCGGCCGGTCTGTTGCGGTGCAGGGCGAACCAGGCCAGCGCGGCGGTCACCAGCACGGCCGCCGTGCCGATCGCGGCACGCAGCGGCCCCTGGCTGTAGCCGTACTCGGTGAAATGACGCAGGAGCCAGGACAACCAGGCAAGCCTCATGACGCTCTCTCCCCCGTGGCGAACTGACCCGCAGTTTAGTAGAGGGAGCCAACCACCCTGCCGTGCAGGGAAGTTGGTCAGAGGTATCCGACCAGGCCGTCCAGCGCCTTCAGCACCTCCGCCTCCCCCGCCGGAGGCAGCTGCGCCACGATCTCCCGGATGCCGAGGTCGGCGTAGTGGGCGAGCTTGCCCGGGCTGGGGTGGACGGCGTAGGGGACGACCTGGAGAGCCTCGGGGTCGCGCCCGGCGTCGGCCCAGGCGGCGCGCAGGACCGGCAGCGACTCGCCGAGGCCGCGACCGCCGATCGGCAGCCACCCGTCGGCGTACTCGCTGATGTGCGCGAACAGCCTGGGTCCGGCGGCCCCGCCGACGAGCGTGCGCGGGCCGACGACCGGACCGCGCGGCTGCTGCACGGGCTTCGGATACGCGTGACTGGCCCGGACGCCGCCGAACTCCCCCTCGTAGGCGACCGGCTCCCGCGACCACAGCGCCCGCATCAGCGCCATCCGGTCGCGCACCAGCTCGCGCCGGGTGTTCCACCGCACGCCGTGATCGGCGGCCTCCTCGACGTTCCACCCGAAGCCGAGCCCGAGCGTGAACCGGCCGCCGGAGAGATGGTCCAGGGTCGCGATCCGCTTGGCCAGGTCGATCGGATCGTGCTGGGCGACCAGTGTGATGCCCGTGCCGAGCCCGAGCCGCTCGGTGACGGCGGCGGCCTGGCCGAGGGCCACGAAGGGGTCGAGGGTGCGGCCGTACTCGGGCGGCAGGTCACCGCCCACCGGGTACGGGGTGGTCCGCTCCACCGGGATGTGGGTGTGCTCGGGCAGATACAACCCGGCGAAACCGCGGTCCTCCAGCTCCCGGGCGAGCCGGGTCGGGGTGATCGTCTCGTCGGTGAGGAAGATCGTCACGGCGATGCGCATGACGCATCTGTACCCGAGGGACGGGACGATGTCGATACCGACCGGTCGGCATTCACCGGGGTCCGTGCGGGTGAAATCTGCCGATCCCCTTCCCTTGCACCGGAGTTCACGGCTCAATACGAGGCTGGACACGAGGCTCCACGCACCACCCCCGCACCACCCAGCCATGTCACCGACGACACCCGGGGAGCATCAGCATGTGCGAGGACAGCCACGGCGGGTTCGGCCGGCGCGCTCTGTTCGTGACCGGAGCGCCGGCCGCGCTTACGGTGGGAAGCGTGAGCTTCGCGTCAGCGGCCGACGGGGGCCGGGAGCGCAGAACCGTGCGCGGCACGCTGCCGCCCGGCTCCCCCGACTTCGTGTACGTGCCCGTGGAGGTCCCGGCCGGTGTCCGGGAGCTCAAGGTCGCCTACACCTACGACCGGCCGGCCGTCCCGGCCGGCACCCTGGGCAACGCCCTCGACATCGGCGTCTTCGACGACCGCGGCACCGAGCTCGGCGGCCGGGGTTTTCGCGGCTGGTCGGGCGGGGCGCGCACCGAGTTCTTCCTGCGCGCCGACGACGCGACGCCCGGCTACCTCCCGGGCCCGGTGCGCGAGGGCACCTGGCACATCGCGCTCGGCCCGTACACGGTCGCCCCGCAGGGCCTGTCGTACGAGATCACCCTCACGCTGACGTACGGGGAGCCGGGCGAGGCCGCGGAGCCGGTGTATCCGCCGGAGCGGGCGAAGGGCCGGGGGCGGGCCTGGTACCGGGGCGACTGCCATCTGCACTCCTGGCACTCCGACGGCCGCCGCACCCCCGCCGAGATCGGCGAACTGGCCCGGGCCGCCGGTCTGGACTTCATCAACTCCTCCGAGCACAACACGCAGGCCGCGCACGCCCACTGGGCCGACGTGGCCGGGGACGACCTGCTGGTCATGCTGGGCGAGGAGGTCACCACCCGCAACGGGCACGTCGTCGCGCTCGGCACCGACCCGGGCACCTTCGTCGACTGGCGCTACCGCGCCCGCGACAACCGCTTCGGCCGGTTCGCCCGGCAGATCCGCCGCGCCGGCGGCCTGGTCGTCCCGGCCCACCCGCACGCCACCTGCGTCGGCTGCAACTGGAAGTTCGGCTTCGACGAGGCGGACGCGGTGGAGGTGTGGAACGGCCCCTACACGCCCGACGACGAGGTGGCGCTGGCCGACTGGGACAGTATGCTCGTGGCGTCCGTACGGGACGGGCGCGGCTGGCTCCCGGCGATGGGCAGCAGCGACGCCCACCGCTCCCCGGACGCGGTGGGCAGCCCCCAGACGGTCGTCCTGGCCGACGACCTGACCCGGGAGGCCGTCCAGGAGGGCATCCGGGCGGGACGGTCCTACATCGCCGAGTCCGCCAGGGTCACGCTGTCGTTCGGGGCGTCCGGCGGACGCGGCGAGCACGCCGGCATCGGCGAGCGGCTCGCCGTGGGCCGCGACACCCCGGTCACCGTCCGCCTCGACGTGACGGGCGCCCCCCGCTGCACGGTCCGCTTCGTCACCGACCAGGGCGTCGTCCACACCAGTGCCCCCCTGCCGGTGTCCGGTTCGGGCGTGGTCGAGTGGCGGACGACCCCGTCCTACGCGGCGTACGTACGGGCCGAGCTGCGGCACGAGGCGGCGGCGGGGCCGCTCCCCGGAGCGCTGGCGGCGTTCACGAATCCGGTCTTCCTGGGCCGCCGCTAGGGGGTGGCGTCCGCCAGGTCGGCCACGACCGCCGCGTGGTCGGAGGGCCACACCCCGTCGACCGGGCCGTCACAGGCCCGCCGTACGTCCCGGACACGGCCGAGTCCGCCGGGGCCGGGTGGGCCCACGTGGATGTAGTCGATGCGTGCGCCGGGTTTCCGGCCGGCCACCACATGCGGGTTGGCCGCGTCCCAGGTGGCGGAGGGCGCGGCCGGGTCGGCGTACTCCCAGGCGTCGACGAGGACCTGGCCGGGCACGGTGGGAGCCGTCTTGTAACCGCCGAGGAGACGGATCTCGTCGGAGTCGGGCCAGGCGTTGAGGTCGCCGGTGACGACGGGCGGGAACGGGGAGTCGCCGCCGTGCCGGGCGACGAACTCGGCGAGGGCGGCGACCTGCCGGCAGCGGACCGCCGAGGCGTGCAGGGCGGAGCTGAAGTGGGCCGTGAAGAAAGGCACTTCGTGGCGGGGCGCGGCCAGGCGGGCGTAGAGGGCCAGGCGGCCGTCGTCCGTGTCGGCCGGGGCGGGCAGCGGCAGCACGTCCTGGTCGACGACCGGCCATCTGCTGAGCACGGCGTTGCCGATGCCGACGGTGGGGTCCCCGATCCGCCGCTGCCAGCGCTCGGGGGCGGGCGAGGCGCCCCAGGCCCAGTGCAGGCCGAGCTCACCGGCCAGCCACTCGGCGAGGTTCTCGCCGTCGGCCGCCCAGACCTCCTGCAGTCCCACGACGTCGGGCCGCAGCTCCCGCAGGGCTGTGAGAATCGCCTTCTGCCGTGTCTGCCACGGCCCGAAGCGCCACCACAGGTTCCAGGTCACGATCCGCATCCGCAGCCACCCGCTCTCCTCGATGCCGCGTCTGGGATCATTGAAGCAGGAACCATCGCGCGTTCTGTGAGAGCTTCGTGTGAAGGAGACCATCGACGATGTCCCGACGCGCCGACCTGAGGTTCCGGGCGACCACGGCCTTCCAGCGCCGCCTCAACCCGTTCCTGCGCCGCCTCCCCCTCCAGACGGTCCTGGAGACGACGGGCCGCGTCTCCGGGCTGCCCCGTCGCACGCCGGTGGGCGGACGCCGCGTCGGCGGCTCCTTCTGGCTGGTGTCGGAGTTCGGCGAACGGTCGCAGTACGTGCGCAACATCAAAGCCGATCCGCGGGTGCGGGTGCGCATCCGCGGGCGGTGGCACGAGGGCACCGCGCATCTGATGCCGCAGGACGACCCGGTGGCGCGGCTGCGGGCGCTGCCCCGCGTCAACAGCATGGGGGTGCGGGTCCTCGGGACGAACCTGCTGACCGTACGGGTGGATCTGGACGGCTGAGGCGCGTCAGCCCGGCCAGACGATCGCCTGCACCTCGCTGTAGGCGTGCAGCGCGTAACTGCCGACGTCCCGGCCGACGCCGCTGCGCTTGAAGCCGCCGAAGGGCGCCTCCATGTTCCGCCCGACGGTGTTCACCCCCACCCCGCCGGCCCTGAGCCGCCGCGCCACCCGGAAGGCCCGGGCCACGTCACCCGACCAGACGTAGTCGATGAGCCCGTAGTCGGTGTCGTTGGCGAGTGCGACGCCCTCCTCCTCGTCGTCGAAGGGGATGACGGCCACCACCGGCCCGAAGATCTCCTCGCGGGCCACCCGCATGTCGTTGCGGCAGCCGGCCAGCAGGGTCGGGGCGACGTAGAAGCCGTGGGGCAGATCGGGGCGTTCGCCGCCCGCCACCACCACCGCGCCCTCCTTCCGGCCCAGTTCGACGTACGACTCCACCCGGTCCCGGTGCGCCGCCGAGATCACCGGCCCGACCACGGTGTCCGGCTCGCGCGGATCACCGACCTTCAACCGGCGTGCGTAGGCGGCCAGTCCCTCGACCAGCCGGTCGTGGATCCCGCGCTGTGCCAGCACCCGGGTCGGTGCCGTGCAGATCTGCCCGCTGTAGAAGGAGAAGGTGGTGCCGATCCCGGCCACGGCCGAGGCGAGGTCGGCGTCGTCGAAGACGACCGCCGCGCCCTTCCCGCCCAGCTCCATCAACTGCCGTTTCATGCCGCGCCCGCACACCTCGGCGATGCGCTGCCCGACCGCCGTGGAGCCGGTGAAGCTGACCATGTCGACGTCCGGTGACGCCACGGCCGCCTCGCCGGTCTCGCCGCCCGGGCCGCCGACCACGTTCACCACGCCCGGGGGCACTCCGGCCGCCTCCAGTGCCTGAGCCATCCGGTACACCGACAGGGGATCCTGCGGGGCAGGTTTCACCACGACCGTGTTGCCCATGGCCAGGGCGGGCGCGACCTTGCCGGCCGGGTTGGCCCAGGGGTTGTTGTACGAGGTGATGCAGGTGACGACCCCGACGGGCTGCCGGATCGCCAGAGCACCCATCACGCCGGCCTTCCCCATCGGCCCGGCCTCGTTGATCTGCGGCGGGATCGCCCACTCGGCGCTTTCCACGCGCGCGTAGCGCCGGAAGCGGGCGGCGGCGACCCCGACCTGCATGGCCCGGGCCGTGCCGGTGGTCGCGCCGGTCTCGGCCCGGGCCAGCTCCGCGTACTCCCTCAGATGGCCGGCGATGATCCCCGCCGCCCGCCCGAGCACCGCCGCCCGCTCCTCCGGCGCAGTGCGCGACCACGGCCCGAAGGCCTCGCGGGCGGCGGCGCAGGCCGCGAGCACCTGATCCCGCGAGGCCTGTGGCGCCCACCCGACGGTCTGCCCGGTCGCCGGGTCGATCACCGCGTAGTGCCCGCCGTCCGGCTCCGCCCAGGCGCCGCCGACGAACAGCGACTGCCGTGCCGTCACCGCGTGCTCACCGTCTCCGTGTCCCGCCCCGAGCGCAGCACCCGGCCCGGTACGGCCCCGGTCACCACGTCGTCCCGGATCGCCTCGGCCCCGTTGACCCAGACGGCCCGCACGCCCAGCGCCCGGGAGTCCAGCCGCGGGCTGTCGCCCGGCAGGTCGTGCACCAGGGTGGCCGGGCCCGCGTCGATCCGCCGCGGGTCGAGCAGGACCAGGTCCGCGTGCCAGCCCTCCCGGATCCGCCCCCGTTCCCGCAGTCCGAAGAGCCGGGCCGGGTCGTCGGTCAGCATCTTCACGGCCTGCTCCAGACCGACCAGCTTCCTGCCCCGCAGGCAGTCCCCGAGGAACCGGGTCGTGTACGGCGCCCCGCACATCCGGTCCAGATGGGCACCCGCGTCGGACCCGCCGAGCAGCACGTCCTCGTGCTGCCAGGTCTGAGCCCGCAGCGCCCAGGACGCCGGGTCGTTGTCGGTCGGCATCGGCCACAGCACCGTACGGAGCTGGTCGTTGGCGCAGATCTCCACCAGGCACGCGAAGGGCTCCTGGCCGCGCTCCTCGGCGATGTCCTTCACCACGCGCCCGGTCAGCCCGGCGTTCGCCTCGCTGTAGGTGTCGCCGATGACGTACCGGCCGAAGTTCGACAGCCGCCGGAAGACACCCGCCTCCTTGGAACGGGCCCGCCGCAGCAGCTCGGCCCGCACGTCCGGATCCCGCAGCCTCTCGATCCGCTCGGGCACGGGCAGCCCGAGCACCGGCCCCCACCCGGGGATGAGGTTCAGCGCGCAGAACGTCCCCAGGGACATGTTCATCGGCGTGAGGATCGGCATGGTCAGCGCCACGACCCTGCCGCCGGCCTTCCTCGCCTGTTCGCTCGCCAGCAACTGCCGGGGCACCCGCTCGGGGACGGCCGCGTCGATCGTCAGCACGTTCCAGTTCAGCGGCCGCCCGGCCACCGCGCTCATCTCCGCGAACAGGTCGATCTCCGCGTCACTGAACTGATCCAGACAGCCCGCGACGATCGCCTCGATCTGCGTGCCCTCACACTCCCCGACGGCCCGTGACAGCGCCAGCAGCTCGGCCGGCCGGGCATGCCGCGAGGCGACCGGCTGCCCGTCGCCGTCGGAGTGGCTGGTCGACTGGGTGGTGGACAGCCCCCAGGCCCCGGCGTCCATGGACTCCCGCAGCAACCGCACCATCGCGGCGAGCTCCTCCTGAGTCGGCTGCCCGCCGACGGCCCGCGGCCCCATCACGTACCGCCGCAGCGCACAGTGCCCCACCATGAACCCGGCGTTGACGGCGATCCGCCCCTCCAGGGCGTCCAGGTACTCCCCGAAGGAATGCCAGCTCCAGGGCGCCCCCTCCTCCAGCGCCACCAGCGCCATGCCCTCGACCCTGGACATCATCCGCCGCGTGTAGTCGGCGTCCTCGGGTCGATCGGGATGCAGCGGCGCCAGCGTGAACCCGCAGTTCCCGCCGGCGACGGTGGTGACCCCGTGGTTGAGGGACGGCGTGGCGTACGGGTCCCAGAAGAGCTGGGCGTCGTAGTGGGTGTGGGGATCGACGAAGCCGGGAGTGAGGACGAGCCCGGTGGCGTCCTCGGTGGTCCGGGCTTCCCCGGTGACCCGGCCGATGACGGCGATGCGGCCGTCTTTGACGCCTACGTCGGCGGTGTAGCCGGGCGCACCGGTCCCGTCGACGACGGTCGCCCCTGTGATGACGTGATCGAGCATGACGACTCAACTCCCTCGAGTACGACGCCTGAGGGGCGCGGGACTGTGCCGATGTGCGGCTCCGCCGCGTGGGCGCGGCCGGCCACGACGCGCCCGCACTCGCCACCGCACGCTCAACCCACCCCGCGGAACCGCGACGTCCGATGCACGGGATCGGTATCGATCTTGGGAATCACGTACTCCCCGACCAGCCGGATCGTCTGAAGCGTCTCCTCCTTCGGCACCCCCACCGGCAGCCCGAAGCTCAGCTGATCGGCCCCGGCCTGCTCCCACCGCTTGCACTGCCGCAGCACCTCGTCCGGGTCCCCGCAGATCAGCAGCTCCTCCTCGATCAGCACCTCCACGAGCTCCTCGGTGTACTCCGGCAGCGTCTCCGGCCACACCGGGAACCCCTCGGGCCGGGGGAACGTGTCGTGGTAGCGGAAGACCAGTGAGGGCAGATAGTGCAGCCCCCCGCTCGCGGCGATCCGCACCGCCTCGGCGTGGGTCGGCGCGCAGATGGCCGTGGTCGTCACCATCACGTTGTCGTTCACGAAGGCCCCGACGGGCTCCGCGTCCACGATCGCCGTCTTGTACTGCTCCAGCACCCATTCCATGTCGGAGACCTTCTGCACGCTGAAGCCGAGCACCCCGAGGCCCTTCCTCGCCGCCATGGCGTACGACGGGGGCGACCCGGCCGCGTACCACATCGCCGGGTGCGAGGCGCCGTACGGCTTCGGCAGGACCTTCCGCGGCGGCAGCGACCAGTGCTTGCCCTGGAAGCCCTGGTACTCGTCCTGGAGCCACATCCTGGGGAACTCGGCGATCGTCTCTTCCCAGAGTTCCTTGGTGTGGTTCATGTCGGTCACGCCCGGCATGAACCCGAGGATCTCGTGCGATCCGGCGCCCCGCCCGCTGCCGAACTCGAAGCGGTTGCCGCTGAGGTGGTCGAGCATCGCGACCTTCTCGGCGACCTTCACCGGGTGGTTGACCGGGGCGAGCGGGTTGAAGATCCCCGAGCCCAGATGGATCCGTTCGGTCGCGTGCGCCAGGTACCCGAGGAAGACGTCGTTGGCGGAGAGGTGCGAGTACTCGTCCAGGAAGTGGTGCTCCGAGGCCCAGGCGTACTTGAAGCCCGACTTGTCCGCCTGGATGACGTACTCGGTCTCCTCCATCAGCGCCTTGTGCTCGGCGAGCGGGTCGGTCTCGGCCCGTTTGCCGACGTATCCCTGAACGAAGATGCCGAATTCCAAGGAGGTTCACCGCCCCACAGTCAGTTCTGACGGTGCGTCAGATCGTTGGGTCCGACTGTTCCACCGGCCCTCATGAGCGTCAATAGCCGATGGAACGTCAGATGACGCTGACACCGGCCAGCCAGCCGCCGTCGATCACGAACGGCTGCCCCGTGATGTACGACGAGTCCTGCGAGGTGAGGAACAGCGCGAGCCTGGCCACCTCCTCCGGCCGCCCGGCCCTGCCCAGCGGCACGAGCTTGCGGTACAGCCGGTCGAGCCCTCTCGCCGTCTCCTCCGGGTCGGCGTCCGGGTCGAGCCGTGCCGGGTTGGACATCGCCGTGTCGACGGCCCCCGGACAGACGACGTTGACGCGTATCCCCCGCCCGGCCAGCTCCAGGGCGGCGACCCGGGTCAGACCGACCACGGCGTGCTTGGTCGCCGCGTAGGCGCCCACCGCGGCCATCCCGGTCAGGCCGGTGCAGGATGCGGTGTTGACGATCGTGCCCCCGTCGGCCATCTCCGGGGCGACCGCCTTGATGCCGAGGAAGCAGCCCACCTGGTTGACCTGGACGACCTGCATGAATTCGTCGAGGGGGGTGTCGAGGAGGGAGTTGAAGCGCAGGATGCCGGCGTTGTTGACGAGCCCGTCGACGTGGCCGTACGCGTCCTTGGCGGCGGCGACGGCGGACCGCCAGTCGCCCTCCCGCCCCACGTCCAGACGGACGTACCGCCCGCCGATCTCCTTCGCGAGGGCCTCGCCCTGGTCGTCGAGGACGTCCGCCAGGACCACCCGGGCCCCCTCGGCCGCGAACAGCCGCGCCTCCTGCTCGCCCTGGCCGCGTGCGGCCCCGGTGACGATGACGACCCGTCCGTCCAGCTTTCCCATGGGGTCTCCTCACAGCTCGGGGGCGACCTCGGCGCCGAACGCCGCGATCTGGTCGACGAGTTCGGCGCCGCTCCGGCTGCGGAACCGCACCTGGATCTGGTGCACGCCCATCGCGCGGTACGCCCGCAGCGACTCGGCGAGCTCGCGCGGCCCGCCGGTGAGGGTCCGGCGCCCCACGTCCCACCGGGGCGTGCCGACGTACAGCGGCTCGGTGATGGCGCCCACCGTGAACGGGCCCCGTACGCCGGCTTGTTCACGCAGCTCCCCGATGCGGGCGATCCGCGCGGGCAGCCGGTCCCTCGGATCCCCCTGCGGCAGCCACCCGTCGCCCTTGAGGGCGGCCCGCCGGAGGGCGGCGGGCGAGGAGCCTCCGACCCACAGGGGAACGGGGTCCTGCACCGGCCGGGGCCGCTGCCCGAGCCCCTCGAAGTCGTACAGCTTGCCGTGGTGCTCGGGGAACTCCTCCGGCCCGAGGGCGGCGCGCAGGGCGTCCACGCACTCGTCGAGCACGGCCCCGCGCCGGCGGAAGTCGACGCCCAGGGCCTCGAACTCCTCCGGCACGTGCCCTGCCCCGACGCCGAGGATCAGGCGACCGCTCGAAAGGTGGTCGAGGGTGGCGTACTGCTTGGCGGTGAGCAGCGGGTGCCGCAGCCCGACGATCGCGACATGGCTGAGCAGCCGGATCCGTTCGGTGGCGGCGGCGAGGAAGGCGAGCGTGGCGACGGGGTCGTACCACACGGTGCTCATGGCGGCGGCGAGCCGGCGGGGGATGCCGACGTGGTCGCAAGCGGCCAGGTAGTCGAATCCGGCCCGGTCGGCGGCGCGGGCGATCTCCAGCAGGTCGGCGGGCCCGGCCGCCGCCTCCCACCCCTCCGCGTAGAGGGTGCTCTGCGACTGGACGGGAAGCTGCATCCCGTAGCGCAGGCTCACCGCGCGCCGCCGCCCGGCCACAGGCCCTCGGCCGTCAGCCCGAGCAGTTCGATGGCGTTGCCCCGCACGATCCGCTCCACGACCTCCGGCTCCAGGTGCCCCATCTGCGCCTCGCCGACCTCGCGGGACTTGGGCCAGGTGGAGTCGGAGTGGGGGTAGTCGGTCTCGTAGAGGACGTTGCCGACGCCGATCGAGTCGAGGTTGCGCAGTCCGAAGGCGTCGTCGAAGAAGCAGCCGTAGACGTGCTCGGCGAACAGTTCGGACGGCGGCCGGTGCACCTTGTCGGCGACGCCGCCCCAGCCGCGGTTCTCCTCCCACACCACGTCGGCCCGTTCCAGGATGTAGGGGATCCAGCCGATCTGGCCTTCCGCGTACATGACCTTGAGGTTCGGGAACTGCTCGAACTTGCCGCTCATCAGCCAGTCGACCATGGAGAAGCAGCAGTTGGCGTACGTGATGGTGGAGCCGACGGCGGGCGGGGCGTCCGCGGAGGTGGACGGCATGCGGCTGCTGGAGCCGATGTGCATGGCGACGACCGTGCCGGTCTCGTCGCACGCGGCGAGGAACGGGTCCCAGCCGTCGGTGTGGATGGAGGGCAGCCCGAGGAACGGCGGTATCTCGGAGAAGGCGACCGCACGGACGCCGCGGGCGGCGTTGCGCCGGACCTCGGCCGCCGCCAGTTCGGCGTCCCACAGGGGGATGAGAGGCAGGGGTATGAGCCGCCCGTGCGCGTCCGGGCCGCACCACTCCTCCACCATCCAGTCGTTGTAGGCGCGCACGCAGAGCAGGCCCAGCTCGTGGTCCTTCGCCTCGGTGAAGGTCTGGCCGCAAAAGCGCGGGAACGTCGGGAAGCAGAGGGCGGACTGGACGTGGTTGACGTCCATGTCGGCCAGCCGCTCGGTGACGTCGTAGGAACCGGGCCGCATCTGCTCGTAGGTGATGACTTCGAGCCGGATCTCGTCCCTGTCGTACCCGACCGCGGTGTCGAGCCGGGTCAGGGGCCGGCGCAGATCCTCGTAGACCCACCAGTCCCCGACGGGACCGTCGTCCCCGGGCTGCCCCATGACCGGCTTGAAGCGGCCTCCGAGGAAGGTCATCTCCTTCACGGGAGCCCGGACGATCCGCGGCCCGGCGCTCCGGTACTTCTCCGGAAGCCGGTCCTGCCAGACGCTCGCGGGCTCCACGGTGTGGTCGTCCACGGAGATGATCAGCGGAAAGGTGCTGTCGTGGGTGTCCATGGCGCTCACGGTAGCGCTGATCTGACGGGGCGTCAGCTATGCGTACGGGGGCCGGTTCCGGCCGTGATGGCGTGATCCACTCGGTCCGGCCCGGCACATGCGGAGAGTGTGTGCAGACCTGGTGGTCTCCCGTGCGCCGCCCTGTGATCGGTGTCTCCCACGGCTGACGTATCCGCCGTCAACAAGGCAAACTGGCGTGGTTGCTCAGGATGTCTAGGGGGACTTCATGGACGGTGTACCGGACGGTGTGCCGCGCGTACCGGAGCAGCGGCGTCCCGACCACGCGTCGACATCGCCGGAGCCGGCGACGCCGGAAGGGCTCACGGAGCCGGGGGACTCCAAGGCGCTGCGCTTCAGCGTGCTCGGCCCCGTGCGCGCGCGGCGCGGTGACGAGCCGGTCACCACCGGATCCCCCCAGCAACGCGCCCTGCTGGCCGCCCTGCTGCTGCGCGAGGGCCGGACCGCCACGGCGGCGGAGCTGATCGACGCCCTGTGGGGCGAGGAACCGCCCTCGCAGGCACTGGCGGCGGTACGGACGTACGCCTCACGCCTGCGCAAGGTGCTGTCCCCGGGCGGCGAAGGGCGCCGGTCCGGCGGCACCGGCACCACCGCCGGCGCCGTCCTGGTCAGCGAGTCCGGCGGCTACGCGATCCGGGGGCTGGCCGAGGGCGCCTTGGACCTCACCGTCGCCCAGGACCTGGCGACGGAGGCGGAGAAGGCCCGCTCCGCCGGCGACCTCTGCCACGCCCGCACCACCCTGCGCCGCGCCCTCGCCCTGTGGGAGGGGGAGACCCTGGCCGGTGTGCCCGGCCCCTATGCGGAGGCCCAGCGTGTCCGGCTGGAGGAGTGGCGGCTCCAGCTCCTGGAATCCCGCCTCGACATGGACCTGGAGCAGGGCTGCCACGCCGAGGCGGTCTCCGAGCTCACGGCCCTCACCGCGGCGCACCCCCTGCGCGAACGGCTCCGCGAGCTCCTGATGCTGGCGCTCTACCGCAGCGGCCGTCAGGCCGAGGCCCTGGCCGTGTACGCCGACACCCGGCGGCTGCTCGCCGACGAACTCGGTGTGGACCCGCGCCCCGGCCTGAGCGAACTGCAACAGCGGATCCTCCAGGCGGACCCCTCACTGGCGGAGCCCTCCTCCCCCGCCCCCGAACCGGCCGCTGTCCCGGTCCGCCCGGCACAACTGCCCGCGACGGTGCCGGACTTCACCGGCCGCTCCGGTTTCGTCCGCGAGCTCGGCGACATCCTCGCCTCCGCCGAGGGCCGGGTCATGGCGGTCTCGGCCCTGGCCGGCATCGGCGGCGTCGGCAAGACGACCCTCGCCGTGCACGTGGCGCACCAGGCCCGCGCGGCGTTCCCGGACGGGCAGCTGTACGTCGACCTCCAGGGCGCGGGCGCCCGTGCGGCGGAACCGGAGACGGTCCTGGGCTCGTTCCTGCGCGCCCTCGGCACGGCCGACTCGGCGATCCCCGACTCCCTGGAGGAACGCGCGGCCCTGTACCGCTCCGTCCTGGCCGGGCGCCGGGTGCTGGTTCTGCTGGACAACGCCCGCGACGCCGCCCAGGTACGTCCGCTGCTGCCCGGCACGGACGGCTGTGCCGCACTGGTCACCTCCCGGATGCGGATGGTGGACCTGGCCGGGGCCCATCTGATCGACCTCGACGTGATGTCACCGGACGAGGCGCTCGCACTGTTCACGAAGATCGTGGGTGAGGAGCGGGTGGCGTCCGAACGGAAGGCCGCCCTGGACGTGGTGGCGGCCTGCGGTTTCCTGCCGCTGGCGATCCGCATCGCGGCGTCCCGCCTGGCGGCCCGCCGTACCTGGACGGTGTCGGTCCTCGCGGTGAAACTCGCCGACGAACGCCGCCGCCTGGACGAACTCCAGGCCGGCGACCTGGCCGTCAAGGCGACCTTCGAGCTCGGCTACGGCCAGCTGGAGCCAGCCCAGGCCCGCGCGTTCCGCCTGCTCGGCCTGGCGGACGGCCCCGACATCTCCCTGGCCGCCGCGGCGGCGGTCCTGGACCTGCCGCTCGAGGACACCGAGGACCTGCTGGAGTCCCTCGTGGACACCTCCCTCCTCGAATCGGCCGCCCCCGGCCGTTACCGCTTCCACGACCTGGTGCGGCTCTACGCGCGTGCCTGCGCGGAAAGGGATGAACTGTCCCCGAGCGAACGGAGCTCGGCGCTGTCCCGGCTGCTGGACTTCTACCTGGCGTCCGCGGCGCGCGTGTACGCGATCGAGCGGCCGGGCGACCGGCTGGTGCACCATCTGGAACCCACGTCGTACCCGGGGCTGCGGTTCGACGACCGGCACGCGGCACAGGACTGGCTGTACGCGGAGGCCATCTGTCTCCTCGCGTGCGTACGGCAGTCCGCGGGGCAGCCGGAGACCCTCCCCCGGGCGATCGACCTGCTGTGGGCGGCGCACGACCTTTCCGAGTCGGGGGCCAACTCCAAGGAGTACGAGGCGACGGCCGGGGCGCTCGTCGACGCGGCCCGCTCGCACGGCCTCGGGCGGGCGGAAGCACGCGCGCTGATGACGCTCGTCAACGTCCACCACGTGAGCGGCCGTTTCGAACGGGCCGAGGAGGAGGCCGAGCGGGCCATCCTGCTCGCGCAGGAGTCCGACGACCTGCTCCCCGTCTGCTGGGCGCGCAACGCCCGCGGCATCATCGCGCTCTACCAGAACCGGCACACGGACGGAGAGGAGCACCTCTCCCGGGCCATCGAGCACTTCCGGGCCCTGGGCGACCGCCCCGGCGAGGCCGCCGCGCTCTGCAACCTCTCCCGGATCCACCTCGCGACCGGGCGGACCCAGAGCGCGGTCGCGCTGGCCCAGGAGGGCATCGACATCTACGACGGCATGGGCAACTCCATGCGCGGTGCGAACGCCCGCTACGCCCTCGGGCTCGCCCTCACCCAGAGCGGGGAGCTGGGCAAGGCCGCCGACCGGCTCCAGGAGGCGGTGGAGGTGTTCCGCGACAGCAGGCAGCGCCTGTGGGAGGGCATGAGCCTGTTCCGGCTGGCCGAGGTGGATCTCGCCGCCCGGCGCGCGGCACGGGCCGCCGCCAACGCCGAGATGGCCCTCACGGTGCTGCGCGGCATCGGCGGACAGTGGCGGCGGGGCAACGTCCTCACGGTCCTCGGGCGCGCACTCAGCGGCATCGGCCAGACCGGCCGGGCCCAGGTCTGCTGGCAGGAAGCGGCCGCGATCTACGAGGAGTTGGGCTCGCCGGAGGCCGCCGAGGTGCGTGCGCTGCTGTCCCCGGTGCAGGCGGCCTGAGGGCCCGTCGGTGCGTTCATCATTCGTTTATCGCCGCACGCCATGATGGACGCAGTCGATCCGTCGCGTCGGGGGGCAGACGGGTCACCGCGCGGGCCTCGCCCTGATCATTCGGGGCGAGCGGCCCGGGTGGGCCTGCCCGGTCATCCTCGGGGGAGTGACCGGGCGGGCCCGCCGATCCCACTGCTTGATCCATGCCAAGGGGAGTTGACGATCATGGGCGACGAGCTCAAGCCGCAGGACCTGCACGCCACCGCCGAGCCGCTGAAGACCAAGGACGCGCAGGCCGCGGAGGAGGGTGCCGTCAAGAAGCAGGACCTGCACGCGACCGAGGAGCCGCTCGAGGTCAAGGACCTGCACGCGACGTCGGAGCCCTTCAAGCCGACGAAGTAAGCCACCACTCACGGGGTTCGGCCGCGGCGGCGCGGAGGGGGAGCCGTCGCGGCCGAGGTGTGTCCGCGAGCGGACGGCGTCGCGTCAGAGTGGAACGACCCGCACGCCCGGCCCGCGCGGTTTCCCCATGTCGTCCTCGCCGGAGGTGAAGAGCACCACGCCTGCGGGCCGCCGGCTCGCGATCACGGCCAGGGCCGCGTCTATCGCGTACGTCCGGGGTGCCGTCCGCCCGGCAGCGTGCGCCGCCGGTTCCGGCGCGCGATAGTGGACCCGCGCAGATCACCCGTCGGCCCGATCCCGAAGGCGGCCCCCATGCCCGGCGAGCAGCCCCACCTGTACGAGACCCTCGACGAGCGGTTCCGGACGGGGAGGTGCCAGGCGGGGGACTCGCGGCTGGAGACGCTGTACGAGGGGTGCCGGTGGGCCGAGGGGCCGGTGTACGTGCCCGCCGGGCGCTATCTGGTGTGGAGCGACATCCCCAACGACCGGCTGCTGCGGTGGGACGAGACCACCGGGGCCGTCGGCGTCTTCCGCTCGCCCGCCGGGTACCCGAACGGCAGCACCCTGGACGGCGAGGGCCGTCTCATCACCTGTGAGCAGGGCAATCGGAGGGTGACCCGGACCGAGCACGACGGGTCGGTCACCGTGCTCGCCGAGCGGTTCAGGGGCAAGCGGCTCAACAGCCCGAACGACGCCGTGGTGAGGTCGGACGGGTCGGTGTGGTTCTCGGATCCCGAGTTCGGGATCGCCACCGACTACGAGGGGCATCGCGCCGACAGCGAGATCGGCGCCCGTAACGTCTACCGCGTCGACCCCGCGAGCGGCGAGGTGCGGCTGGTCGCCGACGGGTTCCAGGGGCCGAACGGGCTCGTCTTCTCGCCGGACGAGCGGCAGCTGTACGTGTCCGACAGCATCGCCAACCACATCCGCGTCTTCGACGTCCACGAGGACGGGTCGGCCCTCTCGGGCGGTGACGTCTTCACCGAGTGCGCGCACGGCACCTTCGACAACATCCGGTTCGACGACGCGGGGCGGCTCTGGGCGGCCGCGATGGACGGGGGCGTGCACTGTTACGACCCCGACGGCACGCTCCTGGGCCGCATCCTGGTGCCCGGCACCGTCGCCAACGTCCGGTTCGGCGGTGCCCGGCGCAATCGCCTGTTCATCGCCGCCGACACCACCCTCTACTCCCTGATGATGTCGGTCACCGGCACCCCGGCCCTGCCGCTCGGCCGGTGACCGCGTCCCGCAGGGCGCCCTTCAGGACCTTCCCGCTCGCGTTGCGCGGCAGCCGCGCGACGAACTCCACCGTTCTCGGCACCTTGTAGTTCGCCATCTCCCTGCGGGACCAGGCGATCAGGTCGTCGGCGGTCAGCAGGGCGCCGGGGCGCCGCACGACGTAGGCCCGGCCGACCTCCCCGAGCCGGGCGTCCGGCACGCCGATCACCGCCACGTCCGCCACGTCCGGGTGGAGGCCCAGGAGCTGCTCTATCTCGGCGGGGTAGGCGTTGAAGCCGCCGACGATGAACATGTCCTTGAGGCGGTCGGTGATGCGCAGATTGCCCGCCGCGTCCAGGACTCCGACGTCGCCGGTGCGCAGCCAGCCGTCCGGTGCCAGCACCTCGGCGGTGGCCCGCTCGTCCTCGTGGTAGCCGGTCATGACGGTGAAGCCGCGGACCAGGACCTCGCCCGGCACCCCGGGTCCCAGGGGCCGGCCCTCGGGGTCCACGACCCGGACCCGCGTGCCGGGGACGGCCCGGCCGGACGTGGACGCGATGACGGCCGGGTCGTCGCCGCGCCGGCACATCGTGACGATCCCGCTGGCCTCGGAGAGGCCGTACGCCGTGAGGACGGTGCCGATGCCGAGTTCGCCGCGCAGCCGTTCCACCAGCGCCAGCGGCACCACGGCCGCTCCCGTCACCACCAGGCGGAGGGTCGAGAGGTCGTGGGCGTCCCGTGCGGGGTGGTCGAGGAGGGACTGGAGGAGGGTCGGGGGGCCGGGGAGGACGGAGACCCGCTCCGCGGCGATGTTGGCCAGGACGGTGTCCACACCGGACACCGGCTGGGGGATCATCGTCGCGCCCCGCATGAGGCAGGCGATCACCCCGGCCTTGTAACCGAAGGTGTGGAAGAAGGGGTTGACGATCAGATAGCGGTCGCCGCGGGTGAGGCCGGCCAGGTCGCCCCAGATGTCGTACGCCCGCAGCGTCTGGTCGTGGGTGATGACCGCGCCCTTGGGGCGGCCCGTGGTGCCGGAGGTGAAGACGATGTCCGAGGGCCAGGACCCCCGCACGGCGGCGGCCCTTTCCCGCACCTGGGCCGACCCCGTCCCCTCCCCGCTCGCCAGGAAGTCCTTCCAGGTCAGGAAACCCACCGGGGCATCGTCCGAGAGAACCACCGCGTGCTCCAGGGCCGGCAGGCCGGGCAGCGGTCCGGCGCCCGGGCCGTCCCCCGCCGCCCGGCGCAGGGACGCCACGTACGAGGTGCCGAGGAACGTGCCGGTGACGAACAGCAGCCGGGCTCCGCTGCGCCGCAGCACGTCCGCCGCTTCGGCCCCCTTGAAGCGGGTGTTCAGCGGTACGAGCACCGCGCCCGCCGATACGGCTCCCAGGGCGCCGACGATCCAGTCGAGCGAGTTCGGCGCCCAGATGCCGACCCGGTCGCCCGGCTCGATCCCGTTCGCCAGGCAGGCCGCCGCCGCGCGCTCCACGCGCGCACCCAGTTCCGCGTAGGTGACGCGGGTGCGGCCCTCGACGACCGCCTCGTCGTCCGCGTATCTCTCGGCCGCCGCCCTGACCAGGCCCGGAACGCTTCCCCATGCCGTATCCGCCCGCACCGCACGCCTCCCCACGCCATAGGAGCTGACTGTCCGTCAGATTATCTGTAATCTGACGACCTGTCAGCGACCGTTCGGGCCCGGAGGTGCGCGCAGCATGGCAGCAGGATCGGGAGGCCTCAAGGACGCCACCGCTCTCGTCGGCATAGGTCAGACGCCCTTCGCCAAACGGCTCCCGGAGGACGAACGCACCCTCGCCTGCCGAGCCGTCCTGGCCGCTCTGGACGACGCCGGGATCGCGCCCGGTGAGGTCGACGCCCTGGCCTCCTACACCATGGAGGAGACGGACGAGGTGGAGCTGGCCAAGGCCTGCGGCTTCGGTGACCTCACCTTCTTCAGCAAGGTCGGCTTCGGGGGCGGGGGTTCGTGCGCCACCGTCGCCCATCTCGCCGCCGCCATCGCCGCCGGGCAGGCGAGCGTCGGGGTGGCCTGGCGGTCCCGCAAGCGAGGCAGCGGACCCCGGCCCTGGACCAACACGACCGTCCAGCTCCCGACCCCGGCCCAGTGGACCCGGCCGTTCGGGCTGCTGCGGCCCGCCGACGAGATCGCGATGCTCACCCGCCGCTACCTGCACGAGTACGGCGCCACCCGGGACCACCTGTTCAACGTCGCCCTGGCCTGCCGCAACCGGGCCAACCAGAACCCCGCCGCGGTCATGTACGACCGGCCCCTCACCCGCGAGATGTACATGACCTCCCGCTGGATCAGCGAGCCGCTCTGCCTCTTCGACAACTGCCTGGAGACCGACGGGGCGCTGGCCTGTGTCGTGGTCTCCGCCGAGCGGGCCCGCGACTGCCGGCGCCGGCCCGTCTACGTCCACTCCGCCGCCCAGTCGCTGCCCGCCCAGCACCACGGCATGGTCAACTACTGGAACGACGACCCCCTCACCGGCCCCGCCTGGAGCGCCGCCCGGCACCTGTGGAAACACTCCGACCTGGCCCCGGAGGACGTCGACGTCGCCCAGATCTACGACGCCTTCACGCCGCTGGTCCTGCTCTCCCTGGAGGGCTACGGCTTCTGCGGGCGCGGTGAGGGCGGGGCGTTCACCGAGGGCGGGGCACTGGAGATCGGCGGGCTGCTGCCGGTGAACACCGGCGGGGGCGGGCTGTCCGAGGCCTACGTCCACGGCTTCAACCTCATCAACGAAGGGGTGAAGCAGCTGCGGGGGACGAGCACCGCCCAGGTGCCGGGCGCCTCCGCCTGTCTGGTCACGGCGGGCGAAGGGGTCCCGACCTCCGCCCTGCTGCTGAGGAATTGAGGAGCGACCATGCTGCGTCCCGTCCCCGACCCCGACGGCGCCCCGTTCTGGGAGTACGCCGCACACGGCGAACTGCGCGTCCAGGCCTGCGCCGCATGCGGAGAACTCCGCTTCCCGCCCCGGCCCTGCTGCCCGCACTGCCAGTCCTTCGAGGCCGAATGGCGGCCGGTGTCCGGCCGGGGCCGGGTCTGGTCGTACGTCGTGGCCCATCCGCCGCTGCTGCCCGACTACGCCGCGCAGGCGCCGTACAACGTGGTCGTCGTCGAGCTGGAGGAAGCGCCCCGGATCCGGCTGGTGGGCAACCTGGTCACCGGGGCGGGGCAACCGCTCGGCTCCTGCCCGGCCGAGAGCCTTCGCATCGGCGCCCGGGTGCGGGCCGTCTTCCACGACGACCTTCCCCAGTGGGTTCCGGAGCGGTCATGAGCAGCGTCCTGGTGCGGACCGACGCGGACAGCGGGGTCGCCGTCGTGACGCTCAACCGGCCCGAGCGGCTCAACGCCGTCGACCTCGCCATGGCCGGCGAACTCGCCTCCACCTGGGACGAGCTGCGGTTCGACGACTCCGTGCGGGCGATCGTCCTCACCGGGGCCGGCGAGCGTGCCTTCTGCACCGGCATCGACCGGGACGCCGTCGTGCCGCAGCCGAACTCGCCCTACGCGCAGGACGATCCGCTGCTCGGCATCGGACCGAAGGCCAACGACCTGTGGAAGCCGGTCGTGGCCGCCGTGCACGGCATGGCCTGCGGAGGTGCCTTCTATCTGCTCGGCGAGGCCGAGTTCGTCGTCGCGGACACCACCGCCTCCTTCTTCGACCCGCACACCACCTACGGCATGGTCAGCGCCTACGAGTCCGTCCTGATGGCGCAGCGCATGCCCTACGGGGAGGTCGCGCGGATGGCGTTGATGGGCACGGCGGAGCGGATCTCGGCCCGGCGTGCGTACGAGACCGGGCTGGTGTCGGAACTCGTGGCGAAGGGCGAGGCCTTGGGGGCGGCTGCCGGGTGTGCCGCCGTCCTCGCCGGATATCCCACCGAGGCCGTGCAGGGGACGGTGCGGGCCCTGTGGGCCGCGAGTGAGGCGGGGCGCTCGCAGGGGATCGCGCAGGCACCACACCTGATCGCACTCGGGAACGCGGCGGGTGCGCGGCAGGCCCGGCTGTTCGCGGGACGGTCGCGGGAGTACCGGTTGCGCGGGTAAAAGTCGTTTACATATACATGCGTATGCTCGGGGGGTGGTTGAGCATCGGATGATCGACGTCAATGGCATACAGCTGCACATCGCGGAGCAGGGCGAGGGCCCGCTCGTGGTGCTGCTGCACGGATTCCCGGAGTCCTGGCACTCCTGGCGGCACCAGTTCGGGCCGCTGGCCGAGGCGGGTTTCCGGGTGGTCGCGCCCGACCAGCGCGGGTACGGCGGCAGTGACCGCCCCGAGGACGTGAACGCGTACAGCATCCTCCACCTGGTGGGGGACGTGGTGGGGCTGATCCACGCGCTGGGCGAGGAACGGGCGTTCGTCGTCGGGCACGACTGGGGCGCCCCGGTGGCCTGGCACACCGCGCTGCTGCGGCCGGACGTGGTGCGCGGGGTGGCCGGGTTGAGCGTGCCGCCGCCGTTCCGCGGGAGCCGGCCCCCGCTGGAGACCATGCAGGAGCGGTTCCAGGGCCGGTTCTACTGGAACTACTTCCACCGGCCCGGGGTCGCGGAGGCCGAGTTCAGCGCCGACACCCGCACGACCCTGCGCAAGCTGCTGTACTCCGCCTCCGGTGACGCGCCGGACGCCGGGCGTCCCGAGCAGGCCCTGGTCGACCTGGAGCGCGGCTGGCTCACGGACGCGCCGAACCCCGAGGTGCTGCCCGAGTGGCTCACCGAGGAGGACCTCGACCTGCTCACCGAGAGCTTCGAGCCGGGTTTCACGGGCGCGCTCAACTGGTACCGCAACCTGGACCGCAACTGGGAGCTGACCGCACCCTGGCAGGGCGCGGTCGTCTCCCCGCCCGCGCTGTACGTGTACGGCGACCGGGACCTCGTGCCCGCCTTCCCGGGCACGCCCGAACTGATCAAGCAGCTGCCCGGGTTGATGCCGAACCTGCGCCGCAAGCCGCTCGTGCTGCCGGGCTGCGGCCACTGGACGCAGCAGGAGCGGCCCGCCGAGGTGAACGAGGCGCTGATCGAATTCCTGACGGAACTGCGGGACTGACGCCCCGCGAGGGCGGGGCCCCTCAGTCGTCCGCCAGGGCCTGGCGGCCGACGTCGCAGTGGTCGACCGAGTCCACCGGGCCCGAGCCGCCGCCGCTCGCGCGGTCATCGTCGCCGGAGCCGCAGGAACCGCCGCCCGAGCCCTACGAGCCGCCGCTCGGCGTCGACCACCGAGCCGCCGCTCGCGCGGTCATCGTCGCCGGAGGGGCGGGAACCGCCACCCGAGCCCTACGAGCCGCCGCTCGGCGTCGACGACCTCGAACCGTCGTGGTCCCGGCCGGAGCCGCCGCACCCGCCGCCGCGGCTCCGGCCGGACGAGGAACCGGTCAGTGCCAGGACGACCAGGACCAGCACCGCCGTCTACCTGAGCCTGCGCCCCCGTGTCTGCGTCGCGGAGAGCCTGGGGGCACCTGCCACGGTCATGCCACTGCGGCGACCGGGTGGGTACCCGGCGTGGCGTCTTGGGCGGAAGCGGTGAACGGGCCGCTTCCCGACGAGCGACGGCCGCCGCCCGGAGCCCCTTCCGCACCGGTGCGACGGCCGCCCGGGCCGGTCAGGCGGTGCGTGCCGTGCCCGTGCCCTTCTCCGCGTCCAGTGCGTACACACAGCGGTCCTTGCTGCACGCGTACACCACCCCGTCCCGGACGACCGGGGAGCCGGTGATCTCGCCGCCGGTGGCGAGCTTCCAGCGCAGCCGGCCGTCGTCGGCCTTCAGGGTGTAGAGCAGGTGGTCGGTGGAGCCGAAGTGGATACGGCCCTCGGCGACCGAGGGGGTGCCCACGATGTCGCCGCCCGCCTGGAAGCGCCACTTGGGTGTGCCGGTGACCGCGTCGAGGGTGTAGAGGCCCTTGCCGCTGCCCACGTGGACATGGCCGGCGGCGACCAGGACGGGGTCGACACAGGAGCGGGCCTCGGTGGCGATGCGCCAGCGGTCGCGGCCGTCGGTGGCGTCGAGGGCGTAGACCGTGCCGAGGTAGTCGGCGAGGTAGATGCCGCCGCCGGTGACGGCCGGGCCGGGGACGAAGGTGGGCGGGCACACGAACACGGCCGGGGCCTCGAAGTGCCACTTCACATGCCCGGCGGCCACGTCGAGGGCGAGGACGCGGGTGCCGGCGCAGACGTAGACGTAGCCGTCGGTGGCCTGCGTGAGCCGGACCGGGACGCCGCCGCAGGAGGCCGCGTCGCCGATCGGGTACGACCAGCGCTCCTCGCCGGTGCGGGCGTCCAGGGCGCGCAGCCGGGCGTCCTGCCACACGTAGACCGTGCCGTCGTGCAGGACGGGTCCGGCCTCGGGGGACTCGAAGTCGGACTGGCAGCCGGTGACCTCCCAGAGCTTCTGGCCGCCGGAGGCCTCCCAGCCCTGGACGCCGCCGCCGCGGGTGCCGGTGACGACGGTGCCGCGGCCGGCCTTGAGCGAGTAGACCCAGGCGTCCGTCTGCAGGCGCCACAGGTCGCCGCCCTCACGGGCGTCCAGGGCGAACAGGGTGGGCCCGTCGGAGGCGTGGATACGGCCGTCGGCGACCGCCATGGACCAGGCGACGTCCCGGGTCTTGAAGCGGCGGCGGCCGGTGGCGACGTCCAGGGCGTGCACCTCGAAGGAGGTGACGTAGACCAGGTCGTCGGCGACGGAAGGGGTGCCCCAGACGTCGTTGGACATGCGGAAGCGCCAGGGCCGCCAGCCACCGGCCTGCTCCGGCGGTGCGGCCGGGGCCGGGGGCGCGGCGACGGCGGGGCCCACAGCGGGGTCCGTGCCGTTGACGCCCGGGCGGGGCTTGGACCAGGAGGCGGCGAGGGCGGCCTCCGGAGAGGGCGCCTGGACGGCGGCGGCACGCACGTCGGCGACCCGCGGGCCGGGGCCGATGGGCACCTTGGCGCCGGCCAGCCGGACGGGGCCGGTGTCGGGGCCGCCGGCCGGCGCGGGGGCGGGCGCCGGGACGACGGGGTCGTGCGAGGGCGGGGGCGGGATGGGCGCGGGGCCGGGGGCGGGGCGTCCGCCGCCGCCGCGTCCGGCGCTCTGGGCGGGCTTGCCGGCCGGGCGGCCGTTGCGGCGGGACTCGATCAGGCCCACGGCCCGCTCGGGCAGCCACGCGGAGGCCGTGCCACTGTCGTCGGAGCCGGAGCCGAAGAGGTGGGGGGCCAGCTGGGCCTGGAGGTCGGCCGGGTTGGGGCGGGCCGTCGGGTCCATCTGCATACAGGACTCGATGAGCGGCCGCAGTTCGTCCGGGAGCCCTTCGAGGTCCGGGCCCTCGCGCAGCAGCATGAAGACCGTCTCGACCGGGTTGGCGCCGTGGTAGGGCGGGTGCCCGGTGGCGGCGAAGACCAGCATCGAGCCCAGGGAGAAGACGTCGCTGGCGCCGGTGACGCTGCGGGAGTCCTTGGCCTGCTCGGGGGACATGTAGGCGGGGGTGCCGACGGCGACGTTCGTCATCGTCAGACGGGTGTTCGAAACGCCGGACGCGATACCGAAGTCGATCACCCGGGGCCCGTCCTCGACGACGAGGACGTTCGACGGCTTGAGGTCCCGGTGCACCAGACCCGCGCCGTGGATGGACTGGAGCGCCTCGGCCACGCCCGCCGCCAGCCAGCGCACCGCCTGGGCCGGCATCGGGCCGCAGTCGTTCACTATCTCCTCGAGGGAGGGCGCGGGGACGTACGCGGTGGCCAGCCACGGCACGGCGGCGCGCGGGTCGGCGTCCACGACCGCGGCCGTGTAGAAGCCGGAGACGGCGCGGGCCGCCTCCACCTCACGGGTGAAGCGGACCCGGAACAGCTGGTCCTCGGCCAGCTCCGTCCGGACGGTCTTGATCGCCACGCGCCGGCCGGACGCCGAACGCGCGAGATAGACCAGCCCCATGCCGCCGGCACCCAGCCGTCCCAGCACCTCGAACGGCCCGATCCGCCGCGGATCGTGCTGCGTCAGCTGATCCACCACTCTGCCTGCCACCTCCCCGTACGAGCCGCGCCAAGCCACATGTTCCACGCGACCCCGTGCAGCGTCTCACCACCGCACCGCCATGGCGGCACGCACCCTGATTCTTCCTGGCCGGAGCCGTGGTGGCGAACCCGCTGACAATTGGGATGTCTCGATGCAAAGGTGATCAAACGATGACCAAACAATGCCTGCTCAGCGGTGCAGCAGCGCGAAGGACGCCCCCTGATTGTCCGTGACGACGGCCACCTCGCCGTACGAGGTCTCGAAGGGCGGGGCCTGCACCCGGCCGCCGAGCCGCTTCACGTCCTCCAGCGCGGCCGCGACGTCCTCGACCGCGAAGTGCACCAGGAAGTGGGGTGGCATCTCGGCGGGGAACACGTCGGAGACGGAGGCACGGCCGAAGTCCGGCGCGGCGTCCGGCCCGAACAGGGCCTCCTGGAAGAGATCGCCGTAGAACGCGTTGGCGGCCTCGGTGTCCCGGGCGTACAGCTCGGCCCAGGCGAAGGTGCCCGGCTCGTGCCGCTTGCCGAAACCGGGGTGCTCCTCCGGCTGCCACAGGGCGAAGACGGCACCCTCGGGGTCGGTGACGAGCGCGGTGACGCCCAGATCGCCGGCCGGCACCGGCGCCGAGACGACCTGTCCGCCCGCGTCCCGGATGCGCCGGGCCAGGGCCGGTGCGTCCGGGGTCGCGAAGTACACCGTCCAGACGGTGGGCAGCCGGCCGTCCACCTTGCGGACCAGAGCCGCCACGGGCTCGCCGTCCTTCAGCGCCTGTGCGAAGGAGCCGAACCAGTCCTCGAAGGACCACCCGAAAAGTTCCCCGTAGAACCGCTTGCCCGCCTCGACGTCGGGAAGCTGCGCGTCCACCCAGCAGGGGACGCCCTCTCCGTACACCGATGCCCTGTTTTCGGCCATGCCGACAACGTAACCGCGTCTGCCGCAACCCGCAGACCAGGCACACCAGCCTCGGCACTCCCTCACACCCCATTTGCAGTCGGCCGAATCGCGCCCCGAACACGCCTCGGTAAGCTGACGGCATGACAGGACAAGTGCGTACCGTCGACGGCCGCGTGGCCGGGCGGCGTGGGCAGGCGACCCGGCAGAAGCTGCTCGACTGCCTCAGCGAGATGCTCAGCTCCTCCCCGTACCGGGACGTCAAAGTCATCGATGTCGCCCGGAAGGCGGGTACTTCGCCCGCGACCTTCTACCAGTACTTCCCGGACGTCGAGGGCGCCGTTCTGGAGATCGCCGAGCAAATGGCGGCCGAGGGCGCCGCGTTGACGGAGCTCCTCCAGGGCCGCTCCTGGGCCGGCAAGGCCGGTTGGCAGACGGCTCAGGAGCTCGTCGACGGTTTCCTGGAGTTCTGGCGCAAGAACGACGCGATCCTCCGGGTCGTCGATCTCGGTGCCGCCGAGGGTGACAAGCGTTTCTACAAACTCCGCATGAAGATCCTCAATTCGGTGAACAACTCCCTCGCGGACGCCGTCGCCGAGCTCCAGTCCAAGGGCAGGGTCGACAAGGACGTGAACCCGGCGGCCGTCGCCGGCTCGCTCGTCGCGATGCTCGCGGCCGTCGCCTCCCACCAGAAGGGATTCTCCTCCTGGGGCGTGAAACAGGCCGAACTGAAACCGAACCTCGCCCTGTTGGTGCACCTGGGCGTCACCGGCCGGAAGCCGACGAAGTAGCGCGGCGCGGCGGCCTCTTATCCATCAAGTCCTGTCTGGCAGGCGGCGGTTCACCCGGGTGAACCGCCGCCTGTCGCGCTCCCGGCCCTCCGCACGAGCCGGAACACCCGGATCTCCCGCTCCACCCGCGCCTGGTACGTCGCGTACGGCGGCCAGAACGCCAGCAGCGCCCGCCACACCGCCGCCCGCTCCTCCCCCGCCAGCAGCAGGGCCGTGACCGGGACGTCCTGCCCCTTCCAGCTGATCTCGGCGTCGGGATGCGCGAGCAGGTTGTGACTCCAGGCGGGGTGCCCCGGCCGCCCGAAGTTGGACCCGACGAGGATCCAGGCGCGCCCGCCGTCCTCCGGCATACAGGCCAGCGGCGTACGCCGGGCGAGCCCGCTCCTCGCCCCGGTCGAGGTCAGCACCACACCGGGGAGCAGTTGGGCGCTGAGCAGCACCTTTCCCCGGGTGAGCCGGTGGACGACCCGGTCGAGGACGGGCACCACGTGCGGCGCCACGCGGGCGAAGCCCCTGGTCGACGACACCTTCTGCACCACGCGCGCACCCCTCATGTGCAGGCCTCCTCGAAGACGTGTGCCGTGTCGGCGGCGTGCGCCCGCAGCCGGTGCACCGGCCCGAACAGCAGCTCGTCGCCCGCGGCACGCTTGAAGTACAGGTGAGCCTCGTGTTCCCAGGTGAACCCGAGGCCGCCGTGCAACTGGATCCCGTCGGCGGCGGCGCGGCGCAGGGCTTCGAGTGCCTGGGCGAGGGCGAGGCCTCCGGCCGCCTCCTCGCGGGCGGGAGCGGGAGCCTCGACGGCGGCCCAGGCCGCGTAGTACGCCGCCGAGCGGGCCGCCTGCACCTGGACGTACGCGTCGGCCAGCCGGTGCTTGACCGCCTGGAAGGAGCCGACCGGCCGCCCGAACTGCTCGCGCCGCGCCACGTATGCGACGGTCCGCTCCAGCACCCGGTCGGCGGCCCCCACGGCCTCGGCCGCGAGACAGGCCGCGGCGGCGTCCCCGAGCCGGGCGAGGGCGGCGAGGACGTCCACGGCGTCACCGCCCAGCAACTCGGCCGGGACGTCGCGCAGCTGGACGCGCGCCTGCGGACGGGTCGCGTCCAGCGCGGTCTGCCGTACACGCGTCAGACCGGCGGCCTCACCGCGGACGAGGAAGGGCAGCACCCGGGACCGGGCGAATCCCCCGGTGTGCGCGGCGACCACCAGCAGGTGAGCACTGTGCCCGTCGACGACCTGCTCGACCTGCCCGTACAGCCGCCAGCCGCCCTCCGCCCGCCGGGCCTGCACTCCCCCGGCCCGTCCGCCGCCCGCCCACCGACCGTGCCGGTCGCTGCCGGTGAGCGCGAGGGCGGTGGCGAGGGCCGGCCCCGGTACGGCGAGGGCGGCGGTGAGGCGGCCGGAGGCGATGGGCGGCAGCAGTTCGGCGCGCTGGGCGCCGGTGCCGAGGGCCAGCAGCAGCGGGGCGGTGAGCACGGCGGTGGCGAGCAGGGGCGTGGGGGCGAGGGCCCGGCCCGTCTCCTCGCAGGCCAGGGCCAGTTCGGTGGCTGAGCAGCCGACACCGCCGTAGGCCTCGGGGAGGGCCAGGGCGGGCAGGCCGAGCCGTTCGGCGAGGGTGGTCCACAGGGCCCGGTCGTGACCGGCCGGGGTGTCGACGGCGGCCCGCAGCTCCCCGGGACCGCACCGCTTGGTCAGCAGTTCGCGCAGGGTGCGGCGGATCTCGTCCTGTTCGTCGGTGAAGCGGGCGTCCATGGGGCACCTCTCTCCGCATCTGACGATGCGTCATATTAGGGCGACGGGCCAGGGAAGCCCAGAGCCCTGCCGCGCCCCCGCCCATCTGATGTACCGTCAGATTCATGGTGGCCCGGAGGAGAGCGGCCGTCGTCGGCGTGGCCCTGTCGGACTGCGGCCGCCTGAACGACGCGACCCCGTACGCCCTGCACGCCCAGGCGGCCCGCCGCGCCCTGGCCGACGCGGGCATGGACCGGTCACTGGTCGACGGCTTCGCCTCGGCGGGCCTGGGCACCCTCGCCCCGATCGAGGTCGCCGAGTACCTGGGCCTGCGTCCCACCTGGGTCGACTCCACCGCCGTGGGCGGCTCCACCTGGGAGGTCATGGCGGCCCACGCGGCGGACGCGATCGCGGCCGGGCACGCCCGCGCGGTGCTGCTCGTCTACGGCTCGACGGCCCGCGCGGACGTCCACGCGGGCCGCCGCACCGGGACGCTGTCCTTCGGCACGCGGGGCCCCTCGCAGTTCGAAGTCCCCTACGGCCACACCCTGATCGCCAAGTACGCCATGGCGGCCCGCCGCCACATGATCGAGTACGGCACGACGATCGAGCAGATGGCGGAGGTGGCGGTGCAGGCCCGGGCCAACGCGGCCCTCAACCCGGAGGCGATGTTCCGCACCCCGGTCACCGTCGACGAGGTCCAGGCCGGGCCCGTGATCGCGGACCCGTTCACCAAACTGCACTGCTGCGTCCGCTCCGACGGCGGCGCCGCGGTGCTGCTGGCGGCGGAGGAGTACGTACGGGACTGCCGGACCTCGCCGGTGTGGGTGCTGGGGACGGGAGAGGCCGTCTCGCACGCGGCCATGTCCGAGTGGCCGGACTTCACGGTCTCGCCGGCGGCGGTGAGCGGGCGGCTGGCGTTCGAACGGGCGGGGGTGCGACCGTCGGAGATCGACTTCGCCGAGATCTACGACGCGTTCACCTACATGACCCTGGTGACACTGGAGGACCTCGGCTTCTGCGGGAAGGGCGAGGGTGGGGCGTTCGTGGAGAAGGGGCGGCTGCGGGTCGAGGGCGGGGCGCTGCCGGTGAACACCGACGGCGGCGGGCTGTCGGCCCAGCATCCCGGGATGCGCGGGCTGTTCCTGCTGGTGGAGGCGGTGCGGCAACTGCGCGGGGAGTGCGGGCAGAGGCAGGTGCGGCGCAGGGACGGGGCACTGCCCGGGCTCGCGGTGGCGTCGGGGACGGGGGGCTGGTTCTGCTCGTCGGGGACGGTGGTGCTGGGGGCGGGGTGAGCGGCCGCGCCCCGCGGAGGAACACGCGCGCGGCGTCACGGCGTTGTACCGGGCAGTGTCCGTTTCGCCGAAGGAGACCGTGGTGGCCCTGACCCGCGAAGAACGTGAACAGTTCCTGGCCGAGCCGCACATCGCGGCGCTCGCGGTCGACGCGGGGGCGGGCCGCGCCCCGCTCACCGTGCCGATCTGGTACCAGTACGAGCCAGGCGGCGACATCTGGATCATGACCGGGCGCGACTCCCGGAAGAACGAGCTGATCGGCGCGGCGGGCCGGTTCTCCCTCATGGTGGACCGGGTCGAGCCCACGATCCGGTACGTGTCCGTGGAGGGGCCGGTGGTCGACACGGCCCCCGCGACCCTCGAACAGCTCCGGGAGATCTCGGCGCGCTACCTGCCGGCCGAGAAGGTCGACGGCTACGTGGACTTCGCCTGGAAGAACCACGGGGAGCAGCTGGTGCTGCGGATGCGGCCGGAGCGGTGGGTCTCCTCGGACCTGGGGCAGGTGTGAGCCCCGGCGGACCGCCGGAGCGGTGACAATCGGGGCATGGCAACCGATCTCCACGCGCTGCTGAGGTCGCTGCGGGTCTGGGACCCGCAGACCACGGACCTGCGGCACTTCGACCCGGCCACCGCCCCCGCGGCCCCCCTGCCCCTGTTCACCGAGTGGTTCGCGGAGGCGGTGGCGGCCGGGCAGCCCGAGCCGCACACCATGTCGCTGGCGACCTCGGACGAGTCGGGCCTGCCCGACGTGCGGATCGTGATGCTGCACGGCGCGGACGCCGACGGCTGGTCCTTCGCGTCCCACGCCGGCAGCCGCAAGGGCCGGCACCTCGCCGGCCGGCCGTACGCCGCGCTCGGCTTCTACTGGCCGGTGCTGGGCCGCCAGGTGCGGGTACGCGGCCCGGTGTCGGCGGCTGCGTCCGTGGAGGCCCAGGGCGACCTGCACGCCCGCTCGACGGGGGCACTGGCGGCGGCGCTGACCGGACGCCAGAGCGAGGTGCTCGCCTCCTTGGACGAACTGGCCCGGGCCTCGGAGTCGGCGTGGGAACGGGCGTCACGGGAACCGCAGGCGCCGGTGCCGTCCTGGACCCTGTACCGGCTGCGGGCCGAGGAGGTCGAGTTCTTCCAGGGCGACGAACGCCGTCGGCATGTCCGGCTCCGCTACCGGCGGGACGGGCAGGAGACGGCCGCGAAGGAGTGGTCGCGGGAGCTGCTCTGGCCGTGAGGGGGCGTTTCGCGCGACTGACGTCCGACACCGACCGACGACCTCGGAACCAGGCCCTCGGTACCGGGGCGTCCGGGTCCACGGTCCGATCCGCGGGACGGCTCGGCCTAGGCGGTGCCTCGTCCCGGTTGATGCCATTCATGGGCGCACCCGTCGGCGCAGTACCGCTCCCGCCGCCGGGCGTCCGCCTGTCCCAGCACCTGGATCAGCAGACGGAAAGCCTTGATCCGCTCATGCCGCGGCCGCAGGGCGGCGACCTTTCCCAGCTGTTCGTCGATGCGTCCTGAAGGATCAGCACCGACGGGGTGTGGGACGGCCGGAGCCCGGAGCGCCGGATGCCCTCCGAGGCGTCTTCACCGGTGGCTCGTGCCTGGACGCGGAAAGCACGGAGCATCCTCAGCACAGCTCCCTGTTCTTCCTCGGCCAGGCCCTCGAACCATGCGAGCCCCCGGTCCGGCGGGCGCAGGCCCCGGGCGAGCTCGTTGAGCAGCACAGCGCGCTCATCCATCCGTCACCCCCGCACTCCTACGTGAAGTCGTACACCTCGAAGTCCGCCACCGGGCGGTAGCCGATGCGTTGGTACAGGCTGTTGCTGGTCGGGTTGGCCAGGTCGGTGAAGAGGAGGACCTCCTCCGCCCCGGCGGCCAGGGCGGCGCGGCTGACCTCGGTCGTGACCGCGCCCGCGTAGCCGCGGCCGCGCAGGTGGGGCGGGGTGTAGACGGGCGCGACCCGGATCTGGCCGGCGACCTGGGGACCGGTGCCTGCCATGGCGACGGGGACGCCGTCGGGGCTCTCCCAGAAGGTGATGCCGCCGCTGCCGATACGGGCGTCCGCCCACTCGGCGGAGTCGCGGGCGGTGCCCGGGTCGACGGACTCGCTGAACTCGTCGTGCCAGCGGACGAGTCGCTCGCGATCCGCTGCGACCGCGACCCGGGGGCCGCCGGGCGGCAGGGGTCCGGGCGCGGTCAGGGTGCCGAGCCGGTAGAGCCGCTGGCGCTGGCGGAGGGCCGCTGTCACGCCCGTGTGCCGCTCCCAGGCCTCGGCGAAGGCGGCGGCGGTGTCGCACGGCGCGTTCACGCCGGGCGGGCGGCGCCCGAGGGCGGCCAGCTGCGCGGCGAGGGTGTCCGCGTCCCCGGGGGTGAGGGCAGTGAGGTTCAGCCAGTGCGGCGGGGTGCGGAAGAAAGTCGCCCGGACCACCCCGTCGCGTTCCAGCAGGCCGAACTCCGGCGCTCCGGCGCCGTACACGCACCGGCCGCGCGTGCGCAGCGTCTCCGTGACCGTCAGCGGCACGGTGTGCAGCGCCGGCCGGGAGCGGAGGAAGGCGCCCGCGCGGGTCAGGAAGTCGTCGAGGTCATGGGTGAGGTGCCAGTTGCCGGTTTCGGTGTCGGTCGCGGTGTCCGTGCCTGTGTCCATGGTTCATGGTGCCGTCAGCGGCCTCCCGGGCACTTCCCATTTTTCGCGGGCGGCCCCGCTCAGGTGCCGCTGTCCTCGGCGAGCGTGTGCGCCACCAGCGCGTTGGCGTGGCCGTGGCCCAGGCCGTGCTCGGTCTTGAGCCAGGTGACGAGCTCCATGTGCCGGGTCAGTGGCGAGCTGCGGATGAGCTCCTGCCAGTCGGCGATCGGCCGGCCGTACTTCTTCTCGATGGACGGGAAGTAACTGGCGGGGCCCTTCACGGGTGCGGTCATCTCGGCCGGTCCCTTCTCTTCTCTGCGGTGCCGCTGCGGGGTGCTGCGGTTGCCGGGTTTGACCGGCCGGGCCGCAGGGACTGATCACCCCTCCGAAGTGACGTGCGTCACATGGCCGTGCTCTGGCCGTCCGGCCCCGCCGGCTCCGGATCCGTGGCCAGGCGTGCGTGCAGATGGGCGTCCCGGAACGCGTCATGGCGGCCCTCCTGGAAGATCGCGCCGCGCAGAGTGCCCTCATAGGAGAACCCGCACCGCTCGGCGATCCGGCACGACGCGTCGTGACCGACCGCGTGATCCAGCTCCAGCCGGTGCAGCCCGAGTTCCGTCAGCGCCCAGTGGGCGGTGAGCAGGAGGGCCCGGGTGGCGACGCCCCGGCCGCGGGCCTCGGGCAGGACCCAGTAGCCGACCCGGGCGACCTTCAGGTGGTACTTGATCTCGTTGACGCCGATGTGCCCCAGCGCCGTGTCGGCGCGCGCGTCCGCGACCCGGAACGACACCGACGTCCCCTCCAGGGCGCTCTGCGCCCGGGCGAGCAGCGACTCCCGCGCGCCCGCCCGGTCCGTGACCAGTCTCAACGGGGTGTTCCAGCGCCGGAAGTCCGGATCCCGCATGCCGCGCAGCCAGGTGTCGACGTCGGCACCGGACCCCGCGTCCCAGGGACGCAGACGGAGGCCGTGGCCGTGCAGATCCGGGTGGGAGCCGGTCAGGGACCGGTCGCGTATGGGGGCCATGAGTCCCATTCAAACCCGTGGTGCGGGATTCGGGGCCGCCGGGACGGAATGAAGACGGCCGCCCAGGCCCGGCTTCCCGGCGCTCGGGGCATGCCGGCGGAGTCGCTCGGCACGCTGGCCCCGGGACGAGCTCCCCGGCGCCGCCCGGCCGCTCCGTCAGCGCGACTGGGCCGACGGGGGCGGCTCGGGCCCGGGCACCGTCCGGAACACCGGGACGCCCTCCCGGAATGCCACCTCCAGCTCCGCCCCGCCCGACAGTTCGAGATCCTCACCGGCCGGGTCGCCCCCTGACCCGACGATCTCCGTCATCATCCGCGGCCCCTCGGCGAGTTCGACCACGGCGGCGACGTACGGGACGCGTTGCGGGAACGGCGGCAGGTCGTTGCGGTGGACGACGGACCACGTGTAGAGCGTGGCGCGGCCGCTCGCCGTCTCCCACCTCACGTCCTCGCTCCAGCAGTGGGGACAGAACTCGCGCGGGTAGTGGTGGGCCCGGCCGCAGGCCCCGCAGCGGCGGATCAGCAGCCTGCCCCCGGCGGCCGCGTCCCAGTACGCCCGGGTGAAGGCGTCGGGCTCGGGCAGGTCGAAGCGGGCGGCCATCAGAACAGGCCCAGGGCGCTGTCCAGCGACCACGTCTGCCAGGACATCCCGAACAGCCCGACCACCGACATCAGCGCCATCATCGAGTTCTGCCCCTGCTCGGCCACGTCGTGGACCATGAGCGTGAAGTAGAGGGCGTTGAGGAGGAATCCGCCGGCCAGGGCGACCGGGGTGAGGAAGCCGGTGATCAAGCCCAGACCGAGGGCCAGTTCCGCGTAGACGACGACGTACGCCATCGCGCGCGGGTGCGGCGCGACGGCCGCCTCGAAGCCCGACCGGACGGCGCGCCAGCGGTGCTCGGCGGCGACGCCGGCCGCCCACGTGATGCCGCTGCCCCGTTCGAACCAGGCCTTGCGGTCCTTGTGCCGCCAGCTCTCCAGCCACCACAGCCCGAGCCCGATCCGCAGCACGGCCAGCCATTGCGCTCCGGTGAGCCAGATCGCGTCCATGCGATCTGACGGTACGTCAGTTCTTCGGATGCGCAAGACCCGCCGAGGGGACGGAACCGCGTACGCCCCCCGACGATCCACCCCGACGGACATGCTCACCGGTCCGCCACAACCGGGCCTCCGGCGCCACGGACCCCTCCCTCTCCCCCTACAGCCGTGATCAATCCGAAACCAATTCCGGTCTTGACCGAGACCCATCAAGCGGTCCCGTGATTACGCTCCCGCTCATGGCCGACTCCACACCCCCCACACGCGCCTTCACGCAGCCCCCGCCCGACCGCCCCGTCTACGTCATCGGCGGCGGCCCCGGAGGGCTCTCCGCGGCGTACGCGCTGCGCGCCCGGGGCATACGGGCCGTCGTCCTGGAGAAGTCCGACCGCGTGGGGGCGTCCTGGCGCCGCCACTACGACCGGCTGCACCTGCACACCACCCGCCGCCTCTCGGCCCTGCCCGGCCTGCCCATGCCCCGCCGGTTCGGGCGGTGGGTGTCCCGGGACGACGTGGTGCGGTACCTGGAGAAGTACGCCGAGCACCACCGCCTCGAGATCGTCACCGGCGTCGAGGTGTCCCGGATCGAACGCGCCCCCGACGGCACGGGCTGGCTGCTGCGCGCCACCGGCGGCCGGGAACTGACCGGCGCGGCCGTGGTCGTCGCCACCGGCTACAACCACACCCCGCGCGTGCCGGACTGGCCCGGCCGGTCCGCCTTCACCGGCGAGTTCCTGCACGCCGGCGAGTACCGCAACGGCGAGCCCTACGCCGGCCGGGACGTCCTCGTCGTCGGCGCCGGCAACACCGGCGCGGAGATCGCCGTCGACCTGGTGGAGAGCGGCGCCGCCCGGGTCCGGCTCGCCGTGCGCACCGTCCCCCACATCGTGCGCCGGTCGACCGCCGGCTGGGCCGCCCAGTACAGCGGTGTCCTGGTCCGCCGGCTGCCGGTCGGCCTGGTCGACCGACTGTCCCGGGTGCAGGCCAAGGTGGCCGTGCCCGACCTGTCGGCCCACGGGCTGCCGCGTCCCGGCACCGGGCTGTACTCGCGGGTGCGGCAGGGGGCGATCCCGGTGCAGGACGTCGGCCTGATCGACGCCGTGCGCAAGGGCAAGGTGGAGATCGTGGCCGCCGTGGACGGCTTCGAGGACGGCGGCAGGATCGCCCTGGCCGACGGCACCCGGATCTCCCCGGACGCCGTGATCGCCGCCACCGGGTACGTCCGCGCCCTGGAGGACCTGGTCGGCCACCTCGACGTGCTCGACGACCGCGGCAGGCCCGTCACCCACGGCGCCCGCGCCCCGAAGAACGCCCCCGGCCTGTACTTCACCGGCTTCACCAACCCGATCAGCGGCAATCTCCGCGAGATGGCGCTCGACGCGGTGAAGATCGCGAAGGCCGTCGCGAGGAACGACTCGCGGGGCGCGTCCCGGCTGCCGACCTGAGGACCTCGCCCTGCGGACCTGATGCCCGAGGGGCCGTTCGCCCAACTTCGCCTGCCCTCGCCATTCCTGACGTCGCGTCGTTTCAGTAATCTGACAAGGCGTCAGTTAGCGGCTGTCTCACAGGAGCGGGCGGAAACGATGCTCGGATCGACTCACGGCACCCTCACCACCGACTCCCGACGGGCCCGGGCCATCGCCTGTGGCGAACGGTCCGGGCCCGTCGTGCACGGCAGGCCGGCCCAGCCGGACGACCTCGACGTCAGCGGGCGGCCGCTGCACACCGACGCACCCGACCTGGACCGCTTCTTCCGCCCCCACTCCGTCGCCGTGATCGGCGCCTCGGACGCCGAGGGGCGCCCCCACACCGGCATCACCCGCCGCCTGGCCGACTGGGCGGAGCGCGTCGGCGCCCGGCTGTACCCGGTGCACCCCTCCCGGCCGTCCGTCTTCGGCATCCCCTGCTCCCCTTCCGTCGCCGACCTGCCCGAGCAGGTCGATCTGGCGGTGGTGCTGGTCGGGGACCCCCTTCCGGTGATCGAGGAACTGGCCGAGGCCAAGGCACGGTTCGCGGTCGTCTTCGCCTCCGGGTTCGCGGAGACCGGGCCGCAGGGCGAGGCCGCCCAGCGGCGGCTGGCCGCCGCCGTCGAGCGGTCCGGCCTGCGGCTGCTGGGGCCCAACACCAACCTCAACGCCTTCGAGCGGTTCCGCGACGACCTGGAGGGGCCGGCGATCGCCTTGATCACCCAGTCCGGCCACCAGGGCCGCCCCCTCTTCGCCCTTCAGGAACTCGGCATCCGCCTCTCCCACTGGGCGCCCACCGGCAACGAGGCCGACCTGGAGAGCGCCGACTTCCTCTCCTACTTCGCCGAGCAGCCCGAGGTCGGCGCGATCGCCTGCTACCTGGAAGGCCTCAAGGACGGCCGTTCCTTCCTGCTCGCCGCCGACCGGGCCGCCCGGCGCGGCGTGCCGGTCGTCGCCGTCAAGGTGGGGCGTACCGAGACCGGCGCCCGCACGGCCGCCTCCCACACCGGCAAGCTGACCGGCGCGGACGCGGTGGTGGACGCGGCGCTCCGGCAGTACGGCGTGATCCGCGTCGACGGGCTCGACGAACTGCAGGACACGGCCGCCCTGCTGGCCCGGGCCCGCCCGCCGCGCGCGGACGGGGTCGTCGTCTACTCCATCTCCGGTGGCACGGGCGCCCACGTCGCCGACCTGGCGGCCGGGGCGGGCCTGAGCCTGCCGGTCCTGTCCGAGGCCAAGCAGGCCGAGCTGCACCAGTGGATACCCGAGTACCTGAGCGTCGCCAACCCGATCGACAACGGCGGCCACCCGGTCGGCGACCATCGCGGACGGAAGATCATCGACGCGATCCTCGCCGATCCCGCGGTGGGCGTGTTGATCTGCCCGGTCACCGGGCCGTTCCCGCCGCTCAGCGACCGGCTCGTCCGTGACCTGGTGGAGGCGGCCGAGCAGACCGACAAGCTCGTCTGCGTGGTGTGGGGTTCGCCGGTCGGCACCGAGCCGGCCTACCGCGAGGTCCTGCTCGGATCGTCCCGCGTGGCCACCTTCCGCACGGTCGGCAACTGCCTCACCGCCGTCCGGGCCCACCTCGCCCACCACCGCTTCACGACCGCCTACCGCTCCCCCTTCGACGATGCCCCGCGCACCCCTTCGCCGTCCTACCGCAAGGCGCAGGCCCTGATGCAGCCCGGCCGGCAGCTCAGCGAGCACGCGGCGAAGCAGCTGCTGCGGGCGTACGGCATCCGCGTACCGCGCGAGCAGCTGGTGACCAGCGCGGCGGCGGCCGTCCGCGCGGCCGGGCTCGTGGGCTACCCGGTGGTGATGAAGGCCTCCGGCGCCCGGATCGCCCACAAGAGCGAGCTGGGCCTGGTGAAGATCGGGCTGACCTCGGCCAGCCAGGTCCGTGACGCCTACCGGGAGCTGACGGACATCGCCCGCTACGAGGACGTCTGCCTGGACGGCGTCCTGGTCTGCCAGATGGTGGAGCAGGGCGTCGAGATGGTCGTCGGTGTCACGCACGACGACCTGTTCGGCCCGACCGTGACCGTCGGGCTCGGCGGCGTGCTCGTCGAGGTGCTGCGCGACACCGCCGTGGGAGTGCCGCCCTTCGGGGAGGAACAGGTGCGGGACATGCTCGCGGGGTTGCGCGGACGGGCTCTGCTCGACGGGGTCCGGGGGCGGCCGGCGGCGGATCTGGAGGCGCTGGTCGAGGTGGTCCTGCGCGTCCAGCGCATGGCACTGGAACTCGGCGACCAGCTCGCCGAACTGGACATCAACCCGCTGCTGGTCCTGCCCCGGGGGCAGGGCGCCGTGGCGCTGGACGCACTGGCGGTGTGCCGCTGATGACGAAGGCCGCTGTTGTGCACACGAGCGGCGACCACGTCCTCACCGTCACCCTCAACCGGCCCGAGAGCCTCAACGCCCTCACGGCCGGGCAGCGCGAGGAGATCATCCGGCTGCTGTCGCAGGCGTCCGCCACGGCGGAGGTACGCGCTGTCGTGATCACGGGGACGGGTCGCGGCTTCTGCTCAGGGGCCGACCTCCGGGGCGCCGGCCCGGCCGGGGATCGCGTCGCGGGCGATGTCGCGCGCACCCTGCGCACCGGCGCCCAGCGTCTGATCGCCGCCGTGCTCGACTGCGAGAAGCCGGTGATCGCGGCGGTGAACGGCACGGCGGCCGGCCTCGGAGCACACCTCGCGTTCGCCTGCGATCTCGTCCTGGCGGCCGAATCGGCCCGCTTCATCGAGGTGTTCGTCCGGCGCGGCCTCGTCCCCGACGCGGGCGGCGCCTACCTCCTACCCCGTCTCATCGGCCCGCAGCGCGCCAAGGAACTGATGTTCTTCGGGGACGCGCTCACCGCCCCGGACGCCGAACGCCTCGGGCTCGTCAACCGGGTCGTCAGGGACGAGGAGCTCGAGAAGACGGCACGCGCGTGGGCCGAGCGGCTCGCCTCCGGCCCGACCCGCGCCCTCGCGCTGACCAAACAGCTCGTCAACGCCTCCCTCGACACCGACCGCACCAACGCCTTCGCCGCCGAGGCCGCCGCGCAGGAGATCAACATGACGACGGCGGACGCGCAGGAGGGCGTGCGGAGCTTCGTGGAGCGGCGGAGCCCGCGGTACGGGGGGCGCTGACCCTTCCCATCTGACGCTACGTCAGTTTCAATGTCGGGGTGATGGGACAAGCAGGGATGGCGGAAGCCGCCGTCCGCTACCTCAGGTCGGTCCGCACGGCCGCCCCGGCGCCCGTCGACGCGCTGCCACGGCCCGAACTGCGCTGCGTCGGCGCCGACGAGCGCGCTCCGCTCGACCCACGGGAATTCCGGCGGGTGCTGGGGAACTTCGCGACGGGCGTGGCCGTGATCACGGCACCACCCGCCTCCCCCGGCGAACCTCCCGCCGGATTCGCCTGCCAGTCCTTCACCTCGCTCTCCCTCGACCCGCCCCTGGTCGCCTTCATGGTCGGCCGTACGTCGGCGACCTGGCCGCGGATCGCCCGCGCGGGGGTGTTCTGCGTCAATGTCCTGGGCGCCGGGCAGGGCGAGTTGTGCCGGGCGTTCGCGGTGAGCGGCGCGGACAAGTTCGCGGGGGTGGCGTACGACGCGGCGCCGGTGTCGGGTGCGCCGCGCCTGGCGGGCGCCGTGGCGTGGATCGATTGCGCCGTCCACGCCGTCCACACCGGCGGCGACCACCTCATCGTGGTCGGCCGGGTGACCGCCCTCGGCACGCAGGACACCGGAGGCCCGCTGCTGTTCCACAGGGGACGCTTCGCGCGGCTGGCGGACTGACGCCCCAGGGGGCACCGGCCCGGTGAACCGTGCACACGGAGGACTGCAGAAGGTCGACAGTGAGCCGCATGAGCACCGAAGGCAGACCGCAGGAACCGCCCGAGCACGCCCGGTTCGCCGCCTACCTGGCCGCGCTGGAACAGGTCACCGGCGCGGACGAGATCGAGCTGGTCGGCGACGTCCTCACGGACCCGGACCGGATCATGGCCCAGGGCGCCGTGCTGCGGCATCTCGACCGCCGGGCCGCACAACTGTGCGCCGGACCCGCCTGGGAGGAGTGGGCGCAGGCCATGGCCCGCGTGGTGATCCGGCATCCTTTCCTTCTCCGGCGCCTGCGGGAGTGGTCCCTGTTCCGGGCCGTCGCGCTCCGGCTGCCCTGGCGTCGGGAGGACCTGCTCGCGTCGTCCTCCTGGCTCCAGCTCCGGATCGCGGCCGGATCGGACGCCGAGGCGCTCGGGGTGCTCGCCGAGAGCGGCCGGACGAAGAGGATCCGCCACACCGCCCGGACCGGTCCGGCCCGGCAGCGCAGCCGGGGAACCCGCTGAAGCGGTGCCCCGGTTCAGGCCACCGCCACCGCGCCGCCCGCCCTCCGCCGGATCACCAGCGCCATCAACGCCGCCGCCGCGCACAGGGCCCCCGACGCGTACCACATCACGTCGTACGTGCCGAAGGTGTCGCGGGCGACGCCGCCCAGGAAGGCGACGGCGGCGGCGCCGATCTGGTGCGAGGCCAGGACCCAGCCGAAGACGATCGCGCTGTCCTCGCCGTACTGCTCGCGGCACAGGGCCAGGGTCGGCGGGACGGTGGCGACCCAGTCGAGTCCGTAGAAGACGATGAAGAAGATCATCGGGGGGTGGACCGTCGGGCCGAGCAGGAGCGGGAGGAACATCAGGGACACGCCCCGCAGCGCGTAGTAGACCGCCAGCAGGCGGCGCGGCTCGAAGCGGTCCGTGAACCAGCCGGAGGCGATGGTGCCGACGACGTCGAAGACGCCGATGACCGCGAGCAGGGAGGCGGCGGCCCGGATGGGCATGTGCGCGTCGTGCGCCGCGGGGATGAAGTGGGTCTGGATCAGGCCGTTGGTGGAGGCGCCGCAGATGGCGAAGGTGCCGGCGAGCAGCCAGAACGGGCCGGTGCGCACGGCGGAGAGCAGGACGGTCACGGCCCGGCGGGCAGCGCCGGGGACGGGCGGGGGCTTCGGCACGAACTCGGTGGCGCCGTACGGCTTCTGGCCCACGTCCGCCGGGTGGTCGTGCAGCAGGAGCCAGACGAACGGCACGACCGCGAGGGCGGCGAGGGCGACCGTCACGGCCGCCGGGCGCCAGTCGTACCGGTCGATGATCCAGGACAGCAGGGGCAGGAAGATCAGCTGGCCGGAGGCCGAGGCGGCGGTGAGGATGCCGCTGACCAGACCGCGCCGCTCGGTGAACCAGCGGTTGGTGACGGTCGCCGCGAAGGCCAGCGCCATGGAGCCGGAGCCGAGACCGACCAGCAGGCCCCAGCACAGCATCAGCTGCCAGGCCGCGGTCATCCACACGGTGAGCCAGGAGCCGACCGCGATCACGGTCAGGGCGACCGCGACGACCCGGCGGATGCCGAAGCGGTCCATCAGGGCCGCGGCGAACGGGGCCGTCAGGCCGTACAGCGCGAGATTCACCGAGACGGCGGCGCCGATCGTGCCGTGCGACCAGTCGAACTCGTCGTGCAGGGGATCGATGAGCAGGCCCGGCACGGATCGGAAGGCGGCGGCGCCGATGATCGTCACGAAGGTGACGGCGGCGACGAACCAGGCGCGGTGCACACGCCCACGAGTCGGCTTCGGCGGATGCTGGACGGCCGCCGCATCGGTTGTCTGGGTCACGGCATAGAGCCTCCGGCCTGCGGCACAACCACATCGAGTGGCCGGAAGGACAGTATTCGTTAGGATCGGGCCATGAGCCGTGAGCCGGAGTTCCGCCCGCATCGCGTCGTCGTCCTCGCCCTCGACGGTCTGCTCCCCTTCGAACTGGGCATCCCGCACCGCATCTTCGGCCGCCCGAGGGACGCCCGGGGGCGCCTGCTGTACGACGTCGTCACGTGCTCGATCCGCCCGCCCGGCCCGGTGCAGACCGACGCCGACTTCGCCATCCAGGTCGAGCACGGCCCCGAGACCCTGGCCACCGCCGACACCGTGATCGTCCCGGCGTCGTACGAGCTCGGCCCGGTCTTCGAGCAGGGCGAGCTGACGGGCGAGCTCGCCGCCGCCCTCGCCCACATCCGCCCCGGCACCCGGCTCGCCTCGATCTGCACCGGTGTCTACGTGCTCGCCGCCGCCGGTCTCCTCGACGGCCGTCCGGCCACCACGCACTGGGCCGACGCCGACCGGTTCCAGCGGCTCTTCCCGCAGATCGAGGTCGACCCGGGCGTCCTGTTCATCGACGACGGCGACGTCCTGACCTCCGCGGGCGTCGCGGCCGGCATCGACCTGTGCCTGCACATGGTGCGCCGCGACCACGGTGCGGTGATCGCCAACGACGTGGCCCGCCGCACGGTCGTACCGCCGCACCGCGACGGCGGGCAGGCGCAGTACATCGCGCGGCCCGTGCCCGATCCGCAGCAGGCGTCCACCACCACCGCCCGCGCCTGGGCCCTGGGCCGCCTCCACGAGCCGATCCAGCTGCGCGACATGGCCGCCCAGGAGTCCATGTCGGTCCGCACCTTCACGCGCCGATTCCGCGAGGAGACCGGCGTCAGCCCCGGCCAGTGGCTCACCCAGCAGCGCGTGGAGCGGGCCCGCCACCTCCTGGAGTCCACCGACCGCTCCGTCGACCAGGTCGCCCGGGACGCGGGCTTCGGCACGGCCCAGTCGATGCGCCAGCACCTCCAGACGGCCCTGGGCGTCACACCCTCCGCCTACCGGCGGACGTTCCGGGCGGAGAACGACACGGCCGCCGCCCTCAGAAGGTGAGCACCGCCCGCGCCACCCGCCCCGCCTCCGCGTCCGCCATCGCCTTCTCGAAGTCCTCCACGGGGTAGGTCCGGGTGACCAGTTCGTCCAGCAGGAGGCGCCCCCGGCGGTACAGGCCGGCGTACAGGGCGATGTCCCGCTGCGGGCGGGAGGAGCCGTAGCGGCAGCCCAGGATGGACTTGTCGAGGTACAGGGAGGAGACGCGGAAGGACGCCTCGGCCGTGGCCGGGGGCACGCCGAGCAGGATGGCCTGGCCGTGCCGGTCCAGGGAGTCGATCGCCCGGCGGATCAGCTCCACGCGGCCGACGCACTCGAAGGCGTGGTCCGCGCCCGTGGGCAGGAGGTCGCGCACGCCCTCGGCCGAGGTGAGGAAGTCGGTCGCGCCGAACCGTCGTGCCAACTCCTCCTTCGCCGGGTTCGCGTCGACGGCCACGATCCGCCCGGCGCCCGCGAGCCGGGCCCCCTGGAGCACGTTCAGGCCGATACCGCCCGTCCCGATGACCAGGACGCTGTCGCCGCGGTCCACCCGCGCCCTGTTCAGTACGGCGCCCACCCCCGTCAGCACCCCGCACCCGATGAGCGCCGCCGACGTCAGCGGAATGTCGTCGGGGATGCGGACCGCCTGTACGGCCTTGACGACCGTGCGCTCGGCGAACGCCGAGTTGGACGCGAACTGGTGCACCGGAGAGCCGCCGTGGCCGAACGGCCGGCCCGGGCGTCCGATGGCCTGCCGGCACATGGTCGGCCGGCCCCGGTCGCACTCCGCGCACGTGCCGCAGTTTGCCAGCGTGGACAGCGCCACGTGGTCCCCCGGCGTGACATGGGTGACGCCCCCGCCGACCGCCTCCACGACCCCGGCCCCCTCATGGCCCAGCACCACCGGAACGGGGAACGGAATCGTCCCGTCCATCACCGACAGATCGCTGTGGCACAGCCCGGCCGCCGCGATCGCGACCCGCACCTCGCCCGGCTCCGGCTCGCGCACCTCCAGGTCCGTCACGACCCGGGCCCGCTTCCCGTCGAAGATCACGCCTCGCATCACACGGCCCCCTTGGGCTCCCTGGGCAGGCCGAGCACGCGCTCGGCGATGATCGTGCGCTGGATCTGGTCCGAGCCGCCGTAGATCGTGTCGGCCCGGGAGAAGAGGAACAGGTGCTGTGCCGCGTCCAGTTGGTACGGCGACCGCGCCGACCAGTCGACCGGACCGACGCTCGCGGCGGCGCCCCGCACCTGCACCGCCAGCTCCCCGAGCCGCTGGTGCCAGCCGGCCCACAGCAGTTTGGCCACGCTCGGGGCACCCGCGTCGCCGGAACCGCCCAGGGTGCGCAGGGCGTTCCAGCGCATCGTCCGCAGCTCGGCCCACTGCCGCACGAGCCGCTCCCGTACGACGGGGTCGCGCACGGCGCCCGACTCGACGGCCGCCCGCACCACGCCGGCCAGTTCCTCGGCGAACCCGATCTGCTGGGCCAGCGTGGACACGCCCCGCTCGAAGCCGAGCAGGCTCATGGCGACGCGCCAGCCGTCGCCCTCGCCGCCGACGACGTGTTCCGCGTGCGCGTCGTCGAAGAAGACCTCGTTGAAGTCGCTGGTGCCCGTCATCTGCCGGATGGGGCGGACCTCGATCCGGCCCGGCTGGTCCATCGGGACGAGCAGGAAGGTCAGCCCGTGGTGGCGCACCGAGCCGGGTTCGGTCCTGGCCAGCACGAAACACCAGTCCGCCTCGTGCGCGAGTGATGTCCAGATCTTCTGCCCGGTGACGCGGTAGGCACCGCCGTCCGGTCCGCGCACGGCCGCGGTACGGATACCGGCCAGGTCCGATCCGGCTCCCGGTTCGCTGTACCCCTGGCACCACAGCTCCTCACCGCGTGCGATCGGCGGCAGGAACCGGGATTTCTGGGCCTCGGTGCCGTGGGCGATGAGGGTGGGGGCGAGCAGGTTCTCCCCGATGTGCCCGGAGCGCGGGGGCGCGGCCGACCGCGCGTACTCCTCCGCCCAGACGACCTGCTGGGTGAGGGTGGCTCTGCGGTTGCCGTAGCCGTCGCCGTCCCACCCGAGCCCGATCCATCCGGCCGCGCCGAGGGTGCGCTCCCAGGTGCGGCGCTCACTCGTGCCGTCGGCATGCGCGCCGAGCCAGGCACGAGCCTCGGCACGGAAGTCCTCGTCTTCTGGCGTGAGTCCGAAATCCACGATCGCCGCCTCGATTCGATGTGCGGTGGAGACATCTCCTTGGGGGGCGCGGGGAACCGCGCGAACCACCCCCACCGGCCCGCTGCCGCCACGCGGCACGCGCCCCGGCCCCTCACGCGTTGGGCCGTTCCCCTTCCCGGGCAGCCCTTTCCATCCCGGCCACCCGCTCCAGCATCGGCATCGGATCCACCCCCACCGACCCGGGCAGGCACTCCGCGATCCGTTCCACGGTCCACCCGTCGGCGGCGTACGCGGCGCGCAGCTCCCTCGGCTGTGCCCACACCGCGATCTTCGTGCCGGCCACCGTGTACACCTGCCCGGTCACCCCCTGCCGGGCGGCGGTGTCGGACAGCAGGTACACCACCAGCGGGGCGACATCCTCCGGTTCCCCGATCTCGGCCAGTTCCATCGGCACCCCGGCCGACATCCGGGTCCGCGCGACCGGCGCCACCGCGTTGGCGGTCACCCCGTACTTGTGCATCCCGAGCGCGGCGCTGCGCACCAGCGAGATGATCCCGCCCTTGGCGGCGCTGTAGTTGGCCTGCGACACCGACCCCTGGTGGTTGCCGCTGGTGAAGCCGATGAGCGTGCCGGAGCGCTGTTTGCGCATCACCGCGGAGGCCGCCCGGAACACCGTGAACGTGCCCTTCAGATGGGTCGCGACGACGGGGTCCCACTCCTCCTCGGTCATGTTGAACAGCATCCGTTCGCGCAGGATCCCGGCCACGCAGACGACACCGTCCAGCCGCCCGTACGACGCCAGCGCCACGTCGACGACGCGCTGCCCGCCCGCCATCGTGGAGATGTCGTCGGCGACGGCCACGGCCCCACCGCCCGCCGCCTCGATCTCCTTGACCACGGTTTCGGCGATCTCGCTCGCCGGTGAGGCGCCGTCGACCGAGACGCCGTAGTCGTTGACGACGACCTTCGCTCCCTCGGCCGCCGCCGCGAGGGCGACCGCCCGGCCGATGCCCCGCCCGGCACCCGTGACGGCGACCACCTTGCCTGCCAAGAAGTTCCCCACGCCCGGCCCCTTCCCGTCCCACGGTTTCTGACGGACCGTTAGATATTGGATTCCCGAATTCTACGACCCGTCAGATAGGCGCGGACAAGCCCCGGGGAGGACTCATGTCACTACCGGACGCGTTCCACGACATCGCCAAGCGCGTGAACAACTGGGGCCGTTGGGGGGCCGACGACGAGATCGGCACGCTGAACCTGATCACCGACGAAGTGGTGAGGGAAGCCGCGGCGACCGTCCGCACCGGCCACCGCATCCCGCTCGCCCTGCCTCTCCAGCGCGACGGTGTGCAGACGGGGATGATCCCCGGCCGTATCGACCCCCTGCACGCCATGGTGCAGATCAACCAGGAGATCTTCGGCCCGGGCACGGTCGCGTGCAGCGACGACGTGGTGACCATGGGGCTGCAGGCGGCCACCCACTGGGACGCCCTGCCCCATGTGTCGCACTCGGGCCGGCTCTACAACGGCCGTCCCGCCCACACCGTCACCCCGCACGGCGGCGCCGAGTTCAGCGGCATCGGCACGGTCCGGCACGTCGTCTCACGCGGGGTACTGCTGGACGTCGCCCGGGCTCGCGGCACGGACCGGCTCGACGGCGGGTACGCGGTCACACCCGAGGACCTGGACGCCGCCGAGGAGTTGGCCGGCACACGGGTGCGGGCCGGTGACATCGTGCTGGTGCGGACCGGGCAGATCCGGAGCTGCCTGGCCGGGGACCGGCACGGCTACGCGTATCCGTCGCCGGGGCTGTCGATCCGCACACCGGAGTGGTTCCACGCGCGGGACGTCGCCGCCGTCGCCAACGACACCCTCACCTTCGAGGTGTTCCCGCCCGAGGTGGAGAACCTCTGGCTGCCGGTGCACGCCCTCGACCTGGTGGAGATGGGCATGCCACAGGGCCAGAACTGGAATCTCGAAAAGTTGTCCACAGCCTGTGGAGAAGCGGGCCGGTACGCGTTCCTGCTGACGGCGACCCCCGAACCGTTCACCGGGGCGACCGGTTCTCCGGTGGCACCCGTGGCCGTCCTGTAGGCCCCGCACGGCCGGGCCGCCACCAACGAGGTGGCGGCGTCGCGCTGCTCGCCCCGAGCACGGCAGCGCGCGCCGCCACCCGACTCCGGCGCTCCCGCCCCGACTTCCTGACCTCGAAAGAAGCCGACGCCGCCGAACAGCGACTCGCACTCGACGAGGGCTGCCGTCCACCGAAGCCCTCGTCGTCCCCTCACGGCGAATCGCTGCCCACCAGCGTGATCACATGGTCACGCGGCGTCAACACCCGCTCGGCGGTATGCCGCTTATACGGCTTTCGTCGCGGGCGCGCACGGAAGCACATCCCGGCGCATCACCGCATGCCCCGACCTAATCGGCCGTCCCTCTGCCTCCGTGCCCCGCCCCCGCAGTACAACCCCGCGGCATGTGCCGTCACACACCACGCGCCCGGCGGGCACGGCCGGCGTCCTACACCACCTCGTACGCCAGCCCTTCGAATGACGCCCCGCCGCCGTACGCCACCGCACCGCCTCCGCACGACGCCGACAGCTCGCGGGACTTCGCGCACCGGTCCAGTTCGCACCAGATGCGCTTGCCGGTGGCCTCGACACTCCAGCCCCAGCGGTCGGCGAGACCGTCGACGAGAGCCAGGCCCCGGCCGCCGGTCGCGTCGTCACCGGCGCACCGGGGCACGGGTGCCCGGTCGCTGCGGTCCGCCACCTCCAGGCGGACCGTGGCCTCCTCCGTCACCACGGGCGGCAGGGACAGCCGCAGGACGGCGGGGCGGCCGGTGTGCACCACGGCGTTGGTGACGAGCTCGGAGACGAGCAGGATCAGCGTCTCGGCGAGGGGTTCGTCGGCCTGTATGCCGGACCCGGCCAGGCGGGAGCGGGCCCACCGCCGGGCTCGCCCCACTTCTGCGGGGTCGGGCCGGATCTCCAGCTGCACTTGAAGCACCTGCACCGCTCACACCATCCGAACCGGCGGACACTTAGGCTCGCGCCTCACGAGGGCCACGATCGTAGCCATTTTCTGCATGGCCAGAACAACGGCCGGGACAAGGATCACAGAACGTGAGTCCCTTGTGGGACAGCATGGTTGACGTACAGTCACGCCAACAAGCGCTTCGGGCATATTCCAGCGCGAAGGAGTACCCGTGCGGCATACTGTGCGACGCTCGCCGCGGGCAGTCGAACAGGCCGCGCCACTGGGTCGCACTGCGCTCGGAGCCACTCGCATCTGACACAAGGTACCGGAGCGGGCAATCGACTCCAGGCCGTAACGAGTCACACTGAGGACACAAGCCGATATCAACGCTCCGTGATTCCGGTATGCCACGATCCATGACATCTCCGGGAACGCGCACGGCGACGTCGCAGCCAGACGGCCCGTCAGGCCGTTCCGGGGGGCAGAGCAGCCGCGAGCAGCTCCTCACTCTCCGTGACGCCCCCCGCACGCTGGGTTCGAACCCATGCGCGTTTCAGATGCAGATGGACCTCGGACTCCCAGGTGAAGCCCATGCCGCCGTGCACCTGGAGGCAGTCCCGGGCGCCGCGCACCGCGGCCTCGTCGGCGAGGACCCGGGCCGCGGCGATGTCGGCCGGGTCGGCGGTGACGGCGGCCGCGTACACCGCGACGCGGGCCGTCTCCGCCCGGACCAAGATCCCCGCGCACAGGTGCGCCACCGCCTGGAAGGCCCCGATCGGCCGGCCGAACTGTTCGCGGGCCCGGGCGTGTTGCGCCGCCAGTTCGCAGACGCGGCCGGCCGTGCCGAGTTGCTCGGCGGCGGTGAGCAGGACCGCGACGGGGTCGGGAGCGGATCGCCGCGCGGGCAGGCGGTGCAGGGGGGTGAGCGGGTCGAGCGAGCGCAGCGGCACGGCTCCGGTGGCGTCCCCGCGGACGACGTCCGCCTGCGCCAGCCACTCCACCAGCCCGCCGTCCACGGCCGCCACCACCGTCTCCCCGGTGGCCGCGCCGGGTACGGCACCGGCCGCCAGGTGGGTGGCGACGAGCGGCCCGGGCAGCAGCGCCCGCCCCGCCTCCTCGAACGCCAACACCGCCTCGGGCAGACCGAGTCCGACCCCACCGTCCGCCTCCGGCACCCGCAGCGCGAAGAACCCGAGGTCACCGAGGGCCCGCCACACCTCCCGGTCGAGACGCGGCGCCCCGGCGGCGGCCCCCTCACCGGCGCCCTCCAGCGCGGCCCGCAGCGCCTCCCCGTCGAAGCGCCGTGCGAGCACCCCGCGCACCCCGTCCCGCAGGGCACGCTGGTCGTCCGTCAGACGGAACCGCACGGCCCCTCACCGCCCCTTCGGCAGGCCGAGGATGCGTTCGGCGATGATGCTGTGCTGGACCTGCGAGGTGCCGGCCGCGATGGTGTACGACAGGGCGGACAGCCGGTCGAGGGTCCACGGCCGGTCCAGGTCGAGGCAGTCGGGGCCCAGCACCTCGGCGGCAGCGTCGTACAGCTCCTGGCGGGCGTGCGAATAGCGGAGCTTGAAGACCGAGCCGCCGGTGCCCGGGACCCCGCCCGACTCCTCCGCCGCGCTCACGTTCCACTGCGTGAGCCGCCACAGCGCCCGGAACTCGGCGTTGAGCCTGCCCAGCCGGCGCCTGAGGGCCGGGTCGTCCCAGCGGCCGTTCGTACGGGCCTCGACGGCCAGTTCGCCCAGCACCCGCCGGCAGGCGACGACCTCGCCGGCGAAGGCCGTGCCCCGCTCGAAGGAGAGCGTCACCATGGTCACGCGCCAGCCGTCGTTCTCGTCCCCGACCCGGTTCGCGACCGGCACCCGCACCTCGTCGAGGAACACCTCGGCGAACTCGGCCGACCCGGCGAGCGTGCGCAGCGGCCGTACGGTGATGCCGGGCGCGTCCATGGGCAGGGCGAGCCAGGTGATGCCCCGGTGCCGGGGCGCCTCGGGGTCGGTGCGGACCAACAGCTCGCACCAGTCGGCCACTTGCGCGTGGGAGGTCCAGATCTTGGAGCCGGTCACCACGTAGGCGTCGCCGTCGCGCCGCGCTCGGGTGCGCAGGGCCGCGAGGTCGGAGCCCGCCTCCGGTTCGCTGAAGCCCTGGCACCAGACCTCCTCGCCGCGCAGGATCGGCGGCAGCCAGCGCTCCCGCTGCTGCGGCGTGCCCTCCGCGGCGACGGTCGGGCCGGCGTGCAGGAGACCCACGAAGTTGGCGCCCACATAGGGCGCGCCGGCCTTCTCGGTCTCCTCCAGGAAGATCAGCCGCAGGGTCGGTGAGGCACCCCAGTGGACGTCGGCGTATCCGGCGTCGTGGAGCGTGCGCTGCCAGCCGAGGTCGTACGCCCGCCGCCCCGGCCAGTCGCCGGGCGACGGTCTGGGCGGGAGACCCGGGAGCGTCTTCGCGAGCCAGTTGCGCAGCCGGGCCCGGAAGTCCTCCTCCTCGGGCGTGTACGACAGGTCCATCAGCGGTCGAGGTCCAGGTCCAGCATCCGGATGGCGTTGCCCCGCATCAGCTTGTAGACCGTCTCGTCGTCGAGGCCCTTCACATGGTCGAGGGCGACTTCCTTGGTGTGCGGGAAGGTCGAGTCGACGTGCGGGTAGTCGGTCTCGAAGGTGGCGTTGTCCCGGCCGACGACGTCGATCGAGGCGACCCCGTGTTTGTCGCGGAAGAAACAGCAGAACATCTGCCGGTAGTAGTACGTGGACGGCGGCTCGGGGACGGTGTCGCGCACGCCGCCCCAGGCGCGGTGCTCCTCCCAGACGTCGTCGGCGCGCTCCAGGGCGTAGGGGATCCAGCCCATCTGGCCCTCGGAGTAGGCGAGCTTGAGGCGCGGGAACCGCACCAGGACGCCGCTAAAGAGGAAGTCCATCATCGAGGCCATCGCGTTGTTGAAGCTGAGCGAGGCCTGGACGGCGGGCGGGGCGTCCGGGGAGGCGGCCGGCATCTGTGAGGACGATCCGATGTGCATGTTGACGACCGTCCCGGTCTCCTCGCAGACGGCGAAGAACGGGTCCCAGTAGCCGGAGTGGATGGACGGGAGCCCGAGGTGGGTGGGGATCTCGGAGAAGGTCACCGCCCTCACCCCGCGTGCGGCGTTGCGGCGGATCTCCGCGACCGCCAGGCCGATGTCCCACAGCGGGATCAGGCACAGCGGGATGAGCCGCCCGCCGCTGTCGCCGCACCACTCCTCGACCATCCAGTCGTTGTAGGCGCGCACGCAGGCGAGGGCGACCTCCTTGTCGTGCGCCTCGGCGAAGGTCTGCCCGCAGAACCGGGGGAAACTGGGAAAGCAGAGGCTCGCCTCGACGTGGTTGAGGTCCATGTCCTTCAGGCGTTCCTTCGGGTCCCAGCAGCCGGGCCGCATCTCCGCGCGGGTGATGCCCTCCAGGGTCATCTCGTCCCGGTCGAAGCCGACGGCCGCGATGTTGCGCTTGTACGGGAACTTCAGGTCCTCGTAGACCCACCAGTCGGTGGGCGGACCGTCCGGGTCCATGGTGATGCGGTACTTGCCGCCGATGTAGGCGAGTTCACCGATGCCGGCGGTCAGCGCCCTGGGCCCGCGCTCGCGGTACCTGGCCGGCAGCCAGGTGTCGAAGAGGTGGGCGGGCTCGATCACGTGGTCGTCGACGCTGATGATGCGGGGCAGTTCGGTCGCCATGGGTCCCCTCCGCCGGACGGTGCTCATCTGATGCTGCGTCAGATAGCATCTCATCTGACGATCCGTCAGCCAAGGAGCAGGGGGCACCCGTGAACGAGACCCCGCACGCCCTGAGTTCGTCCGCCACCCTGTGGGAGCTGGTCACCCGCCGCGCCGCCCTCACCCCCGACCGGCCACTCTTCCTCCAGGGCGACCGCACGCTCACCTTCGAGGCCCTGCGTGCGCGTGCCGAGCGGGTCGCGGCCGGGATGTACGGCATGGGTGTGCGCCCCGGCACGGTGGTCGCCTGGCAACTGCCCACCCGCATCGAGACGGCCGTGCTGTCCTTCGCCCTGGCCCGTCTCGGTGCCGTGCAGACCCCGGTGATCCCCTTCTACCGGGACCGGGAGGTCGGCTTCGCCCTGCGCGCGTCCGAGGCGGAGTTCTTCGCGGTGCCGGGCGTCTGGCGCGGCTTCGACCACGGGGAGATGGCCCGCCGACTGGGCGCGAAGGGCGTCTTCGAGGCCTACCGGGCGCTGCCCGACGGCGATCCGTCCGTTCTGCCGCCCCCACCCTCCGACGGCACCGCCGTCCGCTGGATCTACTGGACGTCCGGCACGACGTCCGACCCCAAGGGCGTGCTGCACACGGACCGTTCGCTGCTCGCGGGCGGCTCCTGCCTGGCCCACGCGCTGCGGCCCGCGGCGAACGACGTGGGTTCGATCGCCTTCCCGTACGCCCACATCGGCGGCCCCGACTACACGGTGATGCTGCTGCTGTACGGCTTCCCGGCGGTGCTGTTCGAGCAGTTCGCGCTGCCGGACGCGCTGGCGGCGTACCGCGCGCACGGGGTGACGATGGCGGGCGGGTCGACGGCGTTCTACTCGATGTTCCTGGCCGAGCAGCGCAAGCGGCCGGGGACGCCCGTGGTGCCCACCCTTCGGCTGCTGGCGGGCGGCGGAGCGCCCAAGCCGCCGGAGCTGTACCACGCCGTGGTGCGGGAGATGGGCGTGCAGCTCACCCACGGCTACGGCATGACCGAGGTGCCGATGGTCACCATGGGGGCGCCGGACGACGGTCCCGGATTGCTGGCGGCGACCGAGGGACGGCCACCGGAGGGCATGGAGATCCGGATCGTGGACGGGGAGGTGCGGCTGCGCGGGGAGGCCGTGTGCCGCGGGTATCTGGACCCCGAGCAGACGGCGGAGGCCTTCGACGAGGACGGGTTCCTGCGCACCGGCGACCTCGGGCACCTCACGGAGACCGGGCACCTGGTGCTCACCGGCCGCCTGAAGGACGTGATCATCCGCAAGGGCGAGAACATCTCGGCCCGGGAGATCGAGGACCTGCTGCACCGGCATCCGGCGATCGGCGACGCGGCCGTGATCGGCCTGCCCGACGCCGAGCGCGGGGAACTGGTGTGCGCGGTGGTGGAACAGCCGCCGGGAGCCGCTTCCTTGACGCTCGCGGGCGTGACCGCGTTCCTGCGCGCCGAGGGACTGTCGGTGCACAAGCTGCCCGAGCGGCTTGAGGTGGTGGACACCCTTCCGCGGGGCGAGACCCTGCGGAAGGTGCTCAAGTACAAGCTCCGCGAGCGCTATGCGGGCACGTGAGGCCGCTCGGGCACGCGCCCCGGCCGGGCTATTCGGGCACGGTGAAGTAGCGGGCGAAGGCCGGGACGACCTCGGCCTCGCCGACCTTGCCGTCACCGTCCCCGTCGAGCGCGGCGGCGGCCGGCCGGGCGGCGTCCTCGGGGACGCCGAGACACTTCAGCACACGGGCGGCCTCCTCGACCGTCGCGGCACCGTCACCGTCGGTGTCGGCGACGTCCAGGGCCGCGTGCAGGAAGGGGCGGGCGATCTCGGCGAACCGGTCGGGGTTGTCGCGCAGGCGCTTGACCGCGCCGTTGACGAACTCCTCGCGCGTGATGCGCTGGTCGCCGTCACGGTCCGCCATCCCGGCCATGCCCTGCCAGAAGGCCTCGGCACCGCCGTACAGGGCCTGCCCCTTGTCGGACCGGGCCGCCACGCCGAACTCCGCCAGGAGCCCCTTGGCCGCGCCGTAGAAGTCCTCGCGGTCGATGTAGCCGTTGCCGTCCTGGTCGAAGGTGGCGAACCGGGCGGCGATCTTGTGCTCGTACTCGCTGCTGGCCATGTCTCTCTCGGGCCGCCTTACGTCGGATGGGGTGTGTCTCGGTCGGAGCGTACGACGGAGGGAGCCGTTCGGGCGCGGGAAAACGTCACTTCTGCCAAGACCGGGGGAATTCCGGGACACCGGTGTGCCGAAACGGCGACACTCGGCCTACCGCGCGTCATCGGCCCGTCACGCGGACAGGGGTTCGCCCTCGTCGCCGAGGGCCGCGTCCACATCGCCGTACACGTCGAACAGCCTGCGGACGCCCAGCGCTCCGAGGACGCGGTTGACGTGCGATCCGTCGGCCGCGCCCCGGGCGGGCAGCACCAGGCGCAGCCGGCCCTGGCAGGAGCGGATCAGGCGGCGGACCGCGATGAGCACGCCGACGCCGCTGGAATCGCAGAAGAACACCTCGGACAGATCCAGGACGAGGCAGTGGTGCCCCTCGGCCACGACGTCGTGCACACGCTGACGCAGCACCGGCGATGTCACCAGATCCAGCTCGCCCGACACCTGGAGCACAGCCCAATCGCCCTGCTCGCCACCGGTCACATTGAAGGTCACCACCACGCCCCTCGATCGCCAAAACGGAAGCAGTCCCTACGCTTCCTTGCAGCGCGGCTGCCCAGCGGCCGTTCCCTGAAACGCGACCCGAAAAACGGATCCCCCGCAGGAGAGGCTTGTTTTAGTCGACTTCGATCCTGTTCGATCCTCTTCAGTCAGGTCTGATCGGGAGGTTCGTGGGTAGGCGCGAGCCCAAAGGCACCCGGTGCGAGCACCGGTGGCCCTCTACCATCTACGGCCGGTCAGGGGGCGCACATTGCCACAAAGGGACGTGCGCTACCGGACGTGCCGACTACATTCGAGGAGACGTCGGCACAGGCTGGACAGGACACGCGCGCGGGAAACACGAGCAGGGGGTGAGGGGGCCGCATGGCGAAAAAGGACGTACCGCCTCGCTGGGACCGCACGATGCAGCAGCGGCTCGCCCGCGGGGAAGCGGCCGCCCTCGGTGAGCTCTACGACCGGTTCGCCTCCCTCGTGCACGGCCTCGCCCACCGCGTGCTCGGCGACGAGCGCGCCGCCGACGGCATCACCCGCGAGGTCTTCATCCACGTCTGGGAGCATCCCGACTCCTACGACCCCAAACAGGGCCCGCTGCGCACCTGGGTCGCCACCCTGACCCACCGGCTGGCGGTGCAGCGGCTGCGCGCCACGGAGACCGCCGCTCTCGCCCGCGAAGGCTCCGGCACCACGGAGGCACTGGAGCACCGGGTGCGCCGCGCCTCGGTCGCCGCCCGGGCCGACTACATCGTCCAGTCCATGCCGGTGCCCCTGCGCTCGGCCCTGGAACGGGCCTACTTCCAGCGCCGCGACTACCGCCAGACCGCCACCGACCTGGGCATCACCGAGGACGAGGCCCGCCGCCGCCTGCGCCTGGGCCTGCAACTGCTCTCCACCGCCCACGACGCCGAGGCACCGGGCGCACCGCCCGGACACGGGGGTGCGGTGTGAACGGACCGGACCGGTACGAGGCGTACGACGGCGATGACGGCCGCGAGGAGAAGGGCAACAGGCGGGACGGGAGCGGCATTCGGGATGAAAGCGGCGAAGGCGGGCCGGTTTTCGGCAGCCCTTCCCGACCGACCGGCTCAGCCGGCCCCGGCGGACCGGAAGGGCCGGACACGCCCCGGCGCGGTGAGGCCCCGGAATCCGGACACCCGCCACGCATACCCATGCCCCGGGTCTCCGTCGAGGACAGCGGACTGCCGCTGCCCGAGCCGGCGACCCTCGGCGAGCCGGCACCGCCGCCCGCCCCGCCCGTCTTCGAGCACGCCGTGCTGAAGTCCCTGCTCGGCGCCTGGGCGCTGGCCGCGTGCTCGGCCGAGGAGGCCACGGCCGTCGAGGAGCACCTCGGCGGCTGCGGCGTCTGCGCCGACGAAGCCCGGCGGCTGCGCGAGGCGGTCGGGCTGCTGCAACGCCCCGAGAGCCTCGATCTGAACCCGGGTTTGCGCACGCGTGTCCTTCAGACCTGCCTGGAGCGGCGCCCGCCGCACATCCCGGTACCGGACTGGGCGGCCGCGTACGACGCCGAGACCGCGCGCCTGGACGCGCTGCTCCAGGACTTCGGCGACGCCGAGTGGCACGCGCCGGTACGGCTGCGCTGGTTCCGCTCCGACGAGTCGACGAGCCGCCGCACCACCGTCGCCGGGGTCATCGCGCATCTGCTCAGCGTCGACGGCCTGGTGGCGGTCGCGCTCGGCCTGGACGACCCGCTGGGCGACGTCCCGTCCCGGCACCCGACGCCTGCGGCCCGCACCGAGGCGTTCTGGCGCGCCTCCCGCTTCCCGCCCACCCGCTTCCTGCGCACGCCCTGGCGGGAGCAGAGCCACAACCTCGTCCGCACGGTGTCCTTCACGGGCGGCGGCGCCGGGAAGACGGCGGTGTCGTACGGCGACTTCGAGCTGCCCCTGCACGACGCGATGCTCGACCGCGCCTTCGAGTGCTGGGTGCACGCGGAGGACATCGCCGACGCGGTCGACTACCCCTACGCCCCACCCTCGCCGCGCCATCTGCACCGCATGATCGACCTGGCGGCCCGGATGCTGCCGACGGCCCTGGCCCACCGCCGCCGGGTCGGCCTGGCCTCCCCCGCCCACCATCGTCACCTGGTCGCGGCGGGCGAGCCGGGCCGCAGCCTCCGCCTGGAGATCGAGGGCTCGGGCGGCGGCGAGTGGCTGATCCCCCTCGACTCCCCCGCGGCGAAGGGCTCCGCCGAGCACGAGGTGGCCCATGTGGCCCTGGACGGCGTCGAGTTCTGCCGCCTGGCAGCCGGTCACGTACCTCCGCAGGAGGCAGCGGCGGGCCAGGTGGGAGACAAGGAGGCGATCACGGCCGTCCTGTTCGCGGCGGCGTCACTGAGCCGGATGTAGAACCGGCCTCGGGGGCACGTCCTCAGGGGCGGGGAACCGCGACAAGCCACGGAGCATCCGCACCCGCCGCAGGTACAGGACCACCAAAGCCGTCAGGCGAACACCACAGTCCGCCGCCCATTGAGCAGAATCCTCCGCTCGGCATGCCACTTCACACCCCGGGCCAGCGCCTGGCACTCCACGTCGCGCCCGATGGCGACGAGTCCTTCCGGCGTCACGTCGTGCCCGACCCGCTCGACCTCCTGCTCGATGATCGGCCCCTCGTCGAGGTCGGCCGTCACGTAGTGGGCCGTCGCTCCGATCAGCTTCACGCCCCGGGCGTGAGCCTGGTGATACGGCTTCGCGCCCTTGAAGCTCGGCAGGAAGGAGTGGTGAATGTTGATGATCCGCCCGGAAAGCGCCTTGCACAGGTCGTCCGAGAGGACCTGCATGTAGCGGGCCAGCACGACCAGCTCCACGCCCTCCTCACGCACGATGTCGAGCAGCTGCCGCTCCGCCTCGGCCTTCGTGTCCTTCGTCACCGGAATGTGGTGGAAGGGGATGTTGTACGAGCCCACCAGCTCGGCGAAGTCCGTGTGGTTCGACACCACTCCGGCGATCTCCACCGGCAGCGCCCCGGTCCGCGCCCGGAACAGCAGGTCGTTCAGGCAGTGCCCGAACTTGCTGACCATCAGCAGGATGCGCATCTTCTGGTCGGCCCGGTTGATCTGCCAGTCCATCTGGAACGAGTCGCCGATCGCGGCGAAGCTGGCCCGCAGCTTCTCCACGGTCACCGGCGCCTCCGCCGAGAAGTGGACCCGCATGAAGAACAGTCCCGTGTCGTGGTCGCCGAACTGCTGGCTGTCCTCGATGTTGCACCCGGTCATGAACAGATAGCTCGACACGGCGTGCACGATGCCCTTCCGGTCAGGGCAGGACAGGGTGAGGACGTACTGGTCGGCCGGGACCGCGGCGCTGGTGGACTGCTCGTTCATGCGGGACAGGTTCCCACAAGGAACGACACCACCGGCAATCGTCCCGCAGGGCGGACCGCCGCGACGGCCGCTAGGCGGACCTGGTCATGATGCGCAGCACCTCCAGGCTGCGCGGCGGCGCGTCCGGCTCCTCGCCATCGCTCGCCGCGAGCCGCACGTGCGCCTCCCGGGCCGCCCGGACCGCCTCCGGCCAGGCCTCGTGTTCGAGGTACGCGGCGACCGGCGCGTCCGGCCCGACCTGGTGCATGATCCGCAGCACCCGCAGCACCGCGCTGTCGACGAGGGCCGCCTCCTGGGAGTCCCGGAAGATCGTGCCGACGTACTTCTCGGCGGACCAGTGGTCCAGCCAGGTGTCCTCGACCAGCCGGTACACCGCGTCGGTCACATCGCCGTAGCCGTCCACGCCGGCCAGCCAGACGTCCCGCTGGAAGACGGGATCGGAGAGCATGTGCAGCGCCGAGCGCACGTTGCTGCGCCAGCGCCACCACGGCATGTCGTTGGCAGGCATGCCGCCCATGGTGGATGAGCGACGGCCACGTCGGGAAGAGTTCTCCGAAGCTTGCACGGTCATCGATCGTACGTTCCCCTCCACATCGGTCACACCGGCCCCCGCAATTCACCGGTACGTCACCCATTGTTGACCGGACATCACTCATGGGTTCGTCGTGTGACGGAATCGTGCGGAACCATGACCGGCAGGCGACGCACCCGCAGCACATTCCTCCCCGGCCTCCTCACCCGTCACGCCAGGAACGGCATCCTCTCCGCGGGCACGGCGGTCGTATGCGCGTCGCTCCTCGCCGGATGCGGTACGGTCCCCGGCACCACGGGGGATGCCGGGGGCGACACCATCACCGTCATGACCTGGGCCCCGCAGAACACCAAGGCCACCAACAAGCCCGGCATGCCCGCCTTCGCCCATGCCTACGCCCGCTGGATCAACGCCAACGGCGGGATCAACGGCCGCAAGCTCACCGTGCTGACCTGCAACGACCACAACGACAGCGTGGCAGCCGCGAAGTGCGCCCGGCGGGCCGCCAAGGAGAACGTGGTCGCGGTCGTCGGATCCTACAGTCAGTACCCGGACTCCTTCTTCCCGTCGCTCGAGGGCGCCGGCATCCCCTACATAGGCGGCTACGGCATCACCAACGCCGAGTTCACCAGCCCTCTGTCCTACCCCGTCAACGGCGGTCAGCCCGCGCTGCTCGCCGGTCTCGGCGGCGCACTCTCCGACTGCGGCCCCGTCGTGCTGGTCCGTCCCGACACCATCGCGGGCGACCAGCTCCCCCCGCTGCTCGACTCCGGTCTGAAGGCGGGCGGGCACCGGCCCTCGAACGACCAGCGGGCGGCGGAGGACGCCACCGCGTACGACGACCAGGCCGAGCGGGCCCTGCGCACGACGACCGGGGGAACCGGCCAGGGATGCGTGGTGCCCGCGCTCGGGGACCGCAACGGCACCTTCATGGACTCCTTCCGGCGGGCCCGCGAGGACTACCCGGAGGTGCGGACGGCCACCGTGCTCGGCAGCGCCGACCAGACGGTGATCGACGCGACCGGCGGAGCCTCGGGGCCCTACGAGGGCTCGTACGTCACCGGCTGGTACCCGGTGGCGAGCGATCCGCGCTGGGACGAGATGAAGCGGGTGATCCGGGAGGAGGCCTTCGGCGACAACCGCATCGACCCCGCGGACGCCGGAGTGCAGACCACCTGGATCGCCTACACGGTGTTCCGGCAGATCGCCGAGTCGCTCGGCGACGGCGAGGTGACCGCGGACACGGTCACGGACGCCCTGGACGACGGCCTGAAGGTCAGCACGGGCGGGCTGACGCCGACGCTCCATTGGCAGTTCCAGGACAAGCTCGCCGCCGTGGGCTTCCCGCGCCTGGTCAACGCGAACGTGACCGTACAGGTGGTGCGGGAGGGGCGCCTGGTGTCGGCGCGCAAGGGCTTCGTCGACACCACGAAGACGCTCCAGGACGCCGACGTGAACTACTGAGCGTCGCCGCCCGGCAGTTCACGTCCCCACCGGGCCGTCTTCGTCACAGCTGGGTCGGCTGACGCTCGGTCAGGCCGTACTTCCTCGCGATCCCGTTCCACAGCCCGGCCGCCTTGGCCTTCTGGGCGCTGGCGACGCCGCTGGCGCGGTTCCCGGCCAGGGTCTGGTCGGTGGTGCGGGCCTGGCCCTTCTTGCAGCCCTTCCGGCCCGCGGTCTGGTCGGCCCAGGCCGCGTAGTGGTTGTCGGCCGAGGCGGAGGCCTGCCAGGCCTTGGTGAGGGCGGTGGTCAGCGCGGCGTGTTCGGGGAGCCGGTCGACCTCGATGCCGGAGAGCCGGGTGACCAGACCGCTGCGCTGCTCGGCGGCGTCGCGCAGGTCCTTCGCGGCCTGCGAGAGGTTGTCGCAGCGCTTCACATCGCCGACCGCGTTGATCACGGTGCTGCGGCTGTTGCCGCTGTCGGCGAGCAGCTTGTCCAGCTCGACGGCCTGGGCCCGGGCCGGATCGGCCGACGGCGAGGCGGAACCGTCCGTCGCGGGAGCGGAGGCGGCCACGGTCTTCTTGTCACCGCCCTCGTCGTCCCCACCGCCTGAGCCACCGGCGAGCAGCGCGCCCGCGCCGACGCCGAGGACGGCGATGCCGATGCCGACGGCCGCGATCAGGGGGACGCGCGAACCGCTACGGCCACCACGTGAGCGCTCTGCGGCGGGCGGGGCGTGGGAAGGCCCGGGAGCGCCGTACGAGGGCTGGGGCTGCGGCCGGTGCTGCTCGATGCGGGGCATCTGCTGGGTGGCCCCGGCCGGGCTCTCGGCGCCCCGCTCACTGCGGAAGAGGTTGTCGAACTCGGCGGGCGGCTGCTTGTCCTCGCCCGGCACCGGCGCGATGTACTGCGTCGCCTCGGCGTCCGGATTCGAGGCGGGGGGCAGCGGCCCGGCTCCCGACCCGGCCCGGGGCCCGGTCCCGAGGAACCGCGTCGCCTCGGGGTCCTCCCCGGACGGCGTCTCGGGCGGCAGCGCTCCCGGCCTCACGGGGGGTATGTACTGAGTCGCCCCCTCGTCGGCGGCCGGCGCGACCGGCGGCAGATACTGCGTGGCCGCGGCGGCGTCCCCGGCGACGGGCGGTATGTACTGGGTCGCGCCGTCGTCCGCGGGCGAGGGCAGGGGCGCGCCCCCGCCGGTCCCGTACCCGGTTGCCGCCTGTGGCTGCGGCGCTCCCCCGGCAGGCTGCCCGTACCCGTCGGAGGCCGGCGGCAGACCGCCCCCGTACGGGTCGGCGCCCTGCGGCGAACCGGTCCCCTGCGGATGGCCGTACCCGGAAGCTCCCTGCGGCTGCTGTCCCCCGCCGGCTCCGTGCGGATACCCGTACCCGGGCGCACCCGAGCCCTCCGGGGGCAAGGGGGCTCCTCCGCCGGAGATGCCGTACGGGTCGTAGCCGGTGTGGCCCGCGGACGGCTGGGCCGAGCCGTACGGGTCGGGGTGCGCCGGTGTGCCGGCGTACGGGTTCGGGGGCCGGGTGCCCTCCGCGGGGAGCGCGCCCGGGGCCTGGGCGTCCCAGGCGGTCGGTTCCGGCGTGCCCCACTGCTGGGGCTGGGACTGCCAGGTCCCGCCCGGCGGGGGCGCGCTGCGCTGCTGGTCCGGGCCCCACGGCCCGCCCCAGGTCTGGCCCTCCGCGGGGGCCGCGGCCTGCGGCCCGCCCGTCGACGGCGGGGCGGGCCTGCGGCCGGGGGCGTCGTCCGGTCCGCCCGTCATGCCCGGCAGCAGGGGCTCGCCACCGTCGGAGGGCAGCACGATGCCTTCGCGCGCGGGGCGCGCCGAGGGCTCCTCGCCCTGTCCACTCTGCGTCACCGGGACTCCTACTAATGGGGGACCTTGTGAATCGTCGGGTCACGCTACCGGGTCCCCAGAGCCCCGTGCCACGCAGCACAGGGCCCGACCTCCTGCCCTGTGAGCGCGGTAACACCACCGGATCACGGCCCGCCGTCGATGTCACCTCCCGCCGGCGGGGCGGCCGTTTCCCGCACGTTCACGTATCCGCAGACCTTGTGTTCACGCTGCGGTCTGCAGGTCGAGCCGCGCCCCGAACTCCCTGACCACCGCCTCGTCCCGGTACGGCTCCAGCCGCTGCTGGAAGTCCTCCAGGTACTCGGCGCCCCGGTTGGACCGCAACCCCTCCAGGAGTTTCACGGCCTTCATGCCGGTGCTGCACGCCTCTTCGATCTCGCGCTGCTGTACCTGTGCCGTGGCCAACAGCACATAACCGATGGCCCGGCGGCGTGCCCGCGTCCCGGGATGCCCGGCCAGCGACTCCTGAGCGCACCGGGCCGCCGCCTCGGCCTGCCCGAGGTCCCGGTGGCAGTGGGCCAACTCGTCGGCGAGATACGCCTCGTCGAAGTGCGCGATCCACACCGGGTCGTCCCCGGCGGCCGGGTCGGCCGCCTCCAGGGCGCTCACCGCGCGCCCTGCCGAGGACTGGGCGGCGCGCACGTCGCCCATGAGGGCGTGCCCACGCGCCTCCGCCGCGTGGAACATCGACTCCGCACGCGGTGACACGCGCCCCCGCGCCCCCTCCTGCGCCGCCCGCGCCAACTGCGCGATCTCCCGCGGGTTTCCGAGCTGCGCGGCGAGATGACTCATGGAGGCCGCGAGCACGTAACCGCCGTAGCCGCGGTCCCCGGCCGCCTGCGCGAGCCGCAGCGCCTGGATGTAGTAGCGCTGGGCCAGGCCAGGTTGCCCCGTGTCGACGGCCATGTACCCGGCGAGCTCCGTCAGCCGGGCCACCGCGGCGAACAGGTCCCGCCCGACCGCCTCCCGGTACGAGCCCGCCAGCAGCCCCGAGACGACGCTGTTGAGGTAGTGCACGACGACCGGCCGCACATGCCCGCTGCCGTACTGGTGGTCGAGATCCACCAGCGCCTGCGTCATGGCCCGCACCGCCTGGACGTCGGTCTGCCCCACCCGTGGCCCCGCCGAGCGCGACACCTGAGCGTCGGGCGCGGAGATCAGCCAGTCGCGGCTGGGCTCGACCAGCGCGGACGCGGCGACGGAGGAGCCGGACAGGAAGTCCCGCCGCCCCACGTCACTGCGCCACAGCTCGCAGACCTGCTCGACGGCCCCCAGTACCGTCGGCGAGAACTGCAGGCCCACGCCCGAGGCGAGGTTCTTTCCGTTGGCCATGCCGATCTCGTCGATCGTGACGGTACGGCCGAGTTTGCGGCCCAGGGCCTCGGCGATGATCGCCGGGGCCCGGCCCCGTGGTTGCTGCCCGCGCAGCCAGCGCGCCACCGACGTCTTGTCGTAGCGCAGGTCGAGTCCGTGCTCGGCACCGCACATGTTGACCCGGCGGGCCAGGCCGGCGTTGGAGCATCCGGCTTCCTGGATGAGCGCCTGGAGCCGTTCGTTCGGCTGCCTGGCGACGAGCGGCCTTGCGGCCATGGCGTACCCCCTGTGGCTGCGGTGCCTGCCCACGCACCGAGTTGACGTGTCTTCCGCGGCCGAGCCCCTTCACCTTCCAGCGAGAAGGTCCGGCCGTGAAGATCAATGCCCCGCCGACCAGGCGAGAATGCGAGGCATGTGAGGATTGCCGGGTAACGGCTGTTGCCGCCCCCCTCGTGGCTACCCGGCCCCGGCCACGGTTCCTCCTGCGCGCCCCCGCACATGCATCCATGCGCCCCGGCCACACAAGCGATGCTCCTCCCCGCGCACGGGGGGCGGGCGTAACCCCTGGTTGACGACCAGAGTTGTGTTCATCGTGGAAGAGACGATCGCCGGCACCGAAGCCGCTCAGATCCCGAAGCAGCGCGGGGAATCGCTGCTGGAGACCGCTGTCCGCTACGCCGAGGAGCGCCACTGGGACGTGTTCCCCGGCACCTGGCTGGAAGCCCTCGACGGGAGTCAGCGCTGCTCATGCGGTGACGTGGCGTGCCCGGCACCCGGGTCGCACCCGGCGCGTCCGGACTGGGCGACGCAGGCGACGGGCAGTGCGACGGTCGCGCGGCGGATGTGGCAGAAACAGCCGGCCGCGTCGATCCTGCTGCCGACGGGGCGGACGTTCGACGCGATCTCCGTGGCGGAGACGGCGGGGTTCCTCGCGCTGGCGCGGATGGAGCGGATGGAGCTGACGCTCGGGCCGGTGACCCTCACACCGGATCGCCGGATGGAGTTCTTCGTGCTGCCGGGGGCGGCGGCGAAGGTGCCCGATCTGGTGCGGAAGCTGGGATGGTCGGTGTCGTCGCTGGATCTGTCCGTGCTGGGTGAGGGGGCGTACGTGGCCGCGCCGCCCACGCGGTTCGGGTCGCGGGGCGCCGTGCAGTGGGCCTGCCGGCCGACGCCTGTGAATCGGTGGCTGCCGGACGCGGAGGAGTTGATCTCGCCGCTGGCCTATGCGTGCGGGAGGGATCGTTAGCCGCGCCTGTCCGTCTGCCGGTCGCTGTTCGTGCGGCGGCCGCGGGTCGTCCGTGGTTGATCGCGCCCACGCGGCGGAGCTGCATTCAGACAGAGCCCCGCGCCCCCGAAGAACACCACCGTAGGGTTCTCCGTGACGGAGGGAGACGCGGTGGGATCCAGCGCTGTGCGTGTGCGGGGGCTCTGGAAGCGGTTCGGGCAGCAGGTCGCTGTGGCCGGGATCGATCTGGAGCTGCCCGCGGGCAAGTTCATCGGGCTCGTCGGGCCGAACGGGGCCGGGAAGACCACCACCTTGTCGATGGTGACGGGGCTGCTCAGGCCCGACCAGGGGACGGTCGAGGTGGTCGGGCACGACGTGTGGCGGGACCCCGTCGAGGTGAAGGCGCGGATCGGGGTGCTGCCGGAGGGGCTGCGGCTGTTCGAGCGGCTCTCGGGACGCGAACTGCTGGCGTACAGCGGGCGGTTGCGTGGGCTGCCCGGCGCCGAGGTCGACAAGCGGGCCACCCAGCTCCTCGACGTCCTCGATCTCGCCGGCGCCCAGCACAAGCTGGTCGTCGACTACTCGACCGGCATGCGCAAGAAGATCGGGCTCGCCGCCGCTCTCCTCCACAACCCCGAAGTGCTGTTCCTGGACGAGCCGTTCGAGGGCGTCGACCCGGTTTCCGCCCAGACCATCCGGGGCGTCCTGGAGCGGTACACGGCCTCGGGCGCCACGGTCGTGTTCTCTTCCCACGTCATGGAGCTCGTCGAGTCGCTGTGCGACTGGGTCGCGGTGATGGCCGCCGGGCGGATCCGCGCCACCGGCACCCTCGCCGAGGTACGCGGGGAGGCGCCCTCGCTGCAGCGGGCGTTCCTGGAACTCGTCGGCGCGCAGAGCCGGGACGCCGGGTCCGATCTGGACTGGCTGGGGGGCGGGTCGCGGTGAGCACCCCCGCGATCACCCCCGTCTTCGTCCGGCTGAAGCTGTCGCTGCTGCGCAACGGACTGCGGCAGTCCGGCGGGCGCAAGGCCGCCTACATCACCTCGGCGGTCTGCGCGCTGCTGTTCGCCGCGCTCCAGCTGATCGGCCTGATCGCGCTGCGCGGCCACGCGCACGCCGAGTCGGTGGTCGTACTGGCGGTGGCGGTGCTGGGGCTCGGCTGGGCGGTGATGCCGCTGTTCTTCCCCAGCGGTGACGAGACCCTCGACCCGACCCGGCTGGTGATGCTCCCGCTGCGCCCCCGGCCGCTGGTACGGGCGCTGCTCACGGCCTCACTGGTGGGCATCGGACCGTTGTTCACGCTGTGCCTGCTGGTCGGTTCCGTGGTCGCGGTGGCGCGGGGCGGGGCGGCGTTCGCCGTCGGTGCCGTCGCCGTCGTCCTCGCGCTGCTGGTGTGCGTGGCCTTCGCACGGGCCGTGGCCGTCGCCAACGTACGGCTGCTGACCAGCCGCAAGGGACGGGACCTCGCGGTGCTCAGCGGGCTCGTCATCGCGATCGGGGCGCAGATCGTCAACTTCGGCGCGCAGCGGCTCGGGGCGTCGGGGCTGGGCGAACTCGACCCGGCGGCCGAGGTGCTCCGGTGGGTGCCGCCCGCGTCGGCGATCGGGGCCGTGCACGCGGTGAGCGAGGGGTCCTACGGTCTCGCCGTGGGGCAACTGGCACTGACGGCGGGTGCGCTGGTGGCGCTGCTCGCGTTCTGGTCGCGGCATCTGACCCGGCTGATGACCTCGCCCGACGGATCCACCCTGCCGAGCGCCGAGTCCGCCGCCCGGGAGCGCTCGTCGACCGGCCTGGGCCGGCTCCTGCCTTCCCCCCGTGCCGAAAGCCCGGGAGGTGCCCCGAGCCGCACGGGCACGGTCATGGAGCGCAGCCTGCGGTACGTGTGGCGCGACCCGAAGACCAAGGCCGCCTGGGTGACATCGCTGGCCATCGGGCTGATCGTGCCGGTGTTCAACGCCTGGCAGGGCACCGGGTCGGTGTACTTCGCGTGCTTCGCCGCCGGGATGCTCGGCATCCTGATGTACAACCAGTTCGGGCAGGACACCTCGGCGTTCTGGATGGTCGCGATGACGATCTCCTCGACGCGTGACGCCTACGTCGAGCTGCGCGCCCGGGCGTACGCCCTGCTGCTGATCACCCTGCCCTACGCCACGCTCGTGACGGTCCTGACCGCGGCCGTGCTCGGCGACTGGCGGCGGCTGCCCGAGGCGCTGGGCCTGTCCTTCGCGCTGCTCGGCGCGATGCTCGCGACCGGGGCGTGGACCTCCGCCCGCTTCCCGTACTCCATCCCGCAGGAGGGGTACAAGAACGTCGCCCCCGGGCAGACCGGGCTCGCCTGGATCTCCATCTTCGGCGGCATGATGGCGGCCGCCCTGCTGTGCGCGCCCGTCATCGCGCTCACGATCTGGCTGAACGTGAGCGCCGACGGCGACGACTGGAGGTGGCTGCTGCTGCCGGTCGGCACGGCGTACGGGGCGGTGCTCGCGGCGGCGGGGCTGAAGCTGGCCGCTCCGCGGACGGCCCGGCGGCTGCCGGAGATCCTGGCGGCGGTCAGCAAGGGGTGACGCGCCCGCGGAGGCGGCGTCAGTGGTCGCCCAGCGAGTCCAGGAACGGCTCGATGGCGGCACGCCAGGCCTCCGGCTGGTCGTAGTGCACCAGGTGACCGGCGTCCGCCACCTCGGCGTACTGGCCGCGGGGCAGGACGCGGACCATCTCCTGGGCCTCGGCGCGGCCCAGCTCGCCGTCCAGGCCGCGCACGACCAGGGTGGGGCAGCGGACCTGGGCCAGCTCCTCCCAGTGCGCGTCGTACACCCAGGTCTCGCGGGAGCGGAGCATCTGCTCCGGCTCGAAGACCGGGCGCCAGCCGTCCGAGGACTCGGCCATCACCTCGGCGTAGAACTCGCCACGGGCCGGATTGGGCCGCTCCACCCAGGGGTCGTCCTCGCCGAAGAACTTGCGGACGTCGGCCAGCGTGGCGAAGGGCAGCGGCCAGGACTCGAACCACTGGCCCCACTCGCGCTGGGAGGCACCGCCGAGCGCGGAGGCCCGCATGTCGCAGATGATCAGCCCGCGGACCAGGTCGGGGCGTTTGGCGGCGAGCTGCCAGGCGGTCAGCGCGCCCATGGCGTGGCCGATGAGGACGACCGGGGCGAGGCCGAGCTGCTCGAGAGCGGCCTCGGCGTCGTCCACGTAGGCGTCTCGGGTGAAGGAGCCCTGCGGCGGTTTGTCACTGCGGCCGTGGCCGCGCTGGTCGAGGGCGACCGCGCGGTAACGCGCGCAGAGCCAGCGGGCGGTGGACGCCCAGTGCGAGGCGCGGCCCATGAGGCCGTGCAGTAACAGCACGCCGGGCGAGCCCTCCGGCGCGATGTGCCCGTCGTGCGCCCCCTGCCCGTCCTGCGCCGGGTCGGTTTTGGGCGGGTCGCCGAACTCCCAGGCCGCCAGGCGTACGCCGCCCGTCCCGGTCACGTCGATGCGTCGCGCCATGTCCTGGCACCCCCCAAGCTTCGCGCGGACCGCGGCTCCCTGGGAGCCGGCCGGTCCTGTGAACCGTGTTTCCGCCTGCTGTTCCTTCTGCCCTGCTGGCCGTCGTACCTGTCCGTACAAGTGTGCCGTGCGCCGCCCGCAGGCTATCGAATGGGCATTCGAGAATGGGGTTTTCGCGGGCAACACCCCTCGTTCGAGTGACCATCCCCGGGGATTGATCGCCGCTGCGGAGGGGAGATCTTCAACGGGGGGCGGGCCGCTCGGGGAAACCGGCCCGCGGGGAATGACCCTGAGAGCTCGGGGCTCCGGGTCAGCACAGGGGAGGACAGGCCCCGGCGCCGCACGGCGCCGGGGCCCTCCTCTGCTCCACGGCACATCCTCCAGCCCCCTCCCCGGCCGGGCTGACATCGCTGTCGAGCCGCGGGCCCAGAGCCCCTCAGGTCATATGCCTCACGCGACAGCGTCGCACGGGAAGCGCACGAGCGCTGCCATTCGGCGGACCGGATCCCCGATTCGGTCCGGATCACGCCAACGCCACAAGAACCCCCCACGCGAAGGGAGTTGACCATGCCCCGGCGGGCCGCCCTCGCCGGCGGCGCGGCGGCTCAGGGCTTGGCGACGAACACGTGGGAGGCGACGTCCGACTCCAGCTCGGCCGCCTCGCCACCACTGCCGACCAGCACACCGCCCGGCGACTCGGTCACACTCACCACCGAGCCGGGCTGCACGCCCGCCCGCCGCAGCGTGTACATCAGCTGCGCGTCCGTCTGGATGGGCTCGCCGATCCGGCGCACGACGACCGTCTTGCCCTCGGCGCCCGGGTCGAGGCTGGCCAGCGACACCATGCCCTCGTCCAGGAACGGGTCGGCGCCGTCCTTCTCGCCGAGCTCCTCCAGCCCCGGGATCGGGTTGCCGTACGGCGACTCCGTCGGGTGCCGCAGCAGCTCCAGGACGCGGCGCTCCACGGCCTCGCTCATCACGTGCTCCCAGCGGCACGCCTCGGCGTGGACCTGCTCCCACTCCAGACCGATCACGTCGACGAGCAGACACTCGGCCAGGCGGTGCTTGCGCATCACACGCGTGGCCAGCCGACGGCCCTCGTCGGTCAGCTCCAGGTGCCGGTCGCTGGCGACGGACACCAGTCCGTCGCGCTCCATCCGCGCCACCGTCTGGCTGACGGTGGGGCCGCTCTGGTCCAGCCGCTCGGCGATACGGGCGCGCATGGGGACCACACCCTCTTCCTCCAGCTCGAGGATGGTGCGGAGATACATCTCCGTGGTGTCGATCAGTCCGGACATACGTGCCCCTCGAATGAGATCTGCCGGAGGCTGGACGGCTCACCGGCGTGTGCGCTGGCCCTGCAACCAATTCTGCCGGATACCACCGCCAACCGTGCCGCCGGAGGGAGGCCGGGGATTACACGGCCGTGCGCAAGGGTACGGACTTTCCTTCCGGCGCTCGCCCGGCACTCGGCGCGCGGACCGCACGGCCGTATTGACACCGCAGTGGTCCAGACCGCACCGTGATGCGCGACACGAGCGGCGAGGCCAGCCCGAAGGGATCCCGAATGAGCGACCGCGCGCCGGCCGGACAGTTCCTCGACGCCGCGATCGGCCTGCTGCGGCAGATCCGTGACGAGGAGGCCGACGGCATCGCCACGGCCGGGACGCTCCTCGCCGACACCGTCGCGAGCGGGGGCCGGCTCTTCGCCTTCGGCGCGGGGCACTCCTCCCTCGCCGCGCAGGACCTCGTCTACCGCGCCGGGGGCCTCGCGCTGATGAACCTGCTCGCCGTGCCGGGGGTCGTCGGCGTCGACGTCATGCCCGCGCCGCTCGGCTCCGCCCTGGAACGCGTCGACGGCCTCGCGAGCGCCGTCCTCGACAGCTCCCCGCTCCGCGAGGGCGACGCCCTGCTGATCATCTCCCTGTCGGGGCGCAACGCGCTGCCCGTCGAGATGGCCATGAACGCGCGCGCCCTGGGCGTCAGGGTCATCGGCGTGACGTCGGTGGCCTACGCCTCGCAGACGAAGTCCCGGCACGCCTCCGGCACGTACCTCAAGGACCACTGCGACCTCGTCCTCGACTCCAAGATCGCAGTCGGCGACGCCGAACTCACCCACGAGGACATCCCCGCCCCCTTCGCTCCCGCCTCCACGGTCGTCACCTCGGCGCTCCTGCAGGCCGTCATGGCGACGGCGGCCACGACGCTCGCCGACCGCGGCATCGAGCCGCCGCTGCTGCGCTCGGGCAACGTCGACGGCGGCCACGACTGGAACGCCCGGGTGATGGAGCAGTACCGCGACCGGATCTTCTACCGGCACTGAGAAGACCGGGAGGCGCGCCTCACCGCTCCTGCGTCAGCCCGGCCAGATCCAGCGCCGTCGCGATCCGCACCGCCACGTCCTCCGCGTACATCGCGTCGGAGCGCTCGAAGGCGCTGCGGCCCGCGCCCCGCAGGAACGTCACGACGCCCAGCGTCCGGCCCCGGCTGCGCAGCACCGCGCACAGGGCGTGCACCGCGTCCGGGGGCCACTGACGGGCCAGGGCCCACTCGTGGGCCGCCTCGGGCGAGGCGGCGCCCGCGCTCGCCCGCAGGGCTCCCATGCGCTCCACGCTCTGCAGGGCCGGGTGCCCCTCGGCGTACCGGACGGGCAGTCCCGCGCGGTCGGCCAGCTTGCTCGGGCCCGGCGCCCCCGAGGGTGTCGCGGCGACCCGGACCAGCCGCACCGGCCCCTCGGTCTCCGCGTCGGTGAGCGCGCCACCGGCGACCCGGTCGATCAGCGCGTGGTCGGCGAAACCGGCCAGGGCGAAGTCCAGGTGGACCGTCGCCGCCTCCGCCGGGTCCTCGCACTCGGCGGCGGCCCGCGACGCCCGGTGCAGCTGCTGCATGCGGAACCGCAGCAGGGACGCCTCCTGCTCGGCCTGCTTGGCCTCCGTCACGTCCTGGAACAGCCAGCCCACACCCAGCGGGACCGGCTCCTCCGCGAGGGGCGAGGCCAGCCGCAAAAAGCCGCTGCGCCAGCACCGCCGCTGCTCGCCCTCCGACGCGCGCACACTCACCCACACCTCGGCCGGCGCGGGCGGCGCACCCTCCGCCAGCACGTGCTGCAGCGCGCTCTCCAGCTCCTCCACACCCTGCGCCAGCAACTCCCCGAGCGGCCGCCCGAGCACCGACGTACGACCCGTGCCCAGCGCCCGGGCCGCGTGCGCGTTCACCACGGCCGGCCGCAGGTCCACGTCCACCAGCACGACGCCCCAGCTGGCGTCCTCGAACAGCGCCTCGCTCAGCGCGATCGACCGCTCCAGATCGATCTGCGCGTGCACCTCGCTGAACGCGCAGTACACCCCCGCCGGCTTCCCGTCGGGCCCGCGCACCGCCGCCGACTGCGTCCGCACGAGCACGCGCCCGCCGTCCTTCGTCAGCAGGGCGAACTCGTGCACCTGCCGCCCCGGCGCGTGCATCACCGACAGCAGCCGGCCCTCGACCTCCTCGGCGTCCGCGCTGCGCACGGCCCACCCGGCCAGCCCGCGCCGCCCCACGGCCTCGTCGGCGCTCCAGCCGAGGATCCGCTCGGCCTCACGGTTCCAGTGCGTCACGACCCCGTCGGCGTCGAACGCGCACAGCGCCGCGTCCATCCCGTCCAGCAAAGCGGCAAGCAGATCCTGACCATCCGAACCGTCCCGCCCGGGCTCCTCCGGCCCCAGCTCGTCGGTGGTCCCACTACGCCGGGAAGCACTCACCTGGACCCCCTGCAGGCTGCGTCCGTACGTCCGGCACGTCGGTTCGCTCCTTGCCATCATTCAACTGGAACGTGACCCAGCGCACACCGAGTTCCCAGAACATTGAAGCAATCGTTGTACGGCGGCAATCCCCACGTCAACGCCACGGGGACCGCCCGGGCGGCCGCACCGCCGGGCGGCCCACGCCCTCAGTCGATCAACGGCAGGACCACCTCGCCGCTCCCCCGCCGCGCGTACACCTCGATCTCGATCCTCATCCGGGGGTCCGCGAGCCCGCACACCAACATCGTCGCGGCCGGCCGCACCTCGCCGAAGCACGCGCGCAGCACCGGCCAGCACGGCTCGAAGTCCTCGCGCTCCGGCAGCAGGTACCGCACCCGCACGACGTCCGCGAACGAACACCCGGCCTTCTCCAGCGCGGCCCCGATGTTCCGCAGACACTGCTCCGCCTGCTCCACCACGTCCTCGGAGATCGTCATGTCCGCGTAGTCGAACCCGGTCGTCCCCGACACGTGCACCCAGTCCCCGTCCACGACGGCCCGGGCGTACCCGATCCGCTCCTCGAACACCGAACCGCTGAGAATCGCCTGCCGCTGCGTCATGGAGTCAAGGTCTCAAAAAAGCGGTTGATCCGGGGCCGATCGGTTTCTTAGGGTTCCAGGTACACGAGAAGGGAGGTGGTTCGGCAGATGTATGAGAACCGGACGCGTGAGGTGGCTGCGGGCTAGCGGCCCGACACCACACACAGTGCGGTGCCGGACCAGCGCGTGAGTGAAGCGCGCAGCCGGCCCAATCTCCAGCAGTCACCCGACCCGCGAGTCGCCGGTACGTCCGGCCGGCTCCTCCTCCGGAGGAACCAGACTCGCGGGTCGTCTGCGTTTTCCTGCGGCTTCCCGGGGGCGATGGTGGTGGACGCGTGGCGCGACGATCGGATCGGCAGTGCCCTGCGGGGTGAGAACCCGGCCGTGCTGCGGAGGCTGGACGCCGGCTTCGCGGTCATGGGCGATGTGCAGTTCCTGCCCGGCTACTCGGTGTTGCTGACCGATGATCCGGCGGTGCAGCGGCTGTCCGAGCTGCCGCGGAGCAGGCGGCTGGCATTTCTGGACGGCATGGACCGGCTGGGGGAAGCCGTCGAGCGGGCCTGCCGGCGGGTGGAGACGGGGTTCCGGCGGGTCAATCTGGAGATCCTCGGGAACACCGACGGGTTTCTGCACGCGCATGTGTGGCCGCGCTACGACTGGGAGCCCGGGGACCTGGTGCGGCTGCCCGTGTGGCTGTACCCGCGGCGGATGTGGGGCGAGGAGCGGTACGCGCTCGGGGCCCGTCATGACCGGCTGCGGGAGGCCATCGGCGAGGAGCTGGATCGGCTCGCGGGACGATGCATGCCGACGGCCCCACCCGGAGTCGGGTGAGGCCGTGGACGTGGAGCGGGTCAGTGGGCGATGCCCTCGTAGCCCTCGATCTCGTGGGGGTTGCGGGTGCCCGGGCCCACGTAGCGGGCCGAGGGGCGGACCAGGCGGCCCGTGCGCTTCTGCTCCAGGATGTGGGCGGACCACCCGGCCGTGCGGGCGCAGGTGAACATGGACGTGAACATGTGCGCCGGGACCTCCGCGAAGTCCAGGACGATGGCGGCCCAGAACTCGACGTTCGTGGCGAGGACCCGGTCGGGGCGGCGGGCGTGGAGTTCCGCGAGGGCCGCCTTCTCCAGGGCCTCGGCGACCTCGAAGCGGGGGGCTCCCAGCTCGCGGGCCGTGCGGCGCAGCACCCTGGCCCTCGGGTCCTCGGCGCGGTAGACGCGGTGACCGAAGCCCATGAGACGCTCGCCCTTGTCCAGCGTCCGCTTGACGTAGGCCTTGGCGTCGCCGGTGCGCTCGATCTCCTCGATCATGTGCAGGACGCGGGAGGGGGCGCCGCCGTGCAGCGGGCCGGACATCGCGCCCACCGCGCCGGAGAGCGCGGCCGCGACGTCCGCGCCGGTCGAGGCGATGACCCTCGCCGTGAACGTGGAGGCGTTCATGCCGTGCTCCGCGGCGCTCGTCCAGTACGCGTCCACCGCCGCCACGTGCTTGGGGTCCGGCTCGCCCCGCCAGCGGATCATGAAGCGTTCGACGACGGACTGGGCCTTGTCGATCTCGCGCTGCGGAACCATCGGCAGGCCCTGGCCGCGCGCCGACTGGGCGACGTAGGACAGCGCCATGACGGCCGCGCGGGCCAGGTCCTCGCGGGCCTCCTCGGCATCGATGTCGAGGAGCGGTTTGAGGCCCCAGACGGGCGCCAGCATGGCCAGGGCGGACTGGACGTCCACACGGATGTCGCCGGAGTGCACGGGGATGGGGAACGGTTCGGCGGGCGGCAGGCCGGGATTGAAGGCGCCGTCGACGAGCAGGCCCCAGACGTTGCCGAACGAGACGTGGCCGACGAGGTCCTCGATGTCGACGCCCCGGTACCGGAGTGCGCCGCCCTCCTTGTCCGGTTCGGCGATCTCCGTCTCGAACGCGATGACTCCCTCGAGCCCGGGTACGAAGTCGGACATCAGGCGGCTCCTCGTGGTGTAAGTGACAGATGGTGTGATGTGGGGTGGAACGAACGAACCATGTGTCAGTCAGCTGGCGAAGCGGGCGGCCGTCCGGTGGATCCACGGTCGTCCGCGCGACTCGCGGTCCCGGCCGGTCTCCCCGGTGATGCCCCGTGCGGTTGGCGGTCACCCCACCGGAACGGCATCCAAACGATATCCCCGAGTGCCAGCGTTGGGGAGGGTTCACGGCACTCAGTGCCATGCAGTGACGAAGGACACCGTCCATACGGCAAGATGACCGGGTGACCGACCGCGACGACGTCCCCTTCGATCTGGCCTCGATGCGCAAGCAGTACCGGGCGGAGGGGCTCTCCGAGACCGAGCTGGCCGCCACGCCCGTCGAGCAGTTCGCGCGCTGGTTCAAACAGGCGGCGACGGACGGTGGGCTGTTCGAGCCGAACGCCATGATCGTCTCGACGGCCGACGCCGGGGGACGTCCCAGCGCCCGTACGGTGCTGCTCAAGCACTTCGACGAACAGGGCTTCGTCTTCTACACGAACTACGACTCCCGCAAGGCCCGTGACCTGGCGGAGAACCCGTACGTCTCGCTGCTGTTCCCCTGGCACCCCATGGCCCGGCAGGTCATCGTGACCGGAGTCGCCCGGCGCACCGGCCGGGACGAGACGGCGGCGTACTTCCGCACCCGTCCGCACGGTTCGCAGCTGGGGGCGTGGGCCAGCGCCCAGTCCTCGGTGATCTCCACCCGCGCCGACGTCGACGGCGCCTACGCCGAGCTGGCGGCCCGCTACCCCGAGGGCGAGCAGGTGCCCGTGCCCCCGCACTGGGGCGGCTTCCGGGTGGCGCCGCAGACGGTGGAGTTCTGGCAGGGCCGCGAGAACCGGCTGCACGACCGTCTGCGCTACGTGGAGCAGCCGGACGGCAGCTGGCAGGTGGAGCGGCTCAGTCCCTGAGAGACAGAGCTTTCTCCCCCCACGCAGGCCGTGCGGTGGCCGTCCAGGAGTTCGCCGAGGCCGGTGCGGAAGCCGGGGCGCAACCGTGGCCCCGGCCACTGACACCGCCCTCAGCCCAGCGTCTCGTCCAGCAACCCCGCCCACTGGGCCACCACCCGTTCCCGGCGGGCCGTGTCGTCCGTGAGGAGGTTGGCGAGGCCCAGTCCGCGGGCCATGTCGAGGAGACCCTGGACCGTCTCGCGGACGCCGGGGACGGATTCGTCCGCGGCGAGGAGGTCGACGGCTATGCGGTGGGTTTCGCGGCCGACCCGCGATTCGAGCTCGGTGACGCGGGGACGCAGCTGGTCCTCGTTGGAGGCGGCGACCCACAGGTGGAGGGCCGCGCGGAACAACGGCCCCGTGTAGAGGTCGACCAGGGCGGCGACGACGGCGTGGCGGTCTCCGGCCGCGCCCTCGGGGAACAGCGCGCGCAGGGCCGTGGAGCGTTCCTCGGCGACGTACTCGACGGCCGCCGTGAAGAGGTCCTCGCGGGTGGGGAAGTGGTGCTGGGCGGCGCCGCGGGAGACTCCGGCGCGTTCGGCGACGACGGAGACGGTGGAGCCTGCCCAGCCGTGTTCGGCGAGGCAGGACACGGCGGCTTCGAGGAGCCGCTGCCGGGTGGCCCGGCTGCGGTCCTGCTTGGGGACTCTCTCCGCACGATCGACCGTGCTCACACCACCCATGCCGGATCCCGTCGTTCGAGGAAGGCCGTCATCCCCTCGCGGGCCTGCGGGGAGGAGAACAGCCGGGCCGAGAGCGCGGTCAGGTCGGCAGCGTCCCGGTCGAAGGCTTCCAGCACCCTAGCCGCGAGCAGCCGTTTCGTCTCGGCCAGGGCGTGGGGGGCGGAGCGGCGCAGACCGTCCAGGACGGGTGCCAGGGCCGTGTCGACGTCGTCGGCATAGGTGGTGAGCAGGCCTGTTGCGGTCGCCTCCGCCGCGTCGAAGCGTTCGCCGGTGAGGTAGTAGCGGGCGAGGGCGCGCGGGTCGGCGCGGGGCAGGAGCGGGAGGGAGATGACGGCGGGGGCGACACCGATGCGGACCTCGGTGAAGGCGAAGGTGGCCTCAGTGGAGGCGGCGGCGATGTCACAGGCGGCCAGGAGGCCGAGGCCGCCCGCGCGGACGTGGCCGGTGACCCGGGCGACGACCGGCTTGGGCACTTCGATGATCTGCCGCAGCAGGGCGACCAGCGCCTCCGGGGGCGGCGGGTCCTTGAGGTCGGCGCCCGCGCTGAAGGTGGTGCCGGTGTGGGTGAGGACGACGGCGCGCACGCCGGTGTCCTCGCCGGCGTCGGTGAGAGCGCCGGCCAGTTCACCGACCAGGGCCGCCGACAGGGCGTTGCGGTTGCGTGGTGAGTCGAGGGACAGGGTCTCCACGGCACGCGCGCGGGTGCGGGTGATCAGCGACATGCGCTCTCCCTGAGCTGTCGGCGGAGGATCTTGCCGGAGGCCGCGCGGGGGACGCCGACGGTGAAGGTGACCTGGCGTATCCGCTTGTAGGGGGCGACGCGTTCGGCGACGTACATCATGATGTCCGCCTCGGTGAGCTCGGCGGTGGCGAGCGGGTGCACGGTGGTGACGGTGGCGCCCGCGCGCGTGGCCGCGTAGAAGGCGGTCGGGAAGGCGATGGTGTTGGGGCTGTGCAGGGCGAGGACGTCGCCCTTGCGGACCCCGGCCTCGGCCAGGGCGGCGGCGACGCGCCGGTGGAACCGGTCCACCTGCTCGTACGAGAGGGTGGTGCCGTCGGTGCCGTCGATCAGCGCCGGGGTGTCGCCGAACTCGGCGGCCCGGGCCAGGACCGCGTCGTGGATGGGCAATTCGACGGGAGGGACGTCTGCGTACTCGCTGCGGAACATCACTGGTTCCTCCTCGCGCGGGCCGTCTCAGTACGACTTGGGCAGGCCGAGAGTCTGGTGGGAGACGTAGTTGAGAATCATCTCCCGGCTCACCGGCGCGATACGGGCCACGCGTGCGGCCGTTATCAGCGAGGCGAGGCCGAACTCGCGGGTGAGGCCGTTGCCGCCGAGGGTGTGCACGGCTTGGTCGACCGCCTTCACACAGGCCTCCCCGGCCGCGTACTTGGCCATGTTGGCGGCCTCTCCGGCGCCCATGTCGTCGCCCGCGTCGTAGAGGGCGGCGGCCTTCTGCATCATCAGGCGGGCGAGTTCGAGGTCGATGTGCGCCTGGGCGAGGGGGTGGGCGATGGCCTGGTGCGCGCCGATGGGGGTGTCCCACACGGTGCGCTCGCGGGCGTATGCGACGGCCTTCGCGAGGGCGTGGCGTCCCATGCCGATCGCGAAGGCGGCGGTCATGACGCGTTCGGGGTTGAGGCCGGCGAAGAGCTGGAGGAGTCCCGCGTCCTCGTCGCCGACCAGGGCGTCGGCGGGCAGCCGTACGTCGTCCAGGACCAGCTCGAACTGCTTCTCCGCGGCGTTGAGTTCCATGTCGATGGCCCGGCGGGCGAAGCCGGGGGTGTCGCGCGGGACGATGAAGAGACAGGGCTTGAGACGGCCGGTGCGGGCGTCCTCGGTGCGGCCGACGATGAGGGTCGCGTCCGCGATGTCCACGCCGGAGACGAAGACCTTGCGGCCGGTGAGGATCCAGCCTCCGGTGTCCTGGTCGCGGCGGGCCGTGGTGGTGATGCGGTGGCTGTTGGAGCCGGCGTCGGGTTCGGTGATGCCGAAGGCCATGAGGCGGGTGCCGTCGGCGAGGCCGGGGAGCCACTGCCGTTTCTGGGCGTCCGTGCCGAAGCGGGATATCACCGTGCCGCAGATGGCGGGTGACACCACCATCATGAGGAGCGGGCAGCCCGCGGCTCCGAGCTCTTCGAGGACGAGGGAGAGTTCCGAGATGCCTCCGCCTCCGCCGCCGTACTCCTCCGGGAGGTTGACGCCTATGTAGCCCAGTCTGGCGGCTTCCGACCAGAGTTGCCCGGTGTCGCCTCCCCGGCCGTGGCGTTCGCCGAGTGCGGCGACGGCCTCTCGTAGGGCTTTGTGGTCGTCGGTGGCCATGGGGGTCCTTTCGCGTGCGGGCTCGTCGTGGTGTGTCGCGCTCACGCGGCGGAGGCGCATGTACATACAGCCCCGCGCCCTTACAAGGTCTCCGTCACCACCGCCAGGAGCGCGCCCGGCTCCACCTGCTGTCCGGGTGCGACGCACAGCTCGGTCAGCGTTCCCGTGACCGGGGCGGTGATCTTGTGCTGCATCTTCATCGCCTCCAGCCAGAGCAGGGGCTCACCCGCCTTCACCGGTGTTCCCGCCGTGAGGCCCTCGGAGACGCGGACGACCGTGCCCGGCATGGGGGCCAGGAGGGAGCCGGGGGCGTGCTGGGTGGTGGGGTCGGGGAAGCGGGGCAGGGCGGTCAGGGCCGTGTTGTTGACGTAGACCCGGTCGCGGTGGCGGGCGACCTCGTACTTGCGCCGCACCCCGGCCACTTCGAGGACCACGAGGTGCGCGTCGGCGTGGACGACCCGCACCCCGTCCGCCTGAAGGCCCTGCCTCGTGTGCCGGTAGCGGGCCTCGTGCTCCTCGCCCGCCATCAGGTACCGCTTGGTCTGCGGCTGTGCGGGGACGTTGCGCCAGCCGCCGAAGCGGGAGCGGCCGTGGGCGTCGGCGAGGGCGGCGGCCAGGGGGGCGTGCGGGTCGGGGGACGGCTCGGCCAGATCCGGCAGGTGGCGGTCGTAGAAGCCGGTGTCCATGCGGCCGTCGGTGAACTCGGGGTGACGCAGGGAGCGGACCAGGAGGTCGCGGTTGGTGACGGGGCCGTGGATCACCGCGCGTTCGAGGGCGGCGGCGAGCCTGCGGACGGCTTCCGTGCGGGTGGGGGCGTGCGCCACGACCTTGGCGAGCAGGGGGTCGTAGTGGACGCCGATCTCGTCGCCGTCCGTGTAGCCCGTGTCCAGGCGGACCGGTCCGGGGACGAAGAGGCGGTGCACGGTGCCGGTCTGCGGGGACCAGTCGCGGGAGGGGTCCTCGGCGTACAGGCGGGCCTCCACGGCGTGGCCCCGGGCGCGGGGAGGGTCGGTGTCGAGGGGGTGGCCCTCGGCGATCCGGATCTGCTGCGCCACCAGGTCGACGCCGAACACGGCCTCCGTGACGGGGTGTTCGACCTGGAGGCGGGTGTTCATCTCCAGGAAGTGCGCCCTGCCGTCGGCGACGAGGAACTCGACCGTTCCGGCGCCCACGTAGTCGACGGCCCGGGCGGCCCGGACGGCGAGGGCACACAGCTCGTCCTCCAGCGTGCCGGAGAGGCCGGGCGCCGGGGCCTCCTCGATCACCTTCTGGTGGCGGCGCTGGAGGGAGCAGTCGCGGGTGCCGAGGGCACGGACGGTGCCGTGGGTGTCGGCGAGGATCTGCACCTCGACATGGCGGCCGTCCTCCACGTACGGCTCGGCGAAGACCTCGCCGTCGCCGAAGGCACTGGCGGCCTCGGCCCGTGCGGCGGCCAGTTCGGCGTCCAGGTCCGCCATGCGCCGTACGACGCGCATGCCACGGCCGCCGCCGCCCGCCGCCGCCTTCACCAGCACCGGCAGGTCGGCCTCGGTGACCTCGGCGAGGGGCTCGATGCCCATGAGCTGCTTGGCGCGGGTCTTGGACGCCATCGTCTCGATGGCCTGCGGGGGCGGCCCGATCCAGCGCAGGCCCGCGGCCAGCACGGCCCGGGCGAAATCGGCGTTCTCGGAGAGGAAGCCGTAGCCGGGGTGCACGGCGTCCGCGCCGGCCGCGACGGCGGCCTTCACGATCAGGTCGCCGCGCAGATAGGTGTCGGCGGGCGCCTCCCCCGGCAGTCGTACGCTCGCGTCGGCCACGCGTGCGTGCAGGGCGTTCGCGTCCGCGTCCGAGTGCACGGCGACGGTCCGGATGCCCAGGTCACGGCAGGTGCGGAAGACGCGGCAGGCGATCTCGCCGCGGTTGGCGACGAGCACAGAAGTGATCACTGAAGGGTCCCTCACGGCATCGGTCACTGGTTCCCTCACATCCGGAAGACGCCGAAGCCACCGCGCGCGCCCTCGTAGGGGGCGGTGTGGATCGCGGACAGGCACAGGCCGAGGACGGTGCGGGTGTCACGCGGGTCGATGACACCGTCGTCGTAGAGCCGCCCGGACAGGAACATCGGCAGCGACTCGGACTCGATCTGCTGTTCCACCATGGCCCGCAGCGCGGCGTCCGCCTCGTCGTCGTAGGGCTGCCCCTTGGCGGCGGCGGACTGGCGGGCGACGATCGACAGCACGCCGGCGAGCTGCTGCGGGCCCATGACGGCGGACTTGGCGCTGGGCCAGGCGAAGAGGAAGCGGGGGTCGTAGGCCCTGCCGCACATGCCGTAGTGCCCGGCGCCGTAGGAGGCGCCCATGAGGACCGAGAGGTGGGGGACGCGGCTGTTGCTCACCGCGTTGATCATCATCGCGCCGTGTTTGATGATGCCGCCCTGCTCGTACTCCTCGCCGACCATGTAGCCGGTGGTGTTGTGCAGGAACAGCAAGGGGATGTCGCGCTGGTTGGCGAGCTGGATGAACTGGGCGGCCTTCTGCGACTCCTCGCTGAACAGCACCCCCCGGGCGTTCGCGAGGATGCCGACCGGATAGCCGTGCAGGGCGGCCCAGCCGGTGGTCAGGCTCGTCCCGTACAGCGGCTTGAACTCGTCGAAGTCGGAGGCGTCGACGATGCGGGCGATGACCTCGCGCGGGTCGAAGGGGCTCTTCAGGTCGCCGGGGACGATGCCGAGCAGTTCCTCCGCGTCGTACCGGGGCGGCTCGGCGGGCCCTGGATCCTCATATGCCTTGCGGTGGTTGAGGCGGGCGACCACACGTCGGGCCTGCCGCAGCGCGTCCGGCTCGTCGACGGCGAGGTAGTCGGCGAGGCCCGACACCCGCGCGTGCATCCCGGCGCCGCCCAGGGACTCGTCGTCGCTCTCCTCCCCGGTCGCCATCTTCACCAGCGGCGGACCGCCGAGGAACACCTTCGCCCGCTCCTTGACCATGATCACGTGGTCGGACATGCCCGGGATGTAGGCGCCGCCGGCGGTGGAGTTGCCGAAGACGACCGCGACGGTGGGGATCCCGGCGGCGGACAGCCGGGTGAGGTCCCGGAAGACGGCGCCGCCGGGGATGAAGATCTCCTTCTGGGACGGCAGATCGGCGCCGCCGGACTCGACCAGACTGACGCAGGGCAGCCGGTTGGCCAGCGCGATGTCGTTGGCGCGCAGGGCCTTCTTCAGCGACCAGGGGTTGCTCGCTCCCCCGCGCACGGTCGGGTCGTTGGCGGTGATCAGGCACTCCACGCCCTCGACGACACCGATGCCGGTGACCAGGGACGCGCCGACGGTGTGGTCGCTGCCCCAGGCGGCCAGCGGCGACAGCTCCAGGAACGGCGTGTCGGGGTCGAGGAGCAGCTCGATGCGCTCGCGGGCGAGGAGCTTGCCGCGCCCCCGGTGCCGGGCGACGTACTTCTCGCCCCCGCCCGCGAGGGCCTTGGCGTGTTCGGCGTCGAGTGCGGCGAGCTTGTCCAGCATCGCCTCGCGGTTGGCCCGGTATTCGAGGCCGGCCGGGTCGAGCGCGGAGGTCAGGACGGTCACAGCAGGGCCTCCGGTATCTCCAGGTGGCGGGAGCGCAGCCATTCGCCGAGGGCCTTGGCCTGCGGGTCGAAGCGGTGCCGGTCGGCGACACCGGCGCCGAGGATGCCCTCGACGACGAAGTTGAGGGCGCGCAGGTTCGGCAGCACGTGCCGTACGACGGTCAGCTGGCGACTCTCGGGGATCAGCTCGCGGAACCGGTCGGCGGTCAGCTCATGGGCGAGCCACCGCCAGGCGTCGTCCGTGCGCGCCCACACCCCGACGTTGGCGTTGCCGCCCTTGTCCCCGCTGCGGGCACCCGCGACGAGGCCGAGGGGGGCGCGCCGGGTGGGCCCGGGCGCCGGCGGCTCCGGTAGGGGCGGCTCGGGCGCGTCGTCGAGGACCGCCGTGTCGTGGGCCGGTGGCACGGGGATCCGGCGCCCGTCGTGGAGGACCGCCACATGGCCGACGGCCTCCCGGGGGACGTACACCGCCTCGAAGACCCCGTAGGGCGAACCCTTTCCGGGTGGGGCCAGCACGTGGAAGCCCGGGTAACTGGCCAGCGCCAGCTCCACGGCCGCCCCGCTCAGCGCCCGCCCGACGACGCCCTGGTCCGGGTCCCGCACGACGAGCCGCAGCAGCGCGCTCGCCGTCTCCTCGCTCGGGGCGTCGGAGCGGTCGGTGCGGGCCAGCTCCCAGCGCACGTCGGCGATCTTGCCGAGGGCCGGTTCCATCTGGTCCCGCACCAAGGCGGCCTTGGCCTCCACGTCGAGGCCGGTGAGCACGAAGACGACCTCGTTGCGGAAGCCGCCGAGCCGGTTGAGCCCGACCTTGAGGGTGGGCGGCGGTGCCTCCCCGCGCACGCCCTCGATCCGCACCCGGTCTGTTCCGTCCCGGCTCAGCCGTACGGTGTCCAGCCGGGCGGTGACGTCCGGTCCCGCGTACCGGGCGCCGGCCGTCTCGTACAGCAGTTGTGCGGTGACCGTGCCGACGTCGACGAAGCCGCCGGTGCCGGGGTGCTTGGTGATGACGCAGCCGCCGTCCTCGTGCAGTTCGGCGAGCGGGAACCCGGGGCGGCGGACGTCGCCGTCCTGGAAGAAGGCGTAGTTGCCGCCGGTCGCCTGCGTCCCGCACTCCAGGACGTGCCCGGCGACGACGGCCCCCGCGAGCCGGTCGTACTGCGCCGGTGTCCAGCCGAAGTGGGCGGCGGCGGGCCCGGTGACCAGGGCCGCGTCCGTCACCCGGCCGGTGACCACGATGTCGGCGCCCGCCCGCAGGCACTCCGCGATGCCGAAGCCGCCGAGGTAGGCGTGAGCGGCGAGGCTCCCCGGGTGCTCGGCGGTGAGGTCGTCGCCCTCGACATGGGCGACGCGCACGGGAATGCCGAGCCGAGCCGCCAACGCCCGTACGGCGTCGGCGAGTCCGGCCGGGTCGAGTCCGCCGGCGTTGGTGACGATCCGCACGCCCCGTTCGTGCGCGAGGCCGAGGCAGTCCTCCAACTGCCGCAGGAACGTGCGGGCGTATCCGGCGGCGGGGTCCTTGAGACGGTCCCGGCCGAGGATGAGCATGGTCAGCTCGGCGAGGTAGTCGCCGGTGAGGACGTCGAGTTCCCCGCCGGTGAGCATCTCGCGCATCGCGTCGAAGCGGTCGCCGTAGAAGCCGGAGGCGTTGCCTATGCGCAAGGTCGTCACGAGGCCGCCTCCCCGCCACCGCACACGGGCGTCACACGCCCGGCCTCCCCGCCACCGCACACGGGCGTCACGCGCCCGGCCTCCCCGCCACCGCACACGGGCGTCACACGCCCGGCCTCCCCGCCACCGCACACGGGCATCACGCGCCGGCCTCCTTCGGTGGGCGTCCGCTTCCCGGCGGTCCCGCGAAGGCCTGCGCGATGTCCAGCCAGCGGTCGGCGTCGGGGCCGTCGGCCCGCAGGGCGAGGTCGGTGCGGTGGGCACGCTGGGTGACCAGGAGACAGAAGTCGAGGGCGGGTCCGGAGACGCGCTGCGGGGCGTCCTCGGGGCCGTACGTCCACAGGTCGCCGGAGGGTGCGCGGAGTTCGACGCGGAAGGGGCCTGTGGGTGGGGTCAGCCCCTGCACGCCGTAGGCGAAGTCCCGGGTCCGCACCCCGAGCCAGGCCACATGCCGGAGCCGGTCCGTGAGCGGGCGCACCACACCCAGCGCGTCGGCCACGTCCTGCCCATGGGCCCAGGTCTCCATCAGGCGGGCCGTCGCCATGGAGGCGGCCGACATCGGCGGGCCGTACCAGGGGAAGCGCGCCTTGGGCGGGGACGCCCGGAGCGCCGTCTCCAGTGCCGCACGGCCCTCACGCCACCGCGCGAGCAGTTCGGCGGGCGGGAGCGCGGCGCCCTCCTCGGCCCCCTTGTCGACGAACGAGCCCGGCGCGGCGAGGGCCTTCTCGACCAGCGTGTGGAAGCCGCCGGCGTCCGTGACGGCGAGCAGGGCCGAGCGGTCCGTCCAGGCGAGGTGAGCGATCTGGTGGGCCACGGTCCACCCGGGCGCGGGGGTCGCGAGCGACCATCGTCGCGGGGGCAATCCGGCGACGAGGCGGTCGAGTTCCTCGCTCTCCTCGCGCAGATCGTCGATCACGGACGTCTGATCGGACACGGGGCGCTCCCCTCGGGGCACGGCGGTGTGCGGGGTGGTGCGGCGTGCTGAGGAGCATGGCAGCGGCACCAGAAACAATCAAGCGTGCTTGCATGAAATGGTCGGGTGGCGGTGCCGGTGCGGGCGGTGTTCACGCTCGGAGCGCCCGCTGTCGGTGACGATGGCGGGGCTGTGGGAGCCGCGCCGGCTGCGGGCGCACTACGGAAACCTGGTGCGCGGATGCTGGTGCGTCAGCGCCGGCCGCCGCCACGGGCCGGGCTCGTGGCGGCGAGCTCAGACCTCCGCGGCCGCTTCGCGCGCCGCCTCCTCCAGCCGGTGCCGATGGGCCTCCCACATGGCCTGGTCGTCCGGGGGCATGCCGTCCTTGCCCGGCGTCAGGCCGACCGACCCGTCGATGAGCTCGCGCACGATGTCGGCGTGCCCGGCGTGACGGCTCGTGTCGGCGATCACGCGCACCAGGATGTGGTGCAGCGTGGTCTCGCGCCGCTCCTCGGGCCACCAGGGGACACGACCGACCGCATCCAGCGGCAAAGCCCCGATGGTGCCGTCCGCGTGCTCCCACGCCCTGCGGTACAGCCCCGCGATGTCCTCGCGCGACTCGTCCGGCGTGGCCCACATGTCGGCGTTGGGTTCGGCGTCCCGCGTGTACCACCAGGGTGGTGGGTCCTCGTCGAAGAACGGTCGGCCGAAGGTGTCGCCGAAGTACCCCAGCTCCACACCGGCAGTGTGCTTGACCAGCCCCAGCAGATTGGTGCCGGTCGGTGTCAGGGGACGGCGGATGTCGTACTCCGAGAGTCCGTCGAGCTTCCACAGCAGGGCGTCACGTGCCTCTTGCAGATAGCGCAGGAGGTCGGCCTTCGGGTCCGGTGCGGTCATGCGGGCAGTCTCGCACCCGGCACTGACAACCCGGCCGGGCCGAAAACGGGACGGCGGATGCCCACCTCGCCGGGGACGGCGGATGCCCACCTCGCCGGGGACGGCCGAAAACGGGACGGCCGTTGCCCACCTCGCCGAGGGCGGTCAGCCCCGAGGACCGGTCATCCCCGAGGGCCGGACGGCCTCGGTGGCCGGTCATCCCCGAAGGCCGGTCAGCCCCGAGGACCGGACGGCCCCGGGGCTGACAAATCGGCGGGCCGAAAACGGAACGGCGGTTGCCCACCTCGCCGGGGCCGGCCGAAACGGGACGGCGGTTGCCCGCTTCGTCGGGGACGGTCACCCCCGAGGACCGGACGGCCTCAGGGGCCGGACGGTCTTGGGACCGGACCGGACAGTCTCGCGGCCGGACGGCCCCGGGGGCGGCCGGACAGCCTCGGGGGCCGGACGGCCTCGGGCCGGTCAGTCCTTCCGCGCCGTGCCCTCCAGCGCCACCGCGTTCTTGCGGCCGCGGCCCACCTGGGTGCGCACCGCCCCCATGCTCGCCGCGACGACGAGGGCGATCGCGGCGGCCTCGGCGGCGCTGAGGACCTGGTCGAGGATGAGGAAACCGGCCGTCGCGGCGATGGCCGGTTCGAGGCTCATCAGGATCGCGAAGGTGGAGGCGGGCAGGCGGCGCAGGGCGAGGAGTTCGAGGGTGTAGGGCAGGACCGAGGAGAGCAGCGCGACCGCCGCGCCGAGGCCCAGCGTCACCGGGTCGAGCAGCTTCGCCCCCGACTCGGCGATGCCCAGCGGCAGGAACAGCACCGCCCCCACCGCCATCGCCAGGGCCAGTCCGTCCGCCTGCGGGAAGCGGCGGCCCGTACGGGCGCTGAAGACGATGTAGGCCGCCCACATGGCGCCGGCCCCCAGGGCGAAGGCCGTTCCTATGGGGTCGAGGCCGCTGAAGCCTCCCCCGCCCAGCAGGAAGACACCGGCGAGGGCGAGCGCCGCCCAGACGACGTTGATCGCGCGGCGGGAGGCGAAGACCGAGAGGGCGAGCGGGCCGAGGACCTCCAGGGTGACCGCGGGGCCCAGCGGGATACGGGCGAGGGCCTGGTAGAAGAGGCCGTTCATGGCGGCCATGGTGATGCCGAAGACGACGACCGTGCCCCAGTCGGCACGCGAGTGGCCGCGCAGCCGTGGACGGCAGACCAGCAGGAGGACGACGGCCGCGACCAGCAGGCGCAGCGCCACCACTCCGAGGGCACCCGCCCTGGGCATCAGGGTCACCGCCAGCGCGCCGCCGAACTGCACGGAGATGCCGCCCGCGAGCACCAGGCCCACGGGCCCGAGGGAGCCGAGCCGGCCCGGGCCGGTACCCGGCGCGGTGGCGGCGGGGGTCGCGGACGCGGGCGAGGCGGTGGTGTCCGGCGTGGTCACGGGCGGGTCCTGTGCTCGGGGGTCGGTGTCCGGGTGCTGCGCGTGTGCGGTGCGTACACCCGGATGCACTCAACGTACAGCCCGATGCACTGCACGGTCCAGGGTAATGGACTTGGTCAGGTGCGTGAACCCCTTTTACCTCTGTCTCGGGCTGTGAGACCTCAGCGGCGGGCGAGGTAGAGGTCGAACGCCTTGTGGAGCAGCCGGTTGAGCGGGTAGTCCCATTCGCCGAGGTACTCCACGGCCTCGCCGCCGGTGCCCACCTTGAAGCGGATCAGGCCCAGCAGGTCGCTGGACTCCTCCAGGGTGTCGGTGATGCCGCGCAGGTCGTAGACGGCGGCACCGAGTTCGTGCGCGTCGGTCATCATGCGCCACTGCACGGCGCTGCTCGGCTGGACCTCGCGGCGGCGGGCGGTGGAGGCGCCGTAGGAGTACCAGACGTGCTCGCCGACGGTCAGCATGGTGGCGGCGGCCAGCACCTCCCCGTCGTGATAGGCGAGGTACAGCCGCATCCGGTCGGGGTGTTCGGCGGTGAGCGCCGTCCACATGCGCTGGAAGTACGGCAGCGGGCGCGGGAGGAAACGGTCCCGTTCGGCGGTCTCGCAGTAGAGCTCGTGGAAGGCCGGCAGGTCCTCCAGATCGCCGCGCACGACCTTGACCCCGGCTTTCTCCGCCTTCTTGATGTTGCGGCGCCACTGCTGGTTCAGGCCGCCGTGGATGTCCTCCAGCGACCGGCCGGCGAACGGCACCTGGAAGACGTAGCGGGGCTGTCCGGCCGCGAAGCCGTTCTCGCCGGAGGTCTCGGACTGCCGCCAGCCCATGCGGCGCAGGCTGTCCGCGACCTGGCCGGCCCGCGGTTCGTACGACGTCGCCCGCACGTCGCTCAGCCGCCGCGCCGCCGGGTCCGCGATCGCCGCCTTGACCACGTCGGCGCTCCAGCGGCGCACCACGACCGGTGGGCCCATCCGCACCGCGAAGGCGCCCCGCCGTCTGAGGTGGGCGAGCATCGGCTCCAGCAGCCGCTCGAGGCCGGGCTCGTGCCAGTCGAGGAGCGGCCCCTCGGGCAGATACGCGAGGTAGCGCGGCAGCCCGGGCACCCGGGGCCCGGGCAGCGGCCGCAGCAGCACCAGTCCCACGCCGACGAGCTGCCCGCGGTCGTCGAACCAGCCGAGGCTCTCCGCCCGCCAGTCGGGCTTCACCTCGCCCCAGGACGGGAGCTGGGTGTGGCTGGCGGAGGGGCGGGCCGTGACGAACCCGAGGTGCTCCTCACGGGTGATCGGCTGGACGCGGACGCTCATGCGGCGGGCTCCTTCGAGCAGCGGGCGGTGTCTGGTCCCGCGAGCCTAGGAGCGGCCCCGGCCCTCCGCCGGCTCAGACACTCGGGTCCACCCGTCCGGTGGCACGAACGCCCCACGCGGCGCCGCTCCCCGGTCACGGTCTCTGCTCCGCCCGGCCGTCGACCGGAGTACCGAGCCGGTCTGCCACGGTGGTGAGGGCCGCCGAGCGGAAGCGAAACCCTCGTGAGGGAGTGCCGGTCACCTCGGGTCCGGTCCCGGTTGATGATCAGCACAGGCTTGCCGCCGGTCGTCGCGGGACGTCTCACGCGTCGGTCCCGCCCGTGTTCTCGTCGAGCGCCTCGGCCAGGACCTCCGCCAGGTGCCTGCCCCGCACGCCCGCCAGCTGCTCCAGCTGCGTGCGGCAGGAGAAGCCGTCCGCCAGGACCACCGTGCCGTCCGGGGCGTCCCGTACGGACGGCAGGAGCTGTTCCTCCGCGCAGGCGGTGGACACCTCGTAGTGGCCCTTCTCGAAGCCGAAGTTTCCCGCGAGGCCGCAGCAGCCGCCGCTCAGTTCGCCGGAGAGCAGGGCCGCCGCACGCAGCCGGCGGTCGGCGGCGTCGCCGAGCACCGCGTGCTGGTGGCAGTGGGTCTGCCCGGCCACCGGGCGGTCCACGCGCGGCGGGGCCCACTCGGGGGCGTGCCGCTCCAGCGCCTCCGCGAAGGTGAGGACCCTCGCGGCGAGACGGGCCGCGCGCGGATCGTCGTGCAGCAGCTCGGGGACGTCGGTGCGCAGGGCGGCGGCGCAGCTCGGCTCCAGGACCACGACCGGGGCACCGGTCTCCAGCACCGGTTCCATCAGATCGAGCGTGCGGCGCATGACGGCCCGGGCGCGGTCCAGCTGGCCCGTCGACACGTACGTCAGCCCGCAGCAGACCCGGCCCCGGCCGCGCAGGAGGGACAGTGGGTCCAGGGCGACCGTCCTGGCGTCGCCCACCGGCGGCTTCGCCAGGCGCAGGGTGGGCGGCAGCGCCACCCGCAGCCCGGCCGCCTCCAGCACCCGTACGGCGGCCCGGCCCACGGAGGGGGAGAGGTGCTCGGTGAAGGTGTCGGGCCACAGGACGATCAGCCGGCCCTGCGCCGGGGGACGATGCGCCCTCCTCCGCTCCCACCAGCCGGTGAACGTCCGCCGCGCCACCGGGGGGATCTCCCGCTCCGGGGCGATGCCGCCCAGCCGTTTCATCGCCCACGCGACGGGCTGTATCCGCGACAGCGCGTTGACCAGCCACGCCGTGCGGGTCCGGGACACCGCCCGCAGCCACACCGGCAGCCGGCCCATGGCGTAGTGGGCGGCCGGACGGCGGCGCCCGGCGTAGTGCCGGTGGAGGAACTCGGCCTTGTACGTGGCCATGTCGACCCCGACCGGGCAGTCCGAGCGGCAGCCCTTGCAGGACAGGCACAGGTCGAGCGCGTCGCGGACCTCCCGCGAGCGCCAGCCGTCCGTCACCACTTCACCCGCGAGCATCTCGTGCAGCAGCCGGGCCCGTCCGCGCGTGGAGTGCTCCTCCGCGCCGGTCGCCCGGAAGGACGGGCACATGACCCCCGGGCCGTTCACCGACGTCGTACGGCACTTGGCGACGCCCACGCAGCGCCGCACCGCCGCCGAGAAGTCACCGCCGTCCAAGGGGTAGCCGAAGGCCACGTCGACCGGCTCGCGGGGCAGGACGGAGAAGCGCAGGCCGCTGTCCAGGGGCGCGGGGCGGACGAGCATCCCGGGGTTGAGCAGGTCGTCCGGGTCCCATACGCCCTTCACCCGCTCGAACAGGGCCACCATCTCGGCCCCGTACATCCTCGGCAGCAGCTCCGCACGCGCCTGCCCGTCCCCGTGCTCCCCGGACAGCGACCCGCCGTACGTGACCACCAGCTCCGCGAGTTCCTCCGAGAAGCGGCGGAAACGGGCGACGCCGGCCTCGGTCAGCAGGTCGAAGTCGATCCGGACGTGGATGCAGCCGTCCCCGAAGTGCCCGTACGGCGTGCCGCGCAGTCCGTGGGCCGCCATCAGCCCCCGGAAATCCCGCAGGTACGCGCCCAGCCGGGCGGGCGGCACCGCGCAGTCCTCCCAGCCCGGCCACGCCTCGGAGCCGTCCGGCATGCGCGTCGCCGTGCCGCTCGCGTCGTCCCGGATCCGCCACAGCGCCCCCTGCCCGGCCGGGTCCGTGACCACGAGCGCGTCCACGACATCGGCCGCCCGCACGATCGCCTCCGCACGCGCGCGTGCCTGAGCCGCCGACTCCCCGCCGGTCTCCACGAACAGCCAGGCGCCGCCCCGCGGCAGCGCGGCCGGGGACGGCACCAGATCCGCCGCCATCCCCTCCACCGTCAGCGGCCGAAGCGGCAGCAGCCCGGCCGCCGCCTCCGCCGCCGCGCTCTCGTCGGCGTACGCCAGCACGGCCAGGGCACGCGCGCGGGGCGCCTCGACCAGGCGTACGACCGCCTCCGTCAGCACACCGAGGGTGCCCTCGGAGCCGCAGAAGGAGCGGGCCACGTCGGCGCCGCGCTCGGGCAGCAGGGCGTCCAGCGCGTAACCGGAGATGCGGCGGGGCAGGTCCGGGAAGCCGGTGCGCAGACGCGCCGGTTCCCCCTCGGCCAGCTCCCGCAGCCCCGCCGGTGCTCCGGACCAGTCCCGCCCGAGCCGCAGGCGCTCGCCGCGCGCGGTGACGACGTCCAGCTCCCGCACACTGTCCGCGGTCGTCCCCCACGCCACCGAGTGCGAGCCGCACGAGTTGTTGCCGATCATGCCGCCGAGCGTGCACCGGCTGTGGGTGGAGGGGTCGGGGCCGAACCGCAGGCCGTGCGGGGCGGCGGCCTCCTGGAGCCGGTCGAGCACCAGGCCCGGCTGCACGACGGCGGTGCGCTCCGCGGGATCCAGGGACACGAGCCGGTTCATGTACCGGGTGAAGTCCAGCACCACGCCCGTGCCCGTCGCCTGGCCCGCGATCGACGTACCGCCGCCTCTCGCCACGACCGGCACCCCCCGCTCCCGGCACACCTCCAGCACGGCCGCCACGTCGTCGGCGTCATGGGGAGCGACCACACCGAGCGGCACCCGCCGGTAGTTGGAGGCGTCCATGGTGACCAGCGCCCGGGAGGTGACGTCGAAACCCACGTCACCCCGGACGACCCGGTTCAGCTCGGCCTCGAGGGCGGCCGGATCCCCGACATCCGTCATGCGTCCAGCATGCACCCGGCCACTGACAGTGACGGACCGGGGCGATACTCCCCCGAGGTCTCAGCCCTTGACGGCGGAGCTGGCCACGCCCTCGACGAACCAGCGCTGGAAGAACGCGAAGACGATCAGCACGGGCAGCACCAGCAGCACGCCGAAGGCGAGGATCTGGCCCCAGTCCGGGGGCTGCTGCCCCTGGAAGACGCTCATCTCCAGGGGGAGGGGGCGCACCGACGGGTCGGACACCATCAGCACCGGCCACAGGAAGGAGCCCCACTGGATGAGGAAGGTGAGGATCGCGACCGAGGCGAACACCGGCCGGGACATCGGCACGATGATCGCGAAGAAGGTGCGCCAGGGCCCGGCGCCGTCCAGCCGGGCCGCCTCCTCGATGCTCGGCGGGATCTTCTTGAAGAACGTGTGGAACTGGTAGATCGCGAAGGCGTTGGCGACGAACGGCAGGGCCTGGATGAACAGGGTGTTGCGCTGGCCGTTGAACATGTAGAACAGCGGCACCGCCACCGACTCGAACGGGATCAGCATCAGCAGCAGGACCAGGGTGAACACGGCGTTCTGCCCCCGCCACTTCAGCCGTGTCAGCCCGTAGGCCGCCATCGAGTTGACGATCAGTCCGCCGGTGACCACCACGAACGACAGCAGCACCGACACGCCCATGAACTGCCAGAAGTAGCCGGTGCTGTCGGAGCTGAGGCTGTCGAGGACGGCGGTGTAGTTGTCGAAGGAGAGGTGGGTGGGCAGGAAGCCGGACAGACCGTTCAGGACCTCGTCGGACGGCTTGAGGCTGCCGAGGAAGAGGTAGAGCGCGGGGAGGGCGAAGACGAACGCCAGGACGCTCAGGACGGTGTAGTCGAGGACGCGGCGTACGGGCGTACGGGGTATGGCCATGGTGGAGTCAGTCCTCGTGGTCGGGCCGGACGACGCGGCGCTGGACGATCGTCAGGGCGACGACGATCAGGAAGAACACCACCGTGACGGCCGAGGCCTGGCCGATGTTGTTCTGGTCGAAGGCCGTGGTGACGGCCTGGTACATCACCGTCCGGGTGGCGTCCTCGTCCAGGCCGCCGCCGCGGATGAGGATGTACACCTGGTCGAAGACCCGGAAGGACAGCACCGAGGTCAGCATCGCGACGAACACGAGGGTGCCGCGGATGCCGGGCAGGGTGACGTGCCGGAACTGCTGCCAGCGGGAGGCCCGGTCCAGCTGGGAGGCCTCGTAGAGCTCGCCCGGGATCTGCTGGAGGCCGGCCAGCAGGATGACCATCTGGAAGCCGACGCCCTGCCACACCGACAGCACGATGATCGAGCCCATCGCGGTGAGGCCGTCGCCGAGCCAGTCGAAGGCACCCCAGTTGCCGAAACTCACGGTGTCCAGCAGGGAGTTGAGCATGCCCTGCTCGCTGCGGGCGAGGATGAGCCGCCAGATCACGGCGACCAGCGCCATCGGGAAGACCACCGGCATGAAGAAGAAGGCCCGGAACAGGCCGATGGCCTTCAGCTTGCGGTTGAGCAGGATCGCCAGCGCCAGCGCCAGACCCGTCTGGAGCGGTACGACGACGGCGGCGAAGGTCAGGTTGTTCAGCAGCGCCCGCAGGAACGGGCCGGACAGGTCGGGGTCGGTGAACAGCCGCCGGTAGTGCTCCACGCCGAAGAAGGCGGGCTCCAGCGGCGAGCCGAGGCGGACGTTGTAGAAGGAGAGCACCACGGCGTAGCCGAACGGGATGCCGACGAAGGCGATCAGCCCGCCGACGGCCGGGGCGGCCATCAGCAGCCCGTGCAGCCGGTCGCGGTTGCCGCGCGACGGACGCGCGGGTTTCGCGGAGGGCGCGGACGATGCGGCCTGCGCCCGGCCAGGGGCCGCGGGGTGCGCGGGTTCCACGGTTTTCACGACAGGGTCCTCTTCCCGGCGGGGCGGGCTCGGCCGGTACATGGCCGCATGCCATGGCGCCGACGGCCCGCCCGGGCCGATACGTCCTGCGGGTTACGGGATCTCGTAGCCGGCGTTGTCGGTGAAGTCCCGGTCGATGGCGCGGGCGGCCTTCTGCAGGGCTTCCTTGGGGTCGGCGCCGCCGTAGATCGAGTTCAGGGCCGTGTTGAACTTGGCGGTGACCGTGGGGTATCCGGCGGTCACCGGGCGGGTCACGGCGACGCAGGAGGCGGTGATGTCGCTGTCGCCGCACGGCTTGGCCAGCTGGTCGGCGAAGAGCTGGAGCGGGCCGCCCTTCTTGTACAGCTCGCTCTTGGCGAGGGCGGACTTGGTCGCGGGCACCGCGCCGTTGGCCTTCGTCATCGCGCCGACATTGGCGTCGTTCAGCAGATAGTCCAGGAAGACGCCCGCGGCCTTGCCGTTCTTGCTGTCGGCGCCGATGCCCCAGGCCCACGAGCCCTGGCCGGTCTTCGGGCCGTTGCCGAAGTCCGGCAGCGGCAGCACGGCGAGGTCGTCACCGAGCGCCTCGCTGTAGGCGGGGTAGTTCCAGTGGCCGACCCAGCTCAGCGCCACCTTGCCCTTGGCGAAGGCGTTGCCGTCGGTGTTGGGGTCGACGTACGTCTTCCAGGACTGGAAGGTCTTCATCGCGGAGACGACCTTCGGGCTGTCGAGGGCGCCCTGCGCCTTGCCGTCCTTCAGCAGGCCGCCGCCGGCCGACCAGACGAGCGGGGAGAAGCCGAAGGTGCCCCACTCCGTGGCCAGGCCGTACTGCTCCGATATGTCGAGGACCTTGCCGTCGGAGTCCTTGCCCTTCAGCGCCCCCAGCGCCTTGCCGAACTCCTCGGCCGTCCAGGCGTCGTCCACGCTCGTCGGGTACTTCACGCCGGCCGCGTCCAGCAGCTTCTTGTTGGCGTACACACCGAGCCCGGCGTCGAACATGCCCAGGCCGTAGTGCTTGCCGTCGATCTCGCCCTGCGCCTTGATCGCGTCGGTGGCGTTGCCGAGGGTCTTGGCGGAGACGTGACCGTCGACCGGGGCGAGCTTGCTGTTGAAGACGAAGTTCGCCATCGTCGGGCCGTCGAACTCCAGCACGTCCGGCAGTTCGGAGGCGTCGGTGGCGGTGATGGTCTTGGTGTAGTCCTTCTCGGGTATCAGCTTCAGCTCGGCCTTGACGGCGCTCTGCGAGGAGTTGAAGGACTTCACCGCGTTCTGCAGCGCGGCCGCCTCGCTCGCCTGGCCCTGGTGGGCCCAGACGCTGATGGTGCCCTTGCCGCTGCCCTGTTCGGCGGAGGTGTCGCCGCCGCCACCCCCGCCACAGGCGGCCAGTGCGGCCAAGGGCAGCAGAGCGAGGGCCGTCAGGCCCGTACGACGGTGTCTTCCGTTACCGGTGATCATGGTGGTGCCTCCGTGCGGGGTGTGGGCGTCGGTGCGCGGGCGGTGGGGAGGGGGCCGGAGCGGCGCCCCGTGTCGGGCGGGGAAAGGGGACGGACGGAGCTACCGCTGCCGGCCGGTGTTCGGTGGAGCGGTGGTCTCGCGCAGGACGAGACGGATGGGCATCTCGACGGGGCGCGGCGGCCCGGCGTCCGGATCGTCCAGTCGCGCCAGCAGCAGCCGGGCCGCCTCCCGGCCCTGGGCCGCGACCGGCTGGGCCACGGTGGTCAGCCCGACCACCTCGGACAGCTCGTGATCGTCGAAGCCGACGACGGACACGTCCTCCGGGACCCTCAGCCGGTGCCGGCGCAGGGCGCGCAGCGCGCCCATCGCCATCTCGTCGGACTGGGCGAACACGGCGGTCGGCGGGTGGCGCAGCGCCAGCAGCTCGGTCATGGCCCGCTCGCCGCCCTCGACGGTGTAACCGCCGTCCGCCTCCAGGGCGGCATCGGGCTCGATCCCGGCGTCGGCCAGCACGTCCAGGTAGCCCTGCCGGCGGTCGAGGGGCGTGGTCCAGTGCAGCGGCTCGCTGGCCCCGGAGATCATGCCGATCCGCCGGTGGCCGAGGTTCACCAGATGCCGTACGGCGCTCTCCGCTCCGCCCCGGTCGTCGATGCCGACCGCCGTGAAGCCGGGCCGGGCGCCGCCGACCGTGGTCGCCAGCGGCACGTCGAGGGAGCGCAGGGCGGCGGCCTCCTCCGGGTCCGGGATCAGCAGGGACAGCACGGCGTCGACCCGCTTGCGGATCGGCAGCCTGGCGAAGAAGCGCTTGCGTGCCTCCGGTGAGCCGAGGTTGTACAGCAGGACGTCGTAACCGGCGGCGCTGAAGACCTTCTCGGCGGAGTCCAGTACGGTGCCGAAGAACCAGCGGCCGACGTACGGGACGACGACGCCGACGGTGTAGGTGCGTCCGCTGGCCAGGCTGGACGCCGAGCGCGAGGCGATGTAGCCCAGCTCGGCGGCGGTCTCGACGATCCGGGCCCGCATCTCCTCCGACACCCCGGGGCGGCCGCGCAGGGCGCGGGACACGGTGGACGCCGAGACCCCGGTGGCCTCGGCGACATCGGTGATGCTGACCGTCACGGGACGCTCCTTGATCGGGTGCACGCCGCGTGTCCGGTGGCCCGGAACCGCGTCGGTGCGAGGGGGAGTGACGAGACCGTAAACCCGCCCATCCTGTTGCGCAAGCGTTTGCGTTCAGATTTACTTCGGCTGACTCTCAGAGAAACCCCCGCCAGCCAGAACACAGCGCATACGTTTGAGTGCGCTGTCGGCAGACAGGACCTGTCCATGCGATACGCGCCGCCCGGCCTCTGCGTGAACGACTTCGACCTTCTGCGCCACGCGGACGGCACCTACACCGCGCTGCACCTCCAGGGCCCGTGGACGGCCGAGTTCGACCACCTGCGCATGGAGACCTCCTACGGCCGGGCCACGTCCACCGACCTGGTCCACTGGGAGCCGCAGGGCACGGCCTTCGGCAACGGCCTGCCGGGCCGCTTCGACCAGCAGGCGGTGTGGACCATGCACGCCTTCCCGCACGGCGCCGGCATGGCGATGTTCTACACCGCGGTCTCCGGGCTCACCCCCGGCGGCTGGCCCCTGCAGTCGGTCGGTCTGGCCCACTCCGACCGCACCGACGGCACCGGCTGGCGGCGCCACGGCACGGGGCCGGTCGTCGAGGCGGACGGGCGCTGGTACCGCACCGGCGAACGCATGGGCTGGCGCGACCCCTTCGTCGTGCGCGACGACGAGTCCGACGGCTGGGTCATGCTGGTCTGCGCCGCCGACGCGTCCCTGCCCGTCGAGGTCGGCGGCTGCGTCGCCTGGGCCACCTCCGACGACCTGGAACACTGGACCGTCCACCCGCCGCTCGTCTCCCCCGGCGACGTCGACGAACTGGAGTGTCCCGTCCTGGAACGCCTCGACGACGGCGGCTGGCTGCTGCTCGGCTCCGTCGGCGCCACCCGGGGCTTCGAGGCGTGGACCGCGCCGCGCCTGCGCGGCCCGTGGAGCCGCCGCGGCCCGCTCGGCCCGACGGGCGCGTACGCCCCGCGCGTCGTCACGGCCCCCGACGGCTCCCGCGTCGTGCTGCACACCACCCCGCGCCGGGTCGGCCTCACCGACACCGGCGACCGCTGCCGCGGCATGCTCGCCCAGCCCAAGTCCCTCGTCGTGCCGCAGGACGCGGCGCCCCGCCTGGAATGGTGGCCGGGCCTGGACCACTGGCTCGGCGAGGAGACGTACGACGCCCCCCTGCACGCGGTCGGCGACGTCGACATCCGCGGCCGCACCGAGATCACCCTGCGCACACATGCCCCCGACGAGGACCGGCCCGCGCTCACGGTCGGCTGCGACGGCAAGAACCTCCAGGTCACCGGCCCGGACGGCGACGTGCTCGGGGAAACCCTCCTGCCGGAACCCGCCGCCTCACTGCGCATCCTGACCGTCGGTGAGTACGTCGAGGTCTACGCCGACGGCGTCTTCGTCCTCACCACCCTGTGCTACTCCGGCCGCCCCGCCCCCTGGACGGCCGCCACCGAGGGCGGCGTCCACCCGGTACCCGTCCGCCCGGTCCGGCTGCCGGCCGCGCACCGCGACGACGCCTCGGCCGTCTGGCCCGGCCCGTCGTCGCACTGACCCGTCCGCATCCCGTCTCACCCGACGGACGACGTTTCGCCCGCGTTTCTGGAAGCCGCTACGCTCCCCTTCGTGGCTGAGATCCGGATTCCTGCTGACATCAAGCCCGCCGACGGTCGATTCGGCGCGGGCCCCTCCAAGGTGCGGGTGGAGGCGCTGGACGCCCTGGCCGCCACCGGCACGTCCCTGCTCGGCACCTCCCACCGCCAAGCCCCCGTCAAGAACCTGGTCGGCCAGGTGCGCGAGGGCATCAGCGAACTGTTCCAGCTCCCCGACGGCTACGAGGTGGTCCTCGGCAACGGCGGCTCCACCGCCTTCTGGGACGTCGCGACGCACGGCCTGATCGAGAACAAGTCGCAGCACCTCAGCTTCGGCGAGTTCTCCTCCAAGTTCGCCAAGGCCGCCAAGCTCGCCCCGTGGCTGGCCGACCCGGACGTCATCTCCGCCGACCCGGGCACCCACCCCGAGGCGGTCGCCGCGGCGGGGGTGGACGTCTACGCGTTCACCCACAACGAGACCTCCACCGGTGTCGCCATGCCGATCAAGCGCGTGGCCGGTGCCGACGAGGGTGCGCTGGTCCTGGTGGACGCCACCTCCGGCGCGGGCGGCCTGCCCGTCGACATCGCCGAGACGGACGTCTACTACTTCGCCCCGCAGAAGTCCTTCGCCTCCGACGGCGGTCTGTGGATCGGCGTCTTCTCCCCGGCCGCGATCGAGCGCGCCGAGCGCGTCCACGCCTCCGGCCGTCACGTCCCGGAGTTCTTCTCGCTGCCGACGGCGATCGACAACTCCCGCAAGAACCAGACGTACAACACCCCGGCGCTGGCCACCCTCTTCCTGCTGAACCAGCAGCTGGAGTGGATCAACGGCCAGGGCGGCCTGGACTGGTCGGTGCGCCGCACCGCCACCTCCGCCCGCACGCTCTACGGCTGGGCCGAGGACATCAAGTACGCCAACCCGTTCGTCACCGACCCGGCCAAGCGCTCGCAGGTCATCGGCACGATCGACTTCACGGACGAGGTCGACGCCGCCGCCGTCGCCAAGGCGCTGCGCGCCAACGGCATCGTCGACACCGAGCCCTACCGCAAGCTCGGCCGCAACCAGCTGCGCGTCGCGATGTTCCCGGCGATCGACCCGGCGGACGTCGAGGCGCTCACCAAGTGCGTCGACTACGTGATCGAGAAGCTCTGACGTTCTGCCGAACGTGAGTGAGGGCGCCCCGCGTGTGCGGGGCGCCCTCACTCGTTCCCGGGCGGCCGGCGGCGTCGTACCGGTGGTTCTTCGCGGCGCTACGGGGTGTGCTGCGAGCGCGCCACCCGGAACCCCACGTCGTCGATCCGGAACGTCGGATGGCTCCGGCGGCGCACCGAGGCGCGGCAGCTCCAGTGCTCGTCGGACCAGCCGCCGCCGCGCAGCACCCGGTACGTGCCGTAGACCTCTGCGTCGTAGAGGTCCCAGCACCAGTCCCAGGTGTTGCCGAGCATGTCGTACAGGCCCCAGGCGTTGGGCTGTCGCCCGCCCACGGGTTGGATGCTCTCCGCCGAGTTGCCCCGGTACCAGGCGATGTCGTCGAGCGGGCCGTAGCGGGGTCCGGTGCTGCCGGCACGGCAGGCGTGTTCCCACTCGGCCTCGGTGGGCAGTCGGTAGCCGTCGGCGGTGGTGTCCCAGTCGGCCGTCCCCGCGTCGGGCCGCAGGTGGTACGCGGGTGCCAGTCCCTCCGTGCGGGAGAGGGCGTTGCAGAAGCGGACCGCGTCCCACCACGACACGCCCTCGACGGGCAGTCGGTCGCCTCGGGCCGTGCTCGGGCACTCACCGGTGACCCGGGCGTACCACTCCTGCGTGACCGGGAACGCCGACATCCGGAACGACCCGACCTCCACCGCCCACCTGCGCCGCGTCCGCCGGTCGGACAGCGTGACACGCCCCGCCGGGACAGCCACCATGTCGTCCGGCACGTCGCCCCCAGGCGGGTCACGGTCTCCCCGAAGTGGTGCCGATCGCTCCAAGTGGCGGGCGGCGTAGGGGCGTTGCAAGCGTATCAAGTGGACAGCCCATGGAACGCCTGTCCTACCCGGGCACGCGCGTCGCACGAAGCGAACGCCGCCTCCCGGGCGCACGCCCACGCGAGAGACGCCCGGGAGACCCCGGGCGCCCCTCTCCTCACGTCAGGCGATGCTCAGCCACGCGAACTCACCGACCGAACCCCAGGATCCCCCGCAGGCTGTCACCGATCGCAGCGACGGCAGGCTGCCGCGTGCTCGGCGCATTCTGCGCCGCCGGCTGCGGCTTCGGGTCAGGGTTCTTCTTGCACACCGCGTCGGCCACACCGTTGCCGTGCGGGACCTTGCCGTTCGTGAGGTACGTCGCGAGGTACTTGTCGAGGCAGGCGTTACCGCTCAGCGCGATGCCGTGGTTGCCGCCGCCCTGCTCCACGACCAGGCTGGACTTCTTCAGCAGCCGGTGCATGGTGACACCGCCCTGGTAGGGCGTGGCCGCGTCGTCCGTCGCCTGGAACAGCAGCACCGGCGGGAGCTTGGTGTTGGCGACGTTCACCGGCTTCAGCGTCTTCGTCGGCCAGAACGCGCACGGCGCGTTGTACCACGCGTTGTTCCAGGCCATGAACGGAGCCTTCTCGTACACCGCCCAGTTGTCCTTGCGCCACTGCTTCCAGTCGCGCGGCCAGGACGCGTCACGGCACTGCACCGAGGTGTAGACGCTGTAGCCGTTGTCGCCGGAGGCGTCGATCGCCGCGATGCCGTCGTAGGCCTTGACCAGCGCTGCGGTGTCGTGGTCGTTGACATAGGCCGCGAACGTCTGGGCGAGCGTGGGCCAGTAGGCGTTGTTGTAGCCGCCGGGTATGAAGATGTCCTCCAGCTCGGAGGCGCCCACCTTGCCGCCCGCCGGCTTCTTGGCCAGGGCCGCCCGCATGGCGTACCACTTGGCCTCGATCTTCTTCGCGTCGGTGCCGAGGTGGTAGGTGGAGTCGTACTTGGCGATCCACGCCATGAGGGCCTTGTGACGCTTGTCGAAGGCGTAGTCCTGCTTGATGTTGGCGTCGTACCAGACTCCGGTCGGGTCGACGATCGAGTCCAGCACCAGGCGCCGCACCCGCTCGGGGAACAGCTTGGCGTAGACCGCGCCGAGGTAGGTGCCGTACGAGTAGCCGAAGTAGTTGATCTTCGGTGCGCCGAGGGCCTTGCGGATCGAGTCCATGTCCTTCACGGCGCTGACCGTGTCGATGTACGGCAGGACGTCCTTGTACTTCCGGCCGCAGGCCTGCGCGAAGGACTTGGCGCGGGCGAGGTTGGCCTGCTCCAGCGCCGGCGTGCTGGGCACGGAGTCCGGGCGCACCGGGTCGAAGTGACCCGGCTTGCAGTCCAGGGCGGGCTGGCTCTGTCCGACTCCGCGCGGGTCGAAGCCGATGACGTCGTACTGGGCGGCGACCGCCTTGGGCAGGGAGGACGCGACGAATTCGGCCAGCGACAGGCCGCTGCCGCCGGGACCGCCCGGGTTGACGAGCAGCGGGCCCTGGGACTTCGGCGCGGTGTGCGGCACGCGGGAGAGAGCGAGGGTGATCTGTTTCCCTCGCGGCTTCGCGTAGTCGAGCGGCACCTTCACCGACGCGCACTGGAGCGTCGGGGTGTCGTCCGTCCCGCACTTCTTCCAGGTGACCTTCGCGGCGGCGGTCCGGGCGGTGTTCGCGGCCTGCGACGCGCTGGCGGGGACGGCGGTGAGTGTCCCGGCCAGTACGACGGTCGCACCGCACAGTACGGCTGCGGTTCTTCTCATGGAGTTCTCTCGCAACGGTGAGGGGGGTCAGGCCCGTGAGTGACACGGGCCGTGCCGCATCGTTTCGGATGAGCGCACCACTCATGTGCGGATTCGACCAAGACTTGACCAAATCGAGTCACAGTCCGCTCTCAGAAACCCCTCAGAAAGGGGGCCTTCTGACAATTCCAGACAGGCCGGCAGACCGGGCAGAGCGGAGGAGCAGGCCAGGGGGCGCCCGAGGAGCACCGGGCGCCCCGGCTCACCCGGTGCTCACGTCGCCGTGCACGTCACGCCCGGCACGGCCCCACCTCCGGGCGCCCCGCCGAGGCCGAAGCTCGCCGAACCGCCCGGCGCCAAGGCCCCGTTGTGCGCGGCGTTGACCGCCGTGACCGTCGCGCCGGTCTGGGTGTGGGTCGCGTTCCACATGTTCGTGACCTTCTGCGACCCGCTCCACGTCCACGTCACCTTCCAGGACTTGAGCGCGAGTGTGCCCGTGTTGGTCACCTTCACCTCGGCGTTGAAGCCGCCGCCCCAGTCGCTGCCGACGGTGTAGGCGGCGGTGCAGGTGGGCGTGGAGCCGCCGGGATCACCGGGGCCGCCCGGGCCGGGGGTGCCGGGGTCGAAGCCCGGGGCCTTGACGGGCGCCAGGTACGCGTCCTTGGCCGTGTCGACCGTCTGCCAGTCGTCCTTCAGGATGCCGCCGGTGTCACCGGAGTTGGGGTTCCAGGACCAGAACGTCCAGTGGAAGCTGTCGGCACCGTGCGCCGACGTCGAGCGCAGGTACTTCACCAGCTCGGACAGCCACTTCTGGTCCACCGCCGGCTGGAGCGTCGTACCGAACTCGCCGAGCCAGACCGGGGCGATGTTCTGCTTGAAGACGTAGCCCCAGTACTTGTCCCAGATCTCCGGCATGTTGGCCGGGAAGGACGGATCGGAGAACCAGGACTGCTGCGCCACCGACGTGGCGTAGTCGTGCGCCGAGTACACCAGCCGGTTCGGGACGTCCAGCTGGACCGGGTGCTGGGCCACACCCATGAGGTTGCCGCCCCACCAGCCGTTCGTGCCGTTGTACGACTGCACGCCCTCGACCATGATCAGCAGCTCGGGGTTGACCGACAGCACCGCGTTGCCCGCGCGCTGGGCGGCCAGGCGCCAGTCGCGGGAGGTGTCTCCACAGCCCCAGCAGGCCGGGTCGTGAGGCTCGTTGTGCAGGTCGATGCCGACCACGGTGGAGTTGCCCTTGTAACGGGCGGCCAGCGTCTTGAGGTTGGCGATCCAGGTCGATTCGGGGACCGCCGAGGTGTACCAGAGGGCCGACTGGCCCGCCGCGTCCGGACGGTGCCGGTCCAGGACGATCTTGAGGCCGGACCGGCCCGCGTAGGCCACGATCTTGTCGAGGACCTGGAGGGACGTCAGGCCGCGCAGGTCGGTGTTCTTGCCGTCGTGACTGATGCTGTCCGGCATGGTGCCGGGCTTGAGGATGTCGTCGCTGTAGGGCATGCGGAGGGTGTTGTAGCCCAGCGACTTCATCTGGTCGATCATGCTCTTGTAATCGCGGGCCCACAGGCCGTGGACGACGTGGACGTCGGTCTCGAAGCCGAACCAGTTGACGCCGGCGATGCGGACGGGCTGCCCCGCCGCGTCCAGGATCTGCCGGCCGCTGGTGTGCCAGTAGCCGGCACCGGCCGCCTCGGCGGAGACATCGGCCCGCGCCGATTGCACACCCGCCAGCGGTAACAGGAGCGCCGCGGCGACACACAGTGCTCTTCGCAATACGCGGAACATGGGCAGCTTCCTCTCGGGTTCCTCATGGGAAGGGGGAACACGGCACCCGGACGGGATGGGAGCGCTCCCATGCATGCCGCGCACTCTCCAGGAAACTGACACACCATGAGCACGTCAAGGAGGGCGCGTTCACTCATCACGCCGCTCGGGCCTCCGCAGGGCGCGGCCGCACCGAACGACGAGCCTGCGGTCCGCTACGGGCACATCCCGGGCTCGGCCCGGCTCGCAGCCGACGAAGACGGATGCCATCCGGTCCGCACGAGCGCGGTGATCCGCTCCACGGCCTCCTCGATCTGAACCAGGCACTGCTGCACTTGGGGCGGAGGTGCGCCGAGAGGGTCCTCCACATCCACATCGCCCATACGAGTCGACACGGCACCACGGCGAGCGGCCGCGCCCTGCACGAGGGCGGCGAACCGTGCGGCCGGATCCAGCGTGCCTGCGGCGTCCTCGGGCCGCGCCAGCCGGGCGAACTCACGGAAGGTGAACGCACGGGACAACGCACGCACAGGGGAGAGTCGCACGGCGGCCTCACGGTGCTCCCGCGCGGCACCCAGCACCAGGTCCGCGTTCTCGACCATCTCCTCGGTCAGCCGGCGGGAGCCCACCCCGCAGGGGCGCAGGCCGCGGCCGGCGAGGAAGGAGGTGACAGCAGTCGCCGCAGGCACACCCGCCACGGCCCGGGTACCGGCACTGCTCACGTGGATCACTTGCCGATGCTCGAGCAACTGGTGCCTGAGCAGGCACTCGGCGAGCGGAGAGCGGTAGAGATTGCCGGTGCAGACCACGAGTACGCGGAACGGGGGCACGCACCCTCCAGAAGGGGGAGAAGAGGAGATCAGGGCGTGCGGCGCGGGCGGGTGTCGCCGCAGTTCATGCCGGACGGGTCGGGGCGGCCGCCGCAGGCCGGCCAACCGCATAGCGCATACCGGGCAACTTCGGCCCTCCAAGCCGGGGAACCGGCGGCCAGTCCGGTGATCCATATACGCCATAGGGCGTTATATCTCCCAAAGTTGTCTAACGAGCCTCATTTAGCGCTATCTATACACATACCGTACTCGGGGTCGGACCATGCCGTCGCCTGATTCCACTTGAGGAGCGTGAAAGCGATGACGGCGTCATCGAAGTGTCGTGCCGCCTTGGCGACCGCAGCAGCCTCTGCTGTTCTGGCCGCAGCCCCCCTCATCGGGGCCCAACCTGCCCATTCCCAGCCATACCCGCCCGATCCGCCAGCCCTGACGCTCACCGCCACCACGGTCGTCGCGGGAGACGACCTCGGCTTCACGGGGACCGGGTTCATTCCGAACGAGGGGGTGAACGCATTCCTGTTCTCGAAGCCGGTCAAGCTGGGCCGCTTCACCGCCGACGCGAACGGCACGGTGGAGGGCACCGTCACCATCCCCAAGTGGACGGATCCGGGCAAGCACATCTTCCGTCTCAAGGGAGTGAAGTCGAAGCGGTCGTTGAGCGCCAAGATCATCGTGCGCCCGTACCGGCCTCACCTCGCCGACACCGGTGAGGACCGCTCGCACGTCATGGTGGGCGGAACCGCAGCGCTGCTGGCGCTCGGGGCCGGCACGATGATGGCCGTCCGGCGGCGGAAGCACAACTGACCACCCACCGATCGGACAGTCGCGAAGCCGGTGCGATACCGGCGGCCGGCAGCGGGTCCCCCGACGCATCCGCCGGAGGACCCGCTGTCGGCCATGGCGGCCCGTGCCGCCTGAGGCCGGCTCCCCGGGGAAGGTGCCCGCCGGAGTGCAGCTGTCCCTCACACACGTCGAACGGGAAGCCCGGCGGGCTTCCCGTTCGACGTGCCGCGCCCGCCAGGGCGACCCGTGCGCCGTCGCGGGACCGGAGCCGTCCAGGAGCGGCGCCCGTGGCGTCCCGCCGCGGACGGCACCGGAGGGGCGACTCGCCTCCGGCCCCCGCTCCGGCCGCCGCGCAGACCGTCAGTGCCGCAGCGTGCCGGCCTCGAGGTTCTCCACGTACCAGGCGTACGTCCGGGTGATCCCTTCCCGCAGGCCGATACGAGGAGACCAGCCGAGCGCGGTGAGCCGGGATACGTCAAGGAGCTTGCGCGGAGTACCGTCCGGCTGCTTCGTGTCCCACTCGACGCTCCCCCGGTACCCTGCGACGTCCGCGACGAGCTCCGCCAGTTCCCGGATGGTCAGGTCCGTGCCGGTGCCGACGTTGACCGGGCTGTCCCCGTCGTAGTGCTCGATCAGGTGCAGACACGCCCGTGCCAGATCGTCCGCATGGAGGAACTCACGGCGGGGTGTGCCGCTGCCCCAGTTCACGACCCGCCGCGCACCCGACTCCTTCGCCTCGTGGAAGCGCCGCATCAGGGACGGCAGCACGTGAGAGTGCTCGGGGTGGAAGTTGTCGCCCGGCCCGTACAGGTTGGTCGGCATGGCGGAGATCCAGGGCAGACCGTACTGCCGTCGCACCGCCTGCACCTGCAGAATGCCTGCGATCTTGGCGATGGCGTAGGCGTCGTTGGTCGGCTCCAAAGGCCCCGTCAGCAGCGCCTCCTCGCGGATCGGCTGCTCGGCGAACTTCGGGTAGATGCAGCTGGACCCCAGGAACAGCAGCCGCTCCACCCCGTGCTCCAGAGCCGCGTCCAGCACGTTCACCTGGATGCGCAGGTTGTCGGAGAGGAACTCGGCGGGCCGGGTGGCGTTCGCCTTGATCCCGCCCACCCGTGCGGCGGCCAGTACCACCACGTCCGGGCGCCTGGCCGCGAACCAGTCGAACACCGCCCGCCGCTCCCTCAGGTCCAGCTCCGCCGAACCGGGCGCGACCACATCGGTGAATCCCTCATGGCGGAGTTCCCTGCGCACTGCCGAACCGGCCAGCCCGGAGCCTCCGGCCACGACCACACGGGCCGAGCGGTCGAGGGGGCGGTGCACCCTGCCGTCCGGCACCGGGACGGGGGTGTTCGCCCCCGAGGCGGCCGGAAACGTGGCACCGGTATCAGTAAAGGCGGTCATGGGCTTCGATGCCCTCCTTCGCGGACGGTGTGTCAAGAGCCGCCGACTCCGCGCCCTGTGGGGGCGGAACGTCCACGAGCCGGATGGAAATGGTACAACCACTGAAAACACGACACAACGTCATGAAGCAGACCATAGCGCCGATTTCCGTATTCTTGCCGGGTGCCAGAGGTGCCGGAGTCCGGGCCGAGAGGGAGCAGGATGCTGAAGACGAAGATCGCCGACCCCACGAGGCCCGGGACCCTTGCCCACGCGGCTCGCGCCAAGCGCTGGGCCGAACTGCTGCGATGCTTTCCCGACCTGGCCGACATGCATGTTCTCGACCTCGGCGGCACCCCGACCGCCTGGCGTGGCCTGCCCGTTCGGCCGGCCCACGTGGTGACCGTCAACCTCGACCCGCGCACGGCCCGGCATGCCGAGTCCGGAATCACGCCGGTCGTCGCGGACGCGTGCAGCCTCTCGCTGCCGACGCACATGGTCACCCGGCGGTTCGACCTGGTGTACTCGAACTCCGTCCTGGAACACGTGGGAGGGCACCACCGGCGGAAGCAGTTCGCCGACACGGTGCACAGCCACGCGGACCACCATTGGGTGCAGACCCCCTACCGCTACTTCCCCGTCGAACCCCACTGGCTGTTCCCAGGGCTTCAATGGCTCCCGTTCCCGGCCCGCGTCGCCGTCTCACGGCGCTGGGGGCATGGACACATCCCACGCGCGGGGCGTGCGCAGGCCACCCGGGACGTCCAGGAGGTCGAGCTGCTGTCCGCGGCCGAGATGCGGTCCTACTTCCCCGCTTCCACCATCTGGTTCGAACGCTTCGCAGGACTTCCCAAGTCCCTGGTCGCCAGGAAGTGAGCCGTGCCCGCCGCTTCCCGCCCCCGCTCAGGTGCGCTTTTCACCCAGCACAGCCCAGCAAAGGAACCCGCGTGACGGACAAGACCGCGCTCATCACCGGCATCACCGGCCAGGACGGCTCCTACCTCGCAGAACTGCTGCTGGAGAAGGGATACGTGGTGCACGGGATCGTCCGCCGCGCCTCGACCTTCAACACGCAGCGCATCGAGCACCTCTACCGGGATCCGCACGACCCCGGGGCGCGTCTCTTCCTGCACTACGGCGACCTGACCGACGGAACCCGGATCGCGGGGCTGCTGGAGCGGCTGCGCCCCGACGAGGTCTACCATCTGGCCGCCCAGTCCCATGTGCGGGTCTCGTTCGACGAGCCCGAGTTCACCGGGGACGCCACCGGGCTGGGTACCACGCGGTTGCTGGAGGCGATCAGGACAACGGGCCTGCCCTGCCGGTTCTATCAGGCGTCCAGCTCCGAGATGTTCGGCGCCTCCCCGCCGCCCCAGCACGAGGGCACCCCCTTCCACCCCCGCTCCCCGTACGGGGTCGCCAAGGTGTACGCGTACTGGGCGACGCGCAACTACCGCGAGGCGTACGGAATGTTCGCGGTCAACGGCATCCTGTTCAACCACGAGTCTCCTCGCCGCGGCCCGACCTTCGTCACCCGCAAGGTGGCCACGGCCGCCGCACGCATCAAGGCCGGCCTGGAGGACGTGGTCTACCTGGGCAACCTCGACGCCCGGCGGGACTGGGGGTACGCGGCGGAGTACGTCGAGGCGATGTGGCGGATGCTGCAACAGGACGAACCGGACGACTACGTGGTCGCCACCGGTGTCAGCTACAGCGTGCGCGACTTCGTCGAGCAGTGCTTCGCCCACGTCGGCCTCGACTGGCGCGACCATGTGCGGTTCGACGAGCGATACCTGCGGCCGACCGAGGTGGACGACCTCGTCGGAGACGCCTCCAAGGCCGAGCGGCTGCTGGGATGGCGCCCGACGGTGCGGGCCCCGGAACTGGCCCGGCTGATGGTCGACGCCGAGCTGAGTGCCCTTCCGCTGCCGAACTCGTCGGGCCGGAGCCATGCGTTCCGAGAACTGGCCAAACAGTAGGGCCCCCTGCGGATCACCCATCCGCCCACCCCCAGCAGCATGCGGGGTCATGCGTTTCATTGTTCCGCGCCGCACATCATTGACCGACTCCTATCATGCGGAGGCACATCGTGGACGACGTCGGCGGAATTTCCAAACGCATGCTGCTGTACCTCGTAGGAATTGGCCCGGCGGTGAATTCTCTCCTGGTGAGGCGTGACGCCTCACGGGACATCACTGCTGAGATGAATCCGTATATCGGATGGCGATTGACCGTGACACAATCGCTCACAGCAGCGCTCGTCGCACTTTCGATCATCACGATTCTCACGTCATGGCGGCAGGGTTTTCTGTTTCGAAAACGCGGCATTCTGCTGTTCGGCGGACTGCTGTTCTTTTCAGGGCCGATCATCTCGGCAGCTCTTGATGGATTCAGCAGCCCCTGGCAAGAACTCCTGACAGCCCCCCTGGTATTCACGGCATTCTGCCTGGGCCAGCCGCCACCGATAAGGCGTACAATTTCCGACGTCCGTTGTATCGCCCGGGTCTACGTATGGGGCAGCCTACTGTCGATCATCGTCGCCCCTGAATGGGCTTTTGAGCAACTCGCAAGCGCGGCAGACCTGGCGATCTACAGGGATTATCTGGGGCTCGGAGCGGGGAGGCTTATTGGATTCACAACGCACCCGAATCTTCTGGGGCCGGTGGCTGCGATTTCCCTGGCCCTGGAGGTGCACCCCCTGTTCCGGCGGCAAGGGTGGGCTTTTCACGCACTTGCCGCCGGATCCGTCCTTCTGCTGGCCCAGTCGCGTACGGCCTGGTTCTGCCTCATTGCGTTGCTGTACTTCCATCGAGTTCAGGCGCGTCAGCGACGTGGTGCACCCAAATTCACGTTGTTTATGACCTGTATCTCCTTGCTCGCTGCAGTACTTCTCGTGGACAAGTCCCAGATGCTCCTTGCCGACGCAATGAGTGACGGCGAGATCGGTACGCTGAACGGGCGCACGCTGGCGTGGGAATATGCCATGGCGGAGCTTCGACAGAATCCGCTGACCGGATACGGCCCCACTCTCTTCTCCATTGAATACCGCATGGAGGTCATGCGCGACCCGTCTCTCTTCTGGGTAGGGCAAGCGCACAATCAAGCGCTCCAGACGCTGGGAGCCTATGGAATCATTGGCTTTATCGGGCTCATTTCATTTCTTTCGGTCATGCTGGTGCACAGTAAGCGACTCTCCCGAGAAACTGGAGGGTTGCTTCTCGCTCTCCAGGTGATGATTCTGATCCGCTGCCTCACCGAGTCTCCGATGGAGCGATTGGGTGGCCTCTCATGCAACTTGATGCTCCTGGCTCTCAACTGGGCGCTCCTTCTCTCGGCTCAGGAACATCGACCGCCAGGTGATGAGGAACTCTTGACGTCCGCGCCGGTCACCTCCAAGACCCACAGCTCTCCACGGCGAATGAACGCAGCTGCGTGTCGCGCTCCCGTCATGCACTCGCCCGTCTGAGAGAGCGGGCCGCATCCGAGTGCCACACCCTTTCCACTGCCCCGCGCTGCCACGGCGACGCGCGAGCCCGCGTTCCACGGACCTACCGAGAGAAGAGCCACAATGTCGGGGTGACCCTTCTTCGACGAGCCCGTATGATCGCTCAGCACTTCGGTATCGATGTGAGCCGGTTCCCCGCGTGTTCACCCGAGAATCGTCTTGTGCAATTGCTGTCCCACTTCGAAGTCGATGTGGTCATCGATGTGGGGGCCAACCGCGGACAGTACGGAGCCATGCTCCGCAGATTCGGGTACCGGGGACGCATCGTCTCTTTCGAACCACTGAACGGACCGCTGGAGATGCTGCACCGCCGTGCGGCCACGGATGCGCTGTGGACAGTCTTTCCGTACGCGCTGGGCGACGACGATTCCACCGTGATCATCAACGTCTCCGGGAATGGCGCAGCGAGTAGTTCCATCCTGCCGATGCTCCCGAGACACCTCGACGCCTGCCCGGAGTCTGGTTATGTGGACAGCCAGGAGATCACGCAGCGTCGTCTGGAGGCTGTGTGGCCCGAAGTGACGCGCCCGGGAGACCGTGTCTTCCTCAAGCTCGACGTGCAGGGATACGAGGAGGCAGTCCTACGCGGGGCCGGAGACCATATCCACGATTGCGTCGGACTCCAGATGGAGGTCTCCTGCGTTCCTCTGTATGAGGGTGGCCTGCAGTTGGCCGAGGCACTTGACCTTGCCCAACGCCGATATGGCCTGACACTGATGGGGGTGGTGCCTGGCTTTGCTGATCAACGAACCGGTCAGATGCTTCAATGCGATGTGATGCTCTTCCGCGACGGGATTCGTGATCCTCTTCAGCCGGAATCAGGTCGTGCGCATGCACTGAAAGAGCCAAGTTCGACTCGCAACTCGCCACGCAGGAGACTGGGTGACCCGATTCATGATGGATAGAGTCGTGACATGCCCAATGTGAGGACATTGACTCGTTCCACTCTCGACCGCCTCCTCGGTCCAGCCGGGGCTCGCGTGATCACGCTGAGGGAGGAAGAGAGCAGCCGAGGGCGATACGCCCGCGCGGTGCAGAGCCTGTATGACGTCTACGTCGAGCGCGTCTTCCCTGACCTGCGGGAGCGGGAAGGTCGGCTCCCACTGCTCACGAAGCTTGTCGGGACAGAGATCAGTGAGGCGATGTTCCTTCTGCACTGGCTGCAGTCGGCGCGGGACAGTGGCGAAGGCGATGTCGTCGAGATGGGCGTCGCTCAGGGCGCCACCTCGGCGCTGCTGGCAAACGAGATTCTGAATGATCGGCAGCACTTGTGGCTGTATGACTCGTTTCAGGGCCTGTCGCGTCCCACCGCAGAGGACAGACTCATCGACGACATCGAAAACCGAGGATCGATGGACAGCTACGAGTCCGCGATGTCGTTCCCACAGCAGCTTGTCCGGCACCATCTCGCCTCCGTGGGTTTCCCCACCGAGCGCACTCACATCGTCGCCGGCTTCATCACCCCAGACGTCCGAGAACTGCCGGACCTCGTGGCGTTCGGGTATCTCGACTTCGACCTGTACAAGCCCATCCTGACGGGCCTGCGGCTGCTCGGGCCGAAGACGCGGCCTGGTTCCGTCCTGATGGTCGACGACTACCGATACTTCTCCTCCGGTCCGGAACAGGCCGTCCGGGACTTCCTCTCCGAGGACGATCGCTTCGAATTGGTTGTCGGCCCTGAGAGCGCGGGCCACTTCTGCGCCCTGGTACGACGGTAGGCCGAACGTGGTATCTGCCGAGGCCGTCCAGGGCGTCAATCGGCTTGTTCAGCGGTGAGGGCCGGTACCTGGCCGTGTATCCATGAATCAGCGGTGCCCGTCGCCGGCCGTGGCGACACGGCGGTAACGGGCTTCGTAGGAGCGCACCAGGCTCGGCCACGCGAACCGTCGGGCACGACGCAGCGCTTGGCCGCTCAGCACCATTCTGCGATCGGGGTCGCGAGCCATGCGGACAATGGCGGCAGCGACCTGATGCGGTTTCCGGACGTCAACCAGGTCTCCAGCGGTGCCGAAGCCGAGCAGCCACGGGACCGCGCCCGAGGTGCGGCCGGCCACGATCGGCAGCCCCCGCGCCATGGCTTCGAGGACCGCCATGCCGAATGACTCCTCCAGCGTGGGAGCCACGAAGATGTCAGCACGGTCCATGGCCGTGAGGACGTCCTCGGTCCGCAAGGGCCCAGCGAATACGGTTCCGTCAGCAAGACCACGCGCGCGCGCCCAGCTCTCTGCCGGGCCGCCTACTTGAAAATCCGGGCCCACCAGAATCAGTTCGACGTCACCAAGCTCTTCGCGAACCATCTGAAAGGCTCGAAGCAGGACGCTCACATTCTTCAGCGGAGAAAAGTGTGAGTTCACCGAGAGGATTTGCCGTACCGGTACGTCGCGCGTCGGCGGGCTGTTCGCGAAGAACGTGGCGGGAAGCCCGTTGGGCAAGAGAAATGCAGAACGTCGGCCGATCCCCCGGAGTCGATCTTGGATATAGGGCGAGACCGCGGCGAGTTCCCGTGTCTTACCCAGGCAACGAACCTGCATCAGCAGTCTGACCAACCGATAGGGATCGGGGTGATGACGCAGAATCGCCGGTGCCCAGTCGTGCACGCTGATGAGGCAGGGGTGCCTGCTCGCGAGCGCACCCAATCCGAACTCGTACGTCCAGTGGGCGTGAACCAGATCGGTGTCCACTGAATCGAGCAGCTCCCGCACGGTGTTCCGCTCGTGCCGGAATGCGTCCCTGGCGCGGTGCCGCGCACGATAAGGACCGACCAGAACATGCGCGGCCCCGATACGCCGATGCACCGGGACCGTTACGTCGGGACTGAGTGTGACGACCGTGATCTCGTGGTCGCTGCGGCACAGCTCCACAGCCAGTGAAGTGGCCACCGGCGCCACCATCCCCCCGGGAACGGTGCTTTCGAGAGCCGGGTCGAGCATCCGCGACAAGTGCCGGAGGTCGATGGGTGCGGCGATCGCTACTCGCATGCGGCAGCCTTCCTGGTCTTTGTCACGAGTGATGTCGGGATCAGTGCACGCTCTCGCGCGACCCGGATACCGTCGAGACGACCGCCCCAGAGGACAACCGAGACGCCCGCGAGTCCCATCGTGGCGACCTGGGCGATCAGCGTCACCGGCGTGGGCGCGAACTCCCCGATAGCACGGCCGACACCGGCAACGGCCAGCCCGACGGCCATCGCGACAGCGACGGATTGCGCATAGACCTTCAGTACCTGCCGCAGAGATCTCGGAATCACCCGGTCCATCCACAACAGGTACAGGGTGTGTTGGAGAAGGCGGCCCACCAGCACGGCGATGACCAAGCCAGGGAGTCCGCCATCGCAAACCACCACGAGGCCGGCACCCAGCAACAGGGTTGCCAGATGAAGAAATTCGATCAACGCCTTCATCGGTACTTTCCCGATCGCCTCCGCCATCGATGCAGGGAAATACACGACGACATACAGCGCTGCTGCTACCGCCAGAACGGGAACGAGCTGGGCGGCCAACTGCCAGCCTGCACCCAGCAGAACGAACACGAAATTGCTGGCGGCGGCACCGATGGCGGCCGCCATCGGCAGAAAGAGAAGAGTGGACATCGCCATACTGTCGAGGTACGCGCTCCTGAGCCTCTCATGGTCGAGTTGCATACGGCTGAAGATCGGGAAGAGCACCTTCCCGACCGCCGTGCCGATTTGTTGCAGCGGCAGTACGGCGATCAGTATGGCCCGGTTGTACTGCCCCAGCGCCTCAATGCCGGCATATCTGCCGACAAGGAGGTTGTCGATGCCGATCGTCAGGAACTCAAGAAATCCCACGAGTGACACCTTCGCGCCGAACGATGACATCTTCCTCATCGGAACGCCGGCGACCAGCAGTCGAAGGTCGTGCCTCGCGAACATGTAACTGCCGAGCGTCATCAGTGCGGACTGGCCGATGGCCGCGTACACCAGGCTCCAGATCCCTCTCCCCGTCAGCGCGCACATGAGGCCGATGCCGCAGTACCCGGCCACGTAGGAACCGAGTTCGATCAGGGCGATGGTCCGGTAGCGCATGGATCTGCGGAGGAGCCCGGTGGCGGTCGAGCCCACGGCGGAGATCACCAAGGTGAGTCCCAGCGCTCGGCACACGGAGGTCAGCCCCGCGGGAGCGCCCAGGATCGTGACGGCGTACGGCGCCAGCAGCCAGAGCACCGCATAGGCGACGAGTCCGGTCGTGATACTGAGGGTGAAAGTCGCCCGGAGGTCACGTGCTTCCAGTACGGGACGCTGCACGATGGCCGAGCTCAGACCTCCCTGCGAGAAGTGGCTCACGAAGCGGAGCACGAACAGGGCGAGCGCGAGCAACCCGAAGTCTCCCGGTGTGAGCAGCCGGCTCATCACTGCGGTGTACGCCAACTGGGCTACGAACGTTGCGAACGTCCCGAAAAGCGTCCATCGCAGCCCTTGGGTCGCTCTCGACGTGGGTCTCTCGGGCAGCGCACCTCGGATCATCGCGGTACAACTGACCGGCAGGCCGGCGCGTACATCGCCATCAGTTCAGGGCGCGGTTCGGGTGCGACGTTCACCGTCCGCTCCGCTGTGCCGGGTCGCCGTCCGACTTCACCACCACCGCGACCATCATGTTGCCGAGCCGGTTCACCGGCCGCAGCGCCTGGTAGACGGCCTTGGCCGCCGTCAGGCGCCAACGCCCCGGGAAGCGGCCCGCCACCTTGCCGACGGCGAGGTTGTGGTCCCACAGCCTGCGAAGCAGCACGACGGCCCGCGGACACAGGAGATAGCTTCGGGTGGCCTGGTTCACCAGCGAGCGATTCCACCGGAAGACATAGTTGACGAATTCTCCCTGCCGCTCCCATTCGGTGCCGATGAGCCTTCCCACCAGACCGTCGTGCGGCTCGATCACGATGACGGCCTTCCGGGCCACCCGTAGCATCTCCGTGAAACCCAGGACCGGCCGCGGCAAATGGTGCAGACCGTCCTGCACCAGTACCAGGTCATAACTGGCGTCGGGAATCTCGGCCATGTCCTCCGCGTTCAAAGGCATGGTCCGGATTTTCGGATCCAGGGTGCGGCAGACTCCAAGCGCCTCTTCGGACAGATCACTGACCGTGACGTCGGTGAAACCACAACGGCTGAGGAAGACACCCTCTCCACCCACACCACCGCACACGACGAGAACGCTCTGTCCCGCCGGGTCGAGCAGCCCCCGCGCGCGCAGCATGTCCAGGGCGACCCGCAAGCGCCGATCGCGCAGGAAACGCGTCAGCGGATCACTGGTGACATGGAAGGACCAGTCATCCCGGTTGCTGCAGATGTCCGCAGTCGCGGCACGCTGCATATCCACTCCACTTGTCACGGTTCCTCCTCCGCCGCGCGTGGCTGCCCACGCCGGATCAGTTTGACGTCGGGATTTCCGGACGTACGGCGACCGGATCTTCCCGGGCTGTATCGGAACTACTGCCAAGGACCCGCGCTCCACCGCGCATTCGGACGAGAGCCGCACCGGCGAGGAGCCGCGCGTACGGTGAGAGCCAGTACAGCGGCCATACGGGACCGGCGTGCCGCCGCGTGAACCGCAACCAGCTGCCCGGTGGAAGGCCCTTCGGGGCGCACGCCAGACGCATCCGTTGCCGGACGGTCAGAGCGGGGTCGGTCCAGCTCCCCGTCGTGGGGTTGCGCGCACAGGTGCCCAGCGTTCCGGGGGCGACCCAGACGGCACATCCGAGGCGCCTGGCGCGCAGGCCGTAGTCGAAGTCGGCCAGCCCGTGGCTGAAGCGCGCGTCGATCTGCCCGACGCGTTGGGCCACGTAACGGGGGATCAGCACCAGGTTCCCGTTCATGGTCTCGGCCCGAACCGGTCGTTCGGCCGGAGTGACCGTGGTGAACTGCACCGGGCGCAGACGGCTGCGCCGGTGAACACCCGAGTACGTCACCGCGCCGGACTGCGGATCACGCAGAGCGCCCACGACGATCAGGTCCCCCTTGTCCGAACCGGAGAGCGACCCGTGGGTGCGGAGCAAGTCCGACAGCGCTCCGGGGTCCAAGATCACGTCGTCGTTGAGCCAGAGGAGGAAGTCGTAGTCGCCCGCGGCCGACTCCGCGAATGCCATCGCCTTCGCCCAGAACAGCTTGCCGTTGCCCTGGAGCACATGGATGCCGGGCCACACCTCGCGGGCGGCGCGTGCGGTGCCGTCGGTGCTGCCGTCGTCGGTGAGCACGACACGCACGGATACCTCGGGTCCGCCCTGCCCGATCAGCGACCGCAGGCACCGGACCGTGCTCTCGCGGCGGTTGTGACAGGCGATCAGCACCACCACCCGCGTCATCGGTGCCGTCGACCACCCCGGGGCGGCCTTTTGTCCAGGCCCCTGCCTCACCGCTCGGGCGCTACGAGGGCTTCGGTACGACGCACCTCGGGAAGCTCGGACACCTGCTGTGCGACGCCCGGGGCGGCCAGTACCACGCAACCGCGGCGGCGCCCGCTCTCCATGCTGGACGGGCAGTTCGGCCAGAACGTTTCGTAGGGCGCGACGCTCTCTCCCAGGTAGTCCATCGACAGCTGCAGGTCGCCGTAGGTGTCGAATTCGTAACCGTCGTCGTCAGGAACCTTGAAGTCGTCGATGACGATGACCGAGTCCGTCCACGCCTCCGTGATGATGTCGACTTCCTCCCGGAGGGGAAGGTCTTTCTCCCAGTGGGCGTCCAGGTAGAACAGGACCCGCGAGTGGGGGAACCGGGAGTCGTCGCGCAGCGTCCGCAGCGCGTTCCGGGAGTCCTCGTTGAGCACCCGGACATCTGGGTTTCCGCGGAAACGCCTCTCGGCGCAGCGTGCGAACCCGCTGTTCTTTTCCACGGTGTACACGGGAGCACCGGAGAGGTGCCACAGGAACTGCGTCGAACCTCCGCAGTAGGTACCCGATTCGAAGATCGCCCGGGGCTGGAGTTCGCGGACCAGGGAGCGGAACAGGTTCTGACGGAATCGCTGCCCGTTGAGGGCGGCGGGCCACGGCCCGTAGAGCCATGGCCGCATGGTGCGGATGGGTTTGGTGATCGTGCGCCGGAGCCGAACGGGCAGGACGTCGTACGCGCGCCCCTTGATCCGGCTGCCCGTCGGCCTTGGAACAGTCATTTCACTGACACCCTTCATGGATGGGGCCGGCCGGTCTGGTGTACTTCCTCAAGTCGGCTCAAAGCCGCGTTCCGAGCATATGCAGCAAACCGTCACAGAAGCGTTCTGCCATGCCGTCCGCCGTGTAGTCGGCGGCGTCCTTGCGGCACGCTTCACGGAGGGATTCCAGGCGGGAGCGGTCGCTCAGCACTTGCTGCACCGCCACCGCATAGGCCTCCGGATCGTCTCGGCTGACCACTGCGTTTCGTCCGTGCTCCAGATATTCGAACTCGGGCGCGTGCCAGGGCCAGTCGGTGGTGACGATGGGTGTCCGGAGAGCGAAGGAGTCCACCGCGCACAGTCCCACCCGCCCCGGCATCAGCATGACGTCCGATACCGCTCCGAGCAGCGCGACGTCCTGTCCGGCACGGTGCCCGAGAGCCAGCACCGGGCTCTCCGGGGCGAGGGCCGCGGCTTCCACCAGGGGCCGGTCGACGCCGTCTCCGGCCACCAGCAGCTTGAAGCCCGGCAGGCCGGTCGCGAGACGTCGCGCGGTTTGGAGCAGGAAGGGGATCCGCTTCGGGGTGTCAAGTCCCCCTACGTACAGAGCCGTCCGTCCGGGCGTGAGGTGGTGCTGTTCGCGCAGCGCAGCGGCTGCGGCGTGTTCGGGCGTGCCTTTGATGTCCGCGCGCTCACGCGTGACGGTCAGCTCCGTGGTGTCCACGGAGTTGCGCAGGACGGTGATCCTGTCCCGGGGGAAGCCCCGCGAGGCGACGTAGGAGGCTCCCCCTTGGGTGTAGGCGAAGAACCAGGCGGCCTGCCGCGTGAGGACGGCCTTGGCGGCTTCTTGAAGTCGGCTCGTCTGCTTGGTGTAGGTCCGGCCGTGGCCCCAGAACGCGATCCGTGGAGGGCGCCCACCCGGCCGTCGCGTCATCTGTCGCAGCAACAGCGGGTAGGCCTCCAGGTTCCGCAGTGCCTGCTCCAGTACCACCGCATCGGCGGAGGCGGCCCGGTCCGCCACCTGACGCCAGAGAAGGGACCGTCCGCCAGGAGCGGGCAGCCGTCGTGAAGGTACCTGTACCGCGCAGGCGCAGGGGGCGGCGTCGCGTCGGGCCGCCTGCTGCGGTGGTACCAGCCCGTACAGCACTTCCAGGGCAACACCTGCGGAGCTGAGCCGTTCCTCCAGGTGATTGAAGAACGACGTGCGATAGCCGGGGACGTAGGGCTGCACCACGACAACGCGCCGCCGGGTCTCTCGAGGGCCCACCGGAGTGGTCGTCATGACCGCACCTCAGGAACCTTGGCGGGAATCTCTGGGCCGTGGCGGATGAGTCGGCGCGGATTCAGGCGATCGGGTGCCTCGTTCACCACGCCGCTGTCCGCTCGTGCCGGCTGTGACGCCTGGCGCACCACCCCGTGGACGAAGCGCGCGTTGCCGAACAGGTACCGGCGCCACAGGCGGCGTGGCTCACAGCCGAGCCGGAACAGCCATTCCAGCCCGTTGTGCCGCATCCAGTGCGGTGCCTGCGGCTTGTTGCCGGCGATGAAGTCGAAGGCCGCGCCCACGGCCACGGCCACCACGGGCAGGGCGTCGCACAGTTCGGCGGCCCAGCGGTCCTGCTTCGGCGTGCCGAGTCCGACCCAGACGATGTCCGCCTCGGCGGCACGGATCTGCTCCACTAGCTGACGCCGTTCGTGGACGTGCAGGGGCCGGAAGGGCGGGGAGCAGGTGCCCACGATTCGCGCCCCGGGATAGCGCCGCCGCAGCTCCCGGTGGAGTGCGTCGAGCACCTGGGGCGTGGAACCGAGAAGGTAGTGGTTCACTTCCGTGTGCTGCGTCAGGGCGAAGACGTCCGTGAGGAGGTCGGGACCGTACACACGTGTGCTCGGCAGTACGGCGGCGGGGTGGAGCAGTCGGCTGGCCCACACGACCGGCTGCCCGTCGGGCAGGTTCAGGGAGGCCAAGCGGAGGATGTCGCGCAGCTCGGGGTCCCGGTCGGCGAGGGCGAGCGTGTAGGCGTTGGACAGGTGTACGTCACGGCCGCTCCGGATGCCGGGTTCGTCGGTGAGCCCCTGCCGTGCCTCGCGCATCCGGCCGGCCAGGTGCACGACATGGCGGGCCGCACTGTCGCGGGTGTGCGCGGTGATGGGCACACCGAGGCATTCGACCACGGGAGCGGTCACCGACATCGCCCCACTGCTCGGGGGGGCGGTCATGAGGCGGCGGCGGGGTTCGGCGTGGATCCGGCGGGCCGCGGGCCGCTGCCGGTGTGCTCCCCGACGGACAGACGTCGGCGGAAGTACGTGACGGTGTCGCACAGGCCGCGTTCCACGGGAGTCGTGGGTTCCCAGTTCAGCAACTCGCGGGCCAGGGCGATGTCCGGACGCCGCCGCTCGGGGTCGTCCTGGGGGCGGGGGATGAGCGTGATCTCGGAGCGGGACCGGGTGAGCTTGCCGATCCACTGCGCCAGCTCCAGCATCGAGACCTCATGGGGATTGCCCAGGTTGACCGGTCCGCAGTGGTCGCAGGCAAGCATGCGCAGCAGGCCTTCGACCACATCGTCGACGTAGCACAGGGACCTGGTCTGGTTGCCGTCGCCGGTGACCGTGATCGGCTCCCCGCTCAGCGCCTGGCGGATGAAGGTGGGGATCGCCCGTCCGTCGTCCGGGCGCATCCGCGGCCCGAAGGTGTTGAAGATGCGCACGATCTTGGCGTCCACGCCGCGACTCCTGCGGTACGCCATCGTCAGTGCCTCACCGAAGCGCTTCGCCTCGTCGTACACCGAACGCGGGCCCACCGGGTTCACATGTCCCCAGTAGTCCTCCGGCTGAGGGTGGACCAGCGGGTCGCCGTACGACTCGGAGGTGGAGGCCAGCAGGAAGCGGGCGCCTTTGGCGGCAGCCAGATCCAAGGCGTGCCAGGTGCCGGCCGAGCCCACCCGGAGCGTCTCCAGGGGCAGCCTCAGATAGTCCGCGGGCGACGCCGGTGACGCCATGTGGAGGACGGCGTCCACCGGCCCCGGCTCGTCCAGGCCCTGGGTGATGTCCCGGTGACGGAACTGGAAGCGCCGGTCGCCCGTGAGGTGCTCGATGTTCTCGGGGCTGGATGTCAGGAAGTTGTCCACGCAGACGACTTCGTGGTCCGCCTGAAGCAGCCGTTCACACAAATGGGAGCCGAGGAACCCGGCCCCACCCGTCACTACCGCACGCATGCAGGTCCTCTCGGCCGCCCCGCCCAGGCCGGTGGCGAGGGCGAGCTTCGGTGTCATTGCCGAAGTGTAGGTCAATGTCGTGTTTCTATTCCTTAGTCAGGAATAGTCCGATTGCTATGTTCTGAGGGCCACAATGCGCCCGGACAAGGACACGTTTCACCCGTTCTGCCGCAGAAGACGAAGGGATGCGCGATGCCGGTAACCGCTGCGAAGACGGCTTCTCACCGGCCGGTCCCCTGGGGGCGGGCGCACGCAGGAGTCCGGGCCGCCAAGCGGTTCATCGACTGCGCGGGGGCCGCCGTCCTGCTCCTGTTCGTGGCGCCGGTGCTGATCGCCGCCGCCGTCGCGGTGAAGCTCGACAGTCCGGGCCCGCTGCTGTTCCGCCAGCGCCGCACCGGTTGGCGGGGCAAGGAGTTCCACGTCCTGAAGTTGAGGACGATGCACGTCGGTTCGGAGCGCTTGCGCGTCGCTCTGGAGGAGTCCAACGAGGCCGACGGGCACCTCTTCAAGATCCGCGAGGACCCGCGGGTGACCAGGGCCGGGCGCTGGTTGCGGCGTTACTCCCTGGACGAGTTGCCGCAGCTGGTCAATGTGCTGCGGGGGCAGATGTCCCTGGTCGGCCCCCGTCCGCTCCCGGTCGTGGATTCGGCGTTCACCGGGGAGGCCCGGCGCCGCCTGCTGGTCCGCCCCGGGATCACCGGGCTGTGGCAGGTGAGCGGACGGTCCGACCTCGCCTGGGAGGACGCCCTGCGTCTGGACCTCGAGTACGTCGACACCTGGTCGATCAGGCTGGACCTGGCGATCCTCTGCCGGACCCTCCCCGCCGTGCTGCGCGGTGACGGCGCCTACTGAGCCGGCTCCCGTGCGACGAGCGGAGGGTTCACCTCCACACCCCGCGCCCCACAGGGCGTTGCGGGAGCCCCCGGGCCCCAGCGAACGAGATCAGCCAGGGAGTGACATCAGATGTCCGAGACTCGCCGTGGTGCGTCGCGGGGGCAGAAACCCCCGCTCGGTGCGGAGCGGGCCCGATGGATCGCGCGCCGGTGCAAGGAGTGGGTCCTGCCCGCCGTCATCGTGCGCCGGCTGCGCGACCGTCGCGTCAGGATGCCGCTGTACGCCGCGGCCGGACTGGTCCTGGCCGGTGCCGCCTGGATCGCGGTCACCGGCGTACTCGCCCGAAATGAGCTGCTGGCCGCCCAGCGGAGCCTGGAGACGCTGCGGCGGCAGCAGCCCCCAGCGGCCCCGGTCACCGCTGCCGGCCCGCCTGCGGCGCCGGCAGCGACAGTGCAGGACGCGGTGCGCGACGCCACCGGCCACGCCGCCCGGGCTCATCGGCTCACGACCGGCCCCGCCTGGTTCCCGGCGGCTCATCTGCCGGTTCTCGGCGGCCCCTTCCGTTCGGTGCGCGGTATTGCGGAGGCCTCCGACCGGCTGGCCCACGACGTGCTCTCTCCCCTGGTGCGCACCGTCGCGGAACTCGATTCCACCGGGACGGCCGACGGCCGGCACCTGAACCTCTCCGCGCTGCGCCGGGTGGCTCCCCGTCTCGGACAGGCCTCGCGCAGCGCATCGAGGGTGCGTGCCGATGTCGACGGCCTCCCGCACAGCACCTGGCTGCCGGCCACCGACCGGGCGCGCACCGAATTCGCCCGGCAGCTCGACCGGATCACCCCGCTCGCCCACGATGCCGCCGCGGCGGCCCGGTTGATGCCCTCGATGCTCGGAGCCGACGGACCGCGGCGGTATCTGGCGGTGTTCGAGAACACCGCCGAGGCTCGTGGAACGGGTGGGCTGCCCGGAGCCTTCGCGGTGCTCAGGGCGGAGCGGGGCCGGCTGAGCTTCGAGCACTTCGGCAACGACACCGAACTGGCCGAGGCCTATGCCGACGTCGACCTGGGAGCGGAGTTCGACGGGCTCTACGGTCCCAGTGCCCCGACCCGGACCTGGGTCAACTCCAACATGAGCCCGCACTTCCCGTACGCGGCGCGGATCTGGGCCGCGGCGTGGCAGCGGCACAGCGGCCAGAGGGTGGACGGCGCCTTCGGCCTGGACCCCGGTGCGGTCTCCGGGCTCCTCACCGCCTCCGGCCCTGCCCGGCTGCGCGACGGGAGCGCCGTCACCGCCCACAACGTCGTGGATCTCAGCGAGCGCGCCAGCTACGCGCTCCACCCGGACTTCAGACGGCGCAAGGCGTACTTCCTCGATGTGGCGCGCGCGGTGGCCATCCGGCTGCTCGGCGCGTCGACGGACCCCACGCGCCGGACCGCACTCTTCTCGGCCCTGCACCGGCAGTTGGGAGACGGGCGGATCAAGGTGTGGAGTGGGCACGCGGCGGAGCAGCGCGAGCTCCTGGCGCGGTCGTTCGGCGGCGCCCTGCCCGCAGGATCCGCTCCCCTGGCCGGACTGGTCGTCAACAACGCGGCGGGCACGAAGCTCGACTACTACCTCGACCGCCGGCTCGTATGGGCACCGGGCCGGTGCGTCGACGGCCGGCGGGAGGTCACCGTGACCGCGCGCCTGGCCAACCGGGCTCCTGTCTCGGGACTCCCGCCGTATGTCGTCCAGCGGGTGGACGATCCGCCCTACGGCACCCGGCCGGGTGACAACCGCCTCCTGGTGTCCTATTACGCCAGTGCCGGCGCCATCCTGTCGGGTGCCACCCTGGACGGACGCGCGGCTCAGCTCAGCCACGGCACCGAGCGGGGCCACCCGGTCTTCACCCTCGACGTGGAGTTGCCCGCGGGCGCCGCGCGCACCCTCGTACTCCACTTGCTGGAGCGTCCGGCGGACCGTTCTGCGCACGTGCTGCGTCAGCCCCTGGTGCACCCCCTGCGGGCCAAAGCGCTCCCGAGCGGTCCGTGCACCGGCTGATCCGCCTGCTCAGCGGTACGGGATCCGGTTCCGGGTCGGCTGTGCCGGAACGCGCACCTCGCCGACACCGATGGGCGGCTCCGGCCGACTCGGCGAGAGAGGGAGCGTTTTGGACGTGTATCGCAGATACGATCACGTAGCTACCGAATGTCAATGTTGTTGCCGTTTTGCACACTTGGGATGGATATCTTGGATCTGTCCGACTACCTTCGGTTCCTGGTCAGGCGCTGGCGCATCATCGCGGCGCTGGGCCTGCTGGGAACAGCGGTCGGCGTGTTCGTCACCCACACCACCACACCGCAGTACCAGGCCACCTCGACCCTCTTCGTGTCGCTCCAGGACTGGGACGACACGGTCAAGCTCAATCAGGGCAACAGCTTCGCCCAGGCTCGCGTCCGCTCCTACGCGGAAGTGGTCACCAGCCCTTACGTGACCGAACCGGTCGCCGAGTTCCTGCGCCTGGACCTGACGCCCTCACAGCTGGCCCAGAAGATCACCACGGAGGTGCCTCTCGAAACGGTACTTCTCAAGATCACCGTCACCGACACCAAACCGTCCCGGGCGGCCCGGATCAGCAACGCGGTCGCCCACCGCTTCGCCGAGGTCATCGCCAAGATCGAACGACCGGAGGGCGCACGGCTCTCGCCCGTCCGGCTGAGCATCACCGAGCACGCCACCAGGCCCAAGACACCGACCTCCCCGAACCTGTTCCTCAACCTCGCACTCGGGCTCGTGGCCGGCCTGGGCCTCGGAACCGGCCTGGCGGTCGCGCGGGAGTCGCTGGACACCTCGGTGCGCAGCCGCAACGACCTCACCCGGTGTCTCGCCGAAACCGGCGGACCGGCCGTACTCGGCAGCGTCGTCCTCGACCAGAGTGCCTCCCGGCACGCGGTGGCGGTGGACGACGACTCGTTCGGCCGGCGGGCGGAAGACTTCAGGCGGCTGCGCACCAACCTCCGGTTCGTCGACGTCGACGCTCCGCCCAAGGTCATCGCGGTCACCAGCGCGGTGCCCGCCGAGGGGAAGACGAGCATCTCGATCAACCTGGCGTCCTCCCTGGCCGAGTTCGGTTCCTCGGTCTGCCTGGTCGACGCCGACCTGCGGCGCCCCAGCGTGGCCTCCGCGCTCGGCCTGGTTCAGGACGCCGGACTGACCACCGTTCTGATCGGCCAGGCGAACGCCGAGAACGTGATGCAGTCGGCGGGTTCATTCTCGGTGCTCGCCAGCGGGGTGCTGCCGCCGAACCCCGCGGAGATGCTGGGCTCGGAGCAGTTCCGCGCCGTGGTGCGCTCGCTCGCCGACAGGTTCGACCATGTGGTGATCGACACCGCACCGGTCCTCCCGGTCGCGGACACCCCCGCGATGGCCTCGGCGGTCGACGGCTACCTGCTGGCCGCCCGGTACGGAAAGAGCTCACGGGGCCAGGTCACCGACGCCGTGCGCGCCCTGCAAGACGTGGGCGCCACGGTGCTCGGCAGCGTCCTCAACATGGTGCCCGCCAAGCGCGACAGCGAGCAGTACGGCTACGGGTACCGCCCCAAGCCCTCGGGACGCCGCGAGCGGCTCCGGCTCATGGCCCGGCTCATGCTCCGGCCACGGCTCCGCCGCCGCGGCCGGCCGGCGACGATCGGCACCTTCCCCGCGCCGGCCACACCGACGGGAAAGGACACCACTCCGGTGGCTGCCCAGGAAGGCGGAGACCATCACTGACCGCGCAGAGGACGCCGCGGCCGGCCCGGGCCGCGCCCGGCAGGTGCCGCGCCGTCGGCCAGGCGGACGTCGGCGCGGGAGACCCGGCAGGACGGTTCGCGGCTCCCGGCCGATGGCCCGGTGCGGGCGGATGCGTGCACTCCCGGCCCTCGCGGCCGCGGTCCTGGGAGGCTCGGCACTGCTCACCTCCTGTACGGCTGACGACCGCTCACCGGTGCGCACGCAGGCCGCTGCCGGGTCTGCCGCCGGGCCGGTCGAGCAACTGAGAGTCAGGGTCCTCGACGTCCTGCCCCACGACCCGAAGGCCTACACGCAGGGCCTGGAGCTGGCCGGGCGAACCCTCTACGAGGGGACGGGCATGGCCGGTGAGTCGTCGATCCGCCGGGGCCCGCCCGGCCGGCCTCCCACCGTCCGTGCCGACCTGCCGGCGCCACTGTTCGGGGAGGGGATCACCGTCCTCGGACGGACGCTGTGGCAGTTGACCTTCCGGGACCGCATCGCCATCGAACGAGACGCCGAAACCCTGGCCGAGCTGCGTCGTCTCCCCTACCCGGCGGAGGGCTGGGGCGTGTGCCACCAGCCGGGGCACGGGCGCCTGGTCACCAGTGACGGCTCCGCTCGGCTTACCTTGCGGGACCCGCGCACGCTGGCCCCGACGGGTGAACTCCTCGTCACTCTTCGAGGCCGGCCGGTGCCGCAGCTCAACGAGCTGGAATGCGTGGGCGACCGTGTGTACGCCAATGTCTGGCCCTCCGACCGAATCGTGCGCGTCGACACGGGTACCGGCGCGGTCACCGCTCAGATCGATGCCTCGGGACTGCTGCCCTCGAAGGAGCGGCGGCCCGCCGAGGTGCTCAACGGCATCGCCGCCATCCCCGGCACCGACGAGTTCCTGCTCACCGGCAAGTGGTGGCCGAAGATGTTCCGGGTGGCTTTCGTCGCCGGGTGATCCGGTCCCGGTCCGGCCGGCCCGGCCGCGCGGTGGCCGCCTCGTCGGGGCCGTGCCGCACGCAGCTCCGCCAGCGGGAAGGCGGAGCTCTGGCACGCGCCGGCGCTGGAGAAGGTCCTGGCGTCGGGTCGCTCCCCGGCGATGGCGTCGCTCTCGGAGGAGACCTCCGGGCCCCGGCTTCGACCACTTCGGGTTCTCGACTCCGGCGGATCGCAGACGCGTCGGAGAACGCCCTCCGGCTACTACTTCCGTCGCCGCAGCCCGCGCAGACCGAGCAGGGCGGCGCACGCCACGGCCACGACGATGGCGCCGGTCCTGAGGTCGCCGCCGAACCCGTCGCCGGCGGCGCCGTCGTCCCGCGCGGCCGAACCGCCACTGCCGGACGAGGCGCTGGATCCCCCGGGGGCGTCCTGTCCCTCCACCGGGCTGTCCGCCCCTTCGGCGCCGTACATCAGCCTCTTGCCGTCCGCGGTGTAGGTGACGGACTCCCCCTGCCCGAGGAACGGCACGCCGAGCCGCTCCTTCCGTGTGATCTTCCCGCCGTTCCAGTCGTAGGCGATCGCTCCGAAGTAGCTGCGGACGACGAGGTGTTCGCCGTCCGGGGAGAGCGTGGCGTCGGTGGCCTCCAGGTCGGGGACGGCCGCGACGGGCCGGAACGTGTTCGCCCCAGAGGGGGAGAGCCGGGCCGGGCCCTCGTACAGGTGCCCGCCCTTCTCGTTCTTGTCGACGATGTAGACGCGGCCGGTCTTCGGGTGCACGACGAGGGACTCGGCGTCCCGCGCGCCGTCGGAGTACTTCACGACGTACTGCGTGGCCTTGATCGTCTGGTCGCGCAGGTTCTTCGGCTCGGGCAGCCGGTAGATCCAGACGTACGGCCAGGTGCCGCCGAGGTTGTCGCCTATGTCGCCGACGTAGATCTGGTTGTCCGGCCCGATGGAGACGGCCTCGACGTCGCGCGGGCTGCCCACGCCGGACAGGGTGACCGTGGCGACCGTCTCGCCGGTCGAGCTGTCGACGGCGTAGAGGTAGGCTCCGTCGTCGCTGTCGTTGTGGGTCCAGTAGATGCCGGGGTGCTGTCGCGAGGCCGCCAGGCCGCTGGACTCGGTGATGCGCGGGTCCTTGATCGTGAACTTCTCGTCGCCGTCGGCGGCGGAGGCGGGCACGGCGAGAGCACCCGTGAGAAGGGCCGCGGCGAGAAGGGCGAACGGTCTGCGCATGCCCCAAGCCTGCCATCTGGCTCCGCAGTTCACCGGCGTAACGGATCACAGGCCCGACGGCCGGCCGTGGGGCGTGTCCCGGCTCACACCCCGTCGGCCGTCGAGATCGTTCATCATGAGCGGATGCTCAGGTTCATGCCCGTCGGTGACTCCATGACGATCGGAAGCACGGGCGAACACACATGGCGCTACCGGCTCTGGCAGCACCTGTGCCGTTCCCACGGCGGCTCCTTCACCCTCGTCGGGCCGCGCGAGACGCTCTACGACAAGCTGACCGAGGCGCCGGTGTCGTACGCCTACGCCGAACCGGACTTCCCGCGCGCCCACCTGGCCGGCTGGGGCGAGGGCTGGCAGCACATGGCGCCGCTGATCGGCGACGCGGTGCGCTCGTGCCGCGCGGACGTGCTCCTGGTCTCGCTCGGCCTGATCGACCTCGGCTTCTACACGAACGCCGAGCAGACCGCCGAGAACGTCCGGGCCTTCGCGGCCGAGGCGCGGGCGGCGAACCGGCGGGTGGGCATGGTGTGGCTGCCGGTCACCCCCAACGTGCGCGCCCGGTCGGACACGGCCTTCGCCGGCGAGGTCGCCCGCTTCAACGAACTCCTCGCCAAGACGGCAGCCGACCTCGACGAGCCCGGCTCCCCCGTCCTGGTGGCCTCGCCCCCGCTGTCATACGACGTCGCCACCGACACCTACGACGGCACCCACCCCAACGCGAGCGGCGAACACAAGATCGCGGCGGCCTTCGCGGAGGCGATGCACCAGAGCTGGAGCCTGGGCGGCCCCTACGAGGGGTAGCCCGTTCGTCCCTTGACCACGCCCGGTCGACGACCTGGAGGTCAACGAGCGGGTGCTGTGCTGCCGTACGGAGAACGTGGAGGAGAGCACCCTCGCGTGAGGACACGCTTGCCTGGAGCGCACTTCAAGACGTTGGCTTGGGCACCATGAAGTACACGCAGCTCGGACGCACGGGACTCAAGGTCAGCCGGCTCGTCCTCGGCACCATGAACTTCGGCCCGCAGACCGACGAGGCCGACAGCCACGCCATCATGGACGCGGCGCTGGACGCGGGCATCAACTTCGTCGACACCGCCAATGTGTACGGCTGGGGCGAGAACAAGGGCCGTACCGAAAGCATCATCGGCAACTGGTTCGCGAAGGGCGAGGGACGGCGCGACAAGGTCGTCCTCGCCACGAAGGTGTACGGCAACATGGGCGCCGACGGCCCGGCCTGGCCCAACCACGACAAGTTGTCCGCGGTCAACATCCGGCGGGCCGTGGACGCCAGCCTCAAGCGGCTCCAGACGGACCACATCGACGTCTACCAGTTCCACCACATCGACCGGGACACCCCCTTCGACGAGATCTGGCAGGCGATCGACGTCCTGATCCAGCAGGGCAAGATCCTCTACGCCGGGTCGTCGAACTTCCCCGGCTACAAGATCGCGCAGGCCAACGAGATCGCCGCCCGGCGCGGCGGGACCATCGGCCTGGTCAGCGAGCAGTGCCTCTACAACCTCGCCGAGCGACGCGCCGAGATGGAGGTCATCCCGGCGGCGCAGGAGTACGGCCTCGGCGTCATCCCGTGGTCCCCGCTGCACGGCGGGCTGCTGGGCGGCGTGATCAAGAAGGAGGTCGAGGGCGGCCGTCGCGCCTCCGGCCGCGCGGCCGACGCGCTCGCCGACGCCGGCACCCGCGCGCAGATCCAGTCCTACGAGGACCTCCTCGACAAGCACGGCATCGAGCCCGGCGAGGCCGCCCTGGCCTGGCTGCTCACCCGCCCCGGCGTGACCGGCCCGATCGTCGGTCCGCGCACGGCCGAGCAGCTGGCCTCAGCGGTCCGCGCGTCCGAGCTGGAACTGTCCGAGGAGCTCCTGACGGGCTTGGACGAGATCTTCCCGGGCCCGGGCCCGAGCCCGGAGGCCTTCGCCTGGTGAACCCCCCGTGAGGGGCCCGGGGCTGGTCCGACGTGCGGCTCCGCCGCGTGGGCGCGGCCAGCCCCCCAGCGGGCCCGCAGGCGGGAAACGGCCGTCCGCGGTTCCCCGCCGCCCTACCTTCCGAGCACGGAAGCCAGGGCGACGACGAGAAACATCAGCACGAGCACACCGGCCATGATCCGGTTGCGGGTTTTCGGGTCCACGGCACCGAGCCTAACCGGCGCCCCCGAGCGGCCAGCGACCGACCGCCTCGTACCGGGGCTGCTCCCCCGCCACCCCGGACGTCGGAAGGTTGCTCCGCACCAGGCACAGCTCGCGCACGGTCCAGGTCCGTCCCGTGAAGCCCGCGAGAACGTCCAGGAAGGCCCGCACGTCCCCCGCCGCCCGGTTCCGCGCCACGGTCAGATGGGCCTTGTACCGCCGGTGCTCCCCCATCGGCACCCCCGCTTTGCGCGCCGCGGCCTCGGCCCGCTCGGCCAGCAGCCGGAGGGTCGCCAGGTCCCCCTCGGCCCCGGCCCACAGCGCCTTCCCGTGCCCGAACTGTCCCCCGCCCCGCACCGCCAGCGGGAAAGGCTCGGTGCGGCGCGCGGCACGCTCCAGCCGCTCCGACAGCTCCGGGACGAGGCCGTCGTCGACCTCACCGTAGAAGGCGAGCGTGAAGTGCCAACCGGGACGGCCGGTCCAGCGCATGCCGTCGGCGCCGGGCAGGGCGCGCAACTCGTCGACCACCGCGCCGAGTTCACGGCACACCTCGTCGGGGGGCAGCACGGCCGCGAAGAGTCTCATGGGTCCAGCCTGGCACCATGAGGCCATGCGGATCACCATCCGGGACGGCGGGCCCGACGACATTCCCTCGATACTCGGCATGCTCGACAGCTGCGTGGAGTGGCTGGTCTCCCAGGGGCGCACGGGGCAGTGGGGGACGCGGCCGCTGTCCCAGAGCCGGAAGACGGTGGAGTCCGTCAGCCGGTACATGGCGGAGGGCAGGGTGTACATGGCCGATGTGGACGGCGTCCCCGCCGGCACCCTCACTCTCACCGGCTCGGCGGGCGCCTACCTGTCCCACCTCCCACAGCCCGGCGAACCCGAGCGCTACATCCACTGGCTGGCCTCCGACCGCCGCTTCAAGGGCCACGGCGTGGGCAGCGCCCTGCTGGCCCACGCCGCCGAGGAGACCCGCCGCGCCGGGATCTCCCTGCTCCGCGTCGACTGCTACGCCGGGGACGACGGCAAGCTCGTCCGCTACTACGAGGCCAACGGCTTCACCCGCACCGAGGCCTTCACGGTCGGCGAGGACGACTGGCCGGGGCAGTTGCTGGCCCGCCGGGTGTAGGCCCGCCTCACTGACCCGAGCGTGTCCAGGTCACCGTGCGTATCGTTGTACCGCGCGGCCGGCTCCATCGGCGGGTGCGGCCGGGGAGGAGCGCCACGATGACCGTCCTTGACGACAGGATCGAGATGGCCGACAGCAGCGGTGAACTCACCCTCGACACGATGTTCGAGTGGGTGGAGACGATGCCGGTCCCCGAGGGCTACAAGGTCGAGATCGTCGGGGGGAACATCTTCATGGCGCCTCAGCGGGACACCCACTGGGACATCATCGCGGACATCTACGACCAGCTGCGCAGCAAGTACCCGCGCAAGCGCGTGAAGTCCGACGTCCGTGTCGACTACCCGGGCCACCTCAACGGCTTCGCCTCCGACATCACCGTGATGACCCAGGGCGCGGCGAAGAACGACAAGGGCCTGTGGCGCTACCAGGACGTCGAGTTCGTCGCCGAGGTGATCTCCAAGAAGACCGGCGCCAACGACTACGGCCCGAAGAAGGACGCCTACGCCGCCGCCGGCGTGCCGGTGTACCTGATCGTGGATCCGTACACCGGCCGCTGGCATCTGCACACCAAGCCGAAGGACGGCGAGTACCGGGGCGAGCTGAGCCTGGACTTCGGGGACGAGATCGACCTGACGGGCACCGTGGTCGGCCTCGTCCTCACCACCGGCGAATTCCCCCGGGACTGATCGATCCCTACGCCGCCGGGGCCAGCTGGTCCTGCTCGCGGGGCACGAACCGCACCCGGGGATGGCCGCCGTACCAGCCGACCGAGAGGCGCAGATTGCCGACGCGGGCCAGGACCAGGCCGATGACGGCCGCTGCGATCGCCGCCACCGCGCCGCCCGCCGCGAGGCCGACCCGGGCGCCGTAGGTGTCGGTGATCCAGCCGACGATCGGGGCGCCGACCGGGGATCCGCCGAGGAAGATCATCATGTAGAGGGCCATGACGCGGCCGCGCATGGCCGGGTCCGTGGACATCTGGAGGCTGGTGTTCGTCGTGACGTTGACCGTCATGCCGAACAGGCCCAGCGGGATCATGAGCAGCGCGAACATCCACAGCTCGGGGGTCGTCGCCGCCACGATCTCCAGTGCGCCGAAGGCCATGGCCGCCATGATCAGCAGCCGCAGCCGGGCCGTGCCCCGCCGCGCGGCGAGCAGGGCGCCCGCGACCGAGCCGACCGCCATCAGCGTGTTGAACATGCTGTACGCACCGGCCCCCGCGTGGAACACGTCGTCCGCGAAGGCGGACAGGTAGACGGGGAAGTTGAAGGCGAACGTGCCGACGAAGCCGACCAGGACGATGGGCCAGATCAGCTCCGGACGGCCGGTGACGTAGCGCACGCCCTCCCGAAGCTGTCCCTTGCCCCGGGGGGCGCGCTCCACGGCGTGCAGTTCGCGGGCGCGCATCAGCAGCAGGCCGGTGAGCGGCGCGATGAAGGACAGGCCGTTGAAGAGGAACGCGTAGCCGGTGCCGACGCCGGTGATGAGCAGGCCCGCGACGGCGGGGCCGACCAGGCGGGCCGACTGGAAGTTCGCCGAGTTCAGGCTGACCGCGTTCTGCAGCTGCCCCGGGCCGACCAGCTCGGAGACGAAGGACTGCCGGGCCGGGTTGTCGACGACGGTCGCGAGACCGACCGCGAACGCGGCGAGGTACACGTGCCACACCTGGACGTGTCCGGTGAGCGTGAGGACGGCCAGGGCGATCGCGGTGAGTGCCATCGCCGACTGCGTCACGAGCAGCGCGGGCCGCTTGCGCAGCCGGTCGACGAGGACACCGCCGTAGAGGCCGAAGAGCAGCATCGGCAGGAACTGCAGCGCGGTCGTGATGCCGACGGCGGCGGAGGAGCCGGTGAGGCTGAGCACCAGCCAGTCCTGGGCGATGCGCTGCATCCAGGTGCCGATGTTGGAGACGACCTGCCCCATGAAGAACAGGCGGTAGTTCCGCACCTTCAGGGAGGAGAACATCGAGGACTTGCGGGCGGGCCGGGCGGCGGGTGTGCCGGAGGTGGGCGGGGAGTCGTGGGGATCAGGTGCGGGGGCGGAAGCTGCTCCGGGTCCCGAACTCAAAGGGTTCGCCTCCTTGCTGCATACGGCTTACAGGTGCGCGAGCTTCTCCAGCACGGGGGCGGCGGCGCGGAGTTTCGCCCACTCGTCCTCGTCGAGGTTCTCCACCAGCGTGGCCAGGAACGCGTTCCGCTTGGCGCGGCTCTCCTCGAGCATGGCCTCGGCCTGCTCGGTGCGTGTGACGACCTTCTGGCGGCGGTCCTCGGGGTGCGGCTCCAGCCGGACCAGCTCCTTGGCCTCCAGCAGCGCCACGATGCGGGTCATCGACGGCGGCTGGACGTGTTCCTTGCGGGCGAGCTCGCCCGGTGTGGCCTTGCCGCACAGGGACAGGGTGCCCAGCACCGACATCTCGGTGGGGCTGAGCGACTCGTCGACCCGCTGGTGCTTGAGCCGACGGGACAGCCGCATCACGGCGGATCGGAGGGAGTTCACGGCGGCTACGTCGTCGCCATGGTTGAGGTCCGGCATGTTCTTTAGCGTAACTCATTACTCTCGCTAAAGACCAGCGGTCAAGCAGAGGGCCGCCCGTGACACCCGCCACTAGAGCGTGACATCACTCATATGGGTGACAAAGCTGCGGAACGCGCCCCACCGTACCGAACGGTGCCGCGACCCTCATGGTCATGGGGACCAGTGTGCTCAGCCTGCGAATAGACCGCGACCTGCTCGAACGGCTCCGGCACCAGGCCGCGAAGAGGGGAATGAGCGTCCAGGACCATGTCGTCCGGACGCTCATTCGAGATGACTTCGACCAGCGGTTCCAGGCCGCCGTCGAGGAGACGGAGCGGTTCTACGGCTCCCCCGGCCCCGGCCCCGGCCCCGGTGACGAGGATCAGGTCAGACCCAGCGCCGGCATCAGGTAGTAGAACGCGAACACCGCCGACACGACGTACATCGCCACCGGCACCTCCCGGCCCCGCCCGGCCGCCAGCCGCAGCACCACGAAGGTGATGAAGCCCATACCGATGCCGTTGGTGATCGAGTAGGTGAACGGCATCATCAGCATCGTCACGAAGGCCGGGACGGCGATCGTGTAGTCCGCCCAGTCGATCTCCTTGACCGAGCCGGCCATGATCAGGAAGCCGACCGCGAGCAGCGCCGGCGTGGCCGCCTGGGACGGCACCATCGTGGCGACCGGTGTCAGGAAGAGGGCGACGGCGAAGAGGCCGCCGGTGACGACGTTCGCCAGACCCGTCCGGGCGCCCTCGCCCACACCCGCCGTCGACTCGACGAAGGCGGTCGTCGCGGAGGAGGAGCTGGCGCCGCCGGCGGCGACCGCGAGGCCGTCGACGAACAACACCTTGTTGATGCCGGGCATCTGCCCCTCGCCGTCGGTCAGCTTCGCCTCGTCGGAGACGCCCATGATGGTGCCCATCGCGTCGAAGAAGCACGACAGCAGCACGGTGAAGACGAAGAGCACCCCGGTCAGCACGCCGACCTTCCCGAAGCCGCCGAACAGGCTGACCTGCCCGATCAGCCCGAAGTCGGGGGTGGCGACCGGGTTGCCGGGCCACTTCGGCGTGGTCAGGCCCCAGCTCGGCACCTTCGCCACCGCGTTGATGACGACCGCGAGGACCGTCATGGCGACGATCGAGATCAGGATCGCGCCGGAGACCTTGCGCACGATGAGCGCGAGGGTCAGCAGAACGCCCAGGACGAAGACGAGCACCGGCCAGCCGTTGAGGTGTCCGTCGCCGCCGAGCTGGAGCGGGACGGTGGTCTGGGCGACGTCCGGGATGCGGGAGACGAAGCCCGCGTCGACGAGCCCGATCAGCATGATGAACAGGCCGATGCCGATGGCGATGGCCTTGCGCAGCCCGTAGGGCACGGCGTTCATGACGCGCTCGCGCAGGCCCGTGGCGACCAGCAGCATGACCACGAACCCGGCGAGGACCACCATGCCCATCGCGTCCGGCCAGGACATGCGAGGAGCGAGCTGGAGGGCTACGACGGAGTTCACGCCGAGGCCGGCGGCCAGCGCGATCGGGACGTTGCCGATGACGCCCATGAGGAGGGTGGTGAGCGCGGCGGTGAGGGCCGTCGCGGTGACCAGCTGACCGTTGTCGAGCTGGTGACCGTACATGTCCTTCGCGCTGCCGAGGATGATCGGGTTCAGCACGATGATGTAGGCCATCGCGAAGAAGGTGGCGAGACCGCCCCGGACCTCGCGGGACAGGGTGCTGCCCCGCTCGGAGATCCGGAAGAAGCGGTCGAGCGCGCCGTACGTGGGCCCGGCTCCCGGCTGTTCAGGGGCGGGGACCTTGGCGGGAGCCGAGGAGGACATGTGTTGGTGTTTCCTACGAAGAGAAGTGGACAGACGCAAACCGTTTCAGTATGAACGTATAAGGCGACGATCAGCCATCTCCGCGCGTAGACCTGATCGCCTCGTAAGCTGTCCCCATGGCGAAATGGACCCCCCGACACGAGGCGCCGGAGCCCCTGGAGGGCCCCGTGGTCGCCACCATCACCGGCGGCACGATCCTGTGGTTCGTCCTCTTCCTGGTCCAGCTTCCCTTCTACGGCTGGTTCGACGACCACGGCCACAGCTGGTGGGTGTGGACCTGTCTGGCCGGCGCCGGGCTGGGACTGATCGGTATCTGGTACGTCCGCAGGCGTGAGGCCGCGATCAAGCGGGTGGCGTCCGCCGAGAACCTGACGGCGACGCCCGAGGCCCCCTAGGCGCCTTCCTGCCTTCTCTCCGGCGAGACACGCCTTCGCCCCCTCCCTACGCTCGTATAAGGCGGCGAAACGCTCGAGAACCGTCGGCGCGAAACCGCCGCCCGACCGGTGAGGAGCGCAGCGATGACGATGCATGACAGCGCGGCCGAGGCCGACCGTGCCCTGAAGTCCAGGCACCGGGCGATGTGGGCTCAGGGCGACTACCCGTCACTGGCCGCCGAGGTCATCCCGGATCTGGGGGCGGTCCTTGTCGAGGCGTGCGGGGTGCGCTCCGGCCGGCGGGTGCTGGACGTGGGAGCCGGTTCCGGCAACGCCGCGATCCCGGCGGCCCTGGCCGGCGCGGACGTGGTGGCCTGCGACCTGACCCCGGAGCTCTTCGAAGCCGGCCGCCGGGCGGCCGGGAAGCAGGGTGCGCACCTCACCTGGCAGGAGGCCGACGCCGAGGCCCTGCCCTTCGGTGACGCGGAGTTCGACACCGTCATGTCCTGCGTGGGCGTCATGTTCGCCCCGCACCACCAGCGGGCCGCCGACGAACTCGTCCGGGTCTGCCGTCCGGGCGGCACCATCGGGCTGCTCAGCTGGACGCCGCAGGGCTTCATCGGCCGGATGTTCGCCGCGATGAAGCCATACGCGCCACCGCCCCCGCCCGGAGCCCAGCCGCCCCCGCTGTGGGGGGACGAGGACCATGTGCGCGCCCTCCTCGGCGACCGGGTCACGGACGTCGCCGCCGAGCGCCGCACGGTGCGGGTCGACCGCTTCGGGACGCCCGAGATGTTCCGCGACTACTTCAAGGAGCGTTACGGCCCGACCATCAGCGTCTACAAGAACATCGCCGGTGAGCCCGAACGCGTCGCCGCCCTGGACGGCGCCCTCGTGGACCTGGCCCGCGACGGCGACCTCGGCACGGGCGCGGACGGGACGGTCATGGAGTGGGAGTACCTGCTGTGCACCGCACGCCGGGCGGGCTGACACCGGGGTGCGGCACCGGGGTCCGGGGGCCCACAACTGCCGTACGACCACGGCACGAAGTCCGTCGTTCCCAGGTCGGATCTTCGCCGCATTCAGCGGGTGAAGCGGTGAGACCGCACGTACCGTCGAATGCATGACGCATCTCGACACGGGTGCCCGGACCGACTCCGCACGGCCGGCCACGGTCACCTCCCGCGAGACCGGCCTGACCGGGGCTCAGGTCCTCGAGCGGGTGGAGCGCGGCCAGGTCAACGACGTGCCGGTGCGCAGCAGCCGGTCCACCGTCGACATCGTCCGTGCGAACGTCTTCACCCGCTTCAACGCGATCATCGGCGTGTTGTGGCTGATCATGCTGGTGGTCGCGCCGATCCAGGACAGCCTGTTCGGGTTCGTGATCCTCGCGAACACCGGCATCGGGATCGTCCAGGAGTGGCGGGCGAAGAAGACGCTGGACTCGCTCGCGCTGATCGGCGAGGTGCGGCCGACCGTCCGCCGGGACGGGGCCGCCGCGCAGGTCAGCACGTCCGAGATCGTGCTGGACGACCTGATCGAGATCGGGCCGGGCGACAAGATCGTCGTCGACGGCATCTGTGTCGAGGCCGACGGGCTGGAGATCGACGAGTCGCTGCTCACCGGCGAGGCCGACCCGGTCGTCAAGCATCCGGGCGACCACGTCATGTCAGGCAGCTTCGTGGTCGCGGGCGGCGGCGCCTTCCAGGCGACGAAGGTCGGCCGGGAGGCCTACGCCGCCCAGCTCGCCGAAGAGGCCTCGCGCTTCACCCTCGTCCAGTCCGAGCTGCGGTCGGGCATCTCCACGATCCTCAAGTACGTCACGTGGATGATGGTCCCGACCGCGATCGGCCTGGTCATCAGCCAGCTGGTCGTGAAGGAGAACGCCTTCGACGACTCGGTCGCCCGCACCGTCGGCGGCATCGTCCCGATGGTCCCCGAGGGGCTGGTCCTGCTCACCTCGGTCGCCTTCGCCATCGGCGTGATCCGCCTCGGCCGCAAGCAGTGCCTGGTGCAGGAGCTGCCCGCCATCGAAGGGCTGGCCCGGGTCGACACCGTCTGCCTCGACAAGACCGGCACCCTCACCGAGGGCGGCATGGACGTCACCGAGCTGCGGCCGCTCCAGGGTGCCGACGAGACGTACGTGCGCAAGGTGCTCGGCGCGCTCGGCGAGTCGGACCCGCGACCGAACGCCTCTCTGAAGGCGATCATCGACACCTACCCGGCGGTCGAGGACTGGCGCTGCACCGAGGCCCTGCCGTTCTCCTCGGCACGCAAGTACAGCGGCGCCGCGTTCAGCGAGGGCGACGGGCAGTCGAGCCGATGGCTGCTGGGCGCGCCCGACGTGCTGCTGGCGGAGGACGATCCGGCCCTCGCCGAGACCGGTCGGCTGAACGAACAGGGCCTCAGGGTGCTGCTGCTCGCCCGGGTCCCACGGGACCTGGACGATCCCGACGTGACGACGGGGGCGAAGCCCACCGCCCTGGTCGTGCTGGAGCAGCGGCTGCGGCCGGACGCCGCCGACACCCTGCGCTACTTCGCCGACCAGGACGTCCGGGCCAAGATCATCTCCGGCGACAACGCGGTGTCGGTCGGCGCGGTCGCCGCCAAGCTCGGGCTGTCCGGCACCACCGTCGATGCGCGCCGGCTGCCCGCCGAGCAGGAAGGGATGGCCGACGCCCTCGACGACGGCACGGTGTTCGGGCGGGTCACCCCGCAGCAGAAGCGGAACATGGTGGGGGCGCTCCAGTCCCGCGGGCACACGGTCGCGATGACCGGTGACGGGGTGAACGACGTGCTCGCCCTGAAGGACGCCGACATCGGTGTGGCGATGGGCTCCGGCTCGGAGGCGACCCGGGCGGTCGCCCAGATCGTGCTGCTGAACAACAGCTTCGCGACGCTGCCGTCGGTGGTGGCCGAGGGGCGCCGGGTCATCGGCAACATCACCCGCGTGGCGACCCTGTTCCTCGTCAAGACGGTCTACTCGGTGCTGCTCGCCGTGCTGGTGGTGTGCTCGCAGGTGGAGTACCCCTTCCTGCCGCGCCACCTGACCCTGCTGTCGACGCTGACCATCGGCATCCCGGCGTTCTTCCTGGCGCTCGCGCCCAACAAGGAACGCGCGAGGCCGAACTTCGTACGGCGGGTCATGCGGTACGCGATCCCGGGCGGGGCCGTGGCCGCGGCGGCGACCTTCGCGACGTATCTGATCGCCCGGGAGCACTACACGGGCGCGGGGGCGCTGGACGCGGAGACGAGTGCGGCGACGCTCACGCTGTTCGTCGTCTCGATGTGGGTGCTGGCGATCATCGCCCGGCCCTACACCTGGTGGCGTGTCGCCCTCGTCGCGTCCATGGCCGGGGCGTTCCTGCTGGTGCTGGTGGTGCCGTGGTTGCAGCACTTCTTCGCGCTGAAGCTGGTCGGGATGACGATCCCGTGGATCGCGGTCGGCATCGCGGCGGTGGCGGCGGCCGCCCTTGAGCTCCTGTGGAGGTGGGTGGACCGCCGCTTTCCCGCTTAGCGCCCGGCTCGGGCCGTGAGGAGGTCCGCCGAGTTCCGTCCGCGAGCCGTACGCGGCCGGTCGGCGCAGTTCCCCGCGCCCCGCCGCGAGGCGCGCCTTACTTCACGTCGACGTAGTCGCCCGTGGCGTTGACGGCCGGGGTGGTCGTCGTGCCGGCGAAGCTGAAGCGCCAGTAGCCGTCGTACTGTGCGGTGGCCGTGGCCTTCAGGTTGCCGTAACCGTCGGAGTACACCGTCTTGACCGTGGTGTACGTGCTGGTGCCCGCCTTGCGGAACTGGAGCTTGACCGGCTGGTTGGTGTAGCCGCGGTAGACGTTGTCCTCCCAGTTGGCGCGGGAGAGCTTGCCGGTGGACGTGATGGTCTTGCCCTTGTAGACGGGCTCGGGGCCCGCGTTGACCGTCAGCTTGGAGTAGCGCTGGACCTTGGTGGTGCCCAGGCCGCCCTGCGTCTTCTCGGCGCCGTCGCTGGTGACGGCGAGGGCGCCGGCGCCCCAGGTGCCGGCGTCGGAGTTGAACAGGTCGCCGTCGGCCGGGCGGATGTTGATGACGCCCTTGCAGTTGAGGACCGTCGACGAGGCGGCGGTGCAGGTGGCCGGATCGTCGCTGATCAGGACGTTGTCGGCGGTGTCGAGCGAGGAGCCGTGGTAGATCAGCGGGCCCGTGGCGAAGTGGTCGGAGCTGGTGTCGAGGTCCGCGGCGTGGGTCACGGTGAAGGTGACGGGCACGCTCACCATGTTGGTGGTGCCGACGACGATGTTCTTTCCGCTGTTCACCTTCATGTTGGAGAAGGTGACGTCGAGGGTCGAGGCGGTGGTGCCCGTGCCCGCGTCGGCCGCGGCGGAGCTGAACGCCTGCTTGCCGGACGGGGCGTCGGCGGCCTGCGCGGCCGGAACGACGAGGGCGGAAAGGGCCAGGGCGCCGGCGACGGCGGCCACGGTGGCTCGGATGTGCATGTGTTTCCCCAGGGGGAGAAGTGATCTCGGAGTCTGTTGACTCACGCGATCAGATTCACGAACCCCTTCCAGGGTTGTACGGCGCGCGGCCCGGGTTTGCCGTCTCATCCGCAACGTTTGACGCGCCCGTGGCATCCGCACGGCGGGGAGACGGCGCCGCCGGCCCCGGCATGGCTCCGGGACCGGCGGTGTCCGTCGTCGCGCGGACGGTCGTGCGGACGGTGTTACTGCACGTCGACGAAGTCACCCGTGGCGTTGACCGCCGGAGTGGTCGTGGTGCCCGCGAAGGAGTAGCGGAAGTAGCCGTCCGCCGAGGCGGTGACGGTGGTCTTCAGCTCGCCCGTGGAGTTGGACGTGATGGTCTTCACCGTGGTGTAGGTGTCGCTGCCCTTCTTGCGGAACTGCAGCTTCACCGACTGGTTGGTGTAGCCGTGGTACTTGTTGTCGTCCCAGTTGGCGCGGGACAGCTTGCCGGTGACCGTGATGGTCTTGCCCTTCTTCACCGGCTCCGGCGAGGCGTTGACCGTCAGCTTGGAGGCCCGCTGGACCTTGGCCGTCTTGAAGGCCTCGCGGATCTCGTAGTCGCCGTCGTTACCGGCGGCACCGGCCCACACCTTCCAGGTACCGGCCAGGATGTTGCTGTAGATGTTGTCGTTCGGGTCGGCGATCAGCGTGACCTTGCAGGTGGCGGTGGTCGCGCTGGTGTTGGTGCAGGTGCCGACCTGCTCGTCGTCCAGGTTCTCCGGCGCGATCGCGCCGTCGGCGTTCTCGGTGTCCGGGCCGTGCCACAGCATCGCGAAGGCGTCCTGGACGCCTTCCGGGTCGGTGGCCGTCACGGAGACGGTGAAGGACTTCTTGGCGGTCGTGCCGACCACGATGTTCTTGCCGGCGTTGACGGTCACGCCCGTGATCTTGGTGTCGCCCAGGGACTCGTCCGCCGGAGCGGCGGCATTGAACGGCGTGGCCTTCGAGGTGGACGGGACCAGCGACGCCAGGTTCGGCGTCTGGTTGTCCGCCTGCGCGGCCGGCACGGCGAGGGCGGAGAGGGCCAGGGCGCCGGTGACGGCGGCCACGGTGGCTCGGATACGCATGCGTTCTCCAGGTGGAGAGGGGCCCCGGTGCTCGTCGTCGGCTCTCGGGGCCCAAGTGATCGTGGAGTCTGTTGACTCACGTGATCAGATAACTCAGCAGTGCACATGGTTGTACGACAGGTGAAAAATATGTGCGGGACTTTTCACCAACGGCCCTACGTCACCGCCGACTCAGTCGAACCACCGGTCCCGTGCCAGCTCCTCGGTCCGTGACGGGTCCTCCAGCAGCGCCCCCACCTCGAACCGCCGCGGCCACTGTCCCGCCGCCCAGGCGAGCCCCGCGGCGACGCCCTCCAGCGTGGCCGCGTGCAGGACGCCGTCGTCGGTGAGCCGCCAGTCGATCTCCACGCCGTCGACGACGAGTTCCTCGTGCTCGACGTAGGAGGACGGTGTCCGCCGGCCCAGCAGCACCCGCACGGGCTCCGGTACGTCGTGTTCGGTGCCCTCGGAGGTGATCTCCCCGGTGACGGACTCGCTCAGCCGCCGCACCTGGAACAGTTCGGCCAGTTCGGCGGCGCGTGACGGCGGTACGGGAAGCAGCGGGACGCCCTCGGTGAACGGCAGCAGGTCGGGTGAGTCGCACACCACGGCGTCGGCCGCGTCCACGACCTCCACCCGGCCGTCGGTGACGGCCCGCAGGTCGTCCGGCAGGGTCACCTGCTCGGGGTCCAGATCGGCCAGCGCCCCGTACAGGGCGTGCAGCTGAGCGCCCGTCACCTCCCGCTCGGGGTCGGCGAGCCGGTCGAGCAGCTCGGCGGCACCGCCGGGCTCGCCCAGCAGGGCGGCGACGGAGGTGCGCACCCCCAGGGCCCGCAGCACCTGTTCGTCCTCGAACCCGGTCGCGTCGGCCTCGTCGTAGAGCCCGCGCAGCAGCGGGTCTCCGCCGGCGGCCCGCAGACCGGCCGGGCGACGGCCGTCGAGCACCGGGTTCCCGCGCAGCCACCAGGCGGTGTACGGCCGGACGACCTCGTGCGTGCCCTCCGGCAGCAGGATCCGCACGGGCTGCACGATCGCGTCCCGCAGGGGCGGCCGGGACAGCAGCGCGAGCGCCTGCGCCCACTTGTCCTCGTCGACCAGGTCCAGGTCCCGTACGGCGAGGATCTCGGTGGCGACCGGCGGCACCGGGCTGTCCGGGAAGCGGTCGAGGATGTCCTCGCACCACACGTCGACGGCGTCCAGCAGGCCCGCGTCGTCCGGCTCGGCGAAGTCGCCCTCGCGGGGCTCCAGTTCGTCGGGGTCGAGGACGACGTCGGTGGCGCGGACGACCGCGAAGTCCACCAGGACCCCGCAGGCGGCCAGCGGCTGCTCGCCCCACTTGGCGGCCAGTTCGCCGTCCACAAAGGCGAGTTCGCCCTCGCGCATGACCTGGGCGAAGGGACCGCCGGGGTAGACCAGTTCGCAGGCCGGGGCCGGTTCGCCGTCCTCGTCGGGCAGGGCGAGCGCGCCGAGCCAGGGCTCGTCACCGGGCTCGAGGCCGGCGTCCCGCACCAGCGCGAGCACGGTGTCGGCCAGTTCTTCGGCGTCGAGGACGTCCTCTTCCCAGTTCACGCCTCCCTCGTCGTCCAGGGACGCGGCGACGGCGGTCCGGACCTGCGGGGTGGTGAGGACGGCCCGGGGGGTGGCGGGCAGGGCGCCGAGCTTCTCCAGGATCGGATGGGCCGCGTCCGGGTGGGCGACCTTCAGGCCGAGCCGGGCCAGCACCTCGGGGTCGATCCGGGCGGCCTCCGCGCCGGGCAGGAGCACCTGCCGGGGCCCGATGGCCGTCCGGCCTCCCCCGGTGCCGAAAGCCTGGGAGGTGCTCCCGGCCAGCGGAACCGGAAGCCCCGACAGCCGCTCCGGATCGATCCCGGCCAGGCTGTCGTAGAGCCGCCGCCACCAGCCCGGTTCCTTCTCCAGCCCGGCCAGCCGGTCGATCGCGTCGGTCAGCGGGACCCGGGCGACGCCCAGGGTCCGCAGCTCGGCGCGGCGCTCCAGCCCGGCGGGCAGCAGGGTGGGCAGCACCTCGGCGAGCACCCGCACGGTGTCCGCGCCCGCGCCCTCGACGACCTCGGCGTCCCGGGGCCGCAGCGATTCCGGCAGGTCGTTGCCCTCGCGGGGTGGCAGGGCGGGCGGGAGGAACGCGGTCCGCGGCAGCCGCTCCAGGATCGCCCGGCGCAGGGCGCCCTCCAGTTCGCCCTTGCCGAGCGGCCCGGGCACGAGGTCGATGATCCCGGAGGTCACCGGGCGCCAGTCGCCGAGGAGTTCGGCGTAGGCGTCGGCCGCGCGCTGGACCAGGAAGTCGGTCAGCGGGCCGGGGGCGGCGTGCCGGCGTGTGGAGTCCAGCGGGAACGAGGCGATGAGCAGGGCCGGGACCCCGAGCGGCTCGTCGCTCGGAGTGGGGGCGTGCACGACCGGGCTGGTGCGGGGGCGGGCCGGGCTGCCGTCGCGGTCCACGGGCACGGCCCAGGTGACGGACCAGTGGGGCCGCAGCCGCTCCTCGACGGGCCGGTCGGCGAGCAGGTCGGGGGTGAGGGGGCCGTGGGCGGCGGCGCTGCGCCAGTGGGTGACGCCGTGGGCGGAGTCGTCGACGACGGTGAAGGGCCCGTCGGTCCGGCGGGTGAGGGTCCGCGGGTTCTCCCCGTTGATCTCGACGACCAGCTCTTCGAGTCCGGGAAGGGTGAGCAGCAGCGCGTCGTCGACGGCCCGCAGGAGCCGCTCGGCGAGGTCGGCGGCGGCCGCGTCCCGCAGCGGCAGGATGACGGCGGTGTCGTACGGGTCGGGGGCGGTGCCCTCGGCGGCGTGGGGCAGCCGCAGCAGGGGCACGTGCCCGTCCCGCCGCCGGACCTCGTCCCCGAGGCCGGGGCTGTGCCGGGCGGTCTCGGCGGCCAGGGCCCTGGCCTCGGCCAGCGACCACCGCACGCCGCCGTGCCGGCCGACGACGGCGGGCTCGTCGGTGACGGAGAGGACGGCGGCGAACCCGACGCCGAACCGCCCCACGGAGGACGTGTCCCCGGAGTCCCTCTTGGCCGACGCCCGCAGGGTGGACAGCGACTCGACCCCGGCCGCGTCCAGCGGGGCTCCGGTGTTGGCGGCGACGAGCACCCCGTCCCGCAGGGTGAGCCGCAGCCGGCCGGGCACCGCGGCCCGGGCCGCCGCGTCGGCCGCGTTCTGGGCGAGTTCCACGACGAGCCGGTCCCGGTAGCCGCCGAGTACCAGGTCCTCCTCGGCGTTGGCGTCCTCGCGGAACCGGGCGGGGCTGGTGGCCCAGGCGTCGAGGACACCGCGCCGCAGACGGGCGGTACCGAACGGATCGGCCCCCTCGGCGGCGGGCCGCACGAACTTGCTGCTCACGTTCCGTTCCTTCTCCTCGTGGACGTGAGGACGAAGGTACCGCCTGGGGAGCACCCACCGTGCGCCTGCCCGGCGCGGGCGACCGGGACCGGAGCGACCCCAGGGTCAGGCGGGCCGCAGGCGGCTACGCGGCCGGGCGGGCCGCAGGGACCGGAGCGACCCCGGAGCAGGACGGGCCGCAGGCGGTATGAGTGACCCCGCAGCCAGGCGGACCGCAGGAACCGAAGCAACCCCGCAGCCGGGCGAACCGCAGGCGGCTACGAATGACCCCGGAGCAGGGCGGGCCCCAGGCGGTATGAGTGACCCCGCAGCCGGACGGGCCGCAGGAACCGAAGCAACCCCGCAGCCGGGCGGACCGCAGGAACCGCCGGAGCAACCCCGCAGCCGGGCGGACCGCAGGAACCGGTGCAACCCCGCCGCCGGACGGGCCGCAGGCGGCTACGAGTGACCCAGCTCCTCCGTGTCGGCGTCCGTGGTCGGTGTCACCGAGCCCGAGTCCGCGGACGGGCGCAGCGGGAAGGGGTCGACCCGGGTCTCGTCGATGACCGGGGCGGCGGGCTGGGGCGGCCGGGGCATGACCGCGGCCTCGGAGTGGCCGCCGCAGCCGTAGGCGAGGGAGACCAGGCGGCCGTCGGCCGGGGAGAACTCGTTGGCGCAGGCACCGAAGGCCTGGCCGAGGGAGCCGCCGATGGGGACGAGGAAGCCGCAGCTGACGCACGCCGCGGGGGCCGCCTGGGCCATGGGTGTCTTGGGCCCGAACGCCTCCTCCCAGCGGTCGGCCGCGGTGTGCAGACCGTAGCGGGACAGGACGCGGGCCCGGCGCATGCCCAGTTCCTCGGCGACCGCCGGGATCGAACCGCGCAGGGGCGGGACCGTGTAGCCGGCCGGGGAATCCGCGGTGAGGTCCGCGTCCTCCGCCTCCACCAGGTCGGCCATCTCGTGCGAGACGGGGGACTTCGGCGCCGGCTCGTCCTCGCCCGTGTAGCCCGGCTCCAGACGCAGGTCCTCGGCATCGGTGGGCAGCAGATCGCCCGGCCCCATGTCGCCGGGGCGCAGCCGCTCGCTCCACGGCACCCACTCGGGCGCGAGCACCGCGTCGGGGCCGGGCAGCAGCGCCGCCTCGTCCACCGTGACGATCTTCGCCCGGGAGGCCCGGGCCACCGTCACGGCCCAGCGCCAGCCCCGGTACCCGAGCTCGCGGCATTCGAAGAAGTGGGTGACAACGCGGTCCCCCTCGGAGATCAGCCCCACGTGTTCCCCGACGATTCCTGGCGCCGCCGCCTCCTCGGCTGCGGCGCGTGCGAGGTCGACGGCCTCGGCGCACAGACGGTCGGGGGTGCGGCTTCGCGTTGTCGCTGCGCTCACAGGTATCGCTTCTCTCCATACGCCGTCTCACGAGTGCGCCACTCCCGGCGCGGGGGGCGGACGGAGCGGACCGGGGGACCGCGTCGACGTCCTTCATCCATTTTGCGGGATGGCTGAGATACGCACGCTACCCTTCCGCCCCACTTCGCGTACACCGACGGTCCTGTTGCGTCCCCACCTGATCACGAACCGACGCCCCGGACAGTCACCCCACAGGCCCTATACAAGCGGTAATGGCACTACCCATGGCCTTATCGGGGCACTATGACGTCGTGGCAGCCGCGAAGACACCCCCGGGCGCCACCGGGACCGGTGGATCGAAAGGGGTCAAGGGAAGCAGCCGACCGAGCGGGCCGGGCCGTCTGGGCGGCTCCCTCCGCGCGGTCGGCCGCGCTCTGCACTTCCCGGTGACGGGCCCCGCCCGCGGTATCCGCAAGGCCACCCACGCGCACGGCGCGGGCGAGTCCGGCCTCGGCAAGCTGATCGAACTGCACGGGGTGAACGGCGCCGGCGACGTCATGATCACCGTAGCCCTGGCCTCCACGGTCTTCTTCTCCGTGCCCACCGACGAGGCCCGCGGCCGCGTCGCCCTGTACCTCGCCATCACCATGGCGCCCTTCACCCTCCTCGCGCCCGTCATCGGTCCCCTCCTCGACCGCATCCCGCACGGCCGCCGCGCCGCGATGGCCGGCGCGATGCTGGCCCGGGCGCTGCTCGCGCTCGTCCTGTCCGGCGCGGTCGTCAGCGGCGGCCTGGAGCTGTACCCGGCCGCGCTCGGCGTCCTCGTCTCGTCGAAGGCGTACGGCGTGGTCAGAAGCGCCGTGGTGCCCCGGCTGCTGCCGCCCGGCTTCTCCCTGGTGAAGGCCAACTCGCGCGTCACCCTCGGCGGTCTCCTCGCCACCGGCATCGCCGCGCCCATCGGCGCCGGACTCCAGCAGATCGGGCCGCGCTGGCCCCTCTACGGCGCCTTCGTGATCTTCGTGGCGGGAACGGTCCTGTCGTTCACGCTGCCGCCGAAGGTCGACTCGGCCAAGGGTGAGGACCGGGCCCTGCTGGCGGCGGACGAGCAGCACCTGCACGGGCCGCACCGGCAGCCGGTCAAGCGCCCCGGGCTGCGCACGGTGGGCCCGGCCGTCACGCACGCCCTGGCCGTCAACGCCGCCATCCGCTGCCTGACCGGGTTCCTGATCTTCTTCCTGGCGTTCCTGCTGCGCGAGCACCCGATCTCCGGCCAGAGTGCCGCGGTGTCGCTGGGGATAGTGGGCGTGTCGGCGGGCGCGGGCAACGCGCTCGGCACGGCCGTCGGGGCGTGGCTGCGCTCGCGGGCGCCGGAGATCATCATCGTGACGGTGGTGGCGTGCGTGGCGGGCGCGGCGATCACGGCCGCGGTGTTCTTCAGCGCGGTCCTGGTGGCCGGTCTGGCCGCGATCGCCGGGTTCGCGCAGGCCCTGGCCAAGCTCTCCCTCGACGCGCTGATCCAGCGGGACGTGCCCGAACTGGTCCGTACGTCGGCCTTCGCACGCTCCGAGACGCTGCTGCAGATGTCCTGGGTGCTGGGCGGGGCGGTCGGCATCGTGATGCCGCTCAACGGCACGGCCGGGCTGGCGGTGGGCGCCGCGATCGTCGGTGCCGGGTGGCTGGCGACCGTACGGGGGCTGGTCGACTCGGCCCGGCGCGGGGGCACGGGGCGGGCGCGCGTCGCGTAGGGCCCTTCTGATGGTTCTCCCAGGGAGCCGTACCCCGCGTGGGCGGTGCGACCCGTGGGCCCGATAGCCTTCGCCCATGAACACGTTGCAATCCGTTGTGCGACGCCGCCGCGCCGTCGCCGTCGCCGGCGTCGTATCCGCCGGACTGCTCGTCCTGTCGGCCTGTGACAAGCCGACCTCGATGGCCACGGTCACCGTGGGCAGCGACTCGGTGAACACCGAGGCCACCTGTGGCGGCGAGGGCGACACCCTGAAGCCGTCCGATCTCACCCAGTGCCTGAAGGGCAAGGGCATCAAGAGCATCTCCGTCGACCCCGACGAGACCGTGCGCTTCGGTGTCGACCCCGAGATCGCCGACAAGGGCTGGACGATCCTGATGAACGGTCAGCCGCTGACCGATTCCAGCAAGAAGACCTACCGCACGATTCCGGGCAGCGTGTTCTTCAACGCCCAGTACGGCGCGCAGGGCAACTCGACGCTGGTGTCCATCAAGGAGGGCGACAAGGACCCGTCGGGCCTGTGGAACTTCAAGCTGAAGAAGGACGCCTGATCGCTGCCTCCGGGCTGCACCGGGTCCTGGTGGCCACCGCCGTGCCCCTCGAGAGGGACGCGGTGGCCCGGGCCTTTCCGGGTGACAGCGGCATCGAGGTGATCGCCGTCGGCGTCGGGCCCGCCCGTGCGGCCGCGTCCACCGCTTCCGCCCTCACCACGGCCGCCCTGAGGGGCGAGCCCCGCGCCCTCGTCGTGTCCGCCGGGATCGGGGGCGGGTTCCAGCCCGAGGCGGCCGTGGGGTCGCTCGTGGTCGCCGACGAGATCGTCGCCGCCGATCTGGGGGCCGAGACCGAGGACGGGTTCGTGCCGGTCACCGAGCTCGGGTTCGGCACCGTCGGGCACCGGCCGCCCACGGATCTCGTACGGCGGGTCTCCGACGCCGCCGGCGCCCGGACCGGGGCCGTGCTCACCGTGTCGACCGTGACCGGCACGGCCGCCCGGGCCACCGCGCTGCGGGAACGGCACCCCACCGCCCTCGCCGAGGCCATGGAGGGCTTCGGCGTGGCCGAGGCGGCCGCCGCGCACGGGGTGCCCGTGCTGGAAATCCGGGCGATCTCCAATCCCGTGGGGCCGCGGGACCGCGCCGCCTGGCGCATCCCGGACGCCCTGGCGGCCCTGACCGAGGGATTCGGGAAGCTCACGCCCGTCCTGGAGAGTTGGAACCGGCATGACCGTTGAGCAGCTTCAGATCGCGTACTCGCCCTGCCCGAACGACACGTTCGTCTTCGACGCCCTCGCCCACGACCGCGTCCCCGGCGCCCCCGCCCTCGACGTGACCTTCGCCGACATCGACATCACCAACGGCATGGCCGAGCGCGGCGAGTTCGACGTGCTGAAGGTGTCGTACGCCGTGCTGCCCTACGTCCTCGACGACTACGCCCTGCTGCCCTGCGGGGGCGCGCTGGGGCGGGGCTGCGGGCCGCTGGTGCTGACCCGGGAGGCGGATGTGGACCTCACCGGGCGTACGGTCGCCGTCCCCGGTGAGAGGTCGACCGCGTACCTGCTGTTCCGGCTGTGGGCCGCGGACACGCTGGCCGACGGGGTCGGCGAGATCGTCGTCATGCCGTTCCACGAGATCATGCCGGCCGTGCGGGACGGGAAGGTCGACGCGGGGCTCGTGATCCACGAGGCGCGCTTCACCTACCGCGACTACGGGCTGCACAAGCTCGCCGACATGGGCGAGCACTGGGAGAACGCAACCGGGCTGCCGATCCCGCTGGGCGCGATCATCGCCAAGCGGTCGCTGGGCGAGCAGAAGCTGCGGCTGCTGGCCGACTCCATCCGCACGTCGGTGCGCGCCGCCTGGGACGATCCCGAGGTGTCCCGGCCCTACGTCATGGAGCACGCCCAGGAGATGGACCCGGCCGTCGCGGACCAGCACATCGGGCTGTACGTCAACGAGTTCACGGCCGATCTCGGCGAGGACGGCTACGCGGCCGTACGCGGACTGCTGACCCGCGCGGCTGCCGAGGGACTCGTACCGCCCCTCGGCCCCGACGCGCTGCGGTTTCCCTGAGGCTCAGACGTCCAGCTGGTCGGCGACCGCGCGCAGCAGGCCGGCGATCTTCTTGCCGGCCGTCTTCTCGGGGTAGCGGCCCCGCTCCAGCATCGGCGTGATGTTCTCCAGCAGGGTCGTCAGGTCCTGGACGATGGAGGCCAGCTCGTCCGGCTTCTTGCGGGTCGCGGCGGCGACGGACGGGGTCGGGTCCAGGATCGTCAGGGACAGCGCCTGGTCGCCGCGCTGCCCGGCGACGACACCGAACTCCACGCGCTGACCCGGCTTGAGCGTCTCGACTCCGGCGGGGAGGACCGAGGAATGGACGAAGACGTCACCGCCGTCGTCGCGGGAGAGAAAGCCGAAGCCCTTCTCGCCGTTGAACCACTTGACCTTGCCGGTGGGCATGTCTGTCCTCGTCCTCGTACTCGTCGGAAAACTGCTTCTGGAAACGGCTCTTGATAGCACTCGGGCGGGTCGTACGGACCCGCCGGTACCAAGGCTAATGCTCTTGCAGCCGGTGACAAGACGTCACCCGGTTGTTCCTTCGCGCTGGGAACTACCCTGGTCGGGTGCGTGACAAAACCCAAACGAATTCCGCCGCTCCCGGTGACCGCATGGTCCGTGCCGGAGCCGTCGTCTTCTTCCTCGGCGCCCTGGCCACACTGGTCACCGTCGCCCCGCTGTTCCTCGGGACGGCGCCCTTTCCGACGTACATGTTCGGATTGAGCATGCTCATGGCGGTCGGATTCCTGATGGCCGGTGCGGGAGTGCTGCGTTCCGTGGCGGCGGGCCGGCGTCAGGCGCGCGCGGGACGGTAGTCCGAAAGCCACCGCGGGAATTCGGTCAGATCGGTGAGAACGACGTCCGCGCCCGCCGCGCGCAGTTCCGCCGGAGGGCAGGGACCGGTGGCCACCGCGACCGAGAGCGCCCCGGCGGCCCGGGCGCCGCGCACGTCCCCGACGTGGTCGCCGACGTAGACCCCCGCGTCGTGCTCGCGCAGGGCCTGCGCCTTCTGCTCGGCCCACAGGTCGCCGATGACGGCGTCGGGCTCGATGCCGAGGTGGGCGAGGTGCAGTTTGGCGTTGGGCTCGTACTTGGCGGTGACGACGATCGCGCGTCCCCCGGCCTCCCGTACGGCCGCGATGGCCTCCCGGGCGCCGGTCAGCGCCGGGGTCGCGGCGATGGCGATCGTCGGGTACATCTCCCGGTACAGCTCCGCCACGGCCTCCACCTCCCCGGCCGGGAACCAGTGGATCAGCTCCTGCGCCAGCGGCGGCCCGAGCCGCGTGACCGCGAGGTCGGCGTCGACGTACGTCCCCGTCCGCTCGGACAGCGCCCGGTAGCAGGCGCGGATGCCGGGGCGGGAGTCGATGAGGGTCATGTCGAGGTCGAAGCCGACGGTGAGCGCGGGCGAGGTCGTGAAGGCCATATGGGCCATTGTGCCCAGGCGGCGTGAACGGCAGACGCCCCCCGTGACCGGCTGGTGCCCTGTCGGGCGAGGTCTGCCAGGGGCGGCGTCCGGCGCGTGCTCAGGGGGTGCCCCCTGCTCGAAGAGCTTGGGGGGAGCACCGGCCGCAAGTCCTCGTACCGGACGTACTTGGGCTTTCGGCCGCGCGGCGCGTGGGGGTAACCCCTGCTCGAAGAGCTTGGGGGGAGCACCGGCCGCAAGTCCTCGTACCGGACGTACTTGGGCTTTCGGCCGCGCGGCGCGTGGGGGTACCCCCTGCTCGAAGAGCTTGGGGGGAGCACCGGCCGCAAGTCCTCGTACCGGACGTACTTGGGCTTTCGGCCGTGCGGCGCGTGGGGGTACCACCTGCTCGAAGAGCTTGGCGGAGCCTGCCGGGCGTCGCAACGGGGCGAACGTCGCCGGCGCGGCACTAGCGCGAGCGCTGGGAACGCCACACCAGGAACAGCGCCGACGCCACCGCCGCTCCCCGCACCACCCACGGCCACGTCTCGGCCACCGCGGCGTTCATCTGGCCCTCGGCGATCGGGGTGCCCCAGCGGCCGCTCGTCCTGCCCCACAGCCACACCAGGCCCCCCGCCACGGAGAGGCCCGGCAGGATCACGACCGCCCACTTCGTCTCGGCCTGGCTCAGGCGGCGGGAGGCGTAGGCGATGAGCCAGCCGAGCAGGAGGACGAACCAGTTGCCGAGCACGGCACCGGCGACGAGGAGGCCGGCGGCGATCAGCAGGAGCGGGTTGCTCCAGTTTCCGGCGGGAAGGCGCGGGAGACGGCGGCGCCCCCCCTCCTCGGTCACCTCGGCCGCCTCGACGACCGGGGCCGGTTCCTCGGCGGCCCCGTCCGCCTTGCGCGGCGCCGGCGGCTTCAGCAGGTCCGGCAGCTCCACACCGCCCACGAACCCCGGCACCTCGTCCCCGACGCCGAACGGGCCGCTGTCCACCCGCCACCAGTCCGGCTGGACCGCGCTGTCCCCGAGCTCGTGACCGGCGGCCAGGTGCGGCGGGGCCGGGCCGTCGAAGGGCGCGGGGTGCGACTCCTCGGCCTGCCGCGCCGGACGGGGGCGTGGTACGACGCGCCGCATGACGCCCTTCGCCCGCTCCTCCGGCTCGGCCTCGCGCTGCACGGGGACGGAGGCGGGGGCGGCGCCGCGCGGCTCACCCGCCGTGCCGCCCGCCGCCGCGGTCACGACGTCGTCGGGGCTGCCCAGCCGGGACAGGATGCGGCGGACGGCGGCGGGCGAGTCGACGGTGGCCTTCGCACGACGCTTGTCGATCTCGTTGCGCAGGTCCGCGACCAGGCGCATACGGGTGGCCGACGACAACTGCCGCTGCTGGGCCACGTCACCGACGCGGCTCAGATACTCGTAAACGACCTGGTCGCTCTCAATCCCCACGAAGTCCCCTCCGGGGCGGGTGCGTTGCGTGACGCCGTCGCCCGACGGTACCGCGAGTGCCCGCGGGGCCGCCAAAAGCCCGTACCGCGTTCGGGGACGGGGCCGCGCACGGTCGGCCCGGCCCGGGGAGGCGACCCGCTACCGTGGACCGGATGAGCACCGAGGACAGGCCCCCGGCCCCCCGCTCCCTCGCGGAAGCGCTCCGCGCGCGGGGCGACGCTTCGCTGGGCGCGCTCCTGCGCAGCCGCCCGGATCTCATCACGCCCGTCCCCACCGACCTCACCCAGCTCGCGACCCGCGCCGGCACCCGTGCCTCGGTGGTGCGGGCCCTGGAGCGGCTCGACCGGTTCGCGCTGCAGACGGCGGAGGCGCTGGCCGTGGCGGCGGACCCGGCGACCTACGGCGAACTGCTCGGACTCATGGCCGGGGACGACGCCGACCCGGCCGTCGTCGCGGCCCTGCCGCACGCCCTGGACGGGTTGCGCGAACAGGCCCTGGTGTGGGGCGGCGACGACCGGCTGCGGCTGGTCCGCACGGCGCGTGAGCTGCTGGCCCCCTCGCCGCAGCGCCCCTCGCCGACCGGGCTCGGCCCGACGGTCCAGGAGGCCACCGCCGGGATGTCCCCGGGACGGATCCAGGAGATCGTCACGGCCGCCGGTCTGCCCTCGACGCACGACTCGGTCTCCGCGGTGACCGCCCTGGCCGGGCTGTTCACGAACCGGGCACGGATGGCCGCGCTGCTCGCCGGGGCCCCGGCAGACTCCCTGGAGGTACTGCAGCGTCTGGTGTGGGGGCCACCGTACGGGCAGGTCACCGCCGATCCGGCGCCCCGGCTGCGCTGGCTGCTGGACCGGGGGCTGCTCTTGCCGACGGCTCCCGGGACGGTCGTCCTGCCGCGCGAGGTCGCCCTGCACCTGCGGCGGGGCCTGGCGCACAGGGCGCCCGAGCCGGTGCCGCCGGTGGTCGAGGTGGCGGCCGTGCATCGTCCACAGGTTGTGGACAGCGCCGCGGCCGGGCAGGCGTACACCGCGCTCGCGACCGTCGAGGAGCTGTTGAAGGACTGGGACGAGGGCGGGCCGGCGGTGCTGCGGGCCGGTGGGCTCAGCGTGCGGGACCTGAAGCGGGCGGCCGTCGCCCTCGACGTACCGGAGCCCGTTGCCGCGTTCTGGGTGGAACTGGCGTACGCGGCCGGTCTGATCGCCTCGGACGGCGAGGCCGACGAGCGGTGCGCGGCGACCCCGGCGTACGACGAGTGGCGGGAGCTGCCCGCCGCCGAGCGCTGGTCGCGGCTGGTGACGGCGTGGCTCGCGGCGACCCGCACGGCCGGTCTGGTGGGCGGGCGGGACGCGAAGGACCGTACGTTGTCGGCGCTAGGGCCGGGCCTGGACCGTTCGGCGGCGCCCGAGGTGCGGCACCGGGTGCTGACGCTGCTGGCCGGGCTGCCGGAGGGCGCCGCTCCGGCAGCCGGGTCGGTGCTGGCCCGGCTGCGCTGGGAGCGGCCCCTGCGCGGCGACCGGCGCGAGGACGACCTGCGCGGCCGGCTCGCCGAGTGGGCCCTGTCCGAGGCGGAGCTGCTGGGCGTCACGGGCCGGGGCGCGCTGTCGGCCCAGGGCCGGGCGCTGCTGGGCGCGCCCGCGGCTCCCGCGAAGGGCCCGGAGGCGGAGCCCGCCGGGCCGGGCGACAAGCTGCCCGTCCACCACCATCACCGCCCCGCCCCGCTCGCTGCCCTCTCCTCCGCCGAACAGGCCGTCGCCTCCGCCGCAGCGGCGCGGCTGCTCGCGCCGCTGCTGCCCGAGCCGCTGGACCACGTGCTGCTCCAGGCCGACCTGACGGCCGTGGCGCCCGGGCCCCTACGGCGGCCGCTCGCGGACATGCTGGGTGTGCTGGCGGACGTCGAGTCCAAGGGCGGCGCCACCGTCTACCGGTTCACGCCCGGCTCGGTGCGGCGGGCGCTGGACTCCGGGCAGGCCGCCTCCGACCTGCACGCCTTTCTCGCCGCGCACTCCCGCACACCGGTGCCGCAGCCGCTCGCGTACCTGATCGACGACGTGGCCCGGCGGCACGGCCATCTGCGCGTCGGCGCGGCCTCGGCGTACGTGCGCTGCGACGACGACGCGGTGCTCAACGAGATCCTCGCCGACAAGCGGGCCGCCGGACTCGGGCTGCGCCGGCTCGCGCCGACCGTGCTGGCCGCCCAGACCGACCCGTCCGGGCTGCTGGAAGGCCTGCGGGCGATGGGCTTCGCGCCGGCCGCCGAGTCCGCCGAGGGCGATGTGCTGATCACCCGCGCCCTGGCCCACCGCACCCCGCCCCGCACCGCGCCCGAGCCGGTGCCGGACGGCCCGCCGGTCCCCGACGACACCCTCCTCGCGGCCGCGCTGCGCGCCATCCGGGCCGGTGACCTCGCCTCCACCACCCCGCGCAAGGCCGGCACCGCCCCGGAGCTCGACGGGGAGCCGCCCCGCACCGGTGCCGCCGAGACCCTCGCCACCATGCAGGCCGCCGTGCTCACCGGAGAGGCCCTGTGGATCGGCTACGTCAACGCCGAGGGGTCCGCCAGCCAGCGGGTCATCGCCCCGATCCGCGTCGAGGGCGGCTTCGTCACGGCGTACGACCACACCGCGGACGAGGTCCGTACGTATCCGCTGCACCGGATCACCGGAGTCGCGGAACTCGCCGACGACGGGGACTGACGGCCCCTCACCGGGCGTGTCACCCGTTCGGGTGCAGGCGGACGTTCATGCACGCCACGCCGGGGATGTCCCACGCTCGGGCGACCTTCCCGGGCGTGCCGCATCACGCCGTGCGGGCGCGGGCAGCCACCGGGTGTCCTGTGAGCTTCACCGAAAGGAAGTCCCTCGCATGCGCGCAGTCCGTCGAGTCGCCGCCGTCCTCGCCACCGCCGCCCTCATGACGTTCGGTGGGCTCGCCACCCCGGCCTCCGCGGTGAGCATCGACGTCGCCGGCCTCGTCCTGGAGACACCGCAGATCTGATCCGTTCCCGCCCCCGCGTCGGGCCGGCTCCGGCGTCCCCGGGCCGGCCCGGGGGGGCTCCTCGTCCCCCGACCCGTGAAAGGCCTTGTCGTCCCCATGCGTGGAAAGCTGCCCGCCGTCGCCCTCTGTGCCGTCGCGCTGATGGGGGTGTCCGGGCCCTGTGCCGCAGCGGCCCCCGCGCTGCCGCTGCCCCTGCCGGCCGCCGGTGTGGAGCCGCTGGTCACCGAGGGGGCCACCATCGAGGGCCCGCTGGTCCAGAACGTCAGTCTGCCCATGCTGAAGTAGCACGGCGCGTCCGGTAGCTGTCGCCCTCCAGCCGCACCAGGTCGGCGTGATGGGCGAGGCGGTCCGTCAGCGCCGGGGCCGACGGGCCGAAGACCTCGTCCCACCGGCCGAGCGGGCGGTCGCTGGTCACGATCAGCGAGGCCCGCTCGTAGCGGTGGGCGACGAGCCGGAAGAACAGGCCGGCGGTCGCCGCGTCGAAGGGCGTGTAGCCGACCTCGTCGACGATCAGGAGGGGGTGATCGTCGAGAGCGGTCAGCTCCTCGTCGAGCCGGCCGGCGGCCCGGGCGTCCGCGAGCCGGCGGGCCCACTCGGAGGCGGTCGCGAACAGCACCCGGTGCCCGGCCTGGCAGGCGCGGACGCCCAGGGCGATGGCCAGGTGGGTCTTGCCGGTGCCGGGCGGTCCGACGAAGACCACGTTGCGCCGCGCGGTGACGAAGTCCGCCTTGCCGAGGCGGGCCACGGCGTCCCGGTCGAAGTCCCGGGGGTGCTGCTGGTCGAAGTCCTCCAGCAGCTTGCGGGCCGGAAAGCCGGCGGCGCGGATCCGGGCCTCGGCCTCGGTGTCCGGGCCGGACTGCCGCGGGAGGGCCGCAGCGGTCAGGTCTTCGGCACCGGTCACCGGGTCGAGCCGCGGCGGGACCGCCGGTGCGGCCAACGGGGGATCGGCGCCCGGGCGCGGCTGCGGGACCGCCGGTGCGGCCGTCTCCGGGTCCGGCGTCGTCCGCGGACCGCCTCCGTGGTGGGCCTGCGTGGGCACGGCCCCCGAGCGGTCGGCGTGGTCGCGGTCCGTGTGGGCGACCATCGGGCCCGACATGTAGGCGAGGATCGCCGCCGAGGCGATGAACGCCATGTGGATCACCGTCCCCCACAGCAGGGCGTGGCGGGAGGTGTGATGGACGTCCACGAACATCTGGAGCAGGTGCACGGAGGAGATGCCCACGATCGCCGTGGCGAGCTTGACCTTCAGCACGTTGGAGTTGACGTGTGAGAGCCATTCCGGCTGGTCACGGTGGCCCTGCAGGCCGATGCGCGAGACGAACGTCTCGTAGCCGCCGACGATCACCATGATCAGCAGGTTGGCGATCATGACCACGTCGACCAGCTTGAGCACGGCGAGCATCACGTAGGTCTCGGTGGCGTGCCCGCTGACGCACATCACGATTAACGTCCACAGTTCCTTGAAGAACTTGTAGACGTAGACGCCCTGGGCGGCCACCAGCCCGAAGTACAGCGGGGCCTGGAGCCAGCGGGTGGCGAACAGGGCGTATCCGAGCGTGGTGGTCGTCGGGTTCTGCACCCTCGTCATTCTTCGGGACCGAACCGGAAAAACTGAATTCACACCACACGTCGGGATGAATAGGCATTCAGTATGACTGGACGCGCAGATCACACCACCCGAGGCGGTCGATCAGGCACACTGGACGTTTGGCCGAGGCATCGCGCTGTCGAGCCGTCCGAGCCCTCCGGCCACAGAAAGGGTGCCGCGCGTGAATGGTCCGCTGATCGTCCAGTCCGACAAGACCCTGCTCCTGGAAGTCGACCACGAGCAGGCCGACGACTGCCGCCGGGCCGTCGCCCCGTTCGCGGAACTGGAGCGGGCGCCGGAGCACATCCACACCTACCGCGTGACCCCGCTGGGCCTGTGGAACGCCCGCGCGGCGGGCCATGACGCCGAGCAGGTCGTGGACGCGCTTGTGCAGTACAGCCGCTACCCGGTGCCGCACGCGCTGCTCGTCGACATCGCCGAGACGATGGACCGCTACGGCCGTCTCACCCTCTCCAAGCACCCGGCGCACGGCCTGGTCCTGACCACCACCGACCGCCCGGTGCTGGAGGAGATCCTGCGGTCGAAGCGGATCACGCCCCTGGTCGGTGCCCGGATCGACCCGGACACGGTCGTCGTGCACCCCTCCGAGCGCGGCCAGATCAAGCAGACGCTGCTCAAGCTGGGCTGGCCGGCCGAGGACCTCGCCGGGTACGTCGACGGCGAGGCGCACGAGATCGAGCTGGCCGAGGACGGCTGGGCGCTCCGGCCTTACCAGAAGCAGGCCGTGGAGAACTTCTGGCACGGCGGCTCGGGCGTCGTCGTGCTGCCCTGCGGCGCCGGGAAGACCCTCGTCGGGGCCGGTTCGATGGCCCAGGCGAAGTCGACCACCCTCATCCTCGTCACGAACACCGTCTCCGCCCGGCAGTGGAAGCACGAGCTGGTGAAGCGGACGTCGCTCACCGAGGACGAGATCGGGGAGTACAGCGGGACGCGGAAGGAGATCCGGCCCGTCACGATCGCGACCTACCAGGTGCTGACGACCCGGCGTAAGGGCGTCTACCCGCACCTGGAGCTGTTCGACTCGCGGGACTGGGGGCTGATCGTCTACGACGAGGTGCACCTGCTGCCCGCGCCGGTCTTCAAGTTCACCGCCGACCTCCAGGCGCGGCGGCGGCTCGGTCTGACCGCCACCCTGGTCCGGGAGGACGGCCGGGAGTCGGACGTGTTCTCGCTGATCGGGCCCAAGCGGTTCGACGCGCCGTGGAAGGAGATCGAGGCGCAGGGCTACATCGCGCCCGCCGACTGCGTGGAGGTCCGGGTCAATCTGACCGACTCCGAGCGGCTCGCCTACGCCACGGCCGAAGCGGAGGAGAAGTACCGCTTCTGTGCGACGACCGCGACCAAGCGGAAGGTCACCGAGGCCATCGTCCGCCGCTTCGCCGGGCAGCAGATCCTCGTCATCGGCCAGTACATCGACCAGCTCGACGAACTGGGCGAGCACCTCGGGGCGCCCGTGATCAAGGGCGAGACGTCGAACGCGCAGCGGGAGAAGCTCTTCGACGCCTTCCGCCAGGGCGAGATCAGCGTGCTCGTCGTGTCCAAGGTCGCGAACTTCTCGATCGACCTGCCGGAGGCGACGGTCGCCATCCAGGTCTCGGGCACCTTCGGCTCCCGGCAGGAGGAGGCCCAGCGCCTCGGACGGGTCCTGCGCCCCAAGTCGGACGGGCACCAGGCGCACTTCTACTCGGTGGTCGCCCGGGACACCATCGACCAGGACTTCGCGGCCCACCGCCAGCGCTTCCTGGCGGAGCAGGGGTACGCGTACCGGATCATGGACGCGGACGAGCTGCTCGCGGAGAGCTGACGGCGCCCGGCGGGCGGGCTCACTTGCGGCGGACCACGCCGACTTCCTCTCCGTACTGACCGAGGACGATCACGTCGAAGGCGGCGCCCGCGAAGACCTTGACGGCGCGCAGGGCATCGCCGAGGCGGTGGCGGTGGCTGCCTGCCACGGCGGTGGCGCCGGGCGGGCGGCCCGGTGCCGGGGCGGGGTGGATGGTTGCTGCGCTCATGTCTCCATGGTGCGATTCGGCCCGTAAAGTCCGCGTCGGTCTCGGGACCGAACCTTCCGGCGGCCCGCGTACGCCCCAGGGCGGATCCCCGCCCCTCAGGGAGGAGGGGTCCTCCCCTAGGGCCTGCCGGGGTGAGTCGCGGGAAAACCGTTGGCGGCCGCCGTCCCCGCTCCTCTAAGATCTCCGCTCTTGCCCGCCTCCCTCACGGAGTGCCGCCGACCGGACGGAAACCGGCCGGCTCGTCACCGACCACTCTCAGCAGGTCCCTCCGGAGGCATCCCCTTGTCCACGCCCGTCCCCGACCCGCTCTCGCGTGAGCGCTCCCACCTCCGCGCGTCCCGTTCCGCCCTGCGTGCCATGCGCGAGGACGTCGAGGCCCTCGACATCAGCGACGTCACCGCGAACTGGGTCAACGCCGAGGTGCTGGCCCGCCAGATCGAGGAGCGCATCAAGGCCCTGGCCGACCTCAGTGACACCCCGCTGTTCTTCGGCCGGCTCGACTACCTGCACGCCCCCGGCGCCGAGGAGGCCGAGGGGGCGGAAGGGGAGCGCTTCTACATCGGGCGGCGGCATGTGCACGACCACGACGGCGACCCCATGGTGATCGACTGGCGCGCCCCGGTCTCGCAGCCGTTCTACCGGGCCTCCAAGAAGAACCCGATGGACATCGCGCTGCGCCGCCGCTTCGGGTACACGGGCGGCGACCTCACGGCGTACGAGGACGAGCACCTGTCCGACCCGGCCGAGGCGGCCCGAACCAGCAAGCTGCTCCAGCAGGAGATCGAGCGGCCGCGCGTCGGCCCGATGCGGGACATCGTCGCGACGATCCAGCCCGAGCAGGACGAGATCGTCCGCTCCGGCCTCTCCGGCACGGTGTGCGTCCAAGGGGGCCCGGGCACCGGGAAGACCGCCGTCGGTCTGCACCGGGTCGCCTACCTCCTCTACGCCCACCGGGAGCGCCTCGCCCGCACCGGCACCCTGGTCATCGGGCCGAACCGGTCCTTCCTGCACTACATCGAACAGGTCCTGCCCGCGCTGGGCGAATTGACGGTCCAGCAGGCCACCGTCGACGACCTCGTGGCCCACGTCGAGATCAAGGGCACGGACGACGCGACGGCCGCGGTCGTCAAGGGCGACGCCCGGCTGGCGCGGGTGCTGCGCCGGGCCCTCTACGCGCACGTCACGATGCCCACCGAACCGGTCATGGTCGTGCGCGGCTCCCGCCGCTGGCGGGTCCCGGCGTACGAACTGCAGGACATCGTCCGCGAGTTGCTCGGCCGCGACATCCGCTACGGCGCCGCCCGTGAGGCCCTGCCGCAGCGCATCGCGCACGCCGTGCTGGTGCAGATGGAGCGCTCGGGTGAGGCGCCGGACGACCGGGTGCAGGACGCGGTGGCCCGCAACAGCGCGGTCAAGGCGGCGGTCAAGGCGGTCTGGCCGGCGGTCGACCCGGCGAAGCTGGTGCTGCGGCTGCTGTCGGACGCGGAGTTCCTCGCCGAGCACGCCGAGGGGATCCTCGAGAAGGACGAGCAGAAGGCGATCCTCTGGGCGAAGCCGGCGCGCAGCGTGAAGTCGGCCCCGTGGTCGGCGGCGGACGCCGTCCTGATCGACGAGGCCACCGACCTGATCCAGCGCACGCACTCCCTCGGTCATGTCGTCCTCGACGAGGCGCAGGACCTGTCACCCATGCAGTACCGGGCGGTGGGCCGCCGCTGCACGACCGGCAGCGCGACCGTCCTCGGCGACCTGGCGCAGGGCACCACACCGTGGGCGACCCGCGGCTGGCAGGAGGCGCTGACCCACCTGGGCAAGCCGGACGCGCTGGTGGAGGAGCTGACGGCCGGTTTCCGCGTCCCCACGGATGTCATCGCCTACGCCTCCCGCCTGCTCCCGCACATCGCCCCGGGCCTCACCCCGGTGGAGTCGATCCGCGAGAACCCGGGCCACTTCGAGATCCGGCCGGTCTCCGGCCCGAAGGACGTGGTCGAGGCCTGCCGCGAACTGCTGCGCCACGAGGGCTCGACGGGCCTGATCGCGGCGGACGCCCGCGTCCCGGAACTCGCCGAGGCGCTGGAGGAGGCCGGAATCCCGTACCTCGGCCCCGGCGAGGAGACCACCCGGGACACCCGACTGACCCTGGTCCCGGCGTCCTTGGCCAAGGGCCTGGAGTACGACTACGTCGTCCTGGACGAGCCCCGGGCGGTGGTCGACGGCGAACCGGACGAACGGACGGGCCTGCGCCGCCTGTACGTGGCGCTGACGAGGGCGGTGTCAGGCCTGACGGTCACCCATACGGCCCCGCTGCCGGCACAACTGGCCTGAGGTTCGGGGGGCGGGCCCCACTGGCCTGCGGCCCGCGGGCGGGCGCGGCGCCCCCTCAGGAACCGTCCACCGCGGCCCGCCACTGCGCGACCCTCTCGGAGGACACCGGCTCGTCCCAGCCCCGTGGCCGAGCCGCCCCGCCGATGTGGAACCCGTCGACCCCGGCCTTCAGCAACATCGGCACGTGATCGAGCCGCAGCCCGCCCCCGACCAGCAGCCGCTGCTCGTATCCCGGCTCCCCGGACCGTCCGGCCTCGGCGAGCAGCACGGGCAACCCGTCGTCGACTCCCTTGGCCGACCCGGCCGTCAGGTACGTGTCGAGTCCCGGCATCCCGTCCAGCTGCTTGCGCAGGGCGGTCCGGTCGGCGGCCCGGTCGATCGCGCGGTGGAAGGTCCAGGGGCAGCCGTCCAGCACTCCCACGACCCGCTCCACGGCCGCCAGATCCACCGCACCCCCGGCGTCGAGGAACCCCAGCACGAACTCCTCGGCCCCGGCCTCCCGCAGCTCGCCCGCCATCCGCACCAGCCGGTCCGCGTCCCCGGCCGCGAATCCGTCGGCCGGCCGGATCATCACCCGCAGCGAGATGTCGACCGCCCGGCGGATCCCGGCGACGGTGGCGGCCGACGGTGTGAGCCCGTCGGCCGCCATGTCGGTGACCAGCTCGAGGCGGTCCGCGCCTCCCGCCTGGGCGGCGATCGCGTCCTCGACGCCGAGGGCGATCACCTCCAGGACTGCACGCTTACTCATGGGGCCCCTTCGTCGGATGGGCGTCGGCGTTCGACAACAGGTCTAGTCCAATCAAAGACTACGCTGCCCACTCCCGCGGAATCCCAAGCCCCCAAGGCGTGCCTCAGCCGAAGATGTTCAGCTCCTTCGCCTCCACCCCGGCCAGCTCGAACGCCGGCACCCCGTCGACCGGCCGGCCCGTGTACAGCCGTACGAGGGTCGGCCCGTCCCCGATGAAGCGGCCCGGGGGCCGCTCCCCGCCACCCTCCCCGAGCCGCAGCGGCTCGTCCAGGTCGTCGAGGTCGGCGTGCAGCGGCACGTGCCCCCGCTCGCGGGTGATCCGGGCAAGCAGCGCGAGCGCGTCCGGCAGCCCGGCCCCGCCATACGCGCCCGGCTCACCGAAGGCCTCGCGCACGTCACCGGCGTGCACCCACGCGCCCAGGGCGAGGACATCCAGCTTCCCGCCCGCCTCGGCGATCACGGGCCCCGCCTCGGTCATCCCCCGCTCCAGTTCGTCCACGATCCGCGCGTCGCTCCAGGCGGACCGTTCGGCGATGTCCCGGTCGTTGGACTCGGGCGAGAACACGCCCGGCTCGAAGCTGCCCTCCACCGTCCGGGACAGCGCGGCCGAAGAGTGGGCCAGCACGTCCCGTACCGTCCAGCCCGGACACGCGGCGACGGGCAGCGCGAAGTCCTCCCCGCTCCGGCCCCGCAGCAACGGGATCAGCGCGTCACGTTCGATCGTCAGCAGCCGGCCGGGCTGCTCGGGGTCCCGTACGTCATGCACATCAGCAGGAGTCGTCATGCCCCCACGCTAGTGCCGCGGCAGGCGGCGTCTGCCCGTTGAGGAGCGGCGTCCGGTGCGTGCTCTGGGGTGCCCCCTGTTCGAAGAGCTCGGGGGAGTGCCGGCCGGAAGTCCTCGTACGGGAGGTACTTGGGCTTTCGGCCGGTGCGGGCGAGTGGGGGTACCCCTGCTCGCAGAGCTCGGGGGAGCGTGCCGGGCGTCGCGACGGGGCGAACGTCGCCTGCCGCGGCACTCGCCAGGTGCCCGGCCCCGCTCGGCGGGAGAATGCCCCCATGGCCGATCTCGACTCCCTGCGCATCCGTTTCACCCGCACCCTGGAGGCGGCCCGGGGCCCGGGCGGCGGCCCGGACCCGGCGCCGTACGCCGACAACCTGCTCACCCGCTGGCAGGAGCCCCAGCGGCGCTACCACACGGTCGAGCACCTCACGGCGGTCCTCGATCGCGTCGACGTGCTGGAGCGGTACGCGCGCGACCCGGACGTGGTGCGGCTGGCCGCCTGGTTCCACGACGCCGTCTACCTGCCCGACCGCTCCGAGAACGAGGAGCGCTCGGCCCGTCTCGCCGAACGCGCCCTCGCGGAAGCCGGGCTTCCCGACGCGAAGACCGCCGAGGTGGCCCGCCTGGTCCGGCTCACCGTGACCCACGACCCGGCCGACGACGACCCCGACGGCCAGGTCCTGTGCGATGCCGATCTCGCGGTCCTCGCCTCGCCCCCGTCGGCGTACGCCGCGTACACGACGGCCGTCCGCGAGGAGTACCACTTCGTCCCCAGTGCCGCCTTCCGCACCGGCCGCGCCGCCGTCCTGCGTCAACTGCTGGACCTCCCGCGCCTGTTCAGGACGTCGCACGGGGCGAGTGAGTGGGAGGCGACGGCCCGCTACAACCTGACCGCCGAGCTGGAAATGCTGTCGCTTCCGGCTCCCGGCCCCTCGTAGCCTGCCCACCATGTGGACAACGGGAGCGGAACAGGTGGAGCAGGCCGTCGCCGAGTGCGTGGGCCTGCTGGGGGCGGTCACCGACCGGGAGTGGGAGGGCGTACGGGCCGGACGGCTGGAGTGGGACTGCCGGGAGACGGCGGTGCACATCGCCGAGGACCTCATCGCGTACGCGGGACGGCTGGCCGGGCGGGAGCAGGAGGCGCACACGCCGTTCGAGCTGTCGCTGGAGGAGGGGGCCGGCAACGCGGGAGCCGTGCGGGTGATCAGCGCGATGGGCGCCCTGCTCGCCGCCGCGATCCGCACCGCCCCGCGCGAGGTGCGGGCCTTCCATCCGTACCCGTTCCGCAGCGCGAACCGTGAGGGGTTCGCCGCGATGGGCGTGGCCGAGGTGCTGCTGCACACGCACGACATCTCCGAAGGGCTGGGCCTGTCGTACGAACCGGCGCCCGAGCTGTGCGACTTCGTGCTCACCCGGATCTTCCCGCACGTCCAGCCCGGCCCCACCCCGTGGTCGACCCTGCGGTGGGCGACCGGCCGCGGGGAGCTGCCCGGCCGGGCACCGGTCACCCGGTGGCACTGGAACAACAACCTGGTGATCGGCACCGAGCGGCTCACCCTCCAGGGCGTCACCCCTGCGGCGGCCACCGATCTGTCCACGGTCGGCGACGGCGGCTTCGCGTGGATCGAGGGCGGCCCGATCGAGGGCACGCGGGTCGGCGCCGGGCTGGTGTACAAGCAGTACGAGGACGGGGTCCACCGGCCGGAGTGGGGCATGTACGTGCTGGTCCGGCGCGAGGACGGGCGCGCGGTCGGCGCCATGGGGTTCCACAGCGTCCCCGACGGGGCGGGACGGGTCGAAATCGGCTACGACCTGGTCGAGGGGGCCCGCGGCCACGGCTACGCCACCGAGGCGCTGCGCGCGCTGTCGGCCTGGGCGCTGGGCCGGCAGGAGGTGCGGACGGTGGTGGCGAACGTCGAGCGGGACAACCTGCCGTCGCAGAACGTGCTCGCGCGGGCCGGCTTCATTCAGGTCGCCGAGGACCCCGAGCACGTGACCTACGAGCTGCGCTGATCCCGCGCGGGACAGCGCCCCTTGCGCCGCCGCAGCCCCGCCCCGTGCAGCAGCCGCACCACCTCGCGGCTGCCGGCCTCCACGGCCCCGGCCTCCACCGCGTCGGCGTACCGCTGGGCGGGGATGTCGTAGTGGTCGCGCTCGAAGGCCCGGCGGGGGACGCCGAGGCGGGCGGCGAAGGTGTGCAGTTCGTCGTAGGAGACGTCGCTGATCAGGTGGGACCACATGCGGCCGTGGCCGGGCCAGGTCGGCGGGTCGATGTAGATCGTCACGCGGGCCTCACGAGGACGCCGCCCCGCCGATGGCCTCGCCCAGCGCTCCCACGGCGGCGACCTTCACGCTCGCCTCGCTGCACACCCAGTGCGGGTCGGGCCCCAACTCCGGTTCCACGTTCAGCGCGTGCGGCTCGCCGGTGCCGCACACCGGGCACAGCGGCCAGCGGCCGTACCGCTCCAGCAGGGCGTCCTGGACGTCCTGCGCGACCAGGCCGGCCACGTACCGCGCGCCCTCGGGCCACTGCTCGACCCACCATCGCCGCTGTGTGACGGAGTCCTCGACCAGGGAGACGACGTCCGCCTCGGCGACCCGCCCGGCGACGAGGTCGGCCAGCACGAGGGCGCGCGCGGCGTGCAGCGCCTGCTCCAGTGGGCTGATGGGTTCCATGCACCCATTGTGCGCACTCTTGACCCCGACGCCGAGCCGAAAATATCTTTCACGGGTGACCCGAGACGTGAAGGAAAGTTTCGCGAACGAGCGCGGCGGGCCCCCGGGAGCGAGCGGCACCCCGCCCGCCCCCGCCGCCCTCGCGGCCAAGGTCCGCACCCTGGGACCGTCGATGACGCGTTCCATGCAGCGTGTCGCCGAAGCCGTCGCGGGCGACCCGGCCGGCTGCGCGGCCCTCACGGTCACCGGTCTCGCCGAACTCACCGGCACCAGCGAGGCGACCGTCGTACGCACCGCCCGCCTGCTGGGCTATCCGGGTTACCGGGATCTGCGCCTGGCCCTCGCCGGCCTCGCCGCGCAGCAGCAGTCGGGCCGCGCCCCGGCCATCACGACGGACATCGCGGTGGACGACCCGATCGCCGACGTCGTCGCCAAGCTCGCCTACGACGAGCAGCAGACCCTCGCCGACACGGCCGCCGGCCTCGACACCGTCCAGCTGGCCGCGGCCGTCACCGCGCTGACCACGGCCCGCCGCACCGATGTGTACGGAGTCGGCGCGTCCGGTCTGGTCGCCCAGGACCTCACCCAGAAGCTGCTGCGCATCGGGCTGATGGCGCACGCCCACAGCGACCCGCACCTCGCCGTCACCAACGCCGTCCAACTGCGCGCGGGCGATGTCGCGATCGCCGTCACGCACTCCGGGTCGACCGGGGACGTCATCGAACCGCTGCGGGTCGCCTTCGAGCACGGGGCGACGACCGTGGCGATCACCGGCCGCCCGACCGGCCCCGTCACGCAGTACGCCGACCACGTCCTGACCACCTCCACCGCCCGCGAGAGCGAGCTGCGTCCCGCGGCCATGTCGTCCCGGACCGGACAGCTCCTCGTGGTGGACTGCCTGTTCGTGGGGGTGGCGCAGCGGACGTACGAGACGGCGGCGCCGGCGCTGTCGGCATCGTACGAGGCGCTGGCCCACCGGCACCGTTCCTGAGGCGGCCGCCCCGCCCAGCACCAGCACCGGAAAGACACGGAAAAGAGCCGCTCATGACCTCCACCTCCGACCCCCGTGATCTCAGGACCGCGCTGGAGTGCCTGACCACCGAGGCCTTCCGGCCCGAACTCGCGGAGATCGACCGGCTGCCCACCCTCGACATCGCGCGGCTGATGAACGGCGAGGACGCCACCGTGGCCGGGGCGGTCGCGGCCCGGCTGCCCCGGATCGCCGCCGCGATCGACGCCGTCGCCGAGCGGATGGCCCGCGGCGGCCGCCTGGTCTACGCGGGCGCGGGCACGGCGGGCCGGATGGGCGTCCTGGACGCCTCCGAGTGCCCGCCCACCTTCAACACCGACCCCTCCCGGGTCGTCGGCCTCATCGCGGGTGGCCCGGGCGCCGTGGTCACCTCGGTCGAGGGCGCCGAGGACTCCCGGGAACTGGCCCGGGCGGACCTGGAGTCCCTCGCCCTGACCCCCGACGACACGGTGGTCGGCATCTCCGCCTCCGGCCGCACCCCGTACGCCATCGGCGCGGTCGAGCACGCCCGCGCCCGCCGCTCCCTCACCATCGGCCTCGCCTGCAACGCCGGCAGCCCGCTCGCGGCTGCCGCCGACCACGGTATCGAGATCGTCGTGGGCCCCGAACTGCTCACCGGATCCACCCGCCTGAAGGCCGGCACGGCCCAGAAGCTCGTCCTCAACATGCTGTCGACGATCACGATGATCCGGCTGGGCAAGACCTACGGGAACCTGATGGTCGACGTCCGCGCCTCGAACGACAAGCTCCGCGCCCGCTCCCACCGCATCGTCGCCCTCGCCACGGGCGCCGAGGACAAGGAGATCGAGGAGGCCCTCACCGCCACGGACGGCGAGGTGAAGAACGCGATCCTGACCATCCTGGCCGACGTCGACGGCCCGACGGCGGCCCGCCTCCTGGAGGAGTCGGACGGCCACCTGCGGGCGGCCCTGGCGGCGAGCGGCTGAGCCGTCACGCCCCCACGACCACCCGCTGCTCCTCCCTGAGCCGCAGGCGCCCCGGCCATGGTGCGGGCAGCCCGATCCCCGTCCGGTGAAAGGCCGCACACCTCCCGATCACCAGCACGTCACCGCGACTTGGTCTCCCGATTGACCTGCCTGACGCGAGCCCGCAGCGCCTCTCCGGCGGGCAACGAGCGCAGTACGCCGGTGAGATGCTCGGCCGTCCGCACGTTGCACCGGCCCAGATCGACCAGGGCGAACGGCTCGTCGCTCGCACCGGTCACCGGGTCGACAGCCAGCGACGGCAACACGACCCCGACTCCGGCGAGGGCCTCCCGCAGCGATTGCACGATCTCTTCGGTCGAGCGCACCGTTTCCCACCTCCACGCTGAGTTTGCGATTCAGCACACAGCGTGGCCGACCCTGCCTAACCTGGCCATACACGGCCGCCCAACAACCCCATCTGTACGACAGGGAGTTGCCCATGCCCAGCTCCAGGGATCTCGACCCGTCCTCCTCCCCTCGGGCGCTCCTGGGCGCCGAACTCCGCCACGCCCGCGAGAAGGCCGGCCTGAGCCAGGAGGAACTCGGACAGCGGCTGTTCGTGAGTGGGTCGTTCATCGGCCAACTGGAGGCGGGGACACGGAGGTTGCAGCGGGAGTACGCGCGGCTGCTCGACGATGTGCTGGGGACGGAGGACTTCTTCCAGCGGAACTGTGGGGCGGCGGCGAAGTCGAAGTACCGCGAGCACTTCGCAGAAGCCGCGGAGGCGGAGACGCAGGCCACTGCCATCAGGGAATACGCATCGATGCTGATCCCCGGATTGCTCCAGACGCCTCTGTACGCACGAGCCGTCAGCCGCGCCTACTTGCCCTCAGCGACAGAAGAGGCCATTGAGGAGTTGGTGACAGGTCGCGTGGAGCGGGCGCGAATCCTCGATGATCCAACAAGGCCTCTGTTGTGGACGGTGATTGACGAGGCCGCACTGCACCGCGTGACGGGCGGGCCAGAGGTGATGGCGGGTGCCTTACGCCACCTCATCGGCCTGATCGGCCAGAACCGTGTCATCGTTCAGGTGCTGCCGTTCGACGCGGGAGCTCACCCGGGGATGCAGGGCTGCGTCAGGTTGATGGACTTCGACGACGCCCCTCCGTTGGCCTACCTCGAAGGAGTCGACACAGGACGACTGGAAGACGACCCCGCGACCGTCGCGCGGTACAGGCTCTACTTTGAACTCCTCACGGCTTCTGCCCTCTCGCCTGAGAAGTCTCTGGCTCTCCTTGAGGCGATGGCGCAGGATTACGACCATGAGGAACATGCCTGAGTGGTACAAGTCCAGTTACAGCGGCGGCACCGGCGACAACTGCCTGGAAGTCACCCAGGCGCTTCCTGATGTCATCCCCGTCCGCGACTCCAAGACCCCCCACGGCCCGAGGCTCGTGTTCCGGCCCACAGCCTGGTCGGCATTCGTCGAGCACCTCAAGGACGAGACAGCCTGAGCTTCGGGACCCGGGCTTCGAGCTCTCTTTCAAGGAACGGGTGGGAGGGCCTCAACCCGCCCTCCCACCCCGCGTGTTGACTTGACGCGTCCGGCTTGCCACGGACAGTCACGTACCTCTACCGTTCCTGGACAAGCAACAGCCCCCGCCCGGTGCTACCAACACCTGCGGGGGCTTAACCAACGAGATCGAGAGACGTCGATCCCATGGCTGAAGCCAACTTTAGTGCTGCCCGCCCGTTCGCGCACCCCATGGCCAACCCGGGCTATGGCAAACGCTCCGCCCCTGACCAACTCGCGCGCACCGGACACGACTTCGCCCATCTCCCACCCCGCGAAGCCGCCATCGCCGCCTACCTCGACCGGCTCCCCGACGGCGCCGACATCTCCGTGAAGACGCTGGCCAAGCAGCTCCCCTACGGGCAGTGCGCCCTCGGCACGGCCCTCAACCGCCTCCAGCGGGCAGGGCATCTGCGCCGCGGCCGGGAGTGCGTGACGGCCGACGACGGCAGCTCCCGCTGGATCACCCGAACGTGGTTCACCCGCACCGCCCGGGATGACGACTGGTGGACCGCCTTCACCCGCGGCGACGTACCGAAGCAGACAGCGCGCCCCACCCGCTCCCGCGCCCACATCCTCCTGGCCGCCCTCGGCCGCGCGGCCCCCGTCCTGTCCCTCTCCGAGGCGGACTGTGCGACCCTCGCCCCCCTCGTGGCGGACTGGTTCGTGCGCGGCGCCTCGGAGGACGACGTACTGCGCGCACTCACGGCCGGTCTGCCGACCCCCGTCCACCACCCCGCCGCCCTGGTCCGCAACCGCCTGACCAGCAAACGTCCACCGCCACCCGCCCCACGCCCACCCCTGCGGGTCCTGGAGTGCGCGAACTGCGGCGCGCCGGGGCGTCCGGAAACCCTGCCAGGGGGTCGTTGCAGCGCTTGCCGGGGTGAACGCGCCGCCGCACAACCTCCCGCACCCCTGTGCGCCCCCACGATCCACGACCGTGCGGCCGAGATCCGCGCCGCGATGTCCCGGCGACGGCAAGAGGAGGCACACACATGACGGCTCCAACGGCGCGGCGTCACTCCCCCAGGGCACGATGGAAGGGAGGAGGCACCACGATGCCCCCTGGTACCGCTGACCGCCCGCTGATGCCCATCGAAGACTTCGAGGCTCTCGCCAACGCGGCCCCGGATCACGTGCGGCTCGCATACGTGGACGGCCGTGTCCGCACGAAGGACCCGCTCAGCGTCAAGGACTACGCCGACTGAGGACAATGGGCGTCATGAACCACGCCCAGCTCACCGCCCTAGGCCGTGCCCTCCGTCTTCTCGGTGAGCACGGGGAAGCCCTCGGCTCCGACACCCCGGACGCCAAACTGCACGAGGTCAAGGCCGACCTGAAGCGCGCCCTGGACCTGCTGGAGGACAGCGTCACGACCGCGGCGCCCACCACGCGCTGCCCGGAACACCCCACCGGCCCGGTCGACGAGAGCGCCCCTGACCGGTGCCTGCTGTGCGAGACCCGGCGCAGGACGGCCCGCCGGAACGAGTTCAACGGCCCCGCCCCCCAGTACCGGCCCGCCGAACCCGCCCAGTCCCGCTACGGCGTGCGCGGCGACCGCCCCCAGCCCCAGCAGCGCTGGCTGGCGGAGCTGTGGAACGGTCAGACCTGGCAGTTGTGCGGCACCCCGCGCCGGGACCGGCGTGAGGCCGAGCTGTTCATCGCCGCCCAGCGCAAGGCTCCCCGGGCCGCCATGGCCTACCGGCTGGTGCACGAGTTCACCGACTACGAGGTGCTGCGGGTGTGGGGGACGCCGGTGAAAGTGGACATCGAGCCCATGGGCAACCTCTGACCACCCGGGATCACAGCAGCGGCAGCGGGCGGAACTCGTGCCCCTCCCACAGGCGCCGCGACCGTTCCTCCGGATAGGCCGTGACCACCGGCTTCGCGTCCAGCACCTGCACCAGCCGCCGCTCGTCGTCGTACGCCGGCCAGCCCGGGTCCCCCGTCCTCGCGAAGGACGTCCAGGACGAGCGGAAGCGGGACGACAGCGCCTCGGCCTCGGCGGACGGCTCCACGCCCGCGAACAGCAGCAGCCCCAGGTCCGCCCCGTACGTGCCGAACAGCAACGGGATGTCCAGGCCGTGGCAGGCGCCGAGCGCACCGCCGCTGCCCGGGGCCGGCCAGGTGAGTTCGTAGACGTGCGCGCTGCCGCCACCGGCGCGCTGGGCCTCGGCCAGGTGCAGCGAGGGCATGTTGAACAGCCAGTCCGTCTGGACGCGTTCGTACAGCTCGCCCGGCAAGGCGTCGGGGAAGGCCGTGCGGTAGGCCTGTTCGCCGTCGGGTCCGGGAGCGAAGAGGCGGAGGGCCGAGGCCGCCCTCTCGTCGGTGATCCGGCCGAGTTGGCCCGCCAAGGCGATGAAGAGGCGGTACTCGTCGCGGTTGTGGCCGACGAGGAGGTCGACGTCCTTCGCCGAACCGGACGCCAGCGCCTGCCACGGGGTCGTCGGCAGGATCTCGCCGTCGACCACCGGGGAGAAGGGGGTGACCGTGGGCGCCGCCTGGCCCCAGCGGTCGACGCGCTGGAGCATCTTGGCGCTCAGCGTCTCCCCGGCCGACGTCAGCCGGCGCGGATCGATCGTCGAGAGGTCGGCGACCGTGGGGCGCAGGCCCAGCTCGGCGGCGAGGGCGGCACCGATGTCCCGGGCCAGCGCGTCGGAGAAGAACGTCCCCGGCACGCTCTGGGCGATCGCCCGCCGGAACAGGCCGGTCGCACGCGGCATGGAGAGCAGCGAGGCGACCGAACCGGCTCCCGCGGACTCCCCGAAGACCGTGACCTGGCCGGGGTCGCCGCCGAAGGATTCGATGTTGTCCCGCACCCACTCCAGCGCGGCCACCTGGTCGAGCAGCCCCCGGTTGGCGGGCGCGCCCTCGATCGATGCGAAACCCTCCATGCCCAGGCGGTAGTTGAGGGACACGACCACCACGTCGCCGTCGGCGGCGATGTGCCGGGCGTCGTAGCCGGGGCTGCCGGAGTGCCCGAGCTTGTAAGCGCCGCCGTAGATCCACACCATCACCGGCCGGTGGGCGCTCGGGTCGGGCTCGGGTGTCCAGACGTTGACCGTGAGCCACTCGTCGCCGTGGGGCACTTCGATCAGGCCCGGGCCGCCCAGATTGCCGAGATCCTGCGGGGGCGGCGGGCCGAAGGCGTACGCGCCCCGTATGCCGTCCCAGGCGTCGGCGGGCCGCGGGGGCATGAAGCGGGCCTCGCCCACCGGGGGCGCGGCGAAGGGGATGCCACGGAAGACCGCGAGCCCCGCCTCCCTGCGCCCCCGGACGGCACCGGCGGTGGTGCGCACCACCGGTCCGGGCTGCTCGGAGGGGCCGTCCGCCGGGGGGCGGGACTCGGTCGTCGTCATCTGGATCTCCTCAGCGACTGCGAGTGAACAGGAGCCAGGTCAGTGTCCTTGACTGACGCAAGCAGATCCAGAGCCCTTCGGAGGCAGGGTCAGCTGAGGGTCTTGAGCGACGCCGGGTCGTACGGCGCGAGGTCCTCGAAGCGGCCGTCGAGCACCTTGCGGGCCCACTCGGGGTCCTGGAGCAGGGCGCGGCCGACGGCGACCAGGTCGAACTCGTCGCGCTCGAAGCGGTCGAGGAGGTTGTCCAGGTCGCCCAGTTCGGCGCCCTGGCCCTGGAAGGCCTTGATGAAGTCGCCGTTCAGACCGACCGAGCCGACGGTGATGGCGGGCTTGCCGGTGAGCTTCTTGGTCCAGCCGGCCAGGTTGAGGTCGGAGTCGTCGAACTCGGGCAACCAGTAGCGGCGGGTGGAGGCGTGGAAGGCATCGACACCGGCGGCGGCCAGCGGCGTCAGGATGGCCTCCAGCTCCTCGGGCGTCTCGGCGAGGCGGGCGTCGTAGGCCCCCTGCTTCCACTGGGAGTAGCGGAAGATGATGGGGAAGTCGGCGGAGACGGTCTCGCGGACGGCCGCGACGATCTCCTCCGAGAGCTTGGCACGGGCGACCCGGTCGCCGCCGTAGGCGTCGGTGCGGCGGTTGGTGCCCTCCCAGAGGAACTGGTCGAGCAGGTAGCCGTGGGCGCCGTGGATCTCGACGCCGTCGAACCCGATGCGCTCCGCGGCGGCCGCGGCCTCGGCGAACGCGCCGATGACGGCGTCGATGTCGGCCTGCGTCATGGCCTCCCCGGTGGGCTCCGTCGCGCCGATGCGCAGGCCGGAGGGGCCGACGGCCGGGGCGTCGGCGACCGGCGGCTCACCCTGGTTGCGGACCATGCCGATGTGCCACAGCTGCGGCACGATCGTGCCGCCCGCCGCGTGCACCGCCTCGGCAACCCTGGCCCAGCCGGCGAGTTGCTCGTCACCGTGGAAGCGGGGCACACGGTCGCTCTGCCCGGCCGACTCGTGACCGACGTAGGTGCCCTCGGTGACGATCAGGCCGACTCCGGCGGCGGCGCGGCGCGCGTAGTACGAGACGACGTCCTCGCCCGGCACACCGGCCGGGGAGAACATACGGGTCATCGGCGCCATCACGATCCGGTTCGGAACGGTCAGGCCGCCCAGCGATACGGGCCGGGACAGGATTTCGGCGGCGCGGGAAGCGGAGGCGGCGACAGTCACGTGGGGGGCTCGCTTTCGGATACCGGAGGGTATGTGCATGCGCATAGGGCGTACGTTCCAACCCCTCGGCCCCGCCCCCGCCATCCCGCCCCGGCCGTGATCCCGATCACGCCCCGGACGCATACCGCAGGCGCACCGGATACGCCCGAGGGCGGCACCCCCTGCCGAACAGGAGGTGCCGCCCTCGGTAAGGACGTCGATCAACCGTCAGGTCGATCAGAAGTCCATGTCACCGCCCGGCATGCCGCCGCCGGCGGGCGCGGCGGCCTTCTCCGGCTTGTCGGCGATGACGGCCTCGGTGGTGAGGAACAGCGCGGCGATGGAAGCGGCGTTCTGCAGAGCGGAGCGCGTCACCTTCGCCGGGTCGATGATGCCTTCGGCGATCATGTCGACGTAGTCACCGGTCGCGGCGTTCAGGCCGTGACCGACGGGCAGGTTGCGCACCTTCTCGACGATGACGCCACCCTCGAGACCACCGTTGACGGCGATCTGCTTGAGCGGGGCCTCCAGGGCCAGCTTCACGGCGTTGGCGCCGGTCAGCTCGTCGCCCTCCAGGTCCAGCTTCTCGAAGACCGAGGAGGCCTGCAGCAGGGCCACGCCACCACCGGCGACGATGCCCTCCTCGACGGCCGCCTTGGCGTTGCGCACGGCGTCCTCGATGCGGTGCTTGCGCTCCTTGAGCTCCACCTCGGTGGCGGCACCGGCCTTGATGACCGCGACACCGCCGGCGAGCTTCGCCAGGCGCTCCTGCAGCTTCTCGCGGTCGTAGTCCGAGTCGCTGTTCTCGATCTCGGCGCGGATCTGGTTGACCCGGCCCTGGACCTGCTCGGCGGAGCCGGCACCGTCGACGATGGTGGTCTCGTCCTTGGTGATGACGACCTTGCGGGCCTTGCCCAGGAGGTCGATCGTGGCGTTCTCCAGCTTGAGGCCGACCTCCTCGGAGATCACCTCGCCGCCGGTGAGGATGCCGATGTCCTGCAGCATCGCCTTGCGGCGGTCGCCGAAGCCCGGGGCCTTGACGGCGACGGACTTGAAGGTGCCGCGGATCTTGTTGACGACCAGGGTCGACAGGGCCTCGCCCTCGACGTCCTCGGCGATGATCAGCAGCGGCTTGCCCGACTGCATGACCTTCTCCAGGAGCGGGAGCAGGTCCTTGACGTTGGAGATCTTGGAGTTCGCGATCAGGATGTACGGGTCGTCGAGGACGGCCTCCATACGCTCCATGTCGGTGGCGAAGTACGCCGAGATGTAGCCCTTGTCGAAGCGCATACCCTCGGTGAGCTCCAGCTCCAGACCGAAGGTCTGGGACTCCTCGACGGTGATGACGCCTTCCTTGCCGACCTTGTCCATGGCCTCGGCGATGAGCTCGCCGATCTGGGTGTCGGCGGCGGAGATGGAGGCCGTGGAGGCGATCTGCTCCTTGGTCTCGACGTCCTTCGCCTGCTCCAGCAGGGCGGCGGAGACGGCCTCGACGGCCTTCTCGATACCGCGCTTGAGGGCCATCGGGTTGGCGCCGGCGGCTACGTTGCGCAGACCCTCCTTGACCAGGGCCTGGGCGAGCACGGTCGCGGTGGTCGTACCGTCACCGGCGACGTCGTCCGTCTTCTTGGCGACTTCCTTGACCAGCTCGGCGCCGATCTTCTCGTACGGGTCCTCGAGCTCGATCTCCTTGGCGATGGACACACCATCGTTGGTGATCGTGGGCGCGCCCCACTTCTTCTCGAGGACGACGTTGCGGCCCTTGGGGCCGAGCGTCACCTTCACGGCGTCCGCGAGCTGGTTCATGCCGCGCTCGAGGCCGCGCCGCGCCTCCTCGTCGAACGCGATGATCTTGGCCATGTGAAGTGGTCCCTCCAGGACTGGGGGTGATTACTTCGGACCGCGCCCGCGCCCGCGACGGACGGCCCCGACCGGCTGGTTCCTTGCCCCATCCGGTCCGTGGGCCTCACCGACCCGGTCCTTACGTTGTCACTCTCACCTTCAGAGTGCTAACGCAATGATTAGCACTCGACCCCTCCGAGTGCAAGGTGCGCCCGCGAAGCCGGCTCGACGAGGGGTGGTGGTCGGGTGACGGGCGGGGCAAGCGCCCGGCGGGACCGGGACGGGCCGTCAGCCGCCCCGCGAACGCCGCCCGGCAGGGGTTCCGAACAGGCCGAAGGGCCCGCACCCCGGGGGGTACGGGCCCTTCTGAGAAGACCGGTCGCTTGAGCGTTGGTCGTGGTGCGCGTTCAGGCAGAGACGCGAACCATGTCGGCCTGCGGTCCCTTCTGGCCCTGCGAGATCTCGAACTCGACCCGCTGGCCCTCTTCAAGGGTGCGGTAGCCGTCCATCTGAATCGCGCTGTAGTGGACGAAAACATCCGCACCACCGTCGACCGCGATGAAGCCGTACCCCTTCTCCGCGTTGAACCACTTGACGGTGCCCTGAGCCATGCCTAACTCCCCTATTACTGGCCCTTGCACAGATCCACACTTCGCGGACCCGGGTCAGACCTCACCCCCCACGGTTGGGGGCGTGCGCCGGAACGCGTCGACCGCGGCCGAATGTATCTGTCCAACTGCCGTCTGCAACAGGTCAATCGGACGAGAATTCCGGACGCGCAGGGTCCGGAATGTAGGCAGAATTCGCCCGAATTCAGGGCAAATCGGGCTCCACAAAGAGAACAAAAGCCGCAAAAGATGCGCACACTTTGGCTACATCTTGTCGGGCCCGCGGAGGGAATTCAGGGTTCCGATCAGAGGATCGGGATCGTGTTCCCCAACTGTATCGCGCTCAATCACACAGAATTGCCCCCTCCGCTTCTCTCACGGAGGGGGCAATTCGGTGAACTCTCAGTGACAGCCGTTACCGAAGGTAATAATCGGGCCGGTCGACCGGGTTCAGCCGCCGGCGACGGCGGGAATGATCGACACCCCGGCACCGTCGGGCGTCGCCGTCTCCAGCCCCTGTTCGAACCGCACGTCGTCGTCGTTGACGTACACGTTGACGAACCGGCGCAGCTTGCCCTGGTCGTCCAGCACCCGGGCGGCGATCCCGGTGTGGTTCTTCTCCAGATCGGCGATGACCTCGCCGAGATTCGCCCCCTCGGCGGCGACCTCGGCCTGACCGCCGGTGTAGGTGCGCAGGATGGTGGGGATGCGAACGGTGACGCTCATGTCTTCAAAACCTCCGGTTGGGTGACAAACCTAGGGGCGCGGGGCTGTGCCGATCCACGGCTCCGCCGCGTGGGCGCGAACGACCCCCACCGGCCCGCAGGGATCAACGATCAGACGAGCCCAGCCGCCCGGAACGCATCCAGGCTGGGACGAATGGTCGCCGAAAGACCCGTGCCCGCCACCGCATCCAGCGTCTTGAGACCATCCCCGGTGTTCAGTACCACGGTCGTCTTCGACGGGTCGAGCACACCGCTCTCGATCAGCTTCTTCGTCACACCCACCGTCACACCGCCGGCGGTCTCCGCGAAGATGCCCTCGGTCCGGGCGAGGATCTTGATCGCGTCCACGACCTGCTCGTCGTTCACGTCCTCCACGGCACCGCCCGTGCGGCGCGCGATGTCCAGCACGTACGGCCCGTCCGCCGGGTTGCCGATGGCGAGGGACTTGGCGATGGTGTCCGGCTTCTGCGGGCGGACCACGTCGTGCCCGGCCTTGTACGCCGTCGACACCGGCGAGCAGCCCTCGGCCTGCGCGCCGAAGATCTTGTAGGGCTTGTCCTCGACCAGACCGAGCTTGATCAGCTCCTGCAGGCCCTTGTCGATCTTCGTGAGCTGCGAGCCGGAGGCGATCGGCACGACGAGCTGGTCGGGCAGCCGCCAGCCGAGCTGCTCGCAGATCTCGTACGCGAGGGTCTTGGAGCCCTCGGCGTAGTACGGCCGCAGGTTGACGTTGACGAAGCCCCAGCCCTCTCCGGCCGGGTCGCCGATCAGCTCGGAGCAGAAGCGGTTCACGTCGTCGTAGTTGCCCTCGATGCCGACGAGCTCACCGCCGTAGACCGCGGCCATGACGACCTTGCCCTCCTCCAGGTCGTGCGGGATGAACACACACGAGCGGAAGCCGGCGCGGGCCGCGGCGGCGCCCACCGCACCGGCGAGGTTGCCGGTGGAGGAGCAGGAGAGCGTGGTGAAGCCGAAGGCGCGGGCGGCCTCCAGGGCCTGGGCGACGACACGGTCCTTGAAGGAGTGCGTCGGGTTGCCGGAGTCGTCCTTGACGAAGAGCTTGCCGGCGTCGACACCCAGCTCGCGGGCGAGGTTGTCGGCCTTGACGAGCTTGGTCCAGCCCGGGTTGATGTTCGGCTTGTCCGCCACGTCGGCCGGAACCGGCAGCAGCGGGGCGTAACGCCAGATGTTCGCCGGTCCCGCCTCGATCTTCTTACGCAGTTCCTCGGTGTCGTAGGCCGAGAAGTCGTAGGCGATCTCCAGCGGGCCGAAACACTCCTCGCACGCGAAGACCGGGCCGAGGGGGACGCGGTGACCGCACTCGCGGCAGCTCAGCGCCGCGGCGGGACCAAGGTCTACGGTGGAGTCAGTGGTGCTTGCAACAGTCTGCGCAGCCATGTGAGGCGAGGCCCTTCCTCATCTTCCTCACGACGCGTTTCGCCGTGAGACGGATTTGGCACCTTCCCTAGCCGGGAGCCTCGCGAAGTGGTCGCCAGTGACCTACGAGAACCGACTGGAGGGTTGCCGGGGCTTCATCGGGCCGTTTCCCTCTGCCCCTCTGGATGAGCTGTATGTGGTTGTAGGCGGCGGGTGACCCCGGACATGCGATGGTCATCCGCGTTGTTCAAGACTGTAACCGACGACCAGGACAGTTGAGATAGCCGTCCGAACCGCGAGATGGATCACCGTCCGTCCCGCCCGGAGTACGCAGAGGAGCCGCCACGGTGCTGGAAGAAGTCGAGCGGTGGCTGAGCACCCGTTCCTGGTCCGTGAACGATCGCCCGCTCCACCAGATCCTGGCCGCCAAGCAGCGCACGGGCCAGACGGTCAGCGTCGTGCTGCCCGCGCTCAGCGAGGAGGCGACGGTCGGTGACATCGTCGCCGTCATCCGCCACGACCTGATGCGACAGGTCCCGCTCGTCGACGAGCTGGTCGTCGTCGACTCGGGGTCCACCGACCGCACGTCCGAGGTGGCCGCCGCCGCGGGCGCGCGGGTGGTGCACCGGGACGGGATACTCCCGCGGCTGCCCGCCGTGCCCGGCAAGGGCGAGGTGCTGTGGCGCTCCCTGCTCGTCACCCGCGGGGACATCGTCTGCTTCGTCGACGCGGACCTCAGGGAATTCTCGTCCGACTTCGTCTCCGGAATCGTGGGCCCGCTGCTCACCGAGCCGGACGTGGACCTGGTGAAGGCCATGTACGACCGTCCGCTCGGCACTGAGCTCGATTCGCTCGCCTCCGCCAGGACCGCCGGGCAGGGCGGCCGGGTCACCGAACTGATGGCGCGCCCGCTGCTCAACATGCACTGGCCGCGGCTGGCGGGCTTCGTGCAGCCGCTCGGCGGCGAGTACGCGGCCCGCCGTTCCCTGCTGGAGCGGCTGCCGTTCCCCGTCGGCTACGGCGTGGAGCTCGGCATGCTCGTCGACGCCCTGCACCTGGCGGGCCTGGACGCCCTGGCCCAGGTGGACGTCGGGGTGCGCAAGCACCGGCACCAGGACGGGCAGGCGCTGGGCCGGATGGCCGCCGCGATCTACCGCACGGCCCAGCTGCGGCTGGCCCGCGGGCACCTGGTCCGGCCGTCCCTGACGCAGTTCGAGCGGGGCGAGGACGGCTTCGAGCCCCGGACGTACTCCGTGGACACCGAGGAGCGTCCCCCGATGGTGGAGATCGCCGAGTACCAGGCGCGGAGAGCGGCCTGACCGGGGCCGTTTTCGGCCGCGCACGGCAGATCCGTACGTTTGAGCGTTTCCGGGCCGGGCTAGGTTGAGGTCTATGGCTTCAACGTACGGTGCTGCGCAGGTGCTGGTGGCCTCCAACCGCGGTCCGGTCTCGTACACGGTGGGCGAGGACGGTTCGCTGGACGCCAAACGGGGTGGCGGCGGCCTGGTCTCCGGGCTCTCCGCGATCGGTTCGGACGCGGACGCGCTGTGGGTGTGCTCGGCGCTGTCCGACGGCGACCGGGAGGCGGTGAGGCGCGGGGTCGGAGAGCACGGCGTGCGGATGCTGGACATCCCGGCCGACGTGCACGCCGACGCGTACAACGGCATCGCCAACTCGGTCCTGTGGTTCGTCCACCACATGCTGTACCAGACGCCCCTGGAGCCGGTCTTCGACGCTGAGTTCCGGCGGCAGTGGGCGTCCTACGAGACGTACAACCGGGCGTTCGCCGAGGCGTTGGCCGAGGAGGCGGCGCAGGGTGCGGCGGTGGTGGTGCAGGACTACCACCTGACGCTGGTGCCGGGCATGCTCCGCGAGCTGCGCCCGGACCTGAGGATCGGCCACTTCTCGCACACGCCGTGGGCGCCGCCGGAGTACTTCCGGATGCTGCCGGACGACGTGGCCGGGCAGGTGCTGCGCGGCATGCTCGGCGCGGACCGGCTGGGCTTTCTCACCGAGCGCTGGGCGGAGGCGTTCACCGCGTGCGCCGAGCGGTTCGCCGGCGGGCTCGGCGGCACGCGGGTCGGAGTGCACGGACTGGGGGCCGACGCGGACTTCCTGCGCAAGCGGGCCCACGAGCCGGACGTCGAGGAGCGGATGGCCGGGCTGCGGCAGGAGATCGGCGAGGGCCGCCGCACCATCGTCCGCGTCGACCGCACCGAGCTGTCCAAGAACATCGTGCGCGGCCTGCTGGCGTACCGCCGGCTGCTGGAGGCCCACGCGCAGTGGCGCGAGCAGGTGGTGCACGTCGCCTTCGCGTACCCCTCGCGACAGGACCTCGCCGTGTACCGGGACTACACGGCCGAGGTGCAGCGGGTCGCGGACGAGATCAACGCCGAGTACGGCACACCGGGCTGGAAGCCGGTCGTGCTGCACGTCAAAGACGACTTCGCCCGCTCGCTGGCCGCCTACCGGCTGGCCGACGTGGCGCTCGTCAACCCCATCCGCGACGGCATGAACCTCGTCGCCAAGGAGGTACCGGTCCTCTCCGACGCGGGCTGCGCGCTGGTGCTGTCGCGGGAGGCCGGGGCGCACGAGGAGCTGGGCGAGGACGCGATCACGGTGAACCCCTACGACGTCACGGGCACGGCTCAGGCCCTGCACGAGGCCCTGTCGATGCGCCCCGAGGAACGCGCCGAGCGCTGCAAGCGTCTGGCCGCCGCGGCGACGGCGCTGCCGCCGGCGCAGTGGTTCGTGGACCAGCTCGAAGCGCTGAGGGGCTGAGGGCCGGATGAGCAGCCAGACGGGCGGGAGTGCCCCGCACGACTCGCCGGCCGCTCGGCAGCGGCAGGACGAGCCGGCCGGGCGCGGCGCCACGACCCGGCCGGGTGGGCCGGACGCTCCCGGCGCCGAGCCCCTGCCCACACCCGTCACGCGGGCCGGGCAGGAGGGTCGCGGCGCCACGACCCGGCCGGGCGGGCCGGACGCTCCCGGCGCCGAGCCCCTGCCCACACCCGTCACGCGGGCCGGGCAGGAGGGGCTCGCCGCCCTCCTCGCCCGACCGGACAAGGCGCTGATCGGGCTCGACTTCGACGGGACGCTCGCGCCGATCGTGGCCGACCCGGAGCGGGCCCGGGCCCACCCATGGGCGCTGCCCGCGCTGGCCGCGCTCGCGCCGAAGGTGGCCGCCGTGGCGGTGATCACCGGCCGGCCGGCCGAGGTCGCGGTGCGCAACGGCGGCTTCGCGGGCGCACCGGGACTCGAGCACCTCGTCGTCCTCGGCCACTACGGCGCCGAGCGGTGGGACGCCCGCAGCGGCAAGGTCACCGCCCCCGATCCGCACCCCGGCGTCCACGCCGTCCGCGCCGAGCTGCCCGTACTCCTCGAAGGGACCGGGACCTGGGTGGAGGACAAGGGCCGGGCCGTGGCCGTGCACACCCGCCGGGCCCCCGACCCGCAGGCCGCCTTCGAGGCCCTGTGCGAGCCGCTCACCGCCCTGGCGACCCGGCACGGCCTGATCGTGGAGCCCGGCCGCATGGTCCTCGAACTGCGCCCGCCCGGCATCGACAAGGGCGTCGCCCTCACCGGGTTCGCCCGGGAGATCGGCGCCGGGTCCGTCCTCTACGGCGGCGACGACCTGGGCGACCTGCCCGCGTACGCCGCCGTCGACACCCTGCGCGCGGACGGCACCCCAGGCCTGCTGGTGTGCAGCGGCAGCGACGAGGTGACGGAACTGCGAGAACGGGCGGACCTGGTGGTGGACGGCCCGGAGGGTGTCGTGCGGCTGCTGAGGGCGCTGGCGGACTTCATCGGCTGACGGGCAGGTACTTCGGGGGCGCGGGCGGCATCGATATGCGGCTCCGCCGCGGGGTGCGAACAACCACGACGTCCCCGCACACCACGACGCCCCCGCACACCACGACGTCCCCGCACACCGCGGTGGCCGGACACCCCGCGGCCCTCAGCGTTCCGCCCGGCGCGTCTCCCGTATGCGGCGCAGCCGGTTCACCGTCACCGGGTCGTGGGACAAGGCCCTTGGGTCGTCCAGCAGGGCGTTGAGGAGCTGGTAGTAGCGCACGGGGGCCAGGCCCAGCTCCTCGCGTATGGCCCGCTCCTTCGCGCCCGGCCCGCAGAAGCCGCGGCGTTCGAGCGCGAGGATGTCCTGCTCCCTGCGCCCGAGCCGCGTCCCGTCGTACTCCTCGTCCATGCCCGGCACGGTAGCGCCCGCCACCGACAGCGCCTACTCCGCGCTCTCCGCCCGGGTCGCCGACGCCTGGAGGTGGCCCAGGACGCCCGAGGGACTGGCGCCGGGCGCGACGGCCTTGCCGATCTGCTGCTTCACCTGGGCACTGACGTCGGCCCAGGACGTCTTGCCGACCGGGTAGAGCTCGGAGGCCAGCAGCTCCTCCAGGAACGGCCTGAGGTGCCGGTCCTCGTCGGAGGAGGCCATGGTGCCGGACGCGGAGGTGGTGACCGGCAGCAGGTCGTACTCGCGGGAGAAGGCCAGCACGTTCTTCTCGCTGTAGACGAAGTCGAGGAAGTCGCCCACCTGGTCGCGGTGGCCGTTCTTGCGGAACGCCGTCATCCAGTCGGTGACACCGAGGGTGGACCTGCTGGGGCCCTCCTTGCCCGGCGTGGGCACCATCCCGTACTTGACGCCGTTCTTGGCGGCGATCTTCATCAGCGAGGGGTGGCCGTTGAGCATGCCGACCTCGCCCTTGGCGAAGGCGGCGAACGCCGCGGCGCGGTTCAGCTCACCGGGCGCGACCGGCCCGGTCAGGTCCTTGCCGACCAGGTCCTCCTTCAGCCAGGAGAAGGTGTCGATGTTCTCCGGGGAGTCGATGCCGTAGCTGTCGGCGCCGTCGGTGTAGCCGCCCCCGCCGCTGAGCATCCACTGCATGGTCTCGGCCTGCGCCTCCTCCGGTCCGAGGGGCAGCGCGTACGGGTACTTCACACCCTTCGCCTTCAGCGCCTCGGCGTCCTCGGCCAGGTCGTCCCAGGACTCGGGCGGGGTGATACCGGCCTTGGCGAAGAGGGTCCTGTTGTAGAAGAGCACGCGCGTGGAGGCGGCGAACGGCAGACCGTACTGCACGCCCTTCACCTGGCCCGCGGAGGCCAGCTGCCCGACGAAGTCGGCCTGCGTACGTATGGAGAGCAGGTCGTCGGCCTTGTAGAGCTGGTCCTGGGCGGCGTAGTCGGCGTACGCGCCGATCTGCGCCATGTCCGGCGGGTCACCGGCGGCGACCATCTCCCTGACCTTGCGGTCGACGTCGTTCCAGGAGTAGACGGTGACGTCGACGGTGACGTCGGGGTGGTCGGCCTCGTACTCCTCGGCGAGCTTGTCCCAGTACTTCTTCGAGCTGTTGGCCGCGCTGTCGCCGTAGTCGGCGGCGACCAGCTTCAGGGTCACGTCGCCCGAGCCACCCGTGACTCCACAGCCGCCGAGGACCGCCGTCATGCCCAGTGCGGACACCACCGCGATCGTTCCTGTCATCCGCCGCCGCTGCACTGCTGTTCTTCCCCAACCCCGGCGTCACCGCCGCCGAAACATTTCGATATGCGGAACAAGGTCTACACCACGTGAGTGGACTAGACCTCTTGCGGGTCCCCGGGTCACACTGTTCCCCGTGAGACATGTCATCGCCCTGGACGTGGGCGGCACCGGAATGAAGGCCGCGCTGACCGGGCCCGGCGGCGAGGTACTGCACCGGGCCCGCCGGGCCACCCGACGCGCCCAAGGGCCGGACGCCGTCGTCGCGGGCATCCTCGACTTCGCCGCCGAGCTGCGCGCCTGGGGCGCCGAGCGGTTCGGCACGCCCGCGTGCGCCGCCGGGGTGGCCGTCCCCGGCATCGTCGACGAGGCGCGCGGCGTCGCGGTCTACGCGGCCAACCTCGGCTGGCGCGACGTCCCCCTGCGCGACCTGCTGGCGGAGCGGCTGGGCGCCCCGGTCGCCCTCGGCCACGACGTGCGCACCGGTGGCCTCGCCGAGGGCCGCCTCGGCGCGGGCCGGGGCACGGACCGGTTCCTGTTCGTGGCCCTGGGCACCGGCATCGCGGGCGCCATCGGCGTCGACGGCCGCGTCGAGGCGGGCGCGCACGGCTTCGCGGGCGAGATCGGCCACATCGTCGTACGCCCCGGCGGGGCGCCCTGCCCATGCGGACAGCACGGCTGCCTGGAGCGCTTCGCCTCGGCGGCTGCCGTCAGCCAGGCCTGGGCCGCCGCCTCGGGCGACCCGGGCGCGGACGCGGCGGACTGCGCGAAGGCGGTGGACTCCCGCGACCCGAAGGCGGCGGCGGTCTGGCAGCAGGCGGTCGACGCCCTGGCCGACGGCCTGGTCACGGCCCTGACCTTGCTGGATCCCCGCACTGTGATCATCGGCGGTGGCCTGGCGGAAGCAGCCGAAACGCTGTTCACACCCCTGCGGGAGGCGATCCGCAGTCGCATCACCTTCCAGAAGCAGCCGTCGATCGTCCCCGCGGCGCTGGGGGACACAGCCGGATGTCTCGGCGCCGGGCTCCTGGCGTGGGATCTCCTCGACCACACCGACCGTACGGAGGTAACGCCCTGATGGCAGCGGACTCAGGGGCGCGGGACAGCGTCGATGTGCGGCTCCGCCGCGGAGCGCGACCGGCCCCGACGCACCCGCGTCCCGCGACGGCCGGACACCCCACGGTCCTGACCGGCGCGACAGTGGTACTCCCCACAGGAACCGTCGAAAACGGCCGGCTGGTGATCGACGGCACCCGCATCGCCGCCACCGCCCCGGAAAACGCCCACGTCATCGACGTGACCGGCCACTACGTCATCCCCGGTTTCGTCGACATCCACAACCACGGCGGCGGCGGGGCCTCCTTCACCTCCGGCTCGGCCGAGGACATCCTCAAGGGCATCCACACCCACCGCCTGCACGGCACGACCACCCTCGTCGCCTCCACCGTCACCGGCGACACGGACTTCCTCACCCGACGCGCGGGCCTGCTGAGCGAACTGGCCGAGCAGGGCGAGATCGCCGGCGTCCACTTCGAGGGCCCGTTCATCTCCCCCTGCCGCAAGGGCGCCCACTCCGAGGCCCTCCTGCGCGACCCGGACCCCGCGGAGGTCCGCAAGCTGATCGACGCGGCCCGGGGCCACGCGAAGATGCTCACGCTGGCCACCGAACTCCCCGGCGGCCTCGACTCCGTACGCCTCCTCGCCGACCACGGAGTGATCGCGGCGATCGGTCACACGGACGCGACGTACGAGCAGACGGTGGAGGCCATCGAGGCGGGCGCCACGGTCGCCACCCACCTCTTCAACGCGATGCCCCCGCTCGGCCACCGCTCCCCCGGCCCGGTCACCGCCCTCCTGGAGGACGACCGCGTCACGGTCGAGCTGATCAACGACGGCACCCACCTGCACCCCGCCGCGCTCCGGCTGGCGTTCCACCACGCGGGCGCCCACCGGGTGGCGTTCATCACCGACGCGATGGACGCGGCCGGTTTCGGCGACGGACGCTACTGGCTGGGCCCGCTGGAGGTGGAGGTCGCGGACGGCGTGGCCCGCCTCGTGGAGGACGGCACGATCGCCGGCTCGACGCTCACCCTCGACCGGGCGTTCCGGCGGGCGGTCACCGTCGACGGCCTCTCCGTCGAGGACGCGGTGACGGCCCTGTCCGCCACCCCGGCCCGTCTGCTCGGCTTGGACGACACGATCGGCTCACTGGAGCCGGGGAAGTACGCCGACCTGCTGCTCCTGGACGCCGATCACGAGCTGAAGGGCGTCATGCGCCGGGGTGAATGGGTGGCCGGTCCGCAACTGGGCTGATCATCCCGCATTCGTAAGACGGTGGCCGACTCCAGGACTGGGCCGGCCGCCGCCTCTTTGGCATGATCGGATTAGCTGCACATTCACGTCGACAAGCACATCGGGGGAGGTCGGCCCAGGTGATCCTCACGGTCACGCTGAACACCGCTCTCGACATCACCTACCGCGTACCGTCACTCAGGCCGCACGCCTCCCACCGCGTCTCCGAGGTGACGGAACGCCCCGGCGGCAAGGGCGTGAACGTGGCCCGGGTGCTCGCGGCCCTCGGGCACGAGGTGACGGTGACGGGGTTCACCGGCGGAGCGACGGGCCGGGTCGTGCGGGAGAAGCTCACGGCGGTGCCGGGCGTCGTGGACGCGCTCGTCCCGATCTCCGGCGCGACCCGCCGCACCATCGCCGTGGTCGACGAGCGGACCGGCGACACGACGCAGCTCAACGAGCCGGGCCCGTTGGTCGCACCCACCGAGTGGTCGGCCTTCCAGGAGGCCTACGGGGACCTGCTCCCCTCGGCGTCTGCGGTGGCCCTGTGCGGCAGCCTGCCGCCGGGCGTGCCGGTGGGCGCGTACGCGGGCCTGGTCCGGACGGCCAGGACGGCCGGGGTCCCGGTCCTCCTGGACACGAGCGGCGAAGCCCTGCGCCGGGGGGTCGCGGCCCGCCCCGACATCATCAAGCCGAACACCGACGAACTGGCAGAACTCACGGGCTCCCACGAACCCCTGCGCGCCACCCAGGACGCCCGCCGCCGGGGCGCCCACGCGGTGGTCGCCTCCCTCGGCGCCGAGGGCCTCCTCGCCGTCACCCCCGAGGGCCGCTGGCGAGCCACCCCGCCCACCTCGGTACGCGGCAACCCGACGGGCGCCGGCGACTCGACGGTAGCGGGCCTGCTGTCCGGCCTGGTCGACCACCTCCCCTGGCCGACCCGCCTCACCCGGGCGACGGCCCTCGCGGCGGCGACGGTGGCGGCACCGGTTGCCGGGGAGTTCGACCGAGGGGTGTACGAGGAGCTGCTGGGGAGGGTGACGGTTTCGGGAGAGGTCAGCGCGGCTTGAACCGACTCAGTCCTTGACCTGGCCCGCCTTCAGCCACAGCTGGTCCAGCAGGACGTTGCACTTGTCGCCGTCCTCGCAGGAGAGCGTGATCGTGTTGGTTCCCTTGTTCAGGGTCGGCCAGGCGTAGGTCTTCGTCCAGCCCTTGGCGAAGTCGCCGTCCGAGGTGTGCGTGAAGTTGCCCAGGTTGAGCTTGTCGCCGAACGGCTTGCCGTTGACGGTGAGGGTCATCTCCTGATCCTCGTCCACCGTGCTGTAGCGGGTGAAGACGGTGTAGGCACCGTCCTTCGGGACACCGTTGACGGTCCAGGTGACGGAGGAACCCACCTGGTTGAGGTTGCCCACGTAGATGCCGCCGTCGGACTGGGCGCCCTTGACGTCCTGGCTGAGGGTCGCGCCGCCGCCGAGACGCAGCGCCTTGGCGTCGATCGCGGGCAGGTCGACCTTGCTCTCGCCGGCCTTGCTGGCCGACGGGCTCGGCTTGGATTCCTCGGACTGGGTCGGGGCCGTGCCCACCTCGTCGGACGCCTTGTCCTTGTCCTTGTCGCCGCCCATCATGGCCACGCCGATGCCGATGACGACCGCGGCGACCACCGCGATCGCGCCGATCAGCAGGCCCTTGGTGTTGGGGCCGCGGCCGCCCCGGCCGCCACCGCCGCCGGCCGGCATCCGCTGCTGCGCGGTCTGCGCACCGCCCGGCAGCGTCTCCGGCGCCGCGTAGTGCGCGTTCGGCCGGTCGTAGCCACCCTGCTGCTGCGGGACCTGACCGTAGGGCGCGGTCTGACCGGCCTGCGGCTGCTGCTGGCCGTAGGGACGTGTGCCGACCGCTCGCACTCGGTTGACGGAGTTCGGGTAGCCGTAGCCCCCGGACGGCGGCTGGGCTCCGTTGGCCTGCCCGTCGGCGTAGAGATAGCCGAACGGGTCGTCGTCCTCGGGCGTGCTCGCGCCGTTGTTGCCGGGCGTCATCCCTTGGTCTCCTCAGTCAGGTGCGGTGCATGCGGTACACGGGTGAGTAAGCGAGCCTACCCGCTCCCGGAGACCCAAACGGGTGACTCAAACCGCATCAACTCACTGACCTGGGCTCACCCGGCGCGTCTGTGTTGTTTGGGGCGAGATCGTTTCTCGACGTACATCCGCTCGTCAGCGGATTTCAACACTTCGTCCGCCGTCATTCCACAGTGTGCCCATCCGATGCCGAAGCTGGCGCCCACCCGGACGGCCCGCCCCTCGGCACGGATGGGCTGGATGATCTCGTTGCGCAGCCGGACCGCGAGGTCCTGGGCGTCGGCGCGGCCGAGTCCGTCGGCGAGGATGACGAATTCGTCACCACCGAGCCGGGCGACCGTGTCGCCGTCGCGGACGCCGTTGCTCAGCCGCCGCGCGACCTCGATGAGCACCGCGTCACCCGCGTTGTGCCCGAACCGGTCGTTGATCGACTTGAAGCCGTCGAGGTCGCAGAAGAGCACGGCGAGGCCCTTGGTGCCGTCGTCGTGGTCGCCGTCCGGGGCGACGGTGTGCACATGGTGGTCGTAGGCGTCGAACGTCTCGGCGCCCTGCCGGAAGTCGAAGCCGGGCCCGACCACGTCGAACGCGGGATGGCCGTAGGCCGCGTCGACGGACTCCACGACCGAGTGCGGGGCCGCCGTGCGCTGACAGAGCCGGGCGGACAGGCGGGAGCGAAGCTCCGCGGAGTTCGGCAGGCCGGTGAGCGAGTCGTGCGAGGCACGGTGGGCGAGCTGGAGCTCGCGGCGCTTGCGCTCCTCGATGTCCTCGACGTGGGTGAGGAGGAAACGCGGGCCGTCGGCAGCGTCCGCGACCACGCTGTTGCGCAGGCTGACCCAGACGTACGTGCCGTCCCGGCGGCCGAGGCGGAGCTCCGCGCGTCCGCCCTCCGCCGAGGTGCGCAGCAGGGTGCCTATGTCCTCGGGGTGGACCAGGTCGGAGAACGAGTAGCGGCGCATCGCGGAGGCCGGACGGCCCAGCAGCCGGCACAGGGCGTCGTTGGTGCGCAGGATCCGGCCGTGCTGGTCACCGCCCATCTCGGCGATGGCCATGCCGGACGGTGCGTACTCGAAGGCCTGCCTGAAACTTTCCTCGCTCGCCCGCAGCGCCTGCTGCTCGCGCTCCAGGCGGACCAGCGCGCGCTGCATGTTGGCGCGCAGCCGGGCGTTGCTGATCGCGATGGCGGCCTGGAAGGCGTACATCTGGAGCGCCTCGCGGCCCCATGCTCCGGGTCGGCGGCCGTTGCGCGGCCGGTCCACGGAGAGCACGCCGACCAGCTCGCCGCATGTCCCGCTGCCCTGCGGACCGGGCGCGTACATAGGGGCGAAGAGCCGGTCGGCCGGGTGCCACTCGTCCTCGAAGCGGGGGGCGGGGCCGTCGGTGTACCACTGCGGGACGTCGTCGTCGTCGAGTATCCAGCCCTCGGTGTGCGGTATGAACACCAGGTCGCCCCAGTGCTCGCCCATGCCGAGGCGGCGTTCCCAGGAGTCACGCGAGCCGACCCGGCCGGTGATGAGGGCCTCGGCGGCGGGGTTCCCGGCGAAGGCGGCGACGACGAGGTCGCCGTCCGGCCGAACGAGGTTCACGCACGCCAGCTCGTACCCGAGGGCCGCCACGACGCCCTCCGCGACGGTCTGCAGTGTGTCCGCCAGGCTGCGGGCCGTGTTCATGTCGGCCATGACCTGGTGCAGTTGTCGCAGGGACGCAAGACGGACGTAAGGCTCCGACTCGGTCTCCATGCTCGCCCTCCCCCCGAGTACTCGCAGCGATTCAAGGGTCTCGTCGGCGTATCGTCCTGGCAGCTTCCCCGCCACTGAATCACAGCGCGCTGCTCACTCGGTACACAGGGTCAACAATTCCTGCCCCTTGTGACTCAAGTCACAGGCAAAGCTGAACAATTGAGTGGAGTTTCTGCGTTCTTCACAAGCGGTCACCGAACGCCGACTTTGTCGGGGTGCGCACCTGTATTCCCGTCGTGCCCCTCGCCGGACCGCGGATATCCATCGCGAGTCCTAGGACCGTGATGGGGCGGGAGTCCGATGCGGGGCGTGCGTGGCGGAGATTAGCGTTTCCCCGTGCCGAACACTCCCGCTGCCACGTCCCCGATCATTCCGTCGCCCGCCTCCGGGCATGCTGAGGGGGTGAGCAACGACGAGTTCCGCGCCGCCATGTCCCGACTGGCCTCGGGCGTGGTCCTGGTGACCGCGCAGGAGCCCTCGCTCGACCCGGACGACTCCTCGGCGCCGGATGCCGAGGACGTGGGCATGACGGCGACGGCCTTCATGTCGGTGTCGCTGGACCCGCCCCTGGTACTGGTGAGCCTGCGCGAGGGCTCCCGTATGGACGAGCTGCTGGAGGAGCAGGAGCTGTGGGCGGTCTCGGTCCTCTCCGGGAGCCAGCGGCACATCGCGGGCCGTTTCGCGATGAAGGGCCGCCTCAGCGACCGCCTGCTGTTCGCGGACATCCCGTACACGCGCGGCGAGTACACCCACGCCCCGCTGGTCGGCGGCGCCCTGGCCGTCCTGGAGTGCCGCACCGAGCAGCGCGTCCGGGCCGGCGACCACACACTGGTCATCGGCCGTGTCCTGACCGCCCGGGTCCCGAGCGCGGAAGGCGGGCCCTTGGCGTACTTCCGGGGCCGGTACCGGCAGTTGGGCTGAGGAAATCGCTGGTCCGGTGGCGATCCGCGCGCCTAGGGTGCGCCCATGACGACGACCGGCCCCCGGCTCGAGGAGATCACCCCCGCGAACCTCGACGCCGCCCTCGGCATCCACGTCCGCCCCGACCAGGAACACGCGGTCGCCCCGGTCGTGAAGTCGCTCGCCGAGGCGTACGTCCACCCCGCAGCGGCCTGGCCCCGCCTGATCGTCGACGACGACCGCCCGGTCGGCTTCCTCATGGCCTTCCTCGACATCGACTGGTACGAGGACGGCCGCGTCCGACGCTCGGGCCTGTGGCGGCTGAACATCGCGGCCGGGGAGCAGGGCAGGGGGTACGGCCGGTTCGCCGTCGAGTCGGTGGCGGCCGAACTGCGCCGGCGCGGCCACGACCGGCTCTACGTCACCTGGCACCCGGGCCCCGACGGCCCGGAAGGCTTCTACCTGGGACTCGGTTTCCGCCCGAACGGGGAGACCAGCGGAGGGCAGACCGTGGGCGTCAAGGAACTGGCCTAGCCCCAGTTCTGCCCGCCGCGTCCGCGCTTCGTCTCCGAGCGCTGCTTCTTCTCGCGCAGCCGGCGTTCGTTGATGCCCCGGGGAATCCGGGTCGGCTTGCGGGGCTTGGGCGGGGGTGCGGTCGCCTCGGCCAGGAGCGCGGTGAGGCGTACGGCGGCGGCCTCGCGGTTGCGCCACTGGGAGCGGTGCTCGGAGGACCGCACGGTGACGACCCCGTCGACCAGACGCCCGGCCAGCCGCTCCAGGGCCCGCTGCTTCCACACCGCGGGCAGCGCCTCGGTCTTCGCCAGGTCGAAGCTCAGCTCGACCTTGGAGTCGCTGGTGTTGACGTGCTGCCCGCCCGGCCCCGAGGACCGCGAGAAACGCCACATGAGCTCGGCCTCGGGCAGGGAGACGGAGCCACGGATGACGTGAGGACCGGACATGCCCTCCATGTTCCCGCTCCTGACCCGTCCACGTCACCCGAATAACCGCGCGTAAAGAAAGTAAAGGAGCTGGAACCTCGCGTACCCCTCTCCACGTTCAAGGGGGTAGCTGTAGCTTCGGTTCCGCAGCTTCTTTGCCGCACGTATACGAGGGAAGGGACTCCCAACAATGGCTGTAAGCCTGTCCAAGGGTGGCAACGTCTCGCTCACCAAGGAGGCTCCGGGCCTGACCGCCGTCACCGTGGGCCTCGGCTGGGACGTCCGCACCACCACCGGCACGGACTTCGACCTCGACGCCTCCGCGATCGCGGTCAACACGCAGGGCAAGGTCTACTCGGACGCCCACTTCGTGTTCTTCAACAACAAGCAGACGCCGGACAGCACCATCGTCCACACCGGCGACAACCGCACGGGGGAGGGCGCCGGCGACGACGAGGCGATCAACGTCAACCTCGCCGCCCTCCCGGCCGACATCGACAAGATCGTCTTCCCGGTCTCGATCTACGACGCCGAGAACCGCAGCCAGAACTTCGGCCAGGTCCGCAACGCCTACATCCGCATCGTGAACCAGGCCGGCGGTGCGGAGATCACCCGCTACGACCTGTCGGAGGACGCGGCGACCGAGACGGCCATGGTCTTCGGCGAGCTGTACCGCAACGGCGCGGAGTGGAAGTTCCGCGCGGTCGGCCAGGGCTACGCCTCGGGCCTGGTCGGCATCGCCCAGGACTTCGGTGTGAACGTCTGACGGACGCCCTCCGTCCACGTGTGACGTGGGGAGCCCCCGGCCGCGGGTATCGGGCCGGGGGCTCCGGCGCCCTCAGGCACGGCGAACGCCCCCGTACGAAAGCCCGGCACCGCCCAGTGATCCTCGAACCCCTGCTCCCGCCCGCCCCCGCCCCCGCCGTCCTCGCGGAACTCACGGCCCTCTACGCCTCCCACCCCGAGTTCCACACCCTCAGCGGCGACTTCCCCGACCCGCACGCCATCCGCCCCGGCCAGGTCGCCGCCGCGCTGTCGCAGGAGTGGGAGCACCCCGGCACCGAGATCCTGCTCGCCCGCAGCTTCGGCCGGCTGATCGGCATCGCCGTCACCCTCGCCCACCACCCCGACCCGGCCGACCCGGACCCCTGGATCGGCCTGCTGATGGTGGACGCGAGCCTGCAGGGCCAGGGCCACGGCCGCCGCCTGGCCGCCCTCGTGGAGGACCGCTTCCGCGCGACCGGCCGCACCGCCGTCCGCCTGGCCGTCCTGGCGGACAACGCGAAGGCCCTGGCCTTCTGGACGGCCCTCGGCTACCAGGTCGTCGACCACCGTGAGGATCTGCGACACCGGCGCCCCTGCGCGGTCCTGCGCAAGGAACTGACCCCCGCGTGAGGCCTCACGGCCGCTCCGGCTTCCCCTCCCCGTACAGCCACGCGTCCCAGACCCCCGCCAAGTCCGCCCCGGGCGCCCTTTTCTCGACATAGGCGGTGAAGTCGGCGGTGTCGGCGTTCCCGTGCCGGTAGGTGGCCGCCCAGCCCCGGAGAATCCCGAAGAACCTCGCGTCCCCGACGGCCTGCCGCACCTTCTGCAGCACCATCGCCCCCCGCCAGTACACCGGCGGGCCGGAGATCCGCGCGGCGCTCGGCGGGTCCGCCGGGGGGAACTCCCAGATCTCCTCCCCGGCCTCCTCCGTGTCGAAGTACGCACCCGAGTACAGCGCGTCGAACGTCTCCTGGGTGCTGTCCCCGCCGTGGTCCTCCTCCCACAGCCACTGCGCGTACGTCGCGAACCCCTCGTTGAGCCACATGTCCCGCCAGCTCTCGGGCGTGACGGAGTCGCCGTACCACTGGTGGGCGAGCTCATGGACGAGGAGCGCGATGTCGGGAGCGCCGGGGAACACCGGACGGCTCTGTGTCTCCAGGGCGTAGCCGATGCCGGCCGCGTGGTCGACGATCGCGCCGGTGGAGGAGAAGGGGTACGGCCCGAATCGCCGCTCCGCCCACCGCAGCACCTCCGGAATCCGCCGGAGCACGGGCCGGCTCGCCGCCGCCTCGGCCGGGTCGACGGCCGTGTACACGGGCAGCTCCCCGGCCCTGGAGCGGCTGATGTCGAAGCGGCCGATCGCGAGGGTGGCGAGATAGCTCGCCATCGGCTCACCGGAGTGCCACACGAACGTCGAACGCCCCCGCGTGGTCGTCTCGCCTCGCAACTGCCCGTTGGACACCGCCCGCAGGCCCTCCGGCACGGTCACCGTGAGGTCGTACGCCGCCTTGTCGGAGGGGTGGTGGTTGCCGGGGAACCACGCCATCGACCCCGTCGGCTCGCCGAGTGCGAGCACCCCGTCGGCGGTGCGCAGCCAGCCCTCGCGGGAGCCGTCCGGGTCGGTGACCGTCTCGGGCGCTCCGGAGTAGCGGACGGTCACGCGGAACGTCTCGCCCCGGTCGATGTCGCCGTGCGGCCGGACGGTGAGCTCCTGCCCGGCGCGGTTCCAGCGGGCGATCCCGTGGCCGACGGTGACCTTCTCGACCTCCATGCCGAGCAGGTCCAGGTTGAAGGCGGAGAGGTTTCGGGTGGCGCGGGCGGTGAGGGTGGCCGTGCCGGTGAGGTGGTGGGCGCCGGGGTCGTAGGCGAGGCGCAGGCCGTAGTGGGTGACGTCGTAGCCGCCGTTGCCGGCCTTCGGGAAGTACGGGTCGCGGACGCCGGAGCCGCCCGGGGTGCCGTGCACCCCGCCGCCGCACGCGGTGAGCACGAAAACGCAGACGAGCAGGGCGGGCGCGGGCAGCGTGGGGACAAGACGTACAGATCGGGCCACGACCGCGATCCTACGATCACGTGACACCATCACCTCCGTGCTCGACATCGGCTACGCCCTCTCCAACCGCTTCCCGGACCCGCCGCAGACCGACTACCGCCGCGCGGACGTCCGGGCGCTGCGGCACGACCTGTTCTGCGGGGACGTCTATCTGGCGGACACCAAGACGGATCACGAGGTGTCCACGGCCTGGGGATGGGTGCCGGTGCTCGACTTCGCGTGGGCGCTGTGCGACATCGTGGAGCGGATCGACCGGGACCCGGCGGGGTCGAGGGCGTCCCGGCCGCAGCGGGCGGAGCTGGACTTCACCGAGTCGACGGACCGGATGCTGTTCGAGCGGCGTTTCGGGTGGGTGGACATCGAGGCCGACTGGATGCGCGCGGAGGAGCCCGCGCTCACCGTCTCCCACTCCGAACTGCGCCGCGAGGCCCGGGACTTCCTGCACGACCTGATCGCCGATCTCACCGATCTGCACGACGACCTCGCGGAGAACCCGGCGATCTGGACCCTCCAGGCCCGCTTTCCCCGCCTCCCCTAGGGCCTGTGGTCTGAATCCTGCCGGCGTCGCGGGGCCGGGCACGCCCCTCTGCGGTGTTGTCGTCGGTTGCCGACTCCCCCGAGCTCTCGACTGCGCTCGAGCAGGGGGCCCCATCGCGTTGGCGCCCTCCTCCGCCTTGCAGCCGGACGCGCCGGGCCCCGCTCGGGTCGGCTGACGGGAGCCGAGCCTCAGAGCCGGCCTGATCCAAACGACAGGCCTGGCCGCCGGGGGTCAGCCCTCCACGCGGATCCCCCACTGCGCGGCCAGCACCGGCGCCAGATCCAGCAGCTGCGCCGTGCTGATCACCGCCCCCGACAGCCGGTCCAGCCCGCGGCTGATCTCCAGGGACGCGGCCCCCCGCAGGTCGACGTCCTTCAGGGTCGCCGCGTGGAAGTCGGCGCCCTTCAGCGCGCAGTCCACGAACTCCACGCGCTCCAGACGGGCTCCGCCGAAGTCCGGCTCGACCAGGACGCAGCCCTCGAAGACGACGTCTCTGAGCCGGGCCGTGCGCAGGTTGAGATAGTCGATCTTGCCGCCGCGGACCAGCACCCGCTCCAGCACCGCCCCGTGCAGCTGCGGTCCGCCGAGCCGGGCGTCGGTCAGCTCCACATCGCGCAGGGTCGCCTCGGCGAGGTCGGTACCCACCCCCCGGACGCCGGTCAGGGCCGAGTCCAGAAATCGGGCGTGCCGCAGCCGGGTCTCGTCCAGCGCGCAGCCCGTCAGGGCGCAGTCCATGAAGCGGGCGCCCCCTCCGTCCTGCCCGCAGAGGTCGGCCTCGCGGAAGTCCAGCCCGTCGTAGTCCCCGTCGGGCTCCAGCTCGCCGCCCTCGTACGGCTCCAGCACCGGCAGCCGCACCTCCGGTCGCCGCGCGCCCTTCACACCCGTACCGCCCGCCGCTTGCCTCGCCATGCCCCCCATGCTGCACCCGACCACTGACAACCGGCCCTGACCTGCGAGAACGACGACCATGTCACATTCCGGCGCCCTCGATCGGTCGTACTCCCAGAAGGCGACCCCGACCCGAGGGAGATCCCCAGCCATGCACCGCATCACCGTCATCGGCGGCGGCTTCGCCGGACTGACCGCGGCCATCACCGCAGCCGAGGCGGGCGCCAAGGTCACCGTCCACGAGGCCCACCACACCCTCGGCGGCCGGGCGCGCACCGCCGAGGGCCCCTACCGCACCAACGAGGGCCCGCACGCCCTCTACAACGGCGGCCCGCACTGGGCCTGGCTCAAGCAGCGCGACCTGATCGGCCCGCTCGCCCCGCTCCCACCCCTGGAGGCCGCCCGGCTACGGCTGCGGCACCACGGCGTGCTGCGCCGCACCCCGCCCTTCCCGATGCTGAAGCTGCTGCGCCGGACCGCCGAACAGGCTCCCGTGGACGCCGACTTCCTGTCCTGGGCGACCGGCATCGCGGGCGAGGAGGGGGCCCGGGCCGCCGCCCACTACGCGGCGGTCGCCCTGTTCCACCACGATCCCGGGTCGCTGTCGGCCGCGTTCGTGCAGGAGCGGCTGCGCCGGGCCACCAAGCTGCCGCCCGAGGCCCACTACCCGCGCGGCGGCTGGGCGAGCCTGATCGACCGAATGGCCTCCCGCGCCTGGAACCTGGGAGTCCGGATGGAGACGCTGTCCCGGGTCGACACGCTCCCCACCGACACGCCGGTCGTCGTCGCCACCTCCCTCGACGCCGCCCGCCGCCTGCTCGGCGACGACTCCCTGAGCTGGCCGAGCGGCCGCACCGCCCTCGTCGACCTGGCCCTGCGCACCCGGCGCGGGGACGCCTTCGCGATCTCCGACCTGGACGCCCCCGGCTGGCTGGAGCGCTTCACCGCCCAGGACCGCACTCTCGCCCCGGCCGGTGAGCAGTTGATCCAGGGCCAGATCCCCCTCGCCCCGCACGAGTCCAAGGCGGAGGGCACCGCCCGCGCCGAGCAACTGCTCGACCTGGGCTTCCCGGGCTGGCGCGAGCGCGTCACCTGGCGGCGCGCATCCGTGGCCAACGGCCGTACGGGCGCGGTCGATCCGCCCGGCACCAGCTGGCGGGACCGGCCGGCCGTGGACCGGGGTGACGGTGTCTACCTCGCCGGTGACCAGGTCGCGGCCCCCGGTGTGCTGTCGGAGGTCTCCTTCAACAGCGCCCTGACGGCCGTCTCCCTGGCCCTGGGCCGACGCGATCTTGACCTCAAGCAAGCTTGAGCTTGAAGGCTGGTACCGCACCGGAACGCCCCACCAGAGGAGCTGCCATGCACGCCATCCGCCTGCACGCCTTCGGCCCGCCCGAGAACCTCACCTACGAGCAGGTCGAGGACCCCCGCCCGGGCCCGGGCCAGGTCCGGATCGCCGTACGCGCGGCGGGCGTCCACCTCCTGGACACCGCCCTGCGCGAGGGCATGCGGGGCGGACCGGCGGCCGAGCGAACCCCGCTGCCCACCGTCCCGGGCCGTGAGGTCGCCGGTGTCGTCGAGTCCCTGGGCGAGGGCGTGGACGGACTGTGGCTGGGCAAGAAGGTCGTCGCCCACCTCGGCTTCGTCCCCGGCGGCTACGCCGAACTCGCCGTCACCGAGGTCGAGCGCCTGCACGACATCCCCGGCAACCTGGACTTCGCCGAGGCCGTCGCCATGATCGGCACCGGCCGCACGGCGATGGGGATCCTCCAGTTCGCCGACCTGGGCCCCGACTCCGTGGTGGTCGTCCCGGCCGCCGCCGGAGGCATCGGCACCCTCCTCGTGCAGTACGCCAAGAACGCCGGCGCGACCGTCGTGGGCCTCGCGGGCGGGCCGGAGAAGACCGCCCGCGTGCGGGCCGGCGGCGCCGACCTCGCCGTCGACTACAAGGACCCCGCCTGGCCCGCGAAGGTCCGCGCCCATCTCGGCGGCCGGACCGCGACCGTCGTCTTCGACGGCGTCGGCGGCGACGTCGCCCGCGAAGCCGTCGAACTCCTCGGACCCGGCGGCAGGCACATCGTGTTCGGCTGGTCCGGCGAGGGCATCCAGGACGGCGGCCCCTACCTGGTCGACGGTGTCTCCGAGGAGGTCCTCGGTCCGGTGATGCTGGGAAAGGCCGGCGGGCCCGACCCCGTCCGCACCCTCGAACTGCGCGCCCTCGCCGAAGCCGCGGCCGGCCGGCTCACCCCGGCCGTACAGCGCTTCCCCCTCGCACAGGCCGCGGCCGCTCACCGGGCGCTGGAGACCCGCGGCACGACCGGAAAGGTGGTTCTCGAGCCATGACCTGACGCCCCACCAGCGGCAACGAACCCACGGAAGCGGGCCGCCCCGGCCCTCGCGCGGACACCGGCCCACGCCGCTGGTGGGGCCGGGCCGTCCTCGCCCGGTCGGGCTGACGCCCGACGCGCCCATCGCCCTCCCCTGCCGCCCGGCGCGACCTCGACCTGTCCGAGGACGACCGGCAGAAGGCCCCCACGCCTTGAGCGCGATATCCGCATGACGCACCCGGCACGCCCCACTACCGTGCCGGGAGTGATCGACATTCCCCGGGAACTGGCGGCATCACAGGAGAAGTTCAACGGCGAGGCGGGCCGCGCCTTCATCGCCGGACTGCCCGAACAGACGGACCGCTTCCTCGACCGCTGGGGCCTGAGACCCGACGGCAAGCCCATGCACGGCGTCTCCGCCCTGGTCGTGCCGGTCATCCGGACCGCCGACGGCACCCCGGCGGTCCTCAAGCTGCAGATCCTCGACACGGAGAGCGAGGGCGAACCGGTCGCACTGCGCGCCTGGGACGGCGACGGAGCCGTCCGCCTCCTCGACCACGACGAGCCCACCGGCACCATGCTCCTGGAGCGCCTCGACGAGACCCGCATGCTGTCCCACGTGCCGGACCCCCACCAGGCCGTGGTCACCATCGCCGAGCTCCTGGCGCACCTCACGTCGTTCCCGGCGCCACCCGGCATGCGCCGCCTCGGCGACATCGCCTTGGACATGCTCGACCGGACCCCCCGGGCCCTCACCCGCATCCCCGACCCGGAGGCCCGCCGGTTCGTCGCCGACTGCGCGGCCGCCGTACGCGAGGTCGCCGACGAGCCGGGAGACCGGCTCCTGCACTGGGATCTCCACGACGAGAACGTCCTCGCCTCGGGCCGCGCCCCCTGGCTCGCGATCGACCCCAAGCCCCTCGCGGGCGACCCGGGCTTCGAGCTGTGGCCCGCCCTGGACAACCGCTTCGACCCCGACGACATCGTCTGGCGCTTCGACGCCATGACCGACATCCTCGCCCTGGACCGCCCCCGGGCCCACGCCTGGACCCTCGGCCGCCTCCTCCAGAACACCCTGTGGGACATCGAGGACGACCGCCCCCTCGACGACACCCGGCTGGAAATCGCCCGACGCCTGAAAAAGCCCAGGCCGGGAGTGATCCGGCCTGGGCGGTGAGAGCCCCCTGTCGGATTCGAACCGACGACCTACGCATTACAAGTGCGTTGCTCTGGCCAGCTGAGCTAAGGAGGCGGGCGCCGTGCACCGCGTTGCCGCGCGTGAGGGCGGCTCCACTGTACACAGAGCCCGTTACGCCGAGCCACGGCGTTCCGTTCCGGCCGGCCGGCTACTCCACCTCGTAGGCGAACCGATACTCCACAGCCGTCTCACCGTGCCGTGCGGTGAAGGCGCCCTTTCCCTTCAGACCGGTCAGCTGCCCGCTCCCCGAGCCCGGCACCACCTCGAAGACGCAGTGCACGGTTCCGTCCTCGCCGAAGGAGCCGCGTTCCTCGACCGCGAAGCTCCCCTCGCGTCCGTCGACGCGGCCGGTGAGGAGTTCCATGCCGGCGAAGGAGCCGGTCTTCGCGGTGACGTAGACGATCGAGTATTCGCAGTCGGTCGCCTCCGCCTCGATGCCGCCGGTGAAGGTGTTCCGGACGGAGGCGTGAGCGAGGCGGGGGGTCGCCTCCTCGCCGGGGCCGATCACGCGTTCCCGCCAGTCGGCGAAGGTGAAGTGGCCGGTGGTGGTGCGGGGGCCGGGCATGGGTGGTCCTCTCGGTCGGCCGGACGTGTGCGCCCAGCCTGGATGCCGTACCTGACATCTCCTGTCAGGTACGGCACGGTGTGCCGTGACAATGGCCGCATGCGCGCCGACCGGCTCCTCTCCCTGCTCCTGCTGCTCCAGAACCGCGGGCGGATGACCGCGCCCGAGCTCGCCGCGGAGCTGGAGGTGTCGGTGCGGACGGTCTACCGGGACGTCGAGGCGCTGGGGGCCGCCGGTGTGCCGGTGTGCGCGGACCGGGGGCCTGAGGGCGGCTACCGGCTGATGGACGGGTACCGGACGCGGCTGACCGGGCTGACCGACGCCGAGGCCGGTTCGCTGTTCCTCGCCGGGATGCCCGGGCCCGCACGGGACCTGGGACTGGGAGCGGTACTGGCCAGTGCCCAGCTGAAGGTGCAGGCGGCCCTGCCGGCCGAGCTGTCCGGGCAGGCGCGGCGGGTCCAGGAGCGGTTCCATCTGGACGCGCCCGCCTGGTTCCGGGAGGCCGACCCGGTGCCCTGTCTGGAGGCCGTGGCGGGGGCCGTGTGGGAGCGGCGGGTGCTGCGGCTGCACTACCTGCGCTGGCGCGGCGAGGTGCACCGGGAGGTGCGTCCGCTGGGGCTCGTCCTGAAGGGCGGCATCTGGTACCTCGTCGCCCTGGCGGAGGAGGCCGTACGGACCTACCGGGTGTCGCGCGTGCTGGCCGTGGAGGAGACGGGGGAGATCTTCGAGCGGCCCGCGGGGTTCGACCTGGCCGCCTACTGGGCCGAGTCCTCCCGGCGTCTGGAGGCCGCGCTTCGGCAGGACACCGCGCGGCTGCGGATCTCGCCCCGCGCGCGGCGGCTGCTGCCGATGCAGTTCGGCGCGGCGGGCGTACGGGCCCTGGAGAGCGCGGGCGCGCCCGACGGGGACGGCTGGGTCGAGGTGGAGCTGACCGTGGAGTCGGAGGCGGTGGCCGTGGGCGACCTGCTCCGGCTCGGCCCCGAGGCGGAGGTGCTCGGCCCTCCCGCCCTCCGGCAGGCCGTCGCCCGGGCGGTCGCGGTGCTCGCGGACCGGTACGGGCAGCCCTGAGACGCGCTTCGAAAGTTTCCGCGAAGTTCACAGGCCCGGAACTACTGACATACGTGTGAACGCCAGGTACCGTCCTGAGCCAGTTCACACGCGTGGACTACACCACAACGGAATGACCGTCGTGGCACCGCCTTCCTACTCGGATCGTCCGGCACGTTCCTGCCGGTAGAAGGGGTTCATTCACCATGGCCACTGTCTCGTTCGACAAGGCGACCCGGATCTACCCGGGTTCCACCAAGCCCGCCGTCGACGCGCTGGAGATCGACATCGAGGACGGCGAGTTCCTCGTCCTCGTCGGCCCCTCCGGCTGCGGCAAGTCCACCTCGCTCCGTATGCTCGCGGGGCTCGAGGACGTCAACGGCGGCGCCATCCGCATCGGCGACCGCGACGTCACGCACCTGCCGCCCAAGGACCGGGACATCGCCATGGTGTTCCAGAACTACGCGCTCTACCCGCACATGACCGTCGCCGACAACATGGGCTTCGCGCTCAAGATCGCCGGCGTCAACAAGGCGGAGATCCGGCAGAAGGTCGAGGAGGCCGCGAAGATCCTCGACCTCACCGAGTACCTGGACCGCAAGCCGAAGGCCCTCTCCGGCGGTCAGCGCCAGCGTGTCGCCATGGGCCGCGCCATCGTGCGTGAGCCCCAGGTGTTCCTCATGGACGAGCCGCTGTCCAACCTGGACGCCAAGCTCCGCGTGTCCACGCGTACGCAGATCGCCTCGCTCCAGCGCCGCCTGGGCATCACCACCGTCTACGTCACCCACGACCAGGTCGAGGCCATGACGATGGGTGACCGCGTGGCGGTCCTCAAGGACGGTCTGCTCCAGCAGATCGACACCCCGCGCAACATGTACGACAGGCCCGCCAACCTCTTCGTGGCCGGCTTCATCGGCTCCCCGGCGATGAACCTCGTCGAGGTGCCGATCACCGACGGCGGCGTGAAGTTCGGCAAGTCGGTGGTCCCGGTGCAGCGCGACGCGATCGCCGCCGCCACCGACAAGACCGTCACCGTGGGCGTGCGCCCCGAGCACTTCGAGGTGTCGGACGTCGAGCAGGGCCTCGCCGTCACCGTCAACGTCGTCGAGGAGCTCGGCGCCGACGCGTACGTCTACGGCACCGCGAAGGTCGGCGACGACTCCAAGGACCTCGTCGTCCGCGTCAACGGCCGTGACGTCCCGGAGAAGGGCAGCCAGCTGCACGTCGTGCCCCGCTCCGGCGAGACCCACGTGTTCTCGACGTCGACCGGTGCGCGCCTGTCCGACTGATTCACCCGGCAAACGCACAACACCGGGTGATTCACCCCGGTTGACGAAGAGGGCCCCGCAGCGCACTGCGGGGCCCTTTCCGTTGTCGACAAATACCCCGGCAGACCGGACGTTTCGAGCAGTGTGCGTCAACGCCTTACCCGGAAAGTGGCACTCTCTCATCCCCCGAACCGGTGACTAAATGTCTACAAACCATCACTGGGCGCTACCCTCACACGCGTGAAGCACTCCATGAACCAACAGACGCGACGCGGCCGGGGCCCCGCCCGCCGGATCGGCCGCACCCTCGCTTTCGTCCTGCCCGTCGTCCTGGTGCTCTCCGGGACCCTCGCGGTCACCCGAGTCAACTGGTCGGGGAACTCCACCGACCCGGTGCTCACCGCCGCGGACGCCTCCGTGGGCACCCCACGGGCCGCCAAGCGCGCTCCCCAGGACGTCCTGCGCGACAAGCTGCTGACCGAACTGCAGGAGGAGGACCCGGGCGTCGCCCTCACCCACCTCCAGCAGGCCGTCAACGGCCGCCCGTCGCTGGCGAAGCACTGCGCCTCCATCGCCCACGCCCTCGGCCAGGCCGCGGTCCGGGTCTACGGACCGACCCGCGCCCAGTCCTACGCCCGCCCGGTCTGCGACACCGCCTTCGCCACCGGCGTCGCCGCCGCGCACAACTGAGCCCACCGCCCTGCCACCGGGTGGGAAGTCCGTCGGCCGACGGGAACCGTCGTCGGCCGCAGTCCCGGGGCGGGACGCCACGTACAGTTCGTGTCCATGAGCGATCCGAGCGCCGCGTCCCGCCCCGTTCAAGCCGTCGTTCTGGCCGGTGGCCAGGGCTCCCGGCTGCGTCCGTACACCGACGACCGGCCCAAGCCGATGGTCGAGATCCCCGGGACGGGGACGCCGATCATCGGCCATCAGCTGTCCTGGCTCGCCGACGAGGGGGTGACGGACGTCGTGGTCTCCTGCGGCCACCTCGCCGAGGTGCTGCAGAAGTGGCTGGAGACGGCCGAGCTGCCCGTCTCCGTCACGACGGTCGTCGAGACCGAGCCGCTCGGACGCGGCGGCGGCCTCAAGTACGCCGCGGCGCATCTCCCCCACCCGGACCAGCCCTGGTACGCGACGAACGGGGACATCTGGACGCGGTTCTCGCTGCGGGACATGGCCGACTTCCACGCCGAGCGGGACGCCGTCGCGACGCTGGCGCTGGCCCGGCCCCGGCTGCCGTGGGGCGCGGTGCGGACCGACGGCTTCGGCCGTATCACCGACTTCATCGAGGCACCGCCGTCGACCTTCGAGATCAACGCCGGCGTGTACGTCTTCTCCCCCGAGTTCGCCGGGCTGTTGCCGCACCGGGGTGACCACGAGCGGACGACGTTTCCCCATCTGGCCCGTGATCGGCGGCTGGCCGGGTTCACGATCCCGCAGGGGTCCTACTGGCGGGCCATCGACACGGCGAAGGACCTGACCGAGGCGGCCAAGGAACTGGCCACGCTGGGACGCTGAGTAACCGGCAGGCCGCTTCCCCGCCCGCGGCCGCGGGCCCTCGTTCCTGTGCGGGCACCCGGGTTGAGGCATGTGCCGCGCACGCCACCCCGCTTCGTCACGGTCCACCTCCTACCCATGCGGCACAGCCGCACCGGGTCACAGCCCCACGCCACGCCCACGAGGCATGTGCCGCGCACGCCACCCCGCTTCGCCACGGTCCACCCGCTACCCATGCGGCACAGCCGCACCATGTCGCAGCCCCACGCCACGCCCACGAGGCATGTGCCGCGCACGCCACCCCGCTTCGTCACGGTCCACCTCCTACCCATGCGGCACAGCCGCACCGGGTCACAGCCCCACGCCACGCCCAC
>NZ_JBIVQO010000003.1:0-123131 GCF_044755265.1 Streptomyces sp. NPDC092370 | reverse complement strand
CACGAGGCATGTGCCGCGCACGCCACCCCGCTTCGTCACGGTCCACCTCCTACCCATGCGGCACAGCCGCACCATGTCGCAGCCCCACGCCACGCCCACGATGAACACGAGAAAGGGCCCCGCACCTCGAAGGTGCGGGGCCCTTGTGCTGTCCGGGCCGGCCGCTAGCCCAGCAGGCCGCCCACCAGCCCCTGGCGGCCGCTGGAGGAGGAGCCGCCGCTGCCCGAGCCGCCCGGCGAGCCCGTGCCGCCCGGCGTGCCCGTGCCGCCTGTTGCCGTGCCGCCGGAGGTGGGGCCGGTCGTGGTGCTCGGGGCCTGGTCCACCGGGGTGGACTGCTGGGGCGGGGCCTGGCCCGCGGTGCCCTGGGTCTGGCTCGGGGAGCCGCCGGTGACGGCGCCGGTGTCGCGGGTGGCACCGGGCGTGGTCGTGGTGCCCGCGCTGGGGCTGGCCGAGCCGGCCGTGGTGCCCTGGGTGGGCGAGGAGGAGACCGGCGGAGTCCGCTTCTCCTTCCGCTTGACGGGCTCGCCCGGGAGCGGGGAGCCGGGCAGTTCGTTGCGCGGGGCCTCGCCGGGACCCGGGACGACGACCCGGTCGGCGTCGCGGACGGCACCGCCGAGCAGCGAGCCGACGAGCAGGGTGATCCCGGTGGCGATGGCGGTGACGAGGGCGCCGCGGCGCAGCACGTAGCGGCGCAGGTCCCAGATGTCGGCGCGGGGGCCGAGGCGGCGCCAGGCGCTGCCGGCCAGTCGGCCGTCGACGGAGTAGACGGGAGCGCCGGCGATGATCAGCGGGGACCAGGCGGCGAGGTAGATGATGTCGGGCGTCTCGTAGACGGGGACGCTCTTCCAGCTGACCGTGACCAGCAGCGCGGCCGACAGCAGGGCGCCCAGACAGCCGGCGACGCGCTGCCAGCAGCCCAGCACCGTCAGGACGCCGACGATGACCTGCGCGAAGGCGATGACCAGGCCGGCGCCGATCGGGTGCTCGAGGGCGAACTGGCGCAGCGGCTCGGCGACTTCCCACGGATGCAGGGTGTTGAGCCACTTGACCATCGAGCCGCGCTTGCCGCCTTCGAAGTAGACGGGGTCGCACAGCTTGCCCATGCCGGCGTAGATGGAGATGAAGCCGAGGAAGACGCGCAGCGGGAGCAGGACGATGCCGAGGTTCACCCGGCGGCCCGGGTAGTAGGCGTGCCGGGCCGGGTCGTCGCCGTGCCGCTTGGCCCGGCGTCCAGTGGCGCCCGGCTCGGTGGCGGATTCCTCGAACTCGCCGTCCTCGTAGGCCGGTTCGTCGTAGGCGCTGCCGACGGTGCGCATGGGCGGCAGCAGCCGGGTGCCGTCGGCGGGCTCGCGGGTGCGCTGGGGGCCGACGACCGGGGTCTCGACGGTCTGGGTCAGGTCGCCCCCGTAGCCGTCGCCCTCGTAGCCGTCGCCGCTGTAACCGGCGCCCCGGTAGCCGGGATCGTCGTGGCCCGGGCCCACGCGGGAGATGACCTGGGTGGCCCCGGTGTCGGAGGCGGACTCGTCGGCGTGGCGGACACTCTCGTGCCGCACGGCCTGCAGGAGCCGGTGCGCGCCGGTGTCGTCCGGCGCGGATCTGCCGCTCCAGACGACGGGCCGGCGTCGGGCGGTGGCCCCGTCCGCCCCGCCCCCCACGAGGGGGACGCGGGCGGTGTCCTCGGTGGCGGTCAGATGCCGTGCGACCCGGGAGGACCGGACGCGACGCGTCGAAACGCCCAACTGCACGCGAAAGCTCGCGTGGTTGACGATGACCTGCGCCGGGTCGCTCGGCACCTTCACCATGCTCAGCGCGGGAGCGTCGTCGAGTCCCGACGAGCGATCCCCCGTGGGTGTGCGGGGTGTTCTGGTGTCCACACTCATCTAACCGAGTGACGTCGGGTTAGGACACTGCTTTGACCCGCCGGATCTGTCCGGACCCCGTCAAGCTTGCCCTCGTCGCCCCGATGACATCGAAATTACCCCGTACGGGTGGAGTTCCGGACGCTTGTTCAGCGTCGGCGGCGGGCCGCCTCGTACAGCACGATCCCCGCCGCCACACCGGCGTTGAGCGACTCCGCGCCGCCCGGCATCGGGATGCGCACCCGGTGGTCGCAGGTCTCGCCGACCAGCCGGGACAGCCCCTTGCCCTCGCTGCCGACGACGATGACGACGGGACCGTCCAGCGCCGCCAGCTCGCCGAGTTCGGCCTCGCCGTCGGCGGCCAGGCCGACGACCACGATGCCCGCCTTCTTGTAGGCCTCCAGCGCCCGGGTGAGGTTGGTGGCGCGGGCGACCGGGGTGCGGGCCGCCGTACCGGCGGACGTCTTCCAGGCACCGGCCGTCATGCCGGCCGCACGGCGCTCGGGGACGACGACGCCGTGCCCGCCGAAGGCGGAGACGGAGCGGACGACCGCGCCGAGGTTGCGCGGGTCGGTGACGCCGTCGAGCGCGACGATCAACGGGTCCACGCCGTCGTCGTAGGCGGCGGCCGCCAGGTCCTCGGGGTGGGCGTACTCGTACGGCGGGACCTGGAGGACCAGGCCCTGGTGGTTGAGACCGTTGGTCATCCGGTCCAGCTCCGGGCGCGGCGCCTCCATGAGGTTGATGCCGCCGCGCTCGGCGGCGACCTGGAGGGCCTCGCGCACCCGCTCGTCGTTGTCGATGAACTGCTGGACGTAGAGCGTGGAGGCCGGGACGCCCTCGCGCAGCGCCTCCAGGACCGGGTTGCGTCCGACGACCAGCTCGGACGTGCCCTTGCCGCCGCGGCCACGGGCCACGGGCCGGCGCACGGACTGCTTCGCCTTGGCGTTGGCGACGCGGTTCTTCTTGTGTCCCTTGCGCATCTCGGCGGGCGGGGTGGGGCCCTTGCCTTCCAGGCCCCGGCGTCGCTGGCCGCCACTGCCGACCTGCGCGCCCTTCTTGCCGGACATGCGGCGGTTGTTCGCGGCCATGAGCTACCCGTCTCCGTGAAGTGTTCGTACGTACGTCTGTGTACGTCTGTTCCGTCTTGGCAGTGTGCCGCCCGGGGGCCCGGGCGGCACAGTCGATCAGCCGTGGGGCTGGTCTCAGCGCGGGCCGAGACTCCAGCGCGGGCCCTGCGGGCCGTCCTCGATGACCAGGCCGGACTGACCCAACTGGTCGCGGATGGCGTCCGCGGTGGGCCAGTCCTTGCGGGCCCGGGCGGCCTCGCGCTGGTCGAGGACCATGCGGACGAGCGTGTCGACCACGCCGTGCAGGTCCTCGCCGCGGTCGCCCTCGCCGGCCCAGTGCGGGTCGAGCGGATCGAGGCCGAGAACGCCGAGCATCGCGCGGACCTCGGCGAGCCGGGCCACGGCCGCTTCCTTGTCGTCGGCGGCGAGCGCGCTGTTGCCCTGCCGGACGGTGGTGTGCACCACGGCGAGCGCCTGCGGCACGCCCAGGTCGTCGTCCATGGCCTCGGCGAAGGCGAGCGGCACCTCGGCGGCGGGCTCGACCGGGCCCGCCTTCTCGACCACGCGCTGCACGAAGCCCTCGATCCGCGCGAACGCCGACTCGGCCTCGCGCAGCGCCTCCTCGCTGTACTCGATCATCGAGCGGTAGTGCGGGGTGCCGAGGTAGTAGCGCAGCACGATGGGCCGCCAGCGCTTGACCATCTCGCTGACCAGGACCGAGTTGCCGAGCGACTTGGACATCTTCTCGCCGCTCATGGTGACCCAGGCATTGTGCACCCAGTACCGGGCGAACTCGTCGCCGTAGGCCTTGGCCTGGGCGATCTCGTTCTCGTGGTGCGGGAAGATCAGGTCGAGGCCGCCGCCGTGGATGTCGAAGGCGGAGCCCAGGTACTTGTGGGCCATGGCCGAGCACTCCAGGTGCCAGCCGGGGCGCCCGCGGCCCCACGGCGTCTCCCAGTCGGGCTCGCCGGGCTTGCCCGCCTTCCACATCGCGAAATCGCGCGGGTCCCGCTTGCCGGTGATGCCCTCCTCGGAGGGCTGGCGCAGGTCGTCGATGTCCTGGTTGGACAGCTGCAGGTACCCGGGGAAGGAGCGCACGTCGAAGTAGACGCTGCCGTCGGCCTCGTAGGCGTGGCCGCGTTCGATGAGCCCGCGCATCATCTCGATCATCTCGGGGACGTGCCCGGTGGCGCGCGGCTCGTACGTCGGCGGGAGGCAGCCGAGGGCGTTGTAGCCGTCGTTGAAGGCCCGCTCGTTCTCGTACCCGATGGACCACCAGGGGCGGCCCTGCTCGTGCGACTTGGCGATGATCTTGTCGTCGATGTCGGTGACGTTGCGGATGAACGTGACGTCGTAGCCGCGGTGGGCGAACCAGCGGCGCATGATGTCGAAGTTCAGGTACGAGCGGACGTGCCCGATGTGCGGGGCGGCCTGCACGGTGGCACCGCACAGGTAGATCGAGACACAACCCGGCCGGAGCGGGGAGAAGTCACGGATCTGCCGGGCGCTGGTGTCGTACAGGCGAATAGTCACCACTCCAGGGTAGTGGGCCCCGGGGTGTGCCTCAGGACCTTCCCCTCGGGGCGCACCTATTCGTGACATCGGCCACCGCTCCCCCCGGCGCCTCGCCCTCAGCCGACGCGCACGACCAGGGCCGTGGCCACCGCCATCAGCCCTTCCTCCCGGCCGGGGAAGCCCAGCCCGTCCGTCGTCGCACCCGACACCGACACGGGGGCGCCGGCCGCCTCCGACAGGAGTTTCTGCGCCTCGTCCCGGCGCTTGCCGATCTTCGGGCGGGGGCCCACCACCTGTACGGCGACGTTGCCGATCCGGAAGCCCGCCTCGCGCACGATGCGCGCGGCCTCCGTCAGGAGGGTGACCCCGGAGGCGCCCGACCACTCGGGGCGGCCCGTGCCGAAGTGCTGCCCGAGGTCGCCGAGGCCGGCAGCGGAGAAGAGGGCGTTGCAGGCGGCGTGGGCGACCACGTCGGCGTCGGAGTGACCGGCCAGGCCCGGGCCCTCGCCCTCCCACCTCAGCCCGGCACACCACAGCTCGCGGCCCTCTTCGAAGGCGTGGATGTCGGTGCCGACGCCGACCTGGGGAAGCGGGGGCCCGGGCACGGACTCGTCAGAAACCATCGTTGAGCCTCCTGCGGGCCAGGACCGCCTCCGCGAGGACCAGGTCCAGGGGACGGGTGACCTTGAACGCCTCCTCGTGACCGGGGACGGCCACGACCGTGAGGCCGAGCTGCTCGACCATGCCCGCGTCGTCGGTGACCTCGCCGGTCACCGTCTCGTGCGCCCGGACCAGCGTGGCCCGGTCGAAGCCCTGCGGTGTCTGCACGGCCCGCAGCCGCGCCCGCTCGGGCGTGGCGACGACCGGCTCCGGCTCGCCGGGGGTGCCGGCGGGCTCGACCTGCTTGACGGTGTCGGCGAGCGGCAGCGCCGGGACCACGGCCGGGGCGCCGTCCCGTACGGCCTCGATCACGGCGTCGACGGTGTCCACCGGGACCAGCGGCCTGGCCGCGTCGTGGACCAGCACGATGTCGTGGCCGGGCGGCAGCGCGTCGAGGCCGAGTTTCACGGACTCCTGGCGGGTCTGCCCGCCCGGGACGACGAGGAAGTCCGTCCGCTCGGGCAGGGCGTGCGCGTCGAGCAATGATCTGACCTCGGCGGCACCGTCGGGCGGGGCCACGACGACGACCAGGGAGACGGCGCGGGAGGCGGCCATCGCGCGGACCGCGTGGATCAGCATGGGGGTGCCGCCCAGCGCGCGGAGCGCCTTGGGGGCGCCCGGGCCGAGCCGTACACCCCGGCCGGCGGCCGGGATCACGGCCGCCGTGCGGGCCCTGGAGGGGGCGGCGGACGGCGAGGGACGCGAATCGTCAGACATCGGTTCCTGTCAGGTTTGTGTGCTGGCCTGGCGTGGGTATGGCCTGGAGGAGTGCCGGGCGCGACGCGCTCGACCGGACCCTTCCGTGACGCTGGTCGAGCCGGCGGCCCGGGCCCGGCACACCGAGCACCGGGACGTGAGTGATAACACAACCCGGCGTGGCGGCGCATCGGCGCCCGAGCGCGAACATGCCGCAGCGCCCGGCGACGGGAATTCGTCATCGGGCACCGCGGCATTTCGATGTGCAGGCGCGCGCGCTTGATCAGCAGAGCGCTGAGCGACGGGCTTCACCTCAGGAGGCGAGAACCTCGTCGAGCAGAGCCTCGGCCTTGTCCTCGTTGGTGTTCTCCGCGAGGGCGAGCTCGCTCACCAGAATCTGGCGGGCCTTGGCGAGCATGCGCTTCTCACCGGCGGAGAGTCCACGCTCGCGCTCACGACGCCACAGGTCACGTACGACTTCCGCGACCTTGATGACATCGCCCGAGGCGAGCTTCTCCAGATTTGCCTTGTAGCGGCGGGACCAGTTCGTGGGCTCCTCGGCGTACGGTGCGCGCAGCACCTCGAAGACCCGGTCCAGCCCATCCTGACCGACCACATCACGCACGCCGACGAACTCCGCATTGTCCGCTGGCACACGTACCGTCAGGTCGCCCTGGGCGACCTTCAGCACCAAGTAGGTCTTGTCCACGCCTTTGATCTGGCGAGTTTCGATGGCCTCGATCAGCGCGGCCCCGTGATGGGGATAGACCACGGTGTCGCCAACCTTGAACGTCATGTGACAGGTACCCCTTCCGTGGCTATCCAGGGTAACACGGAAATCCCGGGTTCTGAATGGCGTTTTCGCAGGTCAGGGCGTATCTCGGGGCTTGACAACTCCGACAGGAACGTGCTTCGGACAGCCAGTGGAAGAAGGTATTCGCAGGTGGGAGCGGCTCTCCGGGGTGAGCGAAACGCGTACGCTACACGCATCCGGAGCATCCTCCAGACGGCCGAACATCCCCATATGTCCGGTTCCGTATGATCGACTTCCGCTACTCCGTTCGGAGGCTCGAGCCGGGTTCCGGTCGAATCCGGAATTGATCACGAGCCGCCCGGAGGGACCACCGGTGATCAATTCCCAGGTGGCCCCGCATTCCTTCACGAAAAATCTGCGGTACTGCCCCGGACTCTTATGTGAATGCCGGACGAGCACAGCGCCAATGTGACGCAGGAGTCATCCGCGACCGGGGTGGCATCAGTGGTGCCGGGGGGTCGGGTGCGGCGCGACGGGGACGGCTCGGTAACCTAAGGCCCGCTGACAGACCCTTAGGGCGGCTTTATCGGCCGCTCCGCTCGAGTCAAGGAGTTGCCTCCGCCGTGAGCAGCAGCCTTCGACGCGGTGCCCTCGCCGCCGCCGTCACCGCGTTCTCGATCGCCTCGCTCGCCGCGTGCGGCGCCGGCAACAACGCCCAGACCCTGGAGATCAAGCCGGACAACGCGGCCACGAGCGTCGGTGACATCAAGATCCAGAACGCGATCGTGATCACGCAGCCCGACCTCGAGTCGACCGGCCCGGCCGCGATCTCCGCGACCTTCTTCAACTCCGGCAGGAGCGCCGAGACGCTGGAGTCCATCACCCTGCCCGGCACCGGCAAGACCGCCGAGCTCAAGCCCGCCAAGGGCGGCAGCCTCAGCATCCCGCCCGGCGGCTCGCTGATCGTGGGCGGCAAGGACAACGCGACGGCGATGCTGCCGAGCAGCCGTGAGGCCGTGCAGGACGGCAACGCCCAGAAGGTCACCTTCACCTTCAGCAAGACGGGTGCCGTGAGCCTGCGCGCGTTCGTCGTCCCCGCCGAGCACTACTTCAAGGAGTGGGGCCCGTCCGAGGTGCCGGCCGCGCCGGGCGCCTCCGCGTCCCCGTCCGGGTCGCCGTCCGGTTCTCCCGCCGAGGGCGAGTCGGGTGCGCCGGAGAGCCCCGCCGCCGGCGAGACGCCGGGTGGCCACGGGGCGTCCGGCACGCCGACCGACGCGGCCTCGGCGAGCGCGAACGCCGGGCACTGAGCAGTCGCACGAAGGGCGGGACCTCCCCGGAGAGAGGTCCCGCCCTTCGTGCTTCAGTGCTTCCCGTCGCGCACGGCCGGTCTACGGCTCGAACTTGTAGCCGAGACCACGGACCGTCACCAGGTAGCGCGGGGCGCCCGGGTCCGGCTCGATCTTGGCGCGCAGGCGCTTGACGTGGACATCGAGGGTCTTGGTGTCACCGACGTAGTCGGCACCCCAGACCCGGTCGATGAGCTGCATGCGGGTGAGGACCCGGCCCGCGTTGCGCAGCAGCATCTCCAGCAGGTCGAACTCCTTCAGCGGCAGGTCGATCTTGGTGCCGCCGACGGTGACCACGTGCCGGTCGACGTCCATGCGGACCGGTCCGGCCTCCAGGGCCGCCGGGGTGACCTCCTCGGGCTCGCCGCGGCGGCGCAGCACGGCACGGATACGCGCGACCAGCTCGCGCGAGGAGAACGGCTTGGTGACGTAGTCGTCGGCTCCTATCTCCAGTCCGACGACCTTGTCGATCTCACTGTCCTTGGCGGTCACCATGATCACGGGAACGTTGGAGCGACCGCGCAGCTGACGGCACACCTCGGTGCCCGGCAGGCCGGGCAGCATCAGGTCGAGGAGGACGAGGTCGGCGCCATTGCGCTCGAACTCGTCGAGTCCGTCGGGTCCGGTGGTCGCGACTGCGACCTCGAAGCCCTCTTTGCGGAGCATGTACGACAGGGCGTCGGAGAAGGACTCCTCGTCCTCGACGACGAGCACACGGGTCACGGAAGGACCTCCGGGGCGGGAAGCGTTTCGTACGCGGTTGATTCGGGGGATGTGAGGGTTGACCGCCCGGCCTCCTCGTCGAGGCCCGCGCTCCCTGCGCGTTCGTCCCGGGCGGGCTGCTGTTGTGCGCGGTCGCGGGCCGCACCGGCCTCCGGCAGCCGCAGGGTGAAGGTGGAGCCCTGGCCTTCGGCGCTCCACACCGTGACCTCACCGCCGTGCGAGGCGGCCACGTGCTTCACGATCGCCAGCCCCAGACCCGTACCACCGGTGGCACGGGAGCGGGCCGGGTCGACGCGGTAGAAGCGCTCGAAGATGCGCTCCTTGTCCTTGTCGGAGATGCCGATGCCCTGGTCGGTGACGGCGATCTCGATGTGTTCCCCGCCGGGCGCGTTCACCCTGCGGGCCGCGATGCCTACGCGGGTGCGGGCGGGTGAGTAGTTGACGGCGTTCTCGACGAGGTTGCCCAGGGCGGCGGCGAGCTGGCCGCGGTTTCCCCAGACGTGCAGGTCGGCGGCGCCACCGGCGGCCATGGTGATCTGCTTGGCACCGGCCTGGTGCCGGCAGCGGTCGACGGCCTCCGCGACGAGCTCGTCGACCCGAACCGGCTCGGCGTCCTCCAGCGGGTCGTCGTTCTGCACCCGCGAGAGGTCGATGAGCTCCTGCACCAGGCTGGTGAGCCGGGTGGCCTCGATCTGCATGCGCCCGGCGAACCGCTCGACCGCCTCGGGGTCCTCGGAGGCGTCCATCACGGCCTCGGAGAGCAGCGAGAGGGCACCTACGGGTGTCTTCAGCTCGTGGCTCACGTTGGCGACGAAGTCGCGCCGGACCGCCTCGATGCGGCGGGCCTCGGTCAGGTCCTCCACGAGCAGCAGCACCAGCCGGGAGCCGAGCGGCGCGACCCGCGCGGAGACGGCCAGGGCCTCTCCACGTCCGGTGCCGCGCCGTGGCAGATCCAGCTCGACCTGGCGTATCTCGCCGTCCCGCCTGGTGTCCCGGGCCATCTGCAGCATCGGCTCGACAGCGAGCTTGCCGCCGCGGACCAGGCCGAGGGCGTACGCCGCCGAGCTGGCCTTGACCACGGCGTCCGCCTCGTCGAGGACGACGGCCGACGACCTGAGGACCGACAGGACCGTGTCCACGCCCGGCGGAAGGACCGCGTCGGTGTGCAGGGAGCTACGGGTGGGGCGCTTCTGCTCGCGCTCACTCCAGCGGAACGCGAGCATGGCGATGACGCCGGTGAGCACCCCGACGATCGCTGCCACTGCGGCAACCGCCGCGTTCACGTCCATGCACCCAGGTTAGGCATGGCTCGGGCACCCTCCACAGCCGTCGGGCTGCGAGCTCGAACACTCGTCGCCCAGAGTTCACCTTGGAGCCAGTATTGGTTCATTTGGGATGACGGAAACGGACGCGTAAGGGCCGGAACGTGGGAGCGTGGGGTGCGGACCGTTGGTAATACGACGGTCGTACCGCCGGTGTCCGGTGGGCCCCGGCCCTTGGACCCCCGACTGAGACGCACGAGAGGGAAAGCCTGATGCGGGACGCGTACCACGAGGAACTGGACTCGATCGGCGACGGTCTGGTGGAGATGGCCCGGCTGGTCGGGTCGGCGATCGGGCGCGCCACGACCGCCATGCTCGACTCCGACCTGAAGCTGGCCGAGAACGTCATCGAGGCCGACCAGCGGGTCGACGAGCTCCAGCACGAGCTGGAGGCCCGGGCCATAGCCCTGCTGGCGCGGCAGCAGCCGGTGGCGACGGATCTGCGCATCGTCGTCACGTCGCTGCGGATGTCGGCCGACCTGGAGCGCTCGGGCGACCTCGCCCAGCACGTGGCGAAGCTCGCGCGTCTGCGCTACCCGAACCGCGCCGTCCCGAGCGACCTGCACGCCACGATCCTGGAAATGGGCCAGCTCGCGCAGCGCCTGATGGCGAAGGCCGCCGAGGTGATCATCACCAAGGACGTCGACCTGGCGCTCCAGCTGGAGCAGGACGACGACGAGATGGACCTGCTGCACCGCACCCTGTTCCAGCACCTGATGGACGACCGCTGGAAGCACGGCATCGAGACGGCCGTGGACGTGACGCTGCTGGGCCGCTACTACGAGCGGTTCGCCGACCACGCCGTGTCGGTCGCCAAGCGTGTGGTGTACCTGGTGACGGGTGAGCACGCCGACGAGCTCCAGACGGATGTGCAGCCGGAGATCCAGTCGGTCTCGGGGGCGGAGAGCGCCTGAAGGTGCCGGGCCGGGGGCGGGCGCCGGAAACGAGCGGGGCGGACGGGGACCGGCTGGGCGCGCGGGCGCCTCAATGCGCCGTTGATGCGCCCAGCGGGACGGGCATCCAATGGGCACAGGCACCAGCCTCGAGGAGGGACCCATGTCCGAATCCCCCAGCACCACGCCCGACCCCGCCCGGCAGCGCGAGACCGAGCAGCCCGCCGAGATCAGAAGCCTGCCCCTGATCGCCGCGTGCGGCTGCGGATCGGGCTGCGGCTGCGGCTGCCAGTCGGGCAGCCCCTGCCAGTGCGGCTGACGCCGGCACGTTGTTTCGCAGAAACCTGTAGGGCCCCGGCGGTGTCGCCGGGGCCCTGCGGCGTCACGCCGTGGACCGTGGATCCTGGGCTTGGAGTCGCCCGGGCGGCCCGACGGGCGGAGCATGAGAGGAAGGCAAGGCGGCGCGGGCGAGCGCCGTGCCGGGAAGGAGACGCGAGGCATGCCCAAGTTCATGGATGTCCATCGCGGCATGAAGGGCATCACGGAGGAACAACTGCGTGAAGCCCACAACGCGGACCTGGCGATAGAGAAGGACGAGCAGGTCCACTTCGAGATGGCCTGGGCGGACCCGGAGTCCGGCCACGTCTACTGCCTCTCCGAGGGCCCCTCGGCCGAAGCGGTCCAGCGCATTCACGAGCGCGCCGGGCACAAGGCGGACGAGGTGCACCCTGTGCCGTTGTCCGTGCGGTGACCTGCCGCACGCGGCCCGTCAGCGGCGCCGGCCGGCGTTGAGGCGGGCCGCTTGGCGGTCAGGTGGTCACGCTCGGCTGGGTGGGGAGCCATGTAGCCGCCACGGCATACAGCCGGGCCGTCTGGCAGGTCAGGTAACCCCGTTCGGCGAGGAGGGGGAGCCATGTGGGCCGCCACGGCATACAGGCAGGCCGTCTGGCAGGTCAGGTAGCCCCGTTCGGCGAGGAGGGAAAGCCATGTGGGCCGCCACGGCATACAGGCAGGCCGTCTGGCAGGTCAGGTAGCCCCGTTCGGCGAGGAGGGGGAGCCATGTGGGCCGCCTCGGCGTACGGGCGGGCCGCCGTGGCCAGGTCCCCGGCGCGTTCGTGGGTCACTCCGTGATGGTGGGGTGCGGGGTGAGCAAGGGGCGCACCTCGAGCCACTCGTGGATCGGCTTGCCGCCCGCCCCGGGGGCCGCCGACAGCTCGCCGGCCAGCTCGACGGCACGGTCGTAGCCGGCCACGTCGATGATCATCCAGCCGGCGATGAGGTCCTTGGTCTCGGCGAACGGGCCGTCGGTGACCGGCGGGCGCCCTTCACCGTCGTACCGGACCCACGCGCCCTCGGGGGCGAGCGCCTGGCCGTCGACGAACTCTCCGGTCTTCTCCAGCCGGGCCGCGAAGTCCTGCATGTACTGCACGTGGGCCGAGATCTCCTCCGGCGTCCACCGGTCCATGGGTACGTCGTTGACCGCCGCCGGGGCGCCGCGGTAGTGCTTCAGAAGCAGGTACTTGGCCATCGTGGTTCTCCTCGGTGCTGTGCAACCCATCTTGCGCCTTCACCCCGGGGACGGAGCCGGGCGCGGGTTCTCGACATCGCCGCCGAAGTTTTCCTGGAGGTGGCTCACTGCCCGACGCGGCCGTCGATCCGTTCACGCAGGAGGCCGGCGTGGCCGCAGTGCCGGGTGTACTCCGCGATCTGCGCGACCAGGATGTCGCGGAGCTGGAGCCGGCCGCCGGGTTCGGGGCCGAAGTCGCAGTGGCCGGCGTTGCCGGTGGAGAGGTCGGTGACACCGGCCAGGTAGCGGTCGGTGCGCTCGACCTCGGTACGCCACTGCCGCCAGGCCTCGTCCACGACCGCCGGGTCGGCGACCGCGCCGTCGAAGTCACCGTCCCGGTCCTCCGGCGTGCGGTACGGCTCCGGCGCGTCTTCGCCGGCCATCACCCGGCGGACGTGCCGCTCCTCCTCGGTCAGGTGCCGTACCGGTCCCAGCAGGGCCATCTGCTCGGCGTCCAGGCCCGCGCACTTCATCTCCAGGGTGAGGCGGTAGTTGCGCAGGTGGTCGAGCAGGATGCCGCGTTCGTCGACGGGCTGGGCGTCGGTCTAGCGGGGTCGTCGTCGGGGTCGACCCACATGTCCGGGTGGACGGTCGCCCGTGTCCACCGAGTCGTATCCGCGGACGCCGTTGCTTCGCCGGTGTGCTCGCCTGAGACCATGCGGGCATGGTGGAACGGGCGGGCGCGGCATCGAAATTCGGGGCGCGGCGACCCGCCCGGCTTCGGGCCGTCGGCGACCTGGCCGGCCTGGGCCGTCGGCCGGCCTGCCCGGCTTCGGGCCGTCGGCCGGCCTGCCCGGCCTCGAACCGTCGGTCGACCCGGCCCGGCTTGTCGAACGGTCCCGGACGGCCCAGGGACGGCCCGAAGCCGGGACTACTCGTCGCTTCCGGCCACCCTGGACCGCTACGCGCCGGGTGCCCGGTACTGGACTTGCCCGGCTTTTCGCAGGGCATCCATGGTTTCGTCGATGCTCAGGAGAACGGTCGTCTCAAACGAGCTGAGTGCGCCGCCGCCGCTGATCGCCAGGGCGACCGCGGCCATGGAGACGTTGTCGGGGGCCTCCCACAAGTTGTAGCCGTCGCGGGTGCCGAACGCGTACCAGAAGCCGTGCAGCTTGCCGCCGACGGACTCGATGTACGACTGAGCGGCCTTGGCACGGTCCTCGGGGTGGCTGATGAGCCTCGCCCAAGTCTCCGGCGTGTAGCTGAACCTCGATAGATAGAGCGGCATCATGTCTCCCTTTCGTCCCAGCAAGGGATGCCCCCGCGGGGTGAGACACGCCCCCGAGACCGCGCGCATCTCCCCCGAATGGCCGGGACGATGACGGGCATGGCCATGTCCACTGCCGTGAGCGGCACCGCCCGCATCGGATCTACGGCATCGAAGCCCTCAGCGCGCCGCAGGGACGGCCCCTCGCACCACGGCTATGCGCACATGCCGGGGGTGCCGAGCCGGGGCACCGGCCTGACGAAGGCGCGGCTGCGCACCTGCCGGAAGACGTGTGGCGACTGACCTTGACGACGTGTGGCGACTGACCTCGACGACGTGACCGTGGGACACGCCTGTCCCTTGAACGGCCGAGGAAGGGAGACAGTCGGCTACGCCCTTTTGAATCCGAGTCGACTGGCGTACGCGAACTTGTGACTTCTGTCTCTTACTGATGAGTCACCTTTCGCCGGTCGTGGGGTTCATGTGACCACTTGTGCGGCGCTGATCATTTTGCGCCTCGTGGCAACCACTCCCCCACCACGTCGACTTGACCCTCCGTCGACGTACATCACGGAAAGCTTCCCCCCATGAACGACAGAACGGAAGTCGTGCCCCCGACTGCCTTCACACCCGGCGGGCGCCACCGGCACCGCAAGCCGAAGCAGCTCGGCACGAACGCCCGCCGAGCCCTGGTCCTCGCCATGGCAGTGCCCGTCGCGTCGGCGGCGCTCGCCGGTCCCTCGGCCTTCGCGGCCAACGGGAAGACCACTGCGACGGCCCCCGACACGGCCCCGGACGCGAATGAAGGCCTCGACTCCGCCGACCAGGCGATCGCCGCGAACCTCAACACCCGCGTCAACGACGAGCGCTTGGGCGGCAACGTCAGCGGTGTGGTGCTGGACGCCGAGTCGGACGGCACTGTCTGGGACCACAACGGCGCCACCGCGCTGATGCCGGCGTCCAACACCAAGCTCGCCACTGCGACCGCCGCCCTGACCGTGCTCGGCCCGAACCACCAGTTCAAGACGAAGGTCGTCTACGGCGACGGCACCCTCACCCTCGTCGGTGGCGGCGACCGGACCCTGACCAGCGCCGACCTCGGCGAAATGGCCAAGGACGCGGTGGCCGGGCTGAAGGCCGCGGGCCTCACCACCGTGAAGGTCGCCGTGGACGACAGCCTTTTCCCCGAACCGACCCTGGCCCCCGGCTGGAACGACGGCTACTACCCCGACTCCGTCGCTCCGGTCCGCGCCCTCGTCGTCGACGGACACGCCGTCAACGACACCTCGATCGACGCCGGACAGGTCTTCGCCGGACAAGTCGCCGCCGCCGGCATCACCGTGGACGGCGAGGTCACACGCCGGACAGCGGACATCACCGACGTACCGGTGTCTCGCCACAAGTCCGCCCGGCTGTCGGACATCGTCCACCACATGATCAAGGTCAGCGACAGCAACATTGCCGAGACCTTGCTGCGGATGACCGCGCTGCGCGCCGGGCAGCCCGCCACGTTCGAGGGCGGCACGGCGGTCGTACGCGACGTGCTGAGCCGGCGGTACGGAGTGTCGCTGGAGAACTTCGAGATGTACGACGGGAGCGGCCTGTCGCGTGCCAACCGCATCCCGGCCCGGACCCTGGCGGAGATCCTCGACCTGCTGACGGAGAAGCGCTACGAGCACCGGTTGAGCTCGATCCGCGACGGCCTCCCGGTCGCGGGCGAGGCCGGCAGCACGCTCGGCCCGGAATGGGGCCGCTTCGACGACGCGAACTCGCAGTGTGCCGTCGGCAAGGTGCACGCGAAGACCGGCACCCTCACCGGCGCCATCGCACTGAGCGGCCTGACCCAGGGCAAGGACGGCCGGTGGAAGGTCTTCTCCTTCGTGGAGAACGGCTCCACGGCCCAGAACAGCGCCATCAGGGACGCGATGGACGGCCTCGCCGCGACCGTGAACGGCTGCTGGGCATAACGGCTGTCGGACCTGACGCGAATCTGCGCCCCGGGTGCGGATGTCCCGGGGCGCACGTTCTGTGCGAAGGCTGTTCCCACCGTGCTGTTTCCGTCGCCTGCTGTCAGCGCGTCAGAAAGCAGGGGTCGGCTGTTGCCGCAGCCCGTGTCCACGCTGTGGACGTCCCACGCTGATGAGCGTGCCTGAGGACGCGGTGGCAGCCGGTACGGCACCGCGAGGCTGCGTCGGCTCATCGGTCCGCGGACCGACCGGGGGACGGCTGCTTTCGCGCGGCCGAGGAGCGGCTCCGCCCTGCCTCAGCTCCAAGGCACGAGGTGGTGGAGGGCCCGGCTTCTGCGTTCGGGGCGGCGGTGCGGTCGACGGCATCCGGCAAGCCGGGCGACGGTGCGTTCCGTGGTCCAACGGTGTCGGCCCAGGCGGATTGAGGACTCGATGCCCGAGCGCCGGTGCGCCGTGGCTCCGGAAGGCCCGAAGGACGCTGACGGCAGCTGCCGCCACGTGCAGCCTTCAAAACCCCTGCGACGCGCCGCGCGTCGCAGGGCTTCGCGCTTTCTCGCCTGGCGCGGTCGGGAACGGCACCTGGCCGAAGGGCAGGTGACGACATGCTCGAATACGATGCGGCGGCTTCGGCTTTCTCCGCGGCCAGGTCGTCCGACCGGCAAACTTCGATCCCGGCATCTTCATTCCGTAATCGACGGCATTCGACCCGTCGAACAATGAGGCCGAATGCTGTGCTAAACACCAGCCCAACCCGGCAGTTGGAGTCACTTTTCCTGCGGGTGGAGGGCTGCCGCGAGAAGTATTCGACACCTAGTCGATCACTTAACGAGTGGTTACCGGCGAGTCTGGTGACCAGTTCCGACCGGTCGAACATTCCTGATGGTTACACGTGTCGTAGCGATCATCACTTTGCCGGTCAGTCCTAGCCAAGTCGGTAATCCCCTTGCTAAATTGACGCCCATGCCTCCGATGTGAAGTCGGGCAGATCCCGCAGCTTACGGAGGGCATGAATCCCCCCGCGCCTTCACCCCAAGGCCTTCTTCTGGTGCCCGGAAAGCGTATCGGCTGAGTTCCGCCGCACCCGGCCTCGCTTCACGCCGCGCCTTCGGGCATGCACCCCCCCAATAACTGGAAAGCGCACACACAAGTGATGAGACCCCTTCAGAGTGTCGGCCCCCGGTTGGCCATCGCCGCCACGACGATCGTGCTGGGCACGCCCGGACTTGCCACCGCCGCCGAGGACGCCGCAGCCAAGGACGCCACGTACTACATCTCGCTCGGCGACTCCCTGGCCACCGGCTACCAGCCGGAAATCGACAAGGACACCGACCTCGCCTACACCGACCAGCTCTACGCGCAGCTCAAGCAGCGCACCCCCGGGCTGAAGCACATACGCCTGGGCTGCACCGGTGAGACCACCGAGTCCCTGATCAAGGGCGGAAAGTGCGACTACCCGCAGGCCAAGTCCCAACTGGACGCCGCCCTGCAGGCCATGGCCCAGCACCACGGCAAGGTCGCTTACGTGACTCTCAGCGTGGGCGCAAACGACATCATCCAGGGATGCGTCAGCCCGGCCGGCACGCTCGACGGGGCCTGCCTGAACAGCACCAGCCAGAGCATGGCGAAGAACATCGCCCAGATCGCGGGCACGCTCCGCAAGGCGGGCACGAAGAACACCCAATTCGTGGGCTCGACGTACTACAACCCGTTCCTGGCGACCTGGCTGCTCGGCGCCTCCGGTCAGCAGGCCGCCAAGGAGTCGGCACCCCTGGTCGAGGCCGCCAACACGGGCATCACCCAGGTGTACAAGCCCACCGGCTTCAAGGTGGCGGACCTGGCCGGGGCCTTCTCCTCGGACGACTTCACCACCCAGGTCAACGTGCCCGGCGCGGGTGAGGTGCCGGCCAACGTGGCCAAGATCTGCCAGCTGACCTGGGCGTGCACGAAGAAGGATCCCCACCCCAACGCCGACGGCCACAAGCTGATCGCCGGCGCCTTCGCGGCGCAGCTCGCCGACACCGACGTGCCCGATGCGAGTCCGTCCCCGACCCCCACCCCTGATGACTCGGCCACGCCCGAGCCCAGCGCCAGCACGGGCAGCGGCAGCGGCAGCGGCAGCGGCAGCGGCAGCGGCAGCGGCAGCGGCAGCGGCAGCGGCAGCGGCAGCGGCAGCGGCAGCGGCAACGGCAACGGCAACGGCAACGGCACGGGGGCGAACGAGCCGTCCACGAACGGAGACCTCGCCGAAACCGGCGCGTCGAGCAACACCCCCGTCCTCGCGGGTGCCGGTCTCGCCGTCGTGGCGGCCGGCGGCGCCGCGGTCTACTTCGCGCGCAGGCGCCGTACGACCAACGCGAGCTGACGGTCCGTCAATAGACCCCGCATGGCAGCAGGCCGCCCGCGATGTCGCGGGCGGCCTGCTGCCCGGCTACGGACGACCGGGCATGGGAGGTGCCGCATGTCCGTGACCCGGATTGACATCGATGACAATGCCCTGGGACGCGTCGTGGCCCTGGCCAAGGTCAGGACCAAGAAAGAGGCGGGTCAATCTCGCCCCGCATTTCAATGCCGAGCAGCAGGAGCGCGAGGCGCGTCAACCGTCACTCCGAGCGGGCACGAAGATCATCACTCTCGCGGCCGCAGCGATCATCAGTGCCACCACGCTCTTCGGAACCGCGTACGCCCGACCGATGCCTGCCCAGCCAAACCCATGGGACCATCAGGTCAAGTGCGAAACCAAAGACCCCGATGACCGGAAGATCGTCGCCCGCTACGGGAACTCCGAGTTCGACTGGAGGCACTTCACCGGGCGGCACAACATCAAGAAGTGTTCCACTCTCTACGCTGCTCTCCCGCGTCGGACTTCGCAACCTCCAGCTTCCCCTCCCAGTCGACCCGATCCCGGGCAACTCCCTGTTGGGTCCACCGTGTCACGCCACCGGCGATGAGTGCCGCGCCTGCTGTGAATAACGGCGCGGTGGTGGCTTTGGAGTCAAGCCGCATAGCCGTATGTTGCACGACCATCACCGCGCAGGGGCGCCAAAAGGCCCCAACCCGCCACTCTCCCCATCTGCCATCCCGTCCGGTCTCATGCCGAGCAGCCGCCAGCGCACCCGAAAAGCCGTGGCTGCCGTCTTCGAGGGCGCATACGCTCCCGTTCGCTGAGGCAGGGGGCGAGATGTCCGACGAGGAGTCCACCGAGTACTACATGCTGCTCTGCGACGACCCGTCCCACGAGGTGGTGCTCGTCGACTGTGGGCCCCGCGAGATGGATGTGATCCTTGCAGTGCGCAAGGTGACCGGGCAGAGCTTGTGGCACAGCCGGGTCCTGGCGCGCCAAGCGCCCGTCACCCTCCTTGGGGGTCTGTCTGCGTACAGGGCCCAGTCCGCTGTCGCTTTGCTCCAAAGCGCCGGAGCCGGAGCGGAGTGGAGACAGGAGCCGGAGCCCGGAGAGCGCACGGCCCCATCGCCCTGACGGCCCGGAGACGGCCCAGAGGCAGCGAAAAGCCCCCTCCCAGCGGAGAACCCGCAGGTAGGGGGCTTATTCGTGGGCGACTACTTCTTCTTGCCCTGGTTCTTGACCGCCTCGATGGCCGCCGCGGCAGCCTCCGGGTCGAGGTATGTGCCGCCCGGGTTCAGCGGCGTGAACTCGGCGTCGAGTTCGTAGGAGAGCGGGATGCCCGTGGGGATGTTGAGGCCGGCGATGTCCGCGTCGGAGATGCCGTCCAGGTGCTTGACCAGGGCGCGGAGCGAGTTACCGTGCGCCGCGACCAGGACCGTGCGGCCGGTCAGCAGGTCGGGGACGATCGCGTCGAACCAGTACGGGAGCATGCGGACGACGACGTCCTTCAGGCACTCCGTACGCGGGCGCAGCTCCGGCGGGAGGGTCGCGTAGCGCGGGTCGGAGAACTGGGAGTACTCGGCGTCGACGTCCAGCGGCGGGGGCGGGGTGTCGTAGGACCGGCGCCACAGCATGAACTGCTCCTCGCCGAACTCGGCGAGGGTCTGGGCCTTGTCCTTGCCCTGCAGGGCGCCGTAGTGGCGCTCGTTCAGGCGCCAGGAGCGGTGGACCGGGATCCACTGGCGGTCCGCGGCCTCCAGGGCCAGCTGGGCCGTGCGGATCGCGCGCTTCTGGAGGGAGGTGTGGACCACGTCGGGGAGGAGATCGGCGTCCTTCAGGAGCTCGCCACCGCGGACTGCCTCCTTCTCGCCCTTCTCGTTGAGATTGACGTCCACCCAGCCGGTGAACAGGTTCTTCGCGTTCCACTCGCTCTCGCCGTGGCGGAGGAGGATCAGCTTGTACGGTGCGTCGGCCATGCCTCAGAGCGTAATCCACGCTTTCGCCCGTTCGCGTAGCTGCCCGGCAGGCGGACGTTTGACTGGATCTGTTAATCGAGTGGCCCGCGGCAACGGACGGCTTGTAATTTGCGCATGCTGACAGCGCTGCTTACACGCGCTGCTCGTGAGCGCTGCTCACGAGCGACGCCGTCACTTGTTGCCTCCGGGGGGACCCATGCCGTACGCCCTGCGTGCCCGACGTGCCGTCCGGGAGACGGTCTCCGGTCTCCCGCGCGAGTTCTGGTGGCTGTGGACCAGCACGCTGGTCAACCGGCTCGGCGCGTTCGTCGCCACCTTCATGGCGCTGTATCTGACGGTCGACCGCGGCTACTCCGCCACGTACGCCGGTCTGGTCGCCTCCCTGCACGGGCTGGGCGGGGTGATCTCCTCGCTGGGCGGCGGGGTGATGACCGACCGGCTGGGCCGGCGACCGACCCTGCTGATCGCGCAGTCCTCGACCGCCGTGTCCGTCGCGCTGCTGGGCTTCGTACGCGACCCGGTCGCGATCGCCGGGGTCGCCTTCCTCGTCGGCATGGCGAGCAACGCCTCGCGGCCCGCCGTGCAGGCCATGATGGCCGACATCGTGCGGCCCGAGGACCGTATCCGCGCCTTCTCCCTCAACTACTGGGCCATCAACCTCGGCTTCGCCGTGTCAGCGATGGCCGCCGGGTTCATCGCCGAGGTCAGCTACCGCGCCGGGTTCCTGATCGAGGCGGGGATGACGATGCTCTGCGCGATCCTCGTCTTCCTGCGGCTGCCGGAGTCCAAACCGGTCGAGACACCGGTGACGGCGGGCGTCCGGAACGACTCCGTGAGCCTGCGCACCGTACTGCGCGACGGGCGGTTCATGAGCGTCGTCGGGCTGTCCTTCCTCGTCGCGCTGATCTTCCAGCAGGGGTCGGTGGGGCTGCCGGTGGCGATGGGAGAGGCCGGTTTCACTCCGGCCGAGTACGGCATGGCGATCGCCGTGAACGGCGTGCTGATCGTCGTCCTGCAGATCCCGGTCACCCGCTTCATCGAACACCGGGATCCCCGCCGGCTGCTGGTCGTCTCGTCCGTCCTCGCGGGGTACGGCTTCGCGCTCACCGCGTTCGCGGGGTCGGTGGGGGTCATCGCGCTGACGGTGTGCGTGTGGACGCTGGCCGAGATCGTCAACGCGCCGACGCAGACGGGTCTCGTCGTACGGCTGTCGCCGGTGCTCGGGCGCGGGCGCTACCAGGGCATGTACACGATGTCGTGGTCCGTGGCCGCCCTCGTCGCCCCGCTGCTGTCCGGGTTCGTCATCGACCGGTTCGGGGCGGAGTGGCTGTGGGGGCTGTGCGCGGTGGTGGGGACGGCGGCCGGGGCGGGGTATGCCGTGCTGATGCGGCAGGTGCCGGGGGAGGAGAAGGCGGTCGAGCCGTCGGTGGGGGCGCCGCGGCCGCAGCCGGAGGTCGGTGCGGGGTGAGCCGGAGGGATCTGCCGTGGTGGCAGCGGTGGTCCCGGCGGCGGGGAACGGCTGGGGAGAGCAACCAGGCCCGGAAGGGCGGGACGTCATGGTGACAGGGCACCCGGAGCGCCGTACCGAACGTCTGTGGCTGCGTCAGTGGAGGGAGTCCGACCTGGACGCGCTCGCGGAGATGGACGCGGACCCGGACGTCATGCGCTACGTCGGTGACGGCTCGGTCGGTACGCGTGAGCGGACCGCGGCGGCAATGTCCCGGGTGCGCGCCGCCTGGGACGAGCGCGGCTACGGCCTGTTCGCCGCCGAGGAGACCGCGACCGGCGAGCTGATCGGCTGGGTGGGTCTGGCCGTTCCGGCCTTCCTCCCCGAGATCATGCCGGCGGTGGAGATCGGATGGCGGCTGCGACCCCGCTCCTGGGGCCGGGGTTATGCCACGGAAGCGGCACGCGAGGTCCTGGCGTTCGCCTTCGACGAGGCGGGGTCGGGGGCAGGGGCAGGGGCAGGGGCGGGTCTGGAACGCGTCGTCAGTGTCTGCCACGTCGACCATCACGCCTCGATCCGCGTCATGACCAAGCTCGGAATGACGTTGGACCGCATCACTCACGTCCCTGCCCACGGGCAGCCCGTCCGGGTCATGTCGCTCACGCGGGAGGCACACCGCTCCTCGTCGTGATGGTCTTCGTGCGCCGGGCGACGTCGTGACCTCTCTAGCCGTCCACGAAGCCCAGCTCCGTGTCCGGCCGGCACTGCGGGCAGGCCTTGATTCCGTCGGCGAGGGCACGCCGGGCGCGGTCACGGTCGACGCCCTTGCTGCGCCGGCCCGCGTTCCAGCAGCCCCCGACGTGGACGTACACGGGTTCCTGCCCGGACAGGCCGCGCTCGATCAGCCAGTCCGGCGCGGGAGGGCGGGCCAGGAGGCCGCGCCGGCGTTCCGCCTGGCGGCGTTCCTCGTCCGCGATCCACCGACGGGTGCGTGCCAGGTCGCGTTCCTGCACGCGCTCCAGGAAGCGGAGCAGCGCGAGCCGCGACTCTGGATCGTTCATACGTTCGATTCTAGGAGCAGGGCCGCCCCTGGCCCACCCCACCCCGCCCTCCGGTCCGGGTCATGGCTGCCCCGCACATGCCAGGTCCCCTCTCCGAGGCCGGCAGCGGGCGGAGGCCGGCAGCGGGCGGAGGCCGGAGGCTACCTCCGAGGTAATCGACGCTCCCCGGACGCCCCGGCAGGCTGGGTTCCATGACGCCTGACGACACCGCGGAAGCCACCCGCTCCACCGCCCGGACGTTCCTCGAACTCCGCCTCGCCGGTGACACCGACGGTCTCGCCGCACTCTTCGCCGACACGGTGGACTGGATGCTCGCCGAGAACCCCGTCGTCCCCTGGATCCGGCCTCGTTCCACCGCCGCCGAATGTGCGGCGCAGGCAGCCGAGTTGGCCCGGTACACCGTCCCCGAGGACACCCGCGCGTCCGTCGACGCCGTCCTCGTGGACGGGACGGACGCCGTGCTGATGGGGCATCTCTCCGGGACCGTCCGGGCGACCGGCAAGTCCTTCTCGGGGCCCTTCGCGCTGCGGCTCACCGTCGAGGACGGGCGGATCACCCGGCACCACCTGTACGAGAACAGCGCGTCGATCGCCGCGGCCTGTACGCCCTGACGTGCGGCGCGGGGCTCACCGGGGCCGGCGTTTCAGGTCACCCGCTGATGTCATCGGTCACGACCCGGACGTACTGCCGCCTCTCCTCGTCCCGCACGACCACACCCAGCCGCAGCAGTTCCCCGCGCAGTTCCCGGGCCTCGCCGGCGTGCTCGTCCTTGCGGGCCTGGGCGCGGGCCCGCAGCAGGGCGTCCGCGCCCGCGGGCAGGCCGGGGATGCCGGGCACCCAGCGGCGGAACTCGGCGTGGTGCGGGTCCTGTTCCTCCCAGGCGTAACCGTGTGCGGTGAGGGCGTTGGTGAGGCGCTGCCAGTTCAGGCCGCACTGTTCCCGCGCGCGTTCGAGGCCGTCCGGGCCGAGCAGGACCAGTTGCTTGCCGTCCCGGAAGAACGCGGAGATCTCCTCGCGGGTGAACTCCCGGGAGCTGTCCCTGATGGTCAGGGTCACGTGGGTGTCGCAGACGCGGACGGACAGCGACTCGTGCGCCGCCGAGAGGCCGAGCAGCAGGCCGCCGAGCACGCCCACCGCGATCGTGCCGAGGGTGAGGGCCGGTTCCGGGACCGAGGTCAGCAGTTCCGCCGGGCCTTCGAGCGGTGCCCACGGCAGGGCGAGCAGCAGGCGGGCGAGGAGCGGGAGCAGCGCGCCCGCCACGGCACCGCAGACGACGCAGAAGAGCACGATGGCCCAGACCGATTCGGCGAGTTCCGTCGCCTCGCCCGCCTGCGTCCGGGGGCTCTTCCGCATGGGAGCGTTCCTGGCTTCCTCCATGGAAGGAGTCTGAGCGGGAGGCGTCCGCCCTGTCGTCAGCCGTTGGTCTACGCGCCCGCGACTTTGGTCGTCCTCCCGCCCCGCGCCCGGTGCTCACGGGTGCATCCGCGCCCCCTTCACCACCTTGTCCACCGCGTTCTTCGGGCCGTGGACCGCGAGTCCGACGAGGTCCAGTTCCGCGGTCGGCACGGCCCGTACGGCGGCGCGGTTGTCGCGGTCGTTGCCCGTGGAGAAGAGGTCGGAGGTGAAGACCGCGCGGGGCAGGGCGCGGGAGAGGGCGCGGGCGTGGGCGGTGGTCAGGGTTTCCTTGGTGGCCTCGAAGACCATGACCGGCTGGCGGAACATGGGGAGGTAGGGCACGCCGTCCGCGTCCTCGTACGGTTCGCCGATCACCTCGGGAAGCTGCGTCCCCAGGCCGCTGACCAGGAACGATGTCACGTTGAGGCGCTGCCAGGGCGCCAGGTCCGCGCGCAGCAGCACGGCGATCTTCGTGTCGAATCGGATCGGCTCCGGCCGCGGGGGTTCGGTGATCGTGTCCATGGTCCGAGCGTGCCCGGCGGCCCGTGCCCGGGTCTTGTACGTTTTTTGCATGGCCTCCCCGTCCAGGGCGCCGAAGCCTTCGCGCACGAACGGGCCGGACCGGCAGCGGACCGTCTCCGCCTGGCGGCCCGCCGTCCAGGGTGTCGTCGAGGTCTTCCACGCGCGGTTCACCGAGTACGCCTATCCGATGCACGTCCACGACGCCTGGACGCTGCTGATCGTGGACACCGGCGCCGTGCGGTACGACCTCGACCGGCACGAGCACGGCACCCCGCACGACACCGTGTCGCTGCTGCCGCCGCACGTGCCGCACAACGGCTCCCCCGTCACCGCGGAGGGCTTTCGCAAGCGGGTGCTGTACCTCGACGGGACGCATCTCGGGAACGAGCTCATCGGGGCCGCCGTCGACCGGCCCGATGTGCGCGATCCGCTGCTGCGGCGGCGGGTGGGGCAGTTGCACGGCGCGCTGGGGCGGCCCGGTGAGGAACTGGAGGCCGAGAGCAGGCTGCTGTTCGTCGGGGAGCGGTTGCGCGGCCATCTGCGGGGCGACCCCGTCTCCCCCCGGCCGGCCGACCCCGTTCTCGCGCGGCGCCTGCGCGAGGTGCTGGACGAGCGGATCGTCGAGGGTGTCGCACTGCGGGAGGCCGCCGGGCTGCTCGGCGCCCATCCCGCCCATCTCGTACGGGCGTTCAGCACCGCGTACGGCATCGCCCCGCACCAGTACCTCACGTCCCTGCGGGTCGGGCGCGCCCGGCGGCTGCTCCTGGAGGGGCGCTCACCGGGCGAGGTGGCGGTGGCGGCCGGGTTCTACGACCAGTCGCACCTCACGCGGCACTTCCGCAGGCTGGTGGGTGTGCCGCCGGGGCGTTACCGGGCCGGTTAGCGCTCGGGGCGCTGCGTGAGGTGGGCGAACGCGTCCAGGTTGCGCGTGGACTCCCCCCGCGACACCCGCCACTGGTACTCCTTGCGGATCGCCGAGGCGAAGCCCAGTTCCAGAAGGGTGTTGAAGGCGCCGTCGGAGGCCTCCAGGACCTGGCCGAGCAGACGGTCGAGCTCGTCGGCGGTGACGGCGGACAGGGAGAGGCGGCCGGTGAGGTAGACGTCGCCGTGCTGGTCGACGGCGTAACTCACGCCGTAGAGCTTGAGGTTGCGTTCCAGGAGCCAGCGGTGGAAGCCCTGCTCGTTCTCGTCGGGGTGGCGGATGACGAAGGCGTTCAGCGACAGGGAGTGGCGGCCGACGATCAGGGAGACCGTGGTCTTGAGCTTGCGGGTGCCCGGAAGCTGCGCGACGTAGGTACCGGGCTGGGGGCTCTCCCAGTCCAGTTCGGCGTCCTTCAGCACTCCTTCGACGACCTGGGCCGCACGCTGTTCCTGATCGGTTTCACCCATGCAGCGAGCGTACGCGACGGCGGTGCGCCTGCATCGCGGCCGTGTAGACGTCGGCCGTGGCGGCGGCGGCCGTGTCCCAGCCGAAGGACTGGGCGTGCCGGGCGGCCTGCCCGCCCAGCCGGGGGGCCAGCTGCGGGTCGTCGGCGAAATCACCGAGCACGCGCGCGTAGTCGGCCGGATCGTGTCCGCGGACGAGGAAGCCGGTGTGCCCGTCGCGCACGGCGACCGGCAGACCGCCGACCGACGCCGCGAGCACCGGGGTGCCCGCCGCCTGCGCCTCTATGGCGACCAGTCCGAAGGACTCGCTGTAGGAGGGCATGACCAGCACGGAGGCGGCGCGGAACCAGTCCGCCAGCTGCTCCTGGCCGACCGGCGGGCGGAACCGTACGACGTCCGCGATGCCCAGGCGCGCGGCCAGCTTCTGCAGGCCCTCGGGCTTGGCGAGGCCGCTGCCGGAGGGTCCGCCGACGACGGGCACGAGGATGCGCGAACGCAGTTCGGGGCGCTCGTCGAGGAGGACGGCGACGGCCCGCAGCAGCACGTCCGGGGCCTTCAGGGGCTGTATGCGGCCCGCGAAGAGCGGGATCAGCGCGTCCTGGGGCAGACCGAGCCGGGCCCGGGCGGCGGCGCGGCCGTCGGCGGGCGAGAAGCGGCTGAGGTTCACACCGGGGTGGACCACGGCGACCTTGTCGGTCTCGGCCGCGTAGTGCCGGACCAGTTCGTCGGCCTCTTCGGTGGTGTTGGCGATGAGGCGGTCGGCGGCGGAGACGATCTGGGTCTCGCCGATGACGCGGGCCGCCGGTTCGGGGGTGTCGCCGTCGGCCAGGTTGGCGTTCTTGACCTTGGCCATGGTGTGCATGGCGTGCACCAGGGGGACGCCCCAGCGCTGGGCGGCGAGCCAGCCGACATGGCCGGAGAGCCAGTAGTGGGAGTGGACCAGGTCGTAGTGGCCGGGGCGGTGGTGGGCCCAGGCCTGCATCACGCCGTGGGTGAAGGCGCACAGCTGGGCGGGGAGGTCCTCCTTGTTGAGACCCTCGTAGGGGCCGGCGTCGATGTGCCGGACGAGGACGCCGGGAGCCAGCTCGACGGTCGCGGGGAGGGCGGCGGCGGTCGCACGCGTGAAGATCTCGACCTCGATGCCCTGCGCGGCGAGGCGCTGGGCGAGCTCCACGATGTAGACGTTCATGCCCCCGGCGTCGCCGGTGCCCGGCTGGTGGAGCGGGGAGGTGTGCACGGAGAGCATCGCGACGCGGCGTGGCCTGCGGTGCAGCCGCAGGCGCGCGGGGGACGACGCGGAGCGCCGGCCGAGCCTGCCGATGTACTGGCTCACGTGGCGTTCCTCCTCGCTCGGGGCATGCCTGTCGCAGAGCGCACGGCGCCCTCCGACGGGGTCCAACACCGGAGGGAGGCGCTCCATTTCCCGAATCGAGAGTTTTACCGAATCATTACCGCTGATCGCTCAACCGTTCGAGAGCGAGCCCGGTCGGGGGCACAGGCCGACCACCGCCGGATCGACGCCTTGACCGAGGAGCGGATCGACGCCATGCCCGAGGAGGTTCGGCGCCATGCCCGAGGAGGTTCGGCGCCGCGACCGAGAGATCCGAAGCCGTGACCGAGAGATGCGGCGCCGCGCAGGCACCGCGCGACGACGAGCCGTCGGCCCTCGGCTTCCGGCCCCCGCCCCGGACCGGGACCCGTTCGAGCAGGGCCCGGCCCACGGTCCGATGCCGGGCGACCCGACCGTCCTCTTCAGTACCGGCGTCCCCCTCCCTACTGGCGGCGGCACCTCACCCCCTGACCGGAGCCGGGGGCCCTTAACCTCGTACGTATGACATCCCGCGCGGCGACCCGACCCCTGGGCACGGTCACGCGCGGGACGACCAACCCCAATCGGCTGCGCCGCATGGACCGCTGGATCGCGGCCACGCACGGCGCCGAGCTGCGCCGTGCCGCCGACCCGGTGGCGGTCGACCTCGGGTACGGCGCCGCCCCCTGGACGGCCGTCGAGCTGCTGCACCGCCTGCGTACGGTCGCGCCACGCGCGCGTGTGGTGGGCGTCGAGATCGAACCGGCCCGGGTCACGGCGGCGCTGCCCTACGAGCGGACGGGGCTGGTCTTCCGGCACGGCGGCTTCGAGATTCCCATCCCGCAGCGGCCCCTGCTCGTCCGCGCGGCGAACGTACTGCGGCAGTACGAGGAGGGCGAGGTCGCGGCCGTGTGGCAGCGGCTGTGTGGGCGGCTCGCTGCGGCCGACCCGGCGACCGGCTCGCAGGGCGGGCTGCTGGTCGAGGGGACCTGCGACGAGATCGGACGCCGGCACGTGTGGGTCGCGCTCGGCCCGGAGGGGCCCCGCACGGTCACCTTCGCGACCCGGCTGGGCTCCCTGGACCGCCCTTCGGACCTCGCGGAACGCCTGCCGAAGGCGCTCATCCACCGCAACGTCCGTGGCGAGCCGGTGCACGCCTTCCTGCGCGACTTCGACCGTGCCTGGGCGGCCGCCGCGCCCTACGCCTCCTACGGCGCCCGGCAGCGCTGGATCCGGACGGTACGGGACCTGACGGCCGACTGGCCGGTGACGGATGGGCCGGCGCGGTGGCGCCAGGGTGAAGTGACAGTGCGGTGGGAGGCCTTGGCCCCGCACGCCTGACTCCTGCGGTCCGGCGCCTGCTTCCTCCGCCCCACCACCGGCCTCCTGCCGTCCACCCCCCTGACTCCGCGGTCCGGCGCACAGCACCCGCAGTCCGGTGCCTGACTCCTGCGGTCCGGCGCCTGCCTCCTCCGCCCCACCACCGGACTCCCGCGGGTCCACCCCCTGACTCCGCGGTCCGACGCACAGCACCCGCAGTCCGGTGCCTGACTCCCACAATCCGGCGCGAGCACCCGCAGTGGACGGGCCCGTCTGGAACGATCCCTTTGAGTCCTTCGTCACACAGGCGGGGAGATCTTCATGTCGCGGCATACCGGCGCGGGGATGGCGGGAAGTACTACCTCTGTCGCTTTCCGGGTCGACATGACAGCATCCCCAGGCGAACCGCACGTTACTGACGGTTAATCAGTTGGGGGGCCGGGGTATGGGAACGGGCAAGCGTGGCCTGATCGCGACGGCGGTGGCCGTGGTCTGCGCGGTCACGGTGCTGGCGGCACCCGGCACGGCATTCGCGAGCCCCACGCCCTCACCCACCCCGAGCGCGGGTCAGGCGCTCACGCCCGGCAAGGACCTGGAAGCCGTGCGCAAGAAGCTCGACAAGCTGTACCGCGCCGCCGGCCGCGCCACCGAGGAGTACAACGCCGCCGAGGAGAAGGCGGACAAGCAGTCCGCCGAGGTCGTGGAACTGGCCAAGAAGATCGTCAAGGGCCAGGAGAAGCTGCGGAAGCTGAAGGGCCGTGCGGGAGCCGCGGCCGCCGCCCAGTACCGCGGCGGCGGGCTGCCACCCGAGGCCCATCTGGTACTGAGCGACGATCCGCGGGAGTTCCTCGACGGCGCGGGCCGGGTCCGCCAGGGCCACCACGCGACCAAGGGCCTGCTCGGCGAACTGACCCGGACGCAGGAGGATTTGGAGCAGTACGCCAGGGACGCCTCCGCGCAGTGGAAGAAGCTGGAGGCGGGCCGCAAGGCCAAGGCCGCCGCGCAGAAGAAGATCGAGCAGCAGATCGCGCAGGCGGAGAAGCTCGAATCCGCCCTCCGGAAGGAGGAGCAGGAGCGTCTCGCCGAGCTGGAGAAGGAGGCCGCGAACAAGGCGCAGACCGCCTGGCTCGACTCCGGCATCCTCGACGAGATCGACGGGAAGGCCTCCGAGCAGGGCAAGAAGGCCGTGGAGTACGCCACGGCGCAGATCGGCAAGCCGTACCAGTGGGGCGCCGAGGGCCCGGAGACCTACGACTGCTCGGGGCTGACGTCACAGGCCTGGACAGCGGCCGGCCGCGGCATCCCGCGCACCTCGCAGGAGCAGTGGAAGCAGCTGCGGCACATCGACGTCCAAGACATGCGGCCCGGCGACCTCGTCATCTACTTCGGCGACGCCAGCCACGTCGCGATGTACATCGGCGACGGGGCGATCGTGCACGCGCCGCGGCCCGGGCGGACCGTGACGATCGCGGGGGCCGGCTCCATGCCCATCCTCGGGGTGGTGCGGCCGGACACCGGCGCCAACTGATCGCGGACGGCGGCCGGACGAGACGCGCCGGATATCGGACACCCGCGGTGACCTGGCCCACGTGACCCACCGCACTCCCCGGCGCACACCCCGCGCGCCGACGTGACGTTCGTCATCTCCGCAGCATCTCCGAGCTGTCCAACTGCGGGGCATATCGCGGCATATGACACTGGCCGGTGGCGCAGCGGCGTGGCTCACACCATTCCTATGCGGCGCCGACACCCGCTATGGTCCCCGTCGGTGGGTCGAGGTCCCTCGCCCCCGCCATGCCCTCGGGGGGAGGGAAGGAACCCAAGACGATGCCCGTACCCATACCGCGGCAGAGAGCGATCCCGGCCGCGGAGAGTGGTCAGGCGCAGGTCGCGTCCCCGCGCGGCGGAACCGCCGAGGAGCCCGTGAAGGACACCTCGCCGCCGGGCCGCACGCCGGACACCGCCGGGAACACCACGGACAAGGTGGAGAACCACACCGCCCACACCAACCTGACGCTGCTGCTGATCGAGGACGACCCGGCCGGATCGACGATCGTGCCGGACATGCTCGACCAGGCAGGCAAGCCGATCCGCGTCCGCACGGCCCGCAATCTGACCGAGGCCGGACGGCTGCTGACCGACGACGTCCACTGCATCCTGCTGGACCTGGCGCTGCCGGCGCCGGGCCACAGCGACTCCGAGGACGAGCTCGCGGTGCTCAAGCACGTGCTGGAGCTCGCGCCCCGGCATGCCGTCCTGGCGCTGACCGCGTCGGGCGACGCCGAGCGCGGTGCCGAGGCGGTGCGGGTGGGCGCCCAGGACTACCTCTTCCGCGACGAGCTGGACAGCAGGCTGCTGAGCCGCGCGATCCGCTACGCGGTGGAGCGCAAGCGTTCCGAATCGGCCGAGCGCAGGCTCGCCGAGGGCCGGCTGCGGGCGCAGGAGAACCGCCGCCTGGAGCGCGGCCTGCTGCCGACACCGCTGCTGGAGGGCTCTTCGCTGCGGTTCGCCGCCCGCTACCGCCCGGGCCGCTCGCGGGCGCTGCTCGGCGGTGACTTCTACGACGTCGTGCGGACGCCGGACGGCACCGTGCACGCCATGATCGGCGATGTCTGCGGGCACGGCCCGGACGAGGCCGCCCTCGGGGTGGAACTGCGGATCGCGTGGCGCGCGCTGACGCTGGCGGGTCTGTGCGGCGACCAGCTGCTGGGCACACTCCAGCAGGTGCTGGAGCACGAGCGGGCCGACGACGAGATCTTCGCGACCCTGTGCACGGTGGACATCGCGCCGGACGGGCGCCGCGCGGGCCTGTGCCTGGCGGGTCACCCGTCGCCGCTGCTGGCCCGCCCGGGCAAGCCGGCCCGTCTGCTGCCGTACGACAACAACGGACCGGCCCTGGGCCTGCTGCCCGGCGCCCGCTGGCCGCGGATGCAGGTGGAGCTGGGTGCCGAGTGGAGCCTGATGCTCTACACCGACGGCCTGATCGAGGGCCACATCGGCCAGGGCCGGGAGAGGCTCGGCCAGGACGGCATGACGGAGATGGTCCGCCGCCAGTTCGCCGAGGGCTTGCGCGGCGAGCAGCTGCTGCGGGCGGCGGTGAACGAGGTGCGTGAGCTCAACGGCGGCGAGCTGACGGACGACGTGGCGGTCCTGCTGCTGGACCGGGTGCCGTAGGCACCGGGCAGGCCGTAGGCACCGGGGCACCGGGCGGGCCGTAGGCACCGGGCGGGCCGTAGGCACCGGGCAGGCCGTAGGCACCGGGGCACCGGGCGGGCCGTAGGCACCGGGGCACCGGGCGGGCCGTAGGCACCGGGGCACCGGGTGGGCGCCGTAGGCACCGGGCCGGGCGCTCGGGCCGCCGCGGGGTGCTTACCGGCCGCCGTTGTACGGGCCGTAGGGGCCGTCGCTGCTGGAGCCGCGCCGACTGCGGCCGCCGCCCGGAAGCGCCCGGATCGCGGGCCGTACGTCGACCATGTACACGATCGTCGCGATCAGGCCGATGATCGGCAGGAACGACAGGATCGGGAAGAGCAGGTTCACCACGAAGGCGATCGCCAGGATGATCAGCCAGAAGGGCTTGGTCTTCTTGTCGGCCGCGCGGTAGGCGTCCTCCCGGCGGACGGCCGCGTCGAACAACGCGAAACCACTGAAAATGATCAGGGCCATGCTCAGAAGCCACATGAACCCCGCGAAGCCCTGCATCAGCACAACGCCCACCACCTGACTCGGCTCGTCCCTACGCGGTCACCGTACCCGCACAACGGGCCGGACACCCCCAGGGTGCCCGGCCCGTCCGTGTGTGATCGCTCCGCCGTCCTACTTGGCCGGCGGGGTGGTCTTCTTGGCGGTGGTGGTCTTGCGCACCGGTGCCTTCTTCGCGGCGGGCGCCTTCTTGGCCTCGGCGGTTACGGCGGAGCCGGCGGGTACGGCGGAGCCGGCACGTACGGCGGCACCGGCGGGCTTCACCGGCTCCTCCTTGACCTCGACCGGCTGGCGCTTCGGCTCGACGGCGATGGCCAGCTCCTCGACGCCCTCGGCGACGTCCTCGATGCTCTCGGCGGCCTCGCCGCGCCAGGTCCGCACGGCCTGCTCGCCGTGCTCGGCGACCTTCTCGTAGGTCTCACGGGCCTTGACGGCGTACTCGGCGGCCACGCCGACACCGCGCAGCGCGAAGTCCTGGGCGCTCTCGCCGAACTTCTTCAGGTCCGCGTCGAGGGTGCTTCCGAGCTTCTTGAAGTCGGCGTCGAGGGAGCCGATGAACGAGGTGACCTTGGTCTGAAGGGTCTCCTGCGTCTCCTTGACGCGCGATGAGGCCTTCTCCTGGACGGCCTTGGTGTCGGTGTTGCGTACGGCGTCGATCCGCGCGGGGGCCTCGGAGCGCAGCTGCTCCACCAGGGCCGGCACCTTCCTGGCCTGCTGAAGGGCGAGGTCGGCGGTACCTGCGGCGAAGTAGAGCGGGGTCGGGTTGCTGAAGGTCTTGCGCAGGTCGTCGGTGATGGCCATGGTGATGGTCCTCCCGGATTCTGTCTCGCTTGAGGGTTCGGCTGAGGGTTGGTGTGATCCGCGGCGGTACGGCCGGTGCCCTGGTCCGGCTCAGCCGGCCGTCTGCTGCGGATCGGCGTCGCTGCCGCCGGCGCCCTCGCGGGCCCGGCGGGTGGCGGTCATACCGCCGTCGTTCTTGCCGGTGCTCTTCCGGCTACGGCGCCGGGCGGGCGAGCCGCCGTCGACCGGGCCGGTCCTCGGTATCCCGGTACCGGCGTCGGGAGCGTCCCCGTCGACGCTCACCACACCGTCCCCGGCGACGACGCCGACGACACCCGTGACGCCCGAGCCGTCGCCGGTCTCGAATCCGTTCTCCTTGCGGAAGGACTCGTAGATCTGCAGCAGCACCTGCTTCTGTCGCTCGTTGAGCGTCGGGTCGGCGAGGATGACGGCCCGCGTCTCCACCTCGTCCCGGTCCCGCTCGGCGTCGAGGATCCCGGCCCGGACGTACAGCGTCTCGGCGGAGATCCGCAGCGCCTTGGCGACCTGCTGCAGCACCTCCGCGCTCGGCTTGCGCAGCCCGCGCTCGATCTGGCTCAGATACGGATTGGACACCCCGGCGGCATCGGCGAGCTGCCTGAGCGACAACTGCGCCGTGCGCCGCTGCTCGCGCAGATAGTCACCGAGATTGCCGACGTTGAGCGATGCCATGCCCCCACAGTGCAACACCCCGCTAACTATTGCAAGCACCCGCTTGCAAAAGTGCGCCACACCACGCGGCCATCCCGATGAGACTGAACACGACTGACGTCGATGCCCTCACCCTGGTGAAGGCCGAGTACGACCCGGTCCAGGAGCCGCCCCGGCGCGCAGCGGTACGACGGGCGGCGGAGCGACACGGCGCGACCCCGGCACGGGGCGAAGCGGAGCGTGGGCGTACGGCATCCTCGGCCAGCGGACGTACGACGGGCGCGTAGCGGTCTGGCCTCCGTACGCACCGGCGCGGCGGTGGAGCGGCGCGGCCCCGGCATCCGCGGTGGGACGTGAACGGCCCAAGCGCCGCGGTCGGAGCGGCGGCCCGAACGCGCGGCCGCCGTACGAAGACGCTGGTTGTCGACGGCGGCGAGACCCACGCCGGCCCGCAGAGCGGGGGTCTGCCCACGGATGGATTGAGGCCCGCGGCGCCGGACAGACGTCCATGGGACCCCGAGGCTCGCCAGCATTGCGGCGTATTTCCCCGATCGGCGTCGCCAGGCATGGCGACGCCGACCTACGAGTGGAAGTCTTGAAGACCGTCGTCAGGAACGGCCGGGGTATTCCCCCGGCGTAGGGCCAATTTCTCCCAGTCCTCGTGCCGCGTACAGCCGGTCCTGGGTCACAAGGGGGCGGCCGACTCGTCCACGAGGTAACGGACCGCGCTGACTACGTACGGCCCGTGCCCAAACGCTGCACTCACGCGTTCCAGGCGCTCGTACGTCGCCGGGGAGAGGCGTGAGCAGAACGGGCCGGTAGCGCAGAGCAGGAAGCGGAACGCCAGTTCGGAACACACAGTCTCGGCGCAGCGCACGAGTGCCTGGCGTGTTGGCGCCAGTGGTGTGTAGCTCCATGACTGCTGCTGGTCGAGCATCCCGACCAGTTCCACGACGTCCGCCGTGAGCCGCCGGTGCTCGATCGCCGCCGCACTCGTGCCGTCCGGCACGCATGGGGGGTAGGTCGAGCAGGAGAATGCTGAGGCGCCGCGGGACCGTGCGATGGGGATGACGAAGGACAGTACCTCCTGCAGCCACTCCCTCTCCTTGCCCGGGATGCCGGGAGCGCCGAGCGATATGTCGGTGGCGTACCACAGCAGGCTGATCTCCTCGCCGCTCAGGGTGGAATCCCTCAGCCGCAGGAGGTCCTCGATGAGCAGGAGCACAGGGGTCGGGTCGCCCTCGGTGCCGTACCGCTGCGCGATGTGGTCCAGCGCGCTGTCGGCATAGTTGCCCCAATCGCGGTGGAAGGATGTGCCCAGGTCGGTTGCTCCGAAGTCGAAGGTGAGATTGTCCTGCTCTGTAATCGGGTTGTGCATGTGAGGGTCCTTCTACAGCGGGTAGGCGGTGAGGACGTAGAACCCGCCGGGCTTGTGGCCACGTTTGGCGGCGAGGATCACCTTGCATTTGTTGCTTGTCGTAGGGCTGTAGTTGCCGAGGTGGTCCATGCTGTCGCCAAGTGATCCGGTGCCGCATATTCCGGTGAGGGTCAGTTGCTGCTTCCCGTTGGGTTTACCGGCATTCGCCACCCACTTCTTCACTTCTGCATCCTTCTCGGTGACGAGCTGGTTGACAGCCTTCTGGGCGAGGGCCGCGCTGGACCAGCGGGAGTTGGATGTAGGGCGGCCCATCTTGCGGGTCTTTTCGATGGCCAGGTTTTTCATCTGCTGCTGGGTGACGTTGACGTGTTCGTCCAGCGTGTGCGCGACGCCCGGGAACATCCGCTCTGCCCGGGCCAGGTCGGTGCAGTTGTGGACGAGGACGTCCTCAGTGCCGACCTGGACGTAGTAGCTGTCGATTCCGCTGACGTCGAGGTCGTAGGTGTCCTGTCGCTCGCCGGAGCGGTCAGTAGCGGTCACCGCCATCAGCCCGCCCTGAGGGGTTCGCAGGCGGTCACCCGCGCGCAGCTCGCCAGCCGGCACCCACGCCTGGCGTTCGGGCAGCCAGTACCGGTGGTTCTCGGTGGAGGTGACGGTGCCCTGCCCGCGGGAGTCTCCCTCGTCGGCGGCCACGGTCAGGCGGACGAACACCTTGTCCGTGTAGGAGGACGTGAACGGCACCGACTGAACCGGCCGCGGCCGTGTCAGCTCCGCGTCGCCGCCCGGGTCGGTGGCGAGGACGAGGTCACCGGCGCGCACGTCCTCGATCGCCTTGTGCGAGCCGTTCGCCATCAGAACGGGTGTTCCGGCCGGGAAGCTGTTGCACTCGATGACCGCGTCACCCTTGCGCGCGCCCCTGATGTCGTCCGGGATGAGCTTGCCGCCCAACTTCAGCCACCGCAGCACGGCCAGGGAGCCGAGACCCCGGTCGAAGCCATCGAGGTGCTCGCCGGTCACCAGGTCCTTACCGGTGACCGCCTCGACGATGCCCTTGCCATCGCCGACGCCCGGCAGCAGACCGAGCAGGACCGACATGCGGCGCTGCTGCTCCTCAGAGTCCAGGCCGGAGGAGCCGTCGCTCCAGGTCTTGCCGATGTGGGAGAAGTCGAAGTCGATGGCCGGCAGCTCATGGAGCTTCTCGGCGGCCTTCTTGATGCCGGGTACGACCTTGTTCATGCCGTCGACTGCCTTGTTGGCCTCGCCGATGCCCTCGTTGAGCTGGTCCATGCCCTTGTTGGCCTTGGCGATGGACTTGTTCATGTCGTCGAGGGAGCGGTTGATGTCGTCGACGGCGTCGTTCATCATGTTCAGCCCCCGGTTCATCTCCGCGAAGCCGGCGTTGATCTCATCAAGGGCCTTGTTGATGCCGTCGAGGCTGTCCCTGATGCTGTTGGCCGCTTTCTTGAACCCAGGGTCACCGACGATCTGGGCCAGCATCAGGGTCAGCTGAATCAGCATCAGCGTCAGCTGGATCATGACCATGATGGTCTCGATCGTCTCCAGAACGTCCCGGATCAGCTTGTCGATGTCCGTCTGGGCGCCGGCGGCGACCGCGCGTATCTGGCCCTCGACCTTGTTGCGGTACTCGGGATCCGTGATGGTGCTCGGGCCCTGTTTGAAGGCCTCCTTCAGCTTCTGCAGCCCGGCGACCTCCTTCTTCACCGTGCCGAAGTGATCGACGGTGTCCTTGTGAAGATGGTGGATGCCGTAGGCGAACATGCCGATACCGGCGCCGACCTTTATGGCCTTGCCGGCGAACTCCCGGTAGCAGGCGGGCTTCTCCAGGAGTGGCAGCTTGTCACAGCCGGAGGCGGCAGCGGTGCCCTTGATGATGGCGGCGAGCCGGTCGCTGTCGAGCTCGGCCTGGGCCTCACTCAGCTGTCTCTCGGCGCTGACGAGAGTGACGCTTTGCGTGGCGAGCGCGCTGTCCTCACCCATGCCGAGCGCCATGAAAACGCCGAGGAGCGTAAGGAAAGTGACTGCTTTGAGTCTGAAACGGTGGTACATGCACGTCCCATGCCGGAGGGCGCGGCGCTCACAGATGGTCAGTCCGCTGCAGCCGGGCCCCGAGTTCCCCCCGGGGGGTGCACGAAGGGAAACGGCAACCCCCCGATTACCGACGAGTAGCTTACGGGATGGGAGAAAATGCGCCCATCACAGGTGGCCCCAGCAGGGTTCGTCCATCCGGAGAGCGGAGCTCGCCGCCGCACTGCAAAGAACTCCGGTAGGCGAAGACAGGGTAGGCGGCGGACTGGTCGACCTTGATGACCTGGATGATCGTTGCGGTAATGGGCGAGGTTGACCGGGTCGACCTGCCCGACCGTGGAGAGCACGAGCGAGGTGGCGCCACCGACGGACAGGGCGGCCATGCTGCCGGTCTGACCGCTCGCGTCAACGAGGTCGTCGCTTGGGTCTGGGACAGCGACCTAACCGCGTTCCTGGAAGAGCTCGCCGCCGACTACCGGGGATGGGACGGCGAACGGAGCTGGCAGACCAACGACCAAGACCTGACGGTGTCGGCGGTCTTCCGATCCGGCGGCCACGTCGGGCTGACCTGGGCCTTGCGGCCGTGGCCTCAGACTGCAGGCGGCTGGGGCGCCTCGGTGACCACCTGGCTGGAGGCCGGCGAGCAGATGACTTCCCCGGCGGCGGATGTCCGGGCGTTCCTCACCGAGGAGCACCAGTAACATCCGGCATGCGCATCACCTGGACGCCGGCAGGATCTGGATGGGCCGACTGCACCCTTGAAGATCACCAGGCGAAAGCCGAGCTCACCGCGTCTTACATCACCAGCGCGCCCGAGGAGTTCCTGACTGCGGTGGCCCGGCTCGTCGCGGGCGAGACGGAGGCCCGCGCCCAGTTCGAGGCCGAGCCGACCGCCTACCGGTGGATCTTCTGCCGCGAAGGTGCGGACACCTGGATCCGCGTGCTGGAACTGCGACACGGCGGCGATCACGACAACGAGGGAACCGAGATCTGGTCCAGCCAGCTCGGCATCGACCAGCTCGCCCGCACCGTGATTCTGGGTCGGCTGGTGGCCAGGTCCCACAGCCGGACTCCTCTGGCGCTGCTTGTGCACCCCGGCACCCCGGCACCCCGGCACCCCGGCACCCCGGCACCCCGGCACCCCGGCACCCCGGAGCAGCAACGAAGGAAGCGCGGCACCTGGTCCGCCCCTGCCTCCTGGCCCCCGGCCCCGGCCCCGGCCAAGAACCGACCTCATCCGCTCTCACGCTGGAACGAGCGCCTTGCTCAACTCCCTCCTGGGTAGGCCGTCTACGTGGGCATCACCAGAGCGGCAGCGGACCACCGAGTTCGGTGATGTGACGTACGCCACTACAGGGTCATCCGGTGGCACTGCCGCGAACCTGGCGCAAAATCAGCGTTCCGCCGCCTTGGAATGAATAGTTCCCGGTCGCCGGCCACCCCGGCCCCGCCGCTCGGACCCTGCCGGACGGTGTTCCGGAAACGGTGATGTCCGCAGGTCTTCGCGATGCGTTCAGTGTTCCACTTCAATAGCTGAGGCGGATTAAATGGAAGATCGGCATCCTCAGCATTTCCGGAAGGGTTGACAGGGATCAGTTTCGGAATGTTGCATGACGTCATCAACGGGGCGGGATGGCAAACGGGGGCCATTCAATATTGGCAAACGCCGCTGAGGCGTTGCATCAACCTGCTGCCATCTCCATTTTGGGGGAGATGTCATGGCTAGAATCAAGCTCACGTTGTCCATCGCCACCTCGGCCATTGTGTTCACGGCGGTGAGCGTCGCAGGACCTACGTTCATTCAGACCCAGGTGGCGAACGCCTCGACGGCCGCGGACCGATCACCCGCTGTCGCGGCCCCGGCGAATGCCGAGGGAGCACTGCCCGCCGCGACGTCGCCGACCGAGTTGTTGCAGCTCTTGGGCGAGCGGATCAAGGCCAAGGACGTGGACGGGATCATCGCCCTGCATGAGCCCGAAGCGGCGATCGTCAATTACGACGGAACAGTCGTCAGGGGACACAAGGAAATCCGGGCGTTCTACGTCGACTGGTTCAAGTCCGATCCGGTGCTCACCGTCAATCCTCGCCAGACCGTCCTGGCGGGAGGGAAGCGCACAGGAAAGCAAATACGGAACCGCACGGCAGCCATAATGGGTGACTATTCTCTGGAACAGACCGCGCCCGACGGTACCCGCGAGAAGTTCACCGGGAATTTCTGCGACACGGTGCAAGAGCAGCCGAACGGTACGTGGCTGTACGTGCAGGACAACCCTTACCCGCCCCATGGCAACGCGACATCGGCCCACCACTGATCGGGCTGCCTCGGCCAATGATCGGTGACAGGTCATCGGTTCATGCACGAACAGCGAGCTGCCGGCAGGTTCGAGGTCTGGAGAAAAACTTGAACGTCACCTCGCTCGAAGGCGTACAGGCCTCGACCGCGCGCCAGCAGCCTCAGTGGGGGAACCCGGCCCAGGTCAAGCAGGTCAGGAAGATGCTGGCGGCCCTTCCCCCGCTCGTGGAGGCCGAATCGCTGCGCGGGCTCCGGGCGTCGCTCGCCCGAGCCGCCGCCGGGCAGGCGCAGGTGGTGCAGGCGGGCGACTGCGCGGAGGATCCGGCGGAATGCACCGCGAGTCACGTCGAGCGGAAAGTGGCACTCCTCGACCTGCTCGCCGGCGTCATGAGCGCGATCACTCATCAGCCGGTGGTGCGGGTGGGCCGGATCGCGGGCCAGTACGCCAAACCCCGGTCGGCGCTCACCGAACGGGTCGGGAACGCCGAACTCCCGGTGTACCGGGGGCACATGGTGAACGGTCCGGAGCCGCATCCGGACGCACGGCGGCCCGACCCCCGGCGCCTGCTGACGGGCTACCGGGCGGCGAGCCAGATCATGGCCACCCTCGCCCCGACACCGCGGGCGCGCATCGAGCCGACGGTGTGGACCAGCCACGAGGCTCTGCTGCTCGACTACGAGATACCCATGCTGCGTCGGGACGGGGAGGGCCGGGTCGCGCTCACGTCCACTCACTGGCCGTGGATCGGCGAGCGAACCCGCCAGCTCGACGGGGCCCATGTCGCGCTGTTGGCGGATGTGGTCAACCCGGTCGCGTGCAAGGTCGGGCCGCTGATGACGGTCGCCGAACTGCTCGGGCTGTGCGCACGGCTCGACCCTGAACAGGAGCCGGGCCGACTGACCTTGATCGCCCGCATGGGTGCTGACGCCGCGACGGACCTGCTGCCGCCGTTGGTCCGGGCCGTGCGCGCCGCCGGACACCCGGTCATCTGGCTGGTCGACCCCATGCACGGCAACACCGTGACCACCGCCGAGGGAGGCAAGACCCGAGTCGTGGAGACGATCATCCGTGAGGTCACGGCGTTCCAGGTCGCCGTGCGCGCGGCCGGCGGCATCCCGGGCGGGATACACCTGGAGACCACTCCGGACGACGTGACCGAATGCGTCGGCGCCCATGACGGCACCGACCGGATCGGGCGGAACCACACGACGCTGTGCGACCCGCGGCTCAACCCTCGCCAGGCGGTATCGGTGGTCTCGGCCTGGCAGCCGCAGATGACGACGGACCGGGCCGAAGGAGAACCGTGCCGGGCTTAGCGCCGATCCCCGCCTACCCACTGCCGACGACGGCTGAACTGCCCACCAGCACGGCGCAGTGGACCCCCGACCCGCGCCGGGCGGTGCTGCTCGTGCACGACATGCAGCGCTACTTCCTCGCACCGTTCCCCTCGTCGGTGCGTGAGCCGCTGGTCCGCCACTGCGCGCTGCTGCGGGAGCGCTGCGTCGCGCTCGGGATCCCGGTGTTCTACACCGCGCAACCCGGCGGCATGACGGAGGAGGAACGCGGCCTGCTGAAGGACTTCTGGGGTCCGGGCATGAGGGTGGACCCCGCGGATCGCCTGATCGTCCCGGAGCTCACGCCCGGGCCGGCGGACCAGGTGCTCACCAAGTGGCGCTACAGCGCGTTCTTCCGCTCGGACCTGCTGGCGCACATGCGCGACCAGAACCGCGACCAGCTCATCATCTGCGGTGTCTACGCGCACGTCGGTGTACTGGTGACGGCCCTCGAGGCGTTCACCAACGACATCCAGCCGTTCCTGGTCGCCGACGCCGTCGGTGACTTCTCCGCCGAGTACCACCGGCTGGCCCTCGACTACGCGGCCGCTCGCTGCTCGGTGGTCACCACCGCCGAGGAGGTCTTCAGATGACGACGCAGCCGCTCGAGCATGTGCTGGGCCCCAACCCGGGTGCCTTCGCCCTGCTGCACCGCCCCGAGACCCTGGGCCCGGACCGGGTGGAGATCCTGCTGGGCCGGGTCAGCACCCCCGCCGGGCTCGCCGACATCCCGGTGGCCGGCCAGCCCGGGCGGCCCGGCGAGGCCCGGCCCGAGACACTGGTGCTGGTGCCCCACCGGCAGATCACCGAGCGAGGCTTCGCCGTCGTCGAGGACGGCTCGCCGCTGCTCGCGATGGAAGTGACCGACCACGGGCAGATCAGCACGTCCGACGCGTTACGGGCCCTGCCGGACGATCCGATCGCCCTGACCGGCGGTCGCTTCGACACCAACGACGAGGCGTACGCGGACACGGTCCGCTCCGTGCTCGACCACGAGATAGGCACCGGAGAGGGGTCGAACTTCGTCATCAAGCGCTCGTTCGTCACCAGCATCACCGGCTACTCGACGCGCAGCGCACTGAGCCTGTTCCGCCGGCTGCTCACCCGGGAGAGCGGCGCCTACTGGACCTTCATCGTGCACACCGGCACCCGCACCTTCGTCGGTGCCACACCGGAGCGCCACGTCAGCCTGCGCGACGGGGTGGCGGCGATGACACCGATCAGCGGCACCTACCGCTACCCGGCCACCGGGCCGGTCCTGTCGGAGGTCATGGAGTTCCTCAGCGACGGCAAGGAGACCGACGAGCTGTACATGGTCCTCGACGAGGAGCTCAAGATGATGGCCCGGGTCTGCCAGGGCGGCGGCCGCGTGACGGGGCCGTTCCTGCGGGAGATGTCCTGGCTCGCGCACACCGAGTACATCATCGAAGGGCGCAGCGACCTCGATCCCCGGGACATCCTGCGGGAGACGATGTTCGCCCCCACCGTGACCGGCAGCCCACTCGAGAACGCCTGCCGGGTGATCGCCCGCTACGAGCCCCGCGGCCGCGGGTACTACGGGGGCGTCGCGGCCCTCATCGGCCGCGACGCCGACGGCGCGCGCGTCCTGGACTCGGCCATCCTCATCCGTACCGCCGACATCCGGACCTCGGACGTGGACGACACCGGTCACGTCGAGGTCGGCGTGGGCGCGACCCTGGTGCGGCACTCCGACCCCGACGCCGAGGTCGCCGAGACCCGCACCAAGGCCGCGGGCGTGCTCGCGGCCTTGGGCGCCGACGAGCGGCTCGACGCGCACCCGCTGATCCAGGAGGCGCTGGGAAGGCGCAACGAGACGATCGCGAACTTCTGGCTCAGCGAGGCGGAGCAGCGCGCTCGGCCCCATCCGGTGCTGCACGGCCGCCGGGCGCTGGTCGTCGACGCCGAGGACACCTTCAGCGCGATGCTGGCCCACCAACTGCGCGCCATCGGCCTGAGGGTGGAGATCGGCGGCTTCGACGCGCCCCACCGCTTCGACGACCACGACCTCGTCGTCCTGGGCCCCGGCCCCGGCGACCCGCGGGAGACCGACCACCCCAGGATGGCCCGGCTCACCTCGGCCGTGGAGGAGTTGCTGTCCCGGCGCGTCCCCTTCCTGGCCGTCTGCCTGAGCCATCAGCTGCTCTGCCGGCACCTCGGGCTCGAACTGCGACGCCGGGACGTGCCGAACCAGGGCACCCAGCGCGAGATCGACCTGTTCGGCTCCCCCGAACGAGTGGGGTTCTACAACTCCTTCTCGGCCCGCGCGCGAGCCGACCGGCTGGAGTACCCGGGTGTCGGCGAGGTGAAGGTCTGCCTCGACGCCGGCACGGGCGAGGTGCACGCCCTGCGCGGGCCGCACTTCGGCTCGGTGCAGTTCCACCTCGAGTCCGTGCTCACCCAGGACAGCGAGCGCGTCCTGGCCGAGCTGCTCGTACCACTGATGGAGACCGCGGAGGTACTGAACGTATGAAAGCCACCATCTCCTGGTGGGACCTCACCGGGTCCGGCCAGACGATCGACTCCTTACGCGTCTACCTGCGCGACGAGGGCGTGGATCCGTGGAGGGAGATCCGCGGCATGCGGTTGAAGTTCTGGGTCTCCGACCGGCAGACCAACCGCTGGGGCGCCGTGATGCTGTGGGACTCCGGCGCGGACCTGTCGGCACCGCTGCCGCCGAACCGGGCCACCGAGCTCATCGGCTACCCGCCGACCGTCCGGATGATGTCCGACGTCGAGGCCGTCGTCGAAGGTGTCCACTCCGGCCGGCTGGTCGAACGCGGCCTGGCCTTCGAACCGGTCGGGAAGTCATCGTGAGCGCGTCCACCCGGCCCCGATCCGCCGAGGAGTTCATCGCCCCGCCCGCCGAACCGATGGAACTGCTCCAGGCCTGGTTCGACAGCGCGGTCGCGGACGCCGTCCGCGAGCCGGGCGCGCTGGCGCTGGCCACCGTCGACGTCCGCGGCCAAGCCTCCAATCGGATCGTCCAGGTTCTCGGGATCCGCACGACGGGGTTGGTGTTCGCCAGCCACTCCGACAGCCGCAAGGGCCGGGACCTGGCCGCGACGGGCTGGGCGTCCGGGGTTTTCTACTGGCGCGAGGCCGGCCGCCAGGTGAGCGTGAGCGGCCCGACCCGTCCGCTGCCCGACGAGGAGTCCGAGGCGCTGTGGGCGGCCCGGCCCGTCGCCACGCACCCGATGTCGGTGGCGGCGCACCAGAGCGCGCCGCTGATGGACGAGGACGCGCTGCGCGAGCAGGCCCGGGAACTGGGCCGGGACGGGTCGGCGCTGCCCCGCCCGGACCGTTGGCTGGGTTATCTGCTGGAGCCGGCGTCGGTGGAGTTCTGGCAGGTCGATCCAGAGGACCGGCTGCACCGGAGGCTGCGCTACGAGCGCGACGGTTCCGGCTGGCGTACGGGCCGGCTCCAACCCTGAGCGCGCTGGGAATCGTGGACTCGAGAGGAAGAAGGGCAAGTCGATGTGTGGAATGACGGGCTGGATCTCGTTCGACCGGGATCTGACGCAGCAGCGCGCGCAACTGGACGCGATGACGCAGACCATGGCCTGCCGGGGACCGGACGCCGAGGGCGCCTGGCTCGACCGGCACGCGGCGATCGGCCATCGACGGCTGGCGGTCATCGACCTCGAAGGTGGCACGCAGCCCATGGTGGTGCCCACCGACGACGGCCCGGTGACGATCACCTACACCGGTGAGGTCTACAACTACACCGAGCTCAGGGACGAGTTGCGTCGTCGCGGCCATCGGTTCCAGACCCGCAGCGACACCGAGGTCGTGCTCCACGGCTACCTGGAGTGGGGCGAAGCGGTCGCCGAACGGCTCAACGGCATGTTCGCGTTCGCGGTCTGGGATTCCCGGGTCGACAAGCTCGTGATGATCCGCGACCGGATGGGCGTCAAGCCGCTCTACTACTCCCGTACCGACGACGGGGTGATGTTCGGCTCCGAGCCGAAGGCGATCCTCGCCAACCCGCTGGCGGACCGCGCCGTCGACCTCGCCGGACTGCGGGAACTGGTCAGCTTCACGCAGACACCGGGCAGCGCCGTGTGGTGCGGGATGAACGAGGTGGTCCCGGGCGGCCTGGTCACCGTCGACCGCTCCGGCCTGCGCGAGCACCGCTACTGGACGCTGCCCACCCGTCCGCACACCGACGACCGGGAGACCACCGTCGCCACCGTGCGCGAGCTGCTCGAGGACATCGTCAGCCGCCAGCTCGTCTCCGACGTCCCGCGCTGCACCCTGCTCTCCGGCGGCCTGGACTCCAGCGTGATCACCGCGCTGGCCGCCGCCAAGCTGGGCCGGCCCGGGGAGCACGGCGAGCCCGGCGAGAAGGTGCGCAGCTTCGCGGTGGACTTCGTCGGGCGGGAGGACGACTTCGTCGCCGACGAACTGCGTGCCACGACGGACGCCCCGTACGCGCGCGAGGTCGCCGCGCACGTCGGCTCCAAGCACGAGTCCATCGTGCTCGACCACGCCGCGATCGCCGATCCGGCGGTGCGCCGGGCCGTCATCACCGCGCGGGACAGTCCGCTCAGCCTCGGCGACATGGACAACTCGCTCTACCTGCTGTTCCAGGCCATCCGGGAGCAGTCCACGGTCGCCCTGTCCGGGGAGTCCGCCGACGAGGTCTTCGGCGGGTACAGGTGGTTCCACCAGCCCGAGGTCCAGGCCGCTCGGACCTTCCCCTGGATGGCCGTCTTCGTCAGCGGCGCGCGGGCCCAGGTCTCCGACCGGTTCAACGCCGACATCACCGCCGCCCTCGACCTGCCCACCTACATCCGGGACCGCTACTCCGACGCGGTCGGCGAGGTCGAGCGGGCAGAGGGCGAGAGCGACCACGAGATGCGGATGCGGGTGATGTGCCACCTGCACCTGACACGCTTCGTCCGGATGCTCCTGGAGCGCAAGGACCGGATCAGCATGGCCGTGGGGCTGGAGGTCCGGGTCCCCTTCTGCGACCACCGCCTCGTGGAGTACGTCTACAACACCCCGTGGTCGCTTAAGACCTTCGACGGCCGGGAGAAGAGCCTGCTCCGCGCCGCGACCGCCGACCTGCTGCCCCAGTCGGTGCTGGACCGGGTGAAGGCTCCCTACCCCGCCACTCTGGACCCGGGCTACACCGGCGCTCTGCTCCAGCAGTCCAAGGAACTGCTCACGACCGACGACCCGGTCTTCGATCTGGTCGACCGCAGCTGGCTCCAGGACATGACGCGGCGGGACACGGCCACCATGCCGATCGACGTCCGCAACGGCTTGGAGCGGGTGCTCGACCTGAGTACCTGGCTGGACATCTACCGGCCCGAGCTCCGGCTCTGAACGCGGCCGGGCACCCCACTTCACCGTCCACCCCGGCAACGCCCGGAACACGGATCGAGGAACACGAGATGGGAACGGAAGACGCCCTGTCCAAGGGGCTCGAAGCCGACGTCGACCTGCGCGCCCGGCACCGGGCCGTCGTCGCGGACTACATGAGCCGCAAGGGCGAGAACCGACTGACGCGCTACCTGCTCTTCACCGAGGACGGCAGCGCCGGCCTGTACACCAGCGACACCGGCGAACCGGTCACCTCCCAGGGGCACGAGAAGCTCAAGGCGCACGGCGAGTGGTCGCTGCGCATGTTCCCCGACTGGGAGTGGAAGAACGTCGAGATCTTCGAGACACAGGACCCCAACCGGTTCTGGGTCGAGTGTGACGGAGAGGGCCGCATCCTGTACCCGGACTATCCGCCCGGCCACTACAGGAACCACTTCATCCACTCGTTCCTGCTCGAAGACGGCAGGATCAAGCAGCAACGCGAGTTCATGAACCCGTTCCAGCAGCTGCGTGCGCTGGGCATCGAGGTGCCGACGATCAATCGCGGCGGGATTCCCACCTAGGGACTGGCGCCCGCTTTTCCACGAACAGCAGCGAGGAGCATCAGATGAGGTCTCAGCTCAACCCGTACATCGCCTTCGACGGAGACGCCCGGCAGGCGATGGAGTTCTACCACGAAGTCCTCGGCGGCAAGCTGGAGCTGGGCACCTTCGGCGACTTCGGCTCTTCGGAGTCGCCCGACGCCGACAAGATCATGCACGCCACGCTCAGCACCGCGGACGGCTTCACGGTGATGGCGTGGGACGTCCCGGAGCGGGTCCCCTTCAACCCGGGCACCAACGTCGCGCTCTACCTCGGCGGCGACGACGCCGCCCTCCGCGAGTACTTCGAGAAGCTGTCCGTCGGCGGCACCGTGGCGATGCCCCTCAAGAAGCAGATCTGGGGCGACGAGGCCGGCACGCTCGTGGACCGGTTCGGGATCACCTGGATGTTCAACATCACCCAGCGGCAGTCCTGAGCGCCCACGGGGCCACCGCGTTCGAAGGAGCCCGGAACCGATGACGGACGAGTGGGACGACAGGCTGGACCGGATCGGGCGGCACCCCTTCCGCGCGAAGTTCCGGCTGCGCGGAAGGGACCGCGCGGTGGTCGACCTGCGCGGGATCACGACCGTCCGCAAGCACGCCGAGGACCTGATCGGTCGCAGGCCGGCGCCGGCCGAACCGCGCGACGACGGCCGTCAGACGCCCTACCGAGGCCATCCCGTCTTCGTCGCCCAGCACGCCACCGCGACCTGCTGTCGTACCTGCCTCGCGCGCCGGCACGGCATCCCCGCCGGCCGGGCACTCGACGACGCCGAGCGGGCCTACGTCGTGGAGGTGATCTGCCGGTGGATCGGGAGGCAGTACGCCCCCCTTCGCCCGCCGCCGTGACCGGAGAGGTCCACCGGCTCCTCGGCCGGAGCGACGGGCAAGTCGTGTCACACCGCGTTATGACGTGCCGTGGAAGACCGCGGCGAAGTGGGCCGGCCGGCGTCGGCCCGGAGGTCGGAATTGTGAGGGCTCCATGACAGTCGACGTGCAGGCCACTCGAGACGTGGTCGACATCATCACCGGGGGATGGAGGGCGCAGGCGCTCTACACCGCGGTCAAACTCGGACTGCCCGACCACATCGAGGCCGGCCGGGACACCGACGCCGAACTGGCCAAGGCGACCGGGGCGAGCGAGCAGGGCATCCACCGTCTGATGCGCCTGCTGGTGGCCATGGGGATATTCGAGGGCGGCGACTCCACCGGCTACCGCGGTACCCGGGTGAGCGCCGCCCTCCTCGAAGGCCCTCAGTCCCTGAGCGACATGTGCCTGCTGTACGGCGAGGAGTTCTACACCGCGTGGGGCCACGCCCACCACGCCATCAGCACGGAGAGCTCGGGATTCGAAGTCGCCTACGGCCGGTCGTTCTACGAGTACCTGGGTCAGGACGCGGCCACCGCCCGCCGGTTCCAGCTCACCATGAACGCCGCGAGCATGTTCTTCCACCAGGTGCCCGAGGTCTTCGACTTCTCCGGCAAGAAGGCCGTGGACGTCGGGGGCGGCGGCGGGCACCTGCTCGCCACGATCCTCGCCGCCACGCCGGACGCCCGGGGCACGCTCTTCGACCGCGAGCACATGATGCCCAAGGCGCGGGAGCACCTGTCCGCCACCGTCGGCCTGGACCGGGCCGAGCTGGTCGGGGGCGACATGTTCCAGGGCGTCCCGGAGGGCGGGGACGTCTACATCCTCTGCCGGGTGCTGGCCGGTCACGACGACGAGGCCGTCGTCGGTGTCTTCGAGCACTGCCGGCGCGCCATGGCGGACTCCTCCTCCCGGCTGCTGATCCTCGACCGATTCGTCGAGGACGAGAACTCCACCGTGCTGCCCGCCCTGTGGGACCTGCACCTCCTGGTGACGACGGGCGGCGAGCACCGCACCGTCGACCGGATCACACGGCTGCTGAACCGTGCCGGCCTGGAGATCGCCGGGACCGCGGAGCTGCCCATGGAGACGACCGCCCTGATCGCCGCACCACGCACCCCGTAACGGCGCGACGGTACGCAGAGAACGCGTCCGAGCAACAGCGCGAACAGGAGACCATCCGTGCTCACCTTGGCAACGATCGGCGTCTACGGCTTCGACGGCGATGCCTTTCTGGAACGGCTACGGCAGGCGGACGTGCGTCTGCTGCTCGACGTACGTCAACGCCGCGGGGTACGCGGACCGGACTACGCCTGGGCGAACTCACTCCGGCTCCAGGCGGCCCTCGCCGAGGCCGGGATCGCCTACCGGCACCACCGCGAACTCGCCCCGACCACCGAACTGCGTCACCTCCAGTACGCCGAGGACGACCGCCAGGGGGTCGGCAAGCGCTCCCGCCGCGAGCTCGCCGCCGAGTACACCCGCCGCTACACCGCCGAGATCCTCGACCCGGTCGACCTCGACCCGATCGTGGCGGCGCTGCCGAGCAGCGGCATCGCGACCCTGTTCTGCGTCGAACGCGACCCCGAGGCGTGCCACCGGTCGCTGGTCGCCGGGCGGCTGGCCGAGCAGCACCACCTCACCATCCAACACCTGAGGCCGCTGTGACGGGTGGCAGTCTTCGGCCGGGCACGCCGCGACCGCGGATCGCGGTGTTCGCCGGACCGACGGCGACGATCCTGAACACCCCGGACCTGGTCACGTCGAACAAGGCCCGCGCCCGTCACGGGCTGCCGCTGCGCCCCTCCCGGTTCGACGTCCTGCGCCCCCAACGGCTCGCGGCGCCCGCGACGGTGTACGTCGAGGCGTTCAGCGCACACCCCCTCGAGGAGGACGCGGCGGGCCTGTACGCCCCGCCGGACGGCTGGCTCGACGAGGACGGCACCCTCCACGCCGAGCGGCCCGCCGACGGCGCCACCCCGGTGTACGTCGTCGAACTCGACCCCGCCGACGGTCTCTACCCCCTTCCCTACATGGGGAGGCAGGCGGACGGATCCGCCTGGGAGGAGACCTCGACCGCACCGTACGCACCACCGGGAGCCGCCCGGCAGACGTTCTACCCCGACGCCCGCCGCCTCTACGAGGAGATCGAGCGGTTCGGCCTCGCCGACCACGGCACCCCGGTCGAGCTGGGGTCCCTCGCCGACTTCGAGTTCTTCCGCGCCGCTCCGTCCGGCGGATACACCACGGGCCCCGAGTCCGAGCGCCTCGGGCAGGACTTCTTCGTCTACTACCCGTACCACCTCCAGAGCGAGCCGGGCCTGGCGGACCTGGCCCGGGCGACCAACCAGGTCCAGGCCGTCCTCGCCACGGGAGAGTTCGCCGGTGTCCAGTGGCTCGAGGGGAGCCCGACCGTCGACGAGACCCTGTACTGGCTCGGACTGCTGATCGACACGAAGGTGCCCCTCGTCGGACACGCGGCGCAGCGCCGCCACCAGTCACTGAGCACGGACGGCGACCGCAACGTCGTGGACGGCGTGAAGTTCATCGCGTCCGGCGTCGCCCTGGACGAACGGGGCGAGGACCGCGTCGGTGCCTGCGTGATCGTCGACGAACTCGTCTACGCGGCCCGGGACGTGACCAAGGTCGACGCGCGACCGGGCGGATACGAGGTCACCGGCGGTCACGGGGGAGTCGTCGCCGACCTCGGGGGCTACGGCCCTCCGCAGCTCACCTACCTCCCGGCCCGCAGGCACACCCATCACTCGGAACTGCGCCTGACCGTGCTCCCCGAGCGGGTGGGCGGCGTCGCCGGGAGCCTGGACTCGGGCGTGCTCACGGTCGACGTCGAGACGAAGGACGCCGAAGGGCTCGTGCCCGCCGCCATGCCGCACGTCTCCCTCACCAAGTACAGCCGGTACGCGGCGACGGGGACCGGCACGGACCACCCGCCCGTCGCCGAGGAGGAGGTCGAGATCCTCGCCCGGATCGACGCCAACCTCGCCCACACGCCCCTGTCCGGTTTCGTGTGCGAGGGCATGTCGCCGTTCGGGATGGCCGACCCGACGAGGAACGCGGCGCTGAGCGTCGCCGTCTTCGCCGGCATGCCGGTGGTCCGCACGGGCCGCGGCAACACCGGAGGCATGGCGTACCGCACCGACCCGACGTTCATCTCGGGCAACAACCTCACGGCCACCAAGGCGCGCCTGCTCCTCATGGCCGCACTGCTCAAGTTCGGCGCCCTGCCCCCGGCCGCGGATCCCTTCGACCCGACACCCGACGAGCGTGCGGCCACCGAGAAGGCGGTCGCCCAGTACCAGGCCCTGTTCGACACCCACTGACCCGCGACACGACGAGCCGACGGCGAGGACCCCACGATCCTCGCGAGGATGCCGGGCGGACGAAACCCGACGCCCCCTTCGAGAACGGAATCCATGGGTACGTACGAGTACGTGGTGGCCGACGTCTTCACCGACGTCCCGCTGGAAGGAAACCCGACCGCGGTCTTCCTGGACGCTTCCGGTCTCTCCGCCGAGCGCATGCAGCAGATCGCGCGGGAGATGCACCTGTCCGAGACCGTCTTCGTGCTCCCCCCGCGGGACGACGGCGATGTGCGGGTCCGCATCTTCACTCCGGTGAACGAGCTGCCGTTCGCCGGACATCCCACCCTGGGCACGGCCGTGGTGCTCGGCGGGTCGCACGAGGCGAAGGAACTCCGGATGGAGACCGCCAAGGGCACCGTGGCGTTCGAACTGGAGCGTGACGACGACGGCCGGACCGTCGCGGCCGCCATGTGGCAGCCCCTTCCCACATGGGAGCCCTACGACCGCGCGGACGAACTGCTCACCGGACTCGACCTGGTGACCACCGGCAGCACTCTGCCGGTCGAGATGTACGACAACGGGCCGCGGCACGTGTTCGTCGGCCTGGACGGCGTGGCCGCGCTCTCCGCCCTGGAGCCGGACCAGCGGGTTCTCGCGAGGCTGCCCGACATGGCCGCCAACTGCTTCGCGGGCTCGGGGACTCGGTGGCGGCTGCGCATGTTCTCGCCCGCCTACGGGGTGGTGGAGGACGCCGCCACCGGCTCGGCCGCCGGCTCGCTCCCGGTACACTTGGCCCGGCACGGACTGATCCCGTTCGGGGAGTGGATCGAGATCCGGCAGGGGGTGGAGATGGGCCGTCCTTCGACGATGCGCGCTCGCGCGACGGGGACGCCGGAACAGATCGACTCGGTCCAGGTGGCGGGGGCCGCCGTGGTCGTCGCCCGGGGGACGCTGTACGCGTAGCCACCGAGAACGTATGAGTGACCTGTCCACAGAGGAAGGGCCGCCACGCGTGTCCAGCAGAGCATCGTCCCTCGACCGTCCCGAAATCCGGCCGGTCATCCGGGCCGCGGTGAGCCGAGGCGGCCGAAGCCCACGGCCGACCGGCCGCCCCCGACCTCACGGCGTGCTCCGTGCCGAAGGACGGGTGGAGTGATGGCCGCCGAGGAGGACGGGCTGTTCGCGTTACCGACGCCTGACGCCCCTCCGCCCGCCGAGCCCGTCCCGGCTCACGCCCCGCTGGCGGTACGGATGCGGCCGCGCACGCTCGCCGAGGTCGTCGGCCAGGCGCACCTGCTGCGCCCCGGCGCGCCGCTGCGGCGGTTGGCGGAGGGCGGGGAGGCGACGTCGGTGCTGCTGTACGGTCCGCCCGGCACCGGAAAGACCACCCTCGCACGGCTGCTCGCCGATGGCGCCCCGCGGCACTTCGTCGCCCTCTCGGCACTGTCCAGCGGGGTCAAGGAACTGCGCGACGTGATGAACGACGCGCGTCGTCGCCGGGACCGCCAGAACCGGCAGACCGTGCTGTTCATCGACGAGGTGCACCGCTTCTCCAAGACCCAGCAGGACGCGCTGCTCGGCGCCGTCGAGGACAGGCTCGTGCTGCTCGTCGCCGCCACCACCGAGAACCCGTCGTTCTCGGTGGTGACCCCGCTGCTCTCCCGCCTGCTGGTGCTGCAACTGAAATCCCTGAGCGAGGACGAGGTCCGCGAGCTGCTGCGCCGTGCCGTGAAGGACGAGCGGGGCCTCGGCGCCGCGGTCACCCTGTCCCCCGAGGCCGAGGACGCCCTGGTGCGCCTCGCGGCCGGCGACGCCCGGAGCGCGCTGACCGCCTTGGAGGCGAGCGCCGACGGGGTGACCGACACCGGCGGCACGGTGGTCGATGTGGCCGCGGTGGAGCGGGCCGTCGCCGAGACGACCGTCCGCTACGACCGGCAGGGCGACCAGCACCACGACGTCGTCAGCGCGTTCATCAAGTCGATCCGCGGCTCGGACCCCGACGCCGCGCTGCACTACCTGGCCCGCATGCTCGTGGCCGGGGAGGACCCGCGGTTCATCGCGCGGCGGCTGGTGGTGCACGCCAGTGAGGATGTCGGGCTGGCCGACCCCACGGCGCTCCAGGCCGCCGTCGCGGCGGCGCAGACGGTCCAGCTCATCGGCATGCCCGAGGCACGCCTCGCCCTGGCGCAGGCCACCGTGCACCTGTCCATGGCACCGAAGTCGAACACGGTGATCGTCGGGATCGACGAGGCCATGGCCGACGTCCGGGCGGGCGCCGTCGGCGAGATCCCCGCCCACCTGCGGTACGGCCGCTACGCGGGCGCCCGGGAGCTGGGCAACGCGATCGGCTACCGGTACCCCCACCGGACCCCAGAGGGAGTCCTGGAGCAGCAGTATCCGCCGGACGACCTGGTGGGGACGGACTACTACCGTCCCACGCGGCACGGCGGGGAGCGCGTCCTGCACGAGCGCCTCGTCAAGCTGCGCCGTGCCGTCCGCGGCGAGGAGGGATAGCGCTGGGAGCGCGTGCCCCGCGGCCCGGTCGCCGAAGCCGGCGGCGTGGACACCACGGCTGTGAGGCTCGCGATTCACCACGTGCCCGCTGCCCGTGCCGGTTCACGGGCACCGGCACGGGCAGCGCGGCGGACGGGTTCACATCACGCGACGGCGGTGCCCTCGAGCTCGACCATCTGGCCGGGGATCGCCAGGCGCGTCACACCGAGCATGGTGGTGGTCGGCGAGACCTGGGCGGCGCCCAGCCGGCCCGCCAGCACACCGTAGTGCTGGAAGAGCAGGTCGACATCGGTCGTGTAGACGTTGAGCCGGACGAGGTTCGAAAGAGACATGCCGGCCTCGGCGAGCACCGCCTCGATGTTGTCGATGCTCAGCGCGAGCTGCGCCGCCATGTCACCGTCGTGCTCGGGCTTGCCTTCCTTGCTCATCGCGGTCTGCCCCGAGATGTACAGGGTCCGCGAGTGCCCGGAGACGACCTCGCCCTGGTTGAAGCCCATCTCGACCGACCACGTCACCGGGTTGACCGCGTTACGTTCCATTGCCGACTCGCTCCATCCATTCGGTTCACTGAAGTGCGCATGTTCAACGACTCGGCATGTGGCGGGCTTTGTCGTCGCACACAGGAGCCTGTCAGCAATACGTGACATCCTCGGTCATGTATTTGGTTAGTGTTTTCGCATGCGCGCCGACCGGTTGGTTTCCCTGGTGCTCCTGCTGCGTCAGCGCGGCCGGATGACCGCGGAAACACTGGCTCGCGAGCTCGAGGTGTCCACCCGCACGGTGCTGCGCGACATAGAGGCGCTGTCCGCGGCCGGCGTCCCGGTGTACGCCGAGCGCGGCCGGCACGGCGGCTTCGCTTTGTTACCCGACTTCCAGACGGCGCTCACCGGACTGAATCACGACGAGGCACTCGCCCTGCTCGTCGCCGGCTCGCGGCGCGGCGCACAGCTGTTCGGCCTCGGTTCGGCGCTCGCCTCGGCCATGCTCAAGGTGGTCGACGCGTTGCCCGAGGGCCTTCGGGACACGGCGGCCGATGCGGCGCGGCGATTACTCATCGACCCGGAGACCGACCTCCTCTCGCGCCGCGTGGCCGCCGAGGAGATGTCCGACGCCATCGTGGCCGAGGTGCGGCGCGCGGTGTTCGCCGGACACAAGCTGCGCATCCACTACGCGGCGGTGGGCCAGGCCCCGAAGTGGCGCACGGTCGACCCGATCGGCCTGGTCACCGTACGCGAACAGGGGTATCTGCTGGCCATGAGAGCCGGCGAGGACCGCACCTACCGGCTGTCCCGGGTGCTGGCCGCCGAGGAACTCGACGAACCCGCGCAGCGACCGGCCACCGTCGACCTGGACCGGGCCTGGCAGGAACGCAACGCGCAGTTCCGGAGCGGCGGTGACAAGGTCGCCGTGCTGGTACGGGTCAACCCGGCGCGTCGTGAGCACCTGGTGGGCACCGTCCTGGCCGTCTGCGCCGAGGAAGCCGACGCGGACGGCTGGCTGCGGCTGAACGTGATCTTCCAGGATGCGCGGCATGCCGAATGGGCCCTGTGGCAGCACGCCATCGACGCGGAGGTCCTGGCCCCGCAGTGGCTGCGCACCTCCCTGTGCGACCGCGCCGCCAGGATCGCCGCCCGCTATGGTCCGCCGTCCTGAGGTCCGCTTCCCACCGCTGTCACTCCGGCCGGTACGCCAGGAACGTGCCCACCTGCCTCTTCGAGGCGCCCTCCGGTTCCTGCACCAGCCGTGTCGTGACCACCAGCCCGGCCTCGTGGAGCAGTTCGGCGATGCGGTCGGGTGGGAGGAGGTACGACTCGTAGGACACCGGGTGGTCGCCGTAGGCATGGGCCGGGCGGAGGTGCTCGTCGTCGCCGACATGGCCGGCCAGCATCAGCCGGCCACCGGGCGCGAGGGTGCGGTGGAACTCGGAGAAGACGGTCGGCAGCCATCGCGGCGGGGTGTGGTGGGTGGCGTAGTACGCGAGGATGCCGCCGAGCTCGCCGTCGGCGATGTCCAGCGCGGTCATCGAGCCGACGGTGAAGCGGAGTTCCGGGTGCGCCGCCCGGGCCAGGTCGATCATCCTCGGCGACAGGTCCACGCCGAACACCGGTACCCCGAGGGCGGCCAGGTGGGCCGTCACCTTGCCGGGGCCGCAGCCCAGGTCGGCGACCGGCCCGGGGTGCGGAGGCCGCACGAGCTCGGCGAAGGCGGACAGCATCGCGCGCGACACCGGGTCCAGCTCGGCCGGTTCCTTGACGCCCCGGGCGTAGGCGGCGGCGACGGTGTCGTAGGACTCGCGGACCGCGGTGAGGTGGGAGGGCTCGGTCATGCCGCAAACCTAGGTGACGGCAGTGACACACGCCCCGTACTCCGACGGCGGTGACGGTTTCAGCCGCGCGACCCCGGACACCGAGATTCCTGGGCCCGGATCCTCGACGCCCTCGACACACTGCTGCGGAACCGGCCCGCGGCCCCGACCGATTTCCGAGGCTGACACCCATGCACACCGAGCACGACTGGATCACCACGCCCCTCACGGCGGACCTGCTGCGCGGCGCCCTCGACGTGGAGCACACCGAGCACGGCCTGCTCCCCCACCGCCTCCCGGCCCGGGCCCGCGCGCAGAACACCGACGCCCAGCTGGCGATGGCCGAAGCCCAGCCCTCGGGCGTACGCCTGGCCTTCCGTACCGCCTCGACCGTCGTCGAGCTGGACACGCTGCGCACCAAACGCGAGTACACCGGTTTCCCGCCGCGCCCGGACGGTCTGTTCGACCTGCTCGTCGACGGCCGCCCGGCCGGGCAGGCCCCGGGCACCGGCGGCAACGTCCTGACCGTCGACCTGACCACCTGGGAGGGCGAGCTCGCGCCCGGCCCGGTCGGCACCGTCCGCTTCACCGGCCTGCCCGAGGGCGACAAGGAGGTCGAGATCTGGCTGCCGCACAACGAGACCACCGAGCTGGTCGCCCTGCGCACGGACGCCCCGGTCCTGCCGGCGCCGGACCGGGGCCGCCGGGTGTGGCTGCACCACGGCAGCTCGATCAGCCACGGCTCCGACGCCGCGAGCCCGACGGCCATCTGGCCCGCGGTCGCCGCGCTGCGCGGCGGGGTGGAACTGATCAACCTCGGCCTGGGCGGCAGCGCGATGCTCGACCCGTTCACCGCGCGCGCCATGCGGGACACGCCGGCCGATCTGATCAGCGTCAAGATGGGCATCAACCTCGTCAATCGGGACGCGATGCGGCTGCGTGCCTTCGGTCCGGCCGTGCACGGCTTCCTCGACACGATCCGCGAGGGGCACCCCGACACCCCGCTGCTGCTCGTCTCGCCCATCCACTGCCCCCTCCACGAGGACACACCCGGCCCGACCGCCCCCGACGGCCGGGCGCTCGGCGAGGGCCGCCTCCTCTTCGCCGCCATGGGCGACCCGGCGGAGACGCCCACCGGCAAGCTCACCCTCACCGTGATCCGCGAGGAACTGTCCCGCATCGTCCGGCAGCGCGCCGCCGACGACCCGAACCTGCACTACCTCGACGGCCTCGACCTCTACGGCGCGGCGGACGCCACCGCCCTCCCCCTCCCCGACCACGTCCACCCGGACGCGGCGACCCACCAGCACATCGGCGAACGCTTCCACCGGCTGGCGTTCACGGGGCAAGGGCCCTTCTCGGAAAAGGGATGAACGGCCGCACCGCCGCGCCGGAGCGATGGCATGGGCCCTGACCACCGTCCCCTAGAAGGGCAGTGGCCTCGCTCGCACGACCTCCAGCCGGGACACCGCCCGGGTCAGCACCACGTACAGCCGGTGCGGCCCCCGTTCCTCCGCCTCGGCGATCGCCGCCGGTTCGACGGCCACGACGTGGTCGTACTCGAGGCCCTTGACCGCGCTCGCCGGCATCAGGGCGACCGGCGCGCCGACGTCGTCCGGGCCCGCCGCCTCGATACCGGCCGCGTCCAGCGCCGCCCGCACCCGCGCAACGTCCGCGTCCGCCGCGACGATCCCGACCGAGCCCTCCCGCCCCCGCGCGTCCCGCACAGCTTGGACGACCGCGTCGGGCACGCCCTCGACGGTGGTCTCGCGCTCCCGCAACTCCCCGTCGGCGCGCAGTGAACGGGCCGCCGGCACGTCCACGTCCAGCCGCTCCAGCAGCCGGTTGGCGAGCCCCACGACCGCCTTGGGCACCCGGAACCCGGTGGTCAGGGCGACCACGGTCGCGTCCGGCTTCCCCAGGTGCGCCAGGACGGTGCGCCACGACCGCGCCGCCCACGGCGTCGTGCCCTGCGCGAGATCGCCCAGCACCGTCAGCGAACCGAAGCGGGCCCGGCGGGCGATGGCCCGGCACTCCATCGGGGACAGGTCCTGCGCCTCGTCGACGACGACGTGCCCGTAGCCCTCCGGGTGCCCGATCAGACCGGCCACCTCGTCGAGCAGCACCAGATCGGCGGCCGACCAGCGCGCCGATTTCCACGACCGGGGCGGCCGCCCCCACAGCAGCGCCCGCTGCTCACCGGCGTCGAGGAGCCCCTCGGCGGCCGTCGCCAGCGCCACCTCGTCGGCGAGCAGTCCGGCGACGACCTCCTCGGGCCGCACCCGCGGCCAGACGGTGTCGACGTACGCCGACACCGGCCGCGACCGCTCGACCCGCCGTACCCAGGCGTTGGGGGGCGGCCCCGCCCGCCGCTCGACCTGCTCGCGCAGACACCCGACGATCCGCGCCCGCACCCGCTCCCGTCCGACCCCGTACGGCGGTTCCTCCTCCCGCACCCCGGCCACGATCCGCGCCAGTTCCCCCTCCGGCACCCGCCACTGGTACGACCCGTCCGGCACGGCCAGCGGACCGGCCCCCTCGGGGCGCACTCTCGCGTACAGCGCCCTGCGCAGCACCTCGGCCATCCGGGCGTCGTGCTTCAGGACGGCGGCCGGCTCGTCGTCGGTGCCCCTGACCGGCCACCGGGCGATCTCCTCCCCGAGGGTCGACTGCCGCACCCCCGTCTCACCGAGGGCGGGCAGCACCTCGGCGATGTACGACAGGAAGGTGCGGTTGGGTCCGAGGATCAGCAGACCGCCGCGCCGGATGCGTTGTGGGTGCGTGTAGAGCAGATACGCCGCCCGGTGCAGCCCGACGGCGGTCTTGCCGGTGCCCGGTGCGCCCTGCACGCACACCGACAGCGCCAGGTCCCCCCGTACGAGGTCGTCCTGCTCGGGCTGGATCGTCGCGGCGATGTCCCGCATGGGCCCGACCCGGGGCCGTTCGATCTCCCGGGCGACGATCTCGCTGTCGCGTGTCTCGCCCTGCTCCAGGTGCTCGTCCTCCAGGCCGGTGAGATCGCCGGAGTCCCCCCGGCTGCCGGGCGCCCACCCGAAGCGCCTGCGCACCGCCACGCCCTGCGGGTCCCGCGCCGAGGCCTGGTAGAAGGCGCGCGAGACGGGCGCGCGCCAGTCGACGACGAGGGGCGGTTCGGCCGGGTGCTCGCAGATGCGCAGCCGCCCGATGTGCAACCGCCCCTCCGCGCCCTGGAGGGCCCCGAAGAACAACGGCCCCTCGGGCAGTTCCCGCAGCGCCTTCGCCCGGCTGCGCAGCCGGTACCCGAGGACTTCGGCATCGGCCCCGGACGCGGAGACGTCCTCCCCGATGACGACCTGTTCACCGGCGCCCTCGACCATCGCGGCGAGGGCGGTCCGGCAGCGTTCGTGGTGGGCGCGTTCCTGTTCGAGGACGTGCTGAAGGGCGGGTTCGGTCGAGGTCATTCCCCCGAGCGTACGCGAAAGCGTGACTGAGTTAAATAATTTACCGAGTTTCACCCCGGAGGCGGGGCGGCAATCCGGCCGCGAGCCATCCGAACGCCCGCTCAGCCGCCGCCACCGCGTCCGGCCGCACGTCCGCCACCCGCTCCCCCGCCGCGATCCGCCGCCAGTTCTCCAGCGCGAGCACCCGCAGCACGGCCATGATCTGCCCCGCCGCCAGCCGCGCGTCCAGATCACCCCCGAGCACCTCGGCGAGCGCGGCCTCCGACCGCTCCTGGTGGGTGTGCGCCCGGGCGACCAGCGAGGGCGTCCCGTAGAGCAGGGCGTGGAAGGCGAGCACGTCGGGGTGGTCGTTGAGCCCGGTCACGGGGTCCCCCCGCTCCAGCCCTTCGGCGAAATGCCGCCGCAACGCCTCCACGGCCGGCCCCTTTGCCGCCGCCACCACCCGGGCGGCCTCCCCCTCGTGGTCGGCGATCCGGTACAGCACCAGATCCTCCTTGGCGGGGAAGTACCGGAACAGCGTCGGCTTCGAGATCTCGGCCGCCGCCGCCACCTCCGCGACGGACACCGCGTCGAATCCCTTCTCCATGAAGAGCCGCACGGCGATGTCCGACACGGTCTCGTACATCCGCCGCTTCTTGCGCTCACGCAGGCCGGGGGTGCTCATACGGGGGAGCCTACGCAGAAGCGGGGTCAGGCCAGAGCGCGGGCGAGATACGGGTTCGCCGTGGAGCGCACCGGGAGGCCGAGCGAGCCCGTGGCGACGGCCAGCGTCACCGCGTAGGAGGCCACGGCCCGCCGGACGTTCGGGGCGTCCATGCTCGCGCCGGTCACGATGCGGTCCAGATCGACATAAGCGGACCGCACGATCTCCAGCCGGCGGTACACCCGCCAGTCCTTGCGCCAGTCGCGGGTGTACTCGGCGGGCAGCCGGCGCTCCCAGCGGCGGAACATACGGTCCCTGATCTCCGGCCGGGTCGGCGTGAGGTGCATGTGCCGTACGAGGTCGTAGAGGGGGTCGCCGACGACGGCCATCTCCCAGTCGATGAGGGTCAGCGCCAGCCGGTCGTCGCGGCGTACGAGGTTCCAGGGGTTCAGGTCACCGTGCAGGAGGGCGGGTTCCCGGTGGCTCACCTCGTGCCGGGAGAGGATCAGCCGCAACCGGTCGGCGTCGGGCAGCCCGAGGTGCCGGGCCAGTTGCTGCGACTGCTTCGGCAGGTCCCGCACCAGGGAGATCAGCTGGTCCCGGAGCCAGCGGTGGAACGCGCCCTCGCCGGCGGCCGGGTCGACCTGCTCGTACCTGACGCGCGTCAGGGCGCACAACTGGTCCACCAGGCCGTCCGCCTCGTGCGGCAGCAGGCCGTGCACGGGGTGGTCGGGGGGGCGGTCGACGTCCCGCGGTCCGACGTAGGTGTGGAGGGCGATGGTGTCGCTCTGGTAGGTCTCGCCCAGAGCGAGCACCCGCGGCGCCGCCACCCCGACGGACGACTCCTCGATCGCGCGCAGCACGGCGTGCTCGCTGAGGAAGCCACGCTCCCGCCGGCACACCTCGGCCAGCTTCCGCCGGACGACCACGGGAGCGTCGAAGCCCGGCACCGACACCGGCACCACGGTGTTCAGGTGCGCGGTGCCCTTGAACACCCGGCCCGCGGGCGCGGCGCCCTCCGCCAGCAGGGCCTCCCGGACCGTGGCGGGCGGGAAGTCGGGGCGCTCCGGCATCCGCCGGTCGGGCCGCCACTCGAACGCCTTCGCGATCCACGCACGGTCCCTGATGTCCCGGTTCGTCCGCGACACCAGCCAGCGGAACAGGGCCCGCCGGATCTCGCCCTCCCTCGGCACGCCGACGAGCCGCAGCGGTTCCGCCGCCGCCTCGAGGGCCCGCCGCACCTCGGCCGTCGCCTCGTCCAGGCTCGTCTGCGTGAACGATTCCTCGAGGGACCGGGCGGCCCGCATCACGTCCGGGAAGAGGGACTGCGCCCGCTCGAACGCCAGGTAGTGGCGCAGATCCCTGGTCAGGCCGTTGACCGCCGCGGGACGGACCTCGCGCATGGCCTCGGCCCAGGCCTCGACCACCTCGGCCCATTGGTGAGCCGGGTACCGCATGCGCACGAGGTGGGTCGCGAGATCGTGCAGCGGGTCGCCGTAGGTCGCCAGCTCCCAGTCGACACAGACGAGGGGCGGGTCACCCGCGTAGGACACGATCACGTTGTCGCGGTGCAGGTCGGCGTGGAGCAGGCTGTACGGCCGCCGGGCCATGGCGGGCACCCGCCCGGCCAGTTGGGTGAGCGCGTCCTCGGGGATGCCCAGCGCCGCGAACAACCCGCCGAACGGGTCGCGGTTGGGCCGTCTGATCTGCTGGTCCGCGAGGTGGACCAGGGTCCGCAGGAACCCCTGGCTGTCCGTGTCGTTGCGGGGCCAGACGGCCGGCAGGGCGGGCAGCGCGCCGCGCCGCACCTGTGCCGTTTGGGCCAGCAGACCGGCCAGCGCCCTGATCAGCAGGGTGTCGACGGGCTTGCCGTGGTCGCAGACGCTGGACAGCGGCACGCCCTCCACAAAGCTGTGGATCGCGACATCATCCCGCTTCACGAGACATCGCGGCGCGTGCGGCAGGACCCCCCGGACGGCGGCGAGGACGTCGGCCTCGTCCTGCCAGGTCCGGATGACCACGCGCAGCGCGTCCGGGCGCCGGATCCGCACGGTCACGGGCGTCCCCGCCTCACCGCCGGCCATCCGGGCCATGCCCTCCGTCAGCGGAAGGACGTGGTTGCGGTGGTGATGGCCGCCGCTCTCCCGCCCCCGCTCGACGGCGAGTTTCACGAACGCCCGCCAGGTGGCGTCGTGCGAGGCGCGCTCCCCGAGAAGAGGGCGAGGACGAGGAGGTGCGCCCACGGGCCGCTCCGGAAGTGCGAGAAGGAAGGACGGTACGGCACACGGTAGGTTCGCGGCCGACGCCGCGCATGGCGCAGAGAGCCATTACGGGTGATGGCCACCCGTCAGCATGAGGCTGCGTGAACTCGTTCGAGTAGGGCCGGTCGGCCTCGTCACATACGAGCGGGGGTGAGCGTTCGGCTCAATTCCTTTGCGCGGTGCCGGAATGCTACACCCGGCCCACGGCTCCCCGGCCGTCCGCTCATGCGCGCAGCAGGTCCAGGAGCGGCGCCAGGGACACGAGGACACTGTCGGCGCCGGCGTCCCTCAGGATCTTGGCCTTGCGTTCGTTACGCGCGTAGCCCAGGAACGGGACCCCCGCACGGCCCGCCGCCTCGTGGTCGGAGGGTGTGTCACCGATCATCAGGGCATCGCCGGGGGCGGCGCCCATCGCCCGCAGCGCCCGGTTCAGGCAGTGCGGATCAGGCTTCAGCCGGTGGAGGTCCTGGGTGCGCCCGTAGATGTGCGGGGCGAAACAGCCGGCGAGGCCGCGGCCCGCGAGGTAGGTGCGGGCCACCCGGGGCGAGTTGTTCGTGGTGATCGCCAGGCGGGATCCCACCGCCGTCCAGGTGCGGATCAGCGGGTCCGCGTACGCGGTCGGCCACGCCGAGGAGGCGGCCCGCAGCTCCTCCTGGGTGAGACGTTCCTCCAGCTCGGCGACGAGGTCGCTGCCGGGGTGCCGGCGGTCCACGGCCCGCAGGACCACATGCGGGTCGAGAGACTCGCGCTCGGTGTCCGTGAGCAGGCCGTGCAGACCGCGGCCCTCCAGCCAGGACACCAGGTCGCTCGCCACCCGCTCCGCCGAGTGCCCGGCGAACAGGCGGCAGATGGGCCCGTCGAAGTCCCACAGCACGACACGGGCACGTCTGATCAGCTCGCGGAGCTGGTTCGGATCGTTCTCGGCCCCGAAGGGCACCGCACCGGTCTGGGTCGCATCAGAAGTCACTAGGAGAGTGTCAGGTCCGTCGTGATGGTTTCCCAGAGGGCGTTGAACCACTTCTGGGATTCCTCCACGAACGACGCGTCCCGCCGGCCCGTGCGCTGCACGAAGGAGAAGAGGAGGGACCGGGAGCCGAGGACGTCGTACATGTCCAGGGTCTGGCTCCCCCACTCCTCCTCGCGCCTGGTCAGCATGTAGTAGCCGATCAGGGCCTCCTCCTCGTTGAGGAGGTACAGCTTCACCGGCGGGGTGAAGGGCAGCGCCCGGAACGTGACGTGGACGTCGATCCCGTGCGTGGAACGCAACGCCCGCAGGTTGTGCTGGAGGACCTGTCCCTGGGCGTTGCGCATGGCCAGCCAGCGCTGATGGACCGGGTTGTCGTCGCCGTGGGCCTCGACCGGGACCGGGAAGGCCAGTTCGATGTCCCGGGAGGGAACCAGGATGCGGACGTCGATCGACTCGGGGCGGATGCGGCCCTCGTGGATGAGCCGCAGCGGCTCGCCGATGGCGACCATCAGCGTCTCCGCGGTGTGGCAGACCACGTCGATGCGCACGTGCGGGGCGGAGAACGCCTGCGCCAGGCGCGGGGCCAGGCCCACCATGGTCGGCTGGGGTTCGCCGCGGGCGGGGGCCGGGGCGGCGATCCGCGGTGGGCTGCCCTTGCTGACGTTGGTGAGGAGACCGTCCTCCTGGAGGACGCGCAGGGCCTGGCGGACGGCGCCGCGCTCCACGCCGAACTCCTCGGCGAGTTCGGCCTGCGTGGGCAGGCGATCACCCGGCTTGAGCTCACCGGCGCGGATGCGTTCCCGCAGGTTGTCGGCGATCTCCTGGGGCGAGGACCTTCTGCTGCCGTTGACTGCCACGTTCTCCGCCACGCTCTCCTGGGTCACGACCAAACGCTACAACTCTGATCCATCTGGCGGGAGTTGTTTGAAAGTTGTTTATGACTAGGGGCCAAGTGGGGACAACTTAATCAGAGTTGGTTGCCAACTTCTCGGAGTTGGCGGAAGTTTTGCTTCCGGACTTCCGAAGGGGGAACACCGATGCCCGCCCTCGCTCTCCTCTCCGCCGCCTTCGTCGTCGCCTTCGAACAGCTCGTCCAGTGGAAGTACGGTCCGGCCGGCATCGTCGGCCTGATCCTTCTCACCGTCGGCGTCAAGGCCAAGAGCCCGGCCGTCAGCTCCGCGGGAGCCGTCGTGCTCGCGTTGCTGATGACGGGGCCCGCCCGTTGAGTCACCGCGCCACCCGGGAACCACCCGTGGGAGACGTCAGCTCGTGAGCGTCAGCTCCGAACTGATCGTCTCCCACAGTGCGTTGAACCACAGGTGCGACTGCTCCACGAACGTGGTGTCGCGCAGTCCCGCGCCCTGCCGGAAGGAGAACAGCATGGACTGGGTGCCCTGTGCGTCGTACATCGCCGGCTGCTCCCGCTCGGCCTCGGCCTCCCGGCGCGTCAGCGTGTAGTACGCGAACAGCGCCTCCGCGCCGTTGAGCAGGTACAGCTTCACCGGAGGGGTGAACGGCAGCGCGCGGAACGTGACACGGACGTCGATGCCATGTGTGGCGCGCAGGGCCAGCAGGTTGTGCCGGAGGACCTGTCCCTGGGCGTTGCGCATCGTCAGCCACCGCTCGTGCACCCAGTCGTCGTCGCGCCCCTCGACCGGCACCGGGAAGGCGAGGTCGATGTCCCTGCTCGGCAGCAGCACCCGGACGTCGACCTTGGCCGGTTTCAGCCGTCCGGCGTGAATCTGCCGCAGCGGCTCACCGATGGCGAGCGTGAGGGAGATGGACGTGAGGCACACGGCGTCGATCTCGACGTGCTCCGCGGCGAACGCCGTCGCTATCCGGGGCGCAAGGGCCACCGTGGTGGGCAGCGGCGGGGCCTCCGGGCCGGTCAGCGCACCGACGGGGTCGGGCGCGACGGTCGCCGGGCTGCCCTTGGACACGTTGGTGAGCAACCGCTCGGACTGCAGGATGCGCAGCGCTTGGCGCACGGCGCCGCGTTCCACACCGAACTCGTGGGCCAGCTGAGCCTGGGTGGGCATGCGTGCACCCGGCCGCAGCGCCCCTGACCTGATCCGGGCGCGCAGTTCGTCGGCCACCTCGTGATGTGTTCTCTGTGGCCGTTGCGACCTCTTCCGTCCCATGGCGGAGTCGTGTTCCGGGTCCACAACTGAACAGTACAACTTCCCGCCATCTTGAGGCAGTTCAAGGAAAGGTGGTTATGGGCCGGTTCCAGACGGAGATAACTACAGTGAAGTTGGTCACCAACTTCGGGAACATGGTCACACCTTCAGGGGGTTGGCCACCCGCCAGGGGACTCCCTTCCGGAGGGGAGCCGGGAGTCCCGCCAGGTCGGCACCAGCGCACAACAACCACAACCGAACAGCTCGCTACGGATGCGGGTCCCAGCACGCCGGCGGAAGGGAGCGGCTCAGAACATGTCCGGGCACCAAGGCCGCCTGGACGTACGCAGCAGGGCGTCGGCCTTCCGGGCGGCGCCCGCTCGTTCTTCGCGCACCCGCCCCAGCTCCGCCAGCCGCACCGCCGACTCGTCCCCGAGCCACAGCGCACCCAACTCGCCCACGCCGAGTTCGAGTTCCGCGCTCTCGGTGGTCGGCGTGCAGGACGCCCCCTCGGGTGAGGCCTCCAGCCGGTAGCGCCCGCCGGTCAGCCCGTCCACCCCGGCGATCCCCAGCACCAGCGTCCCCCGGCCCTCGTAGGTCCGCGCCTCCAGTGCCCGTACGACGTCCAGGATCCGCACCCACAGCCAGTCCGCCAGCGAGGTGATCCCGGCCGCCCGCGGGTCGGGCAGGAGGTGCGGGAGCAGGTCGTCGGGCGCCCGCCAGCCGCTCTTCACCTTCACGACCCAGTCGATGGAGCAGAGGTACTCCCACAGCGCGCGTTCCGCAGCCGGGGTCACCCCGAACAGCCACCTCACGGTCGCCGTGTTCAGCGGCTGCTTGGCATCCCCCCAGGTGTCGTCCACCTCGTACGCGGCCATGCCCTCGACCTCACCGGACGGCGAGCGGTACACGGCGAAGAACGGCGGCTTCCACGACGGGTCGAGCGGCAGGGCGCCGGTACTGACCTTCCACCAGGTCTCGTCGCGGGTGATGACGCCGGGCCGGCTGCCGCGCAGCCGCTCGTGCAGCTCCGGGCCGAGCCCCCGGACCTCCTCGCCGTCCACCAGGTCGATCCGCCCGCCGCCCGCCGGGCCCGCCCAGCGGGCGTCGAGCCCGGCGCGCGGCACGTCGATCGTCCACTCGCACGTCCAGGTCGCCGGACCGAAGCCGTACCGGCCGTAGATCGGGTACTCGGCGGCGATCAGCGTCGCGACGACGTCCCCGCGGTCCTTCGCCGCCGCCAGGTCCCGCGCCATCATGCGGCTGAGCAGCCCGCGGCGGCGGTGGGTGGCGGTGACGGTGACGGCCGAGATCGCGTCGGCCCGGACGCTCGCCCCGCCGACGACCGTGAGTCCCTGGTCGAAGGACCGGAAGGTCGCCACGCACCGGCCGCCGTCGAAGGCCCCGAGGTAGCGGCCCGGGACGAACTGCCCGCGCCGGCCCTCGATCTCCTCCTCGGTGAGCGCGGGCACCCGCAGGAAACCGGTGTTCACGGCCCGCAGCCAGTCGGCGAACTCGCCTTCGGCGATCGGGCGTACGTCGATGTCGTCGGCGCGGGACAGGGGGGCCATGGCGTCACGCTAGGCGGAGGGCCGGCCGGTGTCGCGTGAATATCCGACCGCCGGCCCTCCCCGGGCCCGGGCACGGCTCACACCAGCAGGTCCTCCACCTGCGCCTCCCCCTCGCGGTACCGGCGCGCGATCTCCGCGCTGCACTCGTCGGCCGTGCGCTGCAGCCGTTGCCGGCGCCGGGAGACCTGCTGCTCGTGGCGTTCGAGCCGTCCCATCGCCGTGGTCAGCTCCAGGTCCGTGCGCGCGTCCAGGTCGGACAGCTCGACCTCGGCGAGCATCTCCGCGGCCAGTCGCCGGAACTCCTCGCCCTGCGGGGTGCGCAGGGTCAGATGACGGGCCGAGGAGCGGTGCCGGGCCGGGGCGTCCCGCAGGATGTCCGCCAGCCGCTCCACCACCGACGCCTCCTCGGGCACGGCGGTGGAGGCCTCGCCCGCCGGGGCGCGCCGGGCCATCTCCGCGCGCAGGATGTCGATCCGTCCCTGGAGCAGCCGCCGCAGATAGCTGAGGTCGGCCTCGTCGCGCTGGGCCTCGCGGCGCAGCGTGCGCAGTTCGGGCAGGCTCAGCGCGGTCAGCCGGTCCCCGGGGCTGTCCGAAGGCAGCGGCGGGCTGTCGGTGCGCTGTGTGGGCGGCCGGTGGTACTCCGACGCGCCCATCCCCGTGTACGTCGACCAGACAGCCGCCTGCTGCTGCCCCATGCTTGATGTGCTCATGTGCCTCAACCGTCCCCTCGACCGGTGTGTGCAAGCATCGTGCCACCCCAAGTGGCCGCTATGGGAACGAGTGCCCCCGATAGGCCCCAGATGGGCTGTTAAGCAGCAAAATACGGCCGTGCAGGGGCTGTTGAGGCCTCGCGCAAACCACCCTTTCGGGCCACGGGCCGACCACCCGCGCTGCGGATGTCACCGCCCTGCATGATGGACGTATGCGAGCAGTGGTGCAGAGGGTGGACGGCGCGAGCGTCGTCGTGGACGGCGAGACCGTGGGGGCGATCGAGGGCGAGGGACTGTGCGTCCTGGTCGGCGTCACCCACGATGACACGAAGGAGAAGGCGGCCCAGCTGGCCCGCAAGCTCTGGTCGATCCGCATGCTGCACGACGAGAAGTCGTGCAGCGACATCGACGCCCCGCTCCTGGTGATCAGCCAGTTCACCCTCTACGGCGACGCCCGCAAGGGCCGCCGCCCCACCTGGAACGCCGCCGCCCCCGGCGAGGTGGCCGAGCCCCTCGTCGACGAGGTCGTCGCCCAGCTGCGCTCCCTGGGCGCGACGGTGGCCACGGGCCGCTTCGGAGCGGCGATGCGCGTATCACTGACGAACGACGGCCCGTTCACGGTACAGATCGAAATCTGACCCGAAAGATATACAAGTCCTACGGCTCGACGACGACTTCCTGGGCCGCCGCCGTGTCCCCGGCCACCAGGGGCGCGTCCACCGCCACGTTCCGCTTCACCAGGGCGAGGGCGATCGGGCCGAGTTCGTGGTGGCGGGCGGACGTCGTGACGAAGCCGATCTTGCGGCCCTCGGGGCCGTCCTCCGCGAGCCGGAGTTCCGTCCCGGCCGCGGGCAGATGCACCTCGCTGCCGTCGAGGTGCAGGAAGACCAGCCGGCGCGGCGGCTTGCCGAGGTTCTGCACCCGGGCGACCGTCTCCTGACCCCGGTAGCAGCCCTTCTGCAGGTGCACCGCCGAGCCGATCCAGCCCAGCTCGTGCGGGATGGTGCGGTGGTCGGTCTCGAAACCGAGGCGGGGCCGGTGCTGCTCCACGCGCAGCGCCTCGTGGGCGAGGATCCCGGCGGGCGGCCCGGCCTGCGCAGCGTAGGACTCCAGGTCGGCGCGGGGCAGGAACAGGTCCCGGCCGTGCGGCGTCTCCCGTACGACGACGCCCTCGGGGACCTCGGCGATGGAACCGGCCGGGAGGTGGACGATCGCGATGTCGTCCGTGCGGTCGGCGACCTCGACCCTGTAGAAGAACTTCATCGACTCCAGGTACGCGATCAGCGCCTCCTGGGTGCCCGGCTCCACATGGGCCCAGACCGTCCCGCCGTCGTCCACGAGGTACAGGGCGTGCTCGATGTGGCCGTTCGCGGAGAGGATCAGCGCCTCGGTGGCCCGGCCCGCCGGGAGGTCGCTGACGTGCTGGGTGAGCAGCAGGTGCAGCCAGGCGAGCCGGTCCTCGCCGGTGACGGCGACGACCCCCCGGTGCGAGAGGTCCACGAATCCGGTGCCGTCGGCGAGGGCACGCTGCTCACGGAACAGGTCGCCGTAGTGGGCGGCGACGGCTTCGTCCACGCCCTCGGCGGGGACGGCGCCGGGCAGGGTCAGCAGGGGGCTCTTCATATCCGTAAGCCTACGACTCGGTAGTTGAAGCCTTGAGAGTGCAGTCCTTGCAGCGGCCGAAGATCGCGAAGTGCTTCATGTCGGTGTCGAAGCCGAACGTCTGCCGCAGCTTGTCGGTGAACTCGGCGGCCACCGAGACGTCCGCCTCGATCACGTTCTGGCAGTCGCGGCAGACCAGGTGGAGGTGGTGGTGCCGGTCCGCGAGGTGGTACGTCGGCGCGCCGTGCCCCAGATGCGCGTGACTGACCAGGCCGAGCTCCTCCAGGAGCTCCAGCGTCCGGTACACCGTGGAAATGTTGACCCCCGACGCCGTCTTCCTCACTTCCACGAGGATGTCGTCGGGGGTCGCGTGCTCCAGGGTGTCCACGGCTTCGAGCACGAGTTGCCGCTGCGGGGTCAGCCGGTAACCGCGCTGCCGCAGATCGCTCTTCCAGTCGGTGCTCACCACACCCCTGAGTCTAGGACTACTTGAAGAAAGCGATGCCGTCGTCCGGCATGTCGTCGGGCAGGGCCTTCGCCCAGCGCTCGACCTCCTCCGGGGTGACGACCTTCTTCAAGTGGGCGGACATGTAGGGGCGCAGCTCGACCTCGGGGGTCTGCTTCTCGCCGACCCACATCAGGTCGCTCTTGACGTAGCCGTACAGCCGCTTGCCGCCGGTGTAGGGCTGGGAGGCGGCCGTGCGGGCCACCGCGTCCGTCACGAGGTCGATCTGCGGCTTCTTGTCGGCCAGCTCGCCGTACCAGATCTCGATGACGCCGTCGTCGCGGGTCATGGTCACCTCGACCTTGCGGCCGGCGTCGATCCGCCAGAAGCCGTGCTCGGACTCCAGGGGGCGGACCTTGTTGCCGTCCTGGTCCAGCACCCAGCTGTGGGACCGGTACTCCAGGAAGTCCCGGCCGTCGTGGGTGAAGGTGACCTCCTGCCCGAAGTTGCACTTCTCGGAACCGGGGAAGTCGTGCACGCCGGCGCCCGCCCAGTCGCCCAGCAGGAAGGCGAGCGGGACGAGGTCCTTGTGGAGGTCGGACGGGATCTCGATCATGGGAACTTCCTAGACGGGGGTCAGCGCTGGCCCTGGTACAGCTTCTTCACGGTCAGTCCGGCGAAGGCGAGGACGCCGACGGCGACCAGGACCAACAGGATTTCGAAGAAGATCTCCACGGGGTGCTCCTTGAGCGGGGTGCGAATGGGTGCACAGGGCCGAGCCCAGCTTACGCGGGCCTCTTCGGCACTACGATTCCGGCTATGGCGAAGAAGCTGGTGATCAAGGTGACGGCGGGGGCGGACGCCCCCGAGCGGTGCTCCCAGGCGTTCACGGTGGCGGCGGTCGCCGTGGCCAGCGGCGTCGACGTCTCCCTGTGGCTGACCGGGGAGTCCGCCTGGTTCGCCCTGCCCGGTCGCGCCGCCGAGTTCGAGCTGCCGCACGCGGCTCCCCTGCCCGACCTGCTCGACTCCCTCCTCACCGCCGGCCGCGTCACCCTGTGCACGCAGTGCGCGGCCCGCCGCGAGATCACGGAGCAGGACGTGATCAAGGGGGTCCGCATCGCGGGGGCGCAGGTCTTCGTCCAGGAGGCGATGGCGGACGGGACGCAGGCGCTCGTCTACTGAGAGTCCGTGTACAGGCAGAACGGGTGCCCGGCCGGGTCGAGCAGCACCCGGACGTCGTCCTGCGGCTGGAAGGCGGCGCGGCGGGCCCCGGCGGCGACGGCCCGCGCCGTCTCCGTCTCCAGGTCGTCGACCTCGAGGTCGAGGTGGATCATCATCTGCTGCCGGTCCGGGCCGCTCGGCCAGACGGGCGGTACGTACGCGGGTTCGGTCTGGAAGGACAGCCCCGTACCGCCGTCGGGCGGGCGGATGTGCACCCAGTCCGGGCCGTCCTCGCCCGGCCGGACGCCCCAGCCGGGCAGCAGCCGCAGGTAGAAGTCCGCCAGCTCGCGCGCGTGCGGTGCGTCGAGGGTCGCCGCTGTGAGTCGCATGGAGCCCGGCTACCCGCGGCGGGACGGGACGACGCCGTTCACCGCGGGCGCTTCTTGCCGTCCAGCTCGTCCCACCACTCGTCGGACTGGGCATCCCCGGAGGGGTCGTCCCACCACCGGTCCTCCGGCCCGCGCCGGTTGGCGACCACGGCCGCCACGGGCGGGATGACCATGGCGACGACGCACATCCCGACGGCGACGGGAACGGACCACAGGCGGACGACACCCCAGGCCAGGACGAACAGGCCGATGCAGAGGCCCATCATCACGAAGTACGTGTGACGCCGCCGTGTGTACATACGTCCAGCGTAGGTCCGGGCAGGCCGAAGGGCCGCACCCCAGGCGTCCAACCCGAGGGGTGCGGCCCGTGCGGGACCGATCGCCGTCAGACGGCGATCGCGACCTCCGCCAGGCCGCCCTGCTGGGCGACGACCGTGCGGTCGGCGGTGGCGCCGGGCACGAGGGCGCGGACGGTCCAGGTGCCCTCGGCCGCGTAGAAGCGGAACTGTCCGGTCGCCGAGGTCGGCACCTCGGCCGTGAACTCGCCGGTCGAGTCCAGCAGTCGGACGTAACCCACCACGGGCTCGCCGTCCTTGGTCACCTGGCCCTGGATGGTGGTCTCACCGGGCTTGATCGTCGAGGCGTCGGGGCCGCCGGCCTTCGCACCGCACATGTCGTACTCCTGAAGTCTGGAAAGGTCGGTCGGGGTTGCTTACTTGTTGGCGCCGAGCTCGATGGGCACGCCCACGAGGGAGCCGTACTCGGTCCAGGAGCCGTCGTAGTTCTTGACGTTCTCCACACCGAGGAGCTCGTGCAGCACGAACCAGGTCAGCGCGGAGCGCTCACCGATGCGGCAGTAGGCGATGGTGTCCTTGGCCAGGTCGACGCTCTCCTCGGCGTAGAGCTCCTTGAGCTCCTCGTCCGACTTGAAGGTGCCGTCGTCGTTGGCGTTCTTGGACCACGGGATGTTCCGGGCGGACGGGACGTGGCCCGGGCGCTGCGACTGCTCCTGCGGCAGGTGGGCCGGGGCGAGCAGCTTGCCGGAGAACTCGTCGGGCGAGCGCACGTCGACGAGGTTCTGCGAACCGATGGCGGCCACGACGTCGTCGCGGAAGGCGCGGATGGACGTGTCCTGGGGCTTGGCCTTGTAGTCCGTCTTCGGGCGCTCCGGCACCTCGTCACCGGCGACCAGCTCGCGGGCGTCGAGCTCCCACTTCTTGCGGCCGCCGTCGAGGAGCTTGACGCTCTCGTGGCCGTACAGCTTGAAGTACCAGTAGGCGTAGGAGGCGAACCAGTTGTTGTTGCCGCCGTAGAGGACCACGGTGTGGTCGTTGCCGATGCCCTTGTCGGACAGGAGCTTCTCGAAGCCCGCCTGGTCGACGAAGTCGCGGCGGACCGGGTCCTGAAGGTCCTGGGTCCAGTCGATCCGGATGGCGTTCTTGATGTGGTTCTTCTCGTAGGCGGACGTGTCCTCGTCCACCTCGACGATGGCGATGGTCGGGTCGTCCAGGTGCTCCTGGAGCCAGTCGGCGTCGACCAGGACGTCGTTGCGGCTCATGCTTCTTCTCCTCCGGGGCAGTTACGGCGGGGCGTGCGAGGTCTGCAGGGCGCGCCCTTGAGGCAGGGCGGCGCACGGGTGCCCTGGATGCAGGGCTGCGGGGATGCGCGCGTCGGCGCGACTGCCGGCGCGATCGCTCAGAAGGTGCGACAGAGCATGGCGGCGACGCGGCACAGGTCTACTGCCCGCCGCTTCGTGAGGTCCGCCTGTCGCTTCATAGCGTCGATCGTAGGGACGGTCGGGCGGGCGTGTCACCGGTGTGTCGCATGCTGAGACGAGACAATCCGCCATATGGGATCGGAGGCCCGCCCAGGCGCTCCCGCACCGCGTCCGGCCGAGCGCGTCCTCCGCCGCATCTACGCTACGGACATCACCGTCTCGCCCACCGGACAGTGCTGGTCGCTCCGCCGTGCGCCTTCCTACCCGGCCAGTCGGACGTCCGAACCCTTCACCGTGATCTCGACGCCGTCCGGAGCCGCCTGGACCGTGTCCAGCTCGATGCCGCCCGGCAGGCCGTCGATCTTCTGCTGGAAGTCGGTGATCGCCCGGACGCGGTTCTCGGCGATGTCGACACCACCGAACTTGGGCAGCCCGTCGGCGTGCACGCGGACCGTGCCGTCCACGACCTTCACCGTGCTCAGCACGGAGACCGGCTCAGGCAGCCTGGTGCCGAGGACCGTCGCTTCGACGGTGACCTTGATCTTGCCGTTGCCGCCGTCGGAGAGCCCGACGACCTTGGCGGTGACGCCCGGGGCGACCTGGGTGGGCTCCGACTTCGCCGTCTTCAGCAACTCGTCGTAGGCGATGGTCGCGGTGCCGGTGGCGGTGGAGGCGGTGGCGGAGCTGTAGTCGCCGGAGAACTCGACGCCCTTCATGTCGGCCTGGAGGTCGTCGATCCGGATCTTCTGGTCGCCGTTGCCCGCGGCGGCCTCGTAGTCCTTGATGCCGACCTCGACATCGTCCAGGGAGCCGCCGGCGACCTGGGTGAGGAACGGGAAACCCTTGATCGACACGTCGGGGGTCTCCGACAGGTTCTCCGTCGTCTTCAGCCGGTCGGCGGCCTCGTCCTCGGCGAAGCCGACCGCGACACGGTCGGCGATCACGAAGAGCCCGCCCAGGATCACGACGAAGATCAGCAGTATGCGCAGTGCTCGCATTGCGGTGTTTCCCCCACCCAGTCGGTTACACGGCGGTCCCTGACGACCGGGCGGCCGTCCCTTGCGCGAGGGTAACCCTGCCCGAAAGAGGAACCGGGGGATTGTTGATCGTCTGTGACAGGGCGGGCGCCCGGCGACTCGCCGCGGCCGGATCTACGCCAGCGCCCTGCCCAGGACGTACACCGCCGGTGCCGCCGCGGCCAGGGGCAGGGCCACGCCCGCGGTGAAGTGGACGAAGCGGGACGGGTAGTCGTAGCTCGCGACCCGGTGGCCGATCAGGGCGCAGACGGCGGCGCCCGCGCCGAGGAGGGCCCCCGAGGTGCCGAGGTCCGTGAACGACCCGGCCGCGATGCCCGCACCCGCCGCCGCGAGGAGGGACACCACCACCGAGGCGGGCGTGGGCAGCGGCAGCGCGCGGGCCAGGACGGCCACCGCCACGGCCACCGTGCCCACCGTCACCGCGTCCGCGGCGGCCGCGAGGTAGCCACCCGCCACGATCGCCAGCGCCGAGGCCGCGACCGTCGCCATCAGGCCGTACATCCGCTCGTCCGGGTCGGCGTGCGACCGCAGCTGCAGGACCAGCGCGAGCAGCACCCACACCCCGAGCGTGCCGAGGATCGCCGACGGGGAGCGGCCCGAGGCCAGCAGCGCCGCGTCCGCGGCCAGCGCGCCCGCGAAGCCCAGCGCGATGCCCTGCCGGGCCGGCCACATCCCGTTCAGCCGGAACCAGCCGGCGGCGGTGACGGCCTGGAGGATCACCAGCGGCACGAGCAGCGCGTACGTCCCGACCGCCGCGGCACCGGCCAGCAGCAGCCCGAGCAGCGCCGTCAGCGCGGCCGGCTGCATCCCGGGCTCGATGATCGGGGAGCGCCCCTCCGCCCGGGCCCGCTGGGCATCCGTCACGCGCGTGTTCCCGCCGATGGTGGCCGGGCCGTAGCCGGCGGCGTCGGGGGCGTCGTCGTCAGCCGGAGCCGCGTACCCCTGCGGGACCTGGGGCGGCTGCGGCGCCTGGGCTCGCAGGTACGCCGTCTCCTCCGCCGTCACCGGCGCGGACACCGGCTGGTGCGTCTGCGTCTCCCAGGTCTGGCCCTGCCACTGCTGCGTGTACTGCTGAGCGGCGTGCGGGTCGTCGTAGCCCTGGTAGTCCTGTCCGGGCCACGCCTGCGGCGCCTGCGGCTGTTGCTGCTGAGGCTGTTGCTGCTGCCCGTAGGACCGGTACGGGTCGTAGGGGCCGTAACCGTCGTTCGGCTGGTTCGTCATCGCTCATCCTCCTGCGAACGGCGGGAGCACCTCGACCGTGCCGCCGTCGGCCAGCCGTACCGTCTCATGTCCACGGGTGCCCACGGGGTCGCCGTCCACGAGGAACGAGCACCGCCGCAGGACGCGTTCGAGTTCACCGGGGTGCCGCTCGCGCACCGCGTCGAGCGCCTCGGCCAGCGTGGCCGCCTCGTACGGCTCCTCGGCCACCTGGGCCGCGGCCTTGGCGGCGGCCCAGTAGCGCACCGTGACCTTTGGCATCTGCTTCCTCAATCGCACGTCGCAGCGGACTCACACAGTCTCACCACGGGCTCACCCGACGGTGAACCCCGTCAGGCTAGCCCGCCCGGCCCGCGACCCACTCCCCGATCCGGGCCAGCAATGCGTCGCCGGCCGCGTGCTCGGCATGTCCCATCTCCGGCTCCAGCCACAGTTCGCCCTGGTCACCCGCGGCGGCGGCCAGCATCCGCGGGTGGTCGACGGGGAAGTAGCCGTCGGCCTCGCCGTGCACGATCAGCAGCGGGGTGGGAGCGATCCTCGGCACCGCCTCGACCGGAGAGAGCGGGACCGGGTCCCAGGCCCGGTGGTGGATGCGCGTACCGAAGCCGTACCGGCCGACCACTCGTCCCTCGGGCCGCGTCACCAGCCAGTGCAGCCGCCGCATGGGGGCGGTCCCCCGGTAGTACCAGCGGGCCGGTGCGCTGACCGAGACCACCGCGTCGGTCTGTTCCCGGTGGAGTGCCGCGTGGCGGAGCACCACCGAGCCGCCCATCGAGAACCCGACCGTCCCCACGCGCCGGTGCCCGAGCTCCCGCGCCCACCGCACCGCCGCCGCCAGGTCGAGCACCTCCCGGTCCCCGACCGTGGACCGCCCGCCGGACGCCCCGTGGCCCCGGAAGGAGAACGTGACGACGGCCCCGTACCGGGCGAAGGCCTGTGCCACCCTCCGCACGTGCGGCCGGTCCACGGCCCCGGTGAAACCGTGGGCGACGACGAACACGGGATGACCGGAAGGTCTCCCGGAGGCGTCGTATACGGCGGGACCCGGGTCGTACACGGCGTCGATCGTCACACCGTCGGAGGTGCGCAGAAACGTCCTCGACGACCCGCGAACAGGCGTTCCAGCGACCGTCTCGGAATGCGGACGATCGGTGGAACGCGCCACATGACCTGCCGGACCAGAGCTCATGTGGGCTATTCTGCTGGGCAGAGGACTCGGGCAGCGTAGCCCCCGGGTCCTTTTGTGCTTTCGGAAGCGTTGTATACGACGCGGGAAACCGCAGGTGTACGGGGCCTTCGGGATCGCAGAGCGGTGCTGTGCCAACAAACGTCCTCGCAGGGACCGAGGAGGAACCAGACATATGAGTTCTCTGCTGCTCCTGACCAACGCCCTCCAGCCGTCGACGGAGGTGCTCCCCGCCCTCGGCCTGCTCCTGCACAACGTGCGTGTGGCCCCCGCGGAGGGCCCCGCCCTCGTCGACACCCCCGGCGCCGACGTCATCCTCGTCGACGGCCGGCGCGATCTGCCCCAGGTCCGCAGCCTCTGTCAGCTGCTGCGTTCCACCGGGCCGGGCTGCCCGCTCGTCCTCGTCGTCACCGAGGGCGGCCTCGCCGCCGTCACCGCGGACTGGGGCATCGACGACGTCCTGCTCGACACCGCCGGCCCCGCGGAGGTCGAGGCGCGGCTGCGCCTGGCCATGGGACGGCAGCAGATCGTCAGCGACGACTCCCCCATGGAGATCCGCAACGGCGACCTGTCGGTCGACGAGGCGACGTACTCGGCCAAGCTCAAGGGCCGCGTCCTCGACCTCACCTTCAAGGAGTTCGAACTCCTGAAGTACCTCGCGCAGCACCCCGGCCGCGTCTTCACCCGCGCCCAGCTGCTCCAGGAGGTCTGGGGCTACGACTACTTCGGCGGTACGCGCACGGTCGACGTGCACGTGCGGCGGCTGCGCGCCAAGCTCGGCCCCGAGCACGAGTCGCTGATCGGCACCGTCCGGAACGTCGGTTATCGATTCGTTACGCCGGAGAAGGTGGAGCGCGCCACCGAGGAGGCGAAGGCCAAGGCGGCCAAGGCAAAGACGGATAAGGCGGACGAGTCGGCCGCCCTGGACGCCGTCGAGGTCCGCGCCGAGGCGTAGGGAGGCGTATCGCGCCGCCGACCTGGGCATCGCTTCCCGCAGGGGATGCCCCGGACGGCGGTCGGGATATCGTACGGAACCTCCTTTACGCCCTGCCCGGAGCGGGTATATCCGCGTAGACTCCGCGCGTGGCCAAGGTGACTCGGGATGATGTGGCGCGGCTGGCAGGGACTTCCACTGCCGTGGTCAGCTATGTCATCAACAACGGACCCCGGCCGGTCGCCCCGGCCACGCGCGAGCGTGTCCTCGCCGCGATCAAGGAACTGGGGTACCGGCCCGACCGGGTGGCCCAGGCGATGGCGTCCCGGCGCACGGACCTCATAGGCCTGATCATCCCGGACGCCCGCCAGCCCTTCTTCGGGGAGATGGCGCACGCGGTCGAACAGGCCGCCTCCGAGCGCGGGAAGATGGTCCTCGTCGGCAACACGGACTACGTGGGCGAGCGCGAGGTCCACTACCTGCGGGCCTTCCTGGGGATGCGCGTCTCCGGACTGATCCTCGTCAGCCACGCGCTCAACGACCTGGCCGCCGCCGAGATCGAGGCCTGGGACGCCCGGGTCGTGCTGCTGCACGAACGGCCCGAGGCCATCGACGACGTCGCCGTCACCACGGACGACCTGGGCGGTGCCGAGCTCGCCGTCCGGCACCTGCTGGAGCACGGCTACGAGTACGTCGCCTGTATGGGCGGCATAGCCGAGACCCCGGCGGTCGGCGACCCGGTCTCCGACCACGTCGAGGGCTGGCGCCGCGCGATGGACGACGCCGGGATCTCCACGGAGGGCCGCCTCTTCGAGGCCCTCTACAACCGCTACGACGCCTACCAGGCCGCCCTGAAGATCCTCTCGGGCCCCGAGCGGCCACCGGCGATCTTCTGCTCCACCGACGACCAGGCGATCGGCCTGCTGCGCGCGGCGCGCGAGCTGCGCATCGACGTCCCCGGCGAGCTGGCGGTGGCCGGCTTCGACGACATCAAGGAGGCGGCGCTCACCGACCCGCCCCTGACGACGATCGCGTCCGACCGTTCGGCGATGGCCCGGGCCGCGGTGGACCTCGTCCTCGACGACGGGCTGCGGGTCGCGGGGGCCCGGCGGGAGCGGCTGAAGGTGTTCCCCTCACGGCTGGTGACCCGGCAGTCCTGCGGCTGCGCATAGCCTCCCGCGGTTGAGCCCCGGGCCTCTTTATATCGGGCATACGAGGTTCTGTCGGGCTTCTCAGGGAGCACTCAGGAAGCTCTCATGGTCGGGCGACAAGCTCGATGCCATGACCGAGAGCTTCCACCGCAGTGGCGAGTACGAGAACCCTTACGAGGGTCAGCAGCAGGCCCCGGTGAACCCCGAGTGGCCGCCCCCGCCGGCGTACGCCCCGGCCCATGCTCCGCATCCGAGGAAGCGCGGCCGTGGCCCCCTCGCGCTGATCGCCGCCGTGGCGATCGTGGCGGCGGCGATAGGCGGCGGCACCGCCTACGGCATCCAGGAACTGACCGGCAACGACACCGTCGCCTCCAGCTCCACCAGCACCACCGTGGTCCCGTCCAGCCAGAAGGGCACGGTCGCCGGGGTCGCGAAGGCGGTCAGCCCGAGCATCGTCGAGATCAGCGCCGACTCCAACGCCGGGTCCTCCACCGGCTCCGGCGTGATCATCACGAGCGGCGGCGAGATCGTCACCAACAACCACGTCGTCGCCGGCGCCTCGCAGATCAAGGCGACGACCAGCGACGGCAAGTCCTACACCGCGAAGATCGTCGGCACCGACAGCAAGAAGGACCTGGCGCTGATCAAGCTGGAGAACGCCTCCGGCCTGAAGGCCGCCACGCTCGGCGACTCCGCCGGGCTCCAGGTCGGCGACCAGGTCGTGGCGATCGGCTCCCCCGAAGGGCTCTCCGGCACCGTCACCAGCGGCATCATCTCGGCCCTCGCCCGTGACGTCACCGTCCCGACCGAGGAGGGCCAAGGCCAGCAGTCCCCGCAGGGCGACGGGTGGCCGTTCGAGTTCGGCGGACGCCAGTTCAACGGTGACACCGGGTCCAGCACGACGACGTACAAGGCGCTCCAGACCGACGCGTCGCTCAACCCGGGCAACTCCGGCGGGGCGTTGATCGACATGAACGGCAACATCATCGGGATCAACTCCGCGATGTACTCGCCCACGAGCCAGGCCTCCTCGTCCTCCGACGCGGGCAGTGTCGGCCTGGGGTTCGCCATCCCGATCAACACCGTCAAGGCCGACCTCGCGAAGCTGCGGGCGGGTGCGACCGACTGAAGTCCACGGAGCGAGTTCCACCGACCGAGTTCCCTCGGTTGAGTTCCAGCAGGCGAGGAGTACGGCGATGATCCGGCAGATCGCACACGCGGAGCCGGGCGGGGGCCCGGCGGGGATCGGGGCGGCCCCGGCGGCGGCGCAGGGACCGCACGCACCGGCGGGCCGGGCGCCGGAGGTGGCGTCGACGGCGGCCCGTAGGGCGAGGCGGTCCGCGAAGGCCCGGCGCAGGGCGTCGCGGGGCTGACGCTCCTCCCGGCGCCGCCCGCCGACGTGCGACGCTGAGAGCGCCACAGCAGCACCCCCGTCCCCCTTCACCCCCGAGGACCCCGAGCCATGAGCCCCGCAGACGGCGACCGTGACCCGCAGCGCATCCTGATCGTCGACGACGAGCCGGCCGTACGCGAAGCGCTCCAGCGCAGTCTCGCGTTCGAGGGGTACGGGACCGAGGTCGCCGTCGACGGCGCGGACGCGCTGGACAAGGCGTCGGTCTACCGGCCCGATCTGGTCGTCCTCGACATCCAGATGCCGCGCATGGACGGCCTGACGGCGGCCCGCCGCATCCGCGCCACCGGCGACACCACACCGATCCTGATGCTCACCGCCCGTGACACGGTCGGCGACCGTGTCACCGGCCTCGACGCGGGCGCCGACGACTACCTGGTCAAGCCCTTCGAGCTCGACGAACTCTTCGCCCGCATCCGCGCGCTGCTGCGCCGCAGCTCCTACGCGGCGGCCGTGGGCGCGGCCGGCCCGGCCGACGAGGACGCGCTCACCTTCGCCGACCTGCGCATGGACCTGTCCACGCGCGAGGTCACGCGGGGCGGACGCCAGGTGGAGCTGACCCGCACGGAGTTCACGCTCCTGGAGATGTTCATGGCGCACCCGCGCCAGGTCCTCACCCGGGAGCAGATCCTCAAGGCCGTCTGGGGCTTCGACTTCGAACCGTCGTCGAACTCCCTGGACGTGTACGTGATGTACCTGCGGCGCAAGACCGAGGCGGGCGGCGAGCCGCGCCTCGTCCACACGGTGCGGGGTGTGGGTTATGTACTGCGGCAGGGCGGCGCGGAGTGAGTTCCCCGATGGTCGTACGGCGGTTCCGCTCCCTGCCGATCCGCTCCCGACTGGCGTTGCTGGTGGCGGCGGCAGTGGCGTTCGCGGTGGCGGCGGTGTCGGTGACCTGCTGGTTCCTCGTGCAGGGGAAGTTGTACGACGAGATCGACAACGACCTGAAGTCGTCGGTCGCACCCTTGCGTCCGGGTGAGTTCCAGGCGCTCACCCACGAGTGCCTTCAGACGCCTTCCGACTCGCTGGGCATAGGCTCACGGCCCAAGACCTACGGGCAACTGGTCCGCGTCGACGGCAAGCTGTGTCTCTTCCCGAGCTCCACGACCCAGGTGCGCGTCACCGGCGACGACAAGGCCGTGGCCAGGAACCCCGACCCGAACGAGGGCCGCATCCGCGACGGCACGGACGACCACGGAAACAAGCTGCGCGTCCTGACGACGGCGGTCGTCATCAAGGACGAGGACCTGCCCCCGGGCGTCGCCGCCGACTACTCCCTCGTCATCGCCCTGCCGCTCAAGGGAACGCAGTCCACGCTCAACGAACTGGCGCTGATCCTCCTGCTGGTCTCCGGCGTGGGAGTGCTCGGCGCCGGAGCGGCCGGCCTCGCGGTCGCCCGGGCCGGGCTGCGCCCCGTCGACAAGCTGACGGACGCCGTCGAGCACGTGGCCCGCACGGAGGACCTGAACATCCGCATCCCCGTGGAGGACGACAGCGAGGACGAGATCGCCCGGCTGTCCCACTCCTTCAACGCCATGACCTCGGCCCTGGCCAGCTCGCGCGACCTCCAGCAGCAACTGATCGCAGACGCGGGGCACGAACTGCGCACGCCGCTCACCTCCCTGCGTACCAACATCGAACTCCTCACCCGCAGCGAGGAAACGGGCCGCCCCATCCCCGAGGCGGACCGCAAGGCGCTGCTCGCGTCGGTGAAGGCCCAGATGACGGAGCTGGCCGCGCTCATCGGCGACCTCCAGGAGCTGTCCCGCCCCGACACCGGCCAGCACTCCGGCCGGACCCAGATCGTCGCCTGGCAGGACACGGTCGAGTCGGCGCTGCGGCGGGCCCGGCTGCGGGGGCCGGAGCTGACGATCACGGCGGACATCGAGCCCTGGTTCGTCCGAGCGGAACCCTCCTCCCTGGAGCGGGCGGTGGTCAACGTCCTGGACAACGCGGTGAAGTTCAGCCCCGAGGGCGGCACGATCGAGGTCCGCCTGTCCGAGGGTGTCCTCACCGTGCGCGACCACGGCCCGGGCATCCCCGCCGACGAACTCCCCCACGTCTTCGACCGTTTCTGGCGCTCACCGAGTGCGCGGGCGCTGCCGGGGTCGGGCCTGGGCCTGTCCATCGTGGCACGCACGGTGCAGCAGGCGGGGGGCGAGGTGTCCCTGTCCCACGCCGAGGGCGGCGGCACGGTGGCGACGGTACGGCTGCCGGGGGCGGCGGTGCCACCGCCGGAGGATCCTCCTACTTCTTGACGTAGGCGAGGAACGACGCCCAGGGGCTCGCGCCGAACACGAGTATCGGACCGTCGGGCCGCTTGCTGTCGCGGACCGGAGCTGTTCCGGGGCAGTTGGCGGCGATCTCGAGGCAGTTCGAGGCTCCGCCGTCGCTGTAGGACGACTTGCGCCACACGACGGTGGTGAGGTCCGGGGTTCGGTTCATGGTCTGCACTCCTCCAAGAGGCACTTGAGAAACGCTGTCGACTCCGCCGGGCTCAGCGCCGCATCCCTGACGAGATCGTAGGACAGGCGATAGGCAAGCACCTTGTCCGGATCCTGGATCAGCTCGCCGAAACCGTTGCCCTCCACGTAGGCGACGGGGTCACCGGCGCGCTGCCACAGCAGGATGAGGTCACTGTTCATAAGGTCGTGCACACCGGCCATGTAGGGCAGCACCTGAATTGCGACATTCGGCATCTCCGCCGCATCCACCAGGTGCGAGAGCTGGTCGGTCCACACCTTCGCGTCGGGAACGGGCCGCCGCACCGCCCCTTCATCCAGGATCACGCGCACGCTCGGCGCCGACGCGCGGTGGAGCAACTCCTGTCGCCCCATCCGCGCAGCCACCTGCTCCTCGACTTCCTCGCTGTTGCCTGCCGTTGTCTGGGCGCCAGACAACCCTGACAACACCGCTCGGGCGTAGTCCTCGGTCTGCAGGAGGCCCGGCACGCGCAACTGGAACATCCACATGACCTGCGCCGTCGCCTCAAGGTCCATGAAGCCCTTGTACTTGTCCTTGATGACCTCCCTGCGCGCCTCCCGCCATTCACGAACCAGCAGGTCACCGCACCCGTAATAGCTGTCCAGGTCCTCCATGACCGCCAGCTTGGACAGCCGCTCGCCTGACTCCAGGCGGCTCAAGTAGCTCTTGTCGTAGCCGGTGTCCTCGGCCAACTGCCCCAGTGACTTGCCCGCTTGCTCCCGAAGAAACCTCAGCGTCCGACCCAGGACGGCCCGGCCCCCGTCAACCATTTCCCCCACGTCACCCCTCACCGTTGTCTGAGCCCCCAGGCAACGCCTGGCCCCTTCCGCAGCGTAGGGGCATGCGGTGACGATGAGGGCACGAACGGTGATCACCGCTCGTCACACCCTGCCTTCCCCCTGCCCTGAGAAGGGACGCTTCCGTGCGCCTGCGTATCGCCGAACTCTGCGAGTCGCTCCTGCTCGCCCTCGTACGGCTCCTGCTGCCCGCCCGGGGGCGGCATCGGGCCACCGCGCCTCCCCCACCGCGACCCATGCCCCCACCGGTGCGCCGCCCCCGGCCTCTCCCCGCGGAACCCCTGGAAATGGACACCCCCCTCGTCCGGCCGTACCTGCACGCCCTGGAGGTCTACGCATGAGGCTGCTCCCCTGGGCCGGCCCCGGCGGCAAGCCCTGCTACCTCAGTACCGACAACCCCGACAGCCTGCTCTCGCGGCTCGCCGACGACATCGAGGCCGCGCAACTCGCCTCCGCTGGACAGGTCCTGGCCGGCGCCGAGGCCGTGCTCCGCGACACCGAGGCCGGGGAACGCGCCGTGCGTTTCGCGTTGGTCAGGACCTTGGAGTCGCTGGGAGACGTGCTGCGTGTCGCGGTCAGCCGGGGCGAGCGCATCCCGGGGCAGGACGCGTGACGGGTCAGTGGAAGCCGAGCATCCCGGGGGAGTCGATGTCCACCGTGACGACTCCCGGCGGATACGCGTCACACGATCGTGGCTGACCCGGCAACCTTTCCGCAGGGAGCGGCGACTCATCAGCGGTCATTCCCCCACACGGAACGGATCGCCGTATGAGTGAGCCGCGCAGCAAGGCCCAGCACCGTCGCCGCAGAAGCCGTACCGCCCTGGCGGTCGGGGTCCCCCTGGCCCTGACCGCCGCCGGTACCCTCGCCTACGGCACCGATCTCGGCGTCCTCGGCTCCACCGCCCGGCAGGCCTCCGCCGCCACCGCCGCGCCCGCCTGGGCCGCCGACACCGCCGACGGGTTCGCCTCCGTCAACTCCCTCGGGCAGAACGGGACGTACGGCGGCCGGGGCGGGAAAACCGTCACCGTCAAGACCCTCGCGGACCTGGAGAAGTACGCGACCGCCGCCGAGCCCTACGTCATCGTGGTCGCCGGGACCATCACGATGAACCCGGTCGGCAAAGAGATCAAGGTCCGGTCCGACAAGACCATCGTGGGGCAGGGGACCTCGGGGCACATCGTCGGAGGCGGGTTCTTCCTCGGCCAGGGCGTGCACAACGTGATCATCCGGAACCTGACCATCCGGGACGCGTACCAGGGCATCTGGAACGACAAGGACCACGACTTCGACGCGATCCAGATGGACGGCGCCCATCATGTCTGGATCGACCACAACGATCTGCGGCACATGGCCGACGGGCTCATCGACGTCCGCAAGGACAGTACGAACGTCACCGTGTCCTGGAACAAGCTCAGCGACAACAACAAGACCTTCGGCATCGGCTGGACCGAGAACGTCAAGACCGACATCACGATCCACCACAACTGGATCCGCGAGACCGAGCAGCGCAACCCCTCCACGGACAACGCCGCCCACGCGCACCTCTACAACAACTTCCTGGAGGACGCCCCGGGCACCGGCATCAAGTCGTCGTACGGGAACTACTCGCGCGGCGGCACGAAGATGGTGCTCGAGAACTCCCTCTTCCAGGGCGTCAACAACCCCGTCATCAAGGACGGCGGCGCCGCGATCGTGCAGCGCGGCAACGTCTTCTCCGGCACCAGCGGGCGCAACGAGTCCGGCGGGAGCGCCTTCGACCCGAAGACGTACTACTCCTACACCCTCGACAAGGCCGAAGCCCTTCCCGCGCTCCTGAAGTCCCAGGCGGGACCGCGCACGTCCATCGGCGCATCCGCCGCCTCCACCAAGGCCGCGGCGGCCACGACCCTCACCGTCGCCCAGGACGGCAGCGGCCAGTACCGCACCGTGCAGGCCGCCGTGAACGCCGTGCCGGCGAACAACCCGTCGCGTGTGGTGATCGCCGTGAAGCCGGGGACGTACCGGGAACTGGTGAAGGTGCCCTCCAACAAGCCGCACGTCACCATCCAGGGCACCGGCGGGAGCCGTAAGGACACGACGATCGTCTACAGCAACGCCTCCGGCACGCCGAAGCCCGGCGGCGGCACGTACGGCACGGGCGGCAGCGCCACCGTCGCCGTCGAGGCGGACGACTTCCAGGCCCGCAACCTGACCATCTCCAACGACTTCGACGAGAAGGCCAACCAGGGCATCAAGGACCAGCAGGCCGTCGCGCTGCGCACCGCCGCCGACAAGGTGTTCCTGGACGGGATCATCGTCAGCGGCGACCAGGACACCCTGCTGCTCGACACCGCGTCGAAGGACCGGCTGGGCCGGGTGTACGCCGCCAACTCCTACGTCATCGGCAACGTCGACTTCATCTTCGGCCGGGCCACGGCCGTCGTCGACAAGTCCGTCATCACGCTGAAGAAGCGCTGGAACGGCACCTCGGCCGGGTACATCACCGCGCCGAGCACCGCCGCGAACCGCAAGGGCATCCTGATCGCCAACTCCACGGTGAACGGCGATGTCTCGGCCGGGACCTTCTACCTCGGCCGACCCTGGCACGCGGGCGGGGACGCCACCCTCGACCCGCAGACCACCGTCCGCAACACCAACCTCAGCGCCGCGATCAAGTCCACGCCGTGGACCGACATGAGCGGCTTCTCGTGGAAGGACGACCGGTTCGCCGAGTACGGCAACTACGGCCCCGGTGCGGGTCCGGCGAGCACCAACCGTCCTCATCTGACCGCCGCGCAGGCCGCGAACCAGGAGGTCGCGGACTGGCTCGCGGGCTGGACGCCTTCGGCGTCCTGAACGGCTCCCTTCCGGGTCCGGCTGACGAGCGGCGCCGGACCCGGAAGGGCCACCATCAATCCGGTAGGGGTTACTGCTTCCAGGCGTAGTGCAGCCGGTCCAGGCCGCTCTGGTTGTTCACCGACAGGCTGAGTTTCGTGCCCGTGCCCTGGAGTGTGGTGAGGGAGTAGGTGTCACCGCTGCGCAGGCCGGGCCAGTAGACCGAGCCCAGGCCCAGCTCCCGGATGGTCTCGGTCGCGGCCTGGATGTAGGCGACCTCGTTGGAAGTGCCCACCGGGCCGTTGTAGTCCAGGCCGGTGGTCATGGAGGCGCCGAACTCGTCGAGGATCGTGCGCGAGGCGCAGTCGCCGATGCGGCTCTTGAAGTCCTGCTTCCACTGCTCGACGCTGGTCCAGTCGGTGTGCCAGAAGCCGTAGTTGTGCAGGGCCAGGCGCGTGCCCTTCAGCCGCGGGTCGGCGCAGACCGGCTTGACGTCCTCGCTGTACTTGTAGCCGCCGATCAGGATCCGGTCGCGGGGGACGTCACCGTGGGTCCTCACCCACTTCGCGGCGATGTCGGTCCACTCCTGGGCGGTGTAGCCGAACGGCTCGTTCATCGGCTCGAAGTACACCTTGGGGTTGCGGGCGTAGGCGGCGGTGATCCGCGCCCACATCCGGTTCCAGGAGGCCTGGTCGTCGATCTTGCCGTCCTTGGCGTTGTCGGCCTCCCAGTAGCCCAGGATGACCTTGAAGCCCTTGGCGGTGGCGGCGTCGATCGCGCCCCGGTACGACTTCCAGAACGGGCCGTTCACGGAGGTCGGATTGACCGGCAGGCGGACGGTGTTGGCACCCAGCTTGGAGAACCCGCCGATGATCGCCTTGGACTTGGCGTAGGTGGTGGCGTAGCCGTCGGAGGTGGACAGGCCCGAGGGCACGACCGCGTCATGGGCGTAGTTGTCGCGCGGGTCGGCCCAGTTGACGCCCTTGAAGTCGCTGACGGGCGGCGGGGTGGCGGGGGATGCGGCCGCGGGGGAGGCCAGGGCCCCGCCGAATGCCGTGGCGCAGGCGAGCAGCGCCCCCAGTCCGGCTGTCCCCCGGTGAGTCTTTCGTGACACGACGTCCCCTTCTGCGCAGTACGTTCGAGCGAACCTCGCGTACAGATCGGCGGCTCGTTGGCTCCCGCAAACTAGAAGAGAACTCGAACAGGGGTCAACACATCTGCACACCAAATTTCATCAAGAACCCAGGCTAGGAGCCCACGTTCAGCCCCGATCCCGACACCCGCACCCGGATGCCGTCCTCCTGGACCCGCACGTCCCGCAGCCGCACGTTCCCCTGCTCCGGCTCGGGCAGTTCGAACGCCAGGGACAGCCGGTCGGCCAGCACCGGGCGGGTCAAACCCGCCAGGGAGTCGATCAGTTCGGGGTCGAGGCCCAGCCGGCGCATGACGCCGGGGTTGTCCAGGGCCAGGTCGATGAGGTTGAGGCGGGCGGCCTGGCGGGCGAAGCGCGGGGAGCCGGACAGCTCGGCGAGCTTGCCGTCGTCGGCCAGCGCCTCGCGCACAGTCGCCTCGGGCACGCCCATCCGCCGCACGATGGCCGGGACCGACAGCAGCGCCTTGGCCTTGCGGGTCTCGCGGGCGAGGTCGGCGCTGCCCTTGGGCGTCAGGTGCAGGCCCTGCGAGGCGCGGGTGCCGGGGCGGTAGGTGGCCAGGTCGCCGATGTCCAGGCGCATCTTGCCGATCTCGGTGGTGATGCCCCGCTCGCCCTGCCGCCGGATCCGGGCTTCGGCCCGCAGCCGCAGGTCGTGCCCGGCGACGGGCAGGGTGCCGTCCGCCCGGACGCGGTCCCGGCCCTCGCCGGTGAACGTCACCTGGGAGGCGCCGAGTTCACGGTTGAGGTCGGCGAAGGTCAGCTGGACCTCCCCGTCGAAGCGGGGGACGTGGGCGCCACGCACGGAGGTGAGACCCTCGGCGTTCAGCCGTACGTCGTGGGCCGTGGCCGACACCTTCGCCAGGGAGACCCGGTCGGCGGCGACGTCCGGGACGGTCACCTTCACCGACTCCAGGCGCTTGTCGGCGAGCTGGGTGAGGAAGGGGAAGCCGCCGATCTCCACCTCGGGCGCCGCGGCCAGGTCGAGTCGGGCCTCGAGGGTGTCCGCGGCGCGGTGCTCGGCGTACAGCACGGCCCAGCGGTCGCCGAGGGCGGCGAAGGAGGCGAGGACGGTCAGGCCGACCACCGCCTTCACCGCGAGCGGCAAGCCAGCGAAACGATTCTTCCTGCGCCGCCTGCCGCCGCGGCGGTGGTCCGGCGGAGTCCAGGCATCCTCGGCGCCCGCATCCGGTTCCTTCGCGAGGAACTCCTCCGGAGGGGTCTCCTCCACAGGCCCGTCATCGAGGGCGGCGAGCTCCTCGTACGGGTTCGGACGGGGATGCGCAGCTACGTGGTGGGGGGTACGCATCGATCCATCCGATCATGCGTACCTCCCCCACCCGCAACTCGAACCCCTGGTATGCGACTTACTTCACGATCGTGATGCGGTCCGCCTTCGGCGGCGCGATCGGGTTCGACGCCGAGGAGTTGGCCGCCAGGTACTGCTCCAGGGCCGTCAGGTCGTCGGCGCCGACGACATCGTTCGTGCCCTGGCCGAGGGTCGGGAAGCCGTCACCGCCGCCCGCGAGGAAGCTGTTCGTCGCGACGCGGTAGGTGGCCGCCGGGTCGATGGCCGCGCCGTTCAGCTTGACCGAGTCCGTGACCACACGGTCGGCGCCGGACTTCGTGAGGTCCAGCGTGTAGGTGAGGCCGGACGACACCTGGAGGACCTTCGGCGCCGCCGCGTTCGGGCCGGTCGCCTGCTCCTTGAGCACCTGAATGAGCTGGGCGCCCGTGAAGTCCTGGAGGTTCACGGTGTTGGCGAACGGCTGGACCGTGAAGCCCTCGGCGTAGGTGACGACGCCGTCGCCCTCACCGGCCTTGGCCGCGTAGGTCAGCGGCGCGCGGATACCGCCCGGGTTCATCAGCGCCAGGTCGGTCTCCGGGTCGAGCTGCTTGCCGTGGGCGAGCTGCGCGTCGGCGATGAGGTCGCCGAGCGGGGACTCGGTACCGGTGTTGCCGATGTCGCCGGAGATGTAGCCGATCGGCCTGTTGCCGATGGGCGCGGCCAGCGTGTTCCACTTGCTGATCAGCTCGGTCATGTCGGGCGCCTTGGGGACGTCCCGGGTGACCACGCGGTTCGCGGACTTCACCGCCGTACGGGCGATGTCGCCGGTCCTGCGGTCGTACGTCAGCGTGGTGTCCGTGTAGAGACGGCCGAAGGACGCGGCCGAGGTGACCATGCGGGGCTTGCCCGCCGGGTCGTTGATCGTGCACACGTACGGGGCGTGGGTGTGGCCGGTGACCAGCGCGTCCACCTGCGGGGTGATGTTCTTGGCGATGTCGACGATCGGTCCGGAGACGCCGTCGCCCGCGCCCGGGGAGTCACAGTCGTAGTTGTACGACGTCGACGCCGGGAAGCCGCCCTCGTGGATGAGGGCGACGATCGACTTCACGCCCTGCTTCTGGAGCACCTTGGCGTACTTGTCGATCGTCTCGACCTCGTCCTTGAAGGACAGGCCCTTGACGCCCTCGGCGGAGACGATGTCCGGGGTGCCCTCCAGGGTCACGCCGATGAAGCCGACCTTGACGCCGTTCTTCTTCCACACCCAGTAGGGCTTGAGGATCGGCTTCTTCGTCTTCTCGTCGAGGACGTTGGCCGCGAGGTAGGGGAAGTCGGCGCCCGTGAACTCCTCGTCCGTGTAGCAGCCGTCCTTCGGGTGGCAGCCGCCGTTCTGCAGACGGGCCAGCTCCCTGGCGCCCTCGTCGAACTCGTGGTTGCCGACCGAGGTGACGTCGAGGTCGAGCTTGTTCAGCGCCTCGATGGTCGGCTCGTCGTGGAAGAGGCCGGAGATCAGCGGGGAGGCGCCGACCATGTCACCGCCGGCGGCCGTGATGGAGTACTTCTCGCCCGTGCGGGCCTGCCGCAGATGCGTGGCGAGGTACTCGACACCACCCGCGTCGATGGTCTTCGTCGTGCCGTCGTGCTGGTGCTCGGTGACCCGGCCGGAGGAACCGGCGGGCGGCTCCAGGTTGCCGTGCAGGTCGTTGAAGGACAGCAGCTGCACGTCCTGGTAGCGGCCGGGCCCGTACCCGCCCTCGCGGCGGTCCTCCCCGGCGGTCGCCGAACCCGGCAACGCCGCGGCGGCCAGTGCGCCGACGGTGACCACACCGGCGGCGAGAGCGACGAAACGGTTCGTACGGCGTCTCCGGCGCTCCGGATGCGCCGGTGAAGTGGCTGGCATACGCCCCCCTGAGGGTCTGCTGGGACAGTGATGTCGTCCGGCGCAGCCTAGAGTCAACGCGCGTAGCGCGACAGGTGTTTCGTGGTTACGACCTGGTTGCTTCTTTGCCGCCGTTTTGCCGGTGGTGCCCCGTACCCTCGTACGCATGACCAGCGACGACACCGTATGGCCCGGACGCCCCCGCTCGATCGAGACCCTTGCCGCGCTCTCCGCGGAGCAGACCGAGGCCGTGCTCGGACTGCTCGACGAGGCGGCCCGGACCGACGGGCAGCAGGCGGTGTCCGAACAGGGCCGGTTGCAGTTGCGGGGCGGCGAGCGGGAGGGCGTGTCCCATCTGCTGCTCACCGCCGGTGGGGAACTTGTCGGTTATGCCCAGCTGGAGGACACCGACCCGGTGGAGCCGCCGGCCGCCGAGCTGGTGGTGCACCCCGGGCATCGCGGACACGGGCACGGACGGGCGCTCGGGTCCGCGCTGCTTGCCGCGTCCGGCAAGCGGCTGCGGGTGTGGGCGCACGGCGGGCACTCCGCCGCCCGGCACCTCGCGCAGGTCCTCGGCCTGAGCCTCTTCCGTGAACTGCGTCAGATGCGGCGGCCGTTGACCGGCTTCGACGCGCCCGACCCGGTGCTCCCCGAGGGCGTCACCGTGCGCACCTTCGTCCCCGGGCAGGACGACGCGGCCTGGCTCGCGGTGAACGCCGCCGCCTTCGCCCACCACCCCGAGCAGGGCTCCCTCACCCAGCGCGACCTCGACGACCGCAAGGCCGAGCCGTGGTTCGACCCGGCCGGGTTCTTCCTCGCCTTCCGGGGCGACGAACTGGTCGGCTTCCACTGGACCAAGGTGCACACCGAGGAGGGCCTGGGCGAGGTCTACGTCCTCGGCGTCGGCCCCGGCGCGCAGGGCGGCGGACTCGGCAAGTCCCTCACCACGATCGGGCTGCGGCATCTGGCGGGGCAGGGGCTGCCGACGGCGATGCTGTACGTCGACGCCGACAACAAGGCGGCGGTGTCGGTGTACGAGCGGCTGGGGTTCGTCACCCACGAAGTGGACCTGATGTACCGGACGGAGACGTGAGCTCACCTCCGGTACCGGGCCTGTGTGTCCGCCCGGCCGCCGCATCCGACCTCGCCGCCCTGGTCGGGCTCCGCGACGACGCGGCCCGCTGGATGCTGGCCCGCGGCATCACCGGGCAGTGGCGTCCCGGCGAGTTGGACGAGGACCACTTCCGCCGGGTCATGGCCGACGGCGAGGTCTGGCTGGGGGAGTCCGGCGGGCGTCTCGCGGGTGCCTGGGAGGTGTGGTGGCAGGACGAGGACGCCTGGGGCGCGCAGCCACCGGTGGCCGGATACGTGCACCGGCTGATGGTGGACCGGACCGCCGCGGCGCCCGGGACGGGGCGGCTGCTGCTCGGCGCCGCGGAACGCCGGGTGGCCGCGGCGGGGCGCACGGCGGTGCGCCTGGACTGCCTGGCGACGAACGCCCCGCTCAACGCGTACTACCGCGCGGCCGGTTACCGAGTGGTGGGACGCAAGGAGGGCAAACCGCAGCCGGGCGGGGCGCCGAAGTCCTTCACGCTGATGGAGAAGCGGCTCGGTTAGGCGGGCGTCGCGCCCACGCCGGACGCCAGGTCTCTCCCTCGGGTGGCAGCGGACGGGTCGCCGTCAGGTAGTCACGCAGAGCACTCAGGCCGGGATGCGGGTTGTCCGCGCGCCAGAGCAGGCAGTGCGGGTAGACGGGGACCGGGTCCCGCAGCGGGACGAGCCGCAGGTCGTGGGCGACCGGCCAGACGTGCGGGGTCCGTTCGCTGAGGATGGTCGCCACGGTCGGGGAGCCGGCGATCGTGTCGAGGAGCGCCTCCAGGCCGAAGTTGGGTCCGATGGTGTCGACGGCCGGTCCGAAGGCCGCGGCGAATTCCTCGTAGTAGGCGTGCCACTCGGTCCCGGGCACGTTGCCCGGCATCCAGATCCGGTGCCCGGCCAGCTGCGCGGGTGTCACCCAGTCGGCCCGGGCGAACGCGTGGCCGGAGCCGACGCACAGCTGGAGCGGCTCGTCGAGGACCGGGGTGGCCGTGATGCCGTCGGGGAGCCGCTGCCCGGGCATGGTGACGGCGCGGAAGGTGGCGTCGACGGCCCCGTCCCGCACGGCGGTCACGGCCGTCTCCACGTCGAACAGCGTGACGACGTCCAAGGCGATGTCGGGGTGCGCCCGGTGGAAGTGCTGCACCAGCCCGCCGGTGGCGGCCCGGCGTCCCACGACGTCCACCCTCAGCACCCGGTCCCCGGGACGCACGGCGGCCATCGCCCGCTCCTCCGCCTGGAGCACGACCCGGGCGTGCGGCAGCAGGGCCTGCCCGTCGATGGTGAGCTCCGCCCCCCGCGGCGTACGGACCAGCAGCCGCACCCCGAGGTCCTTCTCCAGCGCGGCGATCCGCTTGGACACGGCCTGCTGGGTGAGGGCGAGGTCCACGGCGGCCTTCTGGAACTGCCCGGAGTCGGCGATGGCGACGAAGGCGCGTACGGCTTTGAGGTCCACAGGGCGCAGCCTAGTGGCACAACGGGTGGTTGTCGGAGGGCCGAGAGAATCCGAACTTACGGCACCGTTCCGCTGTTCTGTACAACTACTCGGCGTACGACGCGCTACCGGAGAACCAGCCGTCCCGGGAGCCGCCGTCGCAGAGGCTCCAGCGCGCAGAGCACGCCCAGCAGTACCACCGCCGTCAGCACCACCGCCCACCGGTCGTGCGCCGCCGCCCACCGCTCGTCGTGCACCGGCACGAACAGGGGCCAGCGGCCGGGCCAGAACAGCATGGCCAGGACGGCTGTGGTCAGCAGCCCGCCCGCCACCGGCAGTCCGGGCCGGGCGGCCTCGCTGAAGCGCACCGCGGCCGCCGCGCCGGTCACGGCCAGGGCGAAGGCGGCCCCGGCCTCCAGCGTCATGGCGCCGGCCGGGGGCCGCACGCCCGGCGGCACGAGCAGCAGCGCCACCGTCCACCAGGCCGCCGCGGCCGGGACGGCCAGGGCGACGCACAGGGCGATACGGACCGGGCGCGGAGTCGGCACGGCGGCCGTGGTGTGCCGGGCCGGGTCGTCCAGGAGGAAGGCCAGGCCCACCGCGAAGGCGAGGATCGCGGCCCGCAGCAAGTACAGGGAGAACCGCTCCGCCGTCTCGCCGGTCCGGGTCAGCGCGGCGAGCAGCAGTCCCGTCGCCCCGGCCGCACCCACCGCTCCCCACGGCACCGTCCGGTGGACGCCGAGCACCAGCTGCCGGTTCACAGGCACTTGTCCTCCCCCTCGGGCGCGGGCAGGCCCAGCAGCTCGGCGGCGCGGGCCGCGGTGATCTTCGGCGCGGTCAGTTCGTCCCACCGGTCCTTGACCCGTGCGCCGGCCTCACGGCGGGGCAGGTCGAGCAGCGCGCGCAGCACCTCGGTCTGGGCCTCGGTCATGTACAGAGCCGGACCAGGGCGCCGGCGAGGTCCCCGTGCTCCACCCCCGCGAGCACGCGTTCCTCCGCCGACGCCTCGTCCCGGTGCCGCAACCGCGCCAGGGCCTGCCGCAGCCGCCCCCGCGCCCCGTCGCCCCGCAGCGCGTCCACCAGCCGCCGCGACCCGATGCGCCACAACCACCCGGCCGCGTCCGCGGAACCCGCCTCCTCCCGGTAGCGGGCGGCGCCCCGCCACACCGCGAGGAAGGTCTCCTGGACGACGTCGTCGACGACGCCGAGGTCGGCGCACCGCCCCCGCAACCGGGCCCGGAGCCACGGCGCGTAGCGCCGGTACAGCTCCTCGAAGGCGCGCCGGTCGGCGTCCGCGGCCATGGCCCGCAGCAGCTCCCCGTCGCTTCTCGTTCTGGCCCCTCCAGCTCGGGGAGACCGGCATCCTCCTCGCCGTCGCCACCGTCGCCGCCGTCGCCACCGTCGCCACCGTCGCCGTCGCCGCCGTGGCCGCCGGGATCGCCTTCGCCCTGCTGCGCCACCGCACGGGAGCCGCCGCATGACCACCCCCACCACGGCGACCGCCCCCGCCGCCTCCCACCTCCCGACCCCCCGCCTGCCCTGAACCGGCCCACGCGTCCCTCCACGGGGAGAGGGACGCGCGGCCCGCCCCTCGGGGACACTCCCGGACGTGCGGCGCCCCCGAGCGCCGTCCACAGCCTGTGGGCAGCCGCCCGGCCCTCTCACCCGGTCCCGTGGACCCCCGCGAGCCGCCCCCCGCTATCCCGCACGTCATGTCTCCGTAACCGTCGATTCAGACGAGCTTGCGAAGCTCGGCCAATGAATCCCGCCGTGCCAGAGCCTTCCCCGCCCCGCGAGGGTCACGAGGGAAACGGGAGCACTCATGTGACACCCCCGCTCCCGCCCGCGCTGTCCGACGCGCCCGTGATGCTCGCGGCGCGGAAGAATGGGTCCATGAGCCAGCCGAAGCCCCAGGCACAGGTCCAGCACGCGCAGCCCTCCGTGGGCTCCATCGCAGCCCACCGCCCGCACACGGTGTCGGCAGCGGTCTCCGATCTGGAACCGGACATCGACGCCGACCTCGACGCGTACGAGGAATCGCCGTACGACGGGCCCCAGCTGCCCCAGGGCCGGTTCCTCGACCGGGAGCGCAGCTGGCTCGCGTTCAACGAGCGGGTGCTCGAACTCGCCGAGGACCCGAACACGCCCCTGCTGGAGCGGGCCAACTTCCTCGCGATCTTCGCCAGCAACCTGGACGAGTTCTTCATGGTCCGGGTGGCCGGACTGAAGCGCCGTATCGCCACCGGCGTGGCCACCCGCTCCGCCTCCGGCCTCCAGCCGCGCGAGGTGTTGGAGATGATCTGGGCCCGCTCGCGCGAGCTCATGGCCCGGCACGCCGCCTGCTACCACGAGGACGTCGCCCCCGCGCTCGCGGAGGAGGGCATCCACCTGGTCCGCTGGAACGAACTGCAGGAGAAGGAGCAGGCCCGCCTGTTCACCCTGTTCCGGCACCAGATCTTCCCCGTGCTGACCCCGCTGGCGGTCGACCCGGCGCACCCCTTCCCGTACATCTCCGGCCTGTCGCTGAATCTGGCCGTCGTCGTACGGAACCCGGTCACGGGCCACAAGCACTTCGCCCGCGTGAAGGTGCCGCCGCTGCTGTCCCGCTTCCTGGAGAGCTCCCCGGGCCGCTACGTCCCCATCGAGGACGTCATCGCCGCCCACCTGGAGGAGCTGTTCCCGGGCATGGAGGTCCTGGAGCACCACGCCTTCCGCCTCACCCGCAACGAGGACCTGGAGGTCGAGGAGGACGACGCCGAGAACCTCCTCCAGGCCCTGGAGAAGGAGCTCATGCGGCGCCGCTTCGGGCCGCCGGTGCGCCTGGAGGTCGAGGAGTCCATCGACCGCGAGGTCCTGGACCTGCTGGTGCGCGAGCTGAAGATCGGCGAGGCCGAGGTCTACCCGCTGCCCGGCCCGCTGGACCTCACCGGCCTGTTCCGCATCGCCTCCCTGGACCGGCCCGAGCTGAAGTACCGCAAGTTCGTCGCCGGCACCCACCGCGACCTCGCCGAGGTCGAGTCGGCGTCCCCGCCGGACATCTTCGCCGCGCTGCGCGAGCGGGACGTCCTGCTGCACCACCCGTACGACTCCTTCTCCACCTCCGTCCAGGCCTTCCTGGAGCAGGCGGCCGGTGATCCGGACGTCCTCGCGATCAAGCAGACCCTGTACCGCACCTCCGGCGACTCCCCGATAGTCGACGCGCTCATCGAGGCCGCCGAGTCCGGCAAGCAGGTCCTGGTGCTGGTCGAGATCAAAGCCCGCTTCGACGAGCACGCCAACATCAAGTGGGCACGCAAACTGGAGGAGGCCGGCTGCCACGTGGTCTACGGCCTGGTCGGCCTGAAAACCCACTGCAAGCTGTCGCTGGTGGTCCGCCAGGAGGGCGAGACGCTCCGCCGCTACAGCCACGTCGGCACCGGCAACTACCACCCGAAGACGGCCCGCCTCTACGAAGACCTCGGCCTGCTCACGGCCGACCCCCAGGTCGGCGCGGACCTCTCGGACCTCTTCAACCGCCTGTCCGGCTACTCCCGCCGGGAGACCTACCGCCGGCTGCTCGTGGCGCCCAAATCGCTGCGCGACGGCCTGGTCTCGCGGATCACCAAGGAAGTCCAGCACCACCGTGCGGGGCGCCCCGCGTACGTCCGCATCAAGGTCAACTCGATGGTCGACGAGGCCATCATCGACGCCTGCTACCGCGCCGCCCAGGCGGGCGTGCCGGTGGACATCTGGGTGCGCGGCATCTGCGCGGTGCGCCCGGGCGTGGCGGGCCTGTCGGAGAACATCCGGGTCCGCTCGATCCTCGGCCGCTTCCTGGAGCACTCCCGGGTGTTCGCCTTCGGCAACGGCGGCGAGCCCGAGGTGTGGTTCGGCAGCGCCGACATGATGCACCGCAACCTCGACCGCCGGATAGAGGCCCTGGTCCGGGTCACCGACCCGGCCCACCGGGCGGCCCTGAACCGGCTGCTGGAGACCGGCATGTCCGACTCCACCGCTTCCTGGCACCTCGGCCCGGACGGCGACTGGACCCGGCATGCGACCGACGCGGACGGACAGCCCCTGCGCAACGTCCAGGAGATGCTCATAGACGCCCGGAGGCGCCGGCGTGGCACAGCGACACCTTGACCCGACGAGCCCCCTGGCCGGGCCCGCCCCCACCGGAGACGCCCTGGCGGGCTATCTGCGGGCCCAGGCCACGGAGTTCCTCCGAGCGCTGCGCCTGCACCGGGAGACGGGGACGGGGGCGAACGGCTCGGAGGGGTCCGCCGAGGCGGCCCGCGCCCTGCGCCGCTCGGCCCGCCGCGTCAGCGCCAGCCTGCACACGTTCCAGTCCCTCCTCGACACCGACTGGTGCGAGGCGATGCGCCCCGAACTCGCCTGGGTGTCGGGGACGCTGGCGATGGAGCATGCGTACACGGCCCGGCTGGAGCGTCTGTTGACGGCGTTGCACCGCCTGTCGGGTTCCACGGCCTTTCCGGCGCAGACGGGTGCACGGCCGGGCGCGACGGCGCCCGCCAAGGCCGACGCCCCCGCCCAGGAACGCGGCAATCCGACCGTGGGCGCCGCCAAGGCGGGCGCCCTGCTCGACCGCCAGCTGACCCTCGCCCGCACCCGGGCCCACTCCACGGCCCTGCAAGCCCTGGGCAGCAGCCGCTTCCACGCCGTCGCGGACAAGGTCGCCGTCCTGGCCAGCGAGGTCCCCCTCACCAAGACCGCCGGCGACACCGACCTGCGCCCCCTCGCCACCGCCGCCCTGGACCGCCTCGCCGACGCCGTGGCCGCCCTCCCGCTCGTCACCGCCGGGAACCCGTACAACGCCGCGGCCCTCGTCCACGGCCTGTCCCCGGACACGGTCGCGCACCCGCAGGACGCCCCGTGGCACCAGGTCCGCCTGCTGCTGCGTCTGCACCGCTACGCCCGCGAGGCCGTCAGCGGCCCCAAGGGCAACGCGGTGGTCGACCTGCGCCTGCTCTCCGCCGGTAAGGCCCTGAACCGGCACCGCGACGCATCGGAGGCGGCGGCAGCGGCGGCCCAGGCGGCCCGCACCCCCCGGATCGCCCCCGCCACGGCGTACGCCCTGGGCGTGCTCCACGCCGACCAGCGGCACGAGGTGGAGGCGGCGCGCTTCGCGTTCCAGCAGTGCTGGCAGCAAGAGGTGGTGAGTACCGGATGAGCCCGGGTTCCCCCGACACCACCGTCCGGGCGGCCGGCTGCGTCCTGTGGCGCCGTTCCGCCGCCGGCGAGTTGCAGCTCTGCCTGGTCCACCGGCCGAAATACGACGACTGGTCCTGGCCGAAGGGCAAGCTGAAGCGCGACGAGGAGGCACTCGCGGGTGCCCTGCGCGAGGTGGCGGAGGAGACGGGTTGCCGGGCCGAGCCGGGCGCCGAGCTGTCCGACCAGCGTTATCTGGCCAATGGCCGTCCCAAGCACGTCCGCTACTGGGCGGCCGAGGCCGTGTCCTGCGCGTTCTCCCCGACGGACGAGGTGGACCGGGTCCTGTGGCTGGCGCCCGCCGCCGCCCGCGCCCGTCTCACCCGGCCCGACGACCGGCCCCTGGTCGACGAGCTGCTCGCCGTTGTGCACCTGCCCCGGACGGCCGGCTGACCGGACGGTGCCGTTTCGTCCGCAAAAGCGGAATGCCGTCGCGCTCTCCCCGTAAGCATTCCGTGACCTCACCAGGCCTTAGACAGGGGTTCACCCCTCGTTCATGTGCGGCCATCGGCGCCTTCACCTGATCTGCCTAATTTCAGCCTTACCGACGTGAGCCGCGCCTGCTGAGCGCGACCGCGTCCGCGTCACTCAGACTTCGCACGCCGCCGATCAGGACGGCGGCTCCTGGAAGGAACTCAAGTGAAGCTTCAGCGCATGAACCGGCGGGCCCTCGCTCTCGGTGCTCTCGCCGTCTCCGGCGCCCTGGCCCTCACGGCGTGCGGCTCCGACGAGACCGGCAACCCGGACGGAGGCTCCACCAACGCCGCCGCGCCGAGCAACATCAAGTGCGACGACGCCTCGGGCCAGGTGCTCGCCGACGGCTCCTCCGCACAGAAGAACGCCGTCGACGCGTGGGTCAAGCAGTTCTCGGCGGCCTGCAAGGTGGAGATCAACTACAAGGCCGGCGGTTCCGGCGCCGGTGTCACCGCGTTCACGCAGGGCCAGGTTCCCTGGGCCGGTTCGGACTCGGCTCTGAAGCCCGAAGAGGTCGAGGCCTCCAAGAAGGTCTGCTCCGGCGGCCAGGGCATCGACCTGCCGATGGTCGGCGGCCCGATCGCCGTCGGCTACAACGTGCCGGGGGTCGACAAGCTCGTCCTGGACTCCGCGACGATCGCCAAGATCTTCGACAGCAAGATCACCAACTGGAACGACCCGGCGATCGCGAAGCTGAACCCCGACGCGAAGCTGCCCAACCTCAAGATCCAGGCCTTCCACCGCTCGGACGAGTCCGGCACCACGGACAACTTCACCAAGTACCTGATCGCCACGGCGAAGAAGGACTTCCCGTACGAGGGCGGCAAGGCCTGGCAGGCCAAGGGCGGTCAGTCCGCGCCGCAGTCCTCCGGGGTCGCCGCACAGGTCAAGCAGACCGCCGGCGCGATCGGCTACTTCGAGCTGTCGTACGCCAAGGACGGCATCAAGACCGTCGCCATCGACACCGGCGCCGCCCAGCCCGTCGAGGCGACCGTCGAGAACGCCACCAAGGCCATCGCGGACGCCAAGGTCGTCGGCACCGGCAAGGACCTCGCGCTGCAGCTGAACTACGCGACCAAGGCCGACGGCGCCTACCCGATGGTCCTGGTGACCTACGAGATCGTCTGCGACAAGGGCAACAAGGCCGACACCCTGCCCGCCGTCAAGGCGTTCCTGCGCTACGCGGCCTCGGAGGACGGTCAGAAGATCCTCGCCGAGAACGACTACGCGCCGATGCCCGACGACATCATCGCCAAGGTTCGTACGACCGTCGAGAGCCTGAGCTGACCCGAGTGCGGTCCGGTCCCCTCCCAGCGGGACCGGACCGCACCGTCCGGTGCACCGCCGCCAGGAGCCGCACAGCACGTGCGGTTCCGCAGACCGGAGAACCCGATGGACACGACACAGATAGCTGACGCACCCCCTCCCACCCAGCCGTCCACCGCCGAGCAGAAGCGCGCGGCCCGTGGCGCCACCCGGCCCGGAGACCGGATCTTCCTCGGCCTCTCCCGCGGCTCGGGCATCCTGCTGCTGGTGATCATGGCCGCGATCGCGGGCTTCCTCACCTATCGCGCGGTCCTCGCCATCAGCGAGGACGACGGCAACTTCCTGACCACCTTCGAATGGAACACCGGTGTCAACCCGCCGGTCTTCGGCATCGCGGTCCTGGCCTACGGCACGATCGTCTCCTCGATCATCGCCATGGTCATCGCGGTCCCGGTCTCGGTCGCCATCGCGCTGTTCCTCACGCACTACGCCCCGCGCCGGCTGCGCGGCCCGATCGCCTATGTGATCGACCTGCTCGCCGCCGTGCCGTCCATCGTCTACGGCCTGTGGGGCGCCCTCGTCCTCGTGCCGCACATGAACGGCCTCTTCGGCTGGCTGAACGACTACCTCGGCTGGACCGGCGTCTTCTCGTGGCAGGGCGGCGCCGCACGCTCCATGCTCACCGTGGGCATCCTGCTCGCGATCATGATCCTGCCGATCATCACCAACGTGAGCCGCGAGGTCTTCCGCCAGGTACCGCAGATGCACGAGGAAGCGGCCCTGGCGCTCGGCGCCACCCGCTGGGAGGTGGTCCGCATGGCGGTCATCCCCTTCGGCCGCTCCGGCGTCATCTCCGCCTCGATGCTCGGCCTCGGCCGCGCCCTCGGCGAGACGATGGCCGTCGCCACCGTGCTCTCCCCCGACTTCCTGATCCACGGCAGTCTGCTCGACCCCGGCGGCGGCACCTTCGCCCAGAACATCGCCAGCAAGTTCAGTGAGGCCACCGAGTCCGGCCGTGACGCGCTGATCGCCTCCGGGCTGGTCCTGTTCGTCATCACCCTGCTGGTCAACGGAGCGGCCCGCGCGATCATCGCCCGCCGCAAGGAGTACTCGGGGGCCAACGCATGAGCACCGCAACCATCACCCCGAAGGGCCCCAGCACCCTGCGCGGCGGCAGTCTGCCCAAGTGGGCTCCGTGGGCCATCGCCGCCGGATCCGTCGCCCTCGGGGTCGGCATCAGTGCCGCCGCAGGCCTGCACAGCAGCATCCAGTGGGCACTGATCGCCGCGATCCTGTACGTCCTCGGTACGTACGTCATCGCGGCCCGGGTCGAGAACCGCCGCCAGGCCACGGACCGCGTGGTCACCTCGCTGGTGTGGGTCGCGTTCCTGCTCGCCGTGGTACCGCTGGCCTCCCTGGTGTGGTCGACCGTGCAGCGTGGCACGAAGGTCCTCGACGTCTACTTCCTGACCCACTCGATGGGCGTGGTCGCCGACTCGGAGGCGGGCGGCGGCATCTACCACGCCATTCTCGGCACGCTGGAGCAGGTCGGCCTCGCCACGCTGATCGCCGCGCCGGTCGGCGTGCTCACCGCGATCTACCTGGTGGAGTACGGGCGCGGGAACCTCGCCCGGGCCGTCACCTTCTTCGTCGACGTCATGACGGGCATCCCGTCGATCGTCGCCGGCCTGTTCATCCTCAGCCTCATGCTGATGTTCGAGATGGAGCCGTTCGGCTTCGCCGGCTCGCTCGCCCTCGCGATCCTGATGATGCCGGTCGTCGTGCGCTCCACGGAGGAGATGCTCAAGCTCGTCCCGAACGAGCTGCGCGAAGCCTCACTGGCGCTCGGCGTGCCCAAGTGGCGCACCATCCTGAAGGTGGTCCTGCCGACCTCGCTCGGCGGCATCACCACCGGCATCATGCTGTCCATCGCCCGCATCGCCGGTGAGACCGCGCCGGTCCTGCTGCTGGTGTTCGGCAGCAAGTTCATCAACGCCAACCCCTTCGAGGGCGCGCAGGCCTCGCTCCCGCTGTACATCTACCAGCAGTACGGATCGGGCGAGGTCACGGCGTACGACCGCGCGTGGGCGGCGTCTCTCACGCTCATCGCCTTCGTGATGATCCTCAACCTGGTGGCTCGCGGCATCGCCCGCTGGAAGGCCCCGAAGACCGGTCGCTAAAGCGTCAATCTGCGGCTACCGCCGCGCGGGGCCACACAGCGACCCCCAGACTTTTGGAAGTGAAGTAGTCATGGCCAAGCGAATCGACGTCAGCGGACTGACCGCCTACTACGGCTCCCACAAGGCGATCGAGGACATCTCGATGACCGTCGAGCCGCGCTCGGTGACGGCGTTCATCGGTCCGTCCGGCTGCGGCAAGTCGACGTTCCTGCGCACGCTGAACCGGATGCACGAGGTCACCTCGGGCGGCCGGGTCGAGGGCAAGGTGCTCCTCGACGACGAGGACCTCTACGGCACGGGCATCGACCCGGTGTCGGTCCGCCGTGAGGTCGGCATGGTGTTCCAGCGCCCGAACCCGTTCCCCACGATGTCGATCTTCGACAACGTGGCGGCGGGACTGCGGCTGAACGGCAACTACAAGAAGAGCGAGCTGGCGGACGTCGTCGAGCGCTCCCTCAAGGGCGCGAACCTCTGGAACGAGGTCAAGGACCGCCTGAACAAGCCCGGCTCGGGTCTCTCCGGTGGCCAGCAGCAGCGTCTGTGCATCGCACGGGCGATCGCGGTCGAGCCGAACGTCCTGCTCATGGACGAGCCCTGCTCGGCGCTCGACCCCATCTCCACGCTCGCGATCGAGGACCTGATCGGTCAGCTCAAGGAGCGCTTCACGATCGTCATCGTGACGCACAACATGCAGCAGGCGGCCCGCGTCTCCGACCGCACGGCGTTCTTCAACCTCGCGGCGGTCGGCCAGCCCGGCAAGCTCATCGAGATCGACGACACGGAGCGCATCTTCTCCAACCCGTCGGTCCAGGCCACGGAGGACTACATCTCCGGCCGCTTCGGCTGATCCGGCCCGCCGAGTCTCCTCGCGGTGCTGCATGGCGGTGCCACCGCGAGGCCGAAAAGGGCCCGCCCCCGGCTCCCGGGGGCGGGCCTTTTCGCGTACGCGGCGGTACCGGGCCGGCTACAGGAAGGCCAGATGCACGATCCCGAAGGACGCCGCGGCCACCAGTGCGGCCGCCGGCATCGTGATGAACCACCCCAGGATGATGTTCTTGGCGACGCCCCACCGCACGGCGTTCACCCGCTTCGTCGCGCCGACGCCCATGATCGCGGAAGTGATCACATGGGTCGTGGAGATCGGCGCCTTGAACAGGAACGCGGAGGTGAACATGATCGACGCGCCCGTCGCCTCCGCCGCGAAGCCCTGCGGCGGGTCCAGCTCGATGATCTTCCGCCCCAGGGTCCGCATGATCCGCCATCCACCGGCGTACGTCCCCAGCGACAGCATCACCGCACAGGCGACCTTGACCCACACCGGAATCGGATCGCCGTAGTCCTCGACATCGGCGATGACCAGCGCCATCACCACGATGCCCATGGTCTTCTGCGCGTCCTGCAGACCGTGCCCCAGCGCCATGCCGGCCGCCGAGACGGTCTGCGCTATCCGGAAACCCCTCTTGGCCTTGTGCGGGTTGGCCTTCCGGAAGAGCCACATGATGGCGGTCATCACCAGATAGCCGGCCAGCAGACCGACCACCGGGGAGATGAACATGGGGATGACGACCTTCTCCAGCACTCCGTCCCAGTAGACCGTCGTCCCGCCGGCCAGCGCGGCACCGACCATTCCGCCGAACAGCGCGTGTGAGGACGACGAGGGCAGCCCGAAGTACCAGGTGATGAGGTTCCAGACGATCGCGCCCACCAGCGCGGCGAAGAGGATCCCCATCCCCTTCGAGCCGGTCGGTGTCTGGATCAGGCCCTCACTGACCGTCTTGGCGACCCCGGAGCCCATGAACGCACCGGCGAGGTTCATCACCGCGGCCATGGCCAGCGCGGCCTTCGGCGTCAGTGCCCGGGTCGAGACGGACGTGGCGATCGCGTTCGCCGAGTCGTGAAAGCCGTTGGTGTACGTGAAGAACAGCGCGACGCCGATGGTCGCGACCAGAGCGAAGGTGTCCATGAAGAGCTCAGGACTCCTTGACGGCGATGGTCTCCACCGTGTTCGCCACGTGCTCGAAGGCGTCCGCCGCTTCCTCCAGCACATCCACGATCTGCTTCAGCTTGAGGACGTCCATCGCGTCGTACTTGCCGTTGAAGAGGTGCGCCAGGAGCTTGCGGTGGATCTGGTCGGCCTGGTTCTCCAGCCGGTTGACCTCGATCCAGTACTCGGTGAGGTTCTCCATGGTGCGCAGGTGCGGCATCGCTTCGGCCGTCAGTTCGGCGGCACGCGCCAGAACCTCGATCTGCTGCTCGACGCCCTTGGGCAGTTCCTCGACGTTGTAGAGGACGACCAGGTCGACGGCCTCCTCCATGAAGTCCATGATGTCGTCGAGGGACGAGGCGAGGGTGTAGATGTCCTCGCGGTCGAACGGCGTGATGAACGAGGAGTTCAGCTGGTGGAAGATCGCGTGCGTGGCATCGTCACCTGCGTGTTCCGCTGCCCGCATACGCTCTGCGATCTCGGCCCGGGCGGGTGTGTCCGCCCCGAGCAGTTCCATGAGGAGCTTCGAGCCCGTGACGATGTTGTCCGCGGAGGCGGCGAACATGTCGTAGAAGCTCGTCTCCCTGGGGGTCAGACGAAAGCGCACGTGGGGTCCTCGGGGTGCTTCGGTTTCGGTCAGGCTGATGCTAGGCGCAACATCCGGCCACGGCTATCGGCCGCCCACCAGTGTCGCCCATCGGGGACAGTGATGAGCACGGGGGCGGTTTCCAGGGCCGTATACCCAGCAAAGTTCGGTACCATATACCCACCAGGGGTATATGTCGGCCCACTGCCCACCAGGAGGAAGCGATGACGGACGTGACCGACACAACAGGTGTCGCCCCCGGCACCGCCGGTGCGAATGTGGCGCTCGATCATGATCACGGTGTGCACGGGTACCACAAGCAGAAGGACGAACACCTCAAGCGCCTGCGCCGTATCGAGGGTCAGATCCGCGGCCTGCAGCGCATGGTCGACGAGGACGTCTACTGCATCGACATACTCACGCAGGTCTCCGCCTCCACCAAGGCCCTGCAGTCCTTCGCCCTGCAACTGCTGGAGGAGCACCTGCGGCACTGCGTCGCCGACGCCGCCCTCAAGGGCGGTGACGAGATCGACGCGAAGGTCAAGGAGGCGACCCAGGCGATCGCCCGCATGCTGCGGACGTGAACCGCGCCCGGGCTCGCCGGACGCCCGGATTCACCGCCGTGCGGACTCCCGCTCCTCGGCCACTTTCAGCACCTCGTCGATGCTCTCCAGGCTGAGCCGCTCCCGCGCCGCCGAGGCCGCGATGATCAGCTCCCCGCACAGCTCGATCTCGGCGAGGGCCACGTGGTCCTGAACTGCCGTACCGCCGACCGGAGCCACGTGCATCACCTCGTCTCTGCCGTCACCGGCTTCCTAGAGTAGGGAGCGGCCCACGCGCCGCGCATGGCACGGAAGGGCTAGTTCACGCCGGTCACTCCTCGGCGATCTTGCCCGCGTAGATGTCGTCGGCTTCCGGCAACCGCACGCGCACCGAGGCCCCGAAATCGTAGAGCAGGGTGGTCGAGGCGACGGCCACGGGGCTCTTCTGCCGCCCGTTGAGGAAGCTGAACCGGTGCCTGACCTTGCGGATGCGTCCCTCGTCGTCGAGGTAGGCGTCGAAGGGCACGTGCGCGGTGGCGAACCCCTTGGCCGCCGCCTTCAGGGGCCCCTCGTTCCCCTCCGACGCACGCCGGGCCGCGTCGCCGAGGTCCGCCGTCCCCCGGTAGTGCCGCACCCCGGTCCCCGCGACCTCCGTCCTGCCCACGTACGTCGCCGTCCGCGTCCCGAGCAGCACCTCGGCCGCCGTGAACGGATCGGTGGCCCCGCCGGTGACGAGGTTGCCGTCGGACAGGGTCCGCGTATCCACCCGCACCCACTTGTCCGCGGGCACTCCGGCGCCCCGGTTCTTCATGAACAGCGCGCCCGGCGCGAGCAGCTCCGTGATCGGCCGGCGGTCGGCGGTCCCCGCGGGATCCTGCGGCAGCAGCACCTTGAGCCGCCCCATCCGCTTGCGGTAGTCGTACACCCCCGCGCCCCGGATGGTGACCCGCGTCCCGCCGGCGGCCATCTGCATCGACGTACGTGCCTTGGAGCTGCCCGCGTCGATGAGCCGGCCGGCGGCCTGCCGCAGCACGACGACCGCGTCCCCGCCACGGGAGTCCCCGGCGACCGCGTCGCCGCCGGCGCACCCTCCGGTGCCCAGCCCCGCCCCGGTCAGGATCCCGGCCGCGACGAACGCCGCACCCGTCCGCCTGTGCCGCCGTTCCCGCTGCCGCCCAGTCATCGCCTGCCTACCCCCAGCCGGTACGTCCGTCACGGGCCCCCTCGTTGTTCCGGTTAACGACGGGTATGTGCCCCCGTCACGCCAGTGCGCCCCGACCGCCGCACCAACCGTTCACCTGGGGTGAGTAACGTTGTCGTCGTGGCGCAGCAGGACGGGCTGGAACCTCCCCCCAACCTCCCGGAACACCGCACGACGACCATGGAGAAGGGTCACTTCTGCATGGCTCACTGCACCTGCGGCTGGCGCGGACCGGCGAGAAGAGCGAGAAGCCAGGCGCGCACGGACGCGGAGAGACACGCGACGGGTTGAGGCCCGCGGCAGACGCCGCCGCGGGTGGCGCACGGACCATGGAACCCGCACCCCCACCACCCCGTCTCCCAGGACGGAACCACCGGGAGGCCCCATGGAACGGCGCACGATCCTCACAGCCGGCACGGCAGCCATCGCCGTGGCCGCGACCCCCTTCACCACCGCCTGCACCCCGTCGGGCACCCGCTCGAGGGCCACGGCCACGGCCACCGACGCCGTGCGCACCTCCACCGCCTCGAGATCCTCCGCCGCGAACTGGGCCGCCCTGGCGCGGGACCTCGACGGCCCCCTGGTCCGTCCCGGCGACGCCGACTGGCCCGCGGCCAGGCAGCTCTACAACACCCGCTTCGACAGCCTGAAGCCCGCCGCGGTCGCGTACGTGTCCCATCCGGACGACATCCGCACGACCCTGGCCTACGCCCGCGCCCACGCCCTGCGGGTGGCGATCCGCAACGGCGGCCACTCCTACGCCGGGTGGTCCTCCGGCGATGGCCGCCTGGTCATCGACGTCTCGAAGCTCAACCGCGTCCGGGCCTCCGGCACGACGGCCGTGGTCGGCGCCGGCGCCAAACTCATCGACGTCTACCGGGCCCTCGCCGCGAAGGGCGTCACGATCCCCGCCGGCTCCTGCCCCACCGTCGGCGTCTCCGGCCTCACCCTCGGCGGGGGCCACGGCGTGGTTTCCCGCGCCTACGGCCTGACCTGCGACAGCCTCACCCGGGCCACCCTGATCACCGCCGACGGCACACAGCTCACCGCCGACTCCCGCGAGAACAAGGACCTCTTCTGGGCCCTGCGCGGCGCCGGCAACGGCAACTTCGGTGTCGTCACGGAGCTGCACTTCAGGACGCATCCGGCACCGCAGGGCGTCTCGGCGTACCTGTCCTGGCCCTGGTCGAAGGCGGCCGCGGTGGTGAAGGCCTGGCAGGAGTGGGGGCCGTCACAACCCGACGAGATCTGGTCGTCGCTCCATCTCGCCAATGCCGCGGGCGGCACCCCGACCGTCTCGGTCGCGGCGTTCTCCCTCGGCACCCACGGCGAACTCAAGAACGCCGTGGACCGTCTCGCCGACCGCGTCGGCGCCCCGGCCCGCAGCGTCTCCCTGAAGCGCCGCTCGTACGAGGAGTCGATGGAGGTGTACGCGGGCTGCTCCTCGTTCCCGACGGACGCGCAGTGCCATCTGCCCGGCTCGACCCCGGGCCGCTCCCCGAAGGGCGCGCTCGGCCGCGAGACGTACGCCGCCGCGTCGGACTTCTTCGACCGCTCGCTCTCCACGGCCGGCATTCGCGCCCTGCTGTCGCAGATCGGCTCGGTACGCGGCGGCACGGGCAGCATCGCGCTGACCGCCCTCGGCGGAGCGGTCAACCGCGTCTCCCCCACCTCCACGGCCTTCGTCCACCGGCGTTCGCGCATGCTGGCCCAGTACATCGCCGCCTGGCGAGCCGGTACGAGCGGTGCGACGGCCCGCGGCTGGCTGGCCTCCGCCCACAAGGCCATGCGGCCCCACGCCTCGGGCGCGGCCTACCAGAACTACACCGACCCGACCCTGACGGGCTGGCGCAAGGCGTACTACGGAGACGCGGCGGCCCGGCTGACCACACTGAAGAACCAGTACGACCCCGACCGCTTCTTCACGTATCCCCAGGCCCTGTGAGCGGTTCGCGCCTCCGCGTCACGCGGCGAGGTCCCTCTCCGAGGCTCGCTCACTGCGAGTCTCGGGGATCATCGTGTCCTCCCCGTCGGCCCGCCCTCTGGCGCGCACCAGCCACCCCGCCCTGGGCGACCGCTCGACGGCCCGCACCACGGGCGTCAGCAGGGCCATGGCGAGCGGCGACAGCAGCAGCGCCACCGCCGTCCCCAGCGCGAACCCGCCGACCACGTCCGTCGGATAGTGCACGCCCATGTAGACGCGGATGAACCCGCCGAACAGCGCGAGCACCAGCCCGGCCAGCCCGAACCTGCGGTGGGCGACGAACAGGCCGACGGCCAGCGCCATGACGATCGTCGCGTGGTCGCTGACGAACGAGTAGTCGGTCTTGCCCTTGACGAGCACCTCGAGGCCCTGGTGGTCGAGGAAGGGGCGGGGCCGCTCCACGAATCCCCGTATCGGCACGTTCACCAGTACGGCGATGCCCGCCGCCAGCGGCGCCCAGATCAGAGCCGCGACGGTGACCGCGGCGTCCTCGTCCCCGCGCCGCCTGACGGTCCACCAGCACCCCAGCACGAGCAGGACGATGGCGAGCAGCAGCCCGTACTCACCGACGAACTCCATGACGCGGTCGAACCACGGCGGCGCGTCCTTGGCCAGGCCATTGATGTCGTACAGCAGGTCGACGTCGGGGTTCGACCCGGAATCGGCGAGTCCAGCCATGGCGCTGCGGCCCCTTCGTCGTCTCTCCCGGCGCACCTGTGCGTGCGCCGCTCCTGCCACCCCCGTGGTTGTAGATCCGCTTCCGCCGCACGTGTGCAGGACACGTGCCGATGAACGTCTGCTCGGCTACGTCAACAGGAACGCATGGTCCCCGCTGATACGTTCCACACTCCACCGAATGATCACGCAGACGTTATCGAAGAGAGATACGTCTTCGCAGCTCAGGGGGTGGGTTCACACACGGTTCACACCGTTGTGGGCAGCGCTTTCGCGCCATCTTCGGTGACGCGGGTGGCTCCGAAGTAGTCGGGGGTGTCGATCGGGTCGAATCGGATGACGGCGCCGGTCCGGGGCGCGTCGATCATGTACCCACCTCCGACGTAAATGCCGACATGCCGGATGGCACGCGAATTGGTGAGGTCGTCCGAGAAGAACACGAGGTCGCCGGGGAGCAGTTCGTCCCGTGAGGGGTGCGGACCGGCGTTGTACTGGTCGTTGGCGACGCGCGGCAGCCTGATGCCCACGCTCGCGTAGGCGGCCTGCGTCAGTCCCGAGCAGTCGAAGCGTCCGCCCTGCTCAGGGGTACCGGTGCCGCCCCAGAGGTAGAGCGTGCCGAGCTTCTTCTGCGCGTACTCGATCGCGCCGGCGGCCTGCTCGGAGGGGTCGACCCGCCCGACCGGCGCGGCGAAGCTCTCCGCGAGCGTCGTGATCCGCTTCACGTAGTTCCGGGTCTCGCTGTACGGCGGCACACCTCCGTACTTGATCACCGCGTACGCCCCCGCGTTGTAGGCGGCCAGCATGTTCTCGGTCGGATTCCCGCCAACCTTCCTCACGTATGAGGCGAGTTCGCAGTCGTAGGAGGCGGCCGAGGGAATCGCGTCCTTCGGGTCCCACACATCGCGGTCGCCGTCGCCGTCGCCGTCGATGCCGTGACCGGCCCAGGTGCCGGGGATGAACTGCGCTATGCCCTGCGCGGCGGCATGGCTCTGAGCTCTCGGGTTGAAGCCGCTCTCCTGGTAGAGCTGGGCGGCGAGCAGGGCCGGGCTGATGGCGGGGCAGAGGTTGCCCCATTTCTGCACGAGGGCCGCGTACGCGGCGGGCACCGATCCCTTGGCGAGCGCTTTCGCCCCGCCGCCCACGCCGTTGGCCAGGTTCCCGGCGACGAGGTAGACCCCGACGACGAGCAGCATCACGAAGGCCAGGGCGGAGCTGATCGCAACACTCGCCACGATCCACGCCTTACGCACCGTCAACCGCCCCTCGCCGCCCAGGAGTCCGTTGGCCAGTGTAGAGGCGGGCGCCACGCCCGGGAATGATCACGGAGAGGAGAGTCGGGGGCGGACGGAGGCCCGGGACACGGCACGGGCAGCACAGCGAGGGCACGGAGGACCGGGACACGGCACGGGCAGCACGGCAAGGGCACGGAGGACCGGGGAGGCGCACGGGGTCGCGGCGCGTCACGGTTCTCCCGCCGCTTTCCGGTACAGCCGCTCCGCCTCCGCGCCGAGGACGACGCTGTAGGAGACGCCGGGGCTCGTGCCGCCCCGGTCGTGCCCGCCGAGGACTCCGACGACCTGGCCGTCCCCGTTCACCCAGGGGCTGCCGCTGGTCCCCCCGCTGAAGCCGGGGCACGCGATGCGCTGCTGCGTGCGGCTGTGCGCGGCCGGCTTGGCGGTGCAGTCGACGGGCGCCTCGCGGGTGTCGGGGTACCCGGTGACGGTCACCGCGGTCGCCCCCGTGGCCGTGCCGGTCACGAACCGGTTCCCGCCGACGACGTCCTCGACCTCCTCGCCGCCCCGCGCGGCGACCGCGGCGAACCCCACGTCACTGTCCTCGCGCCGTCCCTCGACCCACCCGCGGGGCAGGAAACGCCGCACCACCGCCCAGTCCCCGTAGGGCGCGCTCCCGTCGCGGTAGCCCGGCACGAAGACCAGTCCTCCGTCGCCGCCCAGGCAGTGCGCGGCGGTGACGATCAGGTTCCGGTGCGGCGCGTCGACCACGGACGCGGTGCAGAAGTGCCCGCCGGCCGGCCGGGCCGCCCGCGCGGCGGGGACGAGGACCCCGACCCGGGCGTCGCGCGCGGTGACGGTCACCCCGAAGGACCCGGCCCCGTCGTCGGCGGTCGCGGTGGACGCGGTGATGAGGGCGGCGAGGACCACGGCGACGGACAGGACGCGCTTCACCGGAGCGACTGTGCCCCCCGAAGGTGAGAGAAACGTCAGACACCGGTCGGCTCGCCGCGAGCCGACGGGACGTGTGAGCGTCTACCCCCTGGCGGGCACCCCGCCCGCCGGCTCCTACCCGGCGAAGTTCCCCTACGCGAACACCACCGCCCTGAACGACGTCACCAGCGCCAGCAACGGCAACTGCACCACCAGCTACTTCTGCACCGCCCGGACGGACTACGACGGCCCGACCGGTCTGGACACCCCGACGGAGCTCGGCGCGCCTTCACCGGCTGACGGCTCCCCATCCGTGACGGAACGTCACCGAGGCGCGACGTCCGGGGCCGTGGGGGCCCGGGCCCGGCCGGGGAACGAACGGGCCGCGGCAACCCAGCCGCGGCCCGTTCGCCCTGCCAGGTAGCCTTCACCCGGGGAACATCGGCGCGGCCACTCACCCGACCAGCCGTCAGAAACAGCCGCCAAGGTGAGAAAGGCCGCAAGAGCGGCACAACGACGGAACCGCACACCAGGTTCCGCTCAGGCCTCATTGCCCGGCGTGACCTGCCGTGATACACAGAGTGACCATACGATCCTTCGCACACCGCCCGTCGCCTCCTCTAGGGCCCGGCGCGGAACGGTGGCAAGGTATTCGTACGAAACCCGCCAATCAATGACGCCAAGTCGACATACGACAGCATCATTGTCGGCGAGAATGATGCCTGACCTCTGCATGCCCGCAGAGGATGCGGAACTACCCAACAGGGGCGGTGACTTACATGCTCTTTGCGGCCGACAAGGGAGACATCAACACCATCATCGGCGGGATCGCTCCGGACTGGGGCCCCTTCGGCAGCCTGGGCAACGAGGCGAAGGTGATGATCGAGGTCGTGATGGCGGTGGCCATCCTGCTCTGCCTCGGCATCGCCATCTGGGGCGCCGCCAAACAGCGCATCGGAGCCACCGCCCTGCGGGACACCTTCAGCGCGGAACAGGGCAAGGGCCTCATCATCGCGGGCCTGACGGGCGTCTTCATCATCGGCTCGCTCGGGACGCTGTTCACCATCGTGTACGGCATGGCCGTGTAGCCCGGGCACCGTCCGCCCGCCGGGCACACCCGGTTCCCTCTCCATCCCACCCGCCCGTCGTGCCCACCGGCTGAGGTTGCGTTTCCCTGATGTCGAGTCACCACACCGCGCCCGCGCGGGAACCAGCACGGCTACCGTCGTACGAGGAGTATGAGAAGTACGACCGGTACGAAGTGTTTCCGCACGACGTCGAGGGGGCGTACGCGGTATGAGTCTCGGTGACGACCACGGGCCCTCCGGCGGCTACGCCGGCACGGGCCAGACCCGCACCCGCCTGCCCGAATCCGGCGACGCCTTCGGCGACCCCCGCCGCCGCGGCTCGTCCCGCAGCCTGGTCACGGTGGTGGGTGTGGTGGTCCTCCTGATCGCAGCGATCGCCTTCGCGAACCGGGGGGACGGCGACACGTCCTCCTCGGCGGACGGTGCCTCGGGCAAGCCGGAGACATCAGCGACGGCCCCCTCCGGCCAACGCCCCGTCAAGTCCAAGTCGGCCGCCGGCATCCCGTCGGGCTTCGCCCAGGACCAGGAGGGGGCCGAGAGCGCCGCGGCGAACTACGCCGTCGTGCTCGTCTCGGCCGACATCCTCAAACCCGCGCGTCGGCCCGAGATCGTCCGTCAGGTGTTCGACGCCGGCAAGGTCTCCGAGCTGGAGAGAAACCTCGACCGGGTGTACAGCAAGGCGTTCCTGGAGAAGCTCGGCCTGGACGAGAAGGGCGACGCGCCCAAGGGCAGCACCTACGTCTCCCGCACGATGCCGGTCGGCACCAAGGTCACCGACTGGTCGGGCAGCACCGCCACCGTCGAGGTGTGGTGCACCGGCGTGTTCGGCATGGCCGGGGAGAGCTCGCAGAGCCCGGTCACCAACGACTGGTTCACCATGACCCTGCAACTGCGCTGGACCGACGGCGACTGGAAGGTCGACAGCTTCTCCCAGAAGGAAGGCCCCGCGCCGGTCAACGGCGACAACAAGGTGTCGACGTCGGACGACATCTCGAAGGCCGTCCAGGAGTTCGGAGGGTTCACGTATGCCCGGTAGCCGCCGCGCAGTCAAGGTCACCGCAACCCTCACCGCCGTGCAGACCACCCTGGTCCTGTTCGCCGCCCGGGCGGTCGCCGCCCCCACCCCGTCGCCCAGCCCCAGCAACGACAACTGCTCCTTGCTGTCCGGCAGGGCCCGGGAGATCTGCGAGGGCGACACCGGCAGCCGCAGCGGCAGCGGCACCTCCCGGCTCGACCCCACCTCCACCCTCGACCCCCTCTCCTCCCTCGCCAAGGGCTGTGCCGACGCCGCGGCCTGGACCGTCGACAAGCTCAGCGACGCCGTGAAGGAGACCGCCAACGTCGACTTCACGAACCCCAAGTTCCTCCAGCAGTACGCCGTCGTCTTCGCCGCGTCGACGATCCTCACGCTCCTGCTCTGGCTCCTGGCCGTCGCCAAGCGGGCGGTGCGCGGCGTCCCCCTCACCACCGCCCTGTCCGAAGCCATAGGCTTCCTGTGGCTCACGGTGCTGGCCTCCGCCTTCACCCCCCTGATCCTCTACACCGTCGTCTCCGCGACCGACGGCATCACCGAGGTCCTCGCCAAGGCCACCGGCGACCAGACCGACGCCTTCTTCGGCACGTTCTCCGAAGCCCTCAAGAAGGGCGAGGACATCGGCGGCGGCCCGATCATGCTGATTGTCGTCTCCCTGGTCAGCATCCTCGCCGCCGGCGTCCTCTGGCTGGAGCTCGTCATCAGGGCCGCCCTGCTCTACGTCGGCGCCCTGCTCGGCACCGTCGTCTACGCCGGCCTCGTCGACAAGAACCTGTGGGGCCACGTCCGCCGCTGGGCCGGCATCATGATCGCGGTCATCCTCATCAAGCCGGTCATCGTCATCGTCCTCGGCCTCGCCGGCGCGCTCTCCGCCGACGACGGCCCCGACGCCTTCTCGGCCGTCGTCTCCGGCCTCGCCATCATCCTGCTCGCCATCTTCGCCAGCGCGATGATCTACCGCTTCGTCCCCGGCTTCGGCGACGAGATCGCCGGATCCCGCAACAACCGCCTCATGCGGGGCGCCGAGGGCAAGGCCGCGGCCGTCATCAGCTCCCCGGCGTCCCTGGTCGCGCAGGGCATCAAGACCCACAGTTCCCGCGCCGACAACAATGGCGGAGGCAGCCAGTCCTCCGCCTCCCGCCCCGGCAACCCCGCCTCCGGCGGAGTCGCCGCGCACGGCGCGCGCACCTCGAACGGCGGTGGATCTGTCCCCTCCGCCACACCCGCCCCCCGTTCGAGCAGCCCCGTCAACACCCCTCACGCCAGCAACACCCGCAACAGCAGTACCAACCGCACGGGAGGTGAAGGGCGTTGACGACCGAGTCCCACGTGTCCCATCCGGTCACGCCCCGCCGGACGTATCTGATCGGCCGCGCCCGGCCGAACGCGATCATCGGCCGCAACCGCGAGACCGGCGAGATCGCCCTGATCGTCGTGGGCGCGTTCCTCGGCATGATGTGCGGGCTCCTCGTCCCGGTGCTGTCCCTGCGCATCGTGCTGCTCGCCGGGTTCCCGATGCTGGCGCTGGCCGCGGTGTACGTGCCCTACAAACACCGCACCTTCTACAAGTGGTTCGAGATCAACCGCAGCTACAAGCGGACCCTGAAGCGGGGCACCACCTACCGCTCCGCCGTCATCGAGGCCGGCACCCGGCTGGACGGCCGCGAGGTGGAGATCGGCCCGCCCCCCGGCATCGGCCGCATCACCTGGCTGGCCGCCCCCTTCGGCCCCGACGAGATCGCCGTGCTCCTGCACGCCGACCGCAAGACCGTCACCGCCGCCATCGAGATCGAGGGCCCGGGCGTCGGCCTGCGCGACAGCGAGGACCAGGAGGCCCTCGTCGACCGCTTCGGCACCCTGCTCAAGCACGTGGCCAACGGCGACGGCTTCGTCACCCGCATCCAGATGCTGGCCCGCACCCTCCCGGCCGACCCGGACGCCCACGCCAAGGACGTCGCCGTCCGCGGCGACGACAAGGCCCTGCCGTGGCTCCAGCAGTCCTACGACCAGCTCCAGTCGATGGTGTCCACCAGCAGCGAGCAGCACCGCGCCTACCTCGTCGCCTGCATGCACTACACCCGCGACCTCGCCGCCGAGGCCAACGCCATGGCCCGCGCCGCCCGCGCCCACGGCGGCAAGGTCGACCGGGACGCCGGACTCGCCGTCGTCATGGCCCGCGAGCTCACCGACATCTGCTCGCGCCTTCAAGAGGCCGACATCCGCGTCCGGCAGCCCCTGGGCCAGGGACGGCTGTCCTCGCTGATCCACTCCATGTACGACCCGGACCACCCGATCGACCACATCCAGGCGATGACCAAGCGCAACGCCTGGCCGGCCGAGCTGGACGCCATGGAGCCCACCTACCTCCAGGCCAAGACCCGCGAGTCCTCCACCCGCGCTCCCTGGTGCCACGCCACCGCCTGGGTGAAGGAGTGGCCGATGACCCCCGTCGGCGTCAACTTCCTCGCCCCGCTCCTCGTCCACACGCCGGACGTCATCCGCACGGTCGCCGTCACAATGGACCTCGAACCCACCGAGGTCGCCATCGAGCGCATGCTGACGGAGAAGACCAACGACGAGGCCGAGGCCTCCCGCGCCGCCAAGATGAACCGCACCGTCGACCCGCGCGACGTGGCCGCGAACTCCCGGCTCGACCAGCGCGGCGAGGACCTCGCCAGCGGCGCCGCCGGGGTGAATCTCGTCGGCTACATCACCGTCTCCTCGCGCTCCCCCGACGCCCTCGCCCGCGACAAGCGGACGATCAGGGCCTCGGCAGGAAAGTCGTACCTGAAGCTGGAGTGGTGCGATCGCGAGCACCACCGCGCCTTCGTGAACACCCTTCCCTTCGCCACCGGCATTCGGAGGTAGGACCTGATGCGGGACCCGCTGTCCGTCCTCACCGACGCCTTCACCTCCTTCCTGTTCGGGAAGGTGGAGACGACCAGGCTCCCGGTGCGCACGTCCACGGGCCAGGCCCAGGCGGTCTACCTCCCGACCGCCGCCCCGGGCCTCGGCGACTCCGGCGTCATCATCGGCCGCGAGGTGTACTCCGGAAAGGGCTACATCTACGACCCCTTCCAGCTCTACGGCCAGCAACTCCCCGCCCCCCACTGGCTGGTTCTCGGGGAGTCCGGCAACGGCAAGTCGGCGCTGGAGAAGACCTACGTCCTGCGCCAGCTCCGCTTCAAGGACCGCCAGGTCGTCGTCCTGGACGCCCAGGGCGAGGACGGCGTCGGCGAGTGGAACCTCATCGCGCAGGAGCTGGGCATAACTCCCATCCGGCTGGACCCGATGGCGGCCCTGGACATGGGCATCCGCCTCAACCCGCTGGACCCCGCGATCACGACGACGGGCCAGCTGGCCCTGCTCCGGACGATCATCGAGGTCGCGATGGGCCACGGCCTCGACGAACGCTCCGGCTTCGCCCTCAAGGTCGCGCACGCCTACGTCAACGAGACGATCGTCGACCGCCAGCCGGTCCTGACCGACATCGTCGAGCAGCTGCGCCACCCCGAGCCCGAGTCGGCCGAGGCGATGAACGTCGCCATAGACGACGTACGGGCCTGGGGCCTCGACGTCGCCCTGGTCCTGGACCGCCTGGTCGACGGTGACCTGCGCGGCATGTTCGACGGCCCCACCACGGTCGGCATCGACCTGGACGCCCCGCTCATCGTCTTCGACCTGTCCCACATCGACCGCAACTCCATCGCCATGCCCATCCTCATGGCGATCGTCGGCGTGTGGCTGGAGCACACCTGGATCCGCCCCGACCGGAAGAAGCGCATCTTCCTGGTCGAGGAGGCATGGCACATCATCAACAGCCCCTTCGTCGCCCAGCTGTTCCAGCGCCTGCTGAAGTTCGGCCGCCGCCTGGGCCTGTCCTTCGTAGCGGTCGTCCACCACCTCTCGGACGTCGTCGACGGCGCGGCGGCGAAGGAGGCGGCGGCGATCCTGAAGATGGCGTCGACGAGGACGATCTACGCCCAGAAGGCCGACGAGGCGAGGGCGACAGGACGGGTGCTGGGGTTGCCCAGGTGGGCGGTGGAGATCATCCCGACGCTCACCCCCGGCATCGCCGTCTGGGACGTCAACGGCAACGTCCAGGTCGTCAAACACCTGGTCACCGACACCGAACGCCCCCTGGTCTTCACCGACCGCGCGATGACCGAGTCCTCCGCCCAGCTCGCGGACGACGCCCTGCACGCCGCCGAGATCGAGGCGGAGGAACGGGCCGCGGCCTTCGTGGAACACCACCTGGGCGACTCCGAATCGACGGTGGCTTAAGGCGCAGGGGAGGACGTGTGAGACCGGACGACCGCCACACCCAGCACGGCCCCCAGGGAGGCATCCCCGACGGCCTGCTGGTCGGCATACTCGCGTTCCTCCTCGGCATGACCGTGCTGGTGTGGACGGCCACGGGCCTCGCCGCCCTGTTCGCCCACGGCTCATGGCCGTCCGGTGTCACCTTCGCCCGCACTCCGCTGGCCATGCGCGGCCTCATCGCCCAGCCCCACGACATCCCCGGCGCCTGGCCCGGCACACCCCCCGGTGAACTCTCCGGCTACGGCCTGTTCTGGGGCCTGTTCATCGGCCAGCTGATGATCCTGGTCGTCCTCACGGTGTTCGTGATGGGCACGCTGGCCCGATGGCGAGCGGTCCGGGCGAGGAGCCGGGCGGAGAAGGCGGCGCACGACGCAGGAGCGCCGGCGCAGCACGACGTACGGGGACCAGCGCAACACGACGTACTCGGACCGGCGCAGCACGACGTACGGGGGCCGGCGCAACACGACGTACTCGGACCGGCACAACACGACGTACCCACGACGACCACACCGCACGAGCTCCCCACCCCCCGCCACGCGGCCCCCGAGCCCACCCCCCGCCGCGCGGCCCCCGAGCCCACCCAGGTCCTGGAACCCACGGCAGCAGCCGGCGGCCCCCCGCACCCGGCCGCAACGCCCGCCCCGCCCCCGGCGGCCATCCCCACCACTCCGGCAACCCTGTTCGCACAGGAACGGGTGGGCGAGCGGGAAAGAATCCTCGTGGCCCCGAAGGAAGGCCGCCAGGCGACCGCGACCCAGGCGGTACGCGACGCCGAGGGCCCCGCTCTCGTCGTCACCTCGAACCCGTCCGTCTGGCAGGACACCAAGGACGCCAGAGCCAAGCTCGGCCCCACCCACCTCTACGACCCCACCCACCTCTGCGACACGCCGTCCCGCCTCCACTGGTCCCCCACCACCGGCTGCGAGGACCGAGACACGGCGACGAGAAGGGCCGCCGCCCTCCTCACTCCCGTCCGCCCCACCGCCAAACTCGACCAGGCGGTCAGCGACACGGCCGCCACCCTGCTGCGCAGCTACCTGCACGCCGCCGCGATCGACGGCCGCACCATCCGCCACGTCCACCGCTGGTCCCAGGGCACCCAGATCCAGGACGCCGTACGCATCCTGCGCACCAGCCCCAAGGCCGCCCCCGGCTCGGCCGGTGAACTCGAAAGCGCCCTCACGGCCCACCCCGAACGACGCGACATGGCCCAGCAGCTGACCACCCGTGCCCTCGCGGCCCTCTCCACGGTCAACATCCGGGAAGCCTGCACTCCCAACCGAACTGATGCCCTCGCCTTGGATTCCTTCGTCCACGAAGGGGGCACGCTTTATGTGGTGGGGGAATCCATCGAGGACCCCAGGACGAACCCGGGCGCCATGCCCCTCCTGACGGCCCTCGTCTCGAGCGTGGTCGAGCGCGGCCGGCACATGGCCGAACGGTCATCGGCCGGTCGCCTCGACCCACCAATGACGCTCGTCCTGGACGACGTCGCGGCCGTGGCCCCGCTTCCCCAACTCCCGGAGCTGCTGGCCACCGGAGCAAACCGGGGCATGCCGACCCTGGCCCTGCTCCGGTCGCGCGAACAGGGCCGCGCCCGCTGGCCGCACGACGAACTGCCGGTCTAGCGACCAAGGCCCCGGCGCACCGGCTCCTCACTCCCGCTCGAGGACGAACTCCAACTCCCGTTCCCCCTCGTCCCCCAGCGTCACCGTCACCCCGCTCGGCAGGAACCCCACCCGCCGGTAGAACCGCTGCGCCCGCCCGTTCTCCTCGTGCACGATGAGCCGCACCCGCTCAAGACCCCGCCCCCACGCCCACTCCAGCGCCGCGTCGAACAGCACCTCGGTCAGCCCGCTCCCGCGCTCCTCGGGCCGTACGAACACACCGACGACATGCCCCTGCTTCCGCTCCACCGGAAACCCGGCCCAGTCGGTCGTCCCCGGCTCCTCCACGAGCACGGTCAGGGTCGCCACCCACCGCCCGTCCGGCCCCTCGGCGATGATCTGCTGCGCCTTGTCCGCCTCCTCGGCGGCCCCGGCCGTCCGCTCCCGCCAGAACGAGTCCGGCCGGGCCACGGCCTCCTCGTACGTCTCCAGGAACGCCAGGTGCGCCACCGGGTCCCGCAGCGCCGCGAGCCGCAGCTCCTTCACCGCAGGCCACTCACCAGCACGGACGGACCGGATCACATAGCTCATGCGGACACGGTAGTACCCGGGTACGACGCCCTTCACCTCGATTACCCCGCCGGTCCGACGCCCGCGGCCCCCGTGCGCACGAGCATCGAAGCATGCTGACGGCACACGAACTGACCAAACGCTACGGAGACCGGACGGTCGTCACGGACCTGTCCTTCACCGTCCGCCCCGGCACCGTCACGGGCTTCCTCGGCCCGAACGGCGCCGGCAAGTCCACGACCATGCGCATGCTCCTCGGCCTCGACGCCCCCACCCGCGGCCACGCCACCGTGGGCGGCCGTTCCTACGCCGGCCACCCCGCGCCCCTCACCGAGGTCGGCGCCCTGCTGGAGGCCCGCTCGGTCCACCCCGGCCGCACCGCCTACCACCACCTGCGCGCCCTCGCCCACACCCACGGCATCCCCCGCTCCCGGGTCGAGGAGGTCCTCGGCCTCACGGGCCTGACCGACGTGGCCCACCGCCGCGTCAAGGGTTTCTCCCTGGGCATGGGACAGCGCCTCGGCATCGCCGCCGCCCTCCTCGGCGACCCGGACACGCTCCTCCTCGACGAGCCCGTCAACGGTCTCGACCCGGAAGGCGTCCTCTGGATCCGCAACCTGCTCAAGTCCCTCGCCGCGGAGGGCCGCACGGTCTTCGTCTCCTCCCATCTGATGAGTGAGATGGCCCTGACCGCAGAACACCTGGTCATCATCGGCCGCGGCCGCCTCCTCGCCGACACCACCGTCACAGACTTCGTACGCCACTCCGGCGCGGGCACCACCAGGGTCGTCACCCCGCAGGCCTCCGACCTCGTACGTCTCCTCACCGCCCCCGGCGTCGACATCACCGCCGACACCCCCGACACCCTCCACATCCGCGGCACGGACGCCCGGCACATCGGCCGCACGGCAGCCGCCCACGGCATTTCCCTCTACGAACTCACCCCCGGCACCGCCTCCTTGGAGGAGGCCTTCATGGACCTCACCCGGGACTCGGTGGAGTACCCGGCGACCCTGCAAGGAGCAGCGGCATGACCACGGCGACCCTCCCCTACCGCGTGACCCCGGCCCGCGTCCTGCGCTCCGAGTGGCACAAGTTCTGGACCCTGCGCTCCACCTGGATCACCCTCGCCGTCACCAGCGCCCTCACCGCCGCCATGGGCGCAGGCCTCGGCGCCGCCTACGACGGCACGGGCGAAGGCGGCATGGACACGGTCGTGTTCGTCCTCCTCGGCACCCAGTTCGCCCAGATCAACCTGGGGGTGCTGGGCATCCTGGCCACGGCAGGCGAGTACTCCACGGGCCAGATCCGCGCCACCATGACAGCCGTCCCACACCGCCTGCCCGTCCTCTGGTCCAAGGCCGCCGTCCTGGCCGCGGTCGCCCTCCCCCTGACCCTGGCGACGAACCTGCTCACCTTCCCCCTGGCCCAGTCCTTCCTCTCCGGCACCGACCAGGCGGCCTCCCTCGGCGACCTGGGCGTCCTGCGCGCCCTCGCCGGCAACGCGGCCGGTCTCACCCTCCTCGCCGTCCTGGCCCTGGGCATCGGCGCCCTGCTCCGCTCGGTCCCCGTGGCCATCGGCGCCTTCATCGGCCTCGTCATGATCCTCCCGGAGGTTCTGGCCATGCTCCCGTACACCGTCGTCGACGACGCCGTCCGCTACTTCCCCGGCAAGGCCCTGGAAGCCCTCACCACCGCCCAGCCCCTGCCCGGAGCGGCCTCCCCGGGCGCCGCCCTGCTGGCCATGGTCCTGTGGACGACGACGGTCCTCGCGATGGCCGCGCTGGTCCTGCGCCGCCGAGACGTATGACGCCCGGCCTCGGATCCCTCACGATGGACCCCGTGACGGAAGACCGGGCACCGGAGCCCCTCACCGAGTACGCCCAGCGCCTCACCCACAAGGTGCGCGCCTTCGACCGACGCCACCCGCTGCTGTGGGACCTCCACTTCACCGGTTTCTGGGTGACCGCCGCCCTGATCGACTTCTCCAGCGGCGGCTGGCGCCACAACGCCCATCAACTCGACGTGCCCGGCTGGCTGCTCCTCACCCTGAGCCTCGGCCTCTCGGTCCCGCTGCTGTGGCGCCGCACCCGCCCCGCCGCGGCTCTGGCCGTCATGGTCCCCTTCGCCCTCGTCGACGCCTGGACCGGCGCCGCCCTCCAGGCGGCCCTGCTCCAACTGGTCCTCGTCTACCACCTCGCCCTGCGCCGCCCTCTGCGCAGCCTGTGGTGGGCGACGGCCCTGGTGATCACGCCGGTACTCGTCTCGGCCATTCGCCACGGGGAGGGCAGCTGGGACCAGCAGATCGGCTCGCATCTGATGTCCACCGCGGTGGCAGCCCTCATCGGCGTCACGGTCCGCACCCGACGCAACTACACCGCGGCTCTGGAGGACCGGGCCCGCCGTCTGGAGACCGAACGCGACCAGCAGGCCCGGCTCGCCACCGCCGCCGAACGGGCCCGCATCGCCCGCGAGATGCACGACATCATCGGCCACAACCTCTCCGTCATCACCGGCCTCGCCGACGGCGGCCGGTACGCCGCCACCAAATCGCCCGAACGGGCCGCCCAGGCCCTCGACGCCATCGCCACCACCAGCCGCCAGGCCCTCACCGAACTGCGCCGCCTCCTCGACGTCCTGGGCGAGGACGAGAGACAACAGGCGGACCTGGCTCCCCAGCCGGGTCTCACCGACCTCGGCCGGCTCCTCGACGGCGTACGCGCCGCTGGTCTCCCCGTCAGCATCACCACCCACGGCAGCCCCACTCTCCCCCCGGGCCGCCAGCTCACCGTCTACCGAGTCATCCAGGAAGCCCTCACCAACACCCTGAAACACGCGGGTCCCGCCACCACCGCGGACATAGCTCTGTCGTACGAGGAGAAGGCCGCCGTCACCGTCACGATCACGGACACAGGCCACGGCAGCCACATCACCGGCACCTCCCGGGACGGCCGCGGACTACCCGGAATGCGCGAGCGAACCGCCCTGTACGGCGGCACACTTGAGGCCGGCCCTCGCCCTCACCCGGAGCGGGGGTGGCGCGTCCGCCTAGATCTCCCGGAGGAATCCCCGCAGTGACCACGGTCCTCATCGCCGACGACCAGCCGCTTCAGCGATTCGGCTCCCGCATGCTGTTGGAAAGCCAGGACGACATGACGGTGGTGGGCGAGGCGGCGAACGGCAGCGAGGCGGTCCGTATGGCGGCCGAGCTCCACCCGGACGTCGTCCTCATGGACATCCGCATGCCCGGCCTCGACGGCATCGAGGCGACCCGCCGCATCACCGCCGCCGGCGCTCGCACCCGCATCCTGATCGTCACCACCTTCGACCTGGACGAGTACGCCTACGCCGGTCTGCGCGCGGGTGCCTCCGGCTTCCTCGTGAAGGATGCCCAGCCCGAGGAACTCCTCGCCGGCATCCGCGCGGTCGCCTCGGGCGACGCGGTGGTCGCCCCCAGCCTGACCCGCCGCCTCTTGGACGCCTACGTCCACCATCTCCCGGCCGATCCCGGCGGGCAGGACGCCGCAGTCGAAGATCCCCGCCTCGCATCCCTCACCGACCGGGAGCGCGAAATCCTGACGGTCATCGGCCAGGGTTGGACGAACACGGAGATAGCCACGCGTCTCCACCTGGCCGAGTCGACGGTGAAGACCCACGTGGGCCGCATCCTCGCGAAGACGGGTTCTCGCGATCGCATTCAGGCGGTGATTTTGGCGTACGACACCAAGCTGGTGCAGGCGTCCTGAAACGCAGAAAACCCCCGCATCCGAAGATGCGGGGGTTTTCCCAAAAATTGTTCGGCGGCGTCCTACTCTCCCACAGGGTCCCCCCTGC
>NZ_JBIVQO010000002.1:835192-1063690 GCF_044755265.1 Streptomyces sp. NPDC092370 | reverse complement strand
GTCGGCAACGTCCTCGACGTCACCGCCCCGCTCGCCGCGCAGGCGGGTCCCGGACACTGGAACGACCCCGACATGCTGGTCGTCGGCCGCCCCGGCCTGTCACTGACCGAGTCCCGCTCCCACTTCGCCCTGTGGGCACTCATGAGTGCCCCGCTCATGGCCGGCAACGACATCCGCACCATGTCCGCCGACGTGAGCGCCATCCTGCGCAACCCGCGCCTGCTCGCGGTCAACCAGGACTCGCTGGGCGCGGGCGGACGCCGAGTCCGCGACGACGGCGACACCGAGGTGTTCGCCAAGCCCCTGTCCGACGGCTCCGTCGCGGTCGGCCTGTTCAACCGAGGCGGCAACACCGCGACCGTCACCACCACGGCCGCGCAAGTCGGCCTGTCCGGCGGCTCGTTCACCCTCACCGACCTGTGGACCGGCGGCACGTCGACTACCTCCGGGCAGATATCGGCCAGCGTCCCCGCGCACGGTGTCGCCGTGTTCAAGGTGACCGGCGGCAACCCCCTGGCCTCCACCACCGCACGCCTGCGCGGTACCGGCTCCGGCCGCTGCCTGGACGTGGACGGTGCCACCACGGCTGCCGGCTCCAAGACGCTGATCTGGGACTGCCACACGGCCGCCAACCAGCTGTGGACCACCTGGGCCGGCGGCGAGATCCGCGTCTACGGCGACAAGTGCCTGGACGCCTCCAACCAGGGCACCACCAATGGCACGCCGGTCGTCATCTGGCCCTGCAACGGCCAGAACAACCAGAAGTGGACCATCGGCTCCGACGGGTCGATCCGCAACGTCCACGCCGGGCTGTGCCTCGACGTCAACGGGGCCGGGACCGCCAACGGGACCCCGGTCATCCTGTGGACCTGCAACGGCCAGAACAACCAGAAGTGGACCAGGCTCCCGTAACAGGCAGACGTCCGGCCGGAAGAGCGCACTCCCACGACAGCGGACCAAGCTGCGGGACTGCCCCCTCCTGCACCGGGAGCGGGACTTCGAGCGCGCACGGCAGACCGTAGACCGTGGAGGAATCGGGCCTCTCCACGGTCTGCGCTGCGCCCCGGAAAGAGAACGGCCCTTACGGGGGCAAACAGGGCGCGTCAATACATCCGGATGGGGGCTGAGCATCCTGCCCGTGCATTGCGTGCCCAAGGGGAGGGCGCGCGGGGTGTCCGATACGGAGCAGCGCGAGCCTGACTTCTCGACGGCGGGAAGACGCTCCGGATATCTGTGTGAAAAGTGTTGACGGAGAGGGGTGCGGAACTTACTTTCTGGCCGAAGCCACGAACGACGTTCGATATGTCGACCATGATGTGAAGAGGCGTCCGCCGCACCACCAGTACCAGCACCAGAGGGAGTACTCCGTGAGACCTGCGCTCACCCGTCGAACGGTCCTCGGCATGATCGCCGGCTCGGCCGCCGCCACCGTCACCGGCGTCTCGACCGGTACCGCCCACGCCGCCGTCCCCACCTCCCCCGGTGTGACGTACACGAACAGCATCGCCGAGCAGCGGGCCGACCCGCACATCTTCAAACACACCGACGGTCTCTACTACTTCACCGCCACCGTCCCGGCGTACGACCGCATCGTGCTCCGCCGCGCCACCACGATCCAAGGGCTCACGTCTGCCGCCGAGACGACCATCTGGACGAAGCACTCCACCGGTGAGATGGGCGCCCACATCTGGGCTCCGGAGATCCACTTCATCGACGGCAAGTGGTACATCTACTTCGCTGCCGGTGCCGCCAACGACATCTGGCGGATCCGGCCCTATGTCCTGGAGTGCACGGCCGCGAACCCGATCACCGGCACCTGGACGGAGAAGGGCCGTATCGCCCTGCCGCTGGACACTTTCTCCCTGGACGCGACGACCTTCGTCGTCAACGGCACCCGCTACCTCGCCTGGGCGCAGAACGACCCGGCCGTCGGCCGCGGCACCAACATCTACGTGGCGCGGATGTCCAGCCCGTGGACCATCACCGGCACGCCGGTCATGATCAGCCGGCCGACCGCCTCGTGGGAGACCGCCGGAGGGGAGACGGTCAACGAGGGCCCGGCCGTGATCCAGCGGGGCGGCAAGGTCTTCATGACCTTCTCGGCCAGTGCCACCGACGCCAACTACTGCATGGGCATGCTGACCGCGTCCGCCTCGGCCGACCTGCTCAGCGCCTCGTCGTGGACCAAGAGCGCCGGCCCGGTCTTCGCCAGCTTCGCCGCCACCAGCCAGTACGGTCCCGGGCACAACCAGTTCACGGTGTCCGAGGACGGCAAGTCGGACATCCTCGTCTACCACGACCGCAGTTACAAGGACATCAGCGGTTCCCCGCTCAACGACCCCAACCGCCGCACCCGCGTGCAGAAGATCTACTGGAAGGCCGACGGCACGCCCGACTTCGGCATCCCGGTCGCCGACGGCGTCACCCCGGTCCGGCTCTCCTCCTACAACTTCCCCGACCGGTTCATCCGGCACTGGGAGTACCGAGCGAAGATCGAGGCGAACGTCGCGCCGCTGGCCGACTCGCAGTTCCGTGTGGTCACCGGTCTCGCCGGCAGCGGCACCGTCTCCTTGGAGTCGGCGAACTTCCCCGGCTACTTCCTGCGTCACAAGAACTCCGAGGCGTGGGTGGAAAAGAACGACGGGACGGCGCAGTTCGCGTCCGATGCCTCCTACACCGCCCGTGCCGGCCTCGCGGACTCCGCCGGAGTCTCGTACGAGTCGTACAACCTCCCGGGCCGCTACATCCGCCACTACAACTACCTGCTGTACGTCCAGGCTCTCAGTACGGCGACCGACCGGGCCGACGCCACCTTCTACACCCAGTGAGCAGGCAGCGCCCGCCCGTCACTTCCGCTCTGTCGTCCGGAGGGGGAAAGGCTCGACCGAGCGCAGGCGCTCCCTCAGCCACTGCTCGGTGTCGCTCACGTTCAGCAGTGCGGCGGCCTGGCTGAGGGCGGCATCCCGGGCGGACAGCGCGTTGGAGATCGCCTCATGCTCGGCCAGGGTGAGGCCGGCGGCCTTGTCGTCGACCAGACCGCGCCAGATGCGGGCGCGCAGAGTGCGGCCGAAGAGCCCTTTCAGGAGAGTGAGGAGGGATCTCGTTGCCCGTGGCCGAGACGACGGCGCGGTGGAAGGCGGCCTCATGGGCGTTGAGCCGGTCCACGTCGTCGCGGGCCGCACGCATGGCGTCCAGGTGCCGTTTCACTTCGGCGAGCTGACGTCGGAGATCCGGGTGGCGCACATCGCGCAGGGTCGTCGCCAGTGCGTTCGCCTCGGGCAGCAGGCCGACCACCTCGGTGAGCGCGTCCTCCACCTCGTCGTCCCCGACGCGTGTCTGCCCCGGGTGCGTCCCCGCCAGGCCGAGGGCGCCCACCACGCCGTCAGCGTGCCGGGGGAGCCGTAGGTCGGCCTGGCGGGCCGCCTCCGCGCCGCCCCGGACGGCCCACGGGCTGGGGCGGTAGTCGGGGTCGTAGGAGACGGTGGCGCCACGGCGGGGGGGGGGGGGCGCGCCCCCCCCCCCCCCCCCCCCCCCCCCCCCCCCCCCCCCCCCCCCCGGGGGGGGGCGGGGGGGGCGGGGGGGTGGCGCGGGGGTGTGGGGGGTGGGGGGGGGGGGGGGGGGGGGGGGGGGGGGGGGGGGGGGGGCGGGGGGGGGGGCGGGCCGCCCCCCCCCCCCCCCCCCGCCGTCCACCGTGGCGCGAGCCCGGATCAGTGTGCGGGGCGCTATGGGCCGGATGGTGACCACGTGCGGGTTGTGTGCGGAGCGGCCCGGTTCGGCGGAGACCTCGTCCAGGGATCTGGCGTAGCGGTCGGGCTCTCGCAGGCTGGCGGAGGAGAATCTGACGAGTGCCGCGTCGACGGCTCGGCACAGCGCCGGGAACCGGCTGCCCAGGGGCGTGTCGACCGGGACGAGGGCACTGCCGGCGATATGGGCCACCGCCTCGCGGGCGAGGTGGTTTGCCGATGGGGCATCACGGTGTTGAACACGCAGGTGCCGATGCGGAAGTGCTCGGCGAGCGTGCGCGCGTATGCGGCTTGCAGGGCGGCGGCCGCGGATGTCCGGTACTGCTTCGCCAGGCGCGGGCCTCGGTGCCGACGGCCGGGTCACGGAACGGCAGGTCGGTGGTGGGCGGCTCGGGGGATGGGGCGGCGGTACTCCTGAGAAGTCCCTTGCGGGAGGTCGACGGAGAAGGCGTGGGAAGCGTGGGCGACTGCGGAGCCGTGCGGCATACGGCTTCCGTCGAGCGCACGGTCAGGGAGTCGAAGCGCTTCGACGTTGCCTCGACGTCGAGTCATGCGTCGATCACAAGTCGCCCAGGCGTGGGGAGCCGCTCCTCCGGCGTCGGCGTCCCTCTCTGAGAGTTCGCCCAGAAGGCCAGTTCACAAGGGGTAAAGTCGCATGAAAGGCGGTGCGTACCCTCTCGCCCGGCTGCGCCGGTTATCGAAAATTGACCTTGGCGGTCCATTGTCACCCCCGGCAACACGGCCGTAGTCTCACCAGAGCGTCGAAGCGCATCGACTCAGGGGCTGCCGCCCTCCGGACACGAGACCGTCCGCCTGGGCGCCGGCACCTGGGACATCTACGAGTACACCTGGAGCAACGTCGGCCACACCCTCAGCTTCCTGGACAGGGGCAAGTCCGGCTGTGGTCCGGCAGCTTCACCCCGTTCTTCAACTACGCCCCGAAAAGGGGCTTCCACCAACGACCACTGCCTCAACAGCGTCATGGGCGGCTGGGAATTCGGGCCGGGCGACTACGGCTCGCTCCTGGGCGCCGCGGGCTTCTGGCGCCGCGCTGCCCTTGACCGTCACCGCGCCGCACACCACCCCGTCGAGTGCGCCGGCGAACACGGCCTGAACCGAGACACCGGCCCCACAGCCCACGAACTGCCGCCCGGGGGCCGCGCGGTCCCGTGCAGCCACCGACCTGGAAAGGACATCATGGAGAACGAACAGCGGAGCTTCTGCTGGGGTCACGACGCCCTGCATCTCGAGTTCGTCCTCGGCGACGACGGCAGCGTCCGCCTGACGCATCTCGGACTGCCCAACGAAGCGGGCAGCGCCCCCGGTGCGTCCCTGCCGCTGGTTGAGGTAACAGCCGCGGGACACGGCCGTGACTGGTCGGCCAGCCGTCTGATCGGGACCGCTCTCGGCGGGCGACTGCGCCACCGGGCCCACCGCGCGGCCCGCGACGGCGACTGGCACACGCTGACCGTGCATCTCCACGACCCGGAAACCGGGTTGGCGGCGGAGGTGAGCTACCGGTCGCCGGACGGCATCCCCGTGCTCCGCAGCGAAGTGATCCTGCGCAACGAAGGACAGACCACACTGCACCTGGAGTCGGTCAGCTCACTCACGGTGGGCTGCCTCACCCCGCAAGACCCGGCGGCCGTCGACGCCGCCGACCTGTTGTGGGCGGACAACGACTGGCTCGCCGAGTGCCGCTGGCAGCGGCAGCCGATGCGCCGGACCACACCCGGCGTCAGCGGACGCGTGCCATACGGGCACGGCAAGGCCGGCTTCGCCCTGAACGGTCAGGGCACCTGGTCCAGTTGCGGACACCTGCCCATGGGCGGACTGACGGACCGGAGTACCGGCCGCAGCTGGGTGTGGCAGATCGAGCACAACGGAGGGGGCTGGCGCTGGGAGTGCCAAGAACACGAACGGGCGGCCTACGCGGCACTGTTCGGGCCCACCGACGCCCACCACGGCTGGCGCCACCCCCTGGAACCCGGCGCCGCTTTCCGCACCGTACCCGCCGCCCTGTCCTTCAGCGCCGACGGCGGCCCCGACGCCGCGTTCGCCGCGCTGACCCGCTACCGCCGCGCCCACCGTCGCCCGCACGCCGACCACCGGCGTCTGCCCGTCATCTTCAACGACTACATGAACTGCCTGATGGGCGACCCCACCACCGACAAACTGCTGCCGCTGATCGACGCGGCGGCCGAGGCCGGCGCCGAGTACTTCGTCATCGACGCGGGCTGGTACGACGGTGACAACGGCGGCTGGTGGACCACCGTCGGTGCCTGGGAACCGGCCGCCTCCCGCTTCCCCGGCGAGAAGGGGATCCACGAGGTACTGGACCGCATCCGGGAGCGCGGCATGGTCCCCGGCCTGTGGCTGGAGCCCGAAGTCGTCGGCGTCGACAGCCCCATGGCCACGTCCCTGCCCGACGAGGCGTTCTTCCGCCGCGACGGCGTCCGCCTCACGGAGACCGGCCGGCACCACCTGGACCTGCGCCACCCGGCCGCCCGCGCCCACCTGGACCGGGTCGTGGACCGCCTGGTCGGCGAATGGGGCGTCGGCTATCTCAAGCTCGACCACAACATCGACCCCGGCTCCGGCACCAGCGCCCACCCCGGCGAGACCCCGGGCGCCGGTCTGCTCGGCCACAACCGGGCGCACCTCGACTGGCTCGACGGCATCCTGGACCGTCATCCGCACCTGGTAGTGGAGAACTGCGCCTCGGGCGGCATGCGTTGGGACCACGCCCTGCTGTCGCGGCTGCAACTGCAGTCCACCAGCGACCAACAGAACCTACAGCTCTACGCGCCCATCGCGGCCTCCGCACCCACCGCCGTCACCCCCGAGCAAGGCGCTGTGTGGGCCTATCCGCAGCCGGAGGACTCCCTCGACGAGGTCGCCTTCACCATGGCCGGCGCCCTCCTCGGCCGCATGCACCTCTCCGGCCACCTGCCGGAACTGGGGCCCGAGGCATACGCCCTGGTCAACGAGGCGGTCGCCGTGTACAAAGCCGTCCGCGCCGACCTGCCGGGGGCCGTGCCGTCCTGGCCGCTCGGCCTTCCCGGCTGGGACGACCCCTGGATCGCCCTGGCCCTGCACACTCCCGCCACCACGTACCTCACTGTCTGGCGCCGACCGGGCGGTCCGGCCACCACCACCCTCCGGCTGCCCGAACAGGCGGGCGGCCCGGCCCGAGCCGAGGTGCTGTACCCCGCCGCAGGTCAGGCCGTTGCCGTCTGGAACCCGGACACCGCCGACCTCACCGTGACCCTGCCCACCGCGCCCTCCGCGGCGCTGCTGCGCATCACCCGCACGGAGCCGGACGCTCCCTGAGCGGCGCCGTCCCTGCTGCCCACCCGACGAAAGGGCGACCAGGGTGCCGCCCGGAACCGGCCCGCCCGCTCCCCATGCGTCAGCTCCTTCGCCGACAACGACAGGACCATCTCGTCCACCCCGCCCGGTCCCGCGGCACAGCGATCTCGACCGGCCCCGACTTTGTGATCACCGTGTTGGAGCGGTGCCCGTTGCGGTAGTTCTCCCGGCCGCCCCGGGCCCGCTCACCGGGCTCGCGCCCCGGGTGATCGGTGAGTTCGCCACTCCAGGGCGGACTCCAGTACCCGTCTGGTCAGCCGCTGCAGCAGGCCGCCCCCGGTGAACTTCACCCCACGGGCCTGGGTCCGGGCCACCAGCTCGGCGACCGGCCGTCATCCACGGCGCTCGTCACACACACAACGGTCTCCCCGGCCTCGGTGTCACTCGGCATGTCAGTCGGCAACTGTCGCTTTTGGTCGGCGAGTTACAGCGCTCACCGTACAGACCACCAGCTGGGCGGAGGCGTCGAGATGCTCTTGTGGATCAAGTGTCCGGGTGAGGCCGACGGCAACTGCGGCGTGGGAGCCGGCTCCTCGGCCGGCCAGTTCCCCCCGGAGGTCACCTGCAAGGTGACCTCCGGCTACTGACCCGGGGCCGCTCGGGCGCGGTTCCGACGCCGGGTCAGGGGCGAGAGGAGCAGACCGCCAACTCCCGGAACTGCGTTGCCCAGAGGGTGATCAGTGCCTACCGCGCCACGAGGTGATCTGAAAAGAGTTCCCGGCTCGCGGCAACCTGTGCGGAACCTGTGACGACAAGGAAGCGGATCCGGCCAGTTCCGGGTCGGGATCCTGCCTTCCCCTGTTGAACAGTTTGCAAGGAGAACGCCTCCCCATGAACAACCCCACGAACGGCGGGCGCCGCGGGCGTCACCGCCGCGGCTGGACCGCGACCGGTCTGCTGCTCGGCGTGCCCGCCGTTCTCGTGCCGTATCTTCTGTTCGCGCAGGAGGACTCGCAGGCCGCGACGGTCGACGGCGATGCCTACTACCGGCTGGTTTCCGTGCGCAGTGGCAAGGTGCTGGATGTCAACAGCTTCTCCACCGCCGACGGCACCCGTATCCAGCAGTGGACCGACCAGAACACCGCCAACCAGCAGTGGAAGCTGAAGCCCAGCGGGGACGGCTACTACGAGCTGGTGAACCGCAACAGCGGCAAAGTGCTGGGTATAGCGGGCAATTCCCCCGCGCAGGGAGCTACGGCCGAGCAGCAGACCAACAGTTCCGCTACCTCGCAGGAGTGGCGGATCAGCAACGTGAGCGGTTCCGACGCCGTCACCTTCACCTCCCGCAGGAGCGGCCTGGTCCTGGACGTCTCCGGGGGTTCCTCGGCCCAGGGGGCGACGGTCGTGCAGTATCCGAGCCGGGGCACCACCAACCAGCAGTGGAAGCTGGTGAAGGTGGGCGCGACCCGGGCGGCCGGGGCCGGCAGCGGGCAGACCACGGCCGCGGCCGGACCGTATGTGTGGAAGAACGCCCAGGTGGTGGGCGGCGGTTACGTCACCGGGCTGGTGTTCAACCCGCGCGAGAAGGGTTTGCTGTACGCGCGTACCGACATGGGCGGCGCCTACCGGTGGGACACCGGGGCCGAGCAGTGGATCCCGCTGACCGACTGGATCGGCGAGAAGGACTGGAACCTGCTGGGCATCGACTCGGTGGCCACCGACCCCGTCGACCCCAAGCGGCTCTACCTCGGGGCGGGCACCTACACCAACGAGTGGGCGGGCAACGGCGCGATCCTGCGCTCCACCGACCGGGGCCGCACCTTCAAACGCACCGATCTGCCCTTCAAGGTGGGCGCCAACGAGGACGGCCGCGGCGCGGGCGAACGGCTCGCGATCAACCCCGCCGACAACGGCACCCTGCTGCTGGGCACCCGCAAGAACGGCCTGTGGCGCAGTGACGACCACGGCGTGACATGGCGGCAGGTCTCCTCGTTCCCCGTCAAGGACGGCGCGAGCAGTGGCGCCGGCGTCTCCTTCGTGACGTACGGCCCGGCCGGCAGCAAGACGATCTACGTCGGCGTCGCCGACAGGTCCACCTCCCTGTACCGGTCCACCGACGGCGGCGGCAGCTGGCAGGCCGTCTCCGGGCAGCCCACCGGCGAGCTGCCGCAGCACGGCGTGCTCTCCGGTGACGGCTCGCTGTACCTGACGTACACCAACAACCTCGGACCCAACGGCGTGACGGCGGGCTCGGTGTGGAAGTACACGCCGGACCGCGGGGCGTGGAAGAACATCTCCCCGTCCAAGGGCGACTACGGGTTCTCCGGTCTGGCCGTCGACCCGCGCAAGCCCTCCACGGTGATGGTCACCACCCTCGGCCGCTGGTGGCCTGAGGACGAGGTCTACCGCAGCACCGACGGCGGCACGACCTGGAAGGCGCTGGCCGACAAGTCGGTGCGCAGCGCCGCCGCCGCTCCCTACGTCGGCACCCACACCGGGCACTGGATGACGGCCCTGGCCATCGATCCCTTCAACTCCGGGCACGTGCTCTACGGCACCGGCAACGGCATCCTGCGAAGCAAGGACGCAGGCGCCTCCGACAGTGGCGGCACCAGCCACTGGAGCATGGGCGCCAGAGGGCTGGAGGAGACAGCGCTGCTGGACGCGATCGCCCCTCCCGGGGGCGCCACCGTCATCACCGCCATGGGCGACCAGGGCGGCTTCCGGCACGATTCCCTGACCAAGGTGCCCTCCGGGCGGCTGAAGAACCCGCTGATGACCAACAGCACCGACATCGACTTCGCCCAGTCCAAGCCCTCGATGATGGTCCGTGTCGGCCGTGGCGGCGCGCAGGACGGCGCCTACTCCACCGACGGCGGCAGCAGCTGGAACGGCTTCAAGGCGGAGCCGGTGGCCAGTGCCCAGGACGGGCATGTCGCGCTCGCGGCGGACGGCTCCACCATCGTCTGGACCCAGGCCGGTCAGGTCCCGTACCGCTCGACCGACAAGGGGGCAAGCTGGTCGAAGGTCAGCGGCCTGGGCAACGGCGCCGTGGTCGTCGCCGACCGCTCCTCCGCCAGGACTTTCTACTCGCTGTCCGGCGGCACGCTCTACGCCAGCACCGACGGCGGCGCGACCTTCACCGCCCGCGCCGGCAACCTGCCCGACGGCCGGCTCAAAGCCGTCCCCGGCATCGCCGGAGACCTGTGGATCGCCGGCAACACCAAGGGTCTCCTGCACTCCACCGACGGCGGCCGCACCTTCACCACGCTCAGGTCGGTGCAGTCCGCCTCCGCCCTCGGCTTCGGCAAGGCCAAGCCGGGCACCAGCTACCAGGCCCTGTACCTGATCGGCACCGTCAAGGACGTCACCGGCGTCTTCCGCTCCACCGACAAGGGCGCCACCTGGCTCCGCGTCAACGACGACGCCCACCAGTGGGGCGCCATCGGCGGCGTCGGCGTCATCACCGGCGACCCCGACACCTACGGCCGCGTCTACGTCGGCACCAACGGGCGCGGCCTCCAGTACGGCGACCCGTCCTGACCCACACACCCGAGCGGGGCCGCGGCCGTCATCGGCCGGCGGCCCCGCCACGGCGGAGGGACGTGGTCCGAGACGCAGTCCAGGAGTGCTTCGCGGCCGTCGACTTCTTCGAACAGCGCGGCCTCGGCTTCATCGTCGCGGTGCCGCGTCGCCTCACCCTGGCAGGGCGTGTCCAGCACCTTGCCCGAGTGCTGTGCCTTCAGCCGGTGGCAGCCGCCGCCCCGGGCCACGAACGGGAGCCGGAGGTTGGCCCCGTCGTGGCGGGCCCACTGATGGACGGCCGTCCCGTCGACGGTGCTCGCGCCGGACACGTCGAGCGCCTTGCCGCTGCGTTATATACATGCCCTTCATTCGTCGCACCATATGGTCGAAGCGCTTCGAATGTCACCGGGCTCCGCAATCTCTTTCTCGAGACGGTCTGCACGAGGGTGAGACAGATAAACGCAGGGAGTTCTGTCGAAGCGTTCACCTGCCTCAAAGATGAAGGCCGTCCTCCACCTTCTCGAAGAAGAACTCGTGCTTCAGGAAGGAGACGTCGTACTCGTGACCGGGCTGCGGGGGCAGCAGCTGGGAGGCCTGGAACAGACGCCACCCGTCCCGCAACGCGCCAAGCCCGGTGGAATAGGGCGGCTCGTCGCTGTCACCGGTCGTCGGACGGGTCCGGCCGGTCCCGTCGTAGCGTGACCAGCCCACGACGGGGGAGTCCAGCGCCGACGTCGCGAGATAGAGGACCAGGACCTGCTGCCTCATGCGTGACTCCTCAGGGCCGGCCGGTTGCTGACGCGCGTGACCCAGTAGTCGACGTCGAACGAGTCGTCTCCGGTCAGGGCCCGCCACAGCAGGACCCGGTTGTAGATCTCCAGTCGGGCCGTGGCCCACTCGTACCAGGGGAAGTGCGTGTTGAGTTCCGCGGTCACCGCAGGGTCGTGCAGGTCGGAGACGTCCCACAGACGTACCTGCGGCACGGTCGGGTTGAGGCGGAGTTTGTACATGTAGCGCCGGCCCGCGGTGTCGTTGCGGCGGCCACTGTGCCAGATGCCGTGATGCACGATGACGACCGTGCCCGCCGGGCAGGTCAGACGGGTCTGCCCCCGGAGGTTCTGGACGCGGCCGACGTCCGTCTCGTTGATCCTGCGCAGATGGCTACCGGGCACACTGAGGGTGCCGCCCATCTCGGCGGTCACCTCGTGCGGGTAGTACATGAGCTGGATGTCGAACGCATCGGGCCGCACGTCGATGATCGCGTCCCCGTGGAGCGGCTGCGCCTGTCCCTCGTGCGGCTCGCGCACATGCACCGCATGGTGGTCGACGGTCGGCTCGGGGCCTACCAGGCTCTCGACAGCGCCCGCGACGACCGGCAGCGCGAGCAGCTCGTGGACGAAGGTGTCCTGCGCGAACGCCCCGCGCAGCGGAGTGCCGTAGGGCACCGCAGGCAGGCCCTCGGTCAAGGCCGCGATGGCCCGTTCATTGATCTCCTGCGGCACCACCCCGTCCAGGCGCAGGAATCCCTGCCCGACGAAGCGCGCCACCTGAACAGATGTCAGGAGTTGCTTGCTGGTTGCCATGCGACGAAGGTAGGTGCCCAGTCCGGCTCGGTCGTGGGCTGAAATCGTCCAGTGCTGGTAATTTTCCGTCCTCGTGAAACACGTAACGCTGCGGCTCGACGAGGCGCCCACCGTGGTTGATGCCGGCATCGGGGTACACGGCGTCTCCACCGCCCACGATGTCTTCCGGCTGCCTGATCTGTGGCAGCTGCACCTCTACCACTACGACGGAGTTCTGTCTCTCGGGCAGTCGGTCCACCCCATACGTCCCGGTCACGTCAGCCTCGTGCCGCCGAACACGGAGGTGCACTTTCACTACCGGGGCAGGTCGGAACACTTCTACGTCCACCTGCGGCTGCACGAGGGCGGAACCACGCGGGTGGTGCCGGTGATGCAGGACGCCGCGGCCGAGAGCACCCACCTGGCCGACCTGCTCCGACGCGCTGTGACGGCCATGCCGATCTCTCCTCCACGAGCCACGGCCGAGGTCTGGACCGCTCTGTGGCGCGTCGCCGAGCTGCCGAAGGGCGAGGGAGCCGGGCGGCGCCACCCCTTCGTGGCCGCAGCCCAGGCCTACGTCGAGGAACACCTGGCAGGTCCGCTGTCCGTACCGGACGTCGCTCGCGCCGTCGGAATCTCCCACACACACCTGACACGCGTGTTCCGTGCGGAAACCGGCCTCACGGTCGTGTCGTACATCCGGCACCGACGCCTTCAGCGCGCCCGTCACCTTCTGCTGTCCTCCACCCTGCCCATCACCGCCGTCGCCGCGGCTGTGGGCATCGCCGACCTCCAGGCCTTCAACAAGGCCTGCCGCCGTGAACTCGGCGCGAGCCCGCGCGACGTACGTGCGGCTGCCGCGGTGGGGCTGGACGGCCGAGGCCCGCACCAGAGCCCCATCGAGACGGCACGTCGGTGCCGCTGACGGGGCCTCATGGCTCGGTGTGACCCAGCAGGTCCGTGTTGAAGCGCTTCACCAGACAACTCGAGTGAATGAGAATTCTCTGCTGAAACAGAGGAATGAAGGCGACCTTACCTTGCTTACCACCAGGCATTGACACCACGCCTAGGACAATGGAACCGTCGAAGCGCTTCACCAGCCGGTCATGTCCCGATCGCGCCGGATTCCAGGAAGGACACCTTCATGTCCCGGAAGTCCAAGAAGAGAAGCGTCACAGATGCACTGGTAGCCCTGCTGATGGCGATCTCGCCGCTGATCGCGGCGCTCGTCCTGACCGGCGCCTCGGCCACCACCGCGTCGGCCGCGTCACTGACCGAGGTGAGCAACTTCGGCAGCAACCCCGGCAACCTGCGGATGTACGTCTACAAGCCCGACAGCGCTCCGGCACGACCGGCGGTGGTGGTGGCGGTGCACTACTGCACCGGCACGGGGCCCACGTTCCACGCCAACACGGAGTTCGCCCGCCTGGCCGACCAGCACGGGTTCATCGTCGTCTACCCGGACGCGAACGTCAGCGGGCAGTGCTTCGACGTCTCCTCGCCCCAGGCGCTCAAGCACGACGGGGGCAGTGACCCCACGAGCATCGCCCAGATGGTCCGGTACACCCTGCAGAACATGAACGCCGACCCCGGCCGGGTCTACGTCACCGGCGCCTCGTCGGGCGCGATGACGACCAATGTCATGCTCGGCTCCTACCCCGACCTGTTCAAGGCCGGTGCGGCGTTCTCGGGCGTGCCGTTCGGCTGCTTCGCCACCACCAACGGCTCCGGCTGGAACACCGACTGCGCCACCGGCAAGATCAGCAAGACCCCGCAGGAGTGGGGCGACCTCGTCCGGAACGCCTACCCGGGGTACACCGGCCCGCGGCCGCGGATGCAGCTGTGGCACGGCACCGAGGACGACGCGCTGTACTACGCGAACTTCGGTGAAGAGATCAAGCAGTGGACCAATGTGCTGGGAGTGAGCCAGACCCCGGTCTTCACCGACTCCCCGCAGTCCAACTGGACCCGCACCCGCTACGGCTCCTCCGGCACGCAGGCACCGGTCGAGGCGAACAGCTTCCAGGGGGTCGGGCACTCCCTGCCCGAAAGCGGCATGGCGGCCCGGGCCATCGCCTTCTTCGGACTCGACGGCGGGAGTGGCGGGACCACCACAGGTCCGGTCCGCGGTTCCGGCAAGTGCCTGGACGTGCCCGGCTTTTCGCAGACCAACGGCACCCAGACGCACATCTGGGACTGTCACGGCGGCACCAACCAGACCTGGACCAGCACGTCGACCAAGCAGCTCACCGTCTACGGCGGCGCGAAGTGCCTCGACGCGACCGGCGCCACGGCCGGCGCCAATGTCGCGATATGGGACTGCAACGGCGGCACCAACCAGCAGTGGAACCGCAACTCCAACGGCACCGTCACCAGCGTCCAGTCAGGCCTGTGCCTGGACGTGACCGGTGGTTCCACCGCCAACGGCGCACTGGTCCAACTGTGGGACTGCAACGGCGGCAGCAACCAGCAGTGGCGCCTCGGCTGACACCCCCGCCCAGGACTGAGAGGGCTGCTGCCCTCCCTTCCCCGCCCGCGCACCGCGTGCAGACGCAGGCGCTTCGACGAACGGGTGCCGCCCCGGACCCGTCGACTACGCGCACGTCCCCGCCGTTCCCTCCCGATGGTTTTCTGAAGGCTGGAGATGTCATGCAATTGTCACGCCGTGGCGTTCTGATCCTGGGCGCAGCCGGCGCGGCCCTCGCCGGAGGCCTTCCCACGGGCTCGGCCCGGGCCGCCGAGGCCGAGACGGCCGACGGAACGGACGCCTCCACGCGCACCGAGCGCCTGTTCCTGTCCGGTGAGGACGCCGACAACCCGGTCGACTGGGACTTCCTGTGCACCAGCGGGCGGCGCAGCGGCAGTTGGGGCAGCATCCCGGTTCCGTCCAACTGGGAGTTCCACGGATACGGCACGTACAACTACGGGTGGAATCTGCGCCCGGAGGAGAAGGGCCGTTACCGACGCACCTTCACGCCGCCCGCCCACTGGCGTGACAGACGCGTCTTCCTCGTCTTCGAGGGGTCGATGACCGAGACCGAGGCGTGGATCAACGGCGAGCCGGCCGGGCCCGTCCACCGCGGCGGCTTCTACCGGTTCCGGCACGAGGTGACCGGAAAGCTGCGTCCGGGGCAGGACAACCTCCTGGAGGTGACCGTCAGCAAGGAGTCCACCGACGACTCCGTCAACCGGGCCGAACGCCTCGGGGACTACTGGAACTTCGGCGGCATCTACCGCCCCGTCCATCTCGAGGCGTTCCCACTCCAGCACATCGAACGCATCGCCGTCGACGCCCGCGCCGACGGCACGCTGCGAATCGACGCCCATCTGTCGGGCACCGGTTCCGCCGACCGTCTCGTCGCCCGGGTCACCGACCTCTCCGGGCGCCCGGTCGGCGCCCCGTTCACCGCGGCCGTCGCTCCCGGCGCCACGACGGTGACCCTCAGGACCACTGTCGACTCCCCCCGGCAGTGGACGGCTGAGACCCCGCACCTCTACCGCGTCGAGGTCGCGCTCCGCTCCGGCGACCGCCGCACCGTCCACCGCGTCGACGAGCGATTCGGCTTCCGCACCGTCGAGGTGCGCCCCGGCGACGGCGTGTACGTCAACGGCGTCAGGATCCTCCTCAAAGGAGCCAACCGGCACACCATCTGGCCCACGTCCGGCCGGGCGACCAGCGCCCGCATCAGCCGCAAGGACATCCTCCTGATGCGGGAGATGAACATGAACGCGGTCCGGATGGCCCACTACCCGCCGGACCCGCACTTCCTCGACCTCGCCGACGAACTCGGGCTGTACGTGCTCGACGAGCTGGCCGGCTGGCAGAAGTCCTACGACGAGGCGGCGGGCAGGCCCCTCGTCGCCTCGATGGTCACCCGTGACGTCAACCACCCGTCGATCCTGTTCTGGTGCAACGGCAACGAGGGCGGCTGGAACACCGCCCTCGACGACGACTACGCCCGCCACGACCCCCAGCAACGCACCGTTCTCCACCCCTGGGCGAACTTCGGCGGCATCAACACCGACCACTACGAGACGTACGCCAGCACACGCCGCATCCTCCAGGAACAGGGCGACGTCTTCATGCCCACCGAGTTCCTCCACGGCCTCTACGACGGCGGCGCCGGCGCGGGGCTCGACGACTACTGGAAGCTGATGGGCCGCGAACGGCTCTCGGCCGGAGGCTTCCTGTGGTCTTTGGTCGACGAGGGCATCGTGCGGGACGACCTCGGCGGCGCCATCGATGTGGCGGGCAACGCCGCGCCCGACGGCATCCTCGGCCCCTTCCGCGAGAAGGAGGCCAGCTTCTACACGATCAGAGACATCTGGTCTCCCGTACAACTCGCCGAGCCGGAGCGGTTCACCTCCGGCCTGCCGGACGACTTCGGCGGACGGATCGGCCTCACCAACCACTACGCCTTCACCAACACCCGCACCTGCCGGTTCACTTGGCGGCTCCTGGACTTCCGCACCCCGGCCCAGCGGCGGGACGGCCACACGGTGCGGGCCCAGGGCACTGCCTCCGCTCCCGACATCGAGCCCGGCGCGCAAGGAACGCTGCGGCTGCCCCTGCCGTCCGGCTGGCGACGCGCCGACGCCATGGCGCTCATCGTCACCGATGCCGACGGCCGCGAGATCCGCCGCTGGACATGGACCATCGCCTCCGCCGCCGACCAGGCCCGACGACTGGTACGGACGGGCCCGGGACCGGCCGTACGCGGCCGGCTCGCGGACGACAGGCTCACCCTCGCGTCCCGCCACACCACGGTCACGCTCGACGCCACGACGGGCATGCTGGCCGGCGTCACCCACCGAGGGACGGACTTCGCGCTGTCCCGCGGCCCGCTGCCCACCACCGGAACGGCCGACCTCACCCGCCTGACACACGGGCCCGGCAGCTACGCCTACACGGTGCGGGCCGAGTACTCCGGCGTACTGCGCCACGTCCGGTGGCGTCTGTACCCCAGCGGCTGGCTGCGGTTGGACTACCGCTACCACCTCACCGGCGAGCACGACCTCTTCGGCGTGGGCTTCGACCATCCCGAATCGCAGGTGACCGGCGTGACATGGCTCGGCCACGGACCCCACAGGGTGTGGAAGAACCGGCTGCGCGGCGTCGCGACGGACGTCTGGACGAAGCAGTACAACGACACCGCGACCGGTGCCGACGGCTGGGTGTACCCGGAGTTCAAGGGCTACCACGCGGACGTCCGCTGGGCGTCCCTGCACACCACCGCCGGACGCATCACCATGGTCTGCGAGGATGAGAACCTCTACCTTCGCCTCTTCACCCCCCGGTTCGGCCCCGACCCCCGCCATACCGCGCCCCCCTCCCCGAAGGGAGACCTGTCGTTCCTCGACGCCATCCCGGCGATCGGCACCAAGTTCGACGCACCGTCCGCGCTCGGCCCCAGCGGCGGCCCCACCACGGCAACGGGAGACTACGGTCGAACCCTGTACTTCTCGTTCTCCCAGTAGCGCCTCCACCCCCTCGCCGACGCCGCCCCATGCGGCCGCCCCCTGCCGACCGGCGCTGCACACGGGCCCTGGCCCGGACTTTTCCGGGACTCGCTGAGGCCGACCTCTCAGGCGCTCGACCGGCTCCACTCGGCGGGACGCGATCCACCTGGCCGTTGTGGTTTCACCTGCCGACAAGCGGTCCCGGCGCCTCACCAACCCACCGCTGGGCGGGCGCTTCTAAGACCTGGTTAGATCGGTCGGGCGAACGGGGGATGAGGACGTGACGGCCGCCCGGGCGTGAGAGAGGGAGACAGGAATGAGCATGGCCGCGAGGACGGACAGGACGTCGAGCGCGCCGCGTCGTATCGCCGACAGCCACGACATGATCCGCGTGCAGGGCGCGCGGGTGAACAACCTCAAGGACGTCAGCGTCCAGATCCCGAAGCGGCGGCTGACGGTGCTGACCGGCGTCTCCGGATCCGGTAAGAGTTCGCTGGTGTTCGACACGATCGCCGCGGAGTCGCAGCGGCTGATCAACGAGACGTACAGCGCCTTCTTACAGACCTTCATGCCGACGCTGGCGCGGCCTGAGGTCGACGTGCTGGAAGGGCTGACCACGGCGATCATCGTCGACCAGGAGCGGTTGGGCGCCAATGTCCGCTCCACCGTCGGCACCGCGACCGACGCCAACGCCGTGCTGCGGATCCTCTTCAGCCGGCTCGGCGAGCCGAGCGCCGGGCCTGCGTTCCACTACAGCTTCAACCAGCCTGCCGGCGCGTGCCCCCGGTGCGAGGGCACGGGCCATGTGACCGACCTCGATCTGACGCAGTTCTACGACGACAGCAAGTCGCTCAACGAGGGCGCGATCACCGTCCCCGGCTACAAGGTGGGCAGCTGGTTCGTGCGGATCTTCGCCGGGTCGGGTTTCGTCGACCCCGACAAGCCGGTCCGCGACTACACCGAGACGGAACTGCACGACTTCCTGCACCGCGAGCCGACCAAGGTGAAGGTCGACGGCATCAACGTCACCTACGAGGGACTGATCCCCAAGGTGCGCAGGTCGGTGCTGGCCAAGGACAAGGACGGGTTGCAGCCGCACGTCCGGGCGTTCGTGGAGCGGGCCGTCACATTCGTCATCTGCCCCGACTGCGACGGGACCCGGCTGGGCGAGGCGGCCCGGGCGTCCAGGATCAAGGGGATCAGCATCGCCGACGCGTGCGCGATGGAGGTCCGGGACCTGACCGCGTGGGTGCGCGGGCTGGACGAACCGTCAGTCGCACCCCTGCTGGCGACACTGCGGCAGACCCTCGACTCGTTCGTCGAGATCGGGCTCGGCTATCTGTCGCTGGAGCGGCCCGCGGGCACACTGTCGGGCGGTGAGGCGCAGCGCGTGAAGATGGTGCGCCATCTCGGTTCCTCGCTCACCGACGTCACCTATGTCTTCGACGAGCCCAGCACGGGTCTGCACCCCCATGACATCCAGCGGATGAACGGCCTGCTGCTGCGGCTGCGGGACAAGGGCAACACCGTGCTCGTGGTGGAGCACAAGCCCGAAGTCGTCGCCATCGCCGACCATGTGATCGACCTGGGACCCGGCGCCGGGACGGCCGGTGGCTCCGTCTGCTTCGAGGGCACCGTCGAAGGGCTGCGGACCAGCGGGACGCTGACCGGCCGTCACTTCGGCGACCGGACGTCGCTGAAGGAGTCGGTGCGCAAGCCGGACGGTGCGCTGGAGATCCGCGGGGCGCGGGCGAACAACCTCCAGGGTGTCGACGTCGACGTCCCGCTCGGGGTGCTGACCGTGGTGACCGGGGTCGCCGGGTCCGGAAAGAGTTCGCTGCTGCACGGGTCGATCCCGGCGGGCGCGGGCGTGGTGTCGGTCGACCAGGCGCCCATCCGCGGCTCGCGGCGCAGCAACCCGGCCACCTACACCGGTCTGCTGGAGCCGATCCGCAAGGCCTTCGCCAAGGCCAACGGCGTCAAGCCCGCCCTGTTCAGCGCCAACTCCGAGGGCGCCTGCCCCACCTGCAACGGCGCCGGGGTGATCTACACCGACCTGGCGATGATGGCCGGAGTCGCCACCACCTGCGAGGAGTGCGGGGGCAGGCGGTTTCAGGCCGCGGTGCTGGAGTACCGGCTCGGCGGGCGGGACATCAGCGAGGTGCTGGCGATGCCAGTCAAAGAAGCGGAGGAGTTCTTCCGCGCCGGTGAGGCGCGCGTCCCCGCCGCCCATGCCATCCTCGGCCGGCTCGCGGACGTCGGGCTCGGCTATCTGACCCTGGGCCAGCCGCTCACCACGCTCTCCGGCGGTGAGCGGCAGCGGCTGAAACTGGCCACGCACATGGCGGACAAGGGCGGGATCTATGTCCTGGACGAGCCGACCACGGGTCTGCACCTCGCCGACGTCGAGCAGTTGCTCGGGCTGCTGGACCGGCTGGTCGACTCCGGCAAGTCGGTCATCGTCATCGAGCACCACCAGGCGGTGATGGCGCACGCGGACTGGATCATCGACCTCGGCCCCGGCGCCGGCCACGACGGCGGCCGTATCGTCTTCGAGGGCACCCCGGCCGACCTCGTCGCCGCCCGCTCCACCCTCACCGGCGAGCACCTGGCCGCCTTCGGCGCCTGATACGGCGGCGCCCCGTGCGTGCCGCCGTCGGCATCAGCGACGGTCCGCCGTGGGGGAGGGGGCGAGGTGTCTGCGCAGGATCTCGCACACGCGGTCCCGCTGGGTGTCCAGGAAGAAGTGGTCGCCGGGCAGTTCGTGGAACGCGAAGTCGTGGCGGGTGAGGCGGGACCAGGCGGCCGCCTCCGAGGGCCGTACGTTCGGGTCGCCGGTACCGGTGAGGGTCACGATCGGGCAGTCGAGGGTGGGCTCGTCGCTCCGTCGGTACGTCTCGATGGCCCGGTAGTCGGCCCGAATCGCGGGCAGCAGGACGCCGAGCAGTTCACGGTCGGCGAGGATGGCCGGATCCGTCGCGCCCAGGCGCTCCAGTTCCGCGGCCAGCAGGTCGTCGGGCAGGGAATGGACTCCGCGGTCGCGGCGGGCCGCGGGAGTGCTCTGGCCGGAGACGAAGAAGGTCCGCAGCCGGTGGCCGCGGGTCTGGAGCCGGAGCGCCACCTCGTAGGCCACGGCGGCTCCCATGCTGTGCCCGAAGAAGGACAGGGGCTGGTACAGGAGCGGACGCACCGCGTCGGCCACACGGTCGGCCAGCTCGCCGACCGTGTCGACGAGCCGCTCCCGGAAGCGTTCTTGTCGGCCCGGGTACTGCACGGCGAGGATGTCGACGTCCGGAGCGAGCGCCGCCGCCAGCGGACGGTAGTAGGCCGCGGTGCCGCCGGCGTGAGGGAAGCACAGGAGTCGCGCGGGCGCGGCAGGCGCGAGACCGAAGCCGCGGATCCAGGAATCGACCGGGAAGAGCACGTGTTCTCCGAGGTGTTTCGGGGCATGGTGGGCATCGCATTTACATGATTGCGGCCGGGGCATTCCGTGTCCCGCCGGCGGGACACTCGACTGAATTTCCGCTCGCCAGGCCGGGGGCGTGCCCGGCCGCGCCTCCCTTGATGCGTCTTTCCGCCCGCCGATATGGTTTCGCGAGCCAATAAGTCGGTGCAGGGCACGTCGGCGAACGCCTGCGCTCATTTCTTGATGGTGCCGTCGGAGGGGAAATCGACGATAATGTCAATCGATGTGTTGGCAGTCGACGTGGGGAAAGCCCTCGACAGCGTCGACGAATGGCTGAATTCCTATATCACCCAGCCCCATGAGCAACTCGGCCGGCCCGGCGCGGTGTGTCCGTTCGTGGCGCCCGCCCGGCGGGTTCACGCCGTCGAGACGGCGGTGCGGCTGGTGGGTCCCGTCGCCAGTCTGTCGTTGATCAAAGAGGTCATCCGCTGCGGTCTGGACGAGTTCGAGCAGTTCGACTGGCGGACGTCGAACCCGACCCTGCGGTCGCTGCTCATCGTGCTGCCGGATCTGCCGCCCGATGCGTTCGTGCTGCTCGACGAGGCGCACGCGCAGGTCAAGACCGAGAGCGTGGAACGCGGCCTGATGATCGGCCAGTTCCATCCGGACTGTGACGAACCAGCGGCCCGCAACCCGGCCTTCAAGGTCAGCCGGTCACCCGTCCCGCTGGTCGCGGTGCGGGCGATGGCGGTGCACGACATCCTGTTCCTCGGTGAGCGGGCGGACTGGTTCGCCGAGTACCACCGCCGCTTCGGCGAGCGGTACCGGTCCCGGCCGCACGGCATCGCCCCCCTGCTGACGACGCTGTACCACAAGGCCCTGACCCTGCACGGACCCGGAGGGACGCCGGATGACCGCCGCGCGACCGGGTGACGGGCAGGACGGCGCGGTGGTGACGGGCTGCCCCTACGGCGGGGCGGCTGACGCGCCCCCGACGGCGTACGCCGAGTACGCGGAGATGGACGCACTCCTCGCGTTGCAGCATCCCCGCACGGCGGCGGCCACGGAGCCCGGCTTCATCATCATGAGCCAGGTCATGGAACTCCTCTTCAAGCTGCTGCACATCGAATTCACGACGGCCCGGGACCGGCTGGCCGACGACGACGTGGACGCCGCGTTGTGGGCGTTGCGCCGGGCCGCTCGGGTGCAGCAGGTGGCCTTGTCGTCGTGGGATTTCTTCAGCGCGATGACGCCCGGGGAATTCGCCGAGTTCCGCGAGGTGCTGGGCACGGCCTCGGGCTTCCAGTCCGCCTCGTACCGGCGGCTGGAATTCCTGCTCGGGAACAAGAATCCGCGCATGGTGCTGCCGCACCGAGACGCATCGAGCCATGAGGCGGTGTCCCGGCAACTGCACGAGCCGAGCCTCTACGACAGCGCGCTGGCCCTGCTGCACCGCCGCGGCCTTCCGGTCGCGGACGCCGTGCTGGCGCGCCCGTACGAGGCGCCGTACGAACCCCACGACAGTGTCGAGCGGGCCTGGCGCGAGGTGTACGAGAACAGCGCCGCCAACCGGCCGTTGTTCCTCCTCGCAGAAGCGCTGACCGATGTCGCCGACTCCTTCGCCCGATGGCGCTACACCCACCTGACGGTGGTCCAGCGCGTACTCGGGGGCAAACCCGGCACGGGCGGCACGGACGGTGTGTCGTGGCTGGAGCGGATCAGTGGGCACCGGTTCTTCCCGGAGCTGTGGTCCGTGCGGTCGCTCCTGTAGGCGGGCTGCCCGCCACATCCTGCTGTCACCCATCGATCACCGACCCCACGAGGGAGCCCATATGGCCAAGGCCGGCCCCGTCGACCACGAAGACCTGACCCGGATCCTCTTCGGCGCCTCCGCCTTCCACCTGCTGCACGCCGGCTGCGAACTCGGCCTGTTCACCCGGCTGTACGAGGAGGGGCCGCTGACCGCGGAGCAGGTGTGCGCCACGCTGAAGCTGGAACCACGGGCGGCGCAGATCCTGCTGCTGGGCACGACCTCGCTCGGTCTGACCGTCCGCCACAATCGCCGCTATCACAACGCCGAGCTGATCGACTCGATGCTCTCCGACGACACCTGGAGCATCATCGAGGACATCGTGCGATTCGAGGACCGGATCGCGATGCCGGCCGCCGCCGACCTGGTGGAGGCGCTGCGGCAGAACACCAACGTCGGCCTGCGCCGCATCCCGGGCGAGGGCGGCGACCTGTACCACCGGCTGGCGTCCCAGCCGGAACTGGAGGCGCTGTTCTACCGCTGCATGCGCTCGTGGTCGCGCCTGTCCAACCCGGTCCTGGTGGACCGGGCCGATCTGAGCGGGGTGTCCCGGGTGCTGGACGTCGGCGGTGGCGACGGGGTGAACGCGATCGCCCTGGCGGAGGCGAACCCGGAGACCTCCTTCACGGTGGTCGACATGCCCGGCGCGCTCGACATCGCGAGCCGGAAAATCGCCGAGCACGGTCTGGACGGCCGTATCTCCGTACGGGCGGGGGACATCTTCGCCGACGAATTCCCGTCGGGGCACGACTGCGTGTTGTTCGCCAACCAGCTCGTCATCTGGTCGCCCGAGCAGAACGCGGCCCTGCTGCGCAAGGCGTTCGACTGCCTGCCGCCGGGCGGGCAGGTGCTCATCTTCAACGCGTTCTCCGACGACACAGAGGACGGGCCGCTGTACGCCGCGCTCGACAACGTCTACTTCGCCACGCTGCCGGCGCCGGACAGCACCCTTTACCACTGGGGGCAGTACGAGGAGTGGCTGCGCGGAGCCGGGTTCCAGCAGGTCGAACGGCTGCCGGGCGAGACGTGGACGCCGCACGGAGTGCTGCGCGCCTGGAAGTAGGGCACACGAGGGCGGGGAGACAGGCGGGCGCCTGCCTCCCCGCCCTGGCGGGTGTCACCCGGGAAGGCTGGCCAGCGCTGCCTCGTCGAGAGCCCGGAGCACCCACTGCTCGAACTTGTCACCGGAGAGTTCGGCAGCCTTGCGCCACCGCTGCACCCGCTCGGCCGGGGCGCTGAGCTTGGGCAGGTAGTCCTTCGGCGGTTCGCCCTTGCCGTCGCTCTGCCGATGGGAGCGGATGTTGCGGCGCAGTTCGTTGCGTGACCAGTTGAACTCGTCAGCCAGGTCGAGCCACTTGTCCTGCTCGCAGGGCGGCAGCGAACTCACCTCGGCGTGGTGCTGGAAGCTCAGCGTCTCACGCCGGCGGCTCAGTTCGAACTTGCGGGCGACCCACGCGTAGTTGCGCAGCGTCTGGTAGTCGAGGCCGCAGGCCTCGATCGCCCGTAGATACCGGTCGGAGAACTCCTCCTGCCCGTACACCAGCCAGTCGCCGAGGCACCAGGACGAGGAGTCGACGATGCGTGAGATCTGTGAACCGGCATGCTGCCAGCGTTCGAATGTGAGGGCGGCGGGGATCTTCAGTCCGACGCGTGTCGTGAGGACGTCCATGCCTTGCTGTCCTCTGTCGGTTCCGTACCTCCGAAGGGGCGCGCTGGTACGCGGGCGGTTTCGCTGAGCGCGGTCCACGGAGTGCTGCATACGAACCTCTCTTCCGGCGTCGGTGATGCCTCTGGGCGTGCAGAGGCCGCATGGTTGAGGTGATTCGGCGACGGGCGCGGCGAAGCGCTGGTGGGCGGATGCCGACCGCGACCGTGCGCTGGAGCGGCCGAGCGCTGAACAGCGGTCGGCGTTTTCGGTGAGTTTTCGCGATGGCAGCTGTAAAGGGGGCGTGGAGAGGTCGAAGCCCGCCCGCTGCGAAACGCGCGCTAAAGCGCGCGATATGTTGGATGGGTCTGATTGCCCGCGATGATCAACATCAAAGGAAACACCCCCGTTGAAATAGCGGCGAGCCGAGAACCCGCGTCGCCGCCCGGCCGGCGCCGCCAACTGGCTTTGCCACGCACATATTATCGGATCAATGCCGACGATGGGGGTGAGCGTAGCAAGAAGTTCCGCTCTCCCGCAGGGGGCGTTGATCGGTTGGCTTGATAGTGATTCACGGTCTTGACCGCGCCGGCAAACGAACGACCGGGACGCGCCGGCGGACGGCGCGTCCCGGTCGGGGAACGGCGGGTCAGGAGGCCTGGGCCTGCGCCTCCGCGAGGCGCTCCTGCGCCTCCGCGAGGTCCTCCGCGGTAGGGGCGTCGTCCTGGGTGAGCTTCAGGCGCCAGTAGCCGGAGAACTCGATCCGGCTCTTCGGCATGCCGCGGTCGTCCACCAGGTGCCGCCGCATCCGGCGCACCAGACCGGCTTCGCCGGCGATCCAGGCGAACCCCTCGCCGTCGGGCAGCGCGGCCTCCCGCAGCGCGTCGGCCAGCGCCTCGCTGTGTCCCGGCTCGGTCGTGCCGCGGTGCAGCCACGTCGTGGTCAGATCGGCCTCGGTACGCAGCGGCTGCTCGTCGGCCGAGTCCTGGACCTCGACGAACGCCAGCGCCCGCTTGCCGGGCGGCAGGCTCTCGACGATCGTCGCCATCCCGGGGACGGCGGCGTCGTCACCGGCCAGCAGCACCCAGTCGGCTTCCGCGAGTGACGCGGACAGCGGCTTGGGGCGCGCGAAGTAGTCGCTGGGCCCGAACACGCCGAGGCAGTCGCCCTCCGCGGCGTCCATCGCCCACCGTGTGGCCGGTCCGGCGTGCCGGTGCAGGACGAAGTCGAACGTGAGGGAGTTCGTCGCCGGGTCGTGCGCGCGGATCGTGTAGCTGCGCATCCACGGCCGCTCGTCCTCCGGGATGGTGCTGAACGCCTGGTACCACGTCGTGAGGTCGGTGGTCTCGGTGACCTCGGGCAGAACCGGCCGGGGCTGGCCGGGGCGGGGAAAGTAGAGCTTGACCTGTTGGTCGGGTTCGGTGAGGGAAAAGCCCCGGACATCGTCGCCGGTGAGAGTGATGCGTGCCATGTGTGGGGTGATCTGCTCTGTCCGGCTGACGTGCAGGAGCCAGATCGGCAAGCTGTTCATGGATTCCTTCGCGCGATAGGGGCGGATGGCGAGGGGGCGTCGCCCGGCCGGTGCCGCCGCCCCGGCCGTGACATCTCCCGCGACCCTCTTGCCGCAATACTTTACGGCATAAGGAGCTTTCGGTGCAGGGCGGCGAGGTGGCACCGGTCACCCCTGGCCATCGGTGTACGCGGCGAGTTTCTCCCCGACCAGCCGGCCGATCGCCTCCAGCGAGGCCTCCCGGTTCAGCAGGGTGCCGTGCTCGCCCGGCAGGGCGTGCCGCTCGATGCGCCCCTCCACGTACGGCGTCCACGCGCGGTGGGTCCGCGACGGCTCCTGCTGGTCGTCGGCGGTCAGCAGCAGCAGGTCGGCGGCCAGACGCTCGGGGCGGTAATCGATGAGCAGCCGGGTGTTGTTGGCGGAGATCTCCATGATCGCCCGCAGCTGCTCCTCCCCGAGGTTCGCCAGCGCACTGCCCCGCCGCCGCAGGATCTCCTTGGTGCGCTCGAACGTCAGCCGTTCCCCCTCGCCCAGTGCGAACGACTCGTCGACCAGCCCCACGAGGTAGGTGAGATGCTCGTGCAGATCCTCCTCGTCCAGTTCGGGGACGTCGTCATGGGTCAGCCCCTTCCAGCCCGGACAGGCGTCCACGACGGCGAGCACCCCTACGCGCTCCCCGCGGCGCCGCAGCTCCACGGCAACCGCGTAGGCCGCCACCCCGCCGAACGACCAACCGAGCAGGTGGTAGGGGCCCGCGGGCTGGACCCGCTGGATCTCGTCGGCGTAGTCGGCCGCCATCGCCTCCAGCGTGTCCGGGCGGGGTCCGGGCTTGCCCAGACCGCGCGCCTGGAGCCCGTAGACCGGCCGCTCCGGGTCGAGATGCTTCAGCAGACCGGCGTAGGACCAGCTGATGCCGCCGCCGGGATGCACACAGAACAGCGCCTCGCGCTCACCCCGCGGGCGCAGCGGCAGCATCACCTCGTAGCCGTCGCCCGTATCGGCGGTCCGAAGGCGTCCGGCCATGCCGGACGGGGTCGGCGTCTCGAACAGTGCGCGCAGTCCCACGTCCACGCCGAAGGCCGCGCGGATCCGGGCCTTGAGCCGGGCCGCCAGCAGCGAGTGGCCGCCCAACTGGAAGAAGTCGTCGTCGACCTGGACCCGGGGCAGGCCGAGCACCTCGGCGAACAGCTCGCACATCAGCTCTTCCTGCGGCAGCCGCGGAGCACGGCCGTCCAGGCCGGAGTCGAGCTCGAGGGCGGGCAGCGCCGACCGGTCCAGCTTGCCGTTGCGGGTCAGCGGCAGCCCGCTGAGCGGCACCACCGCGCTGGGCATCATGTACTCCGGCAGCTGCCGCCGGGCGTGCTCGAGCACACTGCCCACGAGCGCGCCGGCCGCCCGCGCGGTCAGCGGCGCCCGTACCCAGCGGGTCAGCGGCGTGCCGGCGGCCAGCGGGGACCGCGGCCGGTACAGGTCGACCACCGGATACGCGGGATCCGGCTCGGTGAACACCACGTCCAGGCGGCAGGGGTCGGCCGACCAGGTCACGTGCGCGGCGAGGTGGAGCCGGGCGGCCAGCTCGTCCACCGCCGCGAGCGGCGGAGCGTCCTCCGGCACCTCCGGGTCGTGTTCGTGGATCGCCGCCTCGACGGCCGCGTCCTCGGCCAGGCGCTCGTTCGGCACCCCCGTGACCCGCAGCGGCGAGCGCGCTCGGCGGAGCGCCTCGTCCAGCCCTGCCAGTCCGGTCGCGTCGTCCCACCCGACGACGGGCATCTCGCGCGCCGAGGTGAGCGGCGTACCGCCGTCCTTGAAGAGGGTGACGTCGTAGCGGTACCGCGTCAGCTCGTTGGCGAAGGTGCCCCGCTTCACCTCGACCCGGGCACCCGCGAGGCCTTCGACGTGCTCGCCCAGAACGGTGAACAGCTCGGGTGCGACCAGCAGTTCCTTCTCCATCACCAAGGCGCGCTCGACGGCCTGCCGCAAACTCGCGCGGTCGTGCCGGTCGTGCACCTTGCGGGCCAGCGCCGCGGAGGTGAGCATGCGGTGCAGACGCAGATCGCGTACGTCGCCGAGGAACAGGGCACCACCCGGAGCCAGCAGCCGCATGGCCGACTCGATCACCCGCAGCAGATACTCGGCGCTCGGGAAGTACTGCACGATCGAGTTGAGCACCACGGTGTCGAAGTGACCCTCCGGCAGATCCCCGGTCTCGTGGGCGGCCAGGACCCGCAGCCGCACCCGCTCGCGCAGCTGCGGATCGCACGCCACGTGAGCGCGCAGCGTCTCGACGACCGCCGGGGAGAAGTCCGTGGCCCAGTACTCCTGGGCGTCCCGGGCGAGCCGCGACAGCAGCAGACCCGTACCGGCGCCGATCTCCAGCACCCGGCGCGGCCGCAGCCGTCGGACGCGGGCCACCGTCTCGCGACGCCACTCGCGCATCTCCTCCAGGGGGATGGGCGCGGAGTCGTAGCTGCTGTTCCAGCCGGAGAAGTCCTCGCCGAACGCGGCCGTCGGCGCGGCGTACAAGGACTCGTAAATTCCCTGCCAGGCCTGCACCTGGTCCTGCTCGGCCGTCTCGTCGTGCCCCGCGGCCTCCGGGTCGGCGACCACGTACGCCACCAGGCGCGGATCACCAGGCCGGTCCTCGCGGACCAGCACCGCCGCCTGCCCCACGGCCGGGTGGCGCAGCAGCACGCTCTCCACCTCTCCCGGCTCGATACGGAAGCCGCGCAGCTTGACCTGGTCGTCGCCGCGCCCGACGTAGTCCAGGGCGCCGTCCGCCGTCCACCGCACCAGGTCCCCGGTCCGGTACATGCGCGTGCCCGGCTTGCCGAACGGGTCGGCGACGAAACGCTGCGCGGTCAGACCGGCCCGGCCCGGATACCCCCGGGCGAGTCCGGTACCGGCGATGTACAGCTCGCCGACCACCCCGGGCGGGGCCGGGCGCAGGTCCGGATCCAGCACGTACAGCCGGGTGTTGGCCATCGGGCGCCCGATCGGCACCGACGTGGCGTCGGCGGGCAGCACGTCGACCGGCCAGCTCGCGGCGAAGGTGGTCGTCTCGGTCGGCCCGTACCCGTTGACGACGAGCAGGCCGGGGCAGGCCGCCAGCACGGTGCGCACCGCCTGCGGTGACACCGCCTCACCGCCCGTCCACACCTGCCGGACCGCGGACAGGCACGCGGGCATGCTCTCGGCGACCAGCGTGAACAGCGAACTGGTCAGCCACAGGCCGGTGACCCGCTGCCGCACGATCGTGTCGGCGAGCGCGTGCAGGTCGAGATCCCCGTCCGGGCCGATCACCACGGTGCCACCGGTGAGCAGTGGCACCCACAGCTCGTACGTCGACGCGTCGAACGCAGGTGACGAGTGCAGCAGCACCCGCCGCTGGGCGTCGGTGCGCCAGCGCGGGTCGGCCGCCAGCTCGGCCACGTTGCGGTGGGTGACCCCGATGCCCTTGGGACTGCCTGTGGAGCCGGAGGTGTACATGATGTACGCCAGATCGTCCGGACCCGGCCGCTCGGCCGGGGCGGGGCCGCACGTGCCCTTCCCCGAGAGGAGGCCGTCACCGAGGTCGGTGCCGACGAGGACGACCGTGGTGCCCTCCGGGAGCGACTCCGGCGCCGGTGCCCGGTCGGTGATCAGCACCCGGGCCCCCGTCTCGGCCAGTACCGTCCGCGTCCGGGCCGCCGGGTAGCGCGGGTCCAGCGGCACGTAGGCGGCGCCCGCCTTGAGGATGCCGAGGACCGCGGCGACCATGCCGGGGGAGCGCGGCATGAGCAGCGCCACCGTGCCCGCCCGGCGCACACCGCGGCGCGCCAGCACCGCCGCGACGTGCTCGGCGGCGTCGCGCAGTGCCCGGTAGCCGATCTCGCGGTCGCCGTGCACCAGGGCCGGCGCGTCGGGACGCTCGGCCACCTGGGCGTCGAACAGCTCCGGCAGACCGGCCTCGACCGCGGGCCGGTCGGTGTCGTTGTGCCGCTCCAGCAGCAGGCTCTCCCGCGCGGTGAGCAGGTCGGCCGAACCGATCGGCCGGTGCGGCGCCGTGACCAAGGACGTCAGCAGCCGCACCCAGCGGTCGAACAGGTCGGTGACCGTGCCGGCGTCGTACAGGTCGCTCGCGTACTCGACCACACCGGTGATGCCCTGCGCGCCGCCCGTGTCGTCGAGGTGTTCCGACAGGCTGAAGAACAGGTCGAACTTGGCCGAGCCGGTGCGCCCCGGCTCGATGTCGACGCGCAGCCCGGGCAGCTGGAAGGAGCCGGCCGGCGCGTTCTGGAGCGCCAGCATCGTCTGGAACAGCGGATGCCGGCCGAGCGAACGCGGCGGGTTCAGCTTCTCCACCAGGTACTCGAACGGCACGTCCTGATGGGCGTACGCGCCCAGCGCGGTATCGCGCACCCGGGCGATCAGCTGGCGGAAGCTGGGCCTCCCAGAGGTGTCGGTGCGCAGTACCAGCGTGTTGACGAAGAAGCCCACCAGGTCGTCGAGTTCCTGGTCGGTGCGGCCGGCGATCGGACTGCCGACGGGGATGTCCGTGCTGCCGCTCAGCCGGGACAGCAGCGCCGCCAGCCCCGCCTGGAGCACCATGAACACCGTCGCGCCGGACTCCCGGGCCAGCTCCGCGATCCGCCGGTGCAGCTCCGCGTCGATGCCGACCCTGACGTAGTCGCCCCGGTAGGAGGCCACCGCCGGTCGCGGGCGGTCGGTGGGCAGCCGCAGTTCCTCCGGCAGGTCGCGCAGCCGCCGCACCCAGTAGTCGAGCTGCGTGGCGAAGAGGCTGTCCGCGTTGCCCTGGTCGCCCAGCAGGTCGTTCTGCCACAGCGTGTAGTCGGCGTACTGCACCGGCAGCGCCGCCCAGGACGGGGCCTCGCCCCGGCACCGCGCCTCGTACGCCCGGGCCAGGTCGCGGGCCAGCGGGCTCAGCGACCAGCCGTCACCGGCGATGTGGTGCACCACCAGCAGCAGCACGTGCTCCTCGGCGGACAGCCCGAACAGACGTACCCGCAGCGGCGGTTCGGCGGCCAGGTGGAAGCCCTGGCGGGCGGCGGCGTCCAGCCGCGCGGACAGGCCCTCCTGGTCCGTGGCCACCACATCCACCGCCGGGATCGCCTCCGCGGGATCCAGCACCCGCTGCCACGGCACCCCGCCGCTCTCCGGGAAGACCGTGCGCAGGCTCTCGTGGCGCGTCACCACGTCGGCGAGGGCCGCCCGCAGCGCCTCCTGGTCCAAGGACCCGGTCAGGCGCAGCGCGAGCGGGATGTTGTACGTCGGGCTGGGCCCCTCCAGCTTGTGGATGAACCACAGCCTGCGCTGGGCGAACGACAACGGCAGCCGCTCGGGCCGGTCCCGGCGCGCGAGCCGCAGCCGGCTCGGCGCGGCGCTGTCGAGTCGCGCGGCCACCGCCGCCGGGGTGGCGTCCTCGAACAGCGCCCGCAGGGCCAGCTCGACGCCGAACGTGGCGCGGATCGCGGCGATCAGCCGGGTGGCGAGCAGCGAGTGCCCGCCCAGCTCGAAGAAGCTGTCGTCGGCACCGACCCGGGGCAGGCCCAGGACCTGTGCGAACAGATCGCACACGATCTGCTCCTGCGGGGTGCGCGGTTCGCGTCCGGTGCCGCCCGCGGTCAGCATCGGCGCGGGCAGCGCGGCCCGGTTCAGCTTGCCGTTGGCGGTCAGCGGCAGTGCGCTGAGGGGCACGAAGGCGCTGGGCACCATGGAGGCCGGCAGGGTCCGCTCCACGTGCCGGCGCAGCCGCGCCATCAGCGTGCCGCTGGTCCGCGGCACCATCGGGTCGCTGGTGAGGGCCGACAGCCCGGTGCGTGGACCGGACGCGGACGCCGACGGGCAGGTGCCGGTGAGCGGGGCGTCCCCGCGGGCCAGCACGAAGTCGACCAGGCCGGGATCCGGCGACCAGGCCGCCGCCGTGCGGTAGCCCAGCTCCGCACCCAGCCGGTGCAGGTCCGCCAGGTCCACGGTGGGCGCGGGCACCACCTGGCTGTCCCCGGTCCGGACAGCCTCGGCCAATGCCAGTTCGGCCGCGACCCGGTCGTTCGGGACACCGGTCAGCCGCAGCCGCTCCGGGCGCCGCTCGGCCAGATGCGCGCGGACCGCCGCCAGGTCGCCGAGGTCTTCCCAGGGCTCCGCGGGGGCGTCCCGGACGTCGGTCGTGCGCGCGCCCCGGTGGTGCAACGTCACGTCGTAGCGGTAGCGGCTCAGCTCGTTGTCGTAGGCACCCTCCTTCAGTGACACGCCCACCGCGCCGATGTCCGGAAGGCGCTCGGCGAGCGCGGTGAAGAAGTCCGGGTCGACGAGGAGTTCCTTCTCCGTCATCAGGTCGTGCTCGATCTCCCGGCGCAGCGCGGCGAGGTCCGGCGGCCCGGACATCCGGTGCGCGTGGACACCGGCCTTCAGCGCCCGCAGCAGCCGCACGTTGCGCACGTCGCCGACGAACAGCGTGCCGCCGGGCGCCAGCAGGCGGGTCGCGGCGGCGAGGACCTCGGTCAGGTAGTCGGCGCTGGGGAAGTACTGGACGACGGAGTTCAGCACGATCGTGTCGAAGTGCCCGGCGGGCAGCCCGCTCGGATCGTGCGCCGCCTGCACCCGCAGCGTGACCCGCTCGCTCAGCGCCGCGTCGGCCGCCACGTGCCGGCCCAGCTCCCCGATGACGTGCTCGGAGAAGTCAGTGCCCCAGTACTCCGCGCAGTGCGGCGCGACCCGGGACAGCAGCAGGCCCGTGCCCACACCGAGCTCCAGGACGCGGCGAGGCCGCAGGTCCAGGATCCGCCGCACCGTGTGCGCCCGCCACTCCCGCATCTCGGGCAGCGGGATGGGCTCGCCGGTGTAACTGCTGTTCCAGCTGGCGAAGTCCTCGCCGAACGGCGCCTTCGCGGCCCCCGCGTACACCGAGTCGTACAGCAGCCGCCAGTCCTCCAGCTGGTGCCGCTCCGCGCCTTCTTCCGGCGCGTCCGGCGTGGCACCGGGCACGACGTACGCCACCAGCCGCCGGTCGCCGGGCCGGTCCTCGCGCACGGTGACGGCGGCCTGCCGCACCCCGGGCTGCCCGTCGAGGACGCGTTCGATCTCGCCGAGCTCGATCCGGAAGCCGCGCAGCTTGACCTGGTCGTCGGCGCGGCCGGCGAACTCCAGCTGCCCGTCGCCGGTCCAGCGGGCCAGGTCCCCGGTGCGGTACATCCGCTCACCGGGCGCCCCGTGCCGGCAGGCCACGAAACGGGAGGCCGTCAGGCCCGCCCGGCGCAGATAGCCCTGGGCCAGTCCGGTCCCGGCGAGATACAGGTCCCCGACGACACCGGGCGGTACCGGTCGCAGACGCGCGTCGAGCACATACGCCCGGGTGTTGCCGATCGGCGTGCCGATCAGCGGGGGCCGCGTCCCCGGCTCCCGGCTTGCGGTCGACCAGATCGTCGTCTCGGTCGGCCCGTACAGGTTCAGCACCTCGCCCAGCCCGGCCAGGTCCGCCGCCAGCCGCTCGGGCAGCGCCTCGCCGCCGGTCAGCACCCGCAGCCCGCGCAGCGGCGCCGGGTCGTGCGCCACCAGCGTCCGCCACAGGGAGGGGGTCGCCTGCATGACGGTGACCCCTTGCGTGGACACCCACTCCAGCAGTGCCGACGGCTGCCGCACCACGTCCCGGGGAGCCAGGACGACCCGGGCGCCCCGCAGCAGCGGCAGCCAGATCTCCAGGGCGGCGATGTCGAACGAGATCGTGGTGACGGCCAGCAGCCGGTCCTGCGGGGTGAGCGGTACCAATCGCCCCATCGCGTGCAGGAAGTTCGTCAGCGCCTCGTGTGGTACGACCACGCCCTTGGGGGTGCCGGTCGACCCCGAGGTGTAGAGGACGTACGCCGACTGCCGCGGCGCGATCCGGATCGGCGGTGGGGTGTCCGGGCGGGCCGACAGGGCCTCCACCGTCCCCGGGTCGTCCAGCGTGATCCGCGCCAGGTCCTCGACGTCGGGCACCAGCTTGCCGGTGGCCTGGGTGGTCAGCAGCACCGCGGGCCGGGCGTCGCGCAGCATGAAGTCCAGCCGGGACGCCGGGTACTCGGTGTCGAGCGGCAGATAGGCCGCGCCGGTCCGCAGGACCGCCAGCAGCGCGACGGGCAGCACCTCCGTGCGCGGCAGCGCCAGGGCGACCACCGTGCCCGGCCCGCCGCCGTGCGCCAGGATCTCCCCGGCCAGCCGGTTCGCCCGCTCGTCCAGCTCGCGGTACGTCAGCGTGGCGCCGTCGGCCACCACGGCGACGGCGTCGGGCGTCGCCGCCGCCCGCTCTGTCAGCAGCGTCGGCAGCGGCTGCGGCGCGACCGGCACCGCGGTGTCGTTCCACGCGCGCAAGACCTGCTCGCGCTCGGCGGCCGTCAGCACGTCGACGTCCGCGATCGGCCGGTCCGGGGCGTCGGCGACGGCGGCCAGCAGCCGCTGCCAGCGGGTGAACAGGGCGCGGACCGTGGCCGGTTCGTACAGGTCGCCGGAGTACTCCACCGCGCCTTCGATGCCGTCCGGCGCCCCGTCGTCCCTCGTGCGTTCCACCAGGCTGAAGAACAGGTCGAACTTGGCGGTGCCGGTGCGCGCCTGGGAGACCGTGACCTCCACACCGGGCAGCTCGAACCGGCCCTCCGGCGCGTTCTGCAACGCCAGCATCACCTGGAACAGCGGGTGATGGGCCAGCGAGCGGGCCGGATTGAGCACCTCCACCAGATACTCGAACGGCACGTCCTGATGGGCGTAGGCGTTCAGCGCCGTGTCCCGCACCCGCCGCAGCAGCTGGGTGAACGTCGGGTTGCCGGAGGTGTCGGTGCGCAGCACCAGGGTGTTGACGAAGAACCCGATCAGATCGTCCATGGCCTGGTCGGTGCGCCCGGCGATCGGGCTGCCGATCGGGATGTCCGTGCCGCAGCCCATACGCGTCATCAGCGCGGCCAGACCGGCCTGGAGCACCATGAACACCGTGGTGCCGTTGCGCCGGGCCAGCCCGGCGAGGGCGCGGTGCAGGTCCGCGTCCAGCCCCACCTCGACATAGTCGCCGGCGTACGAGGCGGCCGCCGGACGCGGCCGGTCGCCCGGCAGTGTCACCTGCTCGGGCAGGCCCTCCAGCGTGGCCCGCCAGTAGGCGACCTGCCGGGCGAGCAGGCTGTCGTCGTTGTCGTGCTCGCCGAGCAGGTCGTTCTGCCACAGCGTGTAGTCGGCGTACTGGACGGGCAGCGGCGGCCAGGCGGGTTCGGTCCCCTCGGCGCGCGCGGCGTAGGCGCGGGTGAGGTCGGCCGCCAGCGGACTCAGCGACCAGCCGTCGCCGGCGATGTGGTGCAGGACCAGCAGCAGGACGTGCTCGTCGGGCGCGAGCGCGAACAGCTCCGCCCGCACCGGGCATTCGGAGTCCAGCAGGAACGCGTGCCGGGCCGCCGCGGTGAGCAGGTCCGGCAGGGTCTGCGCGGTGGCCGGGGTGACGGGCAGCGGCGGGACGGCCCGCTCGGGGGCGAGGACGCGCTGGGTGGGGACGCCGCCGGTCTGCGGGAAGACGGTGCGCAGGCTCTCGTGGCGGGCGACGACGTCACCGAGAGCGGCTCGGAGCGCGGCGTGGTCGAGAGCGCCGGTGAAGCGCAGCGCGAGCGGGATGTTGTACGTCGCGCTCGGCCCCTCCAACTGGTGCAGGAACCACAGCCGCCGCTGGGCGAACGACAGCGGCAGCACCTCCGGGCGCGCCCGCCGGGTCAGCGTCGGGCGGGCCGGGCCGCTGTCGTCCAGCCGCCGCGCCAGCGCGGCCGGGGTGCGAGCCTCGAAGACGGCGCGCACCCCGGTCTCGGCGCCGAAGGTGGCGCGGATCCGGGCGGCGAGCCGGGTGGCGAGCAGGGAGTGGCCGCCCAGGTCGAAGAAGTCGTCGTCGGCACCGACCCGGGGCAGGCCCAGGATGTGCGCGAACAGATCGCACAGGATCTGCTCCTGCGGGGTGTGCGGGTCCCGGCCGGTGCCGCCCCGGGTGAGGTCGGGTGCGGGCAGGGCGGCGCGGTCGAGCTTGCCGTTGGGGGTGAGGGGGAGGGCGGGGAGGGGTACGACGGCCGCGGGGACCATGTAGTCGGGCAGCCGGTCCCGCAGGAAGCCGCGCAGGACGTGCGGGTCTGGCGCGCGGTCCGCGACGGGCACCACGTACGCAACCAGCTGCTGATCGCCGGGCTGGTCCCGGCGCACCAGGACGGTGGCCTGCGCCACCTCTGCGTGCTCGGTCAGCGCCGCCTCGATCTCGCCGGGCTCGATGCGGAAGCCGCGGACCTTGAGCTGGTCGTCGGCGCGGCCCAGGAATTCCACCTGCCCGTCCGGCGTCCAGCGGGCGAGGTCGCCGGTGCGGTACATGCGGTCGCCGGGCCGGCCATAGGGGTCGGCGACGAACCGCTGGGCCGTCAGCGCGGGCCGGTCGAGGTAGCCGCGGGCCAGGCCGACCGTGTTGGTGTACAGCTCGCCGGTCGCGCCGGGCGGCACTGGGCGCAGGGCGTCGTCCAGGAGGTAGACGCGCACGTTGTCGATGGGCCGGCCCAGGGGCGCGACGGCGGGCCATTCGGCCGGGTCGGCGGGCAGGGTGTGGGCGGTCAGGACCTGGGCCTCGGTGGGCCCGTAGTGGTTGTGCAGGTGGCGCGGAGTGTGCTCGTGGAAGGCACGCAGCTGCCGGCTCAGCGTGAGCGCCTCACCGGCCTGGGCGATCTGCCCCAGTGACGGGATGCGCAGGCCCGCCTCGGTGGCGGCCTCGGCGAGGGACTCGAGGACGGTGCTGGGGGCGAAGATCTCGTCCACCCGGTGCTCGGTGAGCCAGGCGGCGAAGCGCCGCGGATCGCGGCGGGTGTCCTCGTCGGGCACCACCAGCGTCTTGCCGAACAGCAGCGCGGAGAGCACCTCCTGCACGGACACGTCGAAGCTGATCGCGGTGAACTGCGCGGTGCGGGTGCCGGGGCCGCCGCCGAGCTGGTCGTGGTGCCAGCGCAGCATGTTCGCCACGCCCAGCCCGGTCATCTGCACCGCCTTCGGCCGGCCCGTCGACCCCGAGGTGTAGATGACGTACGCCGGGCTCGCGAGCGTCAGCGGCCGCGGCCGCTCGGCGGGGGAGGGGTCGGTGTCCGGGCAGTCGCCGATCCGGGCGGCGGTGCGCGGATCGTCCACGACCAGCAGGGGAGTGGAGCCGTCGTCCGGTATCGCGGCCCGGGTCCCGACGCCGGTGAGCAGGACGGCCGGGCGGGCGTCCGCGAGCATGTACCGGATGCGCGCGGCCGGATGGTCCGGGTCGAGCGGCAGGTGCGCGGCGCCGGCCTTGACGACGGCCAGCAGGGCGACGATGTGTGCGGACGAGCGGGGCAGGGCGAGCGCGACGATGCTCTCCGGTCCGACCCCGCGCCGGATCAGGGCGTGCGCGAGCCGGTTGGCGCGCCGGTTCAGGTCCGCGTACGACAGGGTCTCGTCGCCGAAGCGGACGGCGGGCGCGTCCGGTGTGGCGGCGACCTGGACCTGGAACCAGTCCGGCAGCAGCGGCAGTTCCCCCTCGCGCCGGGTGGCGTTCCAGGTATCCAGCAGCAGACGGCGCTCCTCGGGGCTGGTCACGTCGACCCGCCCGGTGAGCGTGCCGGGGTCCTCGGCCACGGCGGTGAGGACCAGGAGCAGCCGGTCCAGCAGAGCCTGCGCGGTCGCCCGGTCGAAGAGGTCGTCGCGGTAGTCCAGCCGCAGGTACAACCGCCGGCCCGGGGCGGCGACGAGGGTCAGCGGAAAGTGGGTGGCGTCCCGGCCCCGCTCCAGGGCCGGAGCCACCCGCACCTCGGTGCCCAGACCGGTGGCGACGTCCTGTGCGGGCCCGTCCCACGGGTAGTTCTCGAACACCATCATCGTGTCGAACAGCTCCGGCACACCCGCCGCCCGCTGGATGTCCGACAACCCCAGATGGTGGTGCGAGGTCAGTGCGGACTGGCCGCGCTGCACCTCGCCGATCAGCTCCGACAGCGACTGCTCCGGCGCGACCCGCACCCGCACGGGGACGATGTTGATGAACAGGCCCACCATCGACTCGACGCCGGGCAACTGCGGGGTACGGCCGGAGACGATGGCGCCGAACACCACGTCCCGGTGCCCGGTCGTACGGCTCAGCACCAGCCCCCACGCGGCCTGGAGCAGGGTGTTCACCGTCACCCCGAGTCCCTGCGCCCGCGCTCGCAGCGCCGCGGTCAGCTCCTCCGGCGCCTCGGTCACCACCCGCTCGGGCAACCGGGGAACGCGCGCCGGATCGGCCGGGGCCAGCCGGGTGGCCTGGTCCACCCCGGCCAGCTCCCGCCGCCACGCCTCCTCGGCAGCCGCCCGGTCCTGCCGGCCCAGCCAGGCCAGATAGTCCCGGAACGGCGTCACCCTCGGCAGGGCGCCGGCGTCCCCGTCACCGGCGTACAGGGTGAACAGCTCCCGCACCACGATCGGCGTCGACCAGCCGTCCAGCAGGATGTGATGGCTGGTCAGCATCAGGCAGTGCCGCTCCGCCTCGAGCCGGAGCAGCGTGAACCGCAGCAGCGGGGGCCGCGCCAGGTCGAAGCGGCGCCGGTGGTCCTCCCGGCCCAGCCGGTCCAGCTCCTCACGCGCCTCCGCCTCCGGCAGCCCGCTCAGGTCCACCTCGGTCCACGGCACGGTCACCTCGGCCGGGATCACCTGTACCGGCTGACCGTCCGTCACCTGCGGAAAGGCCGCGCGCAGATTGGGATGCCGGGCCACCAGCGCCTGCGCCGCGGCGCGCAGCCGCCTCGGGTCCAGCGGACCCGTGAGGTCGAAGACCTGCTGCACCATGTACACATCGGGGCCGTCCACGTCGTACAGGGAGTGGAAGAGCATGCCCTCCTGCATGGGTGTCAGCGGGAGGATGTCGACCAGATTGCCGCGGGTCATTACCGAGTCCTCCACATGTCCTCGAGCTGTTCGACATCGTGCTGAGCGAGTCCGACGAGCGGGAAGTCGGACGGGGTGAAGCCGCCGCCCCCCGGTTCGGAGCCGTTGCGTGCCAGGCCGCGCAGGGCCTGGAACCAGTACTCCGCGACCGTCCGTGCGTCCGTCTCGGGCCACATCCCGGACGCCCACCGCCACGTGGCCGTCAGGCGCGGCCCGTCCGGGTGGTCGCGCACCGCCGCGTCGACCTCCAGGCCGTGCGCCAGGGGGAGGGCGGCGTCGCTGCCGCCGACCAGCCCGATCTCTTCCGCCACCCGCCAGTCGGGGTGCTCCCGGACGATGGCGGTGCCGGGCGCCGGAAACCGGCCCACGTAGTTGAAGCCGACCTGCGGGACGGCTGCCGTGGCCAGCTCGGCCGCGGTGCCGGGATTCAGGTAGCGCAGCAGGCCGAAGCCCCGGCCGTGCGCGGGGACGGCGCGCATCTGCTCCTTGACCCGTTTGACCGCGGCCGCGGTGCCGGGCGCACCGGCGGTCACGTCCTCCCACGCGTGCGCGCCGGGGTCCAGCCGGACCGGGTACAGGCTGGTGAACCAGCCCACCGTTCGGGAGAGATCGATCCCGCTGCCGTCCTCGTCGCGGCCGTGCCCCTCCACGTCGATCAGGACGGCGCTGCCCTCGTCCCGACCCCGCTCGCGGCGGAAGTGGCCGAGCGCCAGGGACAGTGCGGCCAGCAGCACGTCCTGGACCCCGGCGTGGAACGCGGCCGGCACGCTGGTGAGCAGGGGTTCGGTGACGTCGGGCGGCAGGGTGGTGGTGAACTGGGCGGCGGTGCCGGTGAGGTCCCGTGCCGGGTCCAGTGCGCGTGCGGTCAGCAGGGGGTCCGGCTCGCGCACGATCCGGGCCCACCACGCCAGTTCGCCGACCGTCTCGGGCTGCCGGGCCCGGGCGTGCAGGCTCCGCGACCAGGTGCGCACGGAGGCACCGACCGGGGGCGGCGGGGTCCCGTCCAGCGCGGCCAGCAGGTCGGGCACCAGGACGCGCCAGGAGACCCCGTCGACCGCGAGGTGGTGGATCACCATCAGCAGCCTGCTCTCCCGGCCGGGCCCGGCGTCCAGCCAGACGAACTGGGCCATCCGTCCCTCCTGGGGGGAGAGCCGGTCCGTCGCGGCCTCGGCCTCCCGCTCGACGGCCGCCCGCAGGACGTCCGCGGACCGCTCCGGCCCGCCGCCCGCGTGGCCGGCCCCGGCGGACGGCAGCTCCGCCACATGGACCAGATCGGCCGGGTCGACGGCGTCCGCGGGGCGGATGTCCAGGGCCCAGCGGTCCCCGTCCGGCTCCCGCGTCAGGCGGGCGCGCAGGGCGGCGTGACGGTCGGTCAGGGCGGCCACGGCGGCGGTGAGCCGGTCCCCGTCCAAACGGTGGGGTGCCCGCAGCAACAGGGACTGGGAGAACCGGTCGATCGGGCCGCCGCGGTCCTGGAGCCAGCACATGATCGGGCTGGGCGGGACGAGTCCGTCGCCGGATCCGGAGTCCTCGGCCGGCGTCGACGCCGTCACGTCGCCGACGGCCTCCGCCAGACGGGCGGCCGTACGGTGCTCGAAGACGTCCCGTACGCCGGCGTCCAGGCCGGCGGCGCGGGCCTGGGAGACCAGCCGGATCGAGAGGATGCTGTCGCCGCCGAGGACGAAGAAGTCGTCGTCGGCACCGACCGGGTCCCGGCCGAGCACCTGGGAGAACAGCTCACACAGCAGCTTCTCCCGGGGCGTGCGGGGCTCCCGGTGGTCCGTCACGGGCAGGGCCGGTTCCGGCAGGGCGGCCCGGTCGACCTTGCCGTTGGGGGTCAGGGGGAGTGCGGGCAGTGGGACGAAGGCGGCGGGGACCATGTAGTCGGGCAGCCGCTCGGCGGCGTACGCCCGCAGCGCGGCGGGGTCGGCCGTCGTACCCAGATAGGCGACCAGCCGCGCACCGCCGGTGTGGTCCGGGCGGGCGAGCACGGCGGCGCGCACAACGTCCGGATGCCCGGTGAGCACCGCCTCGACCTCGCCCGGCTCGATCCGGAACCCGCGGATCTTGACCTGGTCGTCCGAGCGCCCCGCGAACTCCAGCACCCCCGCGCCGCTCCAGCGCACCAGGTCGCCGGTGCGGTACATGCGGGCGCCGGGCGGGCCGAACGGGTCGGCGACGAACCGCTGGGCGGTCAGCGCCGGCTGCCCGAGGTAGCCGCGGGCCGGCCCCGAACCGGCGATGTACAGCTCGCCGACGACGCCCTCGGGCACCGGGTGCAGACCGGCGTCCAGGACGTAGGTCCGGGTCCCGGCCAGCGGCCGGCCGATCGGCACGGCCGGGGCGTCGGGCACGAGGTCGCGCACGGCGTGGCTGGTGGCGAAGGTGGTGGTCTCCGTGGGGCCGTAGCCGTTGACCACCACCGTCCCGGGGCAGGCGGCCAGCACCCGGCCGACCGCGGCCGGGGACAACGCCTCGCCGCCGGCCCACACCTGCCGGACAGCGGTGAAGCAGCCCGGGTCGTGCTCGGCCATCACGTCGAACAGCGCGGCGGTCAGCCACAGACCGGTGACCCCCGACTCCGTGATCAGCCCGGCCAGCGTGGGCACGTCCAGGTCGCCGGGCGGCGCCACCACCACCTGGCCACCGCGCAGCAGCGGCACCCACAGTTCGTAGGTGGACGCGTCGAACGCCAGCGGCGAGTGGAGCAGCACCCGGTCGTGCGCGCCGTCCGACCAGCAGGGATCCGAGGCGAGCGCGGCGACGTTCGCGTGGGTGACGGTGATCCCCTTGGGCCGGCCCGTCGAACCGGAGGTGTACATGACGTAAGCGGCGTCGGCGGGTGACGCCGGGAGGCGGAGGTCCGCCGCCGGCTCGGCGGCCGTGGCCGGATCGTCGAGCTCGAAGCGGGGGACGCCGTCGAGCGGGGGCGCGCCTCGCGTGGTGAGCAGCAGGGCGGGCCGGGTGTCGCGCAGGATCAGCTCGGTCCGCGCCGCGGGCTGCCGGGGGTCGAGGGGCACGTAGGTGCCGCCCGCCTTCAGTACCGCCAGGATCGCCACGACCGCGTCGACGGACCGCTCCAGGCGCAGGAGGACCGCGTCGCCCCGCCGGACACCGCGGGCCCGCAGCGCGCGGGCGAGCCGGTTGGCCCGGGCGTTCACATCGGAGCGGGTCAGCCGGGTGTCCCCGGCGACCAGCGCCACCGCGTCCGGATCGGCCGCGGCACGCGCCTCGAACAGCGCGGGCAAGGGGAGGTCCGGGGCCGGCTGGTCGGGGCCGGTGCCGTGGCGGAGGATGCGCTCCCGCTGCGCCGGGGTGAGCAGATCGATACCGGCGACGGGGGCGCCGGGGTCGGTGACCGCGGCGTCGAGCAGCCGCACCCAGCGGTCCCACAGCGTCAGCACCGACTCCGGGTCGAACAGGTCGTCGGCGTACTCGACGAGCCCGTGGATCCCGGCGGGCCGCCCGTCGCCGTCGTACTCCTCGCTGAGGCTGAGGAACAGGTCGAACTTGGCGGTGCCGGTGCGGCCCAGCTCCGAGCGCACCTGGAGGCCGGGCAGGTCGAAGGAGGCGTCCGCGGCGTTCTGGAGGGCCAGCACGACCTGGAAGAGCGGATGGTGGGCCAGGGAGCGCGACGGGCTGAGAACGTCGACCAGATGCTCGAACGGCACGTCCTGGTGGGCGTGGGCGGCCAGCGCCGTCTCCCGCACCCTGGCCACCAGCTCGGTGAACGACGGAGTGCCCGAGGTGTCGGTGCGGATCACTTGGGTGTTGACGAAGAGGCCCACCAGGTCGTCGAGCGCCTGGTCGGTGCGCCCGGCGATCGGTGTGCCGACGGGGATGTCGGTGCCGGCGCCGAGCCGGGTCAGCAGGGCCGCGAGGCCCGCCATGAGCACCATGAACAGACTGGCGTTCGCGGCCCGTGCCGTCTCCAGCAGCCGCCGGTGCAGGTCCGCGTCGATCTCGGCGGCGAGGTAATCCCCGCGGTGCGAGGCGACGGCGGGCCGCGGTCGGTCGGTGGGCAGGTCCAGGCACTCCGGCAGTCCCGCCAACTGCCGTCGCCAATAGTCGACCTGAGCGGCGAACACGCTGTCGGCGTCCTCCGGGTCGCCGAGCAGGTCGCGCTGCCACAGGGTGTAGTCGGCGTACTGCGCCGGCAGGTCGGGCAGCTCGGGCCGCTCCCCCCGGCTGCGGGCGCCGTAGGCGGTCGCCAGGTCGCGGGAGAGCGGGCCGATCGACCAACCGTCCGCGGCGATGTGGTGCAGGACGAGCAGCAGGACGTGCTCGTCGGCCGAGAGACTGACCAGCTCGGCCCGCAGCGGCGGCTCGGCGGCTAGGTCGAACCGGCGCCGGGCCGCCTCGGCCATCCGGCCGGACAGCTCCGCCGGGTCGCTGTCCCGCGTGGTGAACGGCGTCTTCACGCCCGGCAGCACGACCTGGTACGGGACGCCGTCCCGCTCGCGGATCACGGTGCGCAGGCTCTCGTGCCGGGCCACGACGTCATCGAGGGCGGCGCGCAGCGCGGCCCGGTCCACCGGGCCGGACAGCCGCAGCACGAACGGGGTGTTGTAGGTGGCGTCCGGCCCGTCCAGCCGGTGCAGGAACCACAGCCGCTGCTGCGCGAACGACAGCGGCAGCACCTGCGGACGGTCCCGCCGGGTCAGCGCCGGGCGGGCCGGTGCCGCGTCGTCCAGCAGCCGGGCCAGCGCGGCCGGTGTCGCCGCCTCGAACAGGGAGCGCAGGCTCAGCTCGACGCCGTACGCCGTGCGCAGCCGCGCGGTCAGCCGGGTCGCCAGGACCGAGTGACCGCCGAGGTCGAAGAAGTTGTCGTCCGCCCCGACCCGGTCCACGCCGAGGACCTCGGCGAACAGATCACACACGGCCTGCTCGCGCGGCGTCCGGGCGGGCTGGTGCGGGCCGCGCGCCGACGCCCGGTCCGGGGCGGGCAGCGCGGCCCGGTCCAGCTTGCCATTGGGGGTGAGGGGGAGCCGGCCGAGCAGGACCACCGCGGCCGGCACCATGTGCTCCGGCAACCGGTCACGGGCGAACGCGCGCAGCTCCTGCGGCCGCACCACGGCTCCGGCGGCGGGCACCACGTAGGCGACCAGCCGGTCGTCGTCGAGTCGGCCCCGCCGGACCAGGACGGCGACCTGGGCGACGCCCTCGTGCTCGGCGAGGGCCGCCTCGATCTCACCGGGTTCGATGCGGAACCCGCGGACCTTCACCTGGTCGTCGGACCGGCCCAGATACTCCAGCAGCCCGTCGGCGGTCCAGCGGGCCACGTCCCCGGTGCGGTACATCCGCGTGCCGGGCGGCCCGTAGGGGTCGGCGACGAACCGCTGCGCGGTCAGCTCCGGACGGCCCAGATAGCCGCGGGCCAGTCCGGCCCCGGCGACATGGAGTTCGCCGGGGACGCCGGGCGGCACGGGGCGCAGCCCCGGGTCCAGGACGTAGGTGCGCAGGTCGCTCAGGCCCGTGCCGATCACGCTCGTCTCGGCGGCGGCCACCTGGCCGCGGTCCAGGTCGAGCCGGGTGACGTGGACGGTGGTCTCGGTGATGCCGTACATGTTGACCAGGGCCGGCGCGGTGTCCGGGTGGCGCTCGTACCAGGGGCGCAGCCGGTCCGGGCGCAGCGCCTCACCACCGAAGACGACCGTGCGCAGCGCGAGGCGGTCGCCGTGCGCGGGCTCCTCACGGTCGGCCTGCATCAGCTGGTAGAAGGCGGACGGCGTCTGGTTGAGCACCGTCACGCCCTCGTCGGCCAGCAGCCGCAGCAAGCGCGCGGGGGTACGGCTCACGTCGTACGGCACGACGACCAGGCGGCCCCCGTGCAGCAGCGCACCCCAGATCTCCCAGGTGGAGAAGTCGAACGCCGCGGAGTGGAACAGGGTCCACACGTCCCGCTCGTCGAAGGCGAACCGCTCCCGGGTGGCGTCGAACAGGCGGACCACGTTGTGGTGGGTGACGAGGACGCCCTTGGGCCGGCCGGTGGAGCCGGAGGTGTAGATGACGTAGGCGGGATGGTCCGGCGTCAGCGGGCGGGTCCGGTCGCCGTCGGCGGGGTCGGTCGCCGGCTGCGCGTCGAGCAGACGGGCGGTGGCGCCCTCGTCCATGACGAGCGCGGGCGCGCCGGACGGCAGCGACGGCGCGGTGTCCCGGTCGGTGACCACCAGCACCGGGGCGGCGTCCGTCAGCATGAACTCCAGCCGGGAGCGCGGATAGGCCGGGTCCAGCGGCAGATAGGCCGCGCCCGTCTTGGTGACGGCGAGCAGGGCGACGATCAGTTCGACGCCCCGGGGCAGCGCGACCGCGACGATCTTCTCCGGCCCGGCGCCGTGGGCGATCAGCAGGCGCGCGAGCCGGTTGGCCCGGGTGTTCAGCTGCGCGTAGGACAGCCGGATGCCGCCGAGGGAGACGGCGGGCGCGTCCGGGGAGGCCTGGGCCCGCGCCTGGAACAGCCCCGGCAGGGTGGCGCGGCGCGCGGGGGCCACGGCGGCCGGGGCCGGCAGGAGCCGGCGGCGTTCCGCCGCGGTCAGCAGGTCGATCCGGCCGATCGGGGAGTCCGGGTCGGCCTCGGTGACCGCGTTCAGCAGGGCCACGAACCGGTTCTGATGGTCTGTCAGCGTCTGCCGGTCGCAGACCTCGGGGTGGGCGGTGAGGTCGATCTGGAGGCCGGATCCGTCCCGCCGGTCCCACACGGCGATCGCCAGGTCGCCGACCAGGCCGGAGGAGAGGTTGTGCACGGTCGCGGGGTGTTCGCCGAACCGCAGGTCGTAGTCGAACGACATGACGTTGACCAGCGGCGCGTACCGGGCGGCGGCCGTGTCCCGCAGCGCGATGTCCCGGTGCAGGTCCTCACCCCGGTACCGCTGGTGGGCCACCACGTCACGGACCCGGTCGCTCACCTCACGCAGCAGCCCGGCGACGCTCAGCTCCGGCCGTACCGGCACCCGCAGCGGCAGAACGTTGGAGGTCATGCCCGGGGTCTGGCGCACCACGACGTCCGTGCGCGCCGCTACGGGCAGGCCGACCACCACGTCGTCGGCGCCCGTCATCCGGTGCACGTACGCCGCGGCCGCCGTGATCGCCAACTGCGACCAGGGCACCCGGGCCCGGCGGGTGATCTCGCGGATGCGCTCCAGACGGTCCTGGCCGAGTCGGGTGGTGCTGCGCAGCAGTTCCGCCGGCGTGGTCCGTGACGGCACCACGAGCCGGGGCGTCGGCGGCCGGTCGGCGAACAGGCCGGTCCAGAACGCCCGGTCCCGGGCGAACTGTTCGGAGGAGCGGTAGGCGGTGTCGCTGTGGACCAGCCGGCGCAGGGACCCGAACGGCGACGCCTCGCACGGCCGTCCCTCGGCGAGCGCGGTGTACACCGCCGCCACCCGCCGGGCGATGAGCTGGGCGCCGAACGCGTCCATGACGATGTGGTGGTAACTGTGGTACCAGATGTGGCAGTCGTCCCCGAGGCCGATCAGCGCGTGCCGGAACAGCGGCCCGCGGGCGAGGTCCATCGGCCTGCGGAGGTCCCGCTCCATCCACGCGGTCGCCGCCGCGGACGGGTCCGGCCGGTCGCCGACGTCCACGTACGGCAGCGGCCAGTCGGCCACCTGCCGTACGGACTGCCGGGCGTCGTCGCCGGACTCGGCGAACCGGACGTGCAGCGCGTCGGCTTCACCGACCGTCTGCCGCAGCGCCCGTTCGAACAGCGCGGTGTCGAGCGGGCCGTCGATCCGCACGTACTCCCCGACCCGGTAGACGCTGTTCGCCGATTCCAGGCGCTGTTCCGCGAACCAGATCTCACGCTGTGCGGCCGACAGGGGCAGAATCGCACCCTCGGGCTCACGACCAGACAATCTTCAGCCTCCGGTTGCGTAGCGCCGCCTGATTTCAATATGTCGGCGGGAAGAATGCAAGCGGTTGTTGTGCGAGCCGGTTTCCCGTTGTCCGGGCACCGCCCGAACCTAACACGGCGGTTCGCGGAGTCAATGTCGTGAGCAGGCCCGCGGGCAGCGTCGGTTGTCCCGCCGGCGGGACAGTGAATTTCCGTCTGGTGCACCCATAATCACCCTGTTGACTTCCCGATTCTTCCAGCCGGTGAGGGAGAGGCATGGCAATCGCGTCCTGGTGGGGTGAATCATTGCTGGACGCCGGTGCGGACCGGCAGCCCTGGGCAATTTCACGCACTGCGGAATCCAGATCCGAACTGCGTTCCGCGGTGGCCGAACTCAGTCGTGCCTTCCGCGAACAGGGAATAGGTGAGAACAGTACCGTTCTGCTCCGGATGAGGCCGAGTCTCAGCTATGTGCGGGTGCTGCTCGCCCTGTGGAGCCGGGGCGCGCAGGTCCTCCTGGTCGACTTCCGGGCGACACCCGCCGAGTACGAGCCACTGGCCGAACTGCTCCGGCCCCAGTACGTGATCGACTCCGACGGGCATCCGGGACCGGCGACCGGATTCGAGGAGGAGGTCGCCTTCCGCGTCGGCACCAGGCCGTCCGGGCGCCCCGCCGCGTCCGACGCCTGCCTCGTCCAGTTCAGCTCCGGCTCGACCGGCCGGCCCAAGGTGATCGGCCGCACCCCCGCGTCGCTCCTCGCCGAACTCGACCGTCACGCCGCCCTGCCGGAACTGCCCGGCGCCGGCGACCGCCTGGTGCTGCTCAACTCCCTCGTGCACACGATGGGCCTGGTCACCGGCGTGCTGCACGCCCTGCGGCAGGGCGCGACGGTGGTGCTGCCGCCCCTGCCGACGCCGGCCGAGGTGCTGCGGACCGCCCGGGAGACCGGGGCGATGGCGATCTACGGGGTGCCGGCTCACTTCGAACTGCTGACCAAGACACCGCAGGTGCCCCCGCTGCCCGCGCTGCGGCTGGCCGTCACCGGCGGCGAACGGCTGCCCGTCGAGGTGTACGAGGAGTTCCACCGCAGGTACGGGGTCCGGGTGAGCCAGGTGTACGGCGTGACCGAGACCGGCCTGCTCGCGGCCGGGCTGCACGGGCCGCGGCCGCCGGTGCTGGGCAGCGCGGTGCCCGGGGTCGAGACGAAGATCGTCGATCAGGAGCTGTACGTACGCCTGGACCGGTCGCCGTATCCGCTCGACGACCAGCCGGACCGCTACGTCGACGGGTGGCTGCGCACCTTCGACCGTTTCGCCGCGGATGACGTCACCGGCGAGCTGAGCATCCTCGGCCGGCTGGACTCGCTCGTCACCATCGGCGGCCTCAAGGTCGACCTCGTCGAGGTGGAGACCGTGCTGCGGGCGCACCCCGCGGTCGCCGAGGCGGTGGTCCTCCACCACGAGGTGATCGAGGCGTACGTCGGGGGTGAGCCGGCACCGGAGGCGGGCGAGTTGATCGCCTGGTGCCGGGAACGGCTGAGCGCCGTGAAGGTCCCCAAGCGGTTCTTCGTCGCCCGCGCCCTGCCCCGCAACAAGACCGGAAAGCTCGTCCGTGACCGGAACGCGATCCGCGCCGGCCTGTGACCCCACCCGGAGGGAAAACGTCAGTGATCAGCAAGGATGAGATCAGGGAGATCCTCTCCCAGAGCCGCTCGTTGGCGCTGTCCGCCGATGTCGGCGACGACGCGGAGTTCGTCATGGACTCCTTCACCATGGTCACCCTCCAGGCCTCTCTGGAGGACCGGTACGGCATCCGTCTCGACCCCCGGTTCGAAGAGCTCCAGACGCTGAACTCGGTCAACGACATCCACGCGTACCTGCTCGACCGCTTCCCCGGACAGGTGGCCGGCTGAGGCGGCCGGCCGCGCCCCTCTTCCCTCCTCCCCGGTCCCGGCGCGGCGCCGGTGCCGGGGAGGGGTGCGTGCTAACGTTTTACGCTGTAATGAGATAGCGGAAGGAGGGGGAGTGGCATGAGTGCGGACACGGCGGCAGAGCCCGCCATCGAGGTCATCGACCTGCGCATGAGCTACGGATCCACGAGCGTCCTGCACGGGGTGACCTTCCGGGTCGCCAGGGGTGAGGTCGTCGCACTGCTCGGCCCCAACGGCGCCGGGAAGACGACGACGATCGAGATCCTCGAGGGCTTCCGGATGCGCTCCGCCGGCGAGGTGCGGGTGCTCGGCATCGATCCGGCGCACGGCGACGAAAGCTGGCGGGCCCGCCTCGGTGTGGTCCTCCAGTCCTGGCGGGACCACGCCAAGTGGCCCGTCCGCGAGTTCCTGGCGCACTATGGCTCCCTGTACGCGCCCTACTCCACCGAGCGGATCACCCGCCCGCGTGACGTGGACGAACTCCTGGAGGCCGTCGGGCTCACCGAGCAGGCCGGCCGGCGCGTCGGACAGCTCTCCGGCGGCCAGCGGCGGCGGCTGGACGTGGCGATCGGCATCGTCGGCCGCCCCGAGGTGCTCTTCCTCGACGAGCCGACCGTGGGCTTCGACCCGGAGGCCCGCCAGGAGTTCCACGCGCTGGTGCGCCGGCTCGCCGAGGTCGAGGACACCACGATCCTGCTGACCACCCACGATCTGGACGAGGCCGAGAGGCTGGCCGACCGCATCGTGATCCTGGCCAGGGGGCGGATCGTGGCCGATGCCACCCCCGAGGAACTGGCCCGGCAGGTGGAGACCGGCGCCGAGGTGCGCTGGATCCGCGACGGCGAACGGTTCACCACCTCGACCCGGACCCCGACCCGGTTCGTGCGTGAGCTGTTCGCCGCGCACGGCGCCGACGTCGACAAGCTCGAGGTCCGCCGGGCCACCCTGGAGGACACCTACCTGGCCATGGTGCACGCCGCCGAGTCCGGCCGGGACGGCGCCGGGCTCCCGGAGCTGGGCGCACCCCGGGCGGCCGTCGAGCGGGTGGCGGAGGTGTCGTCATGAGCGTGAGCGCGACCGCGACCGCCGTCCGCAGCGGCCTGGCGGCGGGCCGGATCGAGACCCGCCAGTCGCTCTCCAGCGTCCAGGACGTCCTCGGCATGCTGTTCATCCCGGTCGTCCTGCTCGTTGTCGCCCTGCTGCGGCGCGGCTCCGACATCGGCGGCACCGGCTTCTCGCTCGGTTCCACCACCTTGGCCGGCCTGCTGGGTCTGACGCTCGCCTTCAACGGCTTCCAGGCCGTGGCCTTCAACCTGCTGATGGAACGGGAGGACGGCACGCTGCTGCGGGCGAAGGCCGCCCCGAACGGCATGGTCGCCTATCTGATCGGCAAGATCATCCACTCGGCGGTGTCGACCCTGATCACCACCGCCCTGTTGCTGGTGCCCGGCGTCCTCCTCTTCGACGGGGTGCGCCTGGACAGCGTCGGCGCCTGGTTCACGCTGGCCTGGGTGCTCGTGCTCGGGATGCTCGCGACGATGCCGATCGGCGCCGTCCTGGGGTCGGTGCTCACCAGCCCGCGCAACATCGGCGTCGTCATGTTCCCGCTGCTGGCGCTCTTCGGCGTCTCGGGCATTTTCTTCCCGGTCACCGAGGCGCCGGAATGGCTCCAGTGGATCGCCCAGGTATTCCCCGTCTACTGGCTCGGTCTCGGAATGCGTTCCGCCTTGCTGCCGGACGAGTTCGCCGCCGTGGAGATCGGCGATTCCTGGCGATATGTCGAAACATTCTGCGCACTCGGTGCGTGGTCCGTCCTCGGTCTTTTGCTGGCACCCGTGGTACTGCGGCGAATGGCGCGCAAGGAATCCGGCTCGGCCGTCGAAGAGCGCCGGAAAGCGGCCATGCAGTGAAAGCCGTCGCGGGGCCGTCACGCGTTTTCGCGGCCCCGCACGAAGGACAGCCGTCGAGTGGCCGTGCGGTAAGGTAATGACCGTCCAGTCCGGCACCAGTCAAGGGGATGTGGTGGTGGTATTCGCCGGCCAGGGGGATTTCCGTCGTTCCTTGGCCCTGCTGTGGCGCACCCCCGGTGAGGCGGCCCCCCGGAGCGGTCCGGGACCCCGGCCCGGGCTGACCGTGGACGCGATCGTGGACGCCGGGATCGCCATCGCCGACGCCTCTGGGATCTCCGCGGTCTCCATGCGCGAGGTGGGCAAGCGTGTCGGGCGGACCGGAATGGCGCTGTACACCTACGTGCCCAGCAAGGACGAGCTGGTCGACCTCATGTACGATCGCGCCCTCGCCGAACTGCCCACCGGCTACGACCTCACGGACGGCTGGCGCGCGGCGCTCTCGGCCTGGACGCACGACTACTGGGCGTTCTGCCTGCGCCACCCCTGGACCCTCCAGGTCTCCCAGGCGCGTCCCGTGCTCGGGCCGAACGAGAACGCCATGCTGGAGAGCGTCCTGCGCATTCTCTTCGCGACCGGGCTCAGCGCGCAGGTGCTGCGGCGGGTCGTCGGCACACTGATCAACCACGTCCGGGGCGCCGCGCAGACGGTGGTCGACTCCCGGCAGGCCGCCGCCGCGACGGGCGTGTCCGACGAGGACTGGTGGGCCGCCCGCTCCGCGGCCTTCGAGGAGGTCGTGCCCGACTTCGCCGAGCGTTTCCCGACGGTCGTCCGGCTCGCCGAGGAGGCCGCCACGGCTCCGCCCGAACCGGAACTGCCGTATCTGGAACGGGAGGCGACCGAGACCTTCGACGCCGGACTGGCGGTGCTGCTGGACGGGATCGAGGCCATCGTCCGCCGCAGCGCGCAGGACGTGCCGGACGCCCGGGGCGCGCGGGCGGCGGAGGGCGCACAGGGCCCGCCGTCCGGATCGCGCCGGTGCAGCGGGCCCTGACACGGGGTGCCCCGGTTCCTTCCAGGGGTCAGCCGGACGTCTTCGCCAGTCCGGCCTCGGCCAGGATGGAGGTCGTGTGGTACCACGGGTTGCCGGCGGACTCGGAGATCAGATCGCGGGACTTGGTGTCGTAGAGGCGGCCCAGCTGCAGCGCCGTGTGCTGGACGAACTCCAGCGCGGTGAAGTACTTGCGCATGAACGTCGGCTGGTCGAGCGCGAACTCGGTCACCGTGATGTTCCGGTTCTGCGGGATGTCGCGGGTGAGCAGACGGACGAGGTTGTCCATCTTCTGTCGCGTGTAGGCGTCGTCGTCGCTGTCCCGGAACAGCAGGACGCTGTGCGGGCGGTCCGGGTCGGAGAGCGTGGCGACCTCGCTGTGGCAGAACTCGTGGAAGAAGTTCCGGGTCGCCGGTGCCATCGCCATCTCGTTGAAGTGCATCTTGGCCAGCTTCAGCAGGCTCATGTACCACTTCGGCGACGCCAGCATGATGATGTTCGCGTCCTTCGAGCGCAGCGCGGTCGCGCGGGCCAGCTCCTCCAGCTCCGGTGTGAAGTCCGTGGCCAGATGGCCCGCCAGCGCGGCGACCTCCGCGCGGTGGTCCTCCTTGATCAGCCCCAGCCGCGGGAACATGTCGAGCAGGATCGCGAAGTACTGGCCGACGTGGAAGAGCGGGTACTCCCGGTCCGGCTCGCTCAGTTCCCATCGGGCCACCGACACCCCGGCCTGCCGGCCCAGCTCGGCCAGCCTGCCGCCGGAGGTCAGCAGCAGCGTGCGGTGGTAGCGACCCGCGAGCTGGTGGAAGACCCGGACCGGCTCCTCGGAGTGGCCGCTGTAGGAGCTGATGACGAACAGTGTCCCCTCGTCGTCGACCACCGACCGCGGGACGAGGTAGGGGAAGTCGTAGTCGTTGAAGACAAGGACCTCCACTCCCGCACCTGAGGCGTTGAGGAACGCCCCGATCACATCGGAGACGATGGCGGAGCAGCCCATCCCGGAGAAGACGATGCGGTGGAACTGCCCGCTCTCGATGCGCTCGCGCAGTTCGGGAGTGACCTCGGCGAGGGAGTACTCGCCGGACTTGAGGAAGTCGGAGCGATACCTGATCTTGAGGAAATCGGCATACCGGTCGAGGCGTGCGAACATGAAAAGGCTCTTCTCTCTCGGACAGGGCGGTGACCGCTACCACATGAACTGGCCACCGTCGACGATGAGTTTCTGGCCGGTGATGTAGCGGGCCCCGTCGCCGACCAGGAACTGAAGGGCGTCCGCCATCTCCTCGGGCGAGCCGATCCGCCCCTGCGGAATCTCGGCGAGCAGCTCGGCGCGCGCCGTCGGATCGGCGACCCGGTACCGGGTGCGCATCTCCTCGGTGTCGATCATTCCGGGAATCAGGCAGTTGACCCGGACGGCCGGGGCCAGCTCCAGCGCGAGGCACTTGGTCAGATGCAGCAGTCCCGCCTTGCTCGCGCAGTAGTTGACGCCGTTCAGCCGAGGCCGGATCGCGGTCGTCGCCCCGACGTTGACGACGCTGGCGCCGCCCTCCAGACCGAGCATGGCCGGGGCGAATGCCTTGGTCAGATAGAACGGCCCGGACAGGTTGGCGTCCAGCACCTGCCGCCAGTCGTCGTCCGCCATCTCCAGGAACGGCCCGTCGATGTTGCGGCCGGCGTTGTTGACCAGCACCTGGGGCGCGCCGTGCGCGGAGAGCACCCGCTCGGCGAAGGCGGTCACCGCCTCCGGGTCGGCGACGTCCAGCCGGACCGTCTCGACCCGGTCGCCGAGTTCCTCGCTCAACACGTCCGCGGCGGCCTTGTCGGCGCGGTACACCGCGACGACGTGATACCCGAGCCGGGCCAGCCGCCGGCTGAGCGCGACCCCGATCCCCTTGGTTCCTCCGGTGACGACAGCGGTGCGGTTCGGCATGGTCCTCTCACGTGTCCTCGGCGCGTCGGCGGACAGTCGGGCATACGGACGCCCCGCCCCGGTTCATCCGAGGACGACCGGCAGTTCGCGGAAGCGGGTCCACAGCGGCATCGGCTCCAGGGCCAGTTCGTCACGGCCGACGGCGAGCGATAGGCCGGGGTGCCGCTCGAACAGCACCTGGAGCGCCACCCGGGCCTCCATCCGGGCCAGGTTGGCGCCGAGACAGAAGTGCACACCGTGGCCGAAACCGAGGTGCGGGTTGGGGGAGCGGGTGACGTCGAAGCGCTCCGGCTCCTCGAACACCTCCGGGTCCCGGTTGGCAGCCGCGAGCAACGGCAGCACCGAAGCCCCCGCGGGCACGGTCTGCCCGTGCCATTCGATGTCCTCGACCGCGGTGGCCGGCCGGGTTCCGGTGATCGGCGGCAGATAGCGCGCCACCTCGTCGACCGCCGACCGCCACAGCGCCTCGTCGTCCGGCGCCGCACGCAGCAGGTCCAGCTGGTCCGGGTGGTCCAGGAGGGCGGCCACAGCGTTCGTGATCAGGTTGTACGTCGTCTCGTAGCCCGCCGTCACCAGGCTGAACACCATGGCCACCAGCTCGGTGTCGTCCAGCCGGTCACCCGCCTCCTCGGCCTCGATCAGGCCGGTGACGAGGTCGTCCGCGGGCTCGGCCCGCTTGCGGGCGACCAGGTCGCGGGTGACGTCGACGAGGTCGCGCACGTGCGCCTCCCAGTCCTCCCGGGAGCCGCTGAACCCGCTCATCAGCGCCGTGACGCCCTGCTGGAAGCGGACGCGGTCCTGCTCGCCGACGCCGACGAGGTCGGCGATGACGGTGTAGGTCACGGGGAGCGCGAAGTCCTGCCGCAGGTCGATCGGGCCGCTGTCGCCGCCGAGCGCGTCCAGGCGGCGTTCGGCGAGCACCCGGACCTGCTCGCCGAGATGGTCGATGCGCTTCGGTGTGAAGGGAGCGGCCACCAGGGAGCGCAGCCTGCGGTGCTCGTCCTTGTCCTTCATGTCCAGGGTGGAGCTGACCAGGCGGATGTGCTCGGGGATCTCGACGCCCGGCGGAGGCCCGTACGGGGAGCGCAGCAGGCGGGGGTCGGTGAGCATCGCCTTGCAGTCCGCGTAGCGGGAGACCACCCAGACGTCCTGGGCGAACGCGCCGAAGTCCAGCCGGACCTGCCCCAGCGGGGAGTTCTCCCTCAGCCAGGTGTAGTGGGCGGGCGGATCGGCGGCGAACTCCGCGCCCCCCATGACGATCGGCAGGGTGACGGAGCTTGGGGTGACGGTCATGCGGGTGCCCTCCTCCAGGCAGGGGTGCGCGGCACAGGCCGGCTGGAGGCGCACCCGCGAGGGGCACTCCTTCAGTCGGCCGGGGGTGCGGGGGTCCGACTCAGCCCAGGAACTCGGCGATCGGTGTGCCGCGCAGCGACTCACGCAGGATCTTGTTGTGGCCGGTGTCGTCCTCACCGCTGACGAGGACCGCGCCCCACTTGTCGAGCGGGATGCTCCCGCCGTACTCCTCGACCCGGTCGGTGTCCGGGTAGACCCGCACGCTGGTCGGGACGTAGCGGGTGGCGAAGCCCATCCGGTGGCTCTTCGCCGTGATGTTGGGCAGCGACGCGTGCATCAGGGTGGACCAGAAGATCACGCACTGGCCGCGCCGCATCACCAGGTCGAAGGCGTCCTCCTCGGTCGGCTTCCAGTCCGGGTCGATCTGGAGCTCGCGGTAGTCGTAACCGAAGAAGCCGCGCGGAACGCCGTCCTTGACCTTGGAGTTGATCTGCGAGGTGTCGTAGGTCATCCGCTTGGTCTCGTCGTAGTTCATCCGGTGGTGCGAGCCGGGGATGACCTGGAGACAGCCGTTGTCCCGGGTGGCGTCGGTGAACGCCGTCCACACGGTGAGGGTGCCCTTGCCGAACTCGGTGTCGGTCTCGCCGGGCCACAGGATCTGTGGTTTGCCGCTGGCGTTGGCGAAAGTGTCCGCCTGATGCCAGTCGGTGCCCTCGTCGCCCGGGTACTTCGGGAAGAACTCCGTGCGCCAGCACAGGACGTTGGGCCCCAGGATGGACGCGACCCGTTCAGTGATCTTCCGGTTGCACACGTGCTGCATGAGCAGGTCGACGTCGAGGTGACGGTCGTAGTTCGCGATGTTGGTCGCGCCCGACATCGCCTCGTCGACCGGGTAGGCGGCGTGCGAGCGGTCCATGACCTCACGACGGGCCCGGCGCCACAGCGCGTCCATCTCCTCCGGGGTGTAAATCGTCAGCGGCCCGATATAACCGTTCTCCCGGAAGAAGTCGAGCTCGGTATCCGAGAGCTGCCACTGCTGGGTGTCAAGTGTCATGCTGGATTCTCTCCGGGTGCGTCCTCGAATTTCTGGCGGACGAATGCGGGACGCGTCGGTCAAAACCGTGGGGGAGGGTGCAGGAGTTTCGACGTCCCGGGTGTGCTCGGTGTTTCGGTGTGATCGGAACCTAGCCGAGCGATCGAGTCATTGTCGACGCGTCGGCCGACCGGCAAGAGCGTCGTGGTGTCCCGCCGGCGGGACACCGCAGTCCGCCTCGGGCACCCCGTATGACCTGCCTGTCGGCGTCCGATGCGGTCGGCCGCCGCCCATTCCTGTGCGCGATCGCCGGGCTTGTACCGGGCCCGATGCGCCGTTACGTTCGGCCGGAGCGAATTCGCTGTACCGATTGTTCATTCCCCGGCCCGCCCGTACCGGCTTTACGCGCCGGCTGATTCGGTTCCCGGGTGGTTCCGCGCTTCCAGTAGGAAATCTCGGAGGTCGTCGATCTTGTTGAACGCCGACACAATGCTGCCCCTGCTGGCAGCGCAGCGTGAGATCTGGTTCGCCGAACAGCGGCTGAGCGACGGCAATTCGGTGTATCAGGTCGGCGAGTACGTCGATGTGCAGGGCGAGTTCGACACGGAGATCTTCGAGCGCGCGTTGCGGTCGGTCGTCGCCGGCCTGGACACCGTGCACAGCCGCTTCCACCAGGACCGCGGCCGGGTGGCGCAGAGCATCGACCCGGACCGGCCGTGGGAGCTGCGCGCCGTCGACCTGTCCGGTGCCGACGATCCGCAGGCCGAGGCCGACGCGTGGATGCGCCGGGAGCTGTCCCGGCCGACCGATCTGACGGACGGTCCGCTGTTCCGTTTCGCGGTGCTCCGCCTCAGCCCCGAGCGGCATTTGTGGTACCAGAACTACCACCACATCGCCATGGACGCCTACGGCTCCTCCCTGGTCTCCCGCCGGGTCGCCGAGGTCTACACGGCGCTCACCGAGGGGCGCGACCCCGGCCCCAACCCGTTCGGCTCGCTGCGCGAACTCGCCGACGAGGACGCCGCGTACCGCTGCGCGCCGGACTTCCGGCAGGACCGGGACTTCTGGCTCGGGCAGCTGGGCGGCCGGCCGGCGCCCTCCCCGCTCGTCAGCCGGTCCCGGGGGGCGGCCGCCACGTTCCGCAGCGTGACGCGATGGCTGCCCGAGGAGCGGTTCGACGCCGTGCGCGGGACCGCCCGCAGCGTCCGGGTGCCCTGGCCGGTGGTCGTCACGGCCGCCGTGGCGCTGCACGTCCAGCGGCGGACCGGGGACGAGAACGTCCTCCTCGCCTTCCCGCTCTCCGCCCGCGCGAGCCAGCTCGCCCGGCAGACCCCGGCGAACCTCGCCAACGTCCTGCCGCTGCCACTCACCGTCCGCCCGGACATGACCGTCACCGCCCTGCTGGAGCACGTGGCCGAGCAGATGGCCGCGGCCGTGGCACACCAGCGCTACCGGGGCGTGGACCTCCAGCGGGACCTCGGGATGGCTCATGCCACGTCCCTGCTGCCGGTCGTCAACGTCATATCGCACCCCTACGACCTGCGGTTCGGCGCGGCACGCGGCACGATGCGCAACCTGTCCTCAGGTCTGGTGGGCAACCTGCTGTTCATGCTCTGGGACCGCCAGGACGGGCAGGGTCTCCAGGTCGACGTCAACGGCCGTGATGACCTGGGACTGGCCGACCACCGCGACGCGTTCACCGCTACGCTGGAGGCGCTCACCGCCACGGACACCTCACAGCCGGTGAGTTGCGTCGGTGGCCCGACTCCGGCGCCCGCCGACCCGGCTCCCCCGACCGCGGCGGTCACCGCCGTCCCCGGTGCTGCCACCCTCCCCGAGCTGTTCGCCGCGCAGGCCGCCGCCACCCCGGACGCCCCCGCGCTCACGGCGGACGGCACCACCTGGTCGTACCGGGAACTCGACGAGCGGTCGAACCGGCTGGCCCGCGCCCTCATCGCCCGCGGCATCGGCCCGGAGGACGTCGTCGCCGTCGCGCTGTCCCGCTCCGCGGACCTTGTCCTCGCCCTGCTCGGCGTGCTCAAGTCCGGCGCGGCCTATGTCGCCGTCGACCCCGACTACCCGCCCGCCCGTATCGCGTACATGCTCCAGGACGCGGCGCCCGAGCTGCTGGTCACCTCCTCGGCGGCCCGGATCACCACCGACCGGGACCACCTGCTCATCGACGCCCCGGAGTTCCGCGCCGACGTCGACGGCCGCGACCCTCGGCCGGTGACCGCGGACGAACGGGTCCGGCCGCTGCGGCCCGGCTGCCGCGCCTACCTGACCTACACCTCCGGGTCCACGGGCCGCCCCAAGGGCGTGATCACCTCCCACGAGAACGTCGTCCGCCTCTTCACCACCACCCGCGAGCCGCTCGGCTACGGCCCCGGCGACGTGTGGACGCTCTTCCACTCGGCCGCCTTCGACTTCTCCGTGTGGGAGATCTGGGGCGCCCTGCTGCACGGCGGCCGGCTGGTCGTCGTCCCCTTCGAGGTGAGCCGCTCGCCGCAGCGGTTCCTGCGGCTGCTCGCCGACGAGCGGGTGACCGTCCTCAGCCAGACGCCGTCGGCGTTCTACCAGCTCATGACCGCCGACCAGGAACTGCCCGAGGTGAGCCGACGACTGCGGCTGCGCACCGTGGTCTTCGGCGGCGAGGCGCTCCAGCCCGCCCGCCTCGCCGACTGGCGCCGCCGCCACGGCGGCACCGGAGCGGCGCTGGTGAACATGTACGGCATCACCGAGACCACGGTCCACGTCACCCACGTCGAGCTGGGCCCCGAGCAGGGCCCGGACAGCGTGATCGGCGTCCCGCTCGCCGACCTGACGGTCCGGCTCCTCGACGAACGGCTGCGGCCGGTGCCGGTCGGCGCGATCGGCGAGATGTACGTCTCCGGGCCCGGCCTGGCCCGTGGCTACCTCGGCCGCCCGGGCTTCACCGCGCAGCGGTTCGTCGCCGACCCACACGGGCGGCCCGGCGAGCGCATGTACCGCACCGGCGACCTGGCCCGCCGTGACCCGGCCGGCCGGCTCACCTTCGTCGGGCGCTCGGACGACCAACTGAAGGTCCGCGGCTTCCGGATCGAGCCCGGCGAGATCGAGGCCGCGCTCGCCGAGTGCCCCGGCGTGGCGCTCGCCGCGGTCGCCCTGACCGAGGAGCGGGAGGACGACCGGCGCCTGGTCGCCTTCGTCGTCGCCGACGACGGAGCCGACCCCGCGCCCGAGGAGATCAAGGAGGCGGTCCGCGCCCGGCTGCCCGAGTACATGGTGCCCGGCCGGATCGTCCGCACCGACGCGCTGCCGCTCACCGCCAACGGCAAGCTCGACCGTGCCGCCCTGACCACCGCCACGCATCCCGCGCACGCCCCGGCCGGCGGCGGGCTCTCCTCCCGGCTCGACATCATGTGCGCGCTCTTCGCGCTCGTGCTCGACGAACCCGAGGTCGGCCCCGACGACGACTTCTTCGACCTCGGCGGCCACTCCGTGCTCGCCACCACACTGATCACCCGCATCCGGTCGACGTTCTCCGTCGAGGTGGACCTGCGCGTCCTGTTCGACGACCCCACCCCGCGCGCGGTCACCGCCGCCCTGGACGACGCCGGACTGGCCCGCCCGCCCCTGGTGCGGCAGGAGCGGACCACCGAGCTGGAGGCCTCCTACGCGCAGCGCCGGATGTGGTTCCTCCAGCAGATGGACGGCCCCGGCGGCGCCTACAACATCCCCTCGGTGCTGCGCATCGACGGCCCCCTGGACGTCGCCGCCCTCCGCGCCGCCCTCGGGGACGTCCTAGCCCGACACGAGAGCCTGCGCACCGTCCTGCCGTACGTCGACGGCCGTCTCCTCCAGCAGGTGCTGCCGCCCACCGCGCCCGCCCTGGCCGCAATGTCCGTCACCGAGGCCGAACTCGACGAACGCCTCGCCGCGGGCGCCCGCCGCCCCTTCGACCTCGCCGTCGAACCGCCGCTGCGCGCCGAGCTGTTCAGCACCGGAGCCGACGCACACGTCCTGCTGCTCGTCCTGCACCACTGCGCCTGCGACGCGCTGTCGATGCGGCTGATCGCCCGCGATCTCGACCGCGCCTACGCCGCCCGCGCCGCCGGCCGCGCCGCCCGGCTCGATCCGGCACCGGTGCGCTACAGCGACTACACGCTCTGGCAGAACGAACTGCTCGCCGCGGACGGCACCGGCGGCGGCCTGCTGGAGACGCAGGTGGCGTACTGGCGCGAACAGTTGGCCGGACTGCCCGAGCAGATCGAGCTGCCCACGGACCGGCCGCGGCCCGCCGTCGCCTCCTACACCGGCGACCACATCAGCGTCCGCCTCGACGCCGAACTGCACCGTCGCCTCGTCGACCTGGGCCGGGCCTCGGGAGCCAGCCTGTTCATGGTGCTGCACGCCGGCCTCGCGGCTCTGCTGTCCCGCCTCGGCGCCGGTGACGACATCGCCGTCGGCAGCCCGGTCGCGGGCCGGCTCGACCAGGCGCTGGACGACGTGGTCGGCGCCTTCGTGAACACCCTCGTGCTGCGCACCGACGTGTCCGGCCGCCCGGCCTTCACCGATCTGCTCCAGCGGGTCCGCGAGACGGCCCTGGCCGCCTACGCCCACCAGGACGTGCCCTTCGAGTACCTCACGGACGCCCTCGCGCCCGAGCGGTCGCTGGCCCGCCACCCCCTGTTCCAGGTGATGCTGGGTCTCCAGGACACCGCTCCCGCCGGTGAGTTCACCCTGCCCGGCCTCACCGTCTCCACCGAGCTGGGCCGCACCGGGACCGCCAAGTTCGACCTCTTCCTCAGCCTGGTCGAACGGCGCACGGCCGACGGCGACCCGGCCGGCCTCGACGGCTACGTCGAGTACGCCTCCGATCTGTTCGAACCGGAGACCGTGCGTACCCTGTTCGACCGGTTCGCGCGGCTGCTCGCCGGGGTCGCCGCCGACCCCGGCCGCCCCGTCGACCGGATCGACCTGCTCACGGCCGACGAGCGCGCCCGTCTGCTGACCGCGGGGGCCCCCGGCGCGGCGGACCTGCCCGAGGCGACCGTCACCGGCCTCTTCGCCCGGCAGACCGCCGCCACCCCGGCCGCGATCGCGGTCTCGGCGGACGGCCGCGACCTCACCTACGCCGACCTCGACGCGCGCGCCGAGCGGTGGGCCCGCGCCCTGGCCGGGCACGGCGTCCGCGCCGGGGACACGGTCGCCGTGGCGCTGCCGCGCTCACCGGAGTTCGTGGTCGCGCTGCTCGCCGTACTGAAGGCCGGCGCCGCCTACGTACCGATCGACCCCCGCTATCCGGCCGCCCAGGTCGCGTCGATGCTCGGCGAGACCCGGCCGAAGGCCGTGCTCACCTCCCGCGACACCGACGTCCGCCACCTGCCGGACACCGCGGCGCCCCGCCTGCTGCCGGACGACCTGGACGCGGCACCGGAACCAGCGGGACGGGACGCGGCCCCGCCGCACCCGCTCTCCGCCGCCTACGTCATGTACACCTCTGGCTCCACGGGGCAGCCCAAGGGCATCGTGGTGACCCACCGCGACATCGCCACCCTGGCCACCGACCCGCGCTTCGGCGACGGAGTCTGCGCCGGCGTCCTCGTGCACTCGCCCGCCGCCTTCGACGCATCGACGTTCGAGATCTGGGCCCCGCTGCTCAGGGGCGGCCGGCTGATCCTCGCCCCCGCGGACGCACTGGGCGCCGAGGAGTACGCGGACCTGATCGTCCGTCACCGGCCGAGCGCGCTGTGGCTCACCGCCGCGCTGTTCGCCGTCGTCGCCGAGTACCGGCCCGAGTGCTTCGCGGGTGTCCGCCAGGTGTGGGCGGGCGGCGAGGAGATCGCGCCGTCGATGGTGCGGCGGGTGCTGGCCGCCTGCCCGGACACGGTCGTGGTCAACGGCTACGGCCCGACGGAGACCACCACCTTCGCCACCAGCCATGCCGTACGCGACCTCGCACCCGAGGCCCGCAACGTGCCCATCGGCCGCCCGCTCGCCGGCATGCGCGCCTACGTCCTGGACGCCGGTCTGCAACCGCTGCCCCCGGGCGCCACGGGCGAGCTGTACCTGGCCGGCGCCGGGGTCGCCCGCGGCTACCTCGGCCGGCCCGCGCAGACCGCGGAGCGGTTCGTCGCCGACCCGTACGGTCCGGCCGGGGAGCGCATGTACCGCACCGGCGACCTCGCCCGCTGGACCCCGGACGGCGTCCTCGAGTACCGGGGGCGCACCGACCGGCAGGTCAAGCTCCGCGGCTTCCGCGTCGAACCCGGCCACGTCGAGGCGGTCCTGCGGGAGCACCCCGCCGTCGCCCAAGCCGTGGCCGAGGTCCGCCGCGAGGGCGACGGGGAGCCCCGGCTGGTCGCCTACGTCGTACCGGCGGACGGCGGACGGCCCACCCGTGACGCGCTGCGCGCCTTCGCCGGGCGCCACGTGCCGCAGTACCTGGTGCCGCACGAGATCGTCGTCCTCGACGCCCTGCCGGTGACCGCGCACGGCAAGCTGGACCGCGCGGCCCTGCCCGCGACCGACGGACGGCCGGGCGGACGCACCCCCGCCGGCCAGGCCGAGCACCTGCTGTGCACGCTCATGGCCCGGGTGCTCGGGCGCGACACGGTCGGTGCCGACGACGACTTCTTCGGTCTCGGCGGTGACAGCATCTGCGCGATCCGGCTGGTGAGCGCCGCCCGTGCCGAAGGGCTCGCGTTCACCGTGCGGGACGTGTTCGCGCACCGGACCGCGGCGGAGCTGAGCCGGAGCGCCGGCGCACCGGACGCCACCGCGGACGGCGAGGCCGACGACACCGGCACCGGCCCGGTCCCGGCCACCCCCATCGTCCACTGGCTGCGCGAACGCGGCGCCCCGGTGCATCGCTTCGCCCAGTCCCTGCTGCTGTCCTGCCCGCCCGGCCTCTCCGAGGACGCGCTGCGGGCCGCCGTCCGCGCGGTGACCGACACCCACGACGCGCTCCGCCTGAAGCTGGTCGACCAGGACGGCTCCTGGACCCTGGAGGTCCAGCCGCCCGGACGGACTCCCGACGCCGGCCTCGTGCGCCGCGTCGACGCCACCGGCCTGAGCGAGGACACCCTCGCCGACCGGGCCCGCGCCGAGGTGTCGGCCGCGGCCGACCGGCTCGACCCGTACGCCGGGCGGATCGCGCGGCTCGTCTGGTTCGACCGCGGGCCCGAGACGCCCGGCCGGCTCCTCCTCGTCGTCCACCACCTGGCCGTCGACGGGGTCTCCTGGCGCATCCTCACCGACGACCTGATCCAGGCGTACAGCCGGACGGCCGCCGGTCGCACGCCGGACCTGTCGCCGGTCGGCACCTCGCTGCGCCACTGGGCGCGGCGCCTCACCGCGCAGGCCACCCAGCCCGACCGGCTCGCCGAACTGCCCCGCTGGATGGACGTCCTCGACGCCCCCGACCCGCTGCTGACGCCGAAGCCGGCCGACCCCCGGCTCGACCTCGCCGCCGACACCGTCGACACCGTCGACACGCTCCCGGAGGACGTCGTCGGCCCCCTGCTGACGACCGTCCCGGCCGCCTTCCACTGCGGCGTCGAGGACGTGCTGCTGACGGCGCTCGGACTGGCCGTGGCCGCCTGGCGCCGCGACCGGGGGGACGACACGGCCGACGGCGTGCTCGTCGACGTCGAGGGCCACGGCCGAGAGGACGTGGTCCCGGGCGCCGACGTGTCGCGGACGCTCGGCTGGTTCACCACCCTGCACCCGGTCAGGATCGACCCCGGTCGGATCGCCTGGGCCGACGTGACCTCGGGCGCTCCGCGCCTGGGCGACGCGGTCAAGCGGGTCAAGGAGCAGGCGTGCGCGGCGCCGGACGGCGGCATCGGATTCGGGCTGCTGCGCCACCTCGCCCCCGGCTGCCGCGAGGTGCTCGCCCGCCTCGGCACCCCGCAGATCGGGTTCAACTACCTCGGGCGGTTCGCGGCCCCGGGCGCCCCGCTGGGCGGTGAACCGGGCTGGGGCATGGCCCCCGAGGCGGTCATGGTGACGACCACCGACCCCGCCCTGCCCGTCGCACACGGCCTCGAAGTGCACGCCGTCGTGCACGACGCGGCCACCGGGCCCCGGCTGACCGTCACCTGGACCGGAGCGCGGCGGCTGTGGTCCGACGCCGACCTCACCGACCTCGGCGAGCGGTGGACGGCGGCCCTCGAAGGCATCGTCCGGCATGCCCTCTCCCCGGACGCGGGCGGCCACAGCCCGTCCGACTTCCCGCTGGCCGACCTGACCCAGAACGACATCGACGACGTCGAAGCCGCGTGGTGACCATGGTGAAGCCGTCCCGCCTGGAAGACATTCTGCCGCTCAGCCCGATGCAGGAAGGGCTGCTGTTCCAGACCGAGTACGACCGGTCCGGACCGGACGTGTACGCCGTGCAGCACACGATCGACGTCGAGGGCCCCCTCGACGCCTCGCTGCTGCGCGGTTGCGCCGGGGCCCTGGTCGACCGGCACGCCGTCCTGCGCACCGGCTTCCGCCGGGCCCGTTCGGGCCGCTCGCTCCAGGTCGTGGCGCGTACCGTGCCGCTGCCGTGGACCGAGTCCGACCTCGGCGGCCTGCCGGCCGCGCGGGCGGAGGCGGAGGGCGAGCGTCTGGCGGCGGCGGACTTCGCCGAGCGGTTCGACCTGTCGAAGCCGCCGCTGATCCGCTTCCGCCTGCTGCGATACGGCCCCGCGCGCCACCGCCTCGTCGTGACCAGCCACCACATCGTCCTCGACGGCTGGTCCACCCCGGTTCTGCTGCGCGAGTTGTTCACGCTGTACGGCGGCGGCGGTGACCCGCGCACCCTGCCGCCCGTGACGCCGTACAAGGAGTACCTCGACTGGCTGGGACGCCAGGACCGGCGGGCCGCCGAGCGGGCGTGGCGGGCGGCGCTCGCCGGGATCGACACGGCGACCCGGATCTCCGCGGCCGACCCCCGCTCCCCGCTGCTCCCGGACCGCATCGTCCAGCCCGCCGACGCCCGGCTCACCGCGGCCCTCAAGGACACCGCCCGCGGCCTCGGCGTCACCCTCAACACCGTCGTGCAGGCCGCCTGGGGCCTGGTGCTGGCCCGGGCGACCGGCCGTCAGGACGTCGTCTTCGGTGCGATCGCCTCCGGCCGGCCCCCGCATCTGCCCGGGGTCGAGTCGATGGTCGGTCTGTTCATCGCGATGCTCCCCGTGCGGGTGCGGTGGGCGCCGGCCGAGTCGCTGCGCGACCTGCTGACCCGGTTGCAGGCCGAGCAGTCCGCGCTCGCCGACCACCACCACATCGGACTGACCGGCATCCAGCGCGAGGCACCGGTCGCCGACCTCTTCGACACGGCCGTGGTGTTCGAGAACTACCCCTTCGCCGACCGGGCCACCGACGCAGGGGACGTCCGGTTCCGGCTGGTCCTCGGCGCGAGCCGCGACGCCACCCACTACCCGCTCACCCTGCTCGCCGCCCCGGGCGAACGGCTGTACCTGCGTCTCGACCACCGCCCCGACGCGGTCGGCCGGGCGGCCGCGCAGACCTTGATGGACCGGCTGCACCAGGTGCTGCGTACCCTCGCCGACCACCCCGAGCGCCCGGTCCGCGCTGTCGACGGGCTGCTGGGCTCCGAGCGACAGCGCGTCCTGGACCGGTGGAACGCGCCGGGTGAGGCGGAGGAGGGTGCGTCGGACGGCACCGGCGAGCCGGAGGGCCTCGCGAACCACCTCCCCGAGCTGTTCGAACGGCAGGCCGCCGCCCACCCGGACGCCGTCGCGGTGACCGGCGACGGGCAACAGCTCAGCTACGCGGGGCTGAACGCCTCGGCCAACCGTCTGGCCCGCGAACTCGTCGCCCACGGCGTCGGCCCGGAGACCGTCGTCGCGCTCGTCATGCCCCGCTCGCCGGAGCTGGTGACCGCGGTGCTGGCCGTGCTCAAGGCGGGCGCCGCCTACCTTCCTGTCGACCCCGAACTCCCGCCCGCGCGCAGGGAGTTCCTCCTGAGTGACGCCGTTCCACACCTGGTGCTCACCCACACGCGCCTCGCCGGCGACCTGCCCACGGGACTGCCACAGCTCCTCCTCGACGCCCCGGACACCCGCGCACGCGTCGCCGCCCGGGCGCCCGGCGACCTGTCCACCGCCGATCGCACCGCCCCGCTGACCGCGGACCACCCGGTCTACGTCATGTACACCTCGGGCTCCACGGGCACGCCGAAGGCCGTCGTCATGCCCGGGACGCCCCTGATGAACCTGATGCGCTGGCATCACCGCCGTATCGGGGGAGGAGTGGGCACCCGGGTCGCGCAGTTCACCGCGATCGGCTTCGACGTGTCCGCTCAGGAGATCCTGTCGGCGCTGCTCGCCGGGAAGACGCTGGTGGTGCCGGACGACGAGACGCGGCGGGACGCCGCGCGCCTGGCCGCCTGGCTCGACGTCATGGAGATCACCGAGCTGTACGCGCCGAACCTCGTCCTCGACGCGGTCGCCCAAGCCGCCCTGGAGCAGCGCCTGGACCTGCCGTGGCTGCGCCATGTGGCCCAGGCCGGTGAGGCGCTGACCCCGTCGGCCGCGCTGCGCGCGTTCTTCGCCCGCGTCCCCGGCCGCCGCCTGCACAACCACTACGGGCCCACCGAGACCCACGTCGTCACCGGTACGACGCTGCCCGCCGAGCCCGCCGACTGGCCGACGGCACCCCTGCTCGGCCGCCCGGTCGCGCACACACGGTGCTACGTCCTCACCGCCGACCTGCGGCCGGCCCCGCCCGGCGTACCGGGCGAGCTGTACCTCGGCGGCGCGGCCCCGGCCCGCGGATACCTGCGCCGGCCGGGGATGACGGCCGGGCGGTTCGTCGCCGACCCGTTCGGCGAGCCCGGCGCGCGCATGTACCGCACGGGTGACCTCGCCCGGTGGACGGGGCAGGGCGAGCTGGAGTACCTGGGCCGCGCGGACCACCAGGTCAAGATCCGCGGATTCCGAGTCGAACCGGGTGAGATCGAGGCGGTCCTCGCCCGCCATCCCGGCGTCGGCGGCGTGGCCGTCGTACCCCGCACGGACGGTGGCCACCAGCGCCTCGTCGGCTACGTCGTACCGGCCCCCGGAGCCACCGTGCCGGTGGAGGAGCTGCGCCGCCTCGCGCAGGACCAGCTCCCGGAGTTCATGGTGCCGTCGGCGTTCGTGCTGCTGGACGCGCTGCCGCTGACCCCGAACGGCAAGCTCGACCGCGCCGCCCTGCCCGCACCCGAACGGACCGCCGCCCTGGCGCGGTCCGGACGCACACCGCAGGAGCAGATCGTCTGCGAGCTGTTCGCCCAGGTTCTTGCACTGCCCCGGGTCGGCGTGAGCGAGAGCTTCTTCGACCTCGGCGGGCACTCGCTGACCGCCACCCGGCTGGCCGCCCGCCTGCGCCACACCTTCGGTGTCGAACTGGGCCTGCGCGACCTGTTCGAGTCGTCCACCCCCGAGGCGGTCGCCGCCCTGCTCGGCACGGCGGGCCCGGCCCGGCCCGCCCTGGCGCGCCGCCCGCGCCCCGAGGCGCTGCCGCTGTCCTACGCTCAGCGCCGACTGTGGTTCCTGCACAAGATGGAGGGACCCAGCCCCACCTACAACATCCCGATGCAGCTGCGGCTGACCGGGGACCTCGACCAGGCGGCCCTGGAGCAGGCGCTCGGCGACCTGGTGACCCGGCACGAGAGCCTGCGGACCGTGTTCCCGGAGGCGGGGGGCGTCCCCTGCCAGCGGATCCTGCCGCCGCACGAGGCGGCACCCCGGCTGGTCACGACAGCCGTCGGCGACGACGAACTGCCCGAGGCGCTGCGCCGCGGCGCCCGTTGCGCCATCGACCTGATGACCGAACCGCCGCTGCGGGCCCACCTGTTCCGCACCGGACCGCGTGACCACGTGCTCCAGCTGGTGGTCCACCACATCGCCGGGGACGGCTGGTCGCTCGCCCCGGTCGCCACCGACCTGGCCCGCGCCTACGCCGCCCGTACCGCCGGTGCGGCGCCCGACTGGGACGAACTGCCGGTCCAGTACGCCGACTACACGCTGTGGCAGAACGAGATCCTCGGCGAGCAGCACGACCCCGGCAGCCTCCTCGCCCAGCAGGTCTCCCACTGGTCCGGCCGGCTGTCCGGGCTGCCCGACGAGCTGGCGCTGCCCACCGACCGGCCGCGCCCCGAGGTGGCCTCCTACCGGGGCGACTACCTGACGGTGGAGTGGGACGCCGACCTGCACCGCGCGCTGGACGCCCTGGCCCGGCGCTGCGGCGCCACCCTCTTCATGGTGCTCCAGGCGGGCCTGGCGGCCCTGCTCTCCCGGCTCGGCGCGGGCCACGACATCCCGATCGGCAGCCCGATCGCCGGCCGTGCCGACCAGGCGCTCGACGACCTGGCGGGCTTCTTCGTCAACACCCTGGTGCTGCGCACCGACACCTCCGGCGAGCCGACCTTCGAGGAACTGGTCCGCCGGGTCCGCGACACCGCCCTGGACGCCTACGCCCACCAGGACGTGCCGTTCGAATATCTGGTGGAGGTGCTGAACCCGCCCCGCTCCCTGGGCCGCCACCCCCTGTTTCAGGTGATGTTCGCCCTCCAGAACGCGCCCGAGGCCCGCTTCCGGCTGCCCGGTCTGGAGGTCGAGGTGTCGTCCGGCCGGACCGGCACCGCCAAGTTCGACCTGTTCTTCAGCATGGCCGAGCACCGGGACGCCACCGGCGCGCCGTCCGGCATCGAGGGCGCCGTCGAGTACGCCACCGACCTGTACGACCCGGACACCGTGCGCGGCCTGTTCCGCCGGTGGACCCGGCTCCTCACCCAGGTCACCGCCGACCCCTCGCAGCGGCTCGGCCAGATCGACGTGCTCGACGCGACCGAGCGGCGCACGCTGCTCCACGACCGCAACGCGACCCGAGCCGAGGGCGAACAACCGCTCTACACCGAGCTGTTCGACCGGCAGGCCGAACGGACGCCGCACGCCGTGGCGGTCATCGCCGATGACGCGGAACTGACCTACGGCGCGCTGCGGGAGCGGTCGAGCCGGCTGGCCCGGGTGCTCGCCCGGCACGGCGCCGGGCCGGGCCGGCTGGTCGCCGTCGCGCTGCCACGCTCGGCCGACCTGGTCGTCGCGCTGCTGGCGATCGCCAGGACCGGCGCCGCCCACGTCCCCCTCGACCCGGCCCACCCGGCCGCGCGGATCGGGCTGATCCTGCGGGAGGCGCGCCCCGCGCTGGTCGTGGGTACCAAGGCGACCCTGGCGGATCTGCCCGACGAGGGCGGGGCATCGCTGGCCCTCGACGACCCCCGGGTGCGGGCCGCCGTCGCCGAGGGACCCGACGAGGCCCCAGACGTACGGCCCGGACCCCGGGACGCGGCGTACGTCATCTTCACCTCCGGGTCCACCGGCCGCCCCAAGGGCGTCGTCGTGGAGCACGGCGCGCTGACCAACCTCCTGCTCGGCATGCGCGACCTCGTGCCGACGGGCCCCGAGGACGCGCTGCTCGCGGTGACGACGATCGCCTTCGACATCGCCGCTCTGGAGATCTTCCTGCCGCTGACCGGCGGGGCACGCGTGGTGCTCGCGGCCGAGGAGACGGCCGCCCGGCCCGCCGCCCTCGTCGAACTGATCCGGCGGACCGGGGTGACCGTCGTCCAGGCGACCCCGTCCTGGTGGCAGATGGTCGCCGCGCACGACCTCGACGCGCTGCGCGGACTGCGCATGCTCGTCGGCGGCGAGGCGCTGCCGGCGCCGCTCGCCGCCCGCCTGCGTGAGACCGGCCGCGAGGTGCTCAACGTCTACGGCCCGACCGAGACGACGATCTGGTCCACCGCCGCCGCCCTGTCCGGCCGTACCGACACGGTCATCGGCCGCCCGATCCGCAACACCCGCGTCTATGTGCTGGACGCGTCACTGCGCCCGGTGCCCCCCGGCACGCTCGGCGAGCTGTACCTCGCCGGCGATGGACTGGCCCGCGGCTATCTCGGCAGGCCGTCCCTGACCGCCGGACGCTTCACCGCGGACCCCCACGGCCCCGCCGGAACCCGCATGTACCGCACCGGCGACCTGGTCCGCTGGACCGCCGACGGCCACCTGGAGTTCGCGGGCCGGGTCGACCACCAGGTCAAGCTCCGCGGCTTCCGCATCGAACTGGGCGAGGTGGAGTCGGTACTCGCCGCCCACCCGGAGGTCGCCCAGGCGGCGGCCGTCGTCCGCGAGGACCGGCCGGGTGACCGGCGCCTGGTGGCCTACGTCGTGCCGGACGCCGGCGGCGCCTCGCCGGACACCGGCCGTGACCGGGAGCACGACCAGCTCGACGCCTGGCGGGATCTCTACGACACGGTCTACGCCGCCTCCGCCCCGGTGCCCTTCGGCGAGGACTTCGCCAGCTGGAACAGCAGTTACGACGGCCGTCCCCTGCCGCTCGACGAGATGCGCGAGTGGCGCGACCGCACGGTGGAACGCATCCGCGAACTGCGGCCCCGGCGCGTACTGGAGATCGGCGTCGGCACCGGCCTGCTGCTGTCCCGGCTCGCCGCCGACTGCGAGACATACTGGGGCACGGACATCTCCCCGTCGGTGATCGAGACCCTGCGCGGCCAGGTGGCCGCCGACCCGGAACTCGCCGAGCGGGTCCGTCTGCTGGTGCGCCCGGCGCACGACATCGAGCACCTCCCCGAGGAGCACTTCGACGTCGTCGTCCTCAACTCGGTGATCCAGTACTTCCCGCACGCCGACTACCTCGAGCGGGTGATCGGGGGCGCGCTGCGGCTGCTCGCACCGGGCGGCGCCGTCTTCCTCGGCGACGTACGCGACCTGCGCCTGCAACGCACCTTCGTCACCGGTGTGCAGGCCGCCCGCGGGCGCACCGGCGACAACCCCGACGAACTGCGCCGGGCCGTCGAGCACGGTGTGATCCTGGAGAAGGAACTCCTGGTCGACCCCGGCTTCTTCACCGTGCTCCAGCACCGGATGCCCGCACTGACCGCGCACACCGTCCAGGTCAAGCGGGGCCGGGCGCACAACGAGATGACGCGCTATCGGTACGACGTCGTCCTGCGCAAGCAGGGCGCCCCGGCCCACCGGATCACGGAGACCGCACAGCGGCCCTGGCCCGCCGACGGCACGGCCGGGCTGGCCGCGCTGCTCACCGGCGAACACCCCGCGGCCGTGCGCGTCACCGGCATCCCGAACGGACGTATCGCCGCCGAGGCGGCCCTCGCGCAGGCAGTGCGGGACGGCACCCGGCCGCACGCCGCAGCGACCGGTGACGGAGTCGAACCGGAGGACCTGTACGACCTGGCGGCCGCCCACGGCTACCGGGTGTGGGTCACCTGGTCGGCATCCGACCCGAACGCCCTGGAGGCCGTCTTCGCCGATCCCGCGGCCGTCCCGGCCGCGCACCCGGCCGCCGGGCCGCCGGCCGGTCTGTACCGGCCAGCCGTCTCCCCGTCCTCCCAGGCCGGCCTGTCGTCGTTCACCAACAACCCGCTGACCGCACGCGACACCGCCGCCCTCATCGCCCGGCTGCGCGAGCACCTGCGCGAACGGCTCCCCGACTACATGGTGCCTTCGGCGTTCGTCCCGCTGAACGCCCTGCCGCTGACCCCCAACCGCAAGCTGGACCGCACGGCGCTGCCCGCGCCGGACGTCGTCGTCAGCGGTTCCTCGCGCGAGGCGCGCACCCCGCAGGAGCACATCGTGTGCGACCTGTTCGCCCAGGTGCTCGGTCTCGCGCGGGTCGGAGTGCACGACGGGTTCTTCGACCTCGGCGGCCACTCGCTGCTCGCCACCCAGCTCATCGCCCGGCTGCGCGCCATGTTCGGCGTCGAACTGCCGCTGCGGGTGCTGTTCGAGGCCTCCACCCCGGCCGGGGTGGCCGCCCGGCTCGACGAGGGCGGCGCGGCCCGCCCGGCCCTCGAACGCCGGCCACGCCCGGAGGTGCTGCCGCTGTCGTACGCCCAGCGCCGCCTGTGGTTCCTCCACCAGATGGAAGGCCTGGGCGGGATGTACAACATCCCCCTCGGTCTCAGGCTGACCGGCACGCTGGACCGCCAGGCTCTTCAGACCGCGCTGACCGACGTCGTCGCCCGCCACGAGAGCCTGCGCACGGTCTTCCCTGACGACGGGGGAGTGCCCCGTCAGATGATCCTCGCCCCCGAGTCGGCGAAGCTGGTCCTGCACGAGCGGGCGGTTACCGATCGGGAACTGCCGACCGCGCTGGAGGGGGCCGCGCGCTACCCGTTCGACCTCGCGACGGAGCCCCCGGTGCGCGCCGACCTGTTCCGGCTGGCCCCCGACGAGCACGTCCTGCTCCTGGTGGTGCATCACATCGCCGGGGACGGCTGGTCTCTCGGCCCGCTCGCCGCAGACCTGGGCCGCGCCTACGCCGCCCGTACCGCCGGGGCGGAACCCGACTGGGCGCAACTGCCGGTCCAGTACGCCGACTACACGCTGTGGCAGAACGAGCTGCTCGGCGACCACGACGACGCCGACAGCCTGCTCGCCCGCCAGCTCGCCTACTGGACACGCCAGCTGACCGGTGCCCCGGCGGCGCTGGAGCTGCCCACGGACCGCCCCCGGCCTCCGGTGGCCTCCTACCGGGGTGACTACGTCACCGTACGGATCCCGGCCGCGCTCCACGAGCGGCTGGCCGACCTCGCCCGGCAGACCGGCGCGACCCTGTTCATGGTGCTCCAGGCGGGCCTGTCCGCCCTGCTGCACCGGCTCGGCGCGGGCACCGACATCGTCACCGGCAGTCCGATCGCCGGACGCACCGACCAGACCCTGGACGAGCTGATCGGCTTCTTCGTCAACACGCTGGTGCTGCGCACCGACCTGTCCGACGACCCCACCTTCGAGGAACTGGTGGCCCGGGTCCGGGAGACCGCGCTGGCCGCCTACGCGCACCAGGACGTGCCGTTCGAGTACCTGGTGGAGAAGCTGAACCCGCCGCGCTCGCTGGGCCGGCACCCGTTCTTCGGCGTGATGTTCGCCCTCCAGAACGCCTCCGAGGGAGCCTTCCAGCTCCCCGGCCTGACCGTGGAGATCGCCCACGGACGCACCGGCACCGCCAAGTTCGACCTGTTCTTCAGCCTCGCCGAGCAACGCGGTGCGCAGGGCGCGGCCGACGGGATCTCCGGTGTCGTCGAATTCGCCGACGACCTCTACGACGCCGCGACCGTACGCGCCCTCTTCGCCCGCTGGGTGCGGCTGCTGGAGTCGGCGGTGGCCGGGCCGAGCAGGCGGGTCAGCGGGCTGGACCTGCTGGCCGCGCACGAACGGCACGAGATGCTCGCCGTCGCGTCCGGACCGGCCCTGCCCACCCGCTCGGCCGGACTCCCCGGACTCTTCGCCGCCCAGGCCGCGGCCACCCCGGACGCCGTCGCGGTGTCCGACGACGACACCGCCCTCACCTACGCCGAACTCGACGCCTGGTCCGCGCGACTGGCCGCGGTGCTGGCCGAACGGGGCGTCACCCGGGGCAGCGCGGTCGCCCTGCTCATGCAGCGCTCGCCCGCCCTGGTCGCCGCCATCCTCGCGGTGCTGCGCGCGGGGGCGGCCTACGTCCCGCTCGACTCCCGCTACCCCGCCTCCCGCCAGCGTCTCGTCCTGGCGGAGACCGGCAGCGTGCTGCTCCTGACGGACCCTGCCTCCGCGGCGGGCCTGGACGACTTCGGGACCCCGCTGCTCGTGCTCGACGCGCGGCCGGACCACCGCACGCCGCCCGCACCGCCCGTGGTGGAGACGGACGGCGACGACGCGGCGTACGTCATGTACACCTCCGGATCGACGGGCCGCCCGAAGGGCGTGGTCGTCACCCACCGCAACATCGCCGACTTCGTCGCCGACCCCTGCTGGCACGGTGGCGCCCAGCGCCGGGTGCTGCTGCACTCACCGCTCGCCTTCGACCTGTCGACGTACGAACTGTGGGTGCCGCTGCTCACCGGTGGCCGCATCGAGCTGGCGCCGCCCGGCGAACTCGACGCCCACACCCTCGCCGACGTCGTCACGCGGCGGCGGATCACCTCGCTGTGGCTGACCAGTTCCCTGTTCAACCTGATGGCCGACCTGGAGCCGGGCTGCTTCGCCGGCGTCGAGCAGGTGTGGGCCGGCGGTGAACCGGTGTCCGTCGCCTCAGTGCGGCGCCTGCTGGAGGCCCATCCGCGGCTGCTGGTGGTCGACGGCTACGGCCCCACCGAGGCGACCACCTTCGCCAGCTACCATCCCGTGCCCGCCGCCGACGCCGCCGCACTCGGCACGTCGGTGCCGATCGGACGGCCGATGGCGAACATGGGCACCTATGTGCTCGACGCCGCGCTGCGGCCCGTCCCGCCGGGCGTGGTCGGTGAGCTGTACCTGGCCGGGACCGGCGTCGCCCGCGGCTACCTGGAGCGCCCCGCGCTGACCGCCGAACGGTTCGTCGCCTGCCCCTTCGGGCCGCCCGGGCTGCGCATGTACCGCACCGGCGACCTCGCCCGCTGGACCCCCGACCACGTCCTGGAGTACGCCGGCCGCGTCGACCAGCAGGTCAAGCTCCGCGGCTTCCGCATCGAGCCCGGCGAGGTCGAGGCCGTCCTGCTCGACCACCCCGGCGTCACGCAGGCCGCGGCGGTGCTGCGCCGCGACCTCGCCGAAGAGGCGCAGCTGGTCGCCTACGTCGTACCCGGCACCGCCGAACGTGACCGGCAGGCGGAGACCGAACAGGTCGGCGAGTGGCTTCAGGTCCACGACTCCCTGTACGGATCCGGGCCGGACGAGCGGGACGTGGCCCTCGGTGAGGACTTCACCGGCTGGGTCAGCAGCTATGACGGACAGCCCATCGCCGGCCACGCCATGCGCGAGTGGCGCGAGCGCACCGTCGAACGCATCCGCGAGCTGAACCCCGGCCGGGTCCTGGAGATCGGTGTCGGCACCGGCCTGTTGCTCGCCCGCCTGGCCCCCGACGCCCAGGAGTACGTGGCCACCGACTTCTCGCCGACGGTCGTGGAGGCGCTGCGGCGGCGGGTGGCGGCCGACCCCGCCCTGGCCGGCCGCGTCCACCTGCGGACCCAGGCCGCGCACGAACTCGCCGGCCTGCCCGAGGGGCACTTCGACACGGTCGTCGTCAACTCGGTGGTGCAGTACTTCCCGAACGCCGACTACCTGACCGACGTCCTCGCCACGGCCCTGCGGCTGCTCGCCCCCGGCGGCTCCGTCTTCGTCGGTGACGTGCGCAACCTGCGGCTGCTCGACGCGTTCGCCGCCGGGGTCCAGGCCGCCCGGACGGGCACCCACGACCTGTCCGCGCTGCGCGACGCCGTCACCCAGACCACCCGGCTGGAGAACGAACTCCTCGTCGACCCGGACTACTTCGCGGCCCTGCGGGACCGCCTCCCGGACCTGGGAGCGGTGTCCGTACGCCTCAAGCGCGGTCGGCACGACACCGAACTCACCCGCTTCCGCTACGACGTGGTCCTGCGCAAGCGGGGCGGCCCCTCCGGCCCGGACCTCGCCCCGCAGACCGCGGAGTGGACGGCTGTGGCCGGGCGGTCCGCGGTGGAGGAGCGGCTCGCGTCCACCCGGCCCGCGGCCCTGGTCGTCAAGGACGTGCCCAACCCCCGGGTCGCCGCCGACGTGGCCCTCGCGGGCGCCCTGCGCACCGGCGAGCCGGCCCCCGCCCCCGACGCCGACGCCGACGCCGACGTCGAGGACTGGTACGAGCTGGGGGAGCGGCTGTCGTACCGGGTCGCCGTCACCTGGTCGGACACCGCCCGCGAGCGGGTCGACGTGGTCTTCGCCGACGCCGCCGCCCTGCCCGACGCCCCGGATCCGCTGCCGGCCGTGCTCGGTTGCGCACCGCCCGCGCCCGGTGCACCGGAGCCGGCGGCGCGCTTCACCAACGACCCGACCGCGGCCCGCGGCGACGCCGCCCTGGTGACGTCGCTGCGCGCGTTCGCACAGGAGCGGCTGCCCGCCTTCATGGTCCCGTCGATGTTCGTCCCCCTGGAGGCGCTGCCGCTGACCCCGAACGGGAAGCTCGACCGGGCCGCCCTGCCCCGGCACGACCCGCGCATCGGCGCCTCGGCCCGCGCCCCGCGCACCCCGCACGAGCAGGTGGTGTGCGAACTCTTCGCCGAACTCCTCGGCGTCCCCTCCGTCGGGCTCGACGACAACTTCTTCGACCTCGGCGGGCACTCCCTGCTCGCCACCCGGCTCATCGCCCGGATCAAGTCGGCGTTCGGCGTGGACGTCGGCCTGCGCACCCTGTTCGAGTCGCCGACCCCGGCCGGGATCGCCGCCCGGATGGACATGGACGACGCCGACAGCGGCTACGACGTCATCCTGCCGCTGCGCGCCACCGGCAACGAACCGCCGCTGTTCTGCGTGCACCCCGGTGGCGGCATCGGCTGGTCGTACATGGGCCTGATCCGCCATCTCGATCCGGATGTCCCCGTCTACGCGGTGCAGGCCCGGGGCCTGGCCCGGCCGGAGGACGAACTCCCGGCCGATATGGCGGAGATGGCCGCCGACTACGCGGACCACCTGGAGGCCACCTTCCCCGAGGGGCCGTACCGCCTCCTGGGCTGGTCGTTCGGCGGACTCGCGGCGCACGCCCTCGCCACCGAGCTGCAAGGGCGCGGGCGGACGGTGCAGTCGCTGACCGTCGTCGACGTCCACCCCGGCTGGCTGGGCCTGACCCACGACGACGTGCCACCGCTGGACGACCGGAACATGCGCCCCCACCTGGAGTACCTGATGCGGCTCGTCGGTCTCGACCCCGACCTGTTCGACGCGGAGGTGTTCGTCTTCGACGAGGTCATGAAACTGCTGCGCGAGCGCGGCAGCGCCCTGGGAGCCCTGGACGAGGAACGGTTGCGCGCGATCACGGCGATCTCCGCCAACAACAACCACCTGATGATCGACTACCGGCCCGCGGTGTTCGACGGGGACATCCTGCTCCTCGCCGCCACCGACCAGCAGAAACCCGAGGCCACCGCCGCCGCCTGGCGTCCGTACCTCACCGGAGAGGTCCGCACCCACGTCGTCCCCGGCGACCACGGGACCCTGCTGTCGCGCCCCGGCTCGCTCACCCGGGTCGGCGCCCTCCTCTCCGCGGCCCTGCGCGGAACGGGCGTCTCATGATCGCGCCCGCACCCCTGACCGGGGCCCGGCTGGACCGCGCGTACTCGCCGAGCCACCTGGTGCCGAGCCTGCGGCACTACCTCGACGAGTACGCCGCCCTCAGCGCGCGGGCCCGCCGCGCCTCCGGCGTCCGCACCGGACTGCGCTACGGCCCGGGATCCGCCGAGAAGCTCGACTTCTGGCCCGCGCGTTCGGCACCCGCTCCGGTCCAGATCTTCGTGCACGGCGGCAACTGGCAGGAACTCACCGAGCGCAGCTCGGCGTTCGCGGCGCTCGCCTTCCGCCGCGCCGGCGCGGCGTTCGCCGCCGTCGGCTACGGGCTCGCCCCGGCCACCCCACTGGACGAGATCGTGGCCGCCGTGCGCCGGTGTGTCCGCTGGATCCACGAGAACGCCGACGACCTCGGCGTCGACCCGCGCCGCATACACCTCAGCGGCACCTCTGCCGGCGCCCACCTCGCCGCGATGGCCCTCGTCCCGGCCGGACCGGGCGAGCCCGCGGCGGTCGGGCTGCTCGCCGGTGCCACCCTGCTCAGCGGGATCTACGACCTCGAACCGGTCAGCCGCTCCTACGTCAACGAGGCGCTGCGGCTGGACACCGACGCGGTCCGCCGCAACAGCCCGCCCGATCTGCTGCCGGACGAGTTGCCCCCGGTCGTCCTGGCCCGTGGCGGCGTGGAGACCGAGGAGTACGTGCGCCAGCACGACCTGATGGCCGAGGCGCTGCTCCGCCGCGGCGCGCTCGCGGCGAACGTCGTGGAAGCGCATCGCAACCACTTCGACCTGCCGTACGACCTCGCGGACCGAGCGACGCCGCTCGGCCGCGCGGTCCTGGCACAGATGCGGCTCCCCGACGGCCGGGACGACCGCACCGACCCCTGCGCGAAGGTGACCGCATGACGACCGACATCCTCCCCTCGCCGCTCAGCCGCTTCGATGGCACCCGCGAGGAAGCGGAACGGTACGACCAGGCGGACCCGCTCGGCTTCCTGCGCGACCGGTTCGTGCACGCCGAACCCGACCTGCTCTACCTGGACGGCAACTCGCTGGGGAGACTGCCCGCCGACACCCCGGACTTCGTCGCCGACGTGATCCGGGACGGCTGGGGCCGCGGCCTGATCCGCTCCTGGCACGACTGGATCGACTGGAACCGGCGGATCGGCGACCGGCTCGCCGAGCACGTCCTCGGCGCCCGCCCGGGCGAGGTGGTGCTCTCCGACTCGACCACCGTCAACCTGTACAAGCTGGCCTGGGCCGCGCTCGACCACGCCCCCGGCCGGCGCGCCCTCGTGGTGGACGCCGACGACTTCCCCACCAACCGGTACGTCGTCCAGGGCCTGGCCCGCCAGCGCGGCCTCGACCTGCGCCTCGTGCACTCCGACCCGGACCGGGGCCTGGACCCGGAGCGACTGCGGGCCGCACTCGACGACCAGGTGGCGCTGGTCGTCCTGTCGTCCGTGGCCTACCGCAGCGGGGCGCTGGCCGACATGGCCGCGGTCAACGCCCTGGCCCGGGAGGCCGGGGCACTGGTGCTGTGGGACCTCTCGCACGCCGCCGGGGCGGTCCCGGTCCGGCTCACCGAGGACGGCGCGGACCTCGCCGTCGGCTGCACCTACAAGTACCTCAACGGCGGCCCCGGCTCGCCCGCCTTCCTCTATGTGCGCAGCTCGCTCCAGCGGCGGCTGCGGCAACCGATCCAGGGCTGGTTCGGACAGCGTGACCAGTTCGCCATGACGGCCGACTTCGACCCCGTCGAGACGGTCGACCGTTTCCTGACAGGCACGCCGCCGATGCTCTCCACCGCCGCGCTCGTGCCCGCGCTCGCCCTGGTCGAGGAGGCGGGCGTCGAACGGCTGCGGGCCAAGGGGCGGCTGCTCGGCGAACTGGCCGTGGACCTCGCGGCCCGCTGGCTCGCACCGCTCGGTTTCCGTCTGGCATCACCCGAGGACCCGGACCGGCGCGGCTCGCACGTCACCCTGTGGCACCCCGACGCCTGGCGGATCTGCCGCGCCCTCGCCGACGAAGCGGGTGTCGTCTGCGACTACCGGGAACCGGACCGGCTGCGCATCGGACCGTCCCCCGCGTACACCCGTTTCACCGACGTGTGGGACGCCCTGGACCGCACCAGGCACCTGGTGGAGAGCGCCCGGTACACCCGGCTGCCGCGTGCGAAGACACGCATCACCTGACGCCGCATCCGTCCGCCCGCACACGGCATGACGACTGACGACCGCAGATCACCGAACCGCGTCATCGGGAGCGTACGGCTATGAGTACCCATCAGATGACCATGCTCTTCCTCGCCTTGGCCGCGATCTCGCTCCTGGCCTTCGCGGCCGGCGCCCTGGCACGGCGGTTACGGCAGCCTCCCGTCATCGGCGAGGTGCTCCTCGGCGTGCTGCTGGGGCCGACACTGCTGAACGGCACCGTCTCCGACGCTTTGTTCCCCGAGGACATCCGGCCCTTCCTCGCCGCCCTCGCCAACATCGGCGTGGCCCTGTTCATGTTCGCGGTCGGCGCCGAGCTGGACGCGGGCCTGATGCGCGGACGCCGGTTCGTGGCGGGCACCGTCGCCGTCGGCTCCATCATCCTGCCGTTCCTGCTCGGCGCCCTGCTCGCCCTCTACCTGTTCGGCAACCACCCGACCGACGACCGGACGGGATTCGTGCTGTTCATGGGAGCGGCGATGTCCGTGACCGCGTTCCCGGTGCTGGCCCGGATCCTCACCGACCGCGGCATGCAGCGCACCTGGCTGGGAACGGTCGCGCTGGCCTGCGCGGCGATCGACGACGTCCTGGCCTGGACCCTGCTGGCGGTGGTGGTGGCGATGAGCGGGGCGGGCACCGGCTCGCAGTGGCTCCTGCTGCTGTTCGTGCCGTACGTCGTGCTGATGTTCACCGTCGTGCGGCCCGGGCTGCGCCGCCTCCTGGAGCACCGGCGGCTCACCGGGCCCGGCAATCCGGCCGCGATGGTCCTCACCCTCAGCGGCCTGCTGCTGTCGGCCGCCTTCACCGAGTGGATCGGCCTGCACTTCATCTTCGGCGCCTTCGTCTTCGGCGCGGTCATGCCGCGACGCACCACCCGGGGCGAACCGTCGGCTGTCACCGGCCAGGTGCGTGAGCGCATCTCCTCCCTCAACGACTTCCTGCTGCTGCCGATGTTCTTCATCGTCGCGGGCCTGAAGGTGGACCTGTCCGGCATGAACGGCACGGACCTGCTGGAACTCGGCCTCATCCTGGCCGTCGCGGTGGGCGGCAAGTTCGTCGGCGCCTTCGCCGCGGCGCGCGCCACCGGTATGCAGAACCGTCCGGCGACCGCGCTCGCCGTACTGATCAACACGCGGGGCCTGACGGAACTCATCATCCTCACCGTCGGACTGCAACTGGGCGCGCTCGACGGCGAGCTGTACTCCATCATGGTCGTGATGGCCCTCGTCACCACGGCGATGGCCGGTCCCCTGCTCCAGCTGATCTACCCCGTACGCCCGGTGCCCCAGGGCACCGGCCCGGCTGTCCCGCCGGCGGGACGGACCGGTGGGGGACAAGAGACCTTCCTCACCGGCCCGGCGCCGGATAATGTGAATTCCGAGAACGCGCCGATCAGGGAATGATTGGCGCCCTGCGAACGTCATTTCCGTCGCCGCGATATTCCGCGCGAGAAATGCGTGTGTCCGCCGCCCTACTGAGGGAGCAGAGAATGTCCAATCCTTTCGACGACCCCGATGGCACGTTTCTCGTGCTCGTCAACGAAGAAGGCCAGCATTCGCTGTGGCCGGCCTTCGCCGAGGTGCCGGCGGGCTGGAACGTGGCCCTCACGGAGACCGACCGGCAATCGTGCCTGGACTACGTCGAGGAGAACTGGACCGATATGCGCCCGCTCAGCCTCGTACGTCAGATGGGAGAAGCGTGATGGGCGACACCGTGGAGCAGTTCCTGCTGACCGAGGACGACCTCGAGGAGTCGTTCTTCGGCGAGGAGCCCAGCGTCGCGTACGACCCCGTCTTCCTCTCCGGTGACGAGTCCGGCCGGGTCCTCATCGATCTGATCAACACGCTCACGCACGGCTCCCACCCGGAGGCGGTGGACCACGCCGCCGGGCTCTACACCAACGTCGTCGGCTCGGTGGTCTTCCACCACGTCGCGCGGTTCCGCGGTGCCGCCGCCCAGCGGATCCTCCAGGAGTTCGCGGAAGCCCTGCACAAGTGCGACAGCTACCGGATGCAGCTGAACGACGGCATGCAGTTCGACGTGACCAAGGCTGCCGTCGAACCGCTCGAGAACAGTGCCGGCGAGGGCCTCGTCACCCGGTGGGTGACGACCTCCGACGGCTATCGGATCGAGGGCTCCTGGGCGGTTGCCGTCAGCGGCGACATCCTCTCGTTCGTCAACGTGCGCCTTCCCGACCCGGCCGGGATCCACCGGCTGGCCCGCATCGCCCTGGAGCGCGTCGGGGCCGGGACCGCCTCCTCCTGACCGGCGCGCACAGTTCCACCGGCAGCGACCGGGCCTCGGCGCCTCGGTCGCGGACACACGAGGCGGCGGGCCCCGAACCGGGCCCGCCGCCTCGGCGTTTCCGCGCGCTACGTCGGGTAGCCGTACGCCTGGGCCGCCCGCCGGTAGTGCTCCACCCGGAACCGGTCCTCGGTCTCCATCGCCTGCGGGGTGTAGAACTGCCCGAACTTCTCCCGGTACTTCTCGAACCAGTGCCGGTGCTCGGCCAGGAAGAAGATGTCGTGCAGGGCGATCGCGCGGATCGCCAGGACCGGGACCGGCGCCTTGCTCACCGCGAAGTCGGGGTTGCGGGCCGCCGGGACCTCACAGTTCTCGTGGAACTGTCCCACCATGAGGCCCTGCGCGACGAAGTCGTCCTTCACGCGCAGCTGCGCCTCGTCGAGCAGCTTCGTGTCCTCGGAGCGCAGGTCGGGCAGGGCGACGACCATCGCCCGCAGCATGGGGTTGCGGCCCTGCCAGGAGATGAGCCCGTACTCGCGCAGACTGCTGCGCGCGATCTCCTCGATGAGTTCGAGCGTGGGCGACTGACCGACGAACCGCATTCGTATCTCCATCGTCCGGTTCTTGCGCGAAGGCGCCACGAACGGGCAGATGGGGCCGATGCGGCCGATCTCCGGATGGCGGGCCGAAATGTATTCGGTCAGCCACGAGTCGATGGCGGCGAGCGTGGAGTCAATGCTGACGGCACTTTCACCGGAACTCATGAAATGCAGCCTCTCAATCAGCGCCGGCGGGCATGAATTGTCGGCGGCTTGTCCCGCTGGCGGGACAAGCCGGATGGGCCCGGGGTGAGTCACGGACCAGCTTGCCCGATCGAAACTCCCTGCACTAGCGTCGACCGCACGGTGCCGATATCGATGAGACGGCAAAATTCGTGCCCCTGCCCTCCAGAGAATTCAGAGGAGCCGCACACGTGCGCATCAGCATCGATCGAGACGGCTGTATCGGCAGCGGCCAATGCACGCTGACCGCCCCCGCCCTGTTCGCCCAGGACGACATGGGAATCGTCTACGTGCTGCCCGACGGCGCGGAAGGCACGGAGGACCCATCGGTCCGTGAGGCCGAACTGGCCTGCCCCGTGCAGGCCATCACCGTCGCCGAGGACTGACGTCACGAGGAGAAGCCGAAGCGCATGTCCACGTCTCCCCCCGTTCCGCAGAACGAGCTCGACGCCGAACCGCACGCGATGCACCCGGACCTGATGGCCGATCCGTTCGGTGGCTATGGACGCCTGCGGGAGCGGGCGCCCGTCGTGCACGGACGGTACCTCGACGGCACACCGGCCTGGTTCGTCACCCGCCACGACGACGTCCGCGCGCTGCTGCACGACCGCCGCCTGGTGAACACCCCGGCCTCGGTGCCCGGTGCGACGGGCGACGACCCGCGGCTGAAGATGATGGACATGCTCGCCATCCCCGAGGAGCTGCGTCCCTACCTGCTCGGTTCGATGCTCGACACCGACCCGCCCGAGCACACCCGGCTGCGCAAGCGGGTGCTGCGCGAGTTCACGGCCCGCCGGGTCATGGACATGCGGCCCCGGATCGAGGAGATCGCCGGCCGGCTGCTGGACGCCCTGCCGCGGCACGCCGTCGACGGTGCCACCGACCTCCTCGCGCACTACGCCTATCCGCTGTCGATCCAGGTCATCTGCAAGCTGGTGGGCGTCCCGGAGGCGGACAGCGACAAGTGGCAGCAGTGGGGCGAGGACCTGATCGCCATGCGGCCGGAACGCCTTGCCACCTCGTTCCCCGCGATGATCGAACACACCCACCGGCTGATCGAGAAACGCCGTGCCGACCTCGGCGACGACCTGCTCAGCGGACTCATCCGGGGCCAGGACGCGGCGGAGGCCGGCATCAGCGACATCGAGCTGGTCACCTTCGTGGTGACCCTGGTCCTCGCCGGCCACGAGACGACGGCCCACCTCATCAGCAACGGCACTGCCGCCCTGCTCTCCCACCCCGACCAGCTCGCCCACCTGCGCTCCCACCCCGAAGGGATGCCCGGCGCGGTGCACGAGCTGATGCGCTGGTGCGGGCCGGTCCAGACGAGCAGACTGCGCTACGCCGCCGAGGACCTGGAGATCGCCGGCACCCGGATCCCGCGCGGCGACGCCGTGCTCCTGGTCTTCGTCTCGGCCAACTTCGATCCGCGCCGTTACCCCGACCCGGACCGCCTCGACCTGCTCCGGCACCCCTCCGGCCAGGCCGAGAACCACCTCGGCTTCGGTCACGGGATCCACTACTGCCTGGGCGCCTCCCTCGCAAGGCTCGAAGCCGAGATCGCCTTCGGCTCACTGTTCGACCGCTACCCGGACGTCCGCCTCGCCCTGGAACCGGCCGAACTGGAACGGCGCGAGCGCATGCAGCTGCCCGGGCAATGGCGCCTGACCCGGCTGCCGGTGGTTCTCCGGCCCGACCGTCCCTGAGCCCGGCGACGACGTGGGACTTCGGCCACAGTCCCACCGGAGCCGGTCCTCGGCCGAGGAGGGACGCCGGACGGCTTGGGGAAAAGCGGCTTGCGCACCGGACTGCGCGGGGGAGAACTCTCCGGCTGCACCGCCACCGCGTCGACCGCCGGCCATTCGCGCCCGTCGAGCGGCGTGCCGGGGCTGCTCTTTCGACTCGGGCCGCACGTCCGTCACGCGGCTGCCCGCGCGCAGGACGCGAGCTGGGGGGAAACGTCTTCCGTACGGCGAGCACGGTGCGACCGACGAGGGTACGCAGCACCGGCCGCACCCGCAGGAGCAGGTCCTCGTCGGGGTAGCGGGGCAGGTCGTCGTCCACAGGCACCCGCACCGCTTCCCGCTGCCGACCCCCGTCCGAGCCTCCAAAGGCAGCGGACGGCGAGGGCGGCTGTCATCGGTGATCGACGTGCTGATCGAGGACAGCCAGGATGTCGTCGACCGGACCGAAGGTGATCATGCCGGTCGTTCCGCCGGCGACCTCGCCGCGCAGGGAGGAGAGGGCCCCGCGCGCTTGCGCGGCCAGTGAGGTGTCTTGGAGCAGGGTCGCGCTATGCGCGTTGACGGCCCACAGCGAGTCGTACATGTGGTCGGCAGGAGGTGGGGGCAGGGTGCCGGCGGCGTGGCGAGCCGCCGTGAGGTCGCCCCGCGCGAGGTGCACCAGGGGCTGGGCCCAGGGACGGTACGGGCCCCAGTCGAGACCGGGGTCCGTCGGCGCGGGACGTCCGTGACGCAGGCGGAGTGAGAGCAGCGCAAGCGGGAGGAGGCCGGTTTCCACCCCGGGCATGCCGGCGCCGGCGAGGTCGGTGGCCAGGGCGCGGTAGGCGTGAGCGACCTCGACGGGGTCGTTCGATTCTTCTGCCAGCCGCATGGTCCGGAAAGCGGTGGTGAGGACGTGGACGAGCGGGGTCTCGTGGACGACGGCGAGCTGCTCGGCCGCCATGACGTGGCGTTGTGCGGCCTCGCTCCGGCCGCGGGCCGCGCAGACCTGGATCCTGATCAGATGTCCGAGGATCTCGAACATCGGGAGATCGTGCCGCGCGGAGAGGTCGATGAGTTCGTCGGCGATCAGGTCGCGCTCGCCGGTGCGCCCGGGGCGCTGGAAGGACTGCACGAACCGGGCGTTGAGCGCGAGTGCCAGTACGCCCGGGTCGTGGAGGTCACGGGCCAGTCGTTCGGCTTCGGCGGCGGCTTCGGCGGCCCAGTGGTCTCGGGTTCCGCGATGCTCCGTCCCGAGGGTGGCGAGGAGCCGTGCCCGAAGCGCGGGTGGGGCCCCTGGCCCCAGTCGGTGCAGAGTGCGTCGGGTGGTCGCGACCAGGGCCTGGGATCGTCTGGGATCGTCGGCGCGCGTCCAGATGGTGGGGACGTCGTACGCCGCGATCACACGGGCGGTCAGGGCGGCGTCTCCGGTCCGTTCCGCTTCCGCGGCCGCCGCGGCGCGTTGCTCTTGGGCAAGGACCAGGTTGGTGCCGCCTGTGACCGCGGCGGCCCTGGCCACGGTGCTCATCGAGCGGAGCCGGGTGTAGGTCCCCGTCGCTTCCGTGCGCGTGAGCAGGCGTAGCCGGTCCTCGTCCCGGGGCGTGGGCGCGAGGTGCGGAGCGTGCTGAAGGATGTCACGTTCGAGGTGGTCGAGGCTGCCCGCCGACTCCAGTCCGAACTGACTCAGAAGCCTGGTCCGTGCGTCGCGCAGTGAGGCTAGCGACTCGACCTGGCGGCCGGCTTGGTAGAGAGCACGGGACAGCAGTGCCCAGGCGTGCTCGCGCCAAGGGTGTGTGGTCGCGAACGCTTCCAGCTCCGGAACGAGGGGCGCGCCGCGTCCGAGGTCGAGCACCGCCCGGGCGCGCGACTCGACGGCTCGCCGGTGCAATTCGGTCAGGCGGGCGCGCTCCGGCGCCAGCCAGGATGAGGCGCCGAGGTCTGCGTACGGCTCGCCCCGCCACCACGAGAGTGCGTCGCTCAGCGCGTCGGCCACCTGGGTGCCGGGTGCGTCGCCGGCGGCCCGAAGGGTGTCCTCGAATCGGTGCGCGTCGACCTGTGCCCGGGCAATCCGCAGGGCGTAGCCGGTACCGACGGTCTCGATGACCTGCGAGCGGGTTCGCGGGAGACGGTCCGGTTCCAGGGCGCGGCGCAGCTCGGCGACGAAGGTGCGGACCGTCCCGGCCGCTGTCGGCGGGGGGTCCTCCCAGAGATCATCGATCAGGACGGGAAGCGGGACGGCCCGGCCGTCGGCCGCGACCAGCCGTCCCAGCACCTCGCGGCGGCGTCGGCTGCCAATCGCTACAGGGCGGCCCTCGGTATCCGTGACCTCGATCGGCCCGAGCACGCTGACGAGGATCTCCATGCCCTCATTGTCATCCCGCACCCACTTCGGGCTGCCGCTGCTGATCCCCTGCTGATCCGGCTGCCCGATCCTCCTCTCGTTCGCCGTCCACCCGTGAGCGGCAGACGCTCACGGGTTCGAGCACGAGGAGACGTAGATGAGCATCACCATTCCGGGGTTCACGACCAGGCCGATCGGTGTGACCGACGGCATCGAACTGAACGCGGCGGTCGGTGGGGAAGGACCGGCGCTCGTGCTGCTCCACGGCTTTCCCGAGACCCACCTGATGTGGCGGCATGTCGCTCCCGTCCTGGCCGAGCACCACACCGTGATCTGCCCCGATCTTCGCGGCTACGGCGCCAGCAGCAAGCCGGAAGCAGTCGCCGACGACACTTACTCGAAGCGGACGATGGCCGCGGACATCGTCGCCCTGGCCGGCGCACTCGGGTTCGGCCGGTTCGCGCTGGTCGGGCACGACCGTGGCGCGCACGTTGCCTTCCGGACCGGCCTGGACCACCCGAACCGGGTCACCCACCTGGGGATCCTGGACATCGTTCCCACACTGGACACCTGGAAGGTCCTGCACGGAGTCAGCGCGGCGGTGGGCTTCCACCTCTATCTGATGGCCCAGCCGCCCGGCCTGCCGGAGCAGATGATCGCGGGCAGCGCCGACGCGTTCTTCGGCCACTTCCTCGACACCTGGTCCACCGGTTCCGACGCGATCCCGGCGGACGTGCGCGCCGAATACCTTCGTGCGTGCCGGAATGCCGTTGCGTCGATCGTCGCCGACTTTCGCGCCACCGCGACCGTCGACATCGAACATGACCAGGCCGACCACGACGCCGGTAACCGGCTCACCATGCCGGTGACGGTCGTCCAGCAGGACTGGGGCCGGCAATTGGGGTTCGACGCCGCGGCGACCTGGCGGCCGTGGGCCACCGACCTCCGGCACTTCACCACCCGGGCGGGGCACTTCATGGCCGAGGAGGCTCCGGAGGACGTCGCCACGCTGATCCTGAATCTGCTGAAGCGATGAGATGCGGCAGACGGGCGGTGTCGGCCGAGTAGCCGGATGACCCCTGTTCGCGCTCATGCTCCGCTTCCCACGGCACCGTCACCACCAGCGGTGCTCGCCGCGCACCCCTGACCGCGCGTCTTGCCGTGACGGTGCCGTGGGACGCCGGACGGCTCAGCCGAACAGGGCGTTGTCCACGTCGCTCTGCCAGTAGGTGACGTAGTTGGAACTGTTGAAGTACACGCCCCCGTTGGGCAGCTTCAGCGTCTTGCCCTCACCGATCGAGCCGTTCAGCTGCCTGTTGGAGAACGACACGCCCAGGGTCTTGGCGGTGTGGCCCTCGTAGCCGTCGGGCGTGTACGTCCCGATGCCGGCGTACGCGGACTCTCCGGGAGCCAGCGTCACCACGGCCTGAGGCCGGCTGGACTCCAGCCACGGGACGGCGGCCTGGGCCCCGGCGCCGGCGGCCAGGAAGGGCGCGCCGTAGGCGTTGCAGGGCTTGGTGCCGGTGTTGGTGGCCGTGAGCAACAGGTGGTTTATGGGGCGGGGGACATCTTTGACCGTCAGCTTCGTGTTCTCCGTCGTGCAGTCGACGATCGAAGCGGCCTTCTTCGGGGTGGCGGCGGAGGCCGTCTGGCCCGCGGTCTGGACAGCGGCGAGCGAGAGGGCTGCGGCCACGACCATGGACGAGGCGGCCGCGCGGCCGGTGAAGCGGTTGGCGATACGCATGAGAAGACTGCTTTCTGTGATGTTCCGAAAAGTGAACTTCTGGTCCTGGCCGACGGTCGGTCGTGCCGTGGTGCGCCATGCCGGCCGGCGGTGCCGCTGCCCGGCCGGACGCCGGGACGCTGCCGTGCGACGGCCCCGTCCCAAGGCCGACTTCGTGCCAATTCCAGAGGACTCCACAGCGCCGTCGCCGGGTGACCGGGACGGCGTGCTTGGATGATCAAAGCCTGGACCACGCTCCGTCCCATCCGCCATTGCGGACGGGCACTTCGGCACACTGGGATGTGGGAACTGGCTGTGACCTGGGGGAACGTTCCCTTCGTGGGATGCCGAACGAGATGGAGGACTGGTGGGGGCGGCTGAGGAGACAGCTGATTTCGCGGCACTGCTGCGGGAGTTGAAGCAACGTTCCGGGCTGAGCTACGAAGCACTGGCGAAGCGGGCGCACATGAGTACCTCGACCCTGCACCGCTACTGCCGGGGGGAAGGGGTGCCGGCCGACTACGCGTCCCTCTCGCGTTTCGCTCGGGTGTGCAAGGCGACTCCGGAGGAAGTGGTCGAGCTGCACCGGCGTTGGGTCATCGCGGATGCGGCGCGGGAACACGCCCGGCGAACCGCGGCGGCGGTGGCCGCCGTTCAGGATCGTGTGCCCGAACCCGGCTCTGCATCTGCCGCACCCCCCGCGGAGCCTGAGCGTGCGCCGGAAACCGCGGCCGAACCCGCAGCGGGACCGCCGGCCGGCCCCGAGCCGGCTGTCGTGCCCGCGACCGAGCCCGTGCCCGGGGGCCTGTCCGAACCCGGTTCCGAGTTACCACCGCACGCAGGGGCGCGCGCCCGGCGACCGATGTCGCATCGCCTCGGCTTCCGCAAGCGGCCGGCCCTGGTCGCCGCGAGCTCCCTGGCCGTCGTCACCCTGTCGGCGGTGCTCGTCGTGAACCTGGGAGGTGGCGACTTTCCGGACGACCGGCCGTCGGGCGCCTCGCACACCCGGTCCGCCGCGTCCCGGGCGTCGCACGGGCCTGCAGTTGCGTCCCCGTCGTCGTCCCCCTCCGCACGGCCAAGTCGCTCCTCCGCCTCGCAGACGCCGAAAGCGCGGCCGTCGACGTCGGTGAGCGGCGGTGCCACGGTGGCCCCGGACCGGGCCGAGAACACCACCCCGGACCGCGGACCCGCGCCACTGACGGTGAGCGTCCGCGCCCACGCCTGGAAGAGCCCTTGCGACGCTTCCTACCTGGTCGACCGGCCCCCCACCGAGGTTCCGCAGCCGCCGCTGGCGCAGGACGCCCAGGGCTGGGCGGGCGAAGTCGGCGCCGTCCCGGCCGGCGAGCAGCGCGTGGCGTTGACCGTCCAGGGCACCGGGGAGCAGGCCGTGGTCATCGAGTCGCTGTACGTCCGGGTGGTCGACTCCGAAGCGCCGTTGGCCTGGAACGCGTACGACATGGGCGATGGCTGCGGCGGAGGTGTGGCGACAAGGCCGTTCGGGGTGGACCTCGACGCCGCACGGCCCACCGTGGTCCCGAGGAAAGGCCAGCGCGGCTTCCCCTACAGCGTCAGCCGATCCGACCCCGAAGTGCTCTCCATCACCGCTCACACCGGCTCCCGCTACGTGAGGTGGTATCTGGAGCTGCAATGGTCCAGCGGCGGCCGCCAGGGAACGATGCAGATAAGCGACCAGAGCGAGCCCTTCCGTACCAGCGCCATGACCGGCCGCCCGCGCTACGGATACCCGATCGGCGGCACCGCGTGGTTCAAACGGGAGGAATGAACCCTACGGCGGCATGAGCACCCGTGCCGGATGTCGCGACCGAGCAGTCGCGGGAACCGACAGCATCGCCCTGCGGCTTCCCGGGTTCGGTGAGCCGGTGCCGTCGCGATGCGCCCGCCGCACGGAGGACTACCTCGCGTGGCTGGCCGGCACACTGCGGCAACCGCCCGGTCCCGTCGACCTGGTGGGACATGACCGGGGTGCTCTGCTGACCTGCCGGATCGTCACGGCTTACGACGTTTCGCTGCGCGGCTGGATCACCGGCTGCGCGAGCAGCCTCCACCCGGGCCATGTCTGGCACGACGTCGCACGGACCTGGCAGACACCTGGTGAGGGAGAGGCGTTCAACGAGACTCGGCCTGGTTCACCGGTTCCTGACGTGCCCCGGACGTCCCGACCGTGCCGGCCCGAACCCGTCGTCACCGGCCCACGGGATCACCGTCGGCACCGTCGCCGCGGCTGCGCAGTGTCATGTGGCCGCCGTGGTGCAGCGGAGTACCCGGCCGCAGACGGGTCACCTCGCGCCCCGTCTCCGCGTCGACGAGGTGCACCTCGCCGTGGCCGCCCCGGCTGACGGCGATCCAGTCGGAGCCCGGTGAGGCGGCCACCGCCCGGCGCTGGACGCCCTCCCAGGGGGTGCCGCCGCGACGCGGAGCGCCCTCCATGGCCGGCAGGGGAATCCGGCGGACGGCGCCGTCGGTGCCCAGGAGGACCAGTTCGTCGCCGTCGGGGTGGATGCGGGTGAAGGCGGTGTGGCGCCGGGCGAGGGCCAGCCGGAAGACGAGTCCGGGGCCGAGTTCCGTGTGGAGCGTGCGGCCGGTCTCCAGGTCGTGCTGCCAGGCCTGGTTGGTCCATTCCGGCCAGCGCAGCGGGTCCGGGTCGCCGCCGCGCAGCGTGCTCCACAGCGCCCTCCGGCGGGTATCGAGCCGGAGGTACCAGCCGCGGCCGGGCGACTCCCAGGGGATGACGTCCTCGTCGACGAGGACGTCACCCTTCCTCCGGGCCCGGTGAACTCCCTCGCCCGTGGCCGCGAACACGTCTCCCGTGCCGGGGACTTGCGCGTCCCCGTGCCCGTCGTCCGGCAGCGGCAGGACCGCGTGCGGTGTGACCGGGGGACAGCCGGGCGGAGCCGCGAGGAGGCCGGCGAACCGGTGGACGGCCAGCTCCCCGGGCTCTCGGTGCCGGAGCACGACCAGCGGATCGTCGCCGCCCAGCACCGTCACGCCCGGTTCGCCGACGCGGGTGCGCACCCGCGCCATGTCTCCGGTGCCCAGGTCGAGCACGGTCAGCAGGTCCGACCACGGTTCGGCGTTCTCGCCCAGTCCGGTGGTGACGGCCAGGCGGCGACCGGACGGGTCGCAGGCGAGGTGCTCGGCCGGCACGGCGACCGGGACCGCGCGTTCCACGAGCTTCTCGGCGAACGGATCGAGTACCAGCAGCTCCCCTCGACGGTCGTCGACGCAGGCCACCCGCCCGCCCGGCAGCGCCAGGAACCCGGCGTGCTCGGAGAGGTGACGGCCGGTCAGGCTTCCCACGACGGCGCCGTCCGGCACGGTCAGCACATGGACGGATCCGTCCACGTGGTCGGAGACGAGCAGCACGGGTGTGTCAGCGGGCATGGGTCCTCCAGAAACCGGCCTGGTGAAAACGATTATCATGTATCTTCGGTGTGTTCCCGGTATCTGCGAAAGAGCGAGGGCATCGATGCTGCGCGCACCGTCGAGATTCGTCCGTGGTTGGATCACCGCAGCGGTGGTGGGTTCCGTTCTGGCCGGCTGCGGCTCGTCGTCCGGAGAACCCGCGAGTGGCAAGGCCAGGCCGGCGGCGAAGACGGACGTCACCGTCGAACCCATCAAGGCGTCCACGGAGTTGACCGACACCAAGGGCGTCAAGGTCTCTCTGAAGAAGGAACCCGAGCGGATCGTCTGCCTGTTCGCACTCTGCGACGACATCCTGACCGAACTGGGCATCGTCCCGACGGCCACCAACAGCGCGTTGCTCGCCCACCCGGACTTCCTGGGGGAGGAGAAGGCCAAGCAGGTCGACGTCATTCCCGGCGGATTCATCGCCCCGGAGGTGGAGGCGATCCTCTCCCACAAGCCCGACCTCGTGATCGGCCTGGGAGACACGCACGGCAAGCTCGCCCCGGCGCTCAAGGGCGCCACGACGTTCTGGGCCATGCAGCCCGAGTCGTGGGAGGACAGTGTGGGGTACCTGCGTGACCTCGCCGCGCTCACCGGGCGCACCGCCGAGGGCGAGAAGGCCGAGAAGACCTTCCGGACCAAACTCGCCGCAGCCGAGAAGGCTCCCAGCGACAAGACCGCTCTCATCATCTACGGCAGTGACGAGAACTTCGGCGTCGCGACCCCGGAGACCGACGTGGCCGCCGGACTCTTCCCCAAGATCGCCGATTACCCGTGGAAGTCCCGTGGTGTGGAGGGCAGTTACAGCCTCGAAGAGATCCTCGCCCAGGACGTCGATGTGCTGTTCGTCGAGACGCTCGGCTTCGGCGACGCGGACGGCAGGCTGTCGGAGAAGCTGGCCGAGAACCCCCTCTGGGGCAAGATCCCGGCGGTGAAGAACGGCGACGTCCACGAGGTGAACTCGGAAGTGTGGGCCAAGGGCCGCGGCACCCGCTCACTCGGCATCGTCCTCGACGAGGCCACGGCCGCCCTGCGGTGAGGGCGCCCCTGTCGGCACCCGTCACGTCGGGCGGACAACGGGCGCCGCGCGCCGCGCGGAGGGGGCAGCCCCTCCTGGTGGTCGTCCTGCTGGCCGTCTCCTCGGTCTGCGCGCTCAGTCTCGGCACCCCCTACGTCCCACCGCACCGGCTGGTCGCCGCGGTGCTGGACGGGGACACCACGCTCGCCGGGATCGTCGTCACCGAACTCCGCGTGCCCCGCCTGGTGCTGGCGCTCGTCGCCGGAGCCTGTCTGGGTGCGGCCGGGCTGGTGCTCCAGGAGGCGCTGCGCAATCCCCTGGCGGTGCCCGAGATGCTGGGCGTGTCGTCCGGTGCCGCGCTGGGAGTGGCCGCGCCGCTGGTGCTGAGCCTGTCGCTGCCCGCCGCCGTCCAGCCGATGCTGGCCATCGGCGGGGCCGCGCTCGGCGGCGGGCTCACGCTCCTGGCCGCCGGGCTCGGCCGCAGTCCGTCCGCCGTGCTGCTGACCGGCGCCGCGGTGGCAGCCGCGTTGCAGGCCGCGCTGCTCGTCCTGATGGTCATGGCCGACCAGTTGGACCTCCAGCTCATCTACCGTTACCTGCTCGGCTCCCTGTCCGCCCGGACCTGGGACGACGTGGCGGGTCTGTGGCCGTGGCTGCTGGTCGCGGCCCCCGCGCTCGTGCTGTGCGCGCCGGTGCTGTCGGTGATGCGGCTGGGCGACGAGGACGCCGAGGCGCTGGGTGTGCGCGCGCAGCGCGCCCGGCTGGCGGCACTGGCCATCGCGGTGGTGCTGATCGCCCCGGTGACGGCCGTGTGCGGGCCTGTCGCGTGGGTGGGCTTCCTCGCCCCGCACCTGGCCCGGTGGTTCGACCCCGCGGCGGGGGCGGTGCGCCGGCTTCCGTGGTCCGCCGCCTGGGGTGCGGCCGTCGTGACGGTCGCCGATGTCCCGGCCCGGCTGGCGCTGGCGCCCGTGGAGACGCCGGCCGGTGCGTGGACGGCCCTGCTGGGGGTGCCGGCCGGGGTCGCGCTGATGCGGTCGGGCGGTCGCGGCCGGGCGGCCCGGCGCCGGTCTGCCGCCTCGGCCGCGGTGCGCGAGCCGCTGCCCGGACCGAGGAAGGCGGCTTCCGGTGCCGAGGACGACATCCCTCGTGCCGGCACGTCGCACGACGTCGGCGCAGACGCGCCCGGGCACGACGGGTTCGACGACGGCCGCCCGCCCCCTTCCGGGGCGACCAGAACGGAGGACGTACGGTGACCCGGCGATTCACGGCTCTCGCGGCACTGGCCATCGTGTGCGCCGGCGTGGAACTGGTGGCCGGGCGCGGCATGTCCCCGGGCGTGGCCTGGGACGTCCTGAACGGCGGCGGTGACGCGACGGAGCGTCACATCCTGTTCCAACTGCGCCTGCCCAGGCTGCTGGTGGCGCTCGTCGCCGGTGCCTGTCTCGCCGTCGCGGGGCTGGTCCTGCAGTCCGCCCTGCGCAATCCCCTCGCCGGGCCGGAGGTGACGGGCGTGACCCCGGGGGCGGTGCTCGGAGCCGTCACCGCTACCGCCCTGGGTCTCGCCGGGTGGGACTCGCCCCTGGCCGTGGTCCTCGCCGCGTGCGCGGGCGGGTGCGCCGGAGCCGCGCTGCTGTGGCTGCTCGCCGGCCGCGGACACGGTGACCCCGCGCAGACCGCCGTGCACGGGGTGCTGGTGTCGGCGGTGCTCGGCGGACTCACCGCCATGGTGCTCCTCGTGGAGCCGGGCGAACTCGGCAGTGTCGTGCAGTGGTTGGTGGGCACCACGGAGGGCCGGGTGTGGCAGCACTGGCACCTGCTGTGGCCGTGGGCCCTCGTCTGGGGGGTCGCGGCCTGGTTGCTGGCCGGGCCGTTGACCCTGCTGCGTTGCGGGGACGACATCGCCTTGGCGGCCGGCCTCTCGGCCCGCCCGGCCCGGACCCTGGCCCTGCTGTGCGCGGTGGCGCTGACGGCGGGCGCGGTGGCCGCCGTCGGGGCGCTGGGCTTCGTGGGACTGCTCGTTCCGCACCTGGCCGTGGCCGTCTTCGGTGCGGACCTGCGGGTGAGCCTGCCCGGCGCCGCCCTGGTGGGCGCGGTGGTGGTGTGCGGGGCGGACGCGGCGGCGCAGCTGTCCTCGCGGCTGCTGGCGGGGGCGCTGGACTCCGGACGGCTCACGCTGCCGGTCGGGGCGCTCACCGCCTGCCTCGGCGCCGTGTTGCTGCTGGTCGTCGTGCGCCGCACGCCGAGCCGTACGTTCTGACGTCGAATCGAGGACAGAGCATGACCGAGTCCGTGGGGATCCACGTCGAGGGGGTCCACTTCGGCTATCCCGGGCGACCTGTACTGCGGGGCGTCGACCTGACCGTCCGGGCGGGTGAACTGACCGCCCTCATCGGGCTGAACGGGTGCGGTAAGTCGACCCTGCTGCAGCTGGCCGCCGGGCTGCTGCAACCGGACGAAGGGCGCGTTCGCCTCGGAGGGGACGACCTCGCCCGGCTGTCCCGGCGCGCCACGGCCCGGAGGGTGGCCCTGCTGCACCAGTCCGCTCCGGCCGTCCCGGGCATGACGGTGCGTCACCTCGTCCGCCAGGGGCGGTACGCGGCGCGCGGACCGCTGGGCATGCTGCGCGAGGGCGACGACCCCGTCGTGCACCGGGCGCTGCGGGACGTCGGGGTGGAGGAGTGGGCCGACCGTGACGTCGACGCGCTGTCCGGAGGCGAGCGGCAGCGGGTCCGGCTCGCGATGGCGCTCGCCCAGGACACGCGCGTCCTGCTGCTCGACGAGCCGACCACCTACCTGGATCTGCACCACCAGCTCGACGTGCTGCAGACGGTGGTCCGCCTGCGCCGCGAGCGTGGGCTCACCGTGGTGATGGTGCTGCACGACCTGGCCCACGCGGCCCGGTTCGCCGAACGCGTCGTCGCCCTGCGCGACGGCCGTGTGGTGGCCGACGGAGCACCGGGCGAGGTGGTGACCCCGGGTTTGCTGGCGGACGTGCTGAAGGTGGCGGGACGGGTCGGCCGGGACCCCGAGGGAGGCTGGCCGGTGTGTTACCCAGATCACCCCCTCCCAGCTCTAGAATATGAAAATCGAATTCATTAACGTGGCGTCACGGCGCTCGCACGAACGCCGTAACTCCCGGATGTACAAGGAGAGTTCATGGACAACGAGCAGATCTTCACGCCGATCGCCGACCAGGGTCAGCTGGCCCACGCCTCGGCCTCCCACTCCAACGCGCTCGTCGAGAACCCCTTCGACGACAACGAGGAGTAAGCGAGGGTCCAGCCACCCTCGACCGTGGGCCCGCCCGTTGCCTTCCGGGCGGGCCCACGCCCATCCCCACCTCTCGTCAGGAGGATCGCCGTGTCCCGCAGCCGACTCGTCCCCGGTGTCGAGGTCGTCGCCGTGCCCGGGCGAGGGCTCGCCGTCCGGACCCAGGAAGGGGAGTTCTTCAGTGTCAGGACAGGGAGTGCCGACGAGGACGCTCTGCTCTCCCGGCTCACCGGCGGGACAACCGGCCCGGTGGGCGGGGGACTCGACCGTGTGGTGCGGGCGTTCGAGGAGGCAGGCTATCTGGGGGAAGGGCCGCAGGACTCACAGTGGCCCGCCGCTCGCCGGGACATCCGGATCCTCGGCGACCCGGCACTGACCGAACCGCTCGCCGCGCAGCTGGCCGCCCTGGGCGCCCGGCCTCTCACGCCCGAGGCCGTCACCGCCTCGGGCGGAACACCGGTGGGCGTCGAGGGCCTGCTCGACGGAGACCCCTCCGCGGTCGTGTGGTGCCTCGACGGACCCGTGCCGGACGGGCTGTGGGACGCCGCCGACACCCTGCCCGACCGCGGCGTCGCGTGGCTGCGCTGCCACCGCGAGGGCTGGCAGGCGTACGTCGAGCCGGTGGCCGCCGCTCCCGGAGACGTCACCTCGGCACACGTCCGATCCCGTCGGCTCGCCGCCACCCCCGCCCACCGCGAACTGGCCGCGTACTGGAGCGGACCTCGCACCTCCGGCGCGCCGGTCCGGCTCGCCCCGCCCGCCGCCACGCTGCTCGCGGCGCTGCTCGCGGACGATCTCCGCCGGTGGGCCACCGGCGCCTCGCACACGGCCGGCCTCCCGGCCCGTCGCCGGCTCCGCCGCGTGGACCTGCGCACGCTGACGGTCACCGAGCACCCCGTCCTCCCGGTGCCCGACGTGGCACCGATGCCGGAGAAGGACGGATGACGGCGTTCGACGCGACCGTGGAGGAACTCGCCACCGACGTGCTCCTCCCGGCCGGCCACGGTCCCTTCCCGGCCGTCCTGGTGCGCACTCCCTATGACCGGACGCGGCACCGGGCCGAGGCGCGCGGCTGGGCCCGCCGCGGATTCGCCGCCGTCGTCCAGGACGTGCGCGGCCGGTTCGCGTCACCGGGGGAGTGGCACCCCTACGCGAACGAAACCGCCGACGGCGCGGCGGCCGTCCGCTGGATCCGGCGGCAGCCGTGGAGCGACGGCCGGCTGGTGGCCGTCGGCGCCTCCTACGCGGCCCACTGCGCCCTCGTCCTCGCCCTCGACGTGCCCGAGGACGCCCGGCCCGACGCCGTCCTCGCGGCCGTACCCGCCCTCGGCCTGGCGGAGACGGCACGCGAGGCGTCCGGCGTGGAGCGGCTGCTGTCCCGCGCCGGGTGGTGGGCCGCCCACGGTGACCGACCGGACTCGGACGAGAGCGCGCTGGACAAGGCCCTCACGACGGACCCCGGTCTCCTCACCCACCTGCCGCTCACCGGCCTCCCCGAACGGCTGGGCCGCGGGCTGCCCTCCTGGGCGGGCCTGTGGCGGCACCGCGACCGCGGACGCCTGATCACGCGGGCGGCGCACGCCACCGTGCCGTTGCTCGCGGTGGGCGGCCACCACGACCACTTCACCGAGGACACCGTCGCACTGTGGCACGCCTGGGGCGGACCCTCGGCGCGGCTGCTGCTGGGCCCCTGGGGCCACGGCCTCGGTTCCACACCCGGCCCCGACGCCGGCCCTGCCCACCGGGTGAACCTCGGCGAGTTGTACGTGCGCTGGACCCGCCGCGCCCTGGCCGGCGAACCGGCCCCCGGCCGCCATGGCGCACAGGCGCTGGGCGGGTCCGATCTGTGGCTGCCCGCCGGCAGGGAAGGCGAACCGCGCACCCGACGGCCGCGGCTGCTGCGCGGGGCCGCGTTCACCGCCGATCCCGGCCGGCCCGTCCGCTCCGACGACCTGACCGTCCCCACCGACGGCCTGCCCGACCGCTGCCTGATGGTCACCCCGCCGCTCCCGCGTCCGCTCGACGTGGTCGGCCCCGTGAGCGTGCACCTGCGGGCCACGGCCCACACACCGTCCGCCGACTGGGCCGCCCGGCTGGTCGCCCTCACACCGGAAGGGGCCGCCGTAAGACTCGCCGTCGGAATCGTCCGGCGTGAGGAACGGGCGGGCCGCCAGGCCGCGTTCACCGTCGGCCTCGGCCGGATCGCGCGTCGGCTGAGCGCCGGCACCCGGCTGCGCCTGGAGATCGCCGGGCACCATTTCCCGGCCCACGCCCGCAACCCGCACACCGGGGAGGACCCGGTGACGGCCGGTCGGCTGCACGCCTCCCGGCGCGAGATCGATCAGGACAGCGTGGTGCTGAGCCTGCCCGTGCTCCCGTCCCGCCCCACCCCCGTCGACCTCGCGGAGGAGATCCTGAGATGACGACGCTGCCGCTGGAAGCCCTCGTCGACCCCCTGTGCGGCATCGTCCGCAAGGTCGAGCCCGTCGCGCACCCCACGGGCGCCCCGCCCCGCTACACCGCGCTCACGGCCGAGATATCCGACGCCCGCAGACACGGCCTGTGGCCCGCCGACCGGGTCTCCCTCGGCACCACCTTCGGCGACCCCGGCCAAGCCCGTGTCGCCGCGATAGCCGAGGGGGTGGAGCGATACTGCGGCAACCGCGTCCCGCCGCCCGGCCACCCCGAAGCCCCCGTGCGGGCCACCGCCACCGAACTGGCAGACAAGGGCCTGCGGCTCTACGGCCCGGGGGACCTGCCCGCGTACGCCGACTGGCAGTACGCCCGGGAGACGTTCCCCTACCGCCCCCTCACCCCCGACACCCCGGCCCTGTGGACGCGCGGCACCGAACTGCTGCCCGGCGCACGGACGGCGGAGGTCTGGGCCCCCGTCGCGCTCACCCACCTCAACTGGCGCCAGGGCGAACTGCGCGAGCTGCCCCGCACCCACCACCTCAACTACGCCGGGATCGCCACCGGGCAGGGTCTCGACGACGCCGTCGAACGCGGCCTGCTGGAGATCGTCGAACGCGACGCCCTGGAACTGTGGTGGCATCTGGACGGCCCGGCCCGCGGCATCGACCCGGCGAGCGTGCCCGGCCTCGCCGACGACCTCGCCGGTTGCGCGTTCGACGTCCACATCGTCGAGATGTACTCGGAGTTCGCCCCCTGCATGGCCGCGCTCGTGCACGACCCGCGCCTCGGCCTGTACGCAGCCGGGTTCGCCTGCAAGTACGACCCGGCCGAAGCCGCCCGCAAGGCCGTCCTGGAAGCCGTCCACACCTGGGTCTTCACCCAGGGCCTGACCGGCTCCGGCGGCTGGGTGTTCCAGGCCGTGGAGGCCGGGCTGCTCGCCCGCGGGCTGTACCTGGACCACCGGGCCGACGGCCGCTATCTCGACGTGTGCGGCGAGCAGTTCGAGCACGTGAGAGACCTGGGCGCCCATGTGCAGGTGTGGCTGGACGAGAGAATGGCCGCCGAGGCCAGGCGGTTCACCGAGCCGGCGCTCGGGACCGTGTCCCTCGACGAGGTCGAACGCGGCAGCCGGCAGCGGCTGGACAGCACGCTGCACGCGGGCGGCCACCGTGTCATGACCTTCGACCTCACCACGGAGGACGTGGCCGAGACACCCCTGCGCGTCGCCCGCGTGCTCGTCTCCGGGCTGCTGCCCAACGCCCCGGCCGCCTTCGGCTACTTCGGTTGCCCGCGCCTCGCCGAGGCCGCCGTCGCCCGAGGGTGGCGCACGAGCCCGCCGAGCGCGCCGGAGGACTTCACGCTGGCGCCTCCGCCGCACATGTGAGGGCCGCACCCGTGGAAGACCTCCGCGAGGACCGCCCCGTGGACCTCGTCGCCGCCCTCGCCCACGCCCGCTCCCCGGAGCCACCCGGACCCGACACACCCGCCGGGACAGCGGTCCGGGCCTGGCCCGGACCGCCGCGCACCTTCCCGCCGGCCGGCCCGGCCGCCCTCGACCTGGGGGCCCTGCTGCGCCACTCGCTGTCCGCGGCGGACGACTCCGGACGCCTCAGGCCCGTGGCCTCGGCCGGTGCACTGCACCCGGTGGACGCCGAACTGTACGTGGGCGCGGGCTGCTCCCTGCCACCCGGCCGCTACGGCTACGACCCGCTGCGCCACCGCCTCCACCGCCTCGGCCGGCAACCCGAGCACACACCGCCCGGCGTGAGGGCCGAACTCTCCGTCACCGCACGGCGCACGATCTCCCACTACGGCCACCGAGCCTGGCCGCTGCTGCTGCTGGACACCGGGCACGCCGCCGCGGCCCTGTATCTCGCGGCCCGCGCGCTGGGCACGGACGAGCCCGAGGTACGGCTGGACGGTCTCGCCGAGAGCCCACTGGCCGCCGTGCACATCCCGCCGCCCGGCGGGCGAGGCGGTCCGGGACACCAGGAGGGCGGGCGGGGCCGGGCACACCCGGACGGCGGCGCCCGCGCCCTGGACCCGCCGGGGGGCCCGGCCACCCCCGCCGAACTCCTGGCGCGCCGCAGTACCCCACCGCCTCTGCCGGGCGCCCCGTCCCGGGAGGCGTTGCTGGCGATCCCCACCCCTGCCGAACTGCTGGCGCGCCGCAGTGCCCCACCGCCTCTGCCGGGCGCCCCGCCCCCGGACGCGCTGCTGGCGGTCCTCACCACCGCCGAACGGGCGGGCACCGGCGCGCTGCGGGAGGTCCTCACCACCACCGCACGGCCGGGCGGCGGCGACCTGCGCTGGTGCGCCGCGGTGGGCCCGCCACGACCCGCCCTGATGGCTCTGTCCGCCGACGGCACGACCCTGCGGCGGCACGCGGCGGGAGAGGCCCGCCCGACCCTCGCGGCCTGGGCCGCGGGCCAGGCGTGGATCGCGGACGCGGGCGCCGTCCTGTTCGCCCACGGCTGCCCCGCGGACGCCGACGCCGTGCACATCCGCCGCGCCCACCTGCGGGCCGGCTTCGCCGTCCACCTGGCCCATGTCACCGCCCTGCGCCACGGACTGGCGGCTCGGCCCGTCGGCTCGTGGCAGCAGGCGGACCTCGGCGCCGCCCTCGGCACCGCCCCGGGCCGGGACTGGGTCGTCCACGGACTGGCCCTCGGCACCCGCCACGCCGACGAGGAGAACACCACGTGATCGTCCACCCCGAGCTGCGCCGCGCCGCCAGGGGCGCCCGGCGCCCCCTGCTCGCGTCCACCGTCCTGCAGGGCGCCGTCACCCTGACCCACCTGGCACAGGCCGCACTGCTGGCCCTCGCGCTCGCCCACCTGGCCCGTGGTGACACCGGCCCGCTTCCATGGCTGCTGACCGCGGTGCTCGCCGTCGTCGCCGCCCGCGCCGGACTCGCCCTGTGGCAGCGGCGCACCGCCACCCGTGCCGGGGCCCGGGTCAGGGTGGCCCTGCGGGACGAACTCCTCACCCACCTGGGCCGGCTGGGGCCCGCCCACCTGACCACCGCGAGGGCCGGAGCCGTCCGCACCACCCTCGTCGACGGGGTGGAGGGCGTCGACGCCTACGTCTCCCGCTACCTGCCCCAGCTGCTGATCACCCTCACCGTGCCGCCCCTGGTCCTGGCCGTCCTGGCCGTGGTCGAACCGTGGGCACTCCTCGGCCTCGTCCCCGCCCTGCTGCTGGCCCTGGCCGGTCCGCGCGCCTGGGACCGGCTCCTGGCCGCCCGCGGCAAGGAGCACTGGGACACCTACGAAGGGCTCGGCGCCGACTACCTGGAGGCGCTCCAGGGCATGCCCGCCCTGCGTGCCGCCGGCGCCGTCGGGCGCACCCGCGCACGCCTGGAGGAGCGGTCCGCCGCGCTGCACCGGGCGACCGTCGCCAAACTGAGGGTGTCCCTGGTCGACACCGCCATCACCGACCTCGCCATCCAGGGCGGCACCGCCGCGGCCGCGCTCCTGGCGTGCTGGTCGGCCGTCACCGGATCCACCACGGCGACCGGCACCTATCTGGTGCTGCTGCTGGCCTCCGAGTGCTTCCGGCCGGTCCGCGACCTGGCCCGTGAATGGCACGCCGGATACCTGGGCCTGTCGGCCGCGGACGGCCTCGCGGCCCTGCGCACCGCCGAGCCGGCCGTCCCCGACACCGGAAAGGCCCCCGCCCGCTGGACGACCCCGCCCGAAGTGCGCTTCGACGACGTCCGGTTCACCTACGACGGCACACGGGCGCCCGCCCTCGACGGTGTCTCCTTCGGCGCGCAGGCGGGACGGACGACGGCGATCGTCGGCCCTTCCGGCGCGGGCAAGTCCACGCTGCTGGCCCTGCTCCTGCGCCACCACGACCCGCAGGAGGGCAGGATCACGCTCGACGGGCGCCCCACGACCGAGTACACCCTCGGCTCGCTGCGGCAGGGCATCGCCGTCGTGTCGCAGGAGACCTACCTCTTTCACGCCAGCATCGCCGACAACCTGCGCATGGCCCGGCCCGGCGCCACGGACGACGACCTGACCCGGGCCGCACGCGTCGCCGGAGTCCACGACGAGATAACCGCCCTCCCCGACGGCTACGCCACCGTCCTCGGTGAGCGCGGCGCCACCCTCTCCGGCGGCCAGCGCCAGCGTCTCGCCCTGGCGCGCGCGCTCCTCGCGGACGCCCCGGTGCTGGTGCTCGACGAGGCCACGAGCGCGGTCGACGAGCGCCGCGAAGCGGACATCCTCCGGGAACTGATGAACGCCGCGAGCGGCCGGACCGTCCTGGTGGTCGCCCACCGGCTGGCCGCCGTCCGGCACGCCGACCGCATCGTCGTCCTCGACGAAGGACGGGTGGACGCCGTCGGCGAGCACGCCGGTCTGGTCGAGGCCGGCGGCGTCTACGCGCGGCTCGTCGACGCCGGCCGCGCCCACCGAGGAGAACTCGCCGCATGAGCACCGCCACCGCCACCACCGCCCTCTCCGAAGCGGACGCACCCGCGCGCGGCGCACTGCGGGCCCTCCTCCCCGCCCTCGCCGCTCACCGCGCCATGACGGCCCGCACCTGCGCCGCCGCCCTCCTCGAACAGGGCTCCCTCGTCGCGCTGGTCACCCTGGCCGCGCACACCGTGGGCAGCGCCGTCATCGAAGGGCGAGCCCCCTCGGCCGCCACCGTCACCGCGCTCGTCGTCCTGGTTCTCGTCCGTGCCCTGACGACCTGGCGGGAGATGGACCTCTCGCACGACCTGGCCTACCGGGTGCTGGCCGTACTGCGGGTGCGCGTCTTCGACGGACTCGCCCGCAGCGCGCCCGCCCGTATCGCGGCCCGGCGCAGCGGCGACCTCGCCGCCACCGCCATGGCCGACGTGGAGGCGCTGGAATTCTTCTACGCCCACACCACCGCCCAACTGCTGGCGTCGGCGACGATGTTCACCGGCGGCTCCCTGGTCCTCGCCGTGGTGGAACCGTGGCTGCTGGCGGCCGTGCTCCCGGTCGCGGCCCTGCTCGCCGCGGCGCCCTTCGCCGACGCGCGCGGGCGCGCGGCACGCGGCGGCCGCACCCGGACGGCCGCGGCGAGGCTGTCCGCCGACACCGTGGAGACCGTCGACGGGCTGCGCGAACTGCTCGCCTTCGGCCGGCTCGCGGAACGCCGCCGCACGCTGGCGAAGCGGGGACGGCAGCTGGGCGACGCCCAGCGCGCCGAGGCCACCTGGGAGGCGGTCGCCGCATCGGTCCGCGACCTGCTCATCGTGGCCGCCGTCCTCGGCGTGGTCGCCGCGGCGGCGCAGTCCGTGACCTCCGGGCGGCTGCACGGCGCATGGGCCCCGGCGGCGATGGCCCTGGCCCTGTCCGTCCTCGGTCCGGTCGCGGAGTCGGCCCGCGCCCTGAGCCAGGCCGTGGCACTGCGCGCGGCGGCCGCCCGCGTCGGCGCGGCCGTCAAGGCCCCCGCCCTCGCCCCGCCGCCCCCCGCTCCCCGTCCCCTGCCGCCCGGTCCGTTGGGTGTCCGGCTGCACGGCGTGCGGTTCGACTACGGCGGACAGCCCGTGCTGGTCGGCGTCGACCTGACCGTCCCTCCCGGTCTAACACTCGCCCTGGTCGGTGTCTCGGGGGCCGGCAAGTCGACCTGCGCCCACCTGCTGGCCCGGTTCTGGGACCCCTCCCAGGGGGCGGTCCAGCTGGTGTCCGCCCACGGCGACCCCGTGGACATCCGGGACGTGAGCGACCCCGAACTGCGGCGGGCGGTCGTCCTCGTGGGACAGGAGACACCCCTCTTCCACGGCACCCTCGCCGAGAACCTGCGGCTCGCCGCACCCGAAGCGGACGACGACCTGCTCGCCACGGCAGCGCGCCGGTGCGGCGTCGACCGGATCGCCGCGCTGGACACCCTCGTGGGGGAGCGCGGCGCAACGCTCTCGGGAGGACAGCGGGCCCGCATAGCCCTCGCCCGCGCGCTGCTGGTACGCCCGCGTGTCCTCGTCCTCGACGAGTCCACCGCCCACCTGGACAACACCGGTGACGCCCAGCTCGCCGCCGCGCTGCGGGAGGAGGGCCGCACCACGATCGTCATCGCCCACCGGCCGGCCACCATCCGCCGTGCCGACCGCATCGCCGTCCTCGAGAAGGGCCGCATCACGGAAGAGGGAACCTGGGAGGACCTCACCAGCCGCCCCGGCAGCGCGCTCAACCGCGTACTCACCACCCCCTCCTGAGCGCGGGACGCCGCCCAGGCCCGGGCACGGGGGCTTGAGGCGCGTGCGTCCGGAACGACTTCTCCCGGACGAACGTCGCAACGACGGCGGTCGGCGGCACGGGGAGGAGTCCCACGCGCGTGCGCCCTTGCGTCTGAGATCGAGGGTGGATCCGCCGCTCGCCGCGTTGCCGACGGACGGCCTCTCGCCGCACACGCTGGTCGACGCGCTGGGGCCGGGGCTCGGGCGCCCGGCGGCGCGGCCCCGCCACGCCGACCGAAGCGGCGCCCGGCCCGCTGGGGGGCTACCGTCCCCGAGACCCGTAGGGTCCGTCCTTCGGAACCCGTGCCAACTCCACCTGCCTGAAGGTCACTTGAGCAGCGACCTTCTCGTGACGGACGTCCAGCGGGCCATCGTGGACCTCGCCGACGACGGCTCCGGATGACCTGCCGCGCCTGCGCAGGGCCATCGACGGGGCCCGGGCGGCGACATCCCCGTGATCTACGTGGTCATCGCACTGCGACCCGGCATCCCGGAGGTCGGGACGCGCAACAGGGCTCTCACCGCCCTCGCGAGGCCGGCCTCTGCGTCGAGGGCGCCCCGGGCACCGAGATCCACCCCGAGGTCGCGCCCCGGCCGGGTGACGTGGTGGTCACCAAGAGGCGGGCCGGCGCGTTCTCCGGCAGCGATCTCGACGTGGTGCTGCGGGCGCGCGGTATCGACAGCCTCGTGCTCACCGGCATCGCCACCGGTGCCGTGGTGCTGTCCGCCCTGTGCCGGGCGAACGACCTGGACTTCGGGCTTACCGTCCTCTCCTGCCTGGACACCGACCCGGAGGTGCACCGGGTCCTTGTCGAGCGACTGTTCCCGCGGTGGGCGGATGTCGTCACCGTCGACGCGTGGGCCGAGTCGGTGTCCAGCCCGGCCACATGACCGGGGCGGCGTCGCCCTCGGACGGGGACGGCCCGCTCATGCCGCCCGCGTGCCGGGCGCCCGCTGTTCGCCCGAGCCTCGGACGATCAAGCGGGTGGGGACGGTGACGGTCCGTGCCCGGGACCGGTCGCCGTCCAGGCGGGCGAGGGCGGTCGCCGCCGCGGTTCTGCCGATTTCCCCGGGGTCCTGGGCCACGACGGTCAGCGCCGGTTCGAGGGCTTCGGCGAGCGAGACGTCGTCGAAGGCGACGAAGGCGACGTCCTTGCGCTTGCTGCGGGCGAGTTCGGCCACTATGCCCAGCGCCATGATGTTGTTTCCCGCGTACAGGGCCGTGGGGGGATCGGCCAGGTCGAGCAGTCGCGCGGTCGCCGCCTCGGCGCCCTGCTGGTCGTGCGCGCTGACGACGAGTGAGCGGTCGCAGGGAATCTCGGCTTCCTGCAGGGCCGCGCGGTAGCCGGCCAGGCGTTCGCGGCGGGTGTAGAGCTTGGTGGGCAGGTCGCCGATGAAGCCGATGCGCCGGTGTCCGTGGGCGATCAGGTGGGCGACGCCCTCGTGGGAGCCGTCCCGGTTGGAGCTGACGACGCTGTCCGTGGCCAGGCCCGCGCCGGGGCGGTCGATGAAGACCACCGGCAGTCCCGCGGTGCGGTGGGCCTTGAGATGGGAGTGGTCGGCGCCGACGGACGGTACGACCATGAGGATGCTGACGCGGCGGGCGAGGAACTTGTCGGTCAACGAGCGCTCGCGGTCGGGATCGTCCGCGGAGGAGCCCACGAGCAGGGTCAGGCCACGGTCGCGCACCGTGTCCTCGATACTCCTGGCCACGGCCCCGAAGAAGGGGTTGGCCAGGTCGGGGACGACCAGTCCGATCGTGGTGTCGGGTCCTCCCACCCGGATGTTGCGGGCCATGAGGTTCGGCTGGAAGCCGAGCTTGGCGACGGCGGCGAGAACCTGTTCCCTGGTCTGTTCCGAGGCGTATCCGTCCTCGTTGAGAACGCGGGAGACGGTCTTGGCGCTGACGCCCACTTCTCGGGCGACGTCTGCCATGGTCGGGCGGCGGTTCGCTGCCATGGAGGAAACTGTCTCCTGTGCTCGTCGGTCCCGGCCGCGGCCTCGGCCGGTACCCGTGAGTGCGTCAATTGGCCTGGACTCCCGCGGCCTTCGCCGCCGCGGAATCCGCTACGACAGTATCCCCGGCCGCGTCGACGGTGAGCGCGCCGGTCATGATGGCCACGACCTCCGCCATGGAGTAGTCGGTCGGCCTGATCACGGCCGCGCGCCGGCCCAGCCGGTGGACGTGGATCCGGTCGGCGATCTCGAAGACGTGCGGCATGTTGTGGCTGATCAGAACCACCGGCATGCCCTTGTCGCGGACCCGGCGGATGAGGTCGAGGACCTGTCCGGACTCCTTGACGCCGAGGGCGGCGGTGGGCTCGTCCATGACGACGACACTGCGGGCCCAGGCGACGGAGCGGGCGACCGCGACGGCCTGCCGCTGCCCGCCGGAGAGCGTCTCGACCGACTGGGTCAGCGAACGCAGGCCGATCTTCAGGTCGGCCATGTGCTCGGCGGCCTCCTGGCGCATGCGCTTCTTGTCCAGCATGCGCAAGACACTGCCGAGGACACCGGGTCGGCGGAGCTCACGCCCGAGGAACATGTTCGAGGCGATGTCCATGGAGGCGGCCACGGCGAGGTCCTGGTAGACCGTCTCGATGCCGTGGGCGCGGGCACTCTGCGGGCCGGAGAACTGGATCGGTTCGCCGTTGAGGCGGATCTCGCCCTCGTCCGGGACCACCGCACCGGTGAGTGCCTTGATGAGGCTGGTCTTGCCCGCTCCGTTGTCTCCGATGACGGCGAGGACCTCACCGGGCATCAGGTCGAAGTCGGCGCCGTCGATGGCGGTGACATGGCCGTAGCGCTTGACCAGACCGCGGGCCTGAAGGACGGGGGTGGGGGAGGTCATCGGGCCTTCTTCCGGGAGATCTGGTCGACGGTCACCGCGAGGATCACCAGGACGCCGGTGATCAGGGTCTGGTAGATGGAGGCGACGCCCATCAGCTGAAGTCCGTTGCGGAAGACACCGACGATGAGGACGCCGATGAAGGTGCCCAGCACCGAACCGCGTCCGCCGAAGAGGCTGGTGCCGCCGAGGACCACGGCGGTGATGCTGTCGAGGTTGTCGGTCTGCCCCGCCTGGGGGTCGCCGACTCCGGTGCGGGATATGAGCAGCAGGGCGGCGATGCCGTAGAGCAGGCCGGCCGTGGTGTAGACGCCGATGGTCAGGCGGGAGGTGCGGATGCCGTTCAGCCGCGCCGCTTCCTGGCTGTTGCCGAGGGCGTAGACGTGGCGGCCCCAGCCGGTGCTGCTCAGCGCGTAGGCGAGGAGGAGGAACAGGGCGATGGTGACCAGCGAGCCGTAGGTGATGTCGGTGTGGCCGAGCGGGAAGGTCTGCCCGAGGGCCGTCAGCGGGCCGGGCAGGTTGGTGACCGTCTGCTCCTCGGAGTAGATGTGGGTCAGCGCGAACGCCACGTTGAGCATGCCGAGAGTGACGATGAACGGCGGCAGCGGGATCTTCTGCACCAACAGCCCGTTGAGCAGCCCGAATCCGCCGCAGACGCCGATGCCCAAGGCGATGGCGGCGAGCGGGGGCAGCGAGCCCTCGGCGGCCATCTTGGCGATCATGATGCTGCCGAACGCCATCACCGCGCCGCACGACAGGTCGATGCCCGCCGTGAGGATGATCAGGGTCTGGCCGATGGCGAGGGTACCGACGACCATGACCTGCTGCACGATCAGCGAGAAGTTGCCGCCCGTGAGGAACTGCTCGGTCGAGAAGGAGAAGAAGGCACAGGCCAGGAGGAGGGCGGCCAGTGGGCCGGTGGTGGGTGCCGTGAGCAGTCGGCGGGCCGTGGTCGGCGCTTTGAGCCCGGCATACGGCGAGGACGTGCTCGGAGGCGTGGACGTGGCGGTCATGCGAAGTCCTTGTCGGAAGACAGAGTCCTTGTCCGTCCCCGTCCGCCCTCGGGGGAGGAGCCGGAGGAAGCGGAGAAGCCGGAGGACAAGGGAACGAGGGGGCGGCCGTCCCCGCGGTCGGGGAGGAGGGGCCGGCCGCCCCGAGGAAGGGGAGGCGGCGTCGTGGGGTCGTCGGGGGCGGCTCAGCCCCAGCAGTTCTCCAGGCCGTAGCCGGTGTCCTTGGAGGTGACCCCGCCCTGCGCCTTGTCGGTGATCAGCGTGACGCCCGTGTCGGTGTAACCGGACGCCTTCTTGCCGTCCTTGGCGAACGCCACGACGGCCTTGACGCCCTCGGCGGCCATCTTCAGCGGGTACTGCTGCGAGGTCGCGGCGATCTTGCCGTCCTTGACCGCCTGGGTGCCGGTGCAGCCGCCGTCGACGGAGACGATCAGCACGTCCTTCTCCCGGCCCTTGGCCTTGAGCGCGGTGTACGCGCCCAGGGCGGCCGGTTCGTTGATCGTGTAGACGACGTTGATGCCGGGTTCCTTCTGGAGGCAGTTCTCCATGGCGGTCTGGCCCTTGGCCTGGTCGCCGCCGGTGTCCTGGGCGCAGGCGACGTCCTTGTCGGTGGCGCCGAAGCCCTTGAGGAAGCCGTTGTGCCGCTGGACGCCGACGGAGACACCCGGCGCCAGGTCGAGGGCGGCGATCTTGGCGGCCTTGCCCTTCATGGCGGCCTTGGCGTACTCGCCGATCAGCTCGCCCGCCTTGAGGTTGTCGGTGGCGAAGAGGGCGTCGACCGCGCTCTCCGGGTCGGTCGGGGTGTCCAGGGCGATGACCAGAACACCCTTGGCCTTGGCCTTCTCGATCGCGGGCACGATCGCCTTCGAGTCGCTCGGAGTGATCAGGATGCCCTTCACGCCGGCGGCGACCATGTTCTCCAGGGCGGTGACCTGCCCGGCGTTGTCCCCGTCGAACTTGCCTGCGGCTGTGGACAGTTCGGCGCCGTTCTCCTTGGCGGCCTTCTCCGCGCCCTCCTTCATCTTCACGAAGAACGGGTTGGTGTCGGTCTTGGTGATCAGGCCGACCTTGACGCTGCCCGAGCCGGAGCCCGAGGAGCCGGAGGAGCCCGAACCGGAGCCGGATCCGCAGGCCGTCAGGGTGAGGGCCGCGACACCCGCGACGGCGGCTGTTCTGAGGAGGGAGGAGGACAGACGAGTGGTGCGAGGCATGTTCGACTCCTGAGGTGTGGCGAGCGGCAGGGGGCTGTCGTCAGAGCTGGCCGCCCGGGATGTCATCGTTGACTTATGTCATCGTTGACACCGCATGGCGAGGATGATGGACTCCGTCTCCCGGAAACGTCAATGCCCTGCGTTCGTCACAAATCGGCAAACACCTCGCGACCTCCCCGCGGTGATGGCGGCAGACGCCGCGGCCGCCGCCCACCCGTCGCGCCACGACGCGCCCGGTGCGCCCGTACGTCCGTCAGAGAAGAGCAGCCCATGAGCCCGCGCCAGATCACCGTCCTGGGAGAGTGCGTCGCGGACGCGTTCGCCGAACCCGCAAGCACCTCCGGCGAACTCGCCCTGCGGGTGCTGCCCGGCGGTGGGCCTGCGAACACGGCCGTGTCACTGGCGCGGCTCGGCACCCCGGCCCGCTTCCTCGCCCGGCTGTCGGACGACGTCTTCGGCCGCCTGTTCCGTGCCCACCTGGAGACGTCCGGGGTGGACCTGTCGAGCGCCGTGCGGGCCGCGGAACCCAGCACCCTGGCCGTGGCGGAGCTGGACGCCCAGGGGCGGGCCGCGTTCTCCTTCCACGCACAGAACACGGCCGACTGGCAGTGGACGGCACCGGAACTGGCGCGGGTGGACCTCTCCGCGACCGCCTGCGTGCACACCGGTTCCCTGGCCCTGGTGCGGGAGCCCGGAGCGGCGGTGGTGGAGGACTTCCTGGCGGCGGCCGCCCCTCACGCGACCATCAGCATCGACCCCAACGTCCGGCCGCTGCTCGTCCACCCCGATGTCTACCGTGCCCGGCTGGCGCACTGGTGCGGCCTCGCCGATGTGCTGCGGCTGAGCGAGGACGACCTGGAACTGCTGCTGCCGGGCACGCCGCCCGAGGAGGCGTGCGACATCTGGCACGCGGCCGGTGCGCGACTCGTGGTGATCACGCGGGGCGGCGACGGCGCCCTGGCCTCGCTCGCCGGCGACCGGGTGGAGGTGCCTGCCGTGGAGACGAGTGTCGCCGACACCGTCGGGGCGGGGGACTCCTTCACGGCCGGGCTGCTGCACCACCTCGGCGTCCGCGGCCTCCTCGGTGGCCGCCTGGCGGCGACCCGACTCGACGACATCGCGCAAGCCTGCCGATTCGCCACCCGGGTCGCGGCCCTGACCTGCTCGGTCGCCGGCCCCAACCCTCCGTGGCAGAACCAGTTGGAGCAGGTCGCCGCAGTCGATCACGCATGACGGACGGGCGACTCGCGCAGCGGGCGTCACGGCCGAACCGTTGACGCGCCGGCCGCATTGCGTCCATCATCGGGCCACTCGATGTCATCGATGACACAAGTCAACGATGACATCCCTTCTCGGTGCGGTGGACGACAGCACCGGGAGGGCGTCACTCTCTGGCCGGTTCCGCCCCGGGCATCAGGCTCCGCCGTGCGGACGGCCGCAGCACAGGAGACACGATGAGCTCAGGACGTGCATCCCGGCAGGCCCGTGCACGGATGATCGCTGCTGCGGCGACCGTCTGCGCCCTGTCCGCAGCCGCGCCGGCTCCCCAGGCCGTCGCGGCCGGCACCTCGCCGTACTCCGAGACCTACCGGCCCCAGTTCCACTTCACCCCGGAGAAGAACTGGATGAACGACCCCAACGGCCTCGTGTACTACAAGGGCGAGTACCACCTCTTCTACCAGTACAACCCGAACGGCAACTCGTGGGGCGACATGTCCTGGGGGCACGCGGTGAGCAAGGACCTCGTGCACTGGAAGGAGCTGCCGCTCGCCCTGTCGCACGACGACGAGGAGATGGTGTTCTCCGGCAGCGCGGTCGTCGACTGGAACAACACCACCGGGTTCGGCACCAAGAAGAACCCGCCCATGGTGGCGATCTACACCAGCGCCTACAAGGACGGCGGCAAGCAGGCCCAGTCGCTCGCCTACAGCACCGACCGCGGCCGCACCTGGACCAAGTACCAGGGCAATCCGGTCATCGACATCGGCTCCAAGGAATTCCGCGACCCCAAGGTCCAGTGGTACGAGCCGACCAAGAGCTGGCTGATGACGGTGTCGCTGTCCAGCGAGCACAAGGTGCGCTTCTACTCGTCGAAGAACCTCAAGGACTGGGACCTGCTCAGCGAGTTCGGGCCGGCCGGCGCGACGGGCGGCGTGTGGGAGTGCCCCGACCTGTTCCCCCTCGCGGTCGACGGGGACGAGGACAACATCAAGTGGGTCCTCGTCGTCAACATCAACCCCGGCGGTATCGCGGGCGGTTCGGCCGCCCAGTACTTCCTCGGCGACTTCGACGGAAGGAAGTTCACCGCCGAGGACAAGGGCACCTACACCCCGCCCACCGGCACGGTGATGCAGGACTTCGAGAACACCGACTTCGGCGCGTGGACGACCACCGGTACCGCGTTCGGCGCCGGACCGGCGGCCGGGGCGGTGGCCGGACAGGGGACCGTCGACGGTTTCGACGGCAAGGGGCTCGCCAACAGCTTCCACGGCGGTGACGCGACCACCGGCATCCTCACCTCGCCCGAGTTCACCGTCGACAGCCGCTACCTGAACTTCAAGGTCGGCGGCGGACGGCACCCGCACGAGCCCGGGACGCTCCTGGAACAGGGCGACCCGCCCGCGGGAACGCTCCTGGCCGACTTCGAAGGCGGCAGCTACGGCGACTGGACGACGACCGGCCAGGCCTTCGGTTCGGCACCGGCCACCGGAACCCTCCCCGGCCAGCAGGAAGTCTCCGGATTCCGGGGCGGCGGCCTGGTCAACAGCTTCCTGAACGGCGACTCCACCACCGGCACCCTCACCTCGCCGGAATTCACCCTCGACAAGGACTACGTCAACTTCCTCGTCGGCGGCGGCAACCACCCCACCGGCACCGACCACCCCACCGCCGTCGAACTCCTCGTCGACGGCCAGGTGGTGCGCAGCACGACCGGAAAGGACGGCGAGGCGCTCAACTGGGCCTCCTGGGACATCAAGGACCTCGCCGGCAAGAAGGCGCGGATCAGGATCGTCGACGACAACACCGGCGGCTGGGGCCACATCAACGTCGACCACATCATGCTGTCCGACGCCGAGGCGCAGCCCGTGTCCCAGGAGACGTCCGTCAACCTGGTCGTCGACGGCCGGATCGTCCGCAGCGCCACCGGCGCCAACAGCGAAACCCTGGACTGGGCCTCCTTCGACCTGCGTCCCTACGCCGGCAAGAAGGCACGTATCCAGATCGTCGACCTGAACACCGCCGGCTGGGGCCACATCCTGGCCGACCGGTTCACCGCCGCCGACGCCCCCGCCAAGTCGGCCGTACAGCGCGCCGACTGGGCCGACTACGGCAAGGACTACTACGCGGCCGTGTCCTGGGAGAACGCACCGGGCGGCAAGCGCCACATCATCGGCTGGATGAACAACTGGGACTACAGCGGCGCCGTCCCCACCTCACCCTGGCGCGGCGCGCAGAGCATTCCCCGGGAGATGGCACTGCGCACGATCGACGGCCGGATCCGGCTGACCAGCAAGCCGGTGGGCAGCCTGGAGTCCCTCCGGCAGAGCGGGCCGCCGACGGCGTCCGGCGTCACCGTCGAGAGCACCACCCGGCCACTGATCGGCCCCGCGGCCCAGGGCAAGGCACTCGACATCGAGGCGACCTTCTCCCTCAAGGACGCCGAACGCTTCGGCCTGAAGGTGCGCACCGGCGCCGGAGGCGAGGAGACCGTCATCGGCTACGACACCACGACCCAGGAGCTGTACGTCGACCGCACCCGCTCCGGCGCCGTGGACTTCAACAGCACCTTCCCCGGTGTCCAGACCGCGCCGTTGAAGGCCGAGAACGGCAAGGTGAAGCTGCGGATCCTCGTCGACTGGTCGTCCGTCGAGGTCTTCGGCGGCAGCGGCGAGGCAGTGATCACCGACCAGATCTTCCCCGCCCCCGCCGCCCAGGGAGTGCAGGTCTTCGCCGAGAACGGCTCGGTGCGGCTGGACCGCGCCCGCGTCTGGCACCTCGACTCCGCACACGACTGACAAGGACACCGGACCATGAAGAAGACCCTGCTCGCCGAGTTCACCGCCCGTGAGGGAGCGCAGGACGAGGTCGCCCGCATGATCGGGGACTACGCCCTGAAGGTGCGCGAGGAGGAAGGCAACCTCGCCTTCGACGTCTACACCAAGACAGCCCACCCGCGCGCCTTCTGGATCTACGAGGTGTACCGGGACGAGGACGCCTTCCAGGCGCACCTGAACGCCCCGTACGGTGGCCCGTTCAACGCCGCCCTCATCCCGCTGATCGAGGAGGACGCCTCCGTACTGACCTTCCTGGATCCGCTCGTCTGACCGGGCCGGGCGGCGGGAGGAGCTGCCGGCGGCTACACGTCCGCGACGCCCGTCCGCGGCTGCGGGGGCGTCGACTCCGCCAGGGCTTCGGCCTCGTGGTGGCGCCGGGTGCCGGCCGTGAACTCGCGCGTGTACGCGGCCTCGTCCATCGTGGCGCGCAGGCGGGCCGCGATGCGCTCCACGTCCCCCCGCTCCGCCGGGGGGTGCGGGGCGCCGGCCCGCTCCCGGGTCGCTGCCGCCGTGCCGAGGAGGCGGGCCGCGCGCGCCGGGGCGCCTGCCAGGGAGTAGGCGCCTGCCAGGCCCTCGAGGGCCAGGGCGACCGAGCGGGGGTCCTTGATCGTGGCGGCGGCCGCGAGGCCGTCCCGGTGGCAGGCCATGGCCCGGCCGGCGTCGGCGCGCTGTTCGGCGATGAAGCCCAGCTCGGCCAGGACCAGCGCGAGGCCCGGGCCGTCACCGCGGCGCCGGTTCCAGGCGAGCCAGGGGCGAAGCCACTCCTCGGCGGCGTCGAGGCGGCCCTGGCGGCGGGCGCTCAGCGCGAGGCCCAGCGCGGCGAACTGCTCGGCCGGCTGGTTGCCCTGCCCGACCGCGATCCGCAGCGCGCGCGCGTGCAGGTCGTCGGCCTCGTCGTAGCGCCGGCCGAGCAGGGCGATCCTGCCGAGGCCCGACAGCTTCGTCGACATCTCCGGCCATGTCTCCAGGGCCTGCGCGATCCGCAGGTTCTCCCGGTGCAGTCGGGCTGCCAGGTCGTAGTCACCGTTGATCTCGGCGAGCCTGCCGAGCACATCGGTCGTCTTCGAACGGCCCCACAGATCACCCAGTTCCGCGAAGTGGGCGCGGGCCTCCTCGGCGTTTGCGCGCAGCGACTCCAGATCCCCCCGGGCCAGGGCGAAGCACGCGCGCGTGGTCAGCGCGGCGGCGGTGCCCCACGCGTCGCGCAGAGTGCGGAAGCGGACCAGGACGCGCTCGACCCGCTGCTCGCCCTCGACCAGGGCCCCCACCGTCCACTGCGCGTGCGCCAGGAACCACTGTGCCCTGGTCGATTCCAGGGTCGACTCGGGCGGGTACTCCTCCACGGCGTCGCACTCCCGGTCGTGCTCGCCGAGCAGCAGACGGATGCCCGTGTACCAGAACACCGTCTCCGCGCGCTCCTCCGGCGCGGTCTCGCCCGGCGTGTCCAGGGCCATCGCCAGCGCCCTGCGGGCCTCGCCCAGACGGCCACGGACATACCAGTACCAGGTGAGCGAGCTGACCAGGCGCAGCGCCTCCTGTGCGGCCCCGGCCCGGTCGGCCTCCGCCAGCGCGCGCTGCACGTTGGCCGCCTCCAGGTCCAGGTACTGGAACCAGCGGGACTGCTCCCGTTCGTGCAGATGCGGCCGGGCCCGCTCGGCGAGCCGGACGCAGTGACGCAGGTGCCGGGCGGCGGTCTCGGCGTGCTCACCGGACTCGGCCAGCTTGTCACGCGCGTAGACCGCGACCGACTCCAGCAGCCGGTAGCGCGGGCCCTGCGGGCCCTCGCTGCGGACGGCCAGGGAGCGTTCCACGAGCAGACCCAGCGCGTCGAGGACGTCGGCGGGGGACACGCCGCCGCCGGAGCACACGTCCTCGGCGGCCCGCAGACCGCACCCCTCGGCGAACACCGACAGCCTGCGCAGCACGGTTCGTTCGCGGTCGTCGAGCAGGCTCCAGCTCCAGTCGAGGGTGGCCTGCAGCGTCCGGTGGCGCGAAGGAGCGTCACGATAGCCGCTGTTGAGCACCTTGAGGCGGTCGTCGAGCCGGTCGTGCAGTTCCCTGATGCCCAGAGACCGCACACGCGTGGCGGCCAGTTCCAGCGCGAGCGGGATGCCGTCGAGGCGTCGGCACACATCGGCGACCAGGGGGGCGGTGGTGGGGTCGAGCACGAACTCCGGGTCCGTCGCCCTGGTCCGGTCCAGGAAGAGGCGTACGGCCCCCGCGCTCGTCAGCGCGTCGAGGTCCGGGGGGTCCTCCGGGGGCAGCGACAGGGGTGCCACCGGGTACACCGTCTCGTCCCGGGTGCGCAGGGGTTCCTGACTGGTCGTCAGAACGCGCAGGTGTGCGGCCCGGCTCAGCAGCAGGCAGGCCAGGTGCGCGACGGCCTCCACGACGTGTTCGCAGCTGTCCAGCACGAGCAGCAGCCGCCGGCCGGCCAGCGCGTTCGCCAGGCGGTCGGCCGGACCCCTGGCGTCGTCGTCCGAGGTGCCCTCCCGGATACCCAGCGTCGCCATCACCTGCTCGGCCAGCGCCTCCGCGCCGGCGAAGCGTTCCAGGCCCCCGGCGTCCGCGAGCTCCACCAGCCAGGTGCCCTCGCCGAACGCGCCCGCCAGACTCTCCGCTGTGGCCTGGGCGAGACGGGTCTTGCCGACCCCGCCCGGGCCGGTGAGTGTCACCAGGCGCCGTTGTAAGAGCAGCGTCCGGATCGCCCGTACGTCCTGCTCGCGGCCCACCAGCGGCGAGACCGAACCGGTCGGGCCCGGCCCCGCCAGCGGCCCCGCGGCAGAGGCCGCGGGCGGCTCGGGCCGGGCCAGAACCGGGTCGTGGCGCAGGATGGACCGCTGCAGGGCCTCCAGGGACGGCCCGGGGGTCAGCCCCAACTCCTCGTCGAGCCGGCGCCGCAGATCGTTGAAGCAGTCGAGCGCGTCAAAGGAGCGGCCCGCCTGATACAGCGCCCACATCAGCGCGCCCCGCAGCCCCTCGCGCAGTGGATGCTGCTCCACCAGCTCCGTCAGCTCGCCCACCAGCAGGCTGTGCTCGCCCAACTCCAGCCGCGCCGAGGCGTGTTCCTCCACCGCGGTCAGGCGCTCCTCCTCCAGGCCGGCCGCTGTCGGCCGCACGGACGGCTGGTCGGCGAACTCGGCGAAGGCGGGGCCGCGCCACAGCGCCAGGGCCTCGGTGTACAGCGCCGCCCGCGTCATCGGATCCGCACCGGAGCGGGCCCGGGCGACCAGGTCGCGGAACCGCCCGGCGTCGAGCGCTCCGGCCGGGATCTCCAGGACGTATCCGGGCGGCCGGTACGCGACCAGTTCGCGGCCGCCCGCCTCCGCGTCCTCCAACGCACGCCGCAACTGGGAGACTTTGGCCTGGAGCGAGGCCGTCGGCCGTGCCGTGAACGTCGAGCCGCTCCACAGGTCCTCGATGAGCCGCGCCGCCGGGACGACCTGCCCGTGGTGGGCGAGCAGATCGGCGAGGAGCATGCGCACCTTGACTTCGGGGACCCGCACGACCCGTCTTGCGTCCGTGCGCACCTCCAGCGGCCCCAGCACCCCGAATTCCATGATCTCAGCGTAACCGGCCGACGACAGGCGTGACGTGCGACGAAAGGGGCTCGGCCACCCTCCCGAGGGCGCTCCCACAGCGCTTTTTTGAAGCCGTCCGAAGCGAATCCGAAGGGGCATACGCCAGGGTTCCCCGAGGAATGCGGTTCGGCGCTGGTGCGGAAGGCGGGGGCAGGTTGCCGAGAACGAACGACTGCGGCCGGCGATCGTCATCGGCAGCATCAGGAAGGGCCGGTTCGGGCACGACGCGGCGGAATGGCCGGCCTCACGGGCCCGGTCGCGGACCGACTTCGACGTGGACGTCGAGCACCTGGACGGCGACGCTCTCCCCCGGCCGGGCCCAGGAGGAGGTCTTCGCGTCCGGCTCCGTCGAGATCACCAGCGCGGTCGCGCCGACCGGCGTCGCGGTCCCCACCGAGGGCGGCTGCTCCTCAACGGCACCGGGAAGTTCGACACCGGCGGCAAGGGCGCCGACTGGGACTTCACCGCGGCGATGGTGCGCGACCCGGACGGCAGCGACGGCGAGATCACGGCCCTCGCCCCCCCTGTCCGACCTCACGATCGTCGATGACTGGGACCCGTGCAGGACCGTACAGCACACCACTTTCGTACTGGAGGAACACATTCATGGGTGACAACCACACCTCGGTGTCGGTGCTCGGCCTCGGCCTGATGGGGCAGGCCCTGGCCGCCGCCTTCCTGAAGGCGGGTCACGCCACGACCGTGTGGAACCGCTCGGCGGACAAGGCCGACGTCCTCGTCGCGGACGGCGCGGTCCTCGCCGCGACCCCCGCCGACGCCGTCACCGCGAGCGACCTCGTGGTCGTGTGCGTGTCGACGTACGACGTCGTGCACGACGTCATCGGATCGCTCGGCGACGCCCTGCGCGGCAAGACCGTCGTCAACCTGACCACCGGCTCCTCCGAGCAGGCCCGGCAGGCCGCCGAGTGGGCGGAGAAGAACGGCGCGCAGTACCTCGACGGCGCCATCATGATCACCCCGCCCGGTATCGGCGCCGCGACCTCCGTCCTCTTCTACGCCGGTGACCAGGCCGTCTTCGACGCCCACGAGCCGGTGCTGAAGCTCCTCGGCGGCGGCACCACTTACCTCGGCACCGACCACGGCAAGCCCGCCCTGTTCGACGTGTCGCTGCTCGGCCTGATGTGGGGTGCCCTCAACAGCTTCCTGCACGGCGTGGCCATCGTGGAGACCGGTGGCGTCAAGGCCCAGGAGTTCCTGCCGTGGGCCCACATGTGGCTCGACGCCATCAAGATGTTCACGGCCGACTACGCCGCCCAGATCGACGCCGGCGACGAGAAGTTCCCGGCCAACGACGCCACCCTGGAAACGCACCTGGGCGCGCTCAAGCACCTCGTCGAGGAGAGCGAGGCGCTCGGCGTCGACACCGCACTGCCCAAGTACTCCGAGGCGCTGATGGAGGGCGTCATCGCCCAGGGCCACGCCAAGAACAGCTACGCCAGCGTCGTGGAGGCGTACCGCCGCCCGAACCGGTGAGCACCGGGCCCGGTATCCGCTTCACCCCCTGACGAAGGGGCCGGTTCCCAATCCCCCGTCGGAACCGGCCCCTTCCCCATGCCCCGAAACACCGACGTCCCGCAATCCGCTGCCGTGTTCCACTGGAGCGCCGGCCCCGACAGCCCCGACTACCACCTGCTGCGCATCGACCCCTGGCGGGTCCAGGTCCTGCGCGGTCCGGACCTGAGCAGCCGCATCTGGACGGTCGGGTCTCCGCCGAACCCTTGACACCCCTCCGCATCACCGGCGCCCTGTCCTTCGCCGAGTACCGGCCGACGCCACCCTCCCCGGTGCCACAGCGTCGTAATCGCGCCGATTTCACGGACGTGGCGTACGGCGAGGTGAGCGACGGGGCGAGCGGCGCGAGAATGGTGGGAGCCTGACGCACGTTCCCCCGTCAGGCTCGCTCCGAGATCAGCACGCTCCGAGATCAGCACGCTCCGAGCTCAGCACGCTCCGAGCTCAGCTCGCTCCGAGATCTGCACCACTCCCGGATCGGGCACGCCGCGCGAACAGGCGCGCTCCCCAGATGTGATCGGACCGTCTTCGACCGGCCCCCACGCGCCGGAACGGAGGACTGACTCATGGCCACCCCACTCACCGCCGCCCGGCTCGTCGCCGCGTTGAAGGCCGAGGGCTGCGCCGTTCACGAGGTCGCCGGCTGGCGCACCAACAACCGTAACCACAAGGGCCCTTGGGGCCCCGTGCACGGTGTGGTGATCCACCACACCGTCACCGGCCCCGGCACGGACGTCGTCAGGCTGATCTTCCACGGCCACAGCGCCCTGCCCGGCCCGCTCGCCACCGGGTGCATCACCAAGGACGGCGTCGTCCACCTCGTCGGCAACGGCCGGGCCAATCACGCCGGCGGCGGCGACGGCGACGTGCTCAACGCCGTCATCGGCGAGTCGTACGGCACGTATCCGCCCCCGACGCACGAACACGACGGCTCGGCAGGCGCGGTCGACGGCAATGCCCGCTTCTACGGCTGGGAGTGCGAGAACAAGGGCGACGGCACAGACCCGTGGCCGCCCGCCCAGTACCTCGCGATGGTCAAGGCCACCGCCGCGATCTGCCGCGCACACGGCTGGGGCCCCAAAAGCGCCATCGGCCACCTGGAATGGAGCGACTGGAAGGTCGACCCGCGCGGATTCGACATGGCCGGCTTCCGCCGTGACGTCGCCGACGCCCTGGCCCGTCCGGCGGGCCGGTGGGAAGGAGAGGACCCCATGCCCCAGTACGTCAACCTCGGTGTCGCCGCGCAGTACCGGCTCGCGCCCGGCGCCTGGGACTCGGTCGAGTTCACCGCGGAGTGGACCGACGAGACCGGCGACCACGCCACCGGCGGAAGCGTCTTCGCCCGCGGCCCGGCCCGCTTCAGCGGAACCCTCAGCCTTCACATCGACGGTCTGCCGGCGGGCGCGGTCGTCCAGGCGCGCATGTCGGAGTACCAGGGAGACCAGCTCCGCGCGGACCACCCGATCCACGAGATCGTCGGGACGGACGGCGGCACCTACGCCGTCCTGCCGGTGACGAAGCGGATCGCGTCGGGCCGGGGTATGCGGGTGCGGCTGCTCAACCAGGCCGCCGTGCCGGTCACCGTCGCGAGCGCCGTACTGACCGTGCTGGTGTGGAAGGAACCGTGAGGCGCCGGCGCCACCTCGGCGCGGGCAGGCCGGGGCCCGGGCAGCGCACGTGCGCGGCGGGCACCGTGCCGTGCAGCGGGTGGGCGGCCACGGTGCCGTCCACGCGCGCGTTGCCGCGGCGGGCGAAGCCCCCGCGGGAGTAGTCGTCGTCGAGGGTGAGCAGGCCTGAGCCGGGAAGCAGCCGCAACAACGAGCGGGGCCCTCGACCGGCGTCACCGGGGGCCCGCCTCGCTGTCCGGGCCGCTGGACCGGCCTCGACGGGCATCTGCCTGCTCGCCCGCGACCCGTGGGCCGGGATCGGCGGCACCGACGGCGTCGTGCGCGCGAGTGACCCGTCATCTTCTTCCCGGCCCTCTCGCAGGACCGCGAAGAAGATGACGGGGGACCGCAGCGCGTCACGCTGGCCCGCCCCCTCCTCGCCCGGCCCAGGTCCTCATCTGCGACGAGATCACCTCGGGCCGGACGACGGAGCCGTCGATGGCGTGGGCCTTTTGTCACACGGCCACGGCCACGGCCCGGGCCGGTGCGTGCCGAGCTGCGCCCTGACCGCCGAGCCCGCACGCTGGAGGGACAGCACACGTCCGCGCGAGGGAGCACCGGCATGACGGAGGGCCGCAGCGACAGCGGGAAACCGAAGAAGGGCGACAAGGTCACCTGGAGCAGTCACGGCAGCCGCACCGAGGGCGAGGTGGAGAGGGAGATCACGGAGCGGACCGAGGCATCCGGCCGCACGGTCGACGCCTCGCCGGACGACCCGCAGTACGAAGTGCGCAGCCACAAGTCCGGCAGGACCGCGGTGCACAAACCGTCCGCGCTCAAGAAGAAGAAGAAGTGAGGCGGCGTGGACGACGAGGAACGCGAGAAGACCTGGAACGACTTCCGTGAGCTGGTCAACATGACACCGGCCGGTCTGGAGGAGTGGCTGGCGTCCGACGCATCACTGGGCGCCGGGCAGCATCAGGACGGGGGCGAGTCCACCGGGCACGCCTCCGGCCGGCGGATCGTGGCGATCCTGCGGGCCGACAAGGGCGACCTCACGGACGACGACTACCGGCACATGCGCAAGGTCGTCGGCTATGTCCGCCGGCACCTGGCCCAGCGGCCCTCCGGGGACGTACGGGACACGCGGTGGCGGCACTCCCTCATGAACTGGGGCCACGACCCGCTCAGCGGGTGAGCACCCGGCTCCGGGGAACGTCTCCTCGGGGGGAGGTCCGTCTGCCTCCGGGGATCACTACGCGCCGGTCTCCTGGGGGGCCGGGGCGACGCCGTTCAGGGCCTGGCTCATCTGGTGCTGCGTCTCCTCGGCCACCACACGGGCCTCCTCGACGACATCACCTCGTTCGCGTATGAGGCTCTCGTAGATCGGCAGTTCTTCGGTCCGGGGCGAGTCGGGTATCACAGCGGTGTTCCTATCGCTTTGCAGTCGGGATCTGAAGGGTCCGAGTAAGTCTGCGTCACGGCCTCCCACCGCGTTACTCACCCCCGTGGTGTCCCGATTTCCTTCACTTGCTTCGCGAATCCCCCACGTCCGCGGCCCAGGCCGCCGCCCGCCGCACGCACCCGAAAGGGCCCCGGGAATCGCTTCCCGGGGCCCTTTCGGTGCGGATGTCGTCAGAGCGACGTCGTGTGGACGCCCGCGTTCGCGCCCGCGGCGGCGCCCTCCGGCGAGAGGGTCGCCTGCAGGGTGGCGCAGGCCTCGCCGGTCAGGGGGCCGACCACGCCGGCGGAGAGGCCGCCCACGAGGCCCGCGGAGACACCGACGCCGCCCGCGTTGCCGCCGGCGACAGTGTCCAGGTCGGCGTCGGAGAGCTCGGCGGTGTCGACCCGAGAGGTGAGGTTCATGGGGGTGTTTCCCTTCGCGTGAATGTCTCGCAGTGGCGGTGAGCACGGGTGACGCCGGAATCCGGGTACCTGGATTCCGTCCCGGCCGCTCCCGCCGTGCGGAGGATCAAAGCACTCCCCGGGGAGGAGGGCCAACCGCCCACCGGCGCTGCGCGGCCGGGTTCCGCGACCGCCTTCACCACTGTGACCACGAGGTCACCGGATGCGCCCACTCCTTCACACAGCCCGTCGCCCGGACGGGCGCGGGAGGATTGCGCCCCGATTCCCGAAACGGGCACTTCCCCGCCAAGTTCCCATGCCGGAACACGGATTCGGCGGTGCGCCGGGCACCCCGCCGCCTCCCGGCGCGCGGTGTGCAGATGTGTTGGATGTTCAGGCCCGGTCCGCGTCAGGCCGCCGCGGCCGGCTGCATCAGACGGGCCAGCAGGTCGTCCAGGGTGACCAGGCCGGTGAGCCGGCCCGAGCCGTCGCGGACCACGGCCAGGGACGACCGGCGGCGTCGCAGCACCTCGATCGCGTCGGCGACCGTGGCGGTCTCCGCCAGTTCGGGCACCGGCCGCGCGAGGTCCCGCGCGGTCGTGGCCCGGCCTCGGGCCCGCGCCCGGGCCACCAGGGCGTCCCGGGCGTGGACCGAGCCGAGGACGACGCCGTTCTCCCGGACCAGCAGCCGGGTGCGGTCGTGTTCGGCGGCGAAGCGCAGCAGTGCGTCAAGGTCCGCGCCGCCCTCGGCCCAGGTGATCTCGGCGGCCGGGATCCGCAGCGCGGCGACCGGTGTCTCCGGCTCCGTCAGCGAGCGGGTCAGCAGCTCCGAATCGGTCGCGCTGATCAGCCCCAGCCGCTCCGACTCCTCCACCAGGTGCGTCAGCTGCTCCCGGTTGTGCACCGGGGCCAGCTCGTCACGCGGGGCCACCCGGCACAGTCGTACCAGGGCGTTGCTGACCCAGTTGAGCAGCCGGATCACGGGACGCACCGCCCGCACCACGGCCCGGAAGGTGGGCGACAGCAGCATCGCCGACCGCTCAGGGTGGGCGATGGCCCAGGACTTGGGGGCCATCTCGCCGACCACCATGTGCAGGAACACCACCACGACCATGGCCACGGCGAAGGCGACGCCGTAGCTCACGGCACCGGGCAGGCCCAGTGTGTGCAGCAGCGGGTCGAGTTCGTGCGAGATCGCCGGCTTGGACACCGAGCCCAGGCCCAGCGTGCACACGGTGATGCCCAGCTGGGCGCCGGCCAGCATCAGCGACAGCTCGCGCATCCCGGCCAGCGCGGCCCCGGCGCCGCGCCGCCCCTCGGCCGCCGCCTTCTCCATGCGGTGCCGCTTGGCGGCGACCAGCGCGAACTCGGCCGCCACGAAGAAGCCGCTGCCGGTCAGCAGCAGCACGGTCACGAAGACCGCCATCGGGAAACTCACGCCATCTCCTCGGCTTCCACGGCCTGCACGAGCGGGCCGATCCGGACGCGGTCGGCCACGTGCCGGTCCAGCGTGCGGACGTCGATCACGACCCGGCCGCCCCCGGGCAGTTCGACCGGGACGCGGTCGCCGACCGTCGGGAAGCGGCCGAGCAGGTCCACGACCAGGCCGGCCACGGTGTCGTAGTCGTCGTCCTCCGGCAGCCGGACACCGGTCGCCTCGGCCACCTCGTCGATCCGGCGGCCGGCGTCCACCAGCCAGCCATCGCCGTCCGCGACGGCGAGCACGGTGACCTGGTCGGACTCGTCGGCGATGTCGCCGACCAGCTCCTCGGCGATGTCCTCGTACGTGACGATGCCCGCCACACCGCCGTGCTCGTCGAGGACGACCGCGAACTCGTCGTCCTGCTCCCGCATCCGCGTCACCGCGTCCGGCAGCGCGAGCGTGTCCGGCAGCAGCAGCGGCCGCCGGGCCACGTCACCGGCCCGTGCACCGGCCAGGCGGGCGGCGGGCAGCGCCATCAGCTCGCGCACCCCCAGCACCCCCACGATGTCGTCCGGGTGGTCGCCGAGCACCGGGTAGTTGGAGTGGCCGTGCCGGGCGATCAGGCCGACCGCCTCCTCGGCGCCGGCGTCCTTGCGGATGAAAACGGCGTCGGCGCGCGGCACCATCACCTCGTCGAGGGCGCGCTCGGAGAACTCCAGCGCGTGGTCCAGCAGCGCGGCGGTGTCCTCGGGCAGTTCACCCCGCTCGTGGGACTCGCCGATGAGGTGGCCCAGCTCCTCCAGCGTGGCGCCGTGGTGCAGCTCCTCGACGGGCTCGATGCCGGCCCTGCGCAGCAACCGGTCGGCCGCGCTGTCGAAGATCCTCACGACAGGACCGACGACTCTCAGATACGCCAGTGTGGACGGCGCCAGCGCCTTCGCCAGCCGCTCGGGCACGGCGATCGCGAGGTTCTTCGGGGCGAGTTCGCCCAGCACCATCTGCACGACCGTGGCCAGCACGAAGGCGAGTACGACGGCGATGCCGCCGACGGCCGCGCCGGGCAGGCCGAGCCCCGACAGGGCCGGCCTGAGCAGCGCCGACACGGACGGTTCGGCGACGAAGCCGACCACCAGCCCGGTGACGGTGATGCCGAGCTGCGCGCCGGACAGCATGAACGACAGCCGCTCCAGCACCGTGAGGGCGCGGGCGGCCCCGCGGTCCCCGGCTTCGGCCTCGCGCGCGAGGGTGAGCCGGTCGGCGGAGACGTAGGCGAATTCCTGGGCGACGAAGTAGCCGGTGCCGGCGGTCAGCACGAACACGGCGAGCAGGCCCAGCAAGGCCTCGGCGGCACTCATCGAACACCACCCCGCCGGGTGCCGCGGTCACGCATGTCGTGGCGGGATGGTCGGGGACTGTGCCCCGGAGGGTCCGTCGATCTGGCGGACAAGGACGTGCTCCTTATGTGTGGTGTGTCTCCGGAACAACGATCGTCGTCACGCCGGTGTTCCCGGATTCTACGGCCGTGTAGATGAAGTCGCCCGGGAGCGCGAGGCGCCGCGAGGGACGCGGTGGCCCTTCACGGCGGTCCACCCGGGCCGGCGACCGGGCCCGGCGGACGGCCGGGGCCGGCACCCCGCACGCCAGGATCGAGGCGTAACACAGCGAGATCACCGCGGCCACGGCCGACGGTGACCCGCCGCCGACGTCCACACGGCACATGTACCGATCAGCAGGCCGATGCCGGCGAGCAGGGTCAGGACGCGGTGCCACTGGGCCGGGGGAGCCGGGGGCGCGGGCGCCGCCGACTGCGTGCGCGGGCCGGGCACCACCAGCGTCGTTCCTGCCGAGTACACGCCGAAGGACGCTCATCACCGCCGGTGAGCGGGGTCCGGACGAGGTGCGGAATCCGGTGATCCGGGGAGGTGCCCGTTCAGGACACGCCTCAGTACACGTCCCGCACGTACCGCTTGTCCGAAGCGAGCTGCTTCACGTACGCGGCGGCCTCCGCCTCGCCCAGCCCCCCGTGCGCCATCGCGATGTCCCGCAGCGCCCGGTCCACGTCCTTCGCCATCCGGGAGGCGTCGCCGCAGACGTAGAAGCGGGCTCCCTCGCACAGCCAGTGCCACAGCTCCGGCCCGTGCTCGCGCATCCGGTCCTGCACGTACACCTTGTTGCGCTGGTCCCGGGAGAAGGCGGTGTCCAGCCGCGTGAGGACGCCCTCCTCGCGCAGCGCCGTCAGCTCGTCCTCGTAGTAGAAGTCCGTCGCCCGGTGCTGCTCCCCGAAGAACAGCCAGTTGGGGGCCCGGTGGCCGAGCTCCCGCCGCTCCTCCAGGAAGCCCACGAAGGGCGCCACGCCGGTGCCCGGGCCGACCATGACCATCGGCACCGAGGCGTCGGCCGGGGGCCGGAAGTGCGGCGAACGCTGCACGAACACCGGCACCTCCGTGTCCGGTTCGGCGTCCGCGAGGAACGGCGAGCACACCCCGCCGCGCGCCCGGCCGTGCAGGTTCTCGTACCGCACCACGGACACCGTCAGGGCCACCCGGTGCGGATCGGCCAGCGGGCTGGACGAGATGGAGTACAGCCGTGGCTGGAGCCTGCGCAGCACCCCGGCCCACTCCTCGGCGCTCGCCCGCACCGCGTACTCGGCGAGCACGTCCACGGCCTGCCGCCCCCAGCTCCACTGCGCCAGCCCGTCCTTGTTGTCGGGCCGCAGCAGCCTGCGCAACTCGTGCTTGTCCCGGGCGCGTTCGGAGACGAAGCGCAGCAGGTCGGGGGTGATCCGGGTGATGTCGAGATGCCGGTGCAGCGCCTGGCCGAACGGCACCTGGCCGACACCGTCGACCGTCACGACCGCCTCCGGGTCCACCCCGGTCACCGCCAGCCACTCCTCGACGAGGGCGGACGCGTTGACCGGCCGCACGCCGAGCGCGTCCCCGGCCTCGTAGGCCAGGTCCGACCCGCTCGTGTCGAAGGTGAACCGCCGCACTTCCTTGCCCGCCCCGACCCCGCTGAGCAGCCGGTTGCCGATGAGGCGGGCGGTGGTGACGGGCTTGGGCCGTGCCCCCGTGGGCTTCTCGGCCGGGGCGGCGGCCTTCTCGCCCAGCGCCGACAGCACCTGGTCGAGCCACTTTCCCGCGGACGGCTCGAAGTCCGGCTCGCAGTCCGTGCGCGGGGCCAGCCGCACCCCGCCCAGCTCGTCGAGGCGCGCGTCCAGCCGTCGCCCGTGCCCGCAGAAGTCGTCGTACGAGGAGTCACCGAAGGCCAGCACCGCGTACCGCACCCCGTCCAGCCGCGGCGCCTGCTCGGCGGCGAGCGCGTCCCAGAAGCCGGAGCCGTTGTCGGGCGCGTCACCGTCCCCGAAGGTGCTGGTGATGAAGAGCAGGTCCGCCGTGCGGGCGAGCGCGCCGACGTCGGCGTCGTCCATGCCGACGAGCCTCGCGCGGTGCCCGGTCGAGGTCAGCCGCTCGGCGGTGGCGGTGGCGAACTCCTCCGCGTTCCCGGTCTGCGAGGCCCACAGCACGACGACCTCCCGTCCGGTCCGGTCCTGCGGCACGGCCGCGCCGGTCCGCGAGTACATGCCGGCCAGGACCCCGTTCACCCACAGCGCGTGCTCGGGGGAGAAGGGCGCGTCGGGCGGCAGCACCGGCACGCCGGGGGCACCCGAGCCGAGCCCGGCGAGGAAGCCGGTCAAGTACCGGCGCTCCTGGGCGGACAGCACCGGGGGAGGGGAGGGTTCCAGACCGAAGGGGTTCGCGATGCCCGGCGTCACGGCCGTGGGCGTGAGGGCCGGCGCCTCCGGGGCGGGCGCCGCCACCTTCGCCAGCGACACCGCGCACACCTTGAACTCCGGCTGGAACGACAGCGGGTCCACCGCGTCGCTCGTCACCGCGTTGATGCTCAGATACTCGCCGAACAGGTCGTTCCAGTGGAACGGCGCGAAGCAGCACCCGGGCCGTACCCGGTCCGTCACCACCGCGGGCAACACGGCCCGCCCGCGCCGCGAGGCCACCTCGACGAGGTCACCGTCGGCGATGCCGAGCGCCGGGGCGTCCTCCGGGTGGAGCTCCAGGAACGGCCCGGGATCCAGCTTGGTGAGCTTGGCGACCTTCCCGGTCTTGGTGAGCGTGTGCCACTGGTGCTGCACCCGCCCGGTGTTGAGCGTGAACGGATAGTCCTCGTCCGGCATCTCGGCGGCGGGCAGATGCGGCCGCGCGAAGAAGACCGCCCGCCCCGAGGCCGTCGGAAAGCGCAGCCCCTCGGCCCCCACGTACCGGATCGGATTGCGCTCCGGCCCGTCCTCCCGCGCGGCCGGCCACTGCACGGGCGTCCGACGCAGCCGCCCGTACGTGACCCCGCTCAGATCCCACCCCGTCCGCGGGTTCCGGAACCGCCGGATCTCCTCGAAGACCTGCTCGGCACTGTCGTACGAGAACCCCTTCTCGTAGCCCATCGCGCACGCCACCCGCGCGATGATCCGCCAGTCGGCCATCGCCTCCCCGGGCGGGTCCGCGGCGGCCCGGGTCAGGGTGAGGCTGCGCTCGCTGTTGACGAAGACGCCCTCCGCCTCGGTCCACATCGCGCCCGGCAGGACGACATCGGCGTACGCGTTCGTCTCGGTGTCCGCGAACACGTCCTGCGTGACGACGAACTCGGCGGCCTCCAGGCCCTCGATGACCGTGCGGCGGTTGGCGACCGAGGCGACCGGGTTGGTGCAGATGATCCAGCAGGCCTTGATCTCCCGGTCGGCCATGCGCCGGAACATCTCGACGGTGCCCTGCCCGGCCCCGTCGGCCCGCAGCGTCCCCGGCGGCAGTTCCCAGATGTCCTCGGTGAACGCCCGCTCCTCCTCGACGAGCACCGACCGCTGCCCCGGCAGTCCCGGCCCCATGTACCCCATCTCGCGCCCGCCCATGGCGTTGGGCTGCCCGGTCAGGGAGAACGGCCCGGCGCCCGGCCGGCAGATCGCTCCCGTCGCCAGATGCAGATTGACCAGGGCGTTGGTGTTCCAGGTGCCGTGGGTGGACTGGTTCAGGCCCATGGTCCAGCAGCTCATCCACCGCCGGCCCGCCGCGCCGATGATCCGGGCCGCCTCGCGCAGGTCGTCCTCGGCGAGGCCGGTGGTCTCGGCGACGGCCGCCGGGTGGTAGTCGGCGAGGAAGCCGGGCAGGGCCTCCCAGCCCTCGGTGTGCGCGGTGACGAACTCCTCGTCCACCCGGCCGCTGTCGTGCAGCAGACGCAGCAGGCCGTTCAGCAACGCGAGATCGGTCCCCGGCCTGATCTGAAGGAACAGGTCGGCCTTGGCGGCGGTGGCGGTCCGCCGGGGATCGACGACGATCAGCTTGGCGCCCGCCTTGACCCGCTCCATCATCCGCAGGAAGAGGATCGGATGACAGTCCGCCATGTTCGACCCGATGACGAGAAAGGCGTCCGCCCGGTCGAAGTCCTCGTACGAGCCGGGCGGGCCGTCCGCGCCCAGCGACAGCTTGTAGCCGGTGCCCGCGCTCGCCATGCACAGCCGTGAGTTCGACTCGATCCGGTTCGTCCCCACGAACCCCTTGGCCAGCTTGTTCGCCAGGTACTGCGCCTCCAGGCTCATCTGCCCGGAGACGTAGAAGGCGACGGCGTCCGGCCCGTGCTCGTCGACGATCGCCCGCAGCCGCGCGGCCGTCTCGGCGATCGCGTCGGCCACCGGCGCGGGGACCGCCTCCTCGCCCCGGTCGCGCCGCACCAGCGCGGTGGTCAGCCGCCCGGGCGCGGCCAGCATGTCGGCCGTGGTGGCGCCCTTGGTGCACAGCCGCCCCGCGTTCGCCGGATGCGCCTTGTCGCCTGAGGCCTTCAGCACCGTGCGCCGCCCGTCCGGGCCCGTCCCCACGTCGAGGACGAGACCGCAGCCCACACCGCAGTACGAGCAGACGGTGCGCACCTGCCGCGTGTCCGGCCGGCTTCCGGGGGTCGTGGTCATACCCCGACGGTACGAATCGCCCGTTACGCCTCTGTCACACGGCTTGATCATCAGGGGTTACGCCCGTCACACAGCCGCCTTCAGGCCGTTGTGAGGTGCAATGAGGTCGCGGAGCGTGTCGCTGTTGGGCCGAACGGGTGACTCTGCGCAAGAATTGCCCGATGCAGACAGCGAGCGCGACCCAGGACGGAGCATGCCGGTGAACAGCCACGATGTCACCGACGAACAGTGGGAGGGGCTCGCCCAGGTCGTACCGCTGCGGGGCCGGGACGCCTGGCCGTCCTCCGTCGGCCACCGGTCCATACCCGAGGCCGAGACGCAGACCCGCCGCCGTTTCGTCGTCCTGCGTGTGAACGTCTTCGCCGACGCCCGCGACGTCGCCGAGCGGTTGATGGCGGGCGTCCCCGTCCTCCTCGACCTCACCGGCGCGGAGACGGAGGTCGCCAAGCGGGTCCTCGACTTCAGCACGGGCGTCGTCTTCGGCCTGGCGAGCGGAATGCACCGGGTGGACCGCAACGTCTTCCTGCTGACGCCGGCGGGGATGGAGGTGACCGGGCTGATGGAGGGAGCGGGGCTCCCCGGGACGTGACCGTAGCCCGATCGTAGGAAGCCCCCGGAGACGGAACGGTTCGTCCCGCCGAAGGGGCCCTACCGTCCGGGTATGACCCAGCCCACCCTCCCCGACCGCCCCCGCATCACCGAACTGCGCCTGGCCGCCTTCACCACCCACCGCCGCGCCGCGTTCCCGCTCGGGCCCCTCACCCTCCTCGCCGGTCCCAGCGGCTGCGGCAAGACCAGCGCGCTGCGGGCGTACGAGGCCCTCGCCCGGCTGGGGGGCGGCGCCGAGCTCGGCGAGGTGTTCCCCGACCCCGTCGCCTGCGTACCCGAACGCGCCCAGCCCGACGCGCAGCGCCGCCGCGGCTTCCGGATCGGCTGCACGGCCGACGGTCCCGCCGGGCCGGTCCGGCTCGACGTGGCCGTGCAGGCCGAGCCCGAACTGCGTGTCGTGGGAGAGCGGTTGACGGCCGACGGACTGGTCCTGCTGGAGACCGCCCTGCGCGACCCCGGCAAGCGCGCCGTGCAGGCCGCCTGGCACACCGCCGGGCCGACGCCGGTGACCCGCGGGCCGCTCCCGGACGACCGGCTCGGCACCCCCCTGCTGCCGCTGCGCGTGGCCGGCCGGACATCCGGGCAGCGCAGGGTGCTGGCCGCCGCGGAGCAGATGGTCGTCGCCCTGCGCTCCGCCTTCGCCTGCGACCCCGAACCCTCCCGCATGCGCGGCCCCGTGGCGGCCGGCTCCGGGCGTCTGCTGGGCGGCTGCGGCAACCTCGCGGACGTACTGTGGCGCACCCGCGCCGAGTGCGGGCGGCGGCACGCGCAGTTCGTGGCGGCGGTGCGGGCGGGATGCGCGGGACCGGTCGCGGACGTGCTGGCCCGGCTGGACGGCACCGGATCGGTCACCGCCGCCGTCGACCGGGGCGACGGCTCCCGCACGGACCTGGGGCGGCTCGGCCACGGTGAACTGCGCTACCTCGCCCTCGCGCTGGTGCTCTTCACCGGGCCCGGCGTGCTGGAGGTCGACCCGGCCGGTGAGGTGCCGGCCGCACTCCAGACGCTCACCGTCCTCGCCGACGGCTTCGACCGGGGCCTGGACCCACGGCAGCGGCAGGAACTGCTGGGCATCGCGGCCCGGATGTGCGAACGGGGGCACATCCGGCTCGTCGGCTCGGTCAGCGACGGCTCCTGGGCCGCCGGAACGGACGGGGCCACGGTGGTACACCTGGACCGTGACTGATCCACTGGACGCACCGCAGCCCGGTCCCCGCCGCGCGCCCCTGGACGTGGCGGCACTGCAACGCCGGCTGGCCGAATTCGCCGCCGCGCGGAACTGGCAGCCGTACCACACCCCCAAGAACCTGGCCTCCGCCCTCAGCGTGGAGGCCTCCGAACTGGTTGAGATCTTCCAGTGGTTGACGCCCGAGGAGTCGGCCCGGGTCATGGCCGACCCGGACACCGCGCACCGCGTGACCGACGAGGTCGCCGACGTGCTCGCGTACCTGCTCCAGCTGTGCGAGGTGCTCGGCATCGACCCGCTGGCGGCGCTGGCCGCGAAGATCGACCGGAACGAACGGCGGTTCCCGATCTAGCGGCACGCCCCCACCCCTGGGAATCGAACAGTCCACTTGTACGCTGCGTAGTCGAAATGCGGCCCGATTCCGAATTGTTGTCCGCAGATTTCCGTCTTCCTCTGGCTTTTCGTCTCACTGCCCCTCACTCTGGGTAGTGAACAAGGGAGTTCGGGCAGGCGGACGCGCACAGCGCGTCGGACAAGACGGGGGCAGCGCATGGATGCGGTGCGGCTCATCGTGACGAGCAGGCGGTTCCTGGCGGCGGGCGGCGACGTGCGGGAGACCCTGGCCGAGGTGTGGCAGGCGCAGGCCCTCGCGCAGGCCATAGGAAGCCGTCTCGCGGTCGCCGGGCCGCCCGAACTGCGCGGGGAGGCACTGGGGTTGACGGAACTGGCGGGTCGCGGCTGCGGTGTCCTCGATCCGCCCGAGCTGGCCCCCGGCGAGCTGCGGGCGGGCCAGCTCACCGAGCTGGGCGAGGCCCGCCACACCCTGATGTACCTCGGCGGCCTCCTCGGCGAGGTCGGCATCGCCCTCGTCGCCCTGGCCAGCGCCGCCGACGACGAGCGCACCTACTGGCAGTGCATGGAGGCCATCGACGCGGCCGACGAGTCCCGCGATCGCGTCCTGGAGATGCTCCGCAGACTCGCCGACCGGGAAGAGACCCTGCCGGAGAGGGAGGCGGGCTAGGCAGAGCCCGGAGGACGGACACGACGGCCTCCTCGGCCCCGGGACCCGGGGGAGGCCGGCGCGGGTGACGCCCCGGCGGTCCACCCCGGTGCGGAGGCCGGGAGCTCCGGCTCCGCCCGAGCCGACGATCACCACCGGGGCCGCCCACCGGCCCGGTCACCCGGCCTCCGCGCCATGTAGTGATCTCACCCGACCGGGGACCGACGTGGACGAGGACCGATCTCGTGACCGCCCGTTCCCAAGGTGCAGGATGGAGGGCATGGATCTCCGCATCTTCACCGAGCCCCAGCAGGGGGCCACCTACGACACTCTGCTCACCGTCGCCAAGGCCACCGAGGACCTCGGCTTCGACGCCTTCTTCCGCTCCGACCACTACCTCCGCATGGGTAACGTGGACGGCCTGCCCGGCCCGACCGACGCCTGGATCACCCTGGCCGGGCTCGCCCGCGAGACCAAGCGCATCCGGCTCGGCACCCTGATGACCGCCGGCACCTTCCGGCTGCCCGGCGTGCTCGCCATCCAGGTCGCCCAGGTCGACCAGATGTCCGGCGGCCGCGTCGAACTGGGCCTCGGTGCCGGCTGGTTCGAGGAGGAGCACAAGGCCTACGGCATCCCCTTCCCCAAGGAGAAGTTCGCCCGCCTCGAGGAGCAGCTGGAGATCGTCACCGGCCTGTGGGCGACGGACCCCGGCAAGACCTTCGACTTCCACGGCACCTACTACGACCTCACGGACTCTCCCGCGCTGCCCAAGCCCGCGCAGCGGAAGATCCCCGTGCTCGTCGGCGGCCACGGTCCGTCCCGCACCCCGCGGCTGGCCGCCAAGTACGCCGACGAGTTCAACATGCCCTTCGCCTCCGTCGAGGACAGCGAGCGCCAGTTCGGCCGGGTGCGCGCCGCAGCCGAGGAGGCGGGCCGCGGCGGCGACGAGCTGACGTACTCCAACGCCCTCGTGGTCTGCGTCGGCCGGGACGAGGCGGAGGTGGCACGCCGGGCCGCCGCGATCGGCCGCGAGGTGGACGAGCTGAAGCTCAACGGCCTGGCCGGCTCCCCGGCGGAGGTCGTCGACAAGATCGGCCGCTACGCCGAGGTCGGCTCCCGCCGCATCTACCTCCAGGTCCTCGACCTCGAGGACCTGGACCACCTGGAACTGATCTCCGCTCAGGTGCTCTCGCAGCTGCCGTAGGGGCCCGCAGAGCCGCCTCGATAAACGAAGGCGCTGGTGGGCACGGGTGTGCGAAGCTGTGGGCGTCGTCCTGCCGGGCCCCCAGGATCACCCTCCTGGGGGCTCTCGCACGTACCACACCCACACCGTCCACCCGGCCGGAGAGGCCCTCCGCATGTTCCTGACGATCAGTACCACCGGCACCCCAGAGCGCCCCGCCACCGACCTCGGCCACCTGCTGCACAAGCATCCCGACAAGGCGCAGGCGTTCTCCACCTCCTACGGCACGGCTCACGTCCTCTACCCCGAGGCGGAAGCCCGGCGCTGTACGGCGGCGCTGCTGCTGGAGGTCGACACGGTGGCACTGGTCAGGCGCGGCAAGGGCAAGGGCCGCGGTGGTGCCCCGGACGCGGCCCTCGCGCAGTACGTCAACGACCGCCCCTACGCGGCCTCTTCCCTGCTCGCCGTGGCATTGAGCAGCGTCTTCTCCAGCGCGATGAAGGGCGTCTGCAACGCCCGGCCGGAGCTCCCCGGCCAGGCCAGGCCGCTGCGCGTCGAGGTGCCCGCGCTGCCCGCCCGCGGCGGCCCCGACCTTGTACGGAAGCTCTTCGAGCCGCTCGGCTGGGCCGTCACCGTCGAGCCCGTGGCGCTGGACACCGAGTTCCCCGAGTGGGGCGACTCGCGTTACGTGAGCCTCGTCCTGGAATCGGACGCGCTCACCCTCGCCGAGGCCCTGCGCCACCTCTACGTTCTGCTCCCCGTCCTCGACGACGCCAAGCACTACTGGGTCGCCCCCGACGAGGTCGACAAGCTGCTGCGCGTCGGGGAGGGCTGGCTGCCCGGCCACCCGGAACAGCGGCTGATCACCAGCCGCTACCTCTCGCGCCGCTGGGCGCTGACCCGGCAGGCCACCGAGCGCCTGGAGCTGGTGCGGCTCGCCGAGGCCGACGACAGCGAGGTCGAGGAGATCGACAACGCCGTCGAGGCGGATACCGAGACCGAGGAGAAGCCGGCCCCGCTGGCCGTGCAGCGCCGCGAGGCGATCGTCACGGCGCTGCGGCAGTCCGAAGCCGCCCGGGTCCTCGATCTCGGCTGTGGACAGGGCCAGTTGGTGCAGACACTGCTCAAGGACCCGGCATTCACCGAGATCGTGGGCGTGGACGTGTCGATGCGCGCGCTCACCATCGCCTCCCGCCGGCTGAAGCTGGACCGCATGGGCGAGCGGCAGGCCTCCCGCGTCCAGCTCTTCCAGGGTTCCCTCGCCTACACCGACGTCCGGCTCAAGGGCTACGACGCCGCCGTGCTCAGCGAGGTCATCGAGCACCTCGACCTGCCCCGGCTGCCCGCCCTGGAGTACGCGGTGTTCGGCTCCGCGCGTCCGAGGACGGTCCTCGTGACCACTCCGAACGTCGAGTACAACGTGCGCTGGGAATCCCTCCCGGCCGGCCACGTCCGGCACGGCGACCACCGCTTCGAGTGGACCCGAGCGGAGTTCCGCGCCTGGGCCGAGGCGGTGGCCGAACGGCACGGCTACACCGTCGCGTTCGAACCAGTGGGGCCCGACGACCCGGAGGTGGGGCCGCCCACCCAGATGGCCGTGTTCACCCAGACCGCGCCGAAGGAGGCGAAGGCGGCATGACCGACACACAGCAGGGGCGCGTGCTGCCCGTCACCGACCTGTCCCTGGTGGTGCTGGTCGGGGCCACCGGCTCCGGCAAGTCCACCTTCGCCCGCAGGCACTTCAAGCCCACCGAGGTCATCTCGTCCGACTTCTGCCGCGGCCTGGTCTCGGACGACGAGAACGACCAGAGCGCCACCAAGGACGCCTTCGACGTCCTGCACTACATCGCGGGCAAGCGCCTGGCGGCCGGCCGCCGCACCGTCGTGGACGCGACCAGCGTGCAGTCCGACGCCCGCCGCCCGCTGATCGACCTGGCCAGGCAGTACGACGTGCTGCCGATCGCGATCGTGCTCGACGTGCCCGAGGAGGTCTGCGCCGAGCGCAACGCGGCCCGCACCGACCGCGCCGACATGCCCCGCCGGGTCATCACCCGCCACACCCGCGAACTCCGCCGCTCCCTGCGGCAGCTGGAGCGTGAGGGATTCCGCAAGGTGCACGTCCTGCGCGGAGCCGACGAGGTCGAGCACGCCACGGTCGTCACGGAGAAGCGCTTCAACGACCTGACCCACCTCACCGGCCCGTTCGACATCATCGGCGACATCCACGGCTGCTCCGCCGAACTGGAGGCGCTGCTGGCCAAGCTGGGCTACGTCGACGGGGTCCACCCGGAGGGCCGTACGGCCGTCTTCGTCGGCGACCTGGTCGACCGCGGCCCCGACAGCCCGGGCGTGCTGCGCCGCGTGATGGCGATGGTGAAGTCCGGCGACGCCCTGTGCGTGCCCGGCAACCACGAGAACAAGTACGGCCGCTACCTGCGCGGCCGCAAGGTCCAGCACACCCACGGCCTCGCCGAGACCATCGAGCAGATGGCGGGCGAGAGCGAGGAGTTCATCGCCGAGGTGCGGGAATTCCTCGACGGCCTGGTCAGCCACTACGTCCTCGACGGCGGCCGGCTGGTCGTCTGCCACGCCGGTCTGCCCGAGAAGTACCACGGCCGCACCTCCGGCCGGGTCCGCAGTCACGCGCTGTACGGCGACACGACCGGGGAGACCGACGAGTTCGGCCTGCCGGTGCGCTACCCGTGGGCCGAGGACTACCGGGGCCGGGCGGCGGTCGTCTACGGCCACACCCCGGTGCCGGAGGCGACCTGGCTCAACAACACCATCTGCCTGGACACCGGCGCGGTCTTCGGCGGCAAGCTCACCGCGCTGCGCTGGCCGGAGCGCGAGCTGGCCGACGTCCCGGCGGAGCAGGTCTGGTACGAGCCGACGAAGCCGCTGCGCAGCGAGGCGCCCGGCGGGCAGGACGGCCGTCCGCTGGACCTGGCGGACGTGCGCGGCCGCAGGGTCGTGGAGACCAGGCACCAGGGCCGCGTCTCGATCCGTGAGGAGAACGCGGCCGCCGCCCTGGAGGTCATGAGCCGCTTCGCGGTGGACCCGCGGCTGCTGCCGTACCTCCCGCCGACCATGGCCCCGACGGCCACGAGTCACGTCGAGGGCTACCTGGAGCACCCGGCCGAGGCCTTCGCCCAGTACGCGGCGGACGGTGTCGCGCGGGTCGTGTGCGAGGAGAAGCACATGGGCTCGCGAGCGGTGGCCCTGGTGTGCCGCGACGCGGAGGCGGCCCGCGAGCGCTTCGGCGTCGGGGGCACCTCCCGTTCGGGCGCGGCCGAGAGCGGGGGAGGCCCCACCGGGTCCCTCTACACCCGCACCGGTCGCCCCTTCCTCGACGACGAGGCCCTCACCGAGGAGATCCTCGGCCGGGTGCGCACGGCGGTCGGCGAGGCCGGTCTCTGGGACGAGCTGGAGACGGACTGGCTGTTGCTGGACGGCGAGCTGATGCCCTGGTCGCTGAAGGCGTCCGGGCTGCTGCGCTCGCAGTACGCCGCCGTGGGCGCCGCGTCCGGCGCGGTGCTCCCGCAGGCGCTGGCCGCGCTGCGGGGCGCCGCGGCACGCGGGGTGGACGTGGCCGGCCTGCTGTCGCGTACCGGTGAACGCGCCGCGGACGCCTCCGCGTTCACCGAGGCGTACCGCCGCTACTGCTGGACCACAAACGGCCTGGAGGGGGTGCGCCTGGCACCGTTCCAGATCCTCGCGGTCCAGGGCCGCAGCCTCGCCGGTCTGCCGCACGACGAGCAGCTCGCCCTGCTCGACCGGCTCGTCGAGCACGACGGCAGCGGCCTGCTCCAGACCACCCGGCGCCTCTACGTCGACACCGCCGACCCGGAGTCGGTGCGGGCCGGCGTCGACTGGTGGCTGGAGATGACCGGCCGCGGGGGCGAGGGCATGGTCGTCAAGCCCGTGGGCGCGGTGGTCCGCGACGGCCAGGGCCGCCTGGTGCAGCCCGGCATCAAGTGCCGCGGCCGCGAGTACCTGCGGATCATCTACGGCCCGGAGTACACGCGCCCGGAGAACCTCGCCCGCCTGCGCTCGCGGTTCCTCAACCACAAGCGGTCCCTGGCGATCCGCGAGTACGCCCTGGGTCTGGAGGCACTGGACCGGCTGGCCGAGGGCGAGCCGCTGTGGCGGGTGCACGAGGCGGTGTTCGGGGTGCTGGCGCTGGAGTCGGAGCCGGTCGACCCGAGGCTGTGAACGGGTGGGCGGCGGCCGTGCCGTCGCCCACCCGCGTGGTGTGGCCCAGGCCGGAGGCGTTTCGAGCTCCTGCCCGGTGGATGTCTCTCGGAGGCGGGAGGTCCGTTCCGTGCGTGCTCTTTCACGGAGGGGGCACCGGCGACCGGTGAGGCAAACAACAGTGCACGGAAACGGCCGCAGAGCGCGTCAATACGCCCTCCGGTGGTCAGGATGGAGGCATGGCATACCACGTCCACTCCGAGGCCGGGCGGCTGCGCCGCGTGATCCTGCACCGGCCCGATCTCGAGCTCAAGAGGCTCACCCCCAGCAATAAGACCTCGCTGCTCTTCGACGACGTGCTGTGGGTGCGCAGGGCCCGCGCCGAGCACGACGGGTTCGCCGACGTGCTGCGCGACCGGGGCGTCGCCGTCCACCTCTTCGGTGACCTGCTCGCCGAGACGCTCGAGGTTCCGGCGGCCAGATCCCTCGTCCTGGAGCGGGTCTTCGACGAGAAGGAGTACGGCCCGCTGGCCACCGACCCGCTCAGAGCCGCCTTCGAGAACCTGCCCGCACGGGACCTGGCCGAGGTCCTGATCGGCGGCATGACCAAGCGCGAGTTCCTCGACGTGCACCCGGAGCCGACCTCCGTGCGCTTCCACGTCATGGAACTGGACGACTTCCTGCTGGGCCCGCTGCCCAACCACCTCTTCACCCGCGACACCTCCGCCTGGATCTACGACGGCGTGTCCATCAACGCCATGCGCTGGCCCGCCCGGCAACGCGAGACCGTGCACTTCGAGGCGATCTACCGGCACCACCCGCTCTTCCGGGACGAGCCGTTCCAGGTGTGGTCGGAGGGGCAGGCCGACTATCCGTCCACCATCGAGGGCGGTGACGTGCTGGTCATCGGCAACGGGGCGGTGCTCATCGGCATGAGCGAGCGCACCACCCCGCAGGCCGTGGAGATGCTCGCGCACAAGCTGTTCGCCGCCGGGTCCGCCGAGACGATCGTGGCCCTCGACATGCCCAAACGGCGTGCCTTCATGCACCTCGACACCGTGATGACGATGGTCGACGGCGACACCTTCACCCAGTACGCGGGCCTCGGCATGCTCCGCTCGTACACCATCGAACCGGGCGTCGGCGAGAAGGAACTGAAGGTCACCGACCATCCGCCGGAGCACATGCACCGTGCGATCGCCGCCGCGCTCGGCCTGAACGAGATCCGTGTGCTGACCGCCACCCAGGACGTGCACGCGGCCGAACGCGAGCAGTGGGACGACGGCTGCAACGTCCTGGCCGTCGAACCCGGCGTCGTGGTCGCCTACGAGCGGAACGCCACCACCAACACCCACCTGCGCAAACAGGGCATCGAGGTGATAGAGATCCCGGGCAGCGAGCTGGGCCGGGGCAGGGGCGGGCCGCGGTGCATGAGCTGCCCGGTCGAACGGGAGCCCGTGTAGGGGGGTCCGCGAGAGGCGTCCGTATAGACATGCTGGTCTTCGTATAGTATTCCAGCAGTCTGTGTCCCCGTATCCCTGGAGCGCCCCATGGCGACTGTCCCGACCGGCCTCGCCGGCCGCCATCTCCTCAAAGAGCTGGACTTCACCGCGGAGGAGTTCCGTGCCCTGGTCGAGCTGGCCGCCGAGCTGAAGGCCGCCAAGAAGGCCGGGACCGAGACCCAGTACCTCCGGGGCCGCAACATCGCGCTGATCTTCGAGAAGACGTCCACCCGCACCCGCTGCGCGTTCGAGGTCGCGGCCGCCGACCAGGGCGCCTCGACCACGTACCTCGACCCCTCCGGCTCCCAGATCGGGCACAAGGAGTCGGTCAAGGACACCGCGCGGGTGCTGGGCCGGATGTACGACGCGATCGAGTACCGGGGCGACAGTCAGCGCAAGGTGGAGGAGCTGGCCGCGCACGCCGGTGTCCCCGTCTACAACGGGCTCACCGACGACTGGCACCCCACCCAGATGCTCGCCGACGTGCTGACCATGACCGAGCACTGTGCCAAGCCGCTGACCGGGGTCGCCTTCGCCTACCTGGGCGACGCCCGGTTCAACATGGGCAACTCCTACCTGGTCACCGGCGCCCTGCTCGGCATGGACGTACGGCTCGTCGCGCCGAAGGAGTACTGGCCGGCCGAGGAGGTCGTCGAACGGGCCCGTGCGCTCGCCGGGGCCAGCGGTGCCCGCATCACGCTCACCGAGACCGTGGACGAGGGCGTCCGGGGCGCCGACTTCGTCGCCACGGACGTCTGGGTCTCCATGGGTGAACCGAAGGAGGTCTGGGCCGAGCGCATCACCGCCCTCGCCCCCTACGCCGTGACCATGGACGTGCTGCGCGCCACCGGCAACCCGGACGTGAAGTTCCTGCACTGCCTGCCCGCGTTCCACGACCTCGGCACCACGGTCGGCCAGGAGATCCACGCGGCGCACGGCCTGGAGTACCTGGAGGTCTCCGACGAGGTCTTCGAGTCGGCCCACTCGGTCGTCTTCGACGAGGCGGAGAACCGGATGCACACCATCAAGGCGGTCTTGGTGGCAACCCTCGCCTGAACAGGCCTTATGCTGACCGGCGGCCCGGAACCACCCTCCTCCGCGGCCGCCGCGCGACGAACCCGTCGCACTGCCGCACCACCAGAAACGAGCACCACCCGCATGCCCGATCCCCGGATCAAGCCCCCCGCCCTTCTCGTGGCGGAATCCGGCGCCGACCGTGAAGGCCACGGTCTCAAGCGCACGATGGGCCTCTTCCAGCTCATCTGCTTCGGCGTCGGCGCGATCGTCGGCACCGGCATCTTCGTCGGCCTGTCCGACTCGGTCGCCCAGGCCGGCCCGGCCGTCGTCGTCTCCTTCCTGCTCGCCGCGATCACCTGCGTCCTGACCGCGTTCGCCTTCGCCGAGCTGGGCGGCGCGATCCCCGTCTCCGGCTCCTCGTACTCCTTCGCCTACGCCGGTCTCGGCGAGGGCACGGCCTTCCTCGTCGGCTGGTGCCTGCTGCTGGAGTACGGCGTGTCGGTGTCCGCCGTGGCGGTCGGCTGGAGCCAGTACGTCAACGAGCTCCTCGACAGCGTCATCGGGCTGCACCTGCCCGCGGCCCTGTCGGCCGGACCGGGCGAGGGCGGGGTGGTGAACCTCCCTGCCGTGATCGTCATCGCGATGGCCGCCGTCCTGCTGGTCCGCGGGGTGCGCGACAGCGCCCGGGCCACGGCGGCGATGGCCGTGCTGAAGCTCGCCGTCCTGGTCGCCTTCATCGCGATCGGCTTCACCGCCTTCGAGGACGGCAACCTCACCCCGTTCTCGCCGACGGGCCTCGCCGGCATCGGCGCGGGCACCACCGCCGCCTTCTTCTCGTACATCGGCTTCGACGCGATCACCACCGCCGGGGAGGAGGCGAAGAACCCGCGCCGGGACATCCCCGTGGCGATCCTCGTCTGCATCGGCCTGGTGACGCTGCTCTACTGCGCGGTCGCGCTCGCGGCGATCGGCGCCATCGGCGGTGACGCGGTCGGCGGCCGTCCGGCGGCACTCTCCTACGTCGTCAACCAGGTCACCGGCTCCACCGTCGGCGGCGCGGTGATCGCCTTCGGCGCGGTCGTCGCCATCGCCTCGGTCGTGCTCGCGGTGATGTACGGCCAGACCCGGATCCTGATGTCCATGTCCCGTGACGGTCTCATCCCGAGCGTCTTCGAGAAGGTGTCGCCGAGGACCTCCACGCCGGTCGCCGGCACGCTGATCGTGGCCGTCGTCTTCGCGCTCCCGGCGGCCTTCGCCCCGCTGGACGCCGTGGTCAACCTGTGCACCATCGGCACCCTCGCCATCATGGCCGTCGTGAACATCGCGGTCATCGCGCTGCGCCGCCGCGAGCCCGGCCTCGCCCGCAGCTTCCGGGTGCCGCTGTACCCCGTGACGCCGCTGCTCGGCGTCGGCTTCTGCCTGTACCTGATGTACGAGACGGGCGCGACGACCTGGATCCAGTTCGCCGCGTTCCTCGTGGCCGGGACCGTCCTGTACCTGCTCTACGGCCGGCGGAACTCCCGGCTCGTCCGGGTCACGCCGGCGGACGCCGCTGAGCCGGCAGTGCGGACAGCCTGAACCAGACCGCCTTGCCGGACTCGGTCGGCCGGTGTCCGCAGGAGGAGCTCAGGGCGCGGATCAGCAGCAGTCCGCGCCCGTGCTCCTGCCAGGGGTCGGGCGGGCCGCCGGCCGGACGGGTGAGGTCGCCGGGCGGGGCCGGGTCGGTGTCGTGCACCTCGACCTGGCAGCCCGACGGCATCAGCTCCACGACCAGCTCTATCGGTGTATCGCCGGTGGTGTGCTCCACGGCGTTGGCCACCAGCTCCGCCGTGAGCAGCTCCGCGGTGTCGCAGTCGGCCGCGTGCTCCAGCTCGGCCAGCGCCGTACGGACCAGGGCGCGCGCCACGGGTACCGCCGCTGCGGTGTGCGGCAGCGCGATGCGCCAGGAGGCGGGAGCTGAGGGGAGTTCGTGCACGGCGGGTCCGTTCATGGAGCAGGACGTCCTGCTTTCAACCTTAGGAATGGTACGGCGCCGCTCTTCCGAGGAGTCCGAGGGGCACCCGCGGAGGCGCCGTCGCCTCCTTGCCGACGGCTTACCCAGGTGAACGCGGTGCCGCGCACAGCTGCTCCTGCCGTTACGCCGGTGTGGACGATCTGTGACGGATGTGACCGGCCCGGGTCGCATCGGGCCCCCACCGAACTCCTACCCGGACGGTCTATCGCGCACTCATGACGACAGTCACGGATGAGTGATAGCTTCGTGGGGTAGAGCTCAGTGAGGCAGTGCCCGCCCGAGGAGGCCGCACGTCATGAGTCCCTTCACCGGCTCCGCCGCCCGCACCGCCGGCTGGCGGCATCTGCGCGTCGACGTCGCCGACGGCGTCGCGACCGTCACCCTGGCGCGTCCCGAGAAGCTCAACGCGCTCACCTTCGGCGCCTACGCCGACCTGCGCGACCTGCTCGCGGAGCTGTCCCGGGAGCGGTCCGTGCGGGCCCTGGTGCTGGCCGGAGACGGCCGCGGCTTCTGCTCCGGCGGCGACGTCGACGAGATCATCGGCGCGACCCTCGGCATGGACACCGCCCAGCTGCTCGACTTCAACCGGATGACCGGCCAGGTGGTCCGCGCGATCCGCGAGTGCCCGTTCCCGGTGATCGCGTCGCTGCACGGCGTGGCCGCGGGGGCCGGAGCGGTCCTCGCCCTGGCCGCGGACTTCCGCGTCGCCGACCCCACCGCCCGCTTCGCCTTCCTCTTCACCCGCGTCGGGCTCTCCGGCGGCGACATGGGCGCGGCCTACCTCCTGCCCCGGGTCGTCGGCCTGGGCCACGCGACCCGCCTGCTGATGCTGGGCGACCCGGTCCGGGCCCTGGAGGCCGAGCGCATCGGCCTGATCAGCGAACTGACGGAGGAGGGCCTGGCGGACGAGACGTCCCACCGGCTGGCCCACCGCCTGGCATCGGGTCCGGCCCTGGCCCACGCCCAGACGAAGGCGCTGCTCACGTCCGAACTGGACATGCCCCTGGCGGCCTCGATCGAACTGGACGCCTCGACCCAGGCCCTGCTGATGACAGCAGAGGACTACGCGGAATTCCACGCGGCCTTCACCGAGAAGCGCCCTCCCAAGTGGAGCGGACGGTGAGCGCGGTGTCTCCGGGGGCACGGGACTGTGGTGAACGTGGGGCCGCCGCCACGCGGGCGCGACCGGCCACAGGCCGCCCGCACCCGCCCACCCCGCCCGGCGGCCCCCTGCGCGTGGCGGTCATCGGCGGCGGTCCCGGCGGCCTCTACGCCGCCGCCCTCCTCAAACGCCTGGACCCGCGACGGCAGATCTCCGTCTGGGAACGCAACGCCCCGGACGACACCTTCGGCTTCGGCGTGGTCCTCTCCGACGAAACCCTCGGCGGCATAGAGCACGCCGACCCCCGGGTCTACGACGCCCTCCAGCGGCACTTCACCCGCTGGGACGACATCGACATCGTCCACCGCGGCGCACGCCACACCTCGGGCGGCCACGGATTCGCCGCCCTGGGCCGTAAACGACTGCTCGACATCCTCCACACCCGCTGCCGCGAACTCGGCGTCGACCTCCGCTTTCGCACCGAGGCACCGGCAGGCCTCCCGCACACCCACGACCTGGTCATCGCCGCCGACGGCGTCCACAGCGCCACCCGCGAGACCTACGCCGACACCTTCCGGCCCCGGGTGACGGCCCACCGCTGCCGCTACATCTGGCTCGCCGCCGACTTCCCCTTCGACTCCTTCCGCTTCGAGATCGCCGAGACCGAACACGGCGTGATGCAGCTCCACGGCTATCCCTACGCGCCCGACGCCTCCACGGTGATCATCGAGATGCGCGAAGAGGTCTGGCACGCGGCCGGGTTCGACGAACTCGACGAAGCCGAATCGATCGGACGCTGCGCCAAGATCTTCGCGGAAGCCCTCCGCGGCCGCCCCCTGACCTCGAACAACTCCACGTGGACGACGTTCCGCACGGTCGTCAACGACCGCTGGTCGCACGGGAATGTCGTCCTCCTCGGGGACGCCGCGCACACCGCCCACTTCTCCATCGGCTCCGGCACCAAGCTCGCCGTCGAGGACGCGCTGGCCCTGGCCGCCTGCCTGGAGGAGCGGGACTCGCTGCCCGAGGCCCTGACCGCGTACGAGGCCGAGCGACGACCCGTCGTCGCCTCCACGCAGCGCGCGGCCCGGGCCAGCCTGGAGTGGTTCGAGAACCTCGGCCTGTACCTGGACCAGCCGCCCCGCCAGTTCGCCTTCAACCTGCTCACCCGCAGCCGCCGCGTCACGCACGACAATCTGCGGCTGCGCGACGCGCGCTTCACGCAGACGGTGGAGCGCGAGTTCGGCTGCCCGCCCGGCACGCCCCCGATGTTCACACCGTTCCGGCTGCGCGGCCTGACCCTGCGCAACCGGGTCGTCGTCTCGCCGATGGACATGTACTCGGCCGTCGACGGCGTCCCCGGCGACTTCCACCTCGTCCACCTGGGCGCGCGGGCACTGGGCGGGGCAGGACTGGTGATGACCGAGATGGTGTGCGTCAGCGAGGAAGGCCGGATCACGCCCGGCTGCACCGGTCTCTACACCGGCCGGCAGGCCGAGGCCTGGAAGCGGATCACGACCTTCGTCCACCACCGGGCCCCCGGCACCGCGATCGGCGTGCAGCTCGGCCACAGCGGCCGCAAAGGCTCAACCAAGCTGATGTGGGAGGGCATGGACGAGCCATTGGAAGAGGGAAACTGGCCGCTGGTGGCCCCCTCGGCACTCCCCTACAAGGAGGGCGGCCAGACGCCGCGCGAGCTCTCCCGCGCCCAACTCACCGACATCCGCGAACAGTTCGCGGCAGCGGCCGTCCGCGCCGCCCGGGCCGGCTTCGACCTGCTCGAACTGCACTGCGCGCACGGCTACCTCCTGTCCGGCTTCCTCTCCCCGCTGACCAACCGGCGCACCGACGCCTACGGCGGCTCCCTGGACAAGCGGCTCCGCTTCCCGCTGGAGGTCTTCGACGCCGTACGCACCGTGTGGCCGGGGGAGCGGCCCATGACCGTCCGCATCTCCGCCACCGACTGGGCCGAGGGCGGGACGACCGCCGAGGACGCCGTCGAGATCGCCCGGGCCTTCGCCGCGCACGGCGCCGACGCGATCGACGTGTCGACGGGCCAGGTCGTCGCGGACGAGCGGCCGCAGTTCGGGCGGTCGTACCAGACGCCGTTCGCGGACCGGATCCGCCACACCGCGGGCATCCCGGTGATCGCCGTCGGCGCCATCTCCTCCTGGGACGACGTCAACTCCCTGATCCTCGCGGGCCGCACCGACCTCTGCGCGCTCGCCCGCCCTCACCTCTACGACCCCCACTGGACCCTGCACGCGGCGGCCGAGCAGGGGTACACGGGCCCGGGTGCCGTCTGGCCGGCCCCCTACCGTGCGGGCAGCCGCCGCCCCCGGACGGGCCGTCTGGACGCCCCCAAGCCGCGACTGAGTCTGGGAGGCGGTGACACCCGGGCGCGTTAGGATCCGGGGCATGGCCCTGACCATGGACGACGTGGACCGGTTCGAAGCCTTCAGGCCGCGCCTGGAGGCGGTGGCCTATCGGCTGCTCGGCTCGGCGAGCGAGGCCGAGGACGCCGTGCAGGAGACGTTCCTGCGCTGGCAGGGCGCCGACACCGACCGCATCGACGTCCCCGAGGCGTGGCTGACGAAGGTCCTCACCAACCTGTGCCTCAACCAGCTCACCTCGGCCCGGGCGCGGCGCGAGACCTACGTGGGCCAGTGGCTGCCCGAGCCGCTCCTCGCCGGGGACCCCATGCTCGGGCCCGCCGACACCGCCGAGCAGCGTGAGTCGGTCTCGTACGCGATGCTCGTCCTGCTGGAGCGGCTCTCCCCGAACGAGCGGGCGGTGTACGTGCTGCGGGAGGCCTTCGACTATCCGCACCGGGAGATCGCCGACATCCTCGACATCACCGAGGCCGCCAGCCAGCAGATCCTCCACCGCGCGAAGAAGCGCGTCGCGCAGGGCAGGGCCCGCACCCGCACCGAGATCGACGACGCCGCCGCGCGCCGCATCATCGACGAGTTCCTCGCGGCCGCCGCGAGCGGGCGGACCGAACCGCTGGTGCGGCTGCTCACCCAGGACGCCGTCGCGATCGGCGACGGAGGCGGGAAGGTCCCGGCCCGCGCCAGGGCGTTCGAGGGCGCGCTCGCGGTCGCGAAGTTCATGCGGGGCCTGTTCAAGCCGAGCAAGGCCAAGCGCGACCTCGTCGGCGGCTCTCCCTCGGTCTACCCGTCGACCGCCAACGGCGACCCGGCCCTGGTGGTGGTCCTCGACGGACGGGTCATCGGCGTCATGTGCCTGGAGATCGCCGACGACGGCATCGCCGCGTTCCGCAACCAGGTCAACCCCGACAAGCTCGAACGCGCCACCCGGCTGTGGGCCGCCGGCGACCACGGCGACCCCTTGCTCACGGTCTTCTGACGCGGTCGACCATGATGTGACGTGCTTCACACCGACTTCCTGTCAGGGAACGGCGGGCCATCCGGTTCAAGGGGTGAATCCGCGAGAGACAGCCGTCATGACAGGAGCCACGCCATGCAGCACCGCATCGTCGTCCTCGGAGCCGGCTACACCGGAGCCAGCGCCGCCGGGCGCCTCGCCAAGCGACTGCACCGCGAAGACGTCGCCATCACCCTCGTCAACGCCGAGCCCGACTTCGTCGAGCGCGTCCGGATGCACCAGCTCGCCGTCGGCCAGGACCTCGCACCCCGGCCCTTCGACGAGATGTTCGAGGGCACCGGCGTCGCACTGAAGCAGGGCAAGGTCACCGCCGTCGACGTGGACGGCAGGACCGTCACCGTCGCCGCCCGGGAAGGCGCGGGGGAGCGGGAGGGCGAGGTCCTGCCGTACGACACCCTCGTGTACGCCCTCGGCAGCGGCTGGAACGACCAGGGGGTGCCCGGTACCGCCGAGTACGCCCACGAGGTCGCCGGCCGCCCCGGGGCGCTCCGGCTGCGCGAGCGTCTGGCCGGCCTGGCCGCGGGAGAGTCCGTGGTCGTGGTCGGTGGCGGCCTCACCGGCCTGGAGGCCGTGACCGAGATCGCCGAGACCCGCCCGGACCTCGACGTCGCCCTCGCCGCCCGCGGCGGCCTCGGCGACTGGCTCTCGGCCAAGGGCAGCGGGCACCTGCGGAAGGTTCTCGACCGGCTCGGCATCACCGTCCACGAGCACACCGCCGTCACCGCCGTCGAGTCCGACCGTGTCACCACCGCCGACGGCACCAGCATCCCCGCCGCGGTCACCGTGTGGACCACGGGCTTCGCCGTCCACCCGATCGCCCAGGCCACCACCCTGGAGGTTTCCGGCACCGGCCAGATCGTCGTCGACCGGACCATGCGCTCGGTGTCGCACCCGGACGTGTACGCCGTCGGCGACGCGGCGCTGGCGATGGGCCCCGGCGACAAGCCCCTGCGGATGTCGTGCGCCTCGGGTGTCTTCACCGCCTGGCAGGCCGTCGACGCCATCGCGGCCCGTCTGACCGGCGGGAAGGTCCCGACCGTGCCGGTGCGCTACTTCAACCAGTGCATCTCGCTGGGCCGCAAGGACGGCCTGATCCAGTTCGTCACCGCCGACGACCGTGCCGTCCGGTGGGCCCTGACCGGCCGGCTCGCCGCCTTCTACAAGGAGCTCGTCTGCAAGGGCGCGGCCTGGATGGTCGCCCACCCGATGGTGATGGGGGTCCGCCGCCGCGTCGTGCGGGCGGCCGTCGCCCCGGAGGGCGCGCCGGTCGGGACGGCGGCCTGAGCCGTGCGGATGCCGGACGCCTCACACCGGGTATGCATGGGTCTGCGTTGCCTTCACCGTGGCCCAGACCCGCGCGCCCGGATGCAGGTCGAGTTCGGCGGCGGCGACCGTCGTGAGGTCGGCGGCGAGGGGGAGTTCACCGGTGAGGTCGGCCCGGATCTGGTCGCCGTGGGTCTCCAGACCGGCCACCTCGCAGCGCCAGAGGTTGCGGGCGCTGGAGCCGGTCGGCCTCTCGCGGTGGAGGGTCACCGCGCCGGGCGGGAACGCCACGAAGACCGGGCCCGACAGGACCTCCGTGGTGGTGACGGGCGGGCCGTCGGCGAGACGGACGGTGTGGCCGTCTGCCTCGCCCCGGTAGAGGTTCAGGCCGACCAGCCGCGCGATGTAGTCCGTGCGGGGGTGGCGGGCGATGTCGGCCGGGGTGCCCTCCTGGACGACCCGGCCGTGCTCCACGACCACCAGACGGTCGGCCAGCACCATGGCGTCGAGCGGATCGTGGGTGACGAGCACGGCCACCGCCTCGAAGTCGGCCAGGTGGTGCCGGAGCTGGGCGCGGACCTCCAGACGGGTGCGGGCGTCCAGGGCCGCCAGGGGCTCGTCGAGGAGCAGCAGCCGGGGCCGGGTCGCCAGGGCGCGGGCGAGGGCGACGCGCTGGGCCTGGCCGCCCGAGAGCCCGCGCGGCTTGGCGCCGGTGTGCGCCGCGAGGCCCATGCGGTCGAGCCACTCGGCGGCCTGCGCACGGGCCTCCGCCTTGGTGGCGCCCTGGCAGCGGGGACCGAAGGCCACGTTGTCGAGGGCCGTGAGGTGGGGGAAGAGCAGGTAATCCTGGAAGACGACGCCGACGGGGCGGGCCTCCGGCGGCGTGCGGACCAGCTCCGTGCCCTCCAGCCGCAGATGCCCGCCGGTCAGCGGGGTCAGGCCGGCCAGGGCGCGCAGCGCGGTGGTCTTGCCCGCGCCGTTCGGGCCGAGCAGGGCGACGACCTCACCCGGCGCGACGGTCAGCGTCACGTCGAGACGGAAGCCGCCGCGGTCCACGACGAGGCGGGCGTCCAGCCCTTCCGTCGCGGTGCCGGCGTGCGCGTCCTGCGCGGGGGGCCGCGTCATCCCGCACGCATCCAGCGGTCGCGCAATCCGGCAAGGACCGCGACGGAAACCGCCAGCAGCACCAGGCTGAGGGCGATCGCGGCCTCCGGGTCGCTCTGCAGGGCCAGGTACACGGCCAGCGGCATGGTCTGGGTGCGGCCGGGGAAGTTGCCGGCGAAGGTGATCGTCGCGCCGAACTCGCCGAGCGCCCGCGCCCAGGCCAGGACCGCGCCCGCCGCGATGCCCGGCGCGATGAGCGGCAGCGTGACCCGGCGGAACGCGGTGAAGCGGGACGCGCCCAGGGTGGCTGCCGCCTCCTCGTAGCGGGAATCGGCGGCCCGCAGGGTGCCCTCGACACTGATGACGAGGAACGGCATGGCCACGAACGCCTCCGCGATCACGACCCCGGCGGTGGTGAAGGGCAGCGTGATCCCGAACCACGAGTCGAGCCACCGCCCGACGACGCCGTTGCGGCCGAGCGCCATCAGCAGTGCCACACCGCCGACGACCGGAGGCAGGACCAGGGGGAGGGTGACGAGGGCGCGTACGAGGCCGCGGCCGGGGAAGTCGACGCGGGCCAGCAGCCAGGCCAGCGGCACGCCGACGACCAGGCTCACCGCGGTGGCCGCCGAGGCGCACAGCAGGGACAGCCTGAGGGCCTGCCACACCTCCGCGCTGGTCAGTTGCTGGGGCAGGCCGTGCCACGGGGTGCGTACGACCAGCGCGATCAGCGGCACGGTCAGGAACGCCAGGCCGGCCAGTGCGGGGAGCAGCAGGGGCAGCGGGACGCCCGTGCGGACACGACGGCGCCGGGGGTGGCCCCGGAGGCTGTCGGCCGCGAACCGCGGCGTGCCGGCCGGGCGCGTCACGGCGTGAGGAACCCGGCCGCGCCCAGGACCTTCCGGCCCTCGGCGGAGCGCACCAGCGCGATGAACGCCTTGCCGGCCTCGGCGTTGGGCGCGTCCTTGAGCAGGGCGATCGGGTAGTCGTTGACGGCGTCGGCGGACTCGGGGAACTCCACGCCCTCCACCTTGTCACCCGCCGCGCGCACATCCGTCCTGTAGACGACGGCCGCGTCGGCCTCCTTCAGCTCGACCTTGGTCAGCGCGGCCTTGACGTCCTGTTCGTAGGACACGGGCGTGAGCGTGAGCTTGCGGGCGTCGAGGGCCTTCCGCGCGGCGGCGCCGCACGGCACCGCCCGGTCGCAGAGCACGACCTTCAGGTCCGGCGCGGTGAGGTCCTCGAGGGAGGCGACCTTGTGCGGGTTGCCGGGCAGGGTGGCGATCTCCAGCTCGTTGCGGACGAAGGTCGCGGGCGGGCCCGAGGCGTCGTCGGCATCCGTGACGACCTTCATCGTCGTGGGGCTGGCCGAGGCGAAGACGTCCGCCGGAGCCCCGCCGGTGATGCTCGCGGCGAGGGAGTCGCTGCCGCCGAAGCCGAAGGTGACCTTCGTGCCGGGGTGCTCCTTCTCGAACCGCTCGCCCAGCGTCGTGAAGCTCTCCTTCAGCGAGGCCGCGGCGAAGACGGTCACCTCACCGGAGACACCGCCCGGCCCGGACGGCCCCGCCGAGGAATCCGAGCCGGCCGAACAGGCGCTCAGCATCAGCAGTGCTGCGGCTCCCCCCGCGGCCCCCTGGAGCGGGCGGCGGGTCCGGTGCGCGGTACGGGTCATCACGGGTCTGCTCCCTCTGCTGGGCCTGCGCCGATGATAATGCCGCAGATGCGAGGGCGAACCCTCCTGTGGATTCGCATGAGCCGGGATGGGGATGTCTGGGGGTGGCATGTGCGTTCACACGGACGAGGTCGGGGGAGTCGGGCCTGCTTTGAGGCCTGCTACTCGTCGCGGTGCCGGTGCCCGTGGTGCTCCAGCGCCCAGCGGCCGAGGAGTGCCCCGCCGTAGACGACGTAGCCCACGCCGATGAGCCAGGACTCCACGACGAGGACGACGCCGACCGCTCCGTAGTTGATGGCGTTGGTGACGATGAGGGGGGTGAAGACGAAGTAGGAGAACATGCGCAGGCCGACCAGCCCCGCCATGGTGGCCACCGCCCCGGGGAGCAGAGCGCTCCAGCGGACCTGCCCGCCCAGCAGGAAGCGCTGGCCCCACCAGAAGAACAGCACACCGGACGCCGAGTTCAGCGCGATCCGCTCCGGACCCGAGGTGAGGTCGCGCGTCTGCACCTCCTGGTACAGGTACGCGGTCATCGCGATCATCCACACCGCCTGGCGCCAGACGCGATGCCAGGGGCCCGAGGGTAGTCCCCAGATCCGCTCGTAGCCGTTCTGCACGCTCCCGCCGAACGCGACGCCGAAGACGGCGAGCGCGACCCCGCCGAGCACGCTCGTGGTGCCGATGACCTTGCGTGGCGGACTGATGATCTCCGTGAGCACCCGCGCGGACCGCCCGGACAGCCCCATGCCGTCGGCCAGCCACGAGGCGAATCCGCCCCGGCCCAGGGGGTCGGCGGCGGCGACCACGATCAGCAGCGGCGCCAGGGTGACCAGCGCGAGCGTGGCGAAGCCCATGGCCCGGTGCAGCAACTCCACCTCGCGGCCCAGCCGGACCAGGGTGTGCGCACCGGCGCGCTCCCACCCGCCGTGCACCGAGCGACCCCACCGCCTCACGGGAGCCGGTCCGCGCGGACGCCTGTCGTCCTCGGTGGTGTGGTGACGGTCATGCCTGGCCCGCCTCCCGGTGCGCGCTCCGTCCAGTCGCGGACATCGATTGACCGTTCCACAGCGGAGCAAACGCGGCAAACCGGGCGGTGCCTGTGGGGGTCAGAGCCCCACGAAACCCGCCCCCGCGTCCCGCAGGCGCTCGTGCAGCCCCCGGAACACCGCCGACGAGCGGACCCCCGGCCAGTTGGCGGGAAGCAGCTCGGACGGCAGGCCCGGGTCGGTGTAGGGGAGGTGGCGCCAGGAGTCCAGGGCGAGGAGGTAATCCCGGTAGGCCTCCTCGGGAGGGGTGTCCTCGCGCTTCTCCCAGTCGTGCAGCACGCGCGCGTGGCGGTCGAGGAACGCCTCGTGCTCCTTGGCGATGGCCGCCAGGTCCCACCATCGGGCGACGGCCTCCGCGGTCGGTGTGAAGCCGAGGTGGTCGCCGCGGAAGAAGTCGACGTACGCGTCGAGCCGCAGCCGCTGGAGCGTGTGCCGGGTCTCCTCGTACAGCCGCGCGGGTGCGATCCACACGCCCGGAGCGGCCGTGCCGAAGCCGAGCCCGGCCAGCCGGGAGCGCAGCACATGACGCTTCTGCCGTTCCGACTCCGGCACGGAGAACACCGCGAGCACCCAGCCCTCGTCCTCGGGCGGAGCCGAGGCGTAGATGCGCCGGTCGCCGTCGTCGAGCAACTGACGGGCCTCCGGGGACAGTTCGTACCCGGCCGCGCCCTGTGCGGTGCGGGCGGGCACGAGCAGTCCCCGTCTTTTGAGCCGCGACACCGAGGAGCGTACGGACGGAGCGTCCACGCCGGCCGCGGCCAGCAGCCGGATGAGTTCGGCCACCGGCACGGGGCCCGGCACGAAGCGGCCGTACGCGCCGTAGAGCGTGACGATGAGAGACCGTGGTGCATGCTGGTCGGACACGTTGATCATCTTAGGTCGTACGGATCAGTCCCGGTCGCCTTCCGGTACCCCCGGGGCCCGCAGTCTGAACCGCTGGAGCTTGCCGGTGGCCGTGCGCGGCAGCGCGTCCAGGAAGACGATCTCGCGCGGGCACTTGTACGGCGCCAGCTCGCTCTTGACGAACGCGCGCAGTGCCTCGGCGTCCCGCCGCGCGCCCTCCCTGAGGACGGCGAAGGCCTGTACGACCTGTCCGCGGGCCTCGTCGGGCCGGCCCACGACCGCCGCCTCCACCACGTCAGGATGCCGCAGCAGCGCCTCCTCCACCTCGGGGCCGGCGATGTTGTACCCGGCCGAGATGATCATGTCGTCGGCGCGGGCGACGTAGCGGAAGTAGCCGTCGGGGTCGCGGACGTAGGTGTCACCGGTGATGTTCCAGCCGTCACGCACGTAGTCCCGCTGCCGCGGGTCGGCGAGGTACCGGCAGCCGACCGGTCCGCGCACGGCGAGCAGCCCCGGCTGCCCGTCGGGTACGGGCTCGCCGTCCGCGTCCTGCACGCGCGCGTGCCAGCCCGGCACGGGAACACCCGTGGTCCCGGGCCGGATCCGGTCGTCGGCCGCGGAGATGAAGATGTGCAGCAACTCGGTGGCGCCGATGCCGTTGATGACGCGCAGACCGGTGCGTTCGTGCCAGGCCCGCCAGGTGGCCGCCGGCAGGTTCTCACCGGCCGAGACGCAGCGGCGCAGCGAGGAGACGTCGTGGCCGTCGAGCGCGTCGAGCATCGCGCGGTACGCCGTCGGCGCCGTGAACAGCACCGAGACCCGGTGCCGGGCGATGGCGGGCAGCAGTTGCCGGGGCCCCGCCTGTTCGAGCAGCAGCGCGCTCGCGCCGGCCCGCAGCGGGAAGACCACCAGCCCGCCGAGACCGAAGGTGAAGCCCAACGGGGGGCTGCCGGTGAACACGTCGTCCGGGCCGGGCCTCAGTACGTGCCGGGAGAACGTGTCGGCGATCGCCAGGACGTCCCGGTGGAGGTGCATACAGCCTTTGGGGCGGCCGGTGGTGCCGGAGGTGAAGGCGATGAGCGCGACGTCGTCGGCCGCCGTCGCGACGGCCTCGTACGAGGCCGCGGGCGCCGGGCGGTTGAGGAGGTCGTCCGGGGCGTCACCGCCGTAGGCCGTGATGCGCAGGCCGGGGACCTCGGCCTTGACGAGGTCGTCGACGGCCCGGATGTCGCACAGAGCGTGCCGCACCCGCGCGATCTCGCACATCGTGCTCAGTTCGTGCGGGCGCTGCTGGGCGAGCACCGTGACCGCCACGGCCCCCGCCTTCAGCACCGCCAGCCAGCAGGCCGCGAGCCAGGGGGTGGTGGGGCCGCGCAGCAGCACCCGGTTGCCGGGGACGACGCCGAGTTCACCGGTGAGCAGGTGTGCGACGCGGTCCACGCGGGCGCGCAGATCACCGTACGTCCACCGCTCGCCGGTGGCGACGAGGAACGCCGGGCGGTCGCCGGGCGGGCCGTTCAGCAGCTCGGCGGCGCAGTTGAGCCGTTCGGGGTAATGCAGCTCCGGCAGGTCGAAACGGAGCTCGGGCCATTGGTCCGGGGGTGGCAGATGGTCCCGGGCGAAGGTGTCGACATGGGCCGTGCCCCGTGGATTCATACGGTTCGCCCCCTTGGCGTGGTGGGCTCGCCCCTGGAGCGTATCGTGTTGGTGACGGCAGTCAACGGTTCGCGATAACCTCGGAGTGGCCCAGCGGGAACGCAGGGTGGCGGAGAAGGGACCGGTGATGACCGCATTCTCGCTCGAACCGGCACAACTCGCCTGGTGTGCCGAACTGCGCGTCCTGGCCGCGGAACGGCTTCGCCCGCTGGCCGACAAGGGCGAACCGGGGCACGTGAACCGGCCCTTGGTCACCGAACTCGGCAGTGCCGGCCTGCTCGGGCGCCTGTTCACCTCGGGCGCGCTCGATCTGTGCCTGATGCGCGAGTCCCTGGCCTACGCCTGCACGGAGGCCGAGACGGCCCTGGCCCTCCAGGGCCTCGGCGCCCATCCGGTGCACGCGTACGGCACGCAGGCGCAACGTGCCCGCTGGCTCCCCCGGGTCGCCGACGGCACGGCGGTCGCGGCCTTCGCGCTGAGCGAGCCGGAAGCCGGATCGGACGCGGCGGGGCTGGGGATGCGGGCGGAGCCGGACACCCCGCCGGGCGGCGGGCCGCCCCCCGGCACGGCACTCACCGCCGCCCCCGACGGCTCCGCCCGCTGGCGCCTCACCGGTGAGAAGTGCTGGATCTCCAACGCCCCCGAGGCCGACTTCTACACCGTCTTCGCCCGGACCACCCCGGGCGCCGGGGCCCGGGGCGTCACGGCGTTCCTCGTGCCCGCCGACCGCCCGGGCCTGACCGGCCGCGCTCTCGACATGCTCTCGCCGCACCCGATCGGCGCGCTCGACTTCGACGCCGTGCCCGTGACGGCCGACGACGTGCTCGGCGAGGCCGACCGCGGCTTCCGGGTCGCCATGGGGACCCTCAACCTGTTCCGGCCCAGCGTCGGCGCCTTCGCGGTCGGCATGGCGCAGGCGGCCCTCGACGCGACCCTCGCCCACACCGCCGGGCGGGACGCCTTCGGGGGCAAGCTGCGGGACCTTCAGGCCGTCTCGCATCAGGTCGCCGAGATGGCCCTGCGCACCGAGGCCGCCCGGCTGATGGTCCACGCGGCGGCGTCGGCGTACGACGCGGGCTCCCCGGACGTACCCCGGCGCTCCGCCATGGCGAAATTGCTCGCCACCGAGACCGCCCAGTACGTCGTCGACACGGCCGTCCAACTGCATGGCGCCCGGGCCCTGCAACGCGGCCACCTGCTCGAACACCTCTACCGCGAGGTGCGCGCGCCGCGCATCTACGAGGGGGCCAGCGAGGTGCAACGCGGCATCATCGCCAAGGAGCTGTACGCCCGTCAGGAGGCCCGGTGAGCACCGAGCGCGTCAACCCGCCCGACCTGTCCCCGCCGGCCGGCTTCTCCCACGCCGTCGTGGCCCGCGGTTCGCGGGTGGTGTTCCTGGCGGGCCAGACGGCCCTCGACTCCGACGGCAAGGTGGCCGGACGGACCCTGCCCGAGCAGTTCGGCAAGGCCCTCGCCAACCTGCTGGCCGCCCTCGCCGCGGCCGGCGGCACACCGTCCGACCTGGCTCGCGTCACCGTCTACGCCACGGATGTCGAGGCGTACCGCACGCACGCCCCCGAACTCGGCCGGCTGTGGCGCGAGTCGGCCGGACGCGACTACCCCGCCATGGCGGTCGTCCAGGTCGTCCGGCTGTGGGACGCGGAGGCGCTGGTCGAACTGGACGGCTTCGCGGTCCTGCCGTAGAGCCGCCCCGTGCCGCGTGGGGTGACGCTCCGGTCAGGCCGCGACGGCCAGTTCCCACGCCGTCACCCGGCGCGGCTGCACCACGCGGCCGTCCGGCAGCAGTTCTCCGGTGTCGTCGAACACGACCGTCCCGTCGCACAGCAGGCTCCAGCCCTGCTCGGGGCGGGCCGCCACGACGTGCGCGGCGGGGGAGTCGGTCGCGGGGCAGTGGGGCTGGTGGGCACACATGGCGCACCTCCACGTCGGTAGGGCCGTCCGAAGGGTTCGGATGACGCGTACGGACAGACCATCCTCCCGTCGCGGGCTCATCGGAACGGCCCGGCGGGAAGCGTGACCCGCCCAGGACATTCCCGGGACGGTTCCACGACGGCCGAGGCGGACTCGCCACCGAAGGGACCGGGGTCACCGGCGCCTGCCCGCAGGGCCGGCACGAGTGGAAGCCGCCATTCCCTTCTTTCCCGCGAGTTTCCCCCACGCGTGTACGCCCCCTGCCGGCGCGGCGGCCGCTGCCGCGCTGCTCCTGCTCACCGGCGCCGGCGCGGCGCCCGCCACCGCGTCCGTCCTCGCCCCGGCCGGTTCCGTGACGGTCGACGCCGTGGGCCGGATCGCGCCGACGGCACCGTCGCCCTGCCCGGCACCTACCCCCTGCGCGAACTCCAGCGGCCCGGTGTTCGCCGGCTCGTCCTCGAGCCGGGACGTCTCCACGACCCGTCACGGCATCGCCGGGACCGGGCCGTGTGCGACGCTGCCGCGCACCGCCGGGTGAACACGGGCCGGGCCCCGCTCGGCGCGTTCGTGGCCGGGGCGGCCCACGTCGAGGCCACCGTGAGGGAGCTGCGCACCTTCAGCGGCCTGCCGTTGCCCACCTTCCGCGCGGTCCGCGGGCAGGACCTCACGCCGACCCGGACCTGAGCACGACGGTGAGCACATCTGCGGGCGTCCCGGACCGGGACACCCGCCGATCCTGTTTAATTGCGTCATCTTTGCAATAGCCTGTTCGAAGCAACAAGGGTGTGAGGTCACATGACGACCCGTCGGATACGAGGGTCCGCCGTCACGGCGGCGCTGGCCGCGGCGGTCACCGCCTGCTCGGCTCCCAGCGGCGGCGGCTCGGGCGACGGCAGGTCCGCCGGGTCGGTCGTGCTCGGGGTGGCCTCCGAACCCGCCACCCTCAGCCCGCTGCTCGGCTACGGCAAGGACGGCAACTCCAAGATCTTCGACGGGCTCCTCGCCCGCGACGCCGACCTGAAGCTGAAGCCGGCGCTGGCGGCCGAACTGCCGAAGATCACCGACGGCGGCCGCACGTACACCTACACCCTGCGCGAGGGGGTCGAGTTCAGCGACGGCGAACCCCTGACGGCCGCCGACGTCGTCTACACCTACCGGACCGTCCTCGACGCGAAGACCAACAACACCTTCAAGAGCGAGCTGGACGCCGTCAAGGAGGTCAGGGCGAGCGGGGACGACCAGGTCGTCTTCACGCTCGCTTACCCCTACGCCCCCTTCGCCGCCCGCACCGTGCTGCCCATCGTCCCCGAGCACATAGCCGGCGAGCAGGACCCCAACACCGGCTCCTTCAACACCGAGCCGGTCGGTACCGGTCCTTACGTCCTCAGCAACTGGAGCAAGGGCGAGAAGCTCACCTTCAAGGCCAACCCCCGCTACTGGGGCGGCGAGCCAGCGGTGAAGACCTTCACCATGGCGGTCATCGGCGACGACGACGTACGCGCCACCCGGCTGCGCTCCGGCGACCTCGACGGCGCGGTCCTCCCGCCCAACCTCGCCGCCACGTTCGAGGACGACGACGCCAAGCGCACCTACGAGGCCCGCTCCTACGACTTCCGGGCCGTCACCCTCCCGACCTCCGGCAAGGTCACAGGCGACCGCGCGATCCGACGGGCTCTCGACGCCGCCGTCGACCGCGAGGCCATGGTCGGCAAGATCCTCGACGGCGCGGGTCGCCCGGCGTACGGGCCGCTGCCCGTCGACGACCCCGCCTTCACCGAGGACGTCGAACGCACCAAGGACCTCGCCGGGGCCGGGAAGATCCTGGACGAGGCCGGCTGGAAACCCGGCAAGGACGGCATCCGCGCCAAGGACGGACAGCGGGCCGCCTTCGACCTGCTCTATCCCTCCGGCGACAAGGTCCGCCAGGACCACGCCCTCGCCTATGCCTCCGACGCCAAGAAGGCAGGCATCGACGTGAAGGTGGAGAGCGCCACCTGGGAGGTCATCGAGCCGCGCATGAAGGACACGGCCGTCCTCGCGGGCTTCGGCAGCACCGGCGACCCCGACTTCGGCCTCTACACCCTGCTGCACTCCTCCCTCGCCGGCGACGGCTTCAACAACATGGCCCGCTACGACAACCCGGCCGTGGACCGGGCCCTCGACGACGGCCGTCGCAGCCAGGACCCGAAGGCCCGCCGGGCCGCCTACGACAAGATCCAGCGCGCTCTGGTGCGGGACCCCGGCTACACCTTCCTCACCCACATCGACCACCTCTACGTCCTGGCCGACCGCTGGGACGGCCTGAGCACCCAACTGGAGCCGCACGAGCACGGCTTCGCCAGCGGCCCCTGGTGGAACATCGAGGACTGGCAGCCGAAGAAGTGACCCGCCCGCCCTGGGGAGCCATGGCGCGGCTGGCGGGGCGGCGGGCGCTGGTCGCCGTGCCCGTCCTGCTCGTCGTCACCTTCGGCGTGTTCGCGATCGCCGCCGCCTCCCCCTTCGACCCCGTCAAGGCCTACGCCGGCACCGCCGCGCTCGGCGCCGACCAGCAGACCCTGGACCGGCTGCGCGAGAACCTCGGTGTGGACCAGCCCTTCGCCGCCCGCTGGTGGCACTGGCTGACCTCCGCCCTCACCGGCGACCTCGGCCACTCCAGCGTCATGCGGCAGCCCGTCGCCCAGGTCATCGGCGAACGGCTGGTGTGGTCCGCGCTGCTCTGCGCGGTCGCCTTCGCCGCCGCCGTCCTTCTGGGCACGCTCCTCGGCGTGCTCGCCGCCCGCCGTCCCGGCTCGCTCCTGGACCGGACCGTCACCTCCCTCGCCTACACCCTGGAGGCGGCACCGGTCTTCTGGATCGCGCTGCTCGCCGTCTGGCTGTTCGCCCTCCAGTGGGACGTCCTCCCGGCGGGCGGCCTGACCGACACCGGCAGCGAGCAGGTCACGCCCGGACAGGTCACGAGCCATCTGGTCCTGCCCGCCGGGGTCCTCGCCGTGTCCCAACTGCCGTGGTTCACCCTGTACGTGCGCCAGGGCGTCGGCGACGCCCTGGCGGAAGACCCCGTACGCGGCGCCCGGGCCCGCGGCCTGAGCGAACGCACCGTCCTGCTCGGACACGCCCTGCGCTCCGGGCTGCTGCCGGTGCTCACACTCATCGGCTCCCGCGTGCCCGAACTCATCACCGGGGCCCTGCTGGTGGAGAGCGTCTTCAGCTGGCCGGGGATCGCCGCCGCCACCGTCCAGGCGGCCACCGCCGTCGACTTCCCGCTGCTCGCCGCCCTGACGACCCTGGCCACCGCCGCCGTGCTCGCCGGCAACCTGCTCGCCGACCTGCTCTACGGACTGTTCGACCCGAGGGTGAAGCTCAGTGACATGTGACGCACCGGCGCCCGCCGCCGCCCCGGAGCACACCGAATGGCGGTCGCACGGACCGCAGCGCCGCTCCACCCGCGCCCTGCGCGTGCGCACCTCCGCCGCACTGGTGGCCGCGACCGTCCTGGCCGTGCTGCTCGTGCCGCCGCTGGCGCAACTGGACCAGCAGGCCGTCGATCTCGCCGCCAAGCTGCGACCGCCGTCCCCGGCGCACCCGTTCGGCACCGACGACGTAGGCCGTGACCTGCTGCTGCGCTGCGTCTACGGCCTGCGCGTCTCGCTGCTCGTCGGTGTGGCGGCGGCGTTGACCGCGACCGTCGTCGGCACCGCCGTGGGCGCGGCGGCCGGGGCGCTGGGCGGCTGGGCCGACCGGGCCCTGATGCGGGTGGTCGACACGTTCTCGTCCGTGCCGCATCTGCTGCTCGGCATCTTCATCGTCGCCATGTTCCGGCCCGGGGTGTGGCCGGTGGTGATCTCGGTCGCGCTGACCCACTGGCTGTCCACGGCCCGGATCGTGCGCGCCGAGGTGCTGTCGCTGCGGACGCGTCCGTACATCGACGCCGCCGTCTGCGGCGGGGCGTCCCGGTGGCGGGTGACCGTACGGCACCTCCTGCCCGCCGTCCTTCCCCAGGCCGCGCTCGCCGCCGTGCTGATGGTGCCGCACGCCATGTGGCACGAGTCGGCGCTGTCCTTCCTCGGCCTCGGGCTGCCCACGCACACGGCCAGCCTCGGCACCCTGATCCAGGGCGCCCGGGGCTCGCTCCTGGCCGGCCAGTGGTGGCCGACCCTCTTCCCGGGCCTCTTCCTCATCGTCCCGACCCTCGCCGTCGCCGGACTCGCCGGGGCCTGGCGGGAGCGGATCCATCCCCGTCACCGATCGGAGCTGATGCTGTGAGCGCCGACCTGGATATCGCACATCCCGTGCTGTCCGTCCGGGGCCTGTCGGTGCGGTTCCTCCTGCCCGGCGGGCGCCGTGTCGCAGCGGTCACCGACGCCCGGTTCGACGTGGGGCCCGGCGAGTGCCTGGCCCTGATCGGGGAGAGCGGCTGCGGCAAGTCCGTACTGGCCTCAGCCCTGCTCGGACTGCTCCCCGGCAACGCCCAGACGGCCGGCTCGGCCGTCCTCGGCGACCTGAACCTGCTCACGGCCGGTGAGCGGACCCTCGCCCGCGCCGTCCGGGGGCGGCTCATCGGCCTCGTACCGCAGAGCCCGGCCGCCCACCTCACCCCGGTGCGTACCGTCCGCTCCCAACTGGAGGAGACGGTCGCCGCCTTGACCGCGACCCGGGGCCGTGCCGCCCTGCGCGCCGCCGCCGAGGCCGCCGCCGCACGGGCCGCGTTCCCGGCGGACCACCTCGACCGCCACCCCCACCAACTGTCCGGCGGCCTCGCCCAGCGCGCCGCCACCGCCCTCGCCCTGGTCGGCGACGCGCCCCTGCTGCTCGCCGACGAACCGACCACCGGACTCGACCGTGACCTGGTGGACCGCACGGTCGACGAACTGCGGCGGCACGTCGACGGTCCGAGCGCAGCGAACGGCGGCGGGCGGGCCCTGCTGATGATCACCCACGACCTGGTGGCCGCCGAGCGCATCGCCGACCGGGTCGCGGTCATGTACGCCGGCCGCATCGTCGAACTCTCCGACGCCGCCGCCTTCTTCGGCTCGCCCGGGCCCCGTCACCCCTACAGCCGCGGCCTGCTCCAGGCCCTGCCCGACCGCGCCTTCGTCCCCGTCCCGGGCATGCCGCCCGAACTCGGCGACCTCCCGGCCGGCTGTGCCTTCGCCGCCCGCTGCGACCGGGCCACCGACACCTGCGCCACCGAGCCGCCCGCCGGCACGGTCGCCTGCCACCACCCGCACGTGCCGGAGGACGTCCGTGCTTGAACTGCGCTCCATCACCGCCGGATACGTCAGGAACGCGCCGGTGGTCCGGGACGTCTCCCTGACCGTCGCGCCGGGAGAGTCCGTCGGCCTGCTCGGCCCGAGCGGCTGCGGCAAGTCCACCCTGGCCCGCGTCGCGGCCCTGCTGCACCGCCCCGACTCCGGCACCCTGCTCCTCGACGGCGAGCCCGTACGGCACTGGCGCCATCGCGCCCCCCGCGCCCTGCGCACCGCCTTCGGGGTCGTCTTCCAGCAGGCCAGGCTCTCCGCGGACCCCCGGCTGCCGCTCACGGACCTGATCGCCGAGCCCCTGCGCGCCACCGGCCGTGGTAAGGAAATCCCCGGCCGCATGGCCGAGTTGGCCCCCGTCGTCGGCCTCACCCCCGACCTGCTGACCCGCCGGCCGCACGAGGTCAGCGACGGCCAGCTGCAACGGGCCTGCCTCGCCCGGGCCCTGGTGCTGCGCCCGCGCCTGCTGGTGTGCGACGAGATGACCGCGATGCTCGACGCCTCCACCGCCGCCGCCCTGGTCGCGGCCGTGGAGGACTACCGGGCCGCGACGGGCGCCGCCCTGCTGGCCGTCGGCCACGACCGCACCCTGCTGGAACGCTGGTGCGACCGCACCGTCCGCTGGGACGGCCTGACCTGAGACGCGCTACTCCTGAACGTGCCGGATGGCGTCGAGCACAATGTGCGCCACATGGTCGTCGGTGAGGGTGTACCGCGTCTCGCGGGCCTGACGCCGGGCGGTGACGATGCGGGAGGTGCGCAGCACCCTCAGGTGCTGGGAGACCAGCGGCTGGCTCACGCCCAGGGCGGTCACCAGCTCATGGACGTACTTCCCGCCGACGGACAGTTCCCGCACGATGCCCAGCCGTACGGGCGAGGCCAGGGCGCGCAGCAGCTCGCCGGCCGCCTGCAGCGTCGGGTCCGGCTCGTCCGTCGGGGGAGAGGGCGTCGTTGTCATATGCACACATTAGCATATGACAACGATTCCCATTCGTTCTCCGGCTCGCCGGAGACGGCTCCCGTCAGTGGTCGTCCCAGTGTCCCTCGTGGGCGGCGTGGCGGTGGCCGTCGTGCACGTAGTCCGTGTGGTCGCCGTGCCGCACGGCCAAGTGGCCGCAGTCGTCGCCGTGCTGGTGGTCGTGGTTCTTGTGCACCGCGTGGCCGCTGTTCGCGCACTCGTCGGTGTGGCCCTCGTGCGTCCGGTGGATGTGGCCGTCGTGGGCGTAGTCGATGTGGTCGCCGTGAGGGAAGGACAGGTGGCCGCAGTCGTCGCCGTGGGCGTGCGCGTGGTCCTCGTGGGTGATGTGCTCGGCGGTGGTCATGGTGGTGCTCCTCGCATGTGCTGGTGGCCGCCCGTGGTGCCGGGGCCCGGCCGACATGGCGACATTAACATATAGCGATTGCTGCATGTATTCTCGGGGCGCCCACCACCCGACGCCACCGGACGCGGGCGTACGGGTGAACCGCCCCCTAGCGCACCGCCACGATCACGCAGCTGTCGCCGTACTGCCACACCGGCCCGGCCTTGGCGAAGCCGGCCTGCCGAAGCAGCTCCAGGTGGGCGGGGAGGGGGAGTTCGGCGGGGCGGCCGGTGCCGGGGGGGTCCGCGCGGCGGCGGCGCTCGGCGAGGAGGTCGCGCAGCTCCGGGTCGTCGGCGACGGCGGCCCACCAGGAGCTCCAGTCCTCATGGGTGAACACCCGCTGCCGGTCCGCCCGGCACCGCCCGACATGGGTGGCGATCCCGGCCGGGCCCGCCTCGCCCTGGGGGAGGTGGTCGCCGTTGACCAGGACGCCCCCGGGTCGCAGCAGTCCGGCGAGCTGGCGGTAGGTGCCGAGCAGGGTGTCGCGGTCGAGGTAGTGCAGGGCCGTCGTGGAGACCGCCGCGTCCAGGGGCCGGTCCAGATCCAGGGTCCACACCCAGCCGGGCGCACCGATCTCCGCGTCGACGTAGCGGGCCGCGTCCGGATGGTGGGTGCGGCCCAGCTCCAGCAGGAGGGGATCCCGGTCCACGGCCACGATCTCGGCGTCGGGCAGCCGCCGGATCAGCCGCGCCGCCAGCGAGCCGGGCCCGCAGCCCAGGTCGACGACGAGGGGCGGGGCCGTGCACCCCGCCGTGACGTGCTCGACGACATCGGCGATCACCGTGAACCGCTCCTCGCGGTCCACCGCGTACCGCTGCTGCTGGAGCTCCCAGCGCTCCACCCAACGCTCCGCCGTCGCCAGACTCAGCCCCATCCGGTCGCGCCACCTTGCCGTCTCGCACCTGACCCGTTGCCGGTCCGAGCCTACAGGTGGAAACGGTTCCCATTACGCATAGCCGGTCGTGTCACGGGAGTGAAGTGAGAACGGACAGCAGCCGGTCGATCTCCTCAACCGTGTTGTACACATGCAGACTCACCCGCACCGAACCGGTCTTCTCGCCCGCGTCGCCCTGGCAGTGATGGTCGGAGCGGACCATGAACCCGTGGCTGAACAGGATGAACCCCAGGTCGCCCGAGTCGATGGCACGGTGCCGCAGCGTCACGATGCCCTGGCGGCGCTGCACGGCCGTGTCGGCGGCCAGGCTGAGCGGGCAGCCGAGGATCTCGTAGGCGTCCAGCCGGCGCAGCCCGTCGGTGAGCCGGGTCGCCAGGTCGGCCGTCCAGCGCTCGATGCGATCGACGCCGGCCGCGTCCAGCCAGTCCAGGGCCGCTTCGAGCGAGGCGATGCCCACGGTGTTCGGCGTGCCGCTCCACCCGCCGGGCACGAACGCCGGGCCGCGCGCCTGCCGGGCCCACACGGCCCCGGAACCGGGCAGGGCCAGCGCCTTGTGCCCGGAGAAGACGACGAAGTCCACGTCCAGCTCATCCACGGAGACCGGCAGATGCCCGACACTCTGCGCGGCGTCCAGGCAGATGACCGCGTCCGGGCCGACGGCCTGCCGGATGCGCTGCACGTTCATGTCGCCGCCGTAGACGTGGTGCACATGGGTGGTGGCGACGAACCGGGTGCGCGGCCCGGCCCGTTCCGCCAGCGCCCGGTGGTCGTAGTCCCCGGAGCCGCTCTGGTACGGCATCGGCACCACCCGGACGTGCACGCCCTCCCGGGCGAGCAGCCGCCGGGTCTCCAGCCAGGGCGTGATGTTGGCCTGGTGGTCGGCGTCCGGCACCACGATCTCGTCGCCGTCGCGCAGGAAGCCCGGCAGCCAGTCGCGGGCGACGGTCCGCAGCCCCTCGGTGGTGCCGCTGGTGAAGTGCACGGCGGAGCGCTCCGGCCGGGGGTCTCCGAGGAACCGGGCGACCCGCTCGCGGGTCCGCTCCACCAGCTCCGTGGTCCGGTTGGCCCAGGTGTAGGTGCCGCGCGCGGAGTTGGCGTTGGACGTGGTCAGATACCTCTGGACGGCGTCCAGCACGGCCTGCGGCTTCTGCGCCGTGGCCGCGCTGTCCAGGTACGCCAGCTCGGGGTGCCCGGTGACGATGGGGAACTCGGCGCGCAGCGCCCGCTGCCACGGGCCCAGCTCCTCGCGGGTGATCGGCGCGGTCATGCCGGTCAGTCCCGCACCAGGGGCGCGCCCGCGTCCCGCCAGGCGATGATGCCGCCGGCCAGACTGCGCACGTCCGGGTGGCCCATCCGGGTCAGCAACGCCGCGTACCGCGCGGACTGCTCACCCACCGGGCAGGCCAGCAGCACCGGCCGGCGCCGGCTGAACGGCACCCCGCCCTGGAGGAGTTCGGCGAACAGCTCGTCGACGATGTTCACCGACCCGTCGATGTGCAGTGCCGCGTACGCGAACGGGCTGCGCAGGTCGACCACCAGCGGCCCGTCGGTGTCGATCCAGCGCCGGGCCTCGGCCACGCCGATCGACGGCGCGTTGCCGACCTCGGCGTCCGACAGATCGGCAGGCGAGTTCTTCCGGGGCGGCCGGCCCAGCAGATCGGGGCGCCGCTGCCGGACGTAGCTCAGATAACTCTCCACCCGGTCACAGACGATGAACACCGCCGTCCGGCGCTCGGTCAGTTCCTCGTCCACCGCGCGCAGATGCCGGACGGCGCCGAAGTAGGCCGCACCTCCGGTCGGCCCACCGAGGATGCCGCAGCGGCGGTTCAGGGTCAGCATGCCCTCGATCGCCTCGTCGGCGCTCACCGACTCCATCGTGTCGTACGTCTCCGGGTCGAACAGGCCGACCTCCTGCACCTCGTCGATGGTGCGGATCCCCGGAATGAAGTCGGACTTGGCCGCGACCAGCCCCACCACCCGCACCGACGGGTCCTCCTCCCGCAGGGCGCGGGCCACACCCGTGGAGGAACCCGCGGTGCCCACACAGGCGACGAACCAGTCCGGGACACGGCCGTCCAGGTCCTTGACGATCTCCGGCCCGGTGCCGGTGAGATGGGCATCGGTGTTGCGCGGATTGAAGTACTGGTCGGTGTGCAGATAGGCGCTGCCGGACGCGGACAGCGTGCGGTGAAACAGGGTCAGCGGGTCGTCCGTGGCGGTCGGGTCGAGACACTCGCTCTGCCCCGGCAGCTCCTCGATCTCCGCGCCGAGCAGCAGCAGGAGGTCCTTGATCTCCGGGACCCGCATGCGGTTGGTGACGCTCTTGAAGCCCAGGCCGTGCATGCCCGCGATGACCGCCAGGGCCTTGGCCGTGTTGCCGCTGGACAACTCGACCACCTGGCTGCCGTGTTCGACCGCCTCGGCCAGCAGGGGCCCCGCCATGCTCCAGGCGGCCCGGTCCTTGACCGAGCCGAACGGATTGAGCATCTCCAGCTTGGCGTACAGGTCGATGTGGCGCAGACCGTGCACGGCCGGGTCGATCCGCACCAGCGGGGTGTTGCCGATCGCCTCGGTGATGCTGTCGTACCTCACTGGACTCCCCCCGAGGGCGTGATCGGCCAGAACTGGTCGTCGAGGCACCAGCGCCAGGCGTCGCCGTCCTGCCAGGCGGCGACCTTGCGGGCGGCGGGCTGGTGCTGGGCGCGTGTGGCGTGGAAGTCCATGGCGTAGCCCGCGGTGTTGGCGAAGGCCAGCAGATCACCGGGTTCCGGGCGGCGCGGCAGGAACACCGTGCGCCGGGTGATCAGGTCGCTCTCCAGGCAGAGGCTGCCGAAGAGGTGCACCGCGACGGGTCCCTCACCCGGTCCGGCTCCGTTTCTGGGGACGACGACCGGGTCCATCAGCACTCCGTGGTCCTCCAGGGCGATGTCGTCCGCCTTGGCGGCCAGCCGAACGAGCAGTTCCCCACCGGCCTGCTGGGTGCGGACCTCCAGGACCCGCGCCAGCGAGATCCCGCACTGGTCCAGCAGCGCCCGGCCGGGTTCGACGTGCAGGTCGTACAGGTGCTCCAGCAGCAGCGCGGCCAGCGGGCGGCCGCCCAGCGAGGCGGCGGGCTGGGCCAGCAGCTCGTCCAGGTAGGCCGCGCCCGCGACGGACCGGTGGGCCGGGTAGAGACCGAGCGCGCCGCGCAGGGTGCCCGACTCGTTGCGCAGCCCGTAGCCGTGCCCGCCCCACGTCAGGGGCGGGCGCCGGCCGAGGACGGCGGTGGTGAGCTCGCTGGTGTACGCCTCCCACTGCTCCCGCTCGGCGAGATAGCTGATGCCGAACCCGCCGCCGACGTCCACGGCCCGGGGCCGCAACCCCCGGCTCCGGCACAACTCCAGGGCGGCCAGGCTCCCTTCGAGGGCGGTCGCCTTCTCCGCGACACTCGTGGTGTCCAGATGGAAGGCCACCCCCGTCGCCTCGACGGCGTCACCATGCCGCTCGACCGCCTCCAGCAGCGGCTCCAACTCCCGTACGGGCGTGCCGAAGCGGCTGCGCCGGCTCAGCACCTTCACGCCCGACGTCTGAAAGCCCGACAGCCGCAGCAGCACCGGCACCGGGGCGAGCGCGTGCTTGCGCACCAGGGCGGCGAGCTGGTCCAGCTCGGGGGCGGCGTCGACGCTCACCGTGACGCCCGTACGCGCCGCCAGCCACAGGAACTCGGGGTTCTTCGGCCCCGTGGCCGTGATCCGGTCGGCACCGAACCCGGCACCCAGGGCGTGCTGCAACTCGCCCAGCGACGCGACGTCCACGCCCGCGTCCGTCGCGGCGAGCCGCCGCAGCAGCGCACTGGACCGGTTGGCCTTGTGGGCGTAGAAGACCTGCCCTGACAGGTGATGCGCCCGGTACACCGACCGGAACCGCTCCAGGTTCTCGGCGATCTGGTCCGGCACCACGACGTGCAGAGGTGAGCCGAGGGCGTCGGTGAGGGAGTGCAGTGTGCCGTGCGCCGCCACGAGCGACCTCAGCCGTGATTCCAGTCGCGGTTCGAGATACATGGGCCGGCCGTCCATGCGCGCTCCCCCTCCTGAGGCCGCCGCACCCGGCATCCGGGCACGTCGGACACTCCCCGCGTTTCGCCGTATAGCCCCTATCCATTCTTCGGTCGCTTTACGCCCTGTACGACCCGGACCTGTTCTCTCGCCGGTGTGAAGCGGATCACGGGCCGGGGGGGGCGCGCGCCGGGCAGGCGTGTTCCAGCACGCCCAGGTGGCCGACTTCGGGGCCACGACCGTCACGGCGGTGAACAAGCCGCCGTGCTGACGGCTCAGCCCCGGGCCGGCCCAGTGGGGGCGTCGTACACGAGGAGTCCGTCGTCACGCAGACGGGCTCCCGGTGTCGGCGTGTGGGCGCTCAGACGCCCGTCGTGCATGAGGTGCAGGGCGGGTACACCGCGGGCGAGCACCGCGAAGTCGGCGATCAGACGGCGGTGGCAGCGCCACCAGACCGCCTCGCTGCACATCACGGCGGTGCGCACGTGCCCCGCCTGCCGCAGCACCCGGTCCATGGCGGCGAGGAACTCGGGGGAGCGGGTGTGGGCGGCGTACCCGCGGAAGGACGCGTTGCGCCAGACGACGTCCGGGCTGTCTGCGGGCAGCGGGCGGAACCCGCCGAGGCCGGGTTCCCACCGGTAGGCGATGCCGGCACCCGGCAGCCACTCGGCGAGCCGCTCCCGCAGCAGATCGGGATCACGGCGGCTGCCGGGAGCGGTCCGCACGTCCACGACCGCCACAACGCCGGCGGCACGCAGCAGCTCGGTGATCCGGTCCCGCCCGGCGGTGCTGTGGCCGAAGGTCAGCACAGGCGCGTCCACAGAAACGGACTTTCCCGTTTCCGTGAGCCCACACCCGAGGGCGCGCTCACTCTCAGATGTTGAGGAAGAGGCCACTTGGCCCTGCGACGTCCCATGCGGCTTTCCCGACGTGGACGGAAACGAGAGCGAATCGGTGTCGCAGACTCTCAGCCGAGGAGTGCCACCCGGACCCCCACGTTATGCGCCGACAGCGAGAGCGCAGTTGCCCCGCTCGCCGGAATTCCGATGACCTCGACAGTCACCCCTCGTGCTGCCAGGGCCTTCGCGGTCTGAGCGATGGTGATCTGGGAAAAACCAAAGACGGAGTCCGGAGTCAGGTTCTCGCGGTTCTTGAGCAGCATGGCAAGGACGATCCTTTTGGGCGTGAAGTCGTCCGGGAGTACGAGTTCACCCCGGCTGAGCCGGGCGACCTTCGCGGTGAACTCCGCACGGACCTGGGCGGACTCCTGGAGCAGTTCCACCGCCACCCTGGCCTGGTTGAACAGGTGACTCAGCGGCCCGGAACCGCCCGCGCGCTTGACGAGGACGAGCGTGCCGTCGGGCATGAGCAGGTCGCAGATCTCGACCTGGTCCCGCGGCCGGAGAGGATTGGTGACGTTCTTGGTGTCGAGGCAGAGCCAGTCGGGCCGTTCCTCGTCGGCCACCCTGTTGTTGTAGGCGTTCTCGGACTCACCGTCGATCCAGGCGGGGAGGCAGACGGAGGGCGACGGCGAGAACAGCGCCGCCACGGCCGCCCGGCACTCGTCCACGTAGGCGGACCCGGCCTCGTACCACTCACCGTCCATGAGGAAGTAGCGTCCGGAGCCCACGGAGACAGCGGCCTCCAGCCACGTCAGCGCACTGGTGACGGCGAGCGTGTCGGCCACCCCGGCCCGGCGGTCCCGGGCGAGGGTCACGGTTCCCTCGCGCAACGCCCTGAGACGCTCGCCGGGCGGTGTGAGCCGCGCCCGGGTGAGGACGTAGTCGGGGTCGAAGTCGTCCGAGCGCAGGGCGCCGGGGCTGTTGATCCGCGTCACGTAAGTGGTCGCCTCCGTGTACGCGGCATGGTGTTCGGACGGCACAGAGACGGAGATCCGTCCGTCGGCGGGACGGCCGAGGAGGTCGTCCAAAGCCTGATCGAGAACGTCGAGAGTAGCCGTGTCCTCGACCGGCGCGATGTGGTCGACGAATTCCAGTTCCTGGTGCGGGATGTCCTCGCGGCAGATTCTGGCGATGGCCCGCAGGTCGGAGAGCAGGGCCTCGGGTTCGATCCCGAGGGCGATCCTCAGTCCGCACCCGCCCTGGGCGCTGACGGCCCTTCCGCGCGTGTACCGCGACCGGGTGAGCGGCAGTTCGTCGAGGTAGCCGCCAAGGCTGCGCACAATGCGCGAGTGGTCGCGGATGCCGAGCAGCGGGACCGGGGCGCCGCCCGGCACCAGGGAGATGTCGGTGCGTGTCTGCCCGAGAGACCGGGAGACCGCGCCACGGATCAGGTTCGGATCCATCTGCCGGACGGCGAAGGAGAGACCGAAGCGCTTGTCCTTGAGGTGGTCGGGAATCAGCCGGTATCCCTGGTCACAGCCGATGGCGTACACCGTGCCGTCGACGGCGAGCAGGAGTACGGCGGCGGTGCGCCGGACGCCTTCGGTGACGTTGATGCCGGTGGTGCGGGCCATGGGTGCGCACCAGGGGGCCTCGGTGCGCTCCATTGCACAGGTGACGTACACGGCAGGGACCCCGAGCGCCTCGGGTGCGTGGGGCTCGGCGCCGAGCCTGTCCAGAAGTTCGGCGTCGAGGGCGTCCAGCATGGCGTCCTGGGTGGGGGCGACGTCGGACAGCCGGTAGACGGTGCGTACGGCGGTGTGCGACGCCATGGGGTGCCTCCTGGGCGCTGTGGTTCACGAGAGCTTCGAGTACACGAGAGAGATTCCCACCATCCCGTGTACGTTGTCAACGGACTTCGCTCTGGAAGGTCTGTGGTGTTCCGTGTACGCTGGGGGTCATGACGGACAACGCCGCTTCATCGGTCGGCCCGCTTGTCACCGGGGCGGAGATCGCTCGGCTGGCCGGGGTCACCCGGGCCGCTGTCTCCAACTGGCGCCGCCGCTACGACGACTTCCCCACACCGGCGGGGGGTGGCGTCAACAGTCCGCTCTACGCGCTCACCGAAGTCCAGGACTGGCTGGACAGGCAACGCAAAGGCCAGGAGGTCTCGCCCGAGGTCGAGTTGTGGCAGGCCCTACGGACCGCTTACGGGGATCAGATGGTCGCGGGCCTGGCCGCGGTCGCCGCCGCGCTGGCCGGGGAGTCCGAACCGACTCTGCCGGACGACGTCGCTGCCCGCCTACGGCAGCTCGCCGAGACCGAGGCACCCGTCGATCTCGTAAACGGACTTACTGACCGGTTCATGGACTCCGCCCGACGTGCGGGATCCGACCAGGTGACGTCCGAGCGTGTGGTGCGGGCTGTGTGTCACTTCGCCCCCGCGCTGCCGGCTGGTGGCACAGTCTTCGATCCCGCCTGCGGTATCGGGGTGCTGCTTCTGTCGGTCGCCTCCGAGACGGGAACGCGTTGCCGTGGCCAGGAGATGGATGCCGACAGCGCCCGTTTCGCCCAGCTGCGTGCCAGCCTCATGGGCCGCTCCGAGGTTCGCGTCGTGGCGGGGGACTCGCTGCGCGCGGACGCATGGCCGGACCTCAAGGCGGATCTGATCGTCTGTGACCCTCCGGCCGGTGTGACGGAGTGGGGGAGGGAGCAACTGCTGCTCGACTCCCGCTGGGAACTCGGCACCCCGTCCAAGGCCGAAGGCGAACTCGCCTGGCTCCAGCACGCGTACGCGCACACCGCGCCGGGCGGCCAGGTCCTCATGGTCATGCCGGCTTCGGTCGCCTACCGAAAGGCGGGCCGCCGCATACGGTCGGAACTCGTACGCCGGGGCATCGTGCACCAGGTGGTCGCCCTGCCGCCGGGGACGGCGACCTCGCACTCCCTGCCCGTCCATCTGTGGTGTCTACGGCGTCCCGAGAACATCTCGGGTGCGGACACCCACCACACCGTGCGTATGGTCGACCTGACCGACAACAGCCCCGACGATGACTTGGATCCCAGGCCCGACCAGACCGTGGACGTGCCGCTGATCGAGCTCCTCGACGACACCGTCGACCTGACCCCCGGCAGTCACCTGCGGTCCCGGCACCGCGACTACCCCGGTGAGTACGAGGCCCTGCGCAAGCAGTTGCAGGAGCAGGTGCGCCGACTGGCCGCCTACCTGCCCGAGCTCGCTCCCGGCGGCGGACCGGGCTCGCTGGACGGTGCCACCACGAGCGTCGCGGATCTCGCCCGCGCGGGACTCGTGGAGTACGACGGCCCGGAACCGGTCTCGGCCAGCGAGCAGCTCGACACGGACTATCTGCAGGGTTTCCTGCGCAGTTCCGGCAACACACGCCGCTCCACCAGCGCGAGTGGGACCTACCGTTTCGACGCCCGGGGCTCGCGCATCCCCCGCATGGACATCGAGGAGCAGCGCCGGTACGGCTCCGCGTTCCGGGCGCTGTCCGCGTTCGAGGAAGGGCTGCGCAAGGTTGACGAGCTGAGCCGGCAGCTCGCCGAGGTCGCCCGGGACGGCCTCGCCACGGGGGCCCTGGCTCCTCAGGAGTGAGGACCGGGCAGCCGGTCAGGCGGCGTGCGGCAGAAACGGACTCGCTGCTCCACTCCACGTCACGCTGAGCGCCTCGCGAGCCCGGGTGCAGGCGACGAAGAGCAGGCAGCGCTCCCGTAACAGATCGGCGTCGTGCTGCAGCGGGTCCGCCTCACGTGGTGTGATCTCCCGGGCGAACGGAACGGTGCCCTCGCTGACACCGAGGACGGACACCGCCCGAAACTCCAGCCCCTTCATCGCGTGCATCGTCGCCAGCCGTACCCCTTCGACCCCCTGCGTGACCTGCCCTCGGACCCGTAGCACGGGGATGCCGGCGGCCCTCAGTTTCTCCTCGGCGGTGTCCAGCGAGAGGTTGAACCGTGCGCACACGCCGACCTCGTGCGGTGCCAGGCCTTCGGTGAGCAACGCCCGGACCCGGTCCACCAGCGCCTCGGTCTCCTCCTGCCGGGTCGCGTATCCCTGCACCTGGGGATGGCGTCCGTGCAGCAGTGAGCGGTACCCGGCCAGCGAGTCCGTCCCCTCGCCTTCGAGGGCGTCGACGGTGACGGGTGCCAGCAGCCGCGCAGACCAGGCGAGGATCTCCTCGGTGGAGCGGTAGTTGAGGCGCAACCGGAAGCTGCGGCCGGCCGTCACGATGCCCAGGGAGCCGAGCGAGACCCGGGAGTCGTAGATCCGCTGGTGTGGGTCTCCGGTGGCGAACAGGTCGTCGGGGCCGGGGGCGACGGCGGCGCGCAGCACCCGCCACTGGGCGGGGTGCAGGTCCTGTGCCTCGTCGACGACCACGTGGGCGTACGGAGCCGGCTCGTCGCCGAGGAGTTCCGCCGCGCGGGCGCATACGCGCAGGTGTGTGGTCTCGCCGCGGTCACGCAGGAGCTGTTCGAACCGCTGCACGCCACTCCACACCACGCGCCGGCGCGTGGGGCCGAGACCGGTGCCGCGGCCGCGGCGGCTCGCACCGAGGTAGGCGTCCAGGTCGCGGAGGTTCTGGCCGAGTACGACGTGCCGGTACTCCTGAGCCATGAACTGGGCGGTGAACGGCAGATCGAGCTGCTTGACCGTCTTCTCCCACAGCTGCCGCTGCTCCCGGTCCCCGATCGGCTTGGGCACGGCAGCCGACCTCATGCGCACGATGCCATGGGCACACGCGTCGACCGTCGTTACGTCGACCCGAGCCAGCAGCTTCTCGTCCTCCTCGAGGAGCAGCCCGAGCATGTCGCGCAGTCCGGCGGCGAGCGCGTTCGTGTAGGTGGTGAGCAGGATGCGGCCGTCCTCGGAACGACCGAGCAGGTGCTTGACCCGGTGCAGGGCGACCACCGTCTTGCCCGTCCCGGGGCCGCCGGTGACCTGGACGGGACCGCCGTACGAGGTGCGGTAGGCGACGCGCCGCTGGGAGGGGTGGAGGAAGACCCGCCAGGCCTCGAACGGCTTCTCCAGGATCTCCTCCAACTCCCGCGGCCCGGTGACCAGGCGGATGCGTGCGGGAGTGTTGGCGATGACCGTGGCCAGGTCCTCGACCGGTTCGGCGGGCGCGTCGGCGGGCCGGCGGACGGCGACGACATCCCGGTAGACGTCCTCCGGGCTGAAGCCTTCGGCGAGGTACTGGAGAACCTCCAGCTGGTCCTCCGGCAAGAGGGTGGAAAACGCCTCCAGCTGGGCCTTGTCCACCAACGACCGTGCGGCGCGCAGTACCTGGTCGTCGATGCCGAGTTCCCGCAGGGTGCTGTCGGAGACGTGCGCGAACAGCAGCCGGGGTGCCGTGCGCGCGGCGGTCTCGTACAGCGGTGTCAGCTCGTCCAGGGCGACGGCGTCGCGTACTTCCAGGGCGCGTGTCGCGGAGTTCGCGCTGTACAGGCGCTTCGCCGCCCAGGTGTAGGCGTCGTCGTGCGGCAGGACGTTGACCAGCAGGAACATGTCGCTGCCGTCGTCGGGCGCGAGGACGACGCCGCGCCAGAAGTCGGTGATGCGGATGGTGCGTATCCGCCGGTCGCGGGCGTTCTCCACACACTCCAGGTGCAGTCCCTTGTCCGCGTTGAGCTCGGCGGCGCTCATGGCCTGGAACTTCGCCATGGCCTTGCGCACTCCCGCTCGGACGGGCTTCTCCAACGTGTCGTAGCCGTCCCAGAAACTCTGGGCGAAGGCGAGCCGGGGCATCAGGCCGCTTCCTTTCTTCCGGACGCCAGTTGTCCGGCGATCTCCCGGAGAGCTGTCAGGAGTTGTTCTGGTTCACGGGAGAGATCGAGGCTGTGCTGGTACAGCCGCATCGCCCGGCCGTCCGGTCCCGCAGCTGTTCCCCGCACCTCGTGTAAGCGCTCGGGCTGCCGTCCGGCCGCGTACACAAGATGCGCCTCGCGCAGACCGAGCACGGTGGCGTACGCGAGCGCCTGGTACAGGTCGGCGTTGAGGAGTCCGTCGGCCTTCTCGACCTTGTACTTGGCGTCGACGACGGCAAGCGGAGTACGTCCGTCGCCGGTGCGGACGACCAGGTCGGGGCGCATCCGTACCAGACCCGCGAGGTCGAGGTGGTGAGAGTCCTGGAGGCGCGCGGTCAGGCCGTGTTCCCGGAGGGCCTCGCGCAGGGCGACCGTGACGAAGTCCTCGAACAGCTTGTTCATGTCGAGCAGGAAGCCGTCCACAGCCAGTGGGGAGGCCCCGGCCGGCCGGTGTTCCGGCGAGGTGCCGCGCAGGACGGCCTCGGCGAGCCGCAGGGCCGGCTGGTAGCGGGCGTTGAGGCGGGACGGCTGCCAGAGCGGCGGTTCCTGCCCGCGTATCAGCGGCAGCGCATCGGCGAGCCGTGCCCGCTGGTGGGCGAGGCGCCGCCGGACCGGACCCGGGACACACGGCAGCCGCAGCAGCCGCTCGGCTGCGGCCCGCAGGATGCGGTTCTCGGCGGTGTCGGCGGTGTACGCGTCGTAGACGATCTCCGCCGGCGGCGTACGGCCGAAGTGCCGCCGGATCTGCTCGGTCTCACGCAGCCTCCCGCGCACGACCAGCGATGACTCCTCGACCTCCCGGTAGCCCTGGAGGACGCCCTGCCGCAGCGCCGCGTCGATTCGCCGTTCCACGGCGTGCGCGAGAGCGGGGACGACGTCGTCGTGAGCGCCGGTGTCGACGGTGCCCTCCCGGCTGTCGCGCCAGGCGCGCGCCGGGTCGAGGCTGAACCCGAGGAGGAAGAACAACCGCCGAACCGGGGTCTTGGGCATGATCCGCACGACCGCACCACCGGGGGCGCGCACGGCGCCGACCCGGCTGCCTGCCCGCAATAGCCAGTGCCCGTCGCGGCCGGGATCGGGGGTCGCGCTCTCCAGGATTCCCGCGGCGGCGAGGGCCCGCCCGTCCGCGGCGCCCAACGGGATGGAAACTGCGGGCCCGTACTCGCGCAGTGTCACGTCGGCCACGGACACGGTCACGGGCGCTGCTCGCGCAGCGAGTCGAGGCCGTAACGGGCGGCGACGTCGAGGCCCTCGCCGTAGTGGTGCTCCTCCAGGAGCGGCAGGATCTTCGTGCGCCAGGTCCGTTCGAGGCCGCCGTCGCGGTACACGCCCGGCTTCATCAGGTACGACGGTCCGATGGCGAAGTCGGCGTCTCCGACACGGGTGTTGAGGGCGTCGAGCAGGCGTGCGGGTTCCGGGTCCCGGCCCTCCCGCTTCAGCCAGCGCGCGAGCAGCCCGGCGGTCGGCTCGGTGCGCGGGGACAGTTCCACGAACGCGAAGCGGCGCCGCATCGCCGCGTCCACCAACGCGATCGAACGGTCGGCGGTGTTCATCGTGCCGATCACGAAGAGGTTGGGTGGCAGCGCGAAGTCGTCCCCGGAGTAGGTGAGTCGGACGGACCTCTTCCGGTACTCCAGGAGGAAGTACAGTTCACCGAAGACCTTCGCCAGGTTGGCCCGGTTGATCTCGTCGATGATCAGGAAGTGCGGGACGTGCCGGTTGCCCTCGCGGGAGGCGAGATCGGCGAGCTCCCGCAGAGGGCCCGCCGTCAGCCGGAAGGCCACCTCCCGCGTCTCGGGGTCCTCCACGGGCCGGAACCCCTCGAAGAAGTCCTCGTAGGCGTACGAGGGGTGGAACTGCACAATCTTGACTTGTTCCGGACCGCCGCCGAAGTACTCGGCCAACTTCATCGCCAGATAGGTCTTGCCGGTGCCCGGTGGCCCGTAGAGAACCAACTGCCGCTCATCGATAAGGAGTTCCCGTATCTCGTCCAGCCAGGAACGGTCGTGGACGAGGAGGTCGGCGGAGAGTGCGCCGGTGATGTCCGGCAAAGTCAGTTCCCCGCTCGGCGCGGGGACCGTGAGATCCGTCAGCCCGGTGAGCTCGTCCAATGCGTCAAGAACGACGGTCAGATCGACCACATCATGCTGGACGGACAGCTTCTGCTGCACTTCCTCCGGCACTTCCTCGTAGGCATGGCTGTTTTTGAACCAGGCGACGGCCCTGCGCAGATTGGACAGCCTGCCCGGCGACGAGGTCTGCACGGCATCGCCGGTGATCCGGCCGATGTGCAGCCGGCCATCGCTGATGGTGGCCACGGTGTCGCCGATGCGCATCTGCGTCAGGAAGGCGTGCAGTTCGTCGACGAGACCTCGTTTCTGGTTGTACGAGGCCGCCCCCTCGTACCCGTCTTCCACGAAGCGGCGCAGCGTGCTTTTGGTCGGGTCGTTCTCCTCCAGGGGTGGCAGGTGCGCGCCCGCGAGCGAGACGAAGCCCTCCCGCAGCCACGACTGCCGCACCAGATTGTGTCCCGACACATTGGATCCCCGCACCAGCCACGCCTTGCGCGGGGCACGCCAGCCGGTGGACAGGTAGTCGGCGAGGGGATGGCCCTCGGCGGTGCGCCAGGACTCCGGGCCGGAGGCGTCGTAGCCGTACACGAGTGCGGCGGCGGCCGAGGAGGAGTTGCACTCGATGTCCCGGGCCACCCTCCACCGGTCGGCGGAGGCATCGACGAGCCCGCCGCTCGCGCGAAGCTCCGCGCGGGTCCGGCGGGCGTGGTCGCCGAGCCCCGGCCATGCCTCGGCGGCCACCGTCGAGCCCTCGCGCAGAAGGAACTTGTGTGTGCCGTTGCCCCCGAACTCGGTGAGCAGGTGCCCGCGCGCCTCACCGCCGCCCTTGGGGAGCTTGATGCGGAACTCGGGCGTGCCGGGGAGGAGTTCGGGCTGGGGCATGGGTGACCTTCCGGGAGGGCGAGGTCTGCGCGGACACCCCGAGCTTACCTGTTGACGCTGTCAAGAGACTAATGATGGGCAAGAGTGTATTCACATACCTGCTCGGTGGCGCCTCACCGCCTGGACGGCAGCACGCTCGCGGCGGCGGACGGAGTCCTCACCTCCGCGTACTCGCGACGGCCTTGTTCGGCGAGACGTCCGAGGCGTACGTGCTGGGTGTCCTGGGCGGCCTGGTCGCCGCGTGCCACGGCGCTGCGCAGGGCGTCGCGGGCGGCCAGGACCTCCTTGCGGAGGGTCGTCGGGTAGGCGTCCTGTTCCGCGAGCCGGATGGTCCGGATCGAGGCGCGGACCGCCGGGTCGAGACCGGTCCACAGTTCCTCGGCCCGCTCCGTGGTGGCCCGCATCGCGTCGGTGTTCATGGTCCCGCGCGCGTCCTTGACCGCCTCCGCCGCTCGCCGCAGTTCCTCCAGCAGCGGCGACGGCAGCAGTCCACGCCCGTCCCGTGCCGCGATCGCCGCCCGGGCCGAGGCTTCGCGGGCCCGCTCGCACAACTCCAGGGTGGCCCGGGCCGAGTCCAGCAGCCCGTCGAGGGAACGCCCCACGGTCTCGCCCTTGCCGAGGGCCGCCAGGTCCGCCATGACCTCGGTGAGGGCGTCGCGCTCGGCGGGAGTGACCTCCCCGCCGAAGTCGTTCAGGAAGTTCTCGCAGCGGCCGTGGAGTTCGGTCGCCCTCCGCCCGATGTCGGCGGAGACCAGGCTGCGCCGCAGCCCGGCTCCGTCCCAGTCCCCCGAGCCGATGCGGTGCCTCAGAACAATGGTCCGGTCGGCGTCGAGCCGCGCCTGAAGGACGAGCGGCACGTCTCCCCGGAGACCGTCGGTGCGCTCGTGGACGTAGCCGCCGCAGAACTCGTTGCGCTGGGCCGAGCGCAGGTGCGGCCCCTCCCACACCTGGAACCGCACCGATCCTCCGCCACGCACCACGAGGTCGTCCACCGGGAGCCATTCGGTCGGGTAGGGCGTGCCGCCGGGGAAGAGGATCTCCACGGTGCCGTCGTCGAGCTCCAGCGCGATGTTCTGTGCCGTGACCTGTTCGGCGGGGGCGGTGCCGAAGTCGCCGCCGCAGAGTGAGCAGGCGGTGAGACCGGCCGCGTTGACCATCCCGCAGCCGGGGCACTTCAGGCCGCCCGCGTCCAGCGGCGCGTCGCAGTCCAGGCACACCGTCGCGGTGACGGGGTTGTCTTCCCGGCCGCATTCCGGGCACTCCGTGTGGGCGGCAACCGGGGCCTTCGCGCGCAGTGCGGACAGGTCCGTGGTGCAGACGGGGCAGGCTGCGGTGAGTTCGGGCGCGGGGACATGGCAGACCGGGCAGTCCACCGTGGCCGCGCCGAGCAGCGGGGCGGCACAGCTCGGGCAGGCGTCGGCGGTGACGGGAATGCCTTCGACGGCGCAGCTTTCGGCAGGGCAGTCGAGGGTGGTGAGGAGCCCGGCCTCCACGGCGGCGCCGTGGGCGACGGCCATCATGGGATCCACCATGTGCGACACCTTGCCCGCGCCGAACAGGTCCTCGAGGTCGCGCCGGACGGCCGGGATGCGGGTGGAGCCGCCGACCAGGAGGACACGCCGGACGTCCTCGGGAAGCGAGTCGCCCTTCTTCAGCACTGACTCGGCCTTCTCCCGCATCCGCCGCAGGTGCCCGGTGAGCAGCTCTTCGAAGACCGTGCGCCGCACAGCTCCGGACCACGATCCGCCCTGGCGGCCGAGGGGAGCGAGGGTCACTTCGGAGACGTCCCGCGAGGACAGTTCGACCTTCACGCGTTCGGCGGCGGTCCGGATCCGGGAGGCGTCACCGTCGCCGCCGTGGTCCCGCTCGGCCAGCTGCTCACGCAGGTGGCCGTCGAGCAGCGCGTCGAAGTCGGCGCCGCCGAGGAGGTTGTCCCCGCCCAGTTCCCCCACCACGCAGTAGCCCGGACCGATCGCCAGCAGCGACACGTCGAAGGTTCCGCCGCCCAGGTCGAAGACGAGCAGGTTGGCGTAGTCGTCGGCGCCGTCCCCGCCCGCTCCGACACCGAAGGCGTGCGCGGCGGCGGTCGGTTCCGACACGATCCGCGCCACGTGGAAACCGGCCAGCCGCCCGGCCTCCCGCACCGCGCTGCGCTGCGGTTCGGCGAAGTACGCCGGCACCGTGATCACCGCCCGCCGGAACGGCATCCCCGCGGCGCTCTCGGCGTCCTTTTTGAGCCGCCGCAGCAGGATGGCGGAGACCTGCACCGGGGACAGGTAGTGCGTACCGAGCCGGATCTCCACCGAGCCGTCGGCACCGTCCCGGACCGGCGGCGCGTCGCCCGGCCGCGTCTTCAGCACCTGCTGCACGAGCTCGTCGTCCCAGCGCCGCCCGATCAGTCGCTTCACCTCTGTGATCACGGACCCGGGAGCCCCACCACGCCACTGGAGGGCTTCATGGCCGACCAGCAGGCCGCCGAGGTGGTCGATGCCGACGGCCGAGGGGGTGGCCTGATCGCCGTCCCGGTTGGGCAGTACGACGGGGACGCCGTCGGACAGCCAGGCCGTGACGGAGTTGGTGGTGCCGAGGTCGATGCCGAGAGTCCGGTGCATGGAAGGCTGCTTCCTGATCGTCATGGGGCGTCGGGCGCGGGAGGTGCGGGAACGGCGCCGGGTCAGGTCCGTCGGGAGCGACGTCGACGCCCGGCCGAGGGCTTGCGCGGGAGGTGCCGCTGGGAGCGGGTGGTGCGTCGTGGCTGCGCCCGTCCGCCGCCTGCAGAGGCTGCCAGAACCGGCTCCGGCTCCGGCGCGGGGCCCGGCACCGCGATGACCACCTTCGCGGACCGCAAGACGGACGCGCCCAGCCGGAAGCCGGTTTCTTGCTCCTTCAGCACTGTGCCCTCCGGGAGGGAGGGATGGCCTTCGGTCCCCACGACGTGCATCTCCGCGGGGTCGACCGCCCTGCCCACTACATCCATCGCGGTGACGTCGAGCCGGGCGAGCTCGCCGCGCAGCATCCGCTGAGCCGCGTCGATCTGCTCGCTCAGCGCGACGGCGGCCGAGGTCGCCTCGCGCGCGGACCGCGCCACGTGCAGGGCACCGGTCCGGCGGCGCGTGTCGCCGAGCAGGTCGTCCAGCGGCAGCAGGGCGTTCAGCAGGCCGTGCAGCCGGGCCTCGGCCTCCTCGCGTTTGCGGGACAGCGCCTCGACCCGGCGCCGTAGTTTGTCGAGTTCCGACGGCGGGCCGGTGGGGGCGGTCGGGGCGGGACCGGTCACGGAAGTTCCTCCGTATCGGGGCGGGGCAGGGGCGGGGTGAGCATCTCGGCGACGAGGGCGGTGACGGAACTGCGGGAGTTCCGGTCGGCCCGGCCGATCCGCTCCAGCCGGTCCGGATCCTGCCGGGCCGCGGCGCGCGCCCGCCCTGCCTGCGCCCGGAGAGCCGGGAGCCGGGCACCCGGCACGCAGCCGGGGACGAGTTCGTGGAGCGTGGGGCCGAACCAGGGAATCGGGGGTACCTCGGCACCCCTGGCATCCGGGACGGGCTGGTCGACGGTCAAAAGAGGGCTCCCTGTCCGGAATCGTCGTGGCCGTCGCCGCCGGGAGCGGGCCCGAACAGCAGCCCCTGGTCCGGCAGTCCGGCACCGATCCGTACCGCGCACGCGCGGTCGTGCCGTGCCCCGCCGAAGTCGCCCTCCTCCTCGCGGATCTCGGCGCGGCGCAGGTACGCGGTCTCCACGGTCCGGTCGAAGCGTGCGCTGACACCGATCCGCAGCAGGTCCCGCAGGAACAGCCTGATGACGTCCGACGGGGACGCCGTGGCCTCCAGGGACTCGGCGAGGTCGAGCACCGCCCTGTCGAGCGCCTCCCTGACGGGGCCGTGGGCCGGGCCGGCGACGCCGACAGCCGTACTCAGCAGGTCGACGCGGCGTTCCAACCCGGTGCGAGGGTTCTCGGCCTCCGCGAACAGTGCCGCGTGGAACAGGAGGGCGACGAGCTCTTCATCGATGTCTTCTTCGTCGTATTCGTTGTACGGGTCACCGTCGCCGCCGTAACGGAGCATGTCGCGTACGGCGGAGCGTGCCGCCGCCGTACGCCCGTCGGACGCGTTGGCCACGGCCTGCTCGGCGTAGTGGTCTCCCAGCCACCGTCGGGCCGGTGCGTAGTCGGGGTCGCGCAGCAGCAGCTCCCGTACCCGGCCCTCGTGGATCCTCTCCCGGGGCTGTTCCCCGTCCACCGTCCGGCGCAGGTCCGCTCGCAGATGGTCGTCGAGGCCGGTCCTGGCGTCGTGGTCGCCGGGCGACACGAGCAGGGCGCGCGTGAAGCGGTCCCTGCTCTGTCTGGGGTCGCTGTCGAAGACCTTACGGCCCTGCCGCACCAGCTCGGCGGCCAGTTCGGCGGCCAGCGCGTCGTCGTCCGGCAGCAGGGCGTGGGCCTGCTCCAGCCCTTGGATCCGAGTGATGGGGGAGTAGCCCCGCCCGGTACGGCTCCGTCCGACGTTCTTCCCGGCGCGGACCACGGCGGTCCGCTCAGCTGCGCCGAGGGTGAGCCCGAGCCGCGCCGCCGTGGTGAAGTCCGTGAGAGCCTCGCTCCACTCCTGGGCCCGCACCCGGTCCTGAGCTTGTTCCGCGAGGGCCTGGGCGATGAGGTCGGCGCACGCGCGGTGGTCGGGCGAGTCCGCGCTCCAGGTGGCGGTGTCGGGATGGCGTGCCGTGTAGGCGTCGAGGAGGGCTTGTCGGTGGCCGTGGGCCAGGAGCTGCCGGGCGGCTCTGCTGACCGGGATCAGACCGTCGGGCCCGACGGCCGAGAGACCGACCGCGAGAGTGGCGCGTTCGGCCTCCCAGGCCGTCTTCCACGCGGCGAGGACGTCCCGGCCGGCCCGGACGTCCAGAGCGTCCAGCAGGTCGGTGATACGCCCGAGCAGATGGCGGCGGGCGTCCTCCCAGAGCTCGTCGGGTACGGGAGCACCGCGCCGCTCGGTCAGCAGCGCGCGGAAGTCGCCGGGGTCGTCCTCGTCCAGGAGATGCGCCCACAGGACGATCGCGAGCGCCGCGGTGCCGAATTCGGTGTGCCGCCCGTCCTCTTCCCCCAGCCGACGAAGGGCACCCACCGCGAGGGCATGCACAACCCCCGTCTCAGCCAGGTCCAGGTCACTGTCGGGACACCGCCGCACCGCCTCCGGCCAGTTCCCGGCCCGCGCGGCCAGCGCGGCGCGGAGCACGGCGTGCGGTATGGCGTCAGGGCCGTCGATGTCGTCGGGGTCCGGGGTACCGAACGTGGCTTGAAAGCGTTGAAGAAGCGGTCTTACGACGCTGAACTCGGCTCGCACGTAGGCACGTTCGGCGGCTTTCAGCAAGTGGTGGGCCGTGACCGGCCGGTCCGATTCACCGGTGTTGCCCCCCTGCACGGCTTGTTGCCCCCTGAGCCCCTTGCGTATCAGCAGCCACCGTAGATAAGCGTGTTGGCGACGTCAACGCACTGACGGGTGGGATGGCTGGTTTCTGCATGCCCAGGACTCGACCCCGGTGTTCTCGACTATCTCACTGCGAGCAGTCGTTCCTACGGCGTCGAGAGCAGCGCGCGAACGGTCTTGCCGCTGGGCGGGTAGGGGACGCAGTCCCAGTGGTCGGCAACGGCGGCGACGAGGGACAGGCCGTGCCCGCAGGTGTGGAGCGCGTCGGCGTCCGTCGGGGGGATGTGCGGGAGCAGGTCCCCGCGGGCGTCGGTGACCTCGACGCGCAGCCGCCCGGCCGAGGGGTCGAGGGCGAGCGTGAGCCGGAAGCTGCGGCCCGGTGAGCGGCCGTGGAGAACGGCGTTCGCGGCAAGCTCCGCCACCACGGTCTCGGCACGCTCCGTGAGGTCCTCCCCGGCATCCCAGGATCGCAGTTGGGCCACCGCGAGCAGCCGTGCGAGCCGGGCACCGCGTCGGGTGGACGACAGTAGCTGGGTGAAGGTACGGGTGGGTGTGGCAAGTTGGGAAGCGGGTTGGTTCATGACGCCAGCGTGGCGGTCGCGCACGGGTGGGAGCGAGTACGGCGCCCCGTACGCGGAGTCAGCGTACGGGCACACGGAGTGGACAGTACGCTCCCCGTTCCGTCACGCTGAGTGGCGAGTGCGGGTGGCGTGAGAAGCCGCCTCGGTACGGAGATAGGGGCGGCGGATGGGCATCGTCGAAGGGGACGTGGCCGAGGGCGTCGAGGCGCGGGCGGTTCCGGCGGGGGAGTGGGAGCGCGAACCCCATCCGTCCGACAGTCTGCGCACGTTCGGCGCGGTCGTGCAGGCGCTGCGCGAGCACGCGGGGCTCAGCAGGGCCGAACTCGCCACGAGGGTGCGGTACTCCAAACACACCGTGGAATCGGTGGAGTTGGGGCGTCGGATGCCGGACACCCCCTTCGTGGACCGGGCGGAGGAGGCCCTCGGGAACACCGGTGCGCTGCGGAAGGCCGCCCAGTATCTCACCCGGGGCGAGGCGGGGCTGGCGGCCTGGTTCCGGAGGTGGGCCCGGCTGGAGCGGGAGGCGGTGAGCCTGTGTACGTACGAGTGCAGGCTGGTGCCGGGGCTGTTGCAGTCGGAGGCGTATGCGCGGGCGGTGTTCGAGGGCACGATCCCGTTGCGGACGGACGGGGAACTGGAGGCGCAGCTCGCGGCCCGGATGGAACGCCAAGCGATGATGCGGGAGCGGCCGACCGTGCCGTTCAGCTTCATCGTCGAGGAGCATGTGTCCCGGCGGAGGTTCGGGCACGCGGAGGCGATGCGGGAGCTGTTCGATCACGTGCTGGAGCGGAGCGCTCCGCGGAATGTGACGCTTCAGGTGGTGCCGCTGGAGGCGGGGTTGCATGCGTGCCTGGACGGGCCTTTGCAGCTTCTGGAGACTCCTGCGGGGCAGAGGCTCGGCTACTCCGAGGGGCAGAAGAACGGGCGGCTCATCTCTGACCCGAAAGAGGTGAGTGTGCTCTGCCAGCGCTATGACACACTGCGCTCGCAGGCCCTGAACCCGAAGGAATCCAGGGACCTGCTGGAGCGACTGCGAGGAGAGCTATGAGCAGCGGTACGAGGGAACTCGCCTGGTTCAAGTCCAGCTACAGCGGCAGCGAGGGCGACAGCTGCGTGGAGATCGCGATCGCCGAACAGGCCGTCCACGTACGGGACTCCAAGGATGTGAGCCGCCCGGCCTTCGTGGTCGGGCGTGAGGGCTGGCGGTCGTTCGTGCGGTTCGTGGACAACGCCTGAGCGGGGCGGCGAAGGCCACGGTGGCGCTCTGGTCGGGCGCCACCGCAGCGCTCACGTGGTGTTGGCCTGGGTGTCGTCGTCCTCGTCGTCGGTCGCCAGTGCGGCTGGGAGCGGCAGTCCGTACTTCTCGCACAGGAAGCGGGTCTGGCAGTACCGCTGGGCGTCCTTGGCCACCCTGCCGAGGACCGCGGAGTTCATGCCGACGCCGATGAGGATGCCCACGAACGGTACGACCTTGGCGACGTTCTGCACCGGCACCCTGGAGCCGGCCGGGCCGAGCTGCTTCATCAACTTCTCCAGGGCGGCCACAAGACGGTGGTCGTTGCGGAGCTTCTCCGACCACTTGACGCGTCCCTTGAGGGCGTGCGCCGCCCGGGCGGTGTCACGCAACGGTTCGGCCTTGGCCGCCTGGGTCATGAAGGAACGCCGTACCAGGCGCTGGATGAAGACCTGCTCGTCGGGGTCCTTGGCGTCATAGCCGTAGGAGTACGCGACGCGCGAGGCGATCGAGGTGCTCAGGACCTGGATGACGAGGATGTCCGCCGTCATCGCGGCGGGGATACCGGCGACGGGGACCAGCGCCAGCAGGCCCATGGCTCCGCCTTCGAACGCGCCGGCCGTGCGCCATTTGAGGGTGTTGCGCGTCAGTAGCCGGTCGCAGAACTTGAGGTCCTGCTTCCGTAGTTCGGTGAAAGTGTCGAGTTCGAGACCCTGCTTGCGGGCCAGCTTCTCGACGTTCTTCGGGTCGTTGAGCTCCATGGCCCATTCGTTGACCAGGTCCAGCAGTGCCGCCGCGCCGGCGAGCGCCGGTCGCATGGCCTTGTCGGCGACCGCGTCGCCCGCGCGCCGCACGGGTCCCGAGACTGCGTCGGGGACGGCGTCCGCGACCCGTCTGGTGGCCTTCCCGGCGGCCTCGCCGGTGCGACTCAGCGCTGTGCTCGCCCAGTTCGGCAGGCCTCGGCGATTGTTGCGGCGCTGCCAGTGGTCGTTGAGCGTGGCCCAAACCTGCTCGTCGTACTTGCTCATCGCGGGTATACCGTCGAGGAGGTGGTCGGCGTCAGTGCTCACTGAGGTTCTCCGTTTCGACGGTGGTTGCCGGGTGGCGTGGTGTGGGGCTGGGGCATGGTGCGGGTCGGTATGACCTCGTTGCTGAAGTTCAAGTCGGACAGGGTGGTCGGGCCCGCTCGCGTTCTCGAACGGGCCAGGGAGGGACTGTCAGGCCGGGTGCCTGGGGCCATGGCCCGGGGGGCGGGTGAGGGGGGAGCGGTAGGTGCCGGACTCGCCCTCGGTGAGTGGGCTTTCCAGGGTCAGGCCGGCGATGGCCATGCGGTCGTATTCGGTGAGGACGAGGCGTTTGGTTCGGTACTCGCCGAACGCGGAAATCTCGTTGTTCTTCAGGCCGCCCGACTCGGACTGGAAGGACTCCAGGATGTAGTCGGTGTCCTCACGGGAGATTCCGTAGAGGTGGAAGAAGTAGGCGTCCAACTCGGCGCGCAGCTGAGCGCGGCGGTCGTCGTCCCACTCGAAGGGCTCGCCCTCATCATCCAGGTCGCGGGCGAGCGGGGTCATGTCGTAGGCCGTGTAGACGAGTTCCAGGACGCGGGGGAGGAGGAAGGGGAGGTGGGGTTCGAGGGTCGTGGGAGTGGGGACGGGGAGCTGCTTCCAGATGAACAGCTTCATGTGGGCGTCGCTGATCTTCTGACGGCTCACGAAGTCGAAGACCAGGGACGACTGGGTCGCGATCAGGGCAGCGACCAGTGAGGGTGCGACACGGGGGAGCATCAGGGGGTAGGTGTGCAGGGTGGCTACGCGCGGGATGAAAGCCGGGATCGACGTGCGTTCGTTGGTCGAGGCGGTCACATCGCACCAACCGCAGAGCCAGTCACGGTCCCAGTGGGCGTCGGCGAGGCGCACATCGACGCCGGGCACCTCAACCGTCCGACCGTTGCGCTCTGTTGGGATCGTCCCATCCTGCTGGACCCAGTTCAGAGGCAGGGCCTGACGCGTCGGGTCACGCAGCTCCTTCTCAGGCAGATAGCTCGGTTGGTTCTGCCGATTCACCGCAGTCAGACTCTTGACGACATCGGCGGCACGGTGGTTGAAGAAGTCGACCATCTTGGCTTCGTACAAAGGCAGCATGCGTTCATCCCCGCGCACAAAGACATGGCCCTGCAGCTGCCAACCGTCTTCTTCCAACTCGGCGCGGGTGCGGAAGATGTCCCCGTCGTTGGCGCTGCGGAAGATGTACTTGAAAGCGATCTTCCACGGGTCGCCATCTCGCGCTTTCTCGTTCTGCAGTACTGGAAAGCGACGGTAGACCCCTACCGTGAGGTCCGCGTCTCGTCGGTTGCGGAAGATCGGCAAGGTCCCCGTGTTCGGGTTAATGAGTGCCAGTTCCTCCGGCGACATTGTGAAGACACTGTTCTCGTCGTCAAGATCGGTGATGTCGGAGAGGAAGAAGCCGAAGCGCGCGGCGGGCAGCCGGACGGATCTGCCCGTGAGGGCGAGCAAGCAAAACTTGTATCCGGGGTGGACGCTCTCGAACCACCTGCCTGCCTTCGGCAGTGCGGGGGACGTGGGTCGTCGATTCTCGAAGTCCAGTAGCGACGCAAGCGCGCCCCTGCGTACGAAGTCGCCGAACAGGAACTGCCCACCGGCGTTCGTGGCAATCGCGGTTGGGATGATCGAGCCAAAGCGGCCGGTTGGGCTGCACACGAAAGAGAAGAGCTCGGTGAACAGCTGATCTGTCTGGAGCTTGGTGACGCCCCCAGCCGTGAGCCCTTGCGCACACAGAGGGAAAACGCCCGAGTTCGCCGTGAACATGAAGGTTGACTTCAATGTTCGGCGCGCGATCTGATAGCGCTCCGCCTCCTCGGGATTTTCTTGCAGCCATTCGGTGATTCGCTTGCGCATGGCGGTGCCTGCCAGTTCCGCAATAGATGGTTGCACCACGCTGAAGTACTTCTTGTCCTCGAACTCGGAACGGTCCCACGGCGGATTCCCCACCACACAAGAGAACCCCCCGGCCCACCCCGTCCCCGAATCAACGGAACCCGCTCCCGCCGACACGTCCCCGTCCTCCGGAACCGCGAAGACCTCCGGGAACTCCAAGTGCCAGTGGAAAAAGGCGTACTGGTCCCGCAGCCTTACGATCTCGTCGTGGGTCGACTGCGGCGCCGCGTCCCCCTCGGGGTCCTCCAGCCCTCGGAACACCTTGTGCGTGATGGCCGGCGGCGCCTCCTCGCTCTTCACCCAGACGAACGCCGCACACCACGCGTCCGCCAGATGCAGAGCCCGCAGATACTCCGCGGAATTCGCCCAGTCCCGGTAGTCGGCCTCCTTGCGGCGGATGTCCTTGAGGTCACCGGCCGGGGCCGCCGTGATCCGGCGCAGCCCGCGCGCGAACGAACCGTTGGCGACCTTCGTCTCCGTCTCGACCTCGAACAGCCCACCCTGGCCCTCACGTTCGAGGGCGTTACGGGAGAGAAGCTGCCGTGCCCACCCCTCGTCGTCACCCTCGGCCTTCTTGAACGCCTTGTTGGGGATCCCGTCCCGCATCAGCGCCGGCGTCGCCCCGATCAGGCCATTGCCGTGCTTGATGTGGGCGTCGAGGAAGCCGAGCGGTCGTCCGGGCTCCATCGCTTCCAGCCACAGGGACACCTTGGCCAGTTCGACGGCCATGGGGTTGAGGTCCACGCCGTACACACAGCGCGCGACGACCTGGTGCAGGGCGTGGCGCACGGCCCGGTCCGTGGGCTCCGGGTTGCGCTCACGCACCGCGGCGACACGCTTCGCGATACGCCGGGCCGCCGCCACCAGGAAGTGCCCCGACCCGCACGCGGGGTCGCACACCGTGAGGGACAGAAGCTCCTCGACGATCGTGTCGGCAGGGTCGGGCTGCCCCTCGGCGCTCGCGCGTTGCTCCCCGCGCTTGACGGCGTCGTCGATCACCGGGTTCAGCGTGGAGTCCAGCAAGGTTTCGGTGAGCGGGGCAGGGGTGTAGTAGCTGCCGGTCTTCTTGCGGTCGTTGCCGATCCGGTCGACCAGTTCGAAGGTGCGGTCGGCGGCGCTGTGCTTCGGCACCAGCTCCAGCAACGCCTCGTACACGGACCCCAGTTCCTCGGCACCCATGCGCAGGTAGTCCACCGGACGCCAGCGCGCGGAACCGGCGTCCCGTACGCGGGCCAGGTGCTTGACGGCCTCGAAGAGATGGCGGTTGGCGAGCCGCACTCCACGCAGGGGCTTGTCGGCCGGGGTGTCGTTGAAGAGGCCGCCGAGTCCTTTCAGACCCAGCTCGGGGCGGCCCCGCTCGGAGCCCAGCGCCTCGATCAGCAGCTCCAAGGCGCGGTACTGGTCGTCGTGCGCGGTGCCGAGGCGTCGTAGCGCATGACGGCGGAGGCGGGCCGTGGAGAAGTAGCGAGTGAAGCGGTCGACGGTCCGTTCGTCCGCGTCGGGGTCCAGCAGGGCGCCCCGGTCCTCGGCCACGAAGAGGAAGATCATGCGGTAGACGAGCCGCAGCAGGGCCGTCTGGAAGGCGTGAACGTCCAGGTTGGCGCGGAGGGCGGTGTTGTCCGGGTGGCTCAGGAAGCCGGTGCCGAGGACGGTGAGGGCCGCCTGGACGCCGTCGCGGAAGTGGTCGAGGGCACGGCTGCCGGACTCTATGGCGACCGTCCGCCACTTCTCCAGCCAGCACCCCGAAGCCGCCGTCCCCTCCGCCACCGTGAACCGGGACGCGTGCAGTACGCAGTACAGCAGCACGAACTCGCTGAACAGCTCGCCGTCGAAGATGGCTTCCAGGTCGAAGTCGACGTAGGCGGCTGTAGCGAAGGACGAGGAGTCGCGCAGCAGACGTACGCGACGGCCGTTGGTGAGGACCGCCCACAGGTGGGCCTCGGTGCGGTTGAGGCAGTCCTGGAGCATGGACTGCGGGGGCACCTGGCCCGCCGCGCGCTTGTCCAGGTCCTGGTTCCAGGGGATGAGGTGGACGAGGGCCGGGCCGTGACGGTGGGAGACCGGGAAGTGCTTGTCGGGGTCGGTGTCGGCCGGGATGCCATGCGGCCCCACCTCCGTCAGCGCGCCGAAGTCCAGCTTGCGGAAGAGCTGGGCGAGCCAGTCGGTGCCGGCGCGGCCGGTCGGGTCGGCGGCGGGGGCACCGGTCTCGGGGTCGGCGGGCAGGGCGGCGCGCAGATCGCGCCAGAGCGGCTTGAGGTACTCCCAGGCACGCTCGGCCTCGTCACGCACGGGCACCGAGGAGGGCAGGCCGTAGTCGGCGGGCTTGGTGCCCGGCAGGTTCCGCCCCTCGGGGATACGCAGCAGCATGTCGGCGGGGAAGAGTCCGCCGACCGTGGTGACGGCGGTGAAGGCCAGGGCGGTGCGGGTGGCGGCGGACATCAGGCTTCGGCTCCGGACGCGGTAGAGGCGGGCTGCGGCAGGTAGACGTATACGCCAAGGACGTCGGCCGGCTCCTGGGGGACGACTTTCAGGCCGCGGACGATCTCCTCGTTGGCCTTGCGGACCCGGCGGTGCGAGGCGTCGAGTTCGGCGGCCAGGCGGGTGCCGTACTCGGAGAGGTATCCGGCGAGGTCCGGCAGACCGTCCAGATCGCGGCTGATCTGGTTGCGGGCCCGCTGCTCGTGGGTGTTGGCGATGGCGCGGGCCCCGAGGAGCGCGGCGGCCGCGTCGTCGTCCAGCCAGCGGGCGCGGGAAGGCAGTCCCTCGTAGGCGAGCAGACGGGCGTCCTCGGCGACCAGTTGCCGCTCGCCGGTACGGGACGGGAGCGTGAGGTGGAAGCGGTAGCGGACCAGGAGGAGTGTGGTGCGGATCGTCACCGCGTCCGTGGTGACCACACCGCAGCGGCGGGCCGGTCGCGGGCCGGGGGTGTTCGCGTCGAGCGCCGAGTCCAGGACGTACGAGGCCACGGCTCCGATCGCCGGGTCGGTGCGGACCAGGGCGGCCTCGCCGCGGGCGACCGCTGGGGTCGTACGGAACGGGATCTCACGGTCCTCCTCGACGAGCCGGCCGCCGAGGGTGGCGGCGAGCGCGTCCCGCAGGCCCGCGGGGGTGCCGCCGACCTGCGCGGTGAAGTCACCGCCGCCGTCGCGTGGTTCGCGGACCAAGGCGTCCAGCTCGCGCAGCGCCTCTAGGGCGAAGTCGCGGACCTCGTCGGCGCCGCCGAGCGCAGCCCGCACGGCGGCGACCTCCCGGGCCACCTCCTCCGGGTGGATGGTGCGCTGGGCGTACTTGGACTGCGAGGTCTTCTCCCGCTCGGCGGCGGAAGTCCACTCGCGCTCGATACGCTCGAAGGACTCCTGGTGGCTGTCCAGCTCGAACAGGCTCTCCTGGCTGCCCTGCCGCCCGTGCAGCAGCAGCCACTCCACCACGGCGTCGGTGACACCGGAGGCGGTCTCGTCGGGCACGGAGACGGAGATGCCCAGGTCCTTCTTGATCTGCCGGTGCTTCGCGAACAGCACCTCCAGGACCTTGCCGTCGATCCCGTTGTCCTCGCCGAACATGGTGATGACCCGGACCTCGTCGCGCTTCTGGCCGTACCGGTCGACGCGGCCCTCGCGCTGGTCGTGACGGGTCGGGTTCCAGGCCAGGTCGTAGTGGACGACGGCGTCGAAGTGGTGCTGGAGGTTGACGCCCTCCGATAGGCAGTCGGTGGCGATCAGCACGCGGCGAACGGCCGGGTCGCCCACCTCCTCGGCGGAGTCGGCGCCGAGCTCCTCGATGCGCTCAAGGCGCTGCTGCGGGGAGAGCGTGCCGGTCACGGCGGCGATCTTCGTTTTCTTGCCGAGCTTGCCGTCGAGCTGCTGGGCGAGGTACTCCGCGGTGGGGATGTAGCGGCAGAAGACGATCGGGTGGTAGCCGTCGGCGATCAGCTTCTTGAGGTGGCCGGTGAGCGCCTTCAGCTTCGCGTCCTCGGCCGGGCCGACCAACCGCGCCGCCCGCTGCGAGAGTTCGAGCAGCCGGGCGCCCGCCTCCTCCGACTCGGCAGCACCGGGAGCGACATCCACGCCCTCCAGCCGGTCGTTGTCAGCGGAGTCGGCCGCCACCTTGGCACCCAGCGCATCCGCCTCCTGCGCGGTGCGGGCCGCGGCGGACTCGGAGCGGGTCTTGAGGGTCTGAGCGGCGGCCGCCGGCGAGGACACCATCGAGCGCAGCAGCGCGATCACCGACCACCAGGCGATACGGGCTTCCCGCTTGCCCTGCTCCCCGGCCGCTTCGACGCGGTCCCGGGCGTAGGCGATGGCATCGTCGAGCAGCGCCCGGTAGGCGGGGGTCAGCCGGTACGGCTCGTCCTTCGTCCAGCGGTCGGAGGGGAAGGCGGTCCGCTCGGCCAGGGAGTCGTCGGCGAGGCCGTCCTCCTTGGTGAGATAGGTACGGACGTCGGCGCGCTTGCGGGCGACGAAGTACTCGGCGAGCTTCGCCCGCCCCGCCGGGGTCTCCAGGTTCACCGTCGCCAGCTCGGGCCGGACCAGGCCGAGCAGGTTGCGGAACGCGGACTCCTTGCCGGAGTGCGGGGTCGCGGTCAGCAGCAGCAGATGCCGGTCCGGGTCTGCGGAGATCCTGCGCAGCAGCTCGTAGCGGAGCTGGTTCGTGGAGGACGTGCCGCCCTGTGTGGCGTCGTCGGCGGCCACGCAGGAGTGGGCCTCGTCGACGATCACCAGGTCCGGGCAGTGCCGGACGAAGTCCTCGCGGTGGCGGGTCGACTTGATGAAGTCCGTCGAGATGATCGTGAACGGGTGCCTGTCGAACAGGGACTGGCCCAGCTCCAGACCGCGCTCCAGGCGCGACACCGTGGAGGCCAGGACAAGTTCGGCGTCGATCCCGAACTTCTCCCGTAGCTCGGACTGCCACTGCTCAGCGAGCGAAGGGGAGCAGAGCACGGCCAGCCTCGTCGCCTCGCCCTGCGCGAGCAGCTCCTTGACGATGAGGCCCGCCTCGACCGTCTTGCCGATACCGACGTCGTCCGAGATCAGCAGCCGTACGGTGCGCTGCCGCAGCGCCATCAGCAGCGGGACCAGTTGGTAGGCGCGGGGCTCCACGGCGATCGACGCCAGCGAGCGGAACGGGCCCGCGCCGGACCGGAAACCGACGCGCAGTGCCGTGCGCAGCAGACCGGCGGCACGCTGGTCACCCAGGTCGGCGGCGCTCGGCTTTGCGAACTCCGCGTGGCGCACGTCCTCGAACGCGGGGAAGACGGCCGCGATGTCGTCCTCGCTCCCGCCCAGCGGGCGCAGCACCAGCATGTCGGCGGCGCTCTCGGGCAGCACCACCCATTCCCGGCCACGGGCGGCGACCAGCGAACCGGCTGTGTACGTGAGGCTCATGAGATCTTCGGTTCCTAGCGGTCAACGGAGGTGGAAATAGGTGGCGTTGTGGTCGGCGATGGCGTCCCAGTCCGCGTCTGTGGGGAATCGCAGCACGTCCCAGCCGGCCTCCTCCAGGCGGTAACCGGCTTCGAGGTCACGGTCGGCGCCGGGCGCGTGGCCGGGGACGTCGACGAACACGGCGAGGTCGGCGCCGTCCAGATGGAACACGAGGTCGGGGCAGGCGTCCGCCTCCGGGACGGGCACACGGACCTCGTCGGGGAGTCGGTGGCCCTTCGCCTTCAGCCACCCGAGCAGGTCGCCGTCCGCGACGAGCGCCGCGAGATCGGCCTCCACAGGGGTCGGTGATGTGCTCGTGGGGGCGGCGGCCTGCGGCCCGGCGGGCGCCGGGGCCAGCCTGCGGAACCGTTCGCTGCGGGACTCGCCGCGGTCCTCGCGCTCGGTGCGGGCCTCGGCCAGTCGCAGCAGCAGCGGCTGGGCCGCGTGCCGGCTCAGCTGACGGTGGTGTGTCTGGTTGCCGTAGGTCAGCAGACAGGCGTAGCAACCGCGGGCGCACTTCTCGCCGTCCGCCGGCCCGCCCTCGTCCTCGCCGGTGTCCCGGTCGAAGTGGCAGATCTCCAGGGCGGTTTTCGCGGCCTCGGCGAGGGCGCCCCTCTCGTGCTGGATCCGGCGCAGTACACCGGCGCCGCCCTCGGCGGCTTCCGTGAACAGCATGCGGCGGCGCGGCCCGTCGTCCGGCGGCAGCAGCTCCGCGGTCAGTTCGGAATCCTCCAACTCGAACGCCGCCTCGATGCCTCGCTCCATTGCGTAGAGGAACGACAGCGCCGCCGGCTCGGGCAGCGGCTCGTCCAACGTGACGACGAGGATGTTGCGCCGGTCCTCCACGAACGGCAGGACCCGCTTCTTGCGCCGCTTCTCGTTGCCGTCCTCGTCGACCACCGGCATGCCGGTGCCCTCGATGGCGTCCGCGGCGGCCCGGTCGTTGAGCCAGCGACCGTCGCCCAGGTCCAGCCAGTAGCCGTCCGGCTCCCCCTCCTTGTCGCGGACCCGGCCGAGATTGGTGATCCGGACCGTAGCCGAGTCGCCGTAGTCCAGGTCGAGGACGGGCGCGCCGCCGCTGTCGGCGACATGTGAGGTGAGACGGCCCTTGCGGGCGCCGTGGTCCTGGAAGGCGTACGAGGTCTCCAGGCGGAAACCGGCCCGCCGGCGCTCCTCTTCGTCGGAGGAGATCCGCTCGCGCGGAGTGGTGTACACGGTGTGCAGATGGAGCAGACCGGTGCGCTTGCCGCGCAGCTCCTCCCCGCACATGTCGCACCGGTCGAGGCCGGGCCTGACGGCGTAGTGATAGCCGCAGCCCTCGCATCGCCGGGCCTCCGCCGTCGCCAGCTCGCCCGTGGCGTCCGGCGGCAGCTGTACCCGTGTGACCTGGTAGCGGGCACCCTCGTGGTAGATGAGCGCACCAGGACCGAACTCGCGGATGGCGAGGAACCGGGGCCGCTGGAGATAGTCCCCGTCGGCGTTGCGGCGGTTGCCGGACCGCGGGATGTACGCGGCCAGCGGCAGCCGCGGGAAGCTGTAACCGGGCAGGAACCCCTCGGACGCCAGATAACGGTAGGGATTGAAGTCGCTCATCACCGACTTGTTGTCGGTGGAGCGGTTCAGCAGCAGGTTCGTCTGTGTCTCGGCCTCCCTGCGGCGGCTGCGCGCCCGGCTCTGCTCGCCCTGCGTCAGGGTGTGGTCGACGACGCGCTTGTTCTGCTCGTACTGGTCGATGACGGCCGCCCGGAACAGGTCGCGCCACCGGTCGAAGGCGGCGTCGAACTCCGCCGGGGCCCGCTCGATGCGGTCCTCGATCCACTCGTCGTACCACCACGTGGTCGCCTCGAAGTCCGTGATCAGCGGGGCGAGAACGGTACGGGCGGTGGCGGCCGCGCGGCTGCGGGCGGTCTCGTCCAGGGACCGGTCGCGGATCTCCGAACGCAGCGGCAGCGGCATCAGCGGATCGGGGCGGTCACCGCCCTCGGGGTCGTAGGCGACGTCGACGACCTCCGGGATCGCGGTGCCGAGCTTCATGTCGGCCTCCGCCAGCCAGATGCCCTGGAGGTGGGAGCGGACCAGATCTTCGTTGGCCAGATCCAGCCGCGGCGGGGCCACCTGTCCGGACACCATGTCCTGGGAGCGGCGGAAGTAGTACTGGTCGTGGCTGTTGCCCGTCGCGCAGTACGTGGTCACCAGCGCGGGCTGACCGGAACGGCCCGCCCGGCCCGAGCGCTGCGCGTAGTTCGCCGGGGTCGGCGGTACGTTGCGCATCAGCACGGCGTTGAGCGAGGAGATGTCCACGCCCAGTTCCATCGTCGGGGAGCAGTACAGCAGAGGCAGCTTGGCCTCCCGGAACAGCTCCTCACGCTCCAGCCGGTCCTCCGGAAGGACCTGGGCGGTGTGCTCCCGCGCGTACAGGCCGGCCAGCTCGGCGGCCGCGGTGCGGTAGAGGTCCCGGAAGAACGGGTTGACGCGCGGGCCCTCGCCGCCCCGGTAGGTGCGAGCCAGCGGGTCGACCACGCCCCGCTCACCGGTTCCGGCCCGCCAGATCAGGTGGGCGGCCGACACCCGGTAACCGGTGCGCTTCTGCGCCGCGCGGCGCCGGTAGGCCGGGCCGGAGAGCTCCGGGGTAGCATCCACCTCGCGCACCAGATCCGCATCCCTCAGTACCTTCAGCAGATCCTCGATGACGGTCTGTACGTCGTCCAGCGAGAAGGACGGATCGCGCAACTCGGGCATGTTCCGCTGCAGGTACTTGCCGAACTTGCCACGGGCCGACAGGAACAGCGCGGAGCGCTCCATACCCGGCCGGGACCCGTAGGGGTAGGCGGTTCCGACGGCCGGCCGGTCACTCTCGCTCAGCACCCACGCCCCGGCCAGCCGCTCCTCGCTCGCCCGCTGAAGGACGTCGAAGTCCTCGCGGAAGTACTGCACGTCGATGGCCAGTGCTCGCCGCATGAAGTCGAGCAGTGTACGGGTGACCTCCTCGCGCAGGGCCGGGTCGGCGCCCCGCAGCACCGTGTGAGCAGACTGCCAGCGCGCGTCGTTGGCGGCGAGCCAGTCCAGATCCTCGTAGTCGATCCGCAGCAACCCCGTCTGCTCCAGGTTCGGCATCGTGATGCGCCAACCACGTTCCAGGTCGCGGTAGAGGCGGTATCCCACGACCTCCCGGAAGGTCTTCACGGCCCGGCGCTCCATGGCGGGCGTCAGGTCCGCGCCTGTCGTGTATTCGCGTGGCGTCAGGCCCATCACCTCGGTGACGGCTTCGGCGAGGTCGTCGTGGCTCAGCCCTTCCTCACCGGCCCGCACCGCGGCCTGGTACAGGGCGCCGCGCAACTGCGTCACCTGGGCGAAGTCGTTGAAGTGCCCGGCCTGGAGCGAGGCGTCCTGCCGGTTGTCGACGAAGGTGAGCAGCTTGCGGGCCTCCTTGCCCAGGCTGTCCTCCGGCACCGCGCGCAGTGACTTCACGATCGACGCGGAGATCAGTGAGGTCGCCGAGGAACGCCCCTCCTGGTCCAGGGTGGCCAGCTTGGCGAAGTCCCGGCCGCGGGTCTGTTCGTAGGAGACCTGGCAGTGCACACAGAACAGGAACGGCGCCGGGACGAACGCCGCGGTCAGCCCCTCGCCCGACTCGTTCCCGTGGGCATCCACGACGACCCGTCGGGGCACCCGGGGCCGGTAGGACTTCTTGACGACCGTCACACCCTGGGCGTCCGGCTCCAGCCACGACTCCGGCAAGCGCCGGTCGTCCACGGCCTTCTGCGGTTCGGCCGGCCACTCGTAGTCCTCACCGGGCATGCCCAGGTACAGATAGCCCTCACCCTGGCGGCCCCCCGACGCGGAGGTGTCCCGACGCGGCTCGTACCGGAAGGTGCCGCCGTCCTCGGTCCGCCATACGGTCAAGTACTCCTGGCCGCACTCCCGGCAGAACGCCAGCGGGAACAGCGGCTTGCCGTCGCTGTCCGGCTGCTCCAGCTGGTAGGTGCGGGTGAGCGGCCGGGTGAGTGGATCCTCCAGCGTCGTGTAGACGGTGTCGCCTTTGGACAGGAACTGGTGCAGCCGGAACGCGAACAACGGCCGCTCCGTCACAGGGTGCTTGGCCTGCGCCCCCGCCTCCAGCGTCGTACGGATCGCCTCGCGCACACTCTGCTCGGGGACTCCGGAGGCGGCGGCGAGTTCCGCCGCCGCGGCCTCGACGGTGTCCGGAGCGCAGCGACGCAGCCGCCCTGTACTCTCTTCGGCCTCCAGCCCGAACCGCGACTCCACCCAGCGGGCCAGCGGATCCTTCGTCAGCGCGTCGTACGAGCGGGGCGCCGCCGGTACCCGCAGCCGCTCGGCGGGTACGGTCCCGGGTGCCTCGTCGGTCGCCCGGACCAGGGTCTCGCCGATGACCCGCTTCGGCAGCACCGTCGTCCCGAACAACCGGCCGGCCACCCTGGCCACCTCGCGCCGCTGGTCCTCCCAGGAGCCTTCGGTGGACATGGTCGCCGAGGTGCCGATGCACTGAAGGGTCTTCGAGGCGCGGCAGGCCTCACGCACGCGGCGGATCAGGAGCGCCACGTCCGCGCCCTGCCGGCCCCGGTAGGTGTGCAGCTCGTCGAAGACCAGGAACTGCAGCCCCTGGGCCATGCGGATCAGGCTGGTCCGGTCGTCCGGCCGGGTCAGCATCAGCTCCAGCATCACGTAGTTGGTCAGCAGGATGTCCGGAGGGTCCTTGCGCAGCTTGCGACGGTCCTCGTCGGACTCCTGGCCCGTGTAGCGGGCGAAGGTGACCGGCTCACGGCCCTTACCGAAACCGTATTGCAGGTACTTCTCCAGCTCGCCCAGCTGCGAGTTGGCCAGAGCGTTCATCGGGTAGACGACGATCGCGCGCACCCGGCCGCCCGCGTTCGGGCCCACCGCCTGACGCTCCTTCAGCACCCGGTCCACGATGGGGACGATGTAGGACAGCGACTTGCCGGAGCCGGTACCGGTGGTGAGCACATAGGAGTCGCCCGCCTGCGCGGCCTCGATCGCCTGCCGCTGGTGGAGGTGGAAGTTCAGCGGCCGGCCGTCGGGGCGCGGCGAGGTCTTCTTCTTGCCGGCCTGGAAGATCTCCGCGCACCGCGGGTGCAGTACACCGTCCCGGACGAGATCGGTGACCTGGCCGCCGTCGGCGAAGAACGGGTTGAGCGACAGCCACGGGTCTGGCCACTGGGACTTCGCCGCCAGGTCGTCCGCGACGAAGCCCTCGATCCGGGCGTCCCGGATCACCGTCGCGCTCCTGGTGAAACTCTCGTACTCGCCGATCAGGTCGGCATGGATACCGAAAACGTCCATGGCCTCGGGAAGGCGCGGATCCCTACGCGGCACGGGTGCCGGCGCGGCCGGAGCGGGTTCGGGGAGCAGGGCGCGCAGGCGGGCCACCGGGTCCATCGCCTGCCAGTGCGGAGCGAGCAGGGCGGCCGTGTCGTCCGGCGCGAACGCGAGCGGGATCAGGGCCTCACGGACCAGGGCGGCGTTGTCGGGCCGCAGTTCGGCGTCCTTCTCCAAGAGCCGGTCCACCAGCCGGACCAGTTCGGCGGGCAGATCCGGGCGCACCAGGGTGAGCCGGGGCGGACGCTCGTACTGGTGCTGCTCGGAGAGTTCGTAGGGGGTCCTGGCGGAGAACGGCGGCCGTCCTATCAGCAGCTCGTAGAGGACGCAGCCGAACGCGTAGAGGTCTGCGGACGCGGTGACCTGTTCGGCACGGAACTGCTCCGGCGCCATGTAGCGAGCCGTGCCGACGCTCACGCCCGTGCTGGTCAGGCGGGTCTGGTCGGGATCGTCGACGACCGAGCCCATGCCGAAGTCGAGAACCTTGACGGTGCCGTCACGGGTCAGCATCGCGTTGGCCGGCTTCAGATCGCGGTGGACGACCCCGGCGGTGTGCGCGGCGGTGAGACCGGAGGCGATCTGCGCCCCGATGGCGGCGGCCCAGGAGACCGGGAGCTGGGGCTCCTCGTCGATGAGATCGGCGAGCGGATGACCGTCGAGCAGTTCCATGGCCAGGTAGGGCAGGCCGGTACCGCCCGGTGCCCCGTCCGCACCGCCGTCCACTCCGCCATCGACGAGCAGGGTGAGGTTCGGGTGGCCCTGGGAGAGCATGCGCATGATCCGCACTTCGCGGCGGAACCGGTCGATCTCCTTACCGGACCCCGAAGAGTCGACGGCGACCCCGGTCCGGGCCCGCAACACGGTCTTGAGCGCGACCTCCCGGTGCGGGGAGTCCAGGGCGGCCTCAAGGTCCTCGGCCCGGTGCACCTCGCCCATGTTCCCGCGCCCCAGCATCCCCGTGATCCGGAAGCGTCCGTCGACCGTTCCCCCCAGGCTCACTGGCCCTCCCCGTCTCACCCGGCGTATACAAGGTGGGTACATCCCGTAGGGAGCGTATACCTTCACCTGTTGACGAGCATCACACCTTCACGTTGACACTGTCAACAAGCGATCGTTTCATCATCGCGCTCCCTTCCGCCTTGGCCACAAATCCTCGCCAGTGGGACAGTCGGCGGCGCACCGGCAGCGGGGAAGACGCATGCGGGCAGCGGTGACGGGAAGCCGAGTCCGTTCCGTCCACGGTGTGTTGATGCTGGACTTGCAGCCTCGGATCGGTCCGCTGCGGACGCCACCCCCTTGTTTCGGCCCGCTGGGGAGCGAGGTCAGAAGTCCCTGGGGAGTCGCAGAGGCGCCGCCGCATCCGTCCCGAGCGGTGTTCGTGCTGGCGGGGAAGGGTGCGGCGGCGTTGGATCGGTGAGTGTCAGATGTCCCGGAACGTCTCGATCTGCGCCCCGATCGAGTTCAGCCGCTCCGCCAGGTCCTCGTAACCCCGGTTGATGACGTACACGTTGCGCAGCACCGAGGTGCCCTCGGCCGCCATCATCGCCAGCAGGACGACCACCGCGGGGCGCAGCGCCGGCGGGCACATCATCTCGGCGGCGCGCCAGCGGGTCGGGCCCTCGACCAGGACGCGGTGCGGGTCCAGGAGCTGGAGTCGGCCGCCGAGGCGGTTCAGGTCGGTCAGGTAGATCGCGCGGTTGTCGTAGACCCAGTCGTGGATGAGGGTCTTGCCCTGCGCGACGGCCGCGATGGCCGCGAAGAACGGGACGTTGTCGATGTTCAGGCCGGGGAACGGCATGGGGTGGATCTTGTCGATCGGCGCCTCCAGTTTGGAGGGCCGGACGGTGAGGTCCACCAGCCGGGTGCGGCCGTTGTCGGCGAAGTACTCGGGCGTGCGGTCGTGGTCGAGGCCCATCTCCTCCAGGACCGCCAGCTCGATCTCCAGGAACTCGATCGGGACGCGGCGCACCGTCAGCTCCGACTCGGTGACGACGGCCGCCGCGACCAGGCTCATCGCCTCGACCGGGTCCTCGGAGGGGGAGTAGTCGACGTCGACGTCGATGGTCGGCACGCCGTGCACGGTGAGCGTGGTCGTGCCGATGCCGTCGACCTTGACGCCGAGGGCCTCCAGGAAGAAGCAGAGGTCCTGGACCATGTAGTTGGACGAGGCGTTGCGGATGACGGTGATGCCGTCGTGCCGGGCGGCGGCGAGCAGCGCGTTCTCGGTGACCGTGTCGCCGCGTTCGGTCAGGACGATCGGGCGGTCGGGGCTGACGGAACGGTCCACCTGGGCGTGGTACTGGCCCTCGGTGGCGGCGATGTCCAGGCCGAAGCGGCGCAGCGCGATCATGTGCGGCTCGATGGTGCGCGTACCGAGGTCGCAGCCGCCTGCGTAGGGCAGCTTGAACGAATCCAGGCGGTGCAGCAGCGGCCCGAGGAACATGATGATGGAGCGGGTGCGGCGGGCCGCGGTCGCGTCGATCGAGGCCAGGTCCAGCTCGGCGGACGGCACGATCTCCAGGTCGACGCCGTCGTTGATCCAGCGGGTGCGCACCCCGATGGAGCCCAGCACCTCGAGGAGGCGGTACACCTCCTCGATGCGGGCGACGCGGCGCAGCACCGTGCGCCCCTCGTTGAGCAGTGAGGCGCACAGCAGCGCCACGCACGCGTTCTTGCTCGTCTTCACGTCGATGGCACCGGACAGCCGGCGTCCGCCGACCACCCGCAGATGCATCGGGCCGGCGTAGCCGAGCGACACGATCTCGCTGTCGAGGGCCTCCCCGATACGCGCGATCATCTCAAGGCTGATGTTCTGGTTGCCGCGCTCGATCCGGTTGACGGCGCTCTGGCTGGTTCCGAGCGCCTCGGCCAGCTGCGACTGTGTCCAGCCCCGGTGCTGCCGGGCGTCACGGATGAGCTTGCCGATGCGTACGAGGTAGTCGTCTGCCATGTGGCTGAGGTTATCTCAGATATGAGATGGCGCCCGATCGGGGGTCCGAACGGGTGACGGGACGTCAATCCCGCCCGGGGGCTCAGTGTCAACGCTCCCTCGTGGTGCGCCGCCACCCGAAAGGTCCGGGCAGATCCATCGATGTCGTACGACGTCCGGTGCTGCTGCGGGTGTAACGCGGGCCGTTCTTTCCGCCGCCGGTGGTGATGGACCAGGAGCGCTTGTTGATGTTCAGCCGCACCCCCGGAAGGATCCGGAAACTCTTGCGGAACGTGAGCGGCATGCCTGTCCCTCCTCCGTCTCGGGTGGATTACCCGGTTCGGATACCCGGGAAAAGGGCGCACATGACCGCAGGGCGGGCGCCGGGGCATGACCTTCCGGCACTCGTGTACTAGAGTTATCTCGACATCGAGATATCTGCCGAGAGAGCACCGCAGCCGCCACCCGGGTAAGGGTTACCTAACTTAGCCTTACCTTAGCGGATAGGCCAAGATGCCGTGGCGGCAGGATCGTGGCGGTACGCGCACATCAATGAAGGAGACTGTCGTGTCGGCGAACAGCTTCGACGCCCGCAGCACGCTGCAGGTGGGCGACGAGTCGTACGAGATCTTCCGGCTGGACAAGGTGGAGGGCTCGGCCCGCCTTCCGTACAGCCTCAAGGTCCTGCTGGAGAACCTGCTCCGCACCGAGGACGGCGCGAACATCACCGCCGACCACATCCGTGCCCTCGGTGGATGGGACTCGCAGGCCCAGCCCAGCCAGGAGATCCAGTTCACGCCGGCCCGCGTGATCATGCAGGACTTCACCGGCGTTCCCTGCGTGGTGGACCTCGCGACCATGCGTGAGGCCGTGAAGGAGCTGGGCGGCGACCCGGCGAAGATCAACCCGCTGGCGCCGGCCGAGCTGGTCATCGACCACTCCGTCATCGCCGACAAGTTCGGCACCAACGACGCCTTCAAGCAGAACGTCGACCTGGAGTACGGCCGCAACAAGGAGCGCTACCAGTTCCTGCGCTGGGGCCAGACCGCCTTCGACGAGTTCAAGGTCGTCCCGCCCGGCACCGGCATCGTCCACCAGGTGAACATCGAGCACCTGGCCCGTGTCGTCATGGTCCGCGAGGGCAAGGCCTACCCGGACACCCTGGTCGGCACCGACTCGCACACCACCATGGTCAACGGCCTCGGCGTGCTCGGCTGGGGCGTCGGCGGCATCGAGGCCGAGGCCGCCATGCTCGGCCAGCCGGTCTCCATGCTGATCCCGCGCGTAGTCGGCTTCAAGCTCACCGGCGAGCTCACCCCCGGCACCACCGCCACCGACCTCGTCCTCACGATCACCGAGATGCTGCGCAAGCACGGCGTCGTCGGCAAGTTCGTCGAGTTCTACGGCGAGGGGGTCGCCGCCACCTCGCTGGCCAACCGCGCCACCATCGGCAACATGTCGCCGGAGTTCGGCTCCACCGCCGCGATCTTCCCGATCGACGACGAGACCATCAACTACATGCGGCTCACCGGCCGCAGCGAGCAGCAGCTCGCACTGGTCGAGGCGTACGCCAAGGAGCAGGGCCTCTGGCTGGACCCGAAGGCCGAGCCGGACTTCTCCGAGAAGCTGGAGCTCGACCTGTCGACGGTCGTGCCGTCCATCGCCGGCCCGAAGCGCCCGCAGGACCGCATCGTCCTCGCCGAGGCCGCCCAGCAGTTCGCCAAGGACGTCCTCAACTACGTCGAGGCCCCGGTCGCGCAGCAGCCCGGCGCCTCCGCATCCCCGGTCGACGAGGCGAGCGCCGAGTCCTTCCCGGCCTCCGACGCCCCGGCCTACGGCAGCCAGGAGAACGGTGCCGGCGCGCCGCAGCACGCCGACGGCACCGGTGCGGCCGTTCCGTCGAACCCGGTCACCGTCACCGCCCCCGACGGCTCGACCTACGAGATCGACCACGGTGCGGTGACGGTCGCGGCCATCACCTCCTGCACCAACACCTCCAACCCGTACGTCATGGTCGCCGCCGCCCTGGTGGCCAAGAAGGCGGTGGAGAAGGGCCTGACCCGCAAGCCGTGGGTCAAGACCACCCTCGCCCCGGGCTCCAAGGTTGTCACCGACTACTTCGAGAAGGCGGGCCTGACCCCGTACCTCGACAAGGTCGGCTTCAACCTCGTCGGCTACGGCTGCACCACCTGCATCGGCAACTCCGGCCCGCTGCCGGAGGAGGTCTCCAAGGCCGTCAACGACCACGACCTCGCGGTCACGTCGGTTCTCTCCGGCAACCGGAACTTCGAGGGCCGCATCAACCCCGACGTCAAGATGAACTACCTGGCGTCGCCGCCGCTGGTCGTCGCGTACGCCCTCGCCGGCTCCATGAAGGTGGACATCACCAAGGACGCCCTGGGCACCGACCAGGACGGCAACCCGGTCTTCCTCAAGGACATCTGGCCGACCGAGGCCGAGGTCAACGAGGTCGTCGCCAGCGCCATCGGCGAGGACATGTTCGCCAAGTCCTACGCGGACGTCTTCGCGGGTGACGCCCAGTGGCAGGCGCTGCCGATCCCCACCGGCAACACCTTCGAGTGGGACGCCGAGTCGACCTACGTGCGCAAGCCCCCGTACTTCGAGGGCATGACGATGGAGACCACCCCGGTCTCGGACATCTCCGGCGCCCGGGTGCTCGCCAAGCTCGGCGACTCGGTCACCACCGACCACATCTCCCCGGCCGGCGCCATCAAGGCCGACACCCCGGCCGGCAAGTACCTCACCGAGCACGGTGTGGAGCGTCGCGACTTCAACAGCTACGGCTCCCGCCGCGGCAACCACGAGGTCATGATCCGCGGCACGTTCGCCAACATCCGCCTGCGCAACCAGATCGCGCCGGGCACCGAGGGCGGCTACACCCGCGACTTCACCCAGGCGGACGCGCCGGTGTCGTTCATCTACGACGCCTCGCAGAACTACCAGGCCGCCGGCATCCCGCTGGTCGTCCTGGCCGGCAAGGAGTACGGCTCCGGCTCGTCCCGCGACTGGGCCGCCAAGGGCACCGCGCTCCTCGGCGTCAAGGCCGTGATCGCCGAGTCGTACGAGCGCATCCACCGCTCGAACCTCATCGGCATGGGCGTCCTGCCGCTGCAGTTCCCCGAGGGCCAGTCCGCCGAGTCCCTCGGCCTCACCGGTGAGGAGACCTTCGACTTCACCGGCGTCGAGGAGCTCAACAACGGCACCACCCCGCGCACGGTGAAGGTCACCACCGACACCGGCGTCGAGTTCGACGCGGTCGTCCGCATCGACACTCCCGGCGAGGCGGACTACTACCGCAACGGCGGCATCATGCAGTACGTGCTGCGCAGCCTGATCCGCAAGTAAGCGGACGCCGACGGCAGTTCGAGGGCCGCGTTCCCGGGTGACCGGGGGCGCGGCCCGCGCCGTTCACGGCCGGACATCGCCGGTGCTCCGGCCGGCTCACCATCGCCGGGGCGGCCGTCGGAGCCGCCGGGCCGGCGGTCGCCGGGTGTGCCTGTGCGTGGTGGTAGGGCGTCAGCTGCGTCCCCTCGGCCCCGTCGCTGTCACCGTCGCCGAGGTGGACCCGGTGGCGCTGGCCGTCGAGGCGGTGTGGGAGGCCCGGACCACGGGGCCCGGTGTGCCGTGGTGGGCGTCAGCTGCGTCAGCTGCGTCCCCTCGGCCTCGTCGCTGTCACCGTCGCCGAGGTGGACCCGGTGGCGCTGGCCGTCGAGGCGGTGTGGGAGGCCCGGACACGGACCGGGACCGCACCTGGCGGCTGGCGCTCCCCGTCACCGCCCCCGGCGCGTCCGCACTGGTCACCGGCGGCGCACCGGGCCTGTGCAAGTCCGTGACGAACTTCCTCGTGACCTGCCGCGGAACGGGACCGTCCTCGCCCAGCGGGGCGCCGGGGCTCTCCGAGCGGTGCCGCGGGACGGCCGGGTCACTCGCCGCGGTACTTCGCCGCCGCGGCTTGGGCGAGGTCCTGCGACTTCTCGAGGGCCGCGTCTACCGACTGCTGCCCGGCGATGGCCGCGGCGATCTGCTCGGAGACCGCCGTACCCAGCACGGCGAACTCGGGGATGCCCAGGAAGCCGATGCCGTCGTAGGGCCGGGGGGCGACGCCGGGGTCCTTCGGGTCGGCGGAGTCCGTCGCGGCGCTGTACTCCTGCCGGTACCAGGCGCCGGCCGCCTGCCGGTACTCGGGCTTCTCGTAGAGCGACTTGCGGTTCCCGGCGGGCGCCGAGGTCCAGCCGACCTCCTCGCCGACCAGCTCCTGGAACTCCTTGGAGGAGGCCCAGGAGATGAACTCCCAGGCGGCGTCCTTGTTCTCGGCCGCCTGCTGGATGCCCCAGGCCCAGGTCCACAGCCAGCCCGCCTTGTCGGTCCGTTCGTGCGGGGCCTGGACGTAGCCCACCTTGCCCTTGACCGAGGAGTTGTCGGCCTCGACCGACGAGGCCAGCGAAGTGGCGTCGTACATCATGGCGCACTTGCCCTCGACGAAACGGTCCAGGATCTCCAGCACGCCCATCCGTTCGGCGCCGGGCTGGCCGTGGGTGCGGAGCAGGTCGACGTAGAACCTGACGGCCTGCCTGAACTCCGGTGCGGTCAGGCGGGCGTTCCAGTCCATGTCGTACCAGGTGCCGCCGAAGGTGTTGACGACCGTGTTGATCGGAGCGAGGTTCTGGCCCCAGCCGGGCAGGCCGCGCAGGCAGATGCCGCTCGCGCCCTCGGCCCCGTCGACCCGGGCGGCGAGGTCCGCGACCTGCCTCCAGGTCGGGTTCGGCGGCATGGTCAGCCCGTCCTTGCGGAACAGGTCCTTGCGGTACATCAGGAAGGAGCCCTCGCCGTAGAAGGGCTCGGCGTAGAGCCTGCCGTCCTCCCCGGTCAGCGAGGACGCCAGGTTCGGGAAGATGTCGCCCTGGTCGAAGTCCTCGTCCGCCCTCACATAGGAGTCCAGCGGGGCGAGCCAGCCGTTGTCCGCATAGATCGGTACCTCGTACGCGCTGACGCTCGCCACGTCGTAGTGTCCGGCCTGGGTCGCGAACTCGCGGTTCATCTTCTCCCGCGCCTCGTTCTCCGGCAGGACCGTGTAGTCGACGGTGATGCCGGTCTCCGCCGTGAAGTGCTTCCTGGTGAGCTTCTTGAGGGTCTGCACCTGCGGCACGTCCGTCGCGAGCACCCTGAGTTCGGCCTGCCCCCCGCCACCGGGCAGGTCGGCGTCACCGCACCCGGCGAGGGCCAGGCCGGCGGCGGCCGTGGCGGCCACGGCCGCCATCGTGAGGCGGCTGCGTTTCATGGCACTCCCGCCCCTACCCACCTTTTTCGTTTGTTAGGCATTTCGTAAGAAACATGACAATGGGAGCATGTCCGGCAGGCCGTGCCTCACGGTCGGCCGCGTCCGGCCTCGGCCCGCCGCGACAGCGCGTCGGCCGCCACGGCGGCCAGCAGCACCCCACCCGTGATCATGAACTGCACGGCGTCCTGGACCCCCAGCAGCCCCATGCCCGAGGCGATCGACTGGATGACCACTACACCGAGCAGCACCGACCAGGGCGAACCCCGCCCGCCGAACAGACTGGTCCCGCCGATGACGGCCGCCGCGATCGCGTTGATCAGCAACATCCCGGAGCCGGCGGCCCGCGCCGTCGTGGGGCTGGCCGAGGTCAGCCCCGACGCCACGAACAGCCCGCCGACCGCGGCCAGCGTCCCCGACACCATGAACATCGCGACCCGCACCCGCTCCACCCCGATGCCGGCCCGGCGCGCCGCCTCGACCCCGCCGCCGAGCGCGTAGACCCGCCGCCCGTGGCGGGTGCGGCGCAGCACGTAGTCCGAGACGACCAGGACCACCAGGAAGATCAGCAGCGCCAGCGGCAGTCCCTGGAACCGGTTGAGGGTGTGGGCCGCGGCGAAGGCGATCACGGCGAGCAGACCGGTGCGCAGCCCGACCTCCCCCGCGGGCCGGTAGGGCATCCCGGCCGCCCGGTAGCGGCTCCGCCGGCGGCGGGCGGCCAGGAAGTACCCGGCCGTGCCGAGTGCCGCGACCGCGTACGCCGCCAGGTCGTCGCCGAAGTGCCGGCTGGTCAAGGAGGCGACCAGGCCCTCCTCGTCGATGTTGATCGTGCCGCTCGCCCCCAGCAGGTAGAGCGTCAGGCCGTTCCAGATCAGCAGCCCGGCCAGCGTCACCACGAACGCGGGCACGCCGAGCCAGGCGAAGAAGAACCCGTGGAAGGCGCCCACGGCCGTCCCCGCGGCCACCGCCACGATCACCGCGAGCCACTCCGGCACCCCGTGGTTGACGTTCAGCACGGCGAAGGCGGCCCCCGCGAGCCCGCTGACGGAACCCACCGACAGATCGATCTCGCGGATCAGCAGGACGAACACGATGCCGACGGCGACCAGGCCGGTCCCGACGATGTCCACGCTGAGGTTGGACAGGTTGCGCGGTGAGAGGAACTTGTCGTCCAGGCTCTGGAAGACGATCCAGATCACGAGCAGCCCCGCGATGACCAGGAGCGGTCCCCGCTCGCCGTCCCGCACCATGCCGAGGATCTCCCGGACACGCTCCCGCAGGCTCGCCCGCCGGCCGCGGGCGCGCTGCTCGCCGCCGGTGGTGACCGGCCCGGCACTGCCCGGCCGGGCCGGTCCGCCGTCGCCGCTCACGGCCAGGCCTCCTCGTCCCCCTTCGTGCGATGGGCCACCGCGTTGTCCGCCGCCCCCGTGACGGAGGAGATGATCTGCTCCTGGGTCACCGTGCTCACGTCGAACAGGCCGTTGTTACGGCCCAGCCGCAGTACGGCCACCCGGTCCGCGACGGCCTTGATGTCACCCATGTTGTGACTGATGAGGATGATCGCCATACCCCGGTCGCGCACCTCCTCGATCAGGTCGAGCAGATGGCTGGTCTGCTCCACGCCCAGGGCGGCGGTGGGTTCGTCGAGCAGCAGCACCTTGGGGGCGCCCATGAGCGAGCGGGAGATCGCGACGGCCTGCCGCTGCCCGGCCGACAGCGCGGCGACCGGCATCCGCACGTCGGGGATGCGGATCGACAGGGCGCGCATCAGGTCACGGGCACGGCGCTCCATCTCGACCTCGTCGAGGATGCCCACCCGGTCGATCTCGCGGCCGAGGAACAGGTTGCCCACGACGTCCAGGTTGTCGCACATGGCGAGGTCCTGGTAAACGGTCGCGATGCCCAGGGCGTGGGCGTCGTGCGGGCGTTTGATCTGCACCGGCCGGCCCTCCCACTCGATGACGCCCCGGTCGGCGGGGCTGACCCCGGAGATGACCTTGACCAGGGTGGACTTGCCGGCCCCGTTGTCGCCCGCCAGGGCCACCACCTCACCGGCGCGGACCTTCAGGTCGACGTCCACGAGGGCCTGGACGCCCCCGAACCGCTTGGTGATGCCGCGCAACACCAGTACGGGTGGATGGACCACGCGGAACCACCTCGCTCACCGGGTGAGCCCGGCCCGGTCGCAGGCCGGGCGGAGCTTCGGGGTGCAGATCTGACCCAGCGTGTAGACACCGTCCCGGACGAGCGTGGGGACGATCGTCTCGCGCGTCACGGCCGTCGGGGTGAGCAGGAGCGCCGGGACGTCCTCGTTCGTGGGGCTGTCCACCGTCGTCGTGACCAGGGCGTCGAGGTCGCCGTCACGCGCCAGGGCGACGGCCATCGCGGACGCCGCCTCGGTCTCCCGCCGGAACGGTTTGTAGACGGTCATGTACTGCTCGCCCTTGACGATGCGCTGCACGGCGTCGAGGTCGGCGTCCTGCCCGGTGACCGGGGGCAGTGGCGAGACCCGGGCGCTCTTGAGCGCCGAGACGACACCGGCGGCGATGGAGTCGTTGGCCGCGAGCACCCCGTCGATCCGGCCCGGGCCGAGGGAGCTGATCGCGGCGGACATGTGATCGTGCGCGTTCTCCGTGCGCCACCCGAGGGTGCTGTACGACTTCAGGAGCCGCACCTCGCCCCGGAGGACGGACCGGGCTCCGCCCTCGTACCAGGCGGCGTTGGGGCTGGACGGATCCCCGTTCATCATGACGACACCGCCACCGTCGGCCTTGGCGCCCATGCCCTCGAGGAGTGAGCGGCCCTGGAGCCGGCCGACCTGGGCGCCGTCGAAACTGACGAACCCCGAGACCGGGCCCTCGGCGAGCCGGTCGTAGGCGAGGACCGGGATGCCCTCGCGCCGGGCCGCCCGGACCGAGGAGCGCAGTGCCTTGGGGTCGACGACGTCCAGGATCAGGGCCGCGACGCCCCGGGTGATCATGGATTTCATCTGCTGCCGCTGGCTCGCCGCGTCGTTCTCGGCGTTGGCGTACACGACCGTGCAGTCCGGGCACAGCTCCTTGATCCGCTTCTCGATCAAGGGCCTGTCGGACTTCTCCCAGCGGGGCACGGCCCGGCTCGGCAGCAGCAGTCCGATGGTCAGGCCACCCCCGCTCTCACCGCCGCCGTCGGAACAACCGGCCAAGGACACGGCGAGGACGACCGCCAGCAGCCACGCGGCACCACGTCGGCTGAAACCACGCATCAGGGACCTCCTCGGTCGGGCCGAGCCTGGCGTGGGGGTGGCTCTCCGGCCGGAGTTCCACGCCGGCCGGGGTCCGGGTGCGGGTTGCGTTCCCCCCGGTCGGGGTCGTGATCTGTCCCGGGTGTGGCGGGGGCGCCGTCGCGGTCTGTGGTCGGGTTGCTGTCGCGTTCGGTGGGGGCGGCGTCGGCCTTGCGGTTCGTGGCGGGGTCGGCCTTGCGGTTCGTGGCGGGGTCGGCCTTGTGGTTCGTGGCGGGGTCGGCCTTGTGGTTCGTGGCAGGGTCGGCCTTGTGGTTCGTGGCAGGGTCGCTCTCGCGGTCCGCGGTCCGGTCGTCGCGGTCCGGGCCCTGCTCGCGCCCTCTGCGCCGGTCGCGGTTGCGGCCCAGGCCCCAGGTGCGGTCACGGCCCAGGCCCCACACGCGGCCCGGCCTTCGATCCTCCTCCGGCGCGGTCTCCGGTTCCGGCTCCGGCTCCTCGCCGGGTTCCGCATCCGGGTCCGGGCGGGTGACGACGATCTCGCTCCATACCTGCTTGCCGCCGCCCACCGGCACCGAGCCCCAGGCCGCCGACACGGCCTCGACCAGGAAGAGCCCCCGGCCGCCCGTCGACTCCCAGTCCACGACCACAGGCTTGGCCGGCGCCCGGGGCGAGGAGTCGCTCACGGTCACCCGCAGCCGGTCCGCCGCCAGGGTCAGTTCCACCCGGACCGCGCCCTGTGTGTGCACCAGCGCGTTGGTGACCAGCTCCGACACGACCAGGAGCACGGTGTCGGCCTCGGTCGTGATGCCCCACGAACGCAGCGTGCGCGCACTGAACCGGCGTGCGTGCATCACCGCGTCCGGCAGCCGCCACACCACCCAGCCCGCCCGCACCGGCCGTACCCGCATCCCGTCGTAGCGCAGCAGCAGCACCGCCACGTCGTCCTCACGGCGCCCGGCCTCGCCGAGCAGCGCGTCGGCCATCCGCCCCGGGTCCACGGGATCGGCCGCGGCGAGCGCCTGACGTACGAGCCGCATCCCCTCGTCCACATGCAGATCCGCCGATTCGACCAGGCCGTCCGTCACCAGCGTGAGCACCGAGCCCGGGGCCAGCGCCAGCGCCGTCAGCGGGAACTCCGCGTCCGCGAGGACGCCCAGCGGGAGTCCGCCCTCGACCGCGATCTCCGCGGTGCCGCCGTCGGGGTGCCGCACCAGCGGGGCCAGATGCCCGGCCCGCACGAACAGCGCGTTGCCCTCCTCCATGTCCAGCTCGACATAACAGCAGGTGGCGAAGAGGTCGGTCTCCATGCCGACGAGCAGCCGGTTGGCGTGCGCGACGACCACGTCCGGCGGATGCCCCTCCACGGCGTAGGCCCGGACCGCCGTACGCATCTGGCCCATGATCGTCGCGGCCCCGGCGCTGTGCCCCTGCACATCCCCGATGACCAGGGCCACCTTGTTCTCCGACAACGCGATCACGTCGTACCAGTCGCCGCCCACCTGGAGCCCGCGGCGGGCGGGCAGATAGCGGGCCACGGCGATGCCCCCGGGCAGTCGGGGGAGCCGGCGCGGCAGCAGGCTGCGCTGGAGCATCGTCGCGAGCTCCTGCTCGGCGTCGTAGGCGTGCGCGCGTTTGAGGGCCTGCCCGACCAGCCCGGCCGTCGCGGTCAGCAGAGCACGTTCCTCGGGGGCGAACTCGTGCGGGGTGTCCCAGCCGACCAGGCACACCCCGGCCACCCTTCGCTTGGCCGGCAGCGGCAGCACGGCCAGCCCCCCGGGGCCGATCCCCGCGAGCCCGGGTTCCAGCACGGAACCCGCCGGCCACAGGCTCATCCGCCCGTCCCGCAGCGCCGCCTGGAGCGTGGGCAAGGCGGTGACCGGCGCGTCGGGCCACTCCGACCGCCACTCGCGCCGCCACAGCTCCGGCCACGCACCGGCACCCGGCGGATCGAGCACGGTGACCGCCAGCCGGTCCTCCAGCAGCTCGGCGAGCGCCACCCGGTCGGCACCGAGCGGCTCGCGCAGCGCGGCGACCACCACACGGCTGACGTCCCGGACGGTCGTGGCGTCGTCCAACGCCGCCGTCAGCCACTGGATCCGGGCCACGTCGCTGGCGCTGCGGCGCAGCACCGGCGCCGCCGTCACCACGCCCAGCACTCGCTCCGGGGCACCCTCGGGCCCCTTCAGCACCCGACAGCTCAGGCGCAGCCAGCACAGCTCACCGGTGGGACGGCGGATACGGAACTCCAGCTCACGGCGGCCCGGCGTCTGCGCGGACGGTTCGATGACCGACATCAGGGCGGGGACGTCCTCCGGGACGCTGCAGGAGAGCAGGGTGTCGGTCTTGCAGTCGAAGCCGCCCTCGGGGATGCCGACGAGTTCGAGCAGGGCGGAGTCCGTCTCCACCAGTCCGGTGCCGGGCGACAGGGCGAAGGAACCGACCCCCATGGCGCGCAGGGCCGGATCCAGCACGGGTGAGGGGGCCGACCGGTCGGCCTCGCCCCGCAGCCGCTCGGCGACGGCCTCGGCATACCGCTCGAGGAACTCCCGCTGCTCGGTCCCGAATCCCTCCCCGGCCTCTCCCACGACGAGGAGACAGCCCAGCCACCCGCCGCCGGCCCCCAGCGGCAGCGCCCCGAGCGGGACGGAGGCGGCCGTGCCTTCCTCCCGGCCGACGGGCAGCGCAGCGGCGCGCCACACCGGCCGCCCCCGCAGATAGGCCTCGGCGACGGGCGGGCCACCGTCGCCCGGGCCCGGCGGGCCCGGGGGCGCCGGGACGGGGGCATCGCGGGGGGCGGAGGAGCGCGTACGGTCCGGAGCGAGCTTCGAGCCCGGCCCGGGAGAAGGGCCCGGCCCTGAGCCGGGAGACCCCTTCGCAGGAATGGTGACCACCCGCCCCGGCACCTGGTAAGGCTGCTCGGACCCGGCCCCCGCCACCTCCGCCAGCCGGAGTTCCGTGCCGTCCTCGCACCGCACGTACACCGCTGCCCGGGCCACCCCGGCGAATGCCAGCACGCGCGTCCGCGCGGCGAGCTCCGGCGTGGGACGGGACGGACCGGTGTCCCCGTTTCCCGGCCCCCGAAGGCCCGGGACCGCGGCCCGGGCATCGCCGTAATGGGGCATGTTCCGCATCCACCTCCCGTCCATGCCGCAGCCACCGGCAGGTGGGAGTCCCCGGAACTCAGGTGACGACGACGCGGGCACGGGACCGGCGGCGCGACGTCGCGCCTCCCATGGCGGTTCCACGCCGCACATGAGCGGCAGGGCACCCTCCAACAGAATCGCATACCTGGATAATCGCGACATATGGGGCGAAGTGCCGGTTTCGATCGACGGTGCCCGGTGGGTTCCGGTGACGCGCGGCGCCTGCGGCCCACGTGGTGCCCCATGTCGTCCGGAACCCGCTGCGATCTCGATCGACGGTGCCCGGTGGGTTCCGGTGACGCGCGGCGCCTGCGGCCCACGTGGTGCCCCATGTCGTCCGGAACCCGCTGCGATCGGCGTCCCGATTCGGCCGATCGCCACGGGCGGCTCGGCACGCCCGCGGGGTCCACCGCCTGCGACGGCCCGGGCGTGGTGCCCCGTGTCGTCCGGAATCCGCTGCGATCTCACGATCATGACAGCACCACCCGTTCGTGGGGGTGCGGGCCTGCGGATGTGTGGGCATGGATGCGCGGGGTGGGAGCGCTCGAGGGTGGGTTCCGGTCCACCGATATGGGAGCGCTCCCACCTCGCCTGTTGCGGAAGGTAGCGCCAGTCGGCCCGGTTGTCTACGGCCGGCGCATCGGGTCCTGGTCCGCACGTCGCGACGAGGGCCGGTGCCCCCGGCGTTCTCGCCGTCCGAACGCCCGGGCCGGCGTGCCGGTGATGCCGCCGTCGTGCGAGCGGCGCGCCGCCGCCGGCTCCGTCGGAGGTGGTGGCGCGCGGGCGCGGCGGCGCCTCGCAGGAATCGGCCGCACAACAGAAACTTGCGGCGGTTCAAACGCGGTTGGCTCCTGGTGATTACCGGCTTCGACGTGGATCCAACCCGGCACAGGCGCCCCGTCCGACTCTCGCCCTCCCCATTGACAGCGCTTTCTGCTGCCCCTAAGTTGCCGCGAAGTTACCGGTAAAGAGCTCGAAAGTTTCGGTTCCGCGTCCCTGCTCACGGGAGGCCCGAGCAATGAGCACGTCCACCACCCCGGCCCCGCCGGGCACGCAGGATCCGCCTCCGGCCAGAGCCGCCCCCGGACTCGTCGGGCGGACACCCGCCCGGACCGGCTGGCGGCGGGCGCTGCGCCGCGACTGGCAGTTGTACTCGCTGGCGATCGCGCCGCTGCTGTTCTTCCTGGTGTTCCGCTATCTGCCGATGATCGGCAACGTGATCGCGTTCCGGCGCTTCGAGCCCGGCGGTTCGCTCTTCGGCGAGGAGTGGGTGGGCCTGCGCTATGTGCGGATGTTCCTCGGCGACCCCACCTTCTGGCAGGTGTTCCGCAACACCCTGTGGCTGGGCGGGCTCACGCTCGTCTTCTGCTTCCCGATCCCGATCGTGCTCGCGCTGCTGCTCAACGAGGTGCGCCGGCGTTCCCTGAAGCGGTTCGTGCAATCGGTGTCGTACCTCCCGCACTTTCTGTCGATCGTGATCGTCGCGGGCATCACGATGCAGATTCTGGCGAGCGACGGTCCCGTCAACCACGTCCTCGGCATGCTCGGCCACGAACCGGTCCGCTTCATCCAGGAACCGGAGTGGTTCCGCACGATCTACGTCGGATCGGAGATCTGGCAGACCGCCGGCTGGGGCACGATCCTCTACCTCGCCGCTCTCACCACGATCGACGAGGACCTGTACGAGGCCGCCCGGATCGACGGCGCGGGCCGCTGGCGGCAGATCTGGCACGTCACCCTGCCCGGCATCCGCCCCACCATGATCACGCTGCTGATCCTCAACGTCGGCACCTTCATGGCGGTCGGCTTCGAGAAGGTGCTGCTGCTGTACAACCCGCTGACCTATCCGACCGCCGACGTGATCTCCACCTACGTCTACCGGGCCGGTGTCGAGTCCAGCAGCTTCAGCTACGCCGCCGCCATCGGCCTGTTCGAGGCGATCATCGGCCTGGTCCTGATCACCTCCGCCAACACGCTCTCGCGCCGCACAGTGGGGACCAGCCTGTGGTGAAGCCGAGCCGTTCCTACCGGGTCTTCCAGGGCGTCAACGGCGTGGTCCTCACGCTCGTCGTGCTGGTGACCCTGTACCCCTTCGTCAACATCATCGCGAGATCCTTCAGCGGGGAGCGCCAGATCCGGGCCGGTGAGGTGAGCCTGTGGCCCAAGGGGTTCAACCTCACCACGTACAAGATCGTGTTCCAGGACTCGATGTTCTGGCGCACCTACGGCAACACCGTCTTCTACACGGTCGTGGCGACGGCCATCGCCATGGTCCTGACGACCTGTTACGCCTACGTCCTGTCCAAGCGGCACCTCAAGGGCCGCGGCGTACTCGTCGGCATCGCCGTGTTCACCATGTTCTTCACCGGCGGCCTCATCCCGAACTACATCCTGGTCTCGAGCCTCGGCCTGAAGAACAGCGTGTGGGCGATCGCCCTGCCGAACGCGATCAGCGTCTTCAACCTGCTGGTGATGAAGGCCTTCTTCGAGAACCTGCCGACGGAGCTGGAGGAGGCCGCGCAGATCGACGGTCTGAGCACCTACGGCATCCTGCTCAGGATCGTGCTGCCGCTGTCCAAGGCGGTCGTGGCGACGATGCTCCTCTTCTACTCGGTGTCCTTCTGGAACTCCTGGTTCAGCGCGTTCCTGTACATGGACCACTCCGACCTGATGCCGGTCACCGTCTATCTGCGCAACCTCATCGCCGGTTCCACCGGAGGCGGCAACGCGGGCGCGGGCACCGCGGAGCTCAGCCAGGTCGGCGCGAGCATCCAGGCGGTCACCATCGTCCTCACCGCCCTGCCGATCCTCCTCGTGTACCCCTTCGTCCAGCGCTTCTTCGTCTCGGGCGTGATGCTCGGCGCGGTCAAGGGCTGACGCCGCACCACTCCTCAACCGGTCTACGCAACAAGGGAGTTCCCGTGAAGAACACAGGGCAGCTGTCGCGGCGCCAGATCCTCGCCGTCGCCGGGTCCATCGGCCTCGCCACGGTCACCGGCTGCGGCGGCGGGGACGACGGCGGCGACGGGAAGGACCTGTCGAAGAAGCAGGACGGGGCCATGAAGAACTACCGGGCAGGGCAGCGGTTCAAGGCGGCACGGCCGCTGTCCTTCTCGGTGCTGCACAACAACAACCCGGTCTACCCGATGAAGAACGGCTGGCTGTTCTGGAAGGAGCTGACCAAGCGCACCGGTGTGACCCTCAAACCGGTCGACGTCCCGCTGGCCGACTACGAGAAGAAGCGCAGTGTCCTCATCGGCGCGGGCGACGCCCCCTTCCTGATCCCCAAGACGTACCACCCCTCCGAGGTGGCCTTCGTCTCCTCGGGCGCGATCCTCCCGGTCAGCGACTACGTGAAGCTGATGCCCAACTTCCGCGACAAGGTGCGCAAGTGGAAGCTGGAGCCCGAACTCGACTCGATCCGCCAGTCCGACGGCAGGTACTACCTGCTGCCCGGCCTGCACGAGAAGCCCAAGTCCGGCTACTCGTTGTCCTTCCGCACGGACGTCCTCGCCCGGCACGGCCTCAGCCTGCCCACCACCTGGGACGAGGTGTACGACGTCCTCAAGGCCCTCAAGGAGGAGCACCCCGGCACGTACCCCTGGACCGACCGCTGGAGCACCAACACCCCCTTCCCGTGCGGCGCCTTGTTCATGTACCTCGGCCAGGCCCACGGGGTCAAGGCGGGCTGGACGTACGACAACATCACCTTCGACGCCAAGGCGCGCAGGTTCGTCTTCAACGGGGCGACGGACGGCTACCGTCACATGATCGAGTATCTGAGGAAGGTCGTCGCCGAGAAGCTGCTGGACCCGGAGAGCTTCGCGCAACAGGACGAGCAGGCGGTGCAGAAGCTGCTGGCCGAGAAGTCCTTCGTGATCAGCGCCAATCCGCAGGAGCTGGTGCAGAACTACCGCTACAACCTGGGAAAGCAGGTCAAGGGCGCCACGATCGAGATGGTGCCGGTGCCGCTCGGCCCGGCGGGTCCCGTGGTGCTCGGCGGCACCCGGCTGGAGAACGGCGTCATGGTCTCCAGCAAGGCCCTCGAGAGCGACAACTTCGTCGCGATGATGCAGTTCCTCGACTGGCTCTGGTATTCGGACGAGGGCCAGAAGTTCTGCAAATGGGGCGTCGAGGGCGTCACCTACACCCGGTCCGGCGGCCGGTTCGAGCCGAAGCCCGGCATCTCCCTCATGGGCTCGGACCCGGATGCGCCGAAGGACCTCCAGAAGGACTACGGCTTCTTCAACGGCGTCTTCACCTACGGCGGCAGCTGGGACCTGGTCTCCTCCTCGTTCGGCCCGGACGAGAAAAAGTTCCAGGACGCCATGGCCCAGCGCGAGCAACTGCCCGTCGAACCGGCCCATCCCCTCCAGTCCTTCGAACAGGAGCAGGCGACCCTCTGGGACACCCCGCTCAAGGACCACGTCATCCAGAACACCCTCCGGTTCGTCCTCGGCAAGCGTCCGCTGTCCCAGTGGGACGACTACCTCGCCGAGCTGAAGTCGAAGAACATGCAGCAGCTCGTCGACCTGCACAACAAGGCGTACGAGCGGTACAGGAAGGAGAACGGGTGAGCCGGGCCCTCGACGCGCCCCGCGACCGGCCCGCCGTCGCCCGGCGCCACCCGGAGCCCGGCAGGGAGGTCACGGCGTGAGCACCGTACGGACCTCCGACTTCGGGACCGGCGCCCTCTCCCGGGCCTCCGCCCTCATCCACACCGTCCTCACCGTCGAGGCACTGCTGCTCCTCGCCGCCTCCCCGGGTCTGGCCGGGCTGCTCCTGCTCGGCCCCGACCCGGCGAACCTTCCCCTCGCGGCCCTGTGCCTGCTGCCCCTCGGTCCGGCCCTGTCCGCCGGGCTCTACGCCCTGCACCACCGCAGCCGCGACCTCACCGAGCTGCACCCGGCCCGGGCCTACCTGCGCGGATGGCGGCTCAACGCCGTACCGGCACTGAAACTGTGGGCACCCCTACTGGCCTGGCTGACGGTCATCGCCTTCACCCTCACGCACTTCTCCGCCACCGGCCTGCCCCGCTGGTGGGCGCTGCTGCTCGCCGTGATCGGCGCCGGCTCCCTCCTCTGGGGCGCACACGCCCTCGTCCTCACCTCGCTCTTCACCTTCCGCGCCCGCGACACCGCCCGCCTCGCCGCGTACTTCCTGTTCCGGCACGGCCACGCCACCCTCGCCGCCGCCTCCCTGCTGATTCTCACGGCCGCGTCGACGGCCCTGCTGACCGAGGCCCTGCCCGCCCTGCTGGCCGCCCCGCTGCTGCTGTCCCTGCTGCACGGCAGCCGGACCGTGATCGCCGAGACGCGGAAGGACTTCACCGCATGACGCCCAAGATCCGCTACGGCGGCGACCACAACCCCGAGCAGTGGCCGCAGGAGATCCGGGACGAGGACCACCGCCCGTTCACCCGGGCCGGCATCGACACCCTCACCGTCGGCGTCTTCACCTGGTCGCTCACCCAACCGGGCCCGGGCACCTCCGACTTCACGGCCTTGGACCGCATCCTCGACCGGGCCGCCGCCGAGGGACGCCAGGTCTGCCCGGCCACCGGCACCGCCGCCCTCCCGCCCTGACTCGCCACACGCCACCCCGAGGTCAACGGCACCGACTTCGAGGCCGCCGCCACCGCTACGGCCAGCGTCCCGCGTGGAGCCGAACCGGTCACCACCTACGGCACCGACTTCTCCGCGGGCACCCCGGCCGTGACCCGCAACCGATTCGGCTCGGGCGAGGCCTGGTAGGTCGCCACCGCCCTGGACCAGCCCGGCGTCGACCAGGTCGTACGCAGGGTCCTGGCCCGCCACGACCTGCTCGGCCCCTACGCCGGCCATCCGGTGGCGGAGACCACCACCCGGGTGGCCCCCGACGGCACCCGCCTGCTCTTCCTCCTCAACCACGCCCCGCGACCGGCCCGGCTGACCGCCCACGCCCCGGTTACCGACCTTCTGACCGGCAAGCGGGTGGACCGGGGCCGCCCCCTGGTCCTCGACCCCCTGGGCGTGGCGGTCCTTCAGTAGATCCTCCGCCCCCGCGCGTCCGGCACCCCGGACTTGCGGAGGAAGTAGCTGTTGATCTGGTCGCGCCACTCGCGGGCGCTGCGGAGCTGCTCCTCGTAGCGCTCGGCCACCCGCGCGTGGCGCCCCGGGTCGACGAGGTCCGCGAGGCCCGTCCACACCCGGTGGGCCTCCTCGACCTCCTCGACACCCTCGAAGTGCGTGTCGTAGATGTGCTGGACGACGGTCTTCCCGCTCGTGAGCACATGGCCGTAGGGCACATGGTGGAAGAACAGCAGCAGCTCGTCGGGGCAGGTCTTGGGCGACTCGTACAGCTCCGACAACGGCTTGCCGTACTGCCCGGCGAAACCCGTGCCCGTCGCACTGCGGTCGACGCCGATCCCGTCCCGGTCGGCGAAGTGGTAGGTCCCCCACGGGCTGTACTCGTACCCGTCCACGCTCGGCCCGTAGTGGTGCCCCGGCTGCACCATGAAGCCCACACCCAGGGGGGCGGTGTACTTCTCGTACGTCCGCCACGAGCCGTCGAGCACGGCGTGCAGCCCGTCGGCCAGCCGGGCGGGGGCGTCCGGGAAGCTGAGCGCGATCCACTCGTCCAGCACCGCGCGCGGCTCGGCGTCCGGCTGCCAGGCCAGCCGCCCGAAGGTGTACAGGTTGGCCTGCGCCAGCGGATGCCCCGTCCAGAACGGGTCGTCACCGGCGTTCGACACGGCGACGAGCCCGCCCCGCGCCGACGAGCCGACCGCGGACCCGGATGCGTGCCGGAATCGCAGCACCTGGCTCCACATCGGCCCCAGCCAGCACACGTGCCGCTGCTGCCCGGTGTACTCCTGGGTGGCCTGCAGCTCCACCGCCAGCCGGGTGCGCGGCATCGCCCCGATCAACGGCGAGACCGGCTCGCGCACCTGGAAGTCCATCGGCCCGTGCTTCACCTGGAGCACGGCGTTCGCCGCGAACTCGCCGTCCAGGGGCACGAAATGGTCGTACGCGGCCCGGGCCCGGTCGGTCGTCCGGTCCCGCCAGTCCTGGCGGTGGTCGTAGACGAAGGCCCGCCAGTGCACGGTGCCGCCGAACGGCTCCAGCGCCGCGGCCAGCAGGTTCGCGCCCTCGGCGTGGCTGCGGCCGTACGCGAACGGGCCCGGCTGCCCCTCCGAGTCGGCCTTCACGACGTACCCGCCGAAGTCGGGTATCGCCTCGTACACCCGCCGGGTCGCCCCGGCCCACCAGGAGCGCACGGCCTCGTCCAGCGGGTCGGCCGTGGGCAGGCCGCCGAGCGTGACCGGGGCGGCGAAGGAGACCGACAGGTGGGTGCGGATGCCGTAGGGCCGCAACGCCTCGGCGACAGCGGCCACTTCACCGATCCGGTCGGTCAGCAGACGCGCCTCGGCGGCGTGCACGTTGACGTTGTTCACGGAGAGCGCGTTGATCCCGCACGCAGCGAGCAGCCTGCCGTAGGACCGCACCCGGCCCAGTTCGCCTCGTGCCCTGCCGTCCTCCCAGAACAGGGAGCCGCCCGCGTACCCGCGCTCCACCTGGCCCATGACCGGGTGCACGGCCACGTTGTCCCAGTGGTCGAGCATGCGCAGCGCGAGGGCCGGACGACGGATCTCCCGCGCCCACGTGCCGGTGAAGGCCGCCTCACCGAGGCGCAGGACATGGAACAGCCCGTACAGCAGCCCCCGACCGCCGGAGGCGGTGACGGTCGTCGTGCCGCCCTCGCGCGCGGTGGCGAAGCCCTCGTCGCCGAGGTCGTCGGTGACGAGGCCGAGGACCAGGTCGTACGGGCCGTCGTCCGACGCGTCCCGCACGACCCGGCCCCCGAACCTCCGGCAGGCCTGAGCCACCTCCCCGTGCACCGTCTCCACCAGCTGACCCGACCCCCGGATCAGCGTCCGGCGGCCACCGATCGCCCGGAAGGCCGCCGGCGGCAGCCAGGCCGGGTCGACACCCTCGGGCAGGACAGGCACGGGAAGCGGCATGAGACCCCCAACTCACTTTGTCAGCGCAGCAGTTCGACCTCCGCCAGCGTCGCCTCGCCGTCGAGGACCAGGCGGTACTTCCCGTACGTACCCGGTGACTTCACCGAGAACGCGCGGGTCTGCCGGTCCCAGGCGAAGGATTCCCCTAAGCGCCGGTCCAGCGTCTGCCAGGTCTCGCCGTCCGAGGAGCCCTGGAGCGTCCAGCCGGCCGGTGCCTTCGTCCGGTCCGTCGACGACGTCAGCGTGTACTGGACGGCCTCGGCGCCCTCGCCGACCGGCAGGTCCACGGAGGTCACCGCCGCGTCGGTCGCCGACGTGTCGTCGAACAGGGCACCGTCGCCCTTCAGCAGGTCCGCCCGGGGCGTGGGCACCTCGTCGTCCTGGGTGATCGACACGGGCGTCGCGTCCTTGCCGGTGCCCCAGGGCGACGGCCTCGGACCCATGTCGAACTCCAGGACACCGCCCCGGGCGAGCAGCGAGTGCGGCAGCGACGTCTTCGCCCAGGTCCGGCCGTTGACCTTCAGCCCCTGCACGTAGACGTTCCTCGCGCTGTTCCGGGGCGCCTTCACCACCAGCTCGCGCCCGTTCTCCAGATGCACGGTCGCCTTCTCGAACAGCGGCGAGCCGATCGCGTACTCGCCGCTGCCCATCACCAGCGGGTAGAACCCGAGCGCGGAGAACAGGAACCAGGCCGACTGCTCGCCGTTGTCCTCGTCACCGTGGTAGCCCTGGCCGATCTCGCTGCCCGTGTACAGCCGGGACAGCACCTCGCGGACGTTCTTCTGCGTCTTCCAGGGCTGCCCGGCCGCGTCGTACATGTACAGGGCGTGGTGGGCGACCTGGTTGGAGTGCCCGTACATGCCCATCCGCACGTCCCGCGCCTCGGTCATCTCGTGGATGACACCGCCGTAGGAGCCGACGAACTCGGGGGAGGCGGTCTCGTGGGTGGACAGGTACTCGTCCAGCTTGTCGGCGAGGCCCTCGCGCCCGCCGTACAGGTTGGCCAGGCCCCGGCTGTCCTGCGGGGCGGTGAAGGCGTACCCCCACCCGTTGGTCTCGGTGTAGTCGTGGCCCCACACCCGCGGGTCGTAGGCCGAGGACTCGACCCGCCAGTCGCCCCTCGCGTTCCGGCCCTGGAAGAACCCGGCCTTCTTGTCGAAGAGGTTCACATAGTCCCGGGCGCGGTCCAGGAAGTACTCCGACTCCTCCTTGTAGCGCCGCTCGCCGGTCTCCTCGTACAGCTTCCGGCCCATGCGGGAGATGCCGTAGTCGTTGAGACAGCCCTCCAGCGCCCAGGACAGGCCTTCGTGGGTCTCGGTGCTCGTGTAGCCGAGGAAGGGTGAGGTGGCCATGCCCTTGCGGCCGACGCCCGAGTTCGGCGGGACGACCGTCGCGTTCTTCACGGCCGCCTCGTACGCCGCCTTCGCGTCGAAGCCGACTCCCTTGACGTACGCGTCCGCGAACGCCACGTCCGACGAGGTGCCGGTCATGAGGTCCGCGTAGCCGGGGGAGGACCAGCGGGAGGTCCAGCCGCCGTCCTTGTACTGCTGCACGAACCCGTCGACCAGCTCGCCCGCCTTGCCCGGCGTGAGGAGCGAGTACGCCGGCCAGGTCGTCCGGTAGGTGTCCCAGAAGCCGTTGTTGACGTACACCTTGCCGTCGACGATCTTCGCGCCGGTGTGCGTCGGGGTGTCCGGGTTCGGCATGGGGGAGAAGGGCGAGGCGTACCGGTACGTCCCGTCGACCTTCTCGAACCCGGAGTTCGGGTACAGGTAGAGCCGGTACAGGCTGGAGTAGAGCGTCGTGAGCTGGTCGGGGGTCGCGCCCTCCACCTCGACCTTGCCGAGCAGCCGGTCCCACTGCCGCTGGGCGCTCTTCTTCACCGCTTCGAAGGACCTGCCCTCGGGGATCTCCTGGCGGAGGTTCTCCTCGGCCTGGTCGATGCTGATGAGCGAGGTCGCCAGGCGCAGCGTGACGGTCCGGTCGTCGGCCTTGAAGCGCAGGTAGCCCTTGACGCCGCTGGAGTCGCCCTCGGTCACCGGCTGGTCGAACTCGCCGTAGACGAAAAGCCGGGTCGCGCCCGTCGACAGCCCGGACTTCACGTCCGAGTAGCCGGTGACGACCCCGTTCTCCTTGTCGAGCGTGAGCCCCGCCTGGTCGGTGACGTTGTCGAACAGGACGCTCGCGTCGTCGCCCGGGTAGGTGAAGCGCAGGGCCGCCGCGTGGTCCGTCGGCGCCATCTCGGCCTTCAGCCCGTTCTCGAACCGCACCCCGTAGTAGTACGGCCGCGCGGTCTCGTTCTCGTGCCGGAAGGGCAGCTCCCGCGCCTCCCGCCCGTACTCCGGGGTCCCGCCGGCGATGGACGGCATCACCTGGAAGGTCTGCCGGTCGCCCATCCAGGGACTCGGCTCATGGCTCGCGCTGAACGCCTGGATCGTCGGCAGGTTGTCCGCGTTGTTCGCCCGCGCGTAGTCGTACAGCCAGCTGAGCGAACCGGCGTTGGTCACCGGCGTCCAGAAGTTGAAGCCGTGCGGCACCGCCGTCGCCGGGAAGTTGTTGCCCCGCGAGAAGCCGCCGCTGGAGTTGGTGCCGCGGGTGGTCACCGCGTAGTCCGACAGATGCGCCTTGGGCCGCTCGGGAGCGACGGGGGCGATGCTCACGTCGTCCAGCCAGCCGCGGAACTTCGCAGGGCCCTTGGGGGAGTCGTAGGCCACCAGGATCCGGTCCACGGTCTTCCCGGCCGCGACCGATCCGATCCGCGAGGCCACGTTGTTCCACTGGTTGACGTAGAGGATCTTTGAGGCGCCCTGACCCTGCGGGGTCAGCGGGAAGCCGTGCTGGTCGGTGGCGCGCAGGCCGCTCAGGTGGGTGCCGTCGGTGAAGGCCAGGTCGACGGAGACGTTCGTCGCGTCGTAGTCGAGGTCGCCGTCGGCCATCGACGGGAAGATCCGGTACGACAGCCGCGTGTTCCGGCCGACGGCCACGTTCACGTCGAAGACCTTGTTGTACGAGTACGCCCGTCCCTCGGCGGTGTGCCGGCCGGCGTAGCGCAGCGCACGCTTGCCCGTGAACCCGGCGCCCGCCTTGGCGGTGGGGGAGCCGCTCGGTCCCCGGTCGACCAGCGAGAGCATGTCCTGCGGGACCGGCCCGTCACCGCCGCCCGTGGACAGCTGGACGTCGGCGAGCTGCAGGATGCCGCCGCCGTTGTTCCGGGTGACCTCCAGCCGGAAGTGCCGGTACTCGGCGGGCTCGGCCAGGTCGTAGGTCTTCGTCTGGAACCGCTCGGTGAAGGACTCGCCGGAGCGGGTGTCGAGCGTCGTCCACTCCTCGCCGTCGGCCGAGCCCTTCAGGGTCCAGTCCTCGGGGTCGCGTTCATCGGCGTCATTGGCCGACGTCAGTGCGTAGCGCACCAGTTTGACCGGCTTGTCCAGGTCGAACTCCACCCAGCCGGTGGGCTCGAAGGCGAGCCACTTGGTGCTCGGTTCGAGGTCGACGAGGTTCTCCTTCACCTCGCCACCGCCGGTGTTCTCGGCACTGGCCCGGACGTCGGTGACCCGGTCGGTCACCTGGCCCGGTATGCCGCTGCTGTAACCGCCGTCCACTCCCGAGGCGCGCTTGCCGCCGTCCGGGCCGGTGTCGACCGTGCTCGTCCAGTCCGGAAGCGGGTCGTCCGCCTCGAAGGAGGACGTGAACCCCTGATCGGGTCTCTCGAGGGCCGGGGGCAGTGCGACCGCAACGCCCTGTAAACTCAGGGCCAAAGCGAAGGCGGTCGCCGACACGACCGCCGAACCCCATCTGTGCCGAGCTTTCCGCTGCATCAACGGGTACCCTCCCTGCGCAGTGGACAACGTTGTCACCTTCGATGCGCAAGGACCAGTAGTTGCCCAAGCGGCGAGGAGTGTCAAGGGTGTTGCCTGTGGCGTCAGGGCGGGGTGGCCGGGATATTTCCGGCGGAGCACCCGCAGGCCGCTCATACTTCCGCGAGGTCTCAACTCGGATAAGACCCACGGCCAACCTTGCGTTCGATCTTGATCCGCTGACGGAAAGTGGACTATACCTGTCGGGCGATTCACACGATCCGCACGTCATCACCCGCACTTCCCTGCACGACCCAGCGTGACCCGATCGCGGTGCCGGAGGATCCGGTTCACCGCCTGAGTCCTGGAGAAGGCGAGGACTTGAGCATGGGATCCACTTCCGCCGAGAATCACGACACCGAAGGTGTCGGCCGCCGCGATCTGATCAAAAGGTCCGCCGCGCTCGGTCTGATCTCCGTCCCCACCATGAGCTTCCTGTCGGCCTGCGCCAGCAGCGGCGGCGACGACAGCGGGGACAAGGCCAAGGCCGGAAAGAAGACCGCGAAGAACCCGCTCGCCGTCAATGACACGGCCGGTATGGAATTCGTCCTGTTCGACGGCGGCTTCGGCAAGGAGTACGCCGAGGACGCCGTGAAGATCTACGAAAAGAACTTCCCCGAGGCCCAGGTGAAGTTCTCCGCCACCCAGAAGATCCAGTCCACCCTCCAGCCCCGCTTCAACCAGGGCACCCCGCCGGACCTCATCGACAACTCCGGCGCCGAGCAGATGGACATGGGCGTCCTGGTCGGCAAGAACCAGCTCACCGACCTCACCCCGCTGCTGGACGCACCCTCCTACGACGACCCGAACAAGAAGGTCCGCGACACGCTGCGCCCCGGCATCGTGGAGATGGGCCAGTTCGACGGCGAGAAGGTCTGGATCCTCTACTACGCCTACACGGTGTACGGCGTCTGGTACTCGCGGAAGGCCCTGGACTCGCTCGACGAGCAGTACCCCGAGACCTGGGACCAGATGCTCGCGGTCTGCGCGAAGGCCAAGAAGAAGGGCATGGCGGGCTGGACGTACGCGGGCAAATACCCGTATTACCTCCCCTTCTCGCTCTACCCGATGATCGGCAAGGTCGGCGGCCGTGAAGTCCTCGACGCGATCGACAACCTGGAGCCGAACGCCTGGAAGCACCCGGCCGTCAAGGCCTGCTTCGAGGCGTACTACGAGCTCTACAAGAAGGGCTACGTCCTCAAGGGCACCCCGGGCCTGGACCACATCCAGTCGCAGACCGCCTGGGCCGAGGGCAAGGCGCTGTTCATCCCGAACGGCTCCTGGGTGGAGAACGAGTCGGCCAACGTCATCCCGAAGGACTTCGACCTGGCCGTCTCCGCGCCCACCGGCCTCGACTCCTCCGACAAGATGCCCTTCGGCACCATCTGGGCCTCCGGCGGCGAACCCTTCATCGTCCCGGCCAAGGCGAAGAACGCCGCCGGCGGTATGGAGCAGCTGCGCATCATGCTCAGCGAGGCCTCCTCGAAGAACTTCACCGGCAAGGTGAAGTCGCTGACCGCGTACAACGGCGGCACCGACGGCGTCGCCCTCACTCCTGGTCTGAAGTCGGGTGTCGCGGCGCTGGACAAGGCCGGCGAGAACGTGGTGAATCCCCGTCTCCAGGACTGGTATGTGCAGTTGCAGAAGGAGAAGATCGGTGTGTCCGGTCTGGGCGAGATGATGGCCGGCCGCCTCACCCCGGCCGAGGCGATCAAGAAGATCCAGGCCTTCGCCGACGAGGCCGCCAAGGACGACTCCATCAAGCACTACAAGCACCAGTAACGGCACCGGAAATCGATTTCCGCAACGGCACCGGAGTGGCGATGCAGCACGGCAAGTACCGGTTCATCGTGGGCTTCCTCGCGTTGCCCCTGGGACTGTACGCGCTCTTCGTGGTCTGGCCGTTCATCCAGTCCATCTATTACTCGTTCACGGACTGGACCGGCCTGAGCCCCGAATTCAAGATGGTCGGTTTCGACAACTACCGCCGCATGCTCGATGACGACATCTTCTGGAAGTCGTTGCAGCACAGCCTGCTGTTCGCCCTCCTGCTGCCGGTGGTGACGATCGGCCTCGCGCTGTTCTTCGCCTTCATGATCAACGTGGGCGGCAGAAAGCGGAAGAACGGCCCGGTGATCACCGGTGTCCGAGGCTCCTCGTTCTACAAGATCGTCTACTTCTTCCCGCAGGTCCTCTCGATCGCCATCGTCGCGCTGCTGTTCGCGTTCGCGTACAACCCGGACAGCGGCGCGATCAACTCGCTCCTGCGCGGCCTCGGGCTCGACGACCTCCAGCCCCTGTGGCTGGGCGATCCCGACCTCGCGCTGTGGGCCGTGATGGCGGTCCTCGTCTGGTCCACGGTCGGTTTCTTCGTCGTCCTCTTCTCCGCCGGCATGGCCTCCATCCCGACGGAGATGTACGAGGCGGCGCTGCTGGACGGCGCCAACCGGGTCACCACGTTCTTCCGCGTCACCCTGCCCCTGCTGTGGGACACCGTGCAGTCGGGCTGGGTCTACATGGGCATCCTCGCCCTGGGCGCCGAGTCGTTCGCGGTCGTGCAGATCATGACGACCGGACCGGGCGGTCCCGACTACTCGACCACCGTCATGGTCCTGTACGTGTACCAGAAGGCGTTCCGTGACGGGCAGGCCGCCTACGCCACCACCATCGGTGTCGCCCTGCTCGTCGTCACGCTGGCCTTCGCCGCCGTGGTGATGCGGCTGGGCCGTCGCGAGCGGCTGGAGTACTGATCAGATGAAGACGACCGAAACCCCCGCTCCCCTCCCGGCCGAATCCGGCGCCCCCATCGCCAAGACGGACGTCCCGCCGCCCGGACCTGTGAAGGAGAAGAAAGAGGGCACGGTCCTCAACGTCTTCTCCCACGGCGTCCTGGTCGTCTGGGCGTTCATGGTGGTCATGCCGCTGCTCTGGGCGGTCATGACGTCCTTCAAGGACGACCGTTCCATCTTCAGCTCCCCGTGGTCGCTCCCGGACTCCCTGCACTTCGACAACTGGTCACGGGCGTGGACCCAGGCCAACATGAGCGACTACTTCCTCAACACCGTTCTGGTGGTGGGCGGTTCGCTCATCGGCACGCTGGTCCTCGGCTCGATGGCGGCCTACGTCCTGGCCCGTTTCGAGTTCCCGGGCAACCGCTTCGTCTACTACCTGTTCATCGGCGGCATGAGCTTCCCGATCATGCTCGCGCTGGTCCCGCTGTTCTACGTGGTGAACAACATGGGCCTGCTGAACACCATCCACGGCCTGATCCTGGTCTACATCGCCTACTCGCTGCCGTTCACGGTGTTCTTCCTGACGGCGTTCTTCCGCACGCTGCCGACGTCGATCGCCGAAGCGGCCTTCGTCGACGGCGCGTCCCACAGCCGCACGTTCTTCCAGATCATGCTGCCCATGGCCAAGCCCGGCCTGATCAGCGTCGGCATCTTCAACTTCCTGGGCCAGTGGAACCAGTACATGCTCCCCACGGTCCTCAACACCGACCCGGACAAGCGTGTCCTCACCCAGGGCCTGGTCCAGCTGGCGGTCAGCCAGGGCTACAAGGGCGACTGGTCGGGCCTCTTCGCGGGTCTGGTGATGGCGATGCTGCCGGTCCTCGCCGCGTACGTCGTCTTCCAGCGGCAGGTGGTGCAGGGGTTGACCGCGGGCGCGCTGAAGTAGCCCGGGCCCGAGCCCCAATGCCGGGTGGGTGCAGCCGGGCCGACGAGGTGCCTCCCCCAAGCTCTCGGCTCCGCTCGAGCGGGGGGACTCCCACGCCCACCCGTGCCGCCCCCAGCTGAGCGGGTGACGACCCGCAGCCGACGTCGTACGCGAGGGGACGCGTCGGGGGGGGGGGGGGGGGGGCCCCCGCGCCGGGGGGGGGGGGGGGGGGCGGGG